>NZ_SRYR01000010.1 GCF_004794105.1 Clostridium sartagoforme
AAAAGGTAACAGGAATGGCTTTAGATGAGTATGTAGAAAATACATTCTATAAACCATTAGGATTAAACAATATAGTTTATAATCCATTACAAAAAGGTTTTAGTAAAGATAATATTGCAGCAACTGAACTTAATGGAAATACAAGAGATGGAGCTATAAGCTTTGAAAATATCCGTGACTATACAATTCAAGGTGAAGTTCATGATGAAAAAGCATTCTATTCAATGGATGGAGTTTCAGGACATGCAGGATTATTTGCAAATGCATCTGACTTAGCTAAGTTAGCTCAAGTTATGCTTAATGATGGAGGATACGGAAATAATAAATTCTTTAACAAGAATACTATTGAAGAGTTTACTAAGAGAAAATCATCTAGCCCAACTTGGGGATTAGGCTGGTGGAGAGAAGGAGATAACGGTAGGTTATGGTACTTCGGTACACAATCTTCAAGTAATACAATTGGACACCAAGGATGGACTGGTACTTTAACAGTTATAGATCCTGAAAGCAATTTAGTAGTAGTTTTATTAACAAATAAAATCAACTCCCCTGTTGTCGATAATACTATAAATGCTAATACATTCTTCGGAAATAAATTTACTACTGCAACTCTTGGTACAATACCAACTCTTGTTTATGAATCTATAATTCATAATAATAATGATGCAGTTGATGCTAATGTTGCACAAATGGTTAGTGAAAATCTTAAGTTATATAATTCTAATAGTTATTTAGGAGAAGCAGTATTAAAATCTGTTTATTCTAAGGTAGATACAGTTATTACTAGAGCTGAAGAGAGAAAAACAGCTGAAAACTTATCTTATGCTGAAGAGGCTGTAGCAAGGTTAGATGTTGAAAAAGATCGTGAAGAGATAATTAAATTTAATGAAAGAATCAAAAACCTTGGAGGTAAGCCAGTTGAATTACCAAATTACAGTACTGAACTTGAAGAGTTAAAAGCAGTTATTAAAGAAGCGAGAGATACTATTGAAAAAGGACAAGACTTAGAAGAGCATGTTCATTATCAAACAACTAGTTGGAATAAACTTCTTAAGGCTTACGAAGATGCAGAGGCTGTGGTTGAAAAAGGTGATATAGCTAATAGTGAAGAAATAAAAACAGCAACTGAAGAATTAAAAGCTGCTAAGAAGGAATTAGTGAAGTTAGATAAAACTAATTTATATAAAGCTATTGAAGATGCTAATGCAAAAATTGAAGAAGGTGTCTTAGAAGGATTAGATGAGGAAGTTAAGGCTTCATTTATTAGCACTTTAGAAGCAGCAAGAACTGTTTATAACAACAAAGATGCAAGTATTCAAGATATAGCAAAGGCATATAATGATATTTTAGCTAAGTATAAAGAATTAGGTATTCCAGTAGGAGATAAGAACTATTTAGCTGACTTAGTAAATATCGCAGAAGCTATTAACTTAGATAGATATATGAATAAAGGTCAAGAAGATTTTAAGAATGCATTAAAAGCTGCAAAAGAAATTTTAAAGGTTGAAAATGCATCAGAAATAGATATATATAAGGTTTATGAAGCATTATATAACTCTATGATGAAATTAGAATTAAAAGCAGATAAGGCTGAATTATCTAAGGCTATTGCTGAAGCTGAAAAAATTAACCTAAGTGGATATACTGAAAATAGTAAAGCAGAACTATTATCAGCAATTGAAGCTGCTAAGTTAATAAAAGAAAATACTGAAGCTACTCAAGGAGAAGTAGATAAGGCCGTAGAAAATATAAATAAAGCTATTACTGCTTTAGTAAAAGCAGCTGATAAGAGTGATCTTGAAGGATTAGTAAGGAAAGCAGATGCTATTGATACAAATAAGTATAAAGCAGAAGGTGTTGAAGTATTTAATAAAGCACTAAATGAAGCTAAAAATATTATATCAGATAAGAATCTTACAGCTGATGAACAAGATATAGTAAATAATGCTTATAAAAACTTAAGTGATGCTATTGAAGGCCTTGAATTAAAAGGCTCATCAAATGGAGATGCTGGTAATGGTTCTGGTACTGAGGATGATGATAAAAAGGATCCAGAAGACTCAAATACAAATAACAATAATAACAGTAATAACAACGGCAATAATAGCTCCAATAATGGCTCTACAACTGGTAAGGGAGATTCTAATTTACCAAGTACAGGAGGAACTTCTCCAGTATTATATGTAGCTCTTGGTATTATGATTATAGCTATGGGTATAATTATTTTCAAAAAAAGAAATACAGCAGAGCAAAATAAATAGTAAGAAATGATTATTAATAGGATTTACATCTAAAAAATAGGTGTAAGTCCTATTTTTTAATTAATATAGTATAATATATATTATACGAAAGAATGGAGGGATAACTTATGAAAAACTTACAATTGGTTATTTTTGATATGGATGGATTAATATTTGATACAGAAAGATTATCTTATGCTTCATGGAAGGAAGCAGCTGAAAAATTCAATATTAATTTTGAATTAAGCTTACTTTATAAATTGCTTGGAACAAATCATGAAAATGTGCGTAATGCATTATTTAGAGAATTTGGTGACAAGATAAATGTTGACGATTATATGGCAGAAAAAAGAAGAATTTTCTTTAAGAAGATAGAAAATGGTGAAGTAGTAAAGAAACCAGGATTAGATGAGCTTTTAGAATATTTACAAGATAAAAATATTAAAAAAGCAGTTGCTACATCATCAAATAGGGAAGTTGCATATAATTTATTAAAAGATGCCAATATTTTTCATTATTTTGATTACATATTATGTGGTGATGAAGTTAAAAAATCAAAACCTGATCCAGAGGTGTTTTTAACAGTTGCTAAAAAGTTAGATGTAAAGCCTAGTGAATGTATTGTTTTAGAAGACTCTGAAGCTGGAACTATAGCAGCAAGCAGAGGTAGGATGATGCCTATAGTAATTCCAGATTTAAAAGAACCAGATAAGGAAATAGAAGAATTAGCATATAAAAAGCTAAATAACTTAAAAGAAGTAATAGACGTAATTGAAAATCTATAGTAGATTATAAAATGCTAAGCATTTTATTAATGAAAGAATTAAAAAATTAAAGAATGAAAAAATGTTGAATAAAAATCTTTATAGATTTTTTTATAATACTATCTTTATAATCTTAGTAGGTTTTGCATAGCAAGACTTCCTAAATTCATTCATTTTTTTCATTCCTTCATTCTTTCATTTTTTATCTTTGCAATATTTATATGAAGTTATAAGAATGGTGGTGAGTTTAGTGAAGGGGAGCCCCTTTGCTATGAATTATGGAGTACATAAGTGAGATTGATATACAAGAGGCAATTATTCATATACTAGATTCTAATGGAGAGGAACCTGTTTTAAATGAATATAGCCTTGAGTTAAATGAGGATATATATAAGTTTGTACATAGACATATTGAAAAATGCTTTAAAGATGAGGAGCTTAAATATGCTGTATTTAATGAAGAAAGAAATATAGTTAAGGAAGTTGTTCAAGATTATTTAAATGGTATAGATAATAATTTAATTGAATTATCTCAAGAGCTTGCAAGACAACTATTTATAATAATGAAGGGAAATATTAATATTCCATCTTGTGATTTACTTATAGTTTCAATAATAACGGACCAAGGTCCAATGATAGGAATATTAAAAATGGATTATGTAAGAAACTTTACTCATCAAGTAGATTTTATAGATAATAAAATTGGAATAGGTATTGTACCGCAATCAGCAGGGCTTCCAGCTAGTAGTCAAAGAATTCAAAAGGCGGCATTTATAAAGCCTATAAGAGAAGAGGAAAAATACAATCTTATGGTAATTGACAAGCAAAAGAAGAGTAAGGAAGAAGATGAGTATGGTGCAAATTACTTTATAAACAACTTCCTTGGCTGTAGTATTATAAATAATGAAAGAGATATGACGAAGACTTTCCTTAAGGCTGCAGAAAATTGGACTAGAAATAATATTACAGAAGATGCTGATAAGGCTGAAAGAATAAGAACAGCAGTAAAGGCTAAATTAAAGGAAGAGGAAGTAATAAATATAGATAGCTTATCTACTGAGTTATTTAAAGAAGAGCCTCAAGTTCAAAATGACTTTTCGAACTTCGTTAAAGGCCATGGACTAGATGAAGTAGCTATAGATAAACAATGGGTAGAAAAGAAGCTTAAAAGAGTACGATTAAAAATAGATAAAGAGATAGATTTATATATTGATGAAGAAGCTTACCATGATAATAGTAAGTTTGAAATACAACGAAACGGTGATGGAAGCATTAATATGGTAATAAAGCATGTTATAAACTATATAGAAAAATAAAATTCAAGATATAGATAGAATTAGGTGTTATTTTTAGAATCTATAAAAGATAATCTTTTATAGATTTTTTATTTAAAAGCAAAAGAGATAATAAAGCTAAAGCAGTTTTATTATCTCTTTTATAATTTTAGCTTTATTATCACATTTTATTATCACGTTTTATTATCTATTTTACAATTATTAGAATAAAAATTATATAATTTCATAAATTATATAATTTAATGAAATTATATAACTACTTTAATAATCAATATTAATTATTACTTAAAAATTAACAAAAGTTAATAATGAGTATTGACAATGCGAATGTTAAGTTTTACTATTTAACTATATAATACATGTAAATTCTTGAAGGATTAATAAGACTTTAAAAAAATGGTAAATTATGCATTGGAGGCGGGAGTTTACAAATATAAAGTAGATTTAAAAAGGTTAAGGGAGAATTAATATGAGAGAAAATAATATATCTAAGGGAAAATACATTACAATAGATGAAGCTTTAAGTTTAATTAAAAGTGGTGATGTAATAGTTACAGGTTTAGGAGCTGCTGAAGCAAGAGATATTTTAAGTAATTTACATAGAATAGCTTATAGAGTTAAGGATGTTACGGTTACTACTTGTTTACCTCAAGTACCTGCTGAGTATTTTATGAATCCCAAATATAAGGATTCATTCAGAATGGATGGATGGTTTTATACTGGACCTATGAGAAAAGCACAAAAAAATGGAAATGTATCACTTATACCGAACCATCTTCATTTAACAGCCTTTAAAAGGCAATTTCATAAAAAGACTAATATATATATGGGAACAGCTACACCTCCAGATAAGCATGGATATTTATCTTTATCATTAAGTAATATTTATGAAAAAAGAATACTAAAAGAAGCGGATTTAGTAATATTAGAAATAAATAAAAATTATCCAAGAACATTAGGTGATGTAGAAATTCATATAAGTGATGTAGATTATTTAGTTGAAACTGATTATCCAGTTCCAGTGCTTCCAGATTCTGAACCTAATGAAAAAGATTTATTGATAGGTAAATTTATAGCCGATAGAATTAATGATGGGGATTGTATACAACTTGGGATAGGAGGTATTCCAAATGCTGTTGCAGCTTCATTAATGGGTAAAAAAGACTTGGGACTTCATACAGAGATGTTTACTACTGGAATAATGAATTTAATAAAGGCTGGGGTTATAACTGGTAAGAAAAAGAATTTCAATTATGGGAAACATGTTGCAGGTTTTGCTCTTGGCACAAGAGAACTTTATGATTTCTTAGATGATAATCCATCAATTATGATGATGGATGGATATTGGACAAACGATCCATATGTAATTGCACAGAACGATAATCAAGTTTCAATTAATACTTCTTTAGAAGTAGATTTAACTGGTCAATGTGCATCAGAATCAATAGGTCCAATGCAATTTAGTGCAACTGGTGGACAAGCTGATACTGCTGTTGGATCTCAAATGTCTAAAAATGGACGTTCATTTATAGCTCTATACTCAACTGCTATGGTTGAAAATAAAGAAACAGGAGAGAGAGAGGAGATATCAAAGATAGTTCCATTTTTAAAACAAGGGGCAGCTGTAAGCTTATCAAGAAATGATGTTGATATGGTTGTTACAGAATATGGAGTTGCAGAACTTAGGGGTACAACTATTGCAGAGAGAGTTGAAAGATTAATAAGTATAGCACATCCAAAGTTTAGAGAAGAATTATTAAAACAAGCTAAAGAATTTGGAATAATTTATTAAAGTTTACCTCTTTCTTAAATATAAAAATAAATAAAGTTAAATAAATTCTAAATGCTTATATAAAAGGATGTAGTTTATATAGATTTTATTAATTCTGAATGAAATAATAAAACTTAGACTACATCCTTATTATTATTATTATTATTATTATTATTATTATTATTATTATTATTATTATTATTTTTAAAGTACTTTTTATAATTAAAGTTTTGAACAGTTATTTTATCTATAAAAAATAAAGTTTACAAATGTTATGTGAAAGTTGAATTGGAACTTGCCAAAGGTCAACTAAGCATAACATAGACATTTTATTTTTATACTAAACTTAGTTAGATATTACATGAACTGTAACAGTTCTTCTACCGAAGGAATAACATTCTTCAAGAGTATTAAAGTAAAGGTCAATTTTATTTCCTTTAATAGCTCCGCCTGTATCTGAAGCTATAGCATATCCATAACCTTCTACATAGACCTTTGAACCAAGTGGTATTACATTTTTATCTACAGCAACTGTGCTTAACCCATTTGGATCTCTTACAGGTTTCAGGCCTAGAGCTGTAAGACCATGCCCAGTATAAGCTGTTGCAGACATTGAATGTGTAGCTAAATAATCAGAGTTTGTACCGTTATTACCACTAGAACTTGTACCACCATTACTTTCACCAGAGTTATTGTTCTCTTGAGAAAGTGAATTTTCCTCTATTTCTAAAGTAGAAATTTTATATTCTGCATTTGAAATAGCGTCTTCAACTAAGCTAATGGCATAACTACTATTAAGTTGAGGTAATAGGCCTCTTAAAGTGCTTAAGGCATCTTTAAGTTTAGAAATAGAATCACTGCTATCAACTATATCAATAGTATTAGAAACTAAATTTACTTCATTAGCTTCTATAATTGACATTAACGAATCTTTTTCTTCATTTAATTTAGCTAAAAGAGATTCTTGTTCCTCTTTTTTCTTATTAACTTCAGCTAAATCATTTTCTATAGAAGCGGATAGTTTTTTTAGATCTTCTTGTCTTTCTTCTATTTTCTTACTATCATTTACTAAGTCTTCTTTCTTTTTATT
Source organism: Clostridium sartagoforme (assembly GCF_004794105.1). Lineage (GTDB taxonomy): Bacteria > Bacillota > Clostridia > Clostridiales > Clostridiaceae > Clostridium > Clostridium sartagoforme_B. The sequence goes on from NZ_SRYR01000010.1 coordinate 7,161, forward strand.
AATTTCTGAAATCATATCTTTATCTACTGAAATTATCTTATTAATAGAATCTATTCTTGAAAATAAATCAAAAATACTTTCAGAAGTTAGAATATAATATATCATATCTGTTGCCATGTTGCTTTTATACATGGAACGAATACGATTGCTCATTAAGTCTTCTCTTTCTTTAATTTCAACTTGTGAATCTTCAATTTTTTTATTTATATTTTCTATCTCTGCTTCAGCATTTGTAATTTCAGTATTGTTCTTTTTAAGTTTATTATTTATTTCTTCAATTTCATTATTTAGTTTTCCAACTTCAGCATCTAGCTCTAAAGCTTTTCCATCTAGTTCTTTATATTTTGTCATGTTTTCATCAATAGCACCATTGCTAGAAGAGTTAGGCTCCGCAAATGCAATGTTATATGTATTATTTAAGCATAAAAATAATACTAGTACTAAAGAGAAAACTTTTTTCTTACTCAATAAAAAGCACCTCCTGAGTTTGATTTTAGATCACATTATAATTTTAGAATCCTATGAAAGGATATATAATCTATACTTTCAATTTTATCTATACTTAAATAAATATATTTATTTTCTAAGGTTATAGAACTATAATAATGTAAATTCTTAATTGAAAGATATGTATAATATAAATAATAAATGTGACTAAATTTTAAATAATATATAAAGAAAGTATAAAATTAAGCCATTATTAAATTTATTAAAAGGGACTTAATAATATTTATGATACTATAAGCTTTAGTTAAATAGCAAGTTTTCAACAATTTAGTATCCTAATAGATTAATTAATAAAGAGATGTTTTAGGAATTTAAAATTAGTTTAGTATCTTAGAATTTTCATATATAAATTAGGTGAGTATCTTAGAAGTCTTATATATAAGTTAAATATATAAATGAATGGTAATAAAAAAACTCCCTACATTTATGCAGAGAGTTTAAATAAATATTTTATCTTTAATTTATAGGTGATTTGGACCAATTTACATCCACCATTCCTTCATTTTCTAATCTTAATTGTTAGTTATATAATTAAATAAATTGCCTAACAGAATTAAATAATTTCTTTTAGCTTAATTGTTTATAAGCTTAACTAAAATTGCTTTTTGAACATGAAGTCTATTTTCAGCTTCTTCAAAAATAGTATCTGCATGCTTTTCTAATATTTCTGCAGTTATTTCTTCTTCTCTATGAGCAGGTAGACAATGTAATACTATTGCATCTTCTTTAGCTAAAGTCATAAGTTCAGCATTTACTTGATAGCCATTAAATGCCTTTATTCTTTCCTTAGCTTCATCTTCCTTACCCATGCTTGCCCAAACATCAGTTATTACAACATCAGCATATATAACTGCTTTTTTAGGATCATCAACTATTTCGAATTTTAAATTATTAGCTTTAGAAATTTCATTTCCTTTATTAATATAATCTTCTTTAATCATGTAATTATTAGGAATTGCTAAAGAAATATTCATTCCTACTTGTAGACATCCTACTAGAAGGGATTGAGCCATATTATTTCCATCACCAATATAAGCTACTTTAAGACCATCTAATATATTTTTATTTTCTCTAATAGTCATTAAATCAGCTAGAACTTGGCAAGGATGCTCATCATCAGTAAGTCCATTAATAATTGGAATGCTTGAACATTTAGCAAGAGCTTCAACTTCTCCTTGCTCAAAAGTTCTTATCATAATTCCATTAATATATCTAGAAAGAACTCTAGCAGTATCTTCAATAGGTTCTCCACGACCAATTTGCAAATCATTAGAACTTAAGAATAGGGGATAGCCCCCAAGTTGGTACATGCCAGCCTCAAAAGAAACCCTAGTCCTTGTAGAAGCTTTTTCAAATATCATACCAAGAGTTTTACCATCTAAGAGATTATGCTTAATATTATGCTTAAGTTCATACTTTAATTGATCAGCTAAATTAAGTATATCTAAAATTTCATCCTTAGATAAATCTTCCATTTTCAATAAATCTTTTTTCATAAATACCCCCAAAGTTTCAGTTAACAATTAACAAGTAACAATTAACAGTTATTGTTGAAATTAAACAGAGCTTAATTTCATAATTTTAAATAATAGTGCAATGAGGAATGAAAGAATGAAAAGTTAATAAAAACATTAGTTTTTATTAACATGAAAAAATGAAGCTTGAAATTAAGCTTAGCTTAATTTCTTATAAAGAATTAGAGTTAGAAATTCAGCTCAAGCTGAATCTGTTTCTATCTTTTCATTATTTCATTGTTTAATTTTTTCATTCTTAATTCTTCATTTTCAATTATGCATTATTCATTAATTATGCATTCTATAATCCTCGCTCCTGCTTCAATTTCTTCTTTTGAAATTACAAGTGGAGGAAGTAGTCTAACTACATTTTTTCCAGCAGTTAGTACTAACAAGCCTTTTTCTAGAGCCTTCTTTTGAATTTCAGAAGATGGAACAGTTACTTCTATTCCTATCATTAATCCATTTCCTCTTACATCTTTTATAATAGGGGAGGGAATGTTTTTTAATAGAGACTTTAAGTATTGTCCTTTTTCTTCAATTTCTTTTAATGCTTGTTCTGTGCAAAGTTTTTCTAATACTACTAAAGCTCCAGAACATACAACAGGGTTTCCTCCAAAAGTAGTTCCATGATCGCCAGGATTAAAGGTTTGTGATAATTTTTCATTACATAAGAAACCACCAATAGGAAGTCCAGCGCCTAATCCCTTTGCAACTGTGACTATATCAGGCTTTACATCGTAGTATTCATAGCCAAATACTTTTCCAGTTCTTCCAATTCCACATTGTACTTCATCAAAGATTAAGAGAATGTCTTTTTCCTTACAAATTTCATAAACTTCATGTACAAAATCAGAGTTTAATGGATGAACTCCACCTTCGCCTTGAATAGCTTCCATAATGATAGCGCAAACTTCATTATTTGCTTTATTTTTAAAGTCTTGTATATTATTAGCTTCCACATAATCAAATCCACCTGGGAAAGGGAAGAAGTAGTTGTGGAATTTATCTTGACCAGTTGCTGTTAATGTAGCTAAAGTTCTTCCATGGAAAGATTGTTTTAAAGTTAATACTTTGTGTCTATTTAATCCATATTTATCAAAGCTATATTTTCTAGCAAGCTTAATAGCACCCTCGTTAGCTTCTGCTCCAGAATTACAAAGAAAAACCTTATTCATTTTTGTAATTTCTACTAACTTTTCAGAAAGAGCTAAGGTTTTTTCATTTAAGAAAATATTTGATGTATGTTGTAGTGTAGAAACAGTGTCAGTAACAGCTTGAATCCAGTCCTTGTCCCCATATCCAAGACTATTAACACCAATTCCACTAGTAAAATCTATATATTTATTTCCTTTATCATCAAAAAGATAAGAACCTTCTCCCTTAACTAAATTAACAGGAAGGTAAGAGTAGGTTGACATTAAAGGTAAATTATTTGACATATTTTAAAACCCCCTTTTTACAATTAGCAGTTAACTGATAATTGTTAATTATCTAGTAGATCATTGTTCCAATTCCTTCATTTGATAGTAGTTCAAGTAGTATTGAATGATGCAAAGTTCCATCTACTATATGAGCTGTTTTAACACCCATCCTTACTGCTTCAACGCAGCATTCTATTTTTGGAATCATTCCACCATGTATTATTTTATCTGCATATAATTTTTTAACTTCATGTAATCTTAATGTTGATATTAATGAAGCTGGATCTTTTGGATCTACCATTAGCCCTGGTACATTAGTTAAAAGTATAAGTTTTTCTGCTTTAATAGCAGCTGATAATTTAGAAGCGCATGTATCAGCATTTATATTGTAGGACTCAGTAGAGTTTTCTCCTATTGCAACTGAACCTATTACTGGGATATATCCAGCTGAAAGGGCCATGTCAATTATATTAGTATCTATAGATGTGATTTCACCAACAAACCCTAGGTCTACTGGACCTTCTAGCTTCTTTGCTTTTATAAAGGAGCCATCTAAGCCAGTTAGTCCAATAGCTTTACCACCAGCACTTTCTATTAATGAAACTATATCCTTATTAACTTTACCACCTAAGACCATTTTAACTATTTCCATAGTCTTTTCATCAGTGTATCTAAGGCCATCTATAAATTTGCTTTCTTGACCTATTTTAGTTAAAAACTCTGAAATATCTGGGCCGCCACCATGGACAATAACAGGTTTTAAACCAACACATTGCATTAAAACTATATCAGTTGCTACACTTTTCCTAAGTTCTTCACTAGTCATAGCATTTCCACCATACTTTATAACTACAATCTTTCCAGCTAAGGATTGAATGTAGGGAAGTGCTTGAGTTAGTACTTTTGCATATTCTATATAATTCACTTTCTAGCGCCTCCTTTAGCTTCTATAATCTCCATTAATTTTTACATAATCATAGCTTAAGTCGCATCCCCAAGCCTTTGAAGAATATTTTCCTGAATTCATACTTATTAAAATTTGAATCTCATCTTTTAATAATATTTCTTTTGCCTTAACTTCATCAAAAGGTAGAGGCATTCCATCTTTGCAAACTTCAACTTCTCCAACAGAGCTCTTAAATGAAAGATTAACTTTATCAGGATTAATATTTACTCCAGAATAACCAAGGGCACATAATACCCTTCCCCAATTAGCATCACTACCGAAGATTGCAGTTTTTACAAGAGGTGAGTTAATAACGCTTTTAGAAAGTATTTCTGCATCTTTTTCTGACTTGCAATTACTTACTATACATTCAATAAGCTTAGTAGCCCCTTCACCATCTTTAGCAATCATTTTAGCAAGAGTGATGTTTAAAGTGTTTAAGACATCAATAAAAGTGTAGTAATCATCATTCTTTTCAACTATTTCTTTATTGGAAGCTAAACCATTAGCTAGTACAAGAACCATATCATTAGTACTAGTATCTCCATCAACACTTACTCTGTTATAACTTATTTTAGTGCTTTCCTTTAATGCCTCAGATAACATTTCACCAGAAATATTTAAATCTGTTGTAATAAAAGAAAGCATAGTTCCCATATTTGGCTCAATCATTCCTGATCCCTTAGCCATTGCCCCAATTGTAACTACCTTATCCTTTATTTTAAATTCAAAGGCAAGTTGTTTTTTATAAGTATCTGTAGTCATTATTGCTGTAGCAGCATCTTCATAGCCTTCCTTTGAAAGTCTTTCAGTTAACATTGGAATTCCATCTTTAATAGCATCAATATTAAGAGGAACTCCAATAACCCCAGTAGAAGCAACTAATATATCACTAGTTTTTAATCTAAGAGCCTTCCCCTGAAGCTCAGCCATTCTTTTAGCCTTAACTAATCCATCACTTCCGTTGCATGTATTAGCATTTCCACTATTAACTATAATAGCTTGAGCTTTTTTATTAGATAAATGCTCCTTAGTTATATAAATAGGAGCTCCCTTAACTTTATTTTTAGTATAAACACCAGCAGCATTAGCTTGTACTTCTGAATAAATAAGAGCTAAGTCCAATTTTAAATTATTTTTCTTAAGACCACAGTGAATTCCAGATGCAAGGAATCCTTTAGGTGCTGTAACACCTTGATTAGATAGTAGTTTCAAAATAAAAACCCCCTTTTTAGTAATTGGAAAAATGAAAAAATGAAAAAATTAAAGGTATTGTATAACTATATTTAAGTAAATAAATTTATAAAAATTTGAATTAAATCAATACTATGAAGTTAATAATCTAACTAGAGGTGATTAAGTTTATGAAAAATGCCATATTGGAAAAAAGTTTTAACTTCAGTTTAGATATAGTAAAACTATATCTAAAATTAAAAAATGAAAAGGAGTATATTTTATCAAAACAGTTAGTTAGATCAGCAATATCAATTGGAGCTAATGTAACAGAGGCTCAATATGCCCAAAGTAAAAAAGATTTTATCAGTAAAATGAGTATTGCATTAAAGGAAGCAAATGAGTCTGAATACTGGATAAATTTATTATCAAAAGCAGAAATAATAAATGAAGATGAATACAAAAAATATATAAAAGATTGCATAGAGGTAAAGATTTTATTAATTAACATAGTTAGAAAAAGCAAAGAGATTTCATAATTTATTAATTAATGCAATTTCTTATAACTCTCTAACTCCCCAATTCCTTAATTCTTTAATTTTTTCATTACTTCATTTCTTAATTCTTTCATTCCTTAATTTATTTCATTATTTCATTCTTTCATTAAAATTAATTTCCGAAGGAAATTAATTTTAACCCTTCGGTTTCTTCGAATCCAAAGACTATATTCATGTTTTGAATAGCTTGTCCGGCAGCGCCTTTTATCATATTGTCAATAGCACTTACTATTATTATTCCATCTTTTCTGTGATTTAGATGTAATGAAATATTGCAGAAATTAGTGTGTTTAACTTCTTTTATTGAAGCTGTTTCCCCAAGTGGAAGCACATTTATAAATGCTTCATTTTTGTAAAATTCTGAATATAATTTATGAAGTTTTTCTAAGTTTACATTCTTAGATTTAGGACTACAATAAATTGTTGAAACTATTCCTCTGTTTATTGGTAGTAGGTGAGGAGTGAAGGTTACTTGTACTTTTTCATCCGCTATTTTAGATAAACATTCCTCTATTTCAGGAGTATGTCTATGTGAGCCTATACCATAAGGAGAAAAGTTTTCATTTAGCTCAGGATAGTGAGATTTTAAAGTAAGACCTCTTCCTGCACCAGTAGCTCCAGATTTTGAATCACAAATTATATTATCAGTTTTTATAAGAGAATTTTTTAATAAAGGCATAAGTCCAAGTTCTATTGATGTTGGATAACAGCCAGGATTAGCTATTATTTTAGAATCCTTTATCTTATCTCTATTAAATTCAGGTAAAGCATAGATACTTTCTTTATGAAGATCTTTAAATTTATAGTCTTTACCATACCAAGTTTTATAGTCTTCTTCATTTTCAAGTCTAAAATCTGCCCCAAGATCTATTAAGACTTTATTTCCCTTAAATACTAATTCTGCAATTTCTTCACTTAATCCATGAGGAAGTGCAGCATATATTACATCACATTTTTTTATTACTTCATATTGATTTTCACATATTAAATTAGTTACTCCATAAAAGTTCTTGTATATAGATGATATTTCTTCGCCTTCATAGGATACAGAGCTTATGGCTTCAACCTTAACCTTTGGATGGTTTAATAAAAGTCTAAGTAGCTCTGCACCAACATAGCCTGTAGCTCCAATAATTCCTACTTTAAGCATGCGATAGCCTCCTTAGTATTTTTGATTGATTCTTTTAGTAAGTCTAATTGTATTCTTACTGAAGAGGAGCTTGGTCCTCCAAATACTTTTCTTTCTTCAACACATGTAACTAAATCTATTGCTGCATAGATATCTTCTTCAAATATTTTAGAGAAGTTCTTGAATTCTTCCATTGACAAGTCATCAATTGCTAAGTTCTTCTTTATACAGTAAAGAACTATTTCACCAACTATTTCATGAGCTACTCTAAAGGCAACACCTTTTTTAACTAAGTAATCTGCTACATCAGTGGCATTTGTAAATCCTAAGGCAGCTCCTTTTTTCATATTATTTTTATTGACTTTTAATGTGTCTAACATTCCAATGAAGGTTTTAATAGAAAGATTAGCTGTATCTAATGCATCAAATAAAGCTTCCTTATCTTCTTGCATATCTTTGTTATAGGCTAGTGGTAACCCCTTCATAACTGTTAATAAAGTCATTAAGTCACCATAAACTCTTCCAGTTTTTCCTCTTACAAGTTCAGCAACATCAGGATTTTTCTTTTGAGGCATTATACTGCTACCAGTACTATATTCATCAGATAATTCTATAAAGCTAAATTCATTAGTTGCCCAAAGAATAATTTCTTCTGAGAATCTTGATAAATGCATCATTATTATTGACAAAACTGATAATGCTTCAATTGCATAATCTCTATCTGAAACTGAGTCTAAACTATTATTAGTAATAGATGAGAAGCCAAGTTCTTTAGCTACCATATTTCTATCTATGTTGTAAGTGGAAGTTGCAAGGGCACCACTACCTAGTGGCATTTCATCTAATCTCTTATAGCAATCTAAGATTCTGCTTAAATCTCTCTTAAACATTTCAGCATAAGCTAGCAGATGATGCGCGAAAGTTATAGGCTGTGCCTTTTGCATATGAGTATATCCAGGCATTATTGTAGTTACATTTTCTTCAGCCTTTTTATAAATGACTTCTTGAAGATTAATAACATCCTTTGATAATTCTATTAAAGCTCCCTTTAAATATAACTTTGTGTCTAAAGTAACTTGATCATTTCTACTTCTGCCAGTATGAAGCTTCTTCCCTTCATCACCTATATAGTAAGTTAAAGTTCCTTCAACAAAGCTATGGATATCCTCAGATGACTCATCTATTTTAATTACTCCGTTTTCTATTCTTTCTAAAATTGATTTTAATCCTGCTATTATTTTTAAACTATCTTCTTCTGGAATTATATCTTGCTTACCTAACATATTTGCGTGAGCTAAACTACCTAAGATATCTTCTTTATACATCCTTGAATCTACTCTTATTGAGGAGTTAAAGTCATTTACTAATGAATTAACTCCTTTTTCAAAACGTCCACCCCAAAGTTTCATAATTATTTACCAGCCTTTTTTAGGGATTCCTTCATTTTTGAATTTACAGTGATAGGTAGTCCAAATAGATTAATAAATCCTGCTGAATCCTTTTGGTCATATACAGCATCTTCTCCAAAAGTAGCATATTCTTCACTATATAAAGAGTATGGAGATTTCATTCCAGCATTAACTAAATTTCCTTTATATAATTTAAGTTTAACTTCACCAGTAACATTTTCTTGAGTTTTATCTATAAAAGCAGTTATAGCTTCTCTAAGTGGTGTGTACCATTGTCCATTGTAAACAAGCTCTGCAAATTTCAATGCTATAACTTCTTTATAATGAGCAGTTTCTTTATCTAAGCAAAGTTCTTCTAAATCCTTATGAGCTTTATAAAGAATAGTTCCACCTGGAGTTTCATAAACTCCTCTAGACTTCATTCCAACTAGTCTGTTTTCAACCATATCTATAATTCCAATGGCATTTTCGCCACCAATTTCATTTAATTTCTCTATTAAAGTAACGCCATCTAATTCTTCACCATTTAAAGCAACGGGAATTCCTTTTTCAAATTTTAAGGTAATATAAGTTGCCTTATCTGGAGCCTTTTCTAAGGTATTAGATAATTCTAAGATTTTATCGTATTTAGGTTCATTACTTGGATCTTCTAAATCTAAGCCTTCATGACTTAAGTGCCAAAGGTTTTTATCTTTACTATAATTAGTTTCATAGCTTATAGAAATAGGAATCTTTCTCTCTAAAGCATATTCTATTTCTTCTTCCCTTGATTTAATATCCCAAATTCTCCAAGGAGCTATAATATCCATGTCAGGTGCAAAAGCCTTAACAGCAAGTTCAAATCTAACTTGATCATTTCCTTTACCAGTACAACCATGACATATAGCATCTGCTCCTTCTAAAAGTGCAATTTCAACTAATCTTTTTCCTATAATAGGTCTCGCAAAAGAAGTTCCTAAAAGATATTTTCCTTCATATATCGCATTAGCTTGAATAGTAGGGAAGATATAGTCATTAACAAATTCCTTAGTTAAATCTTCTATATAACACTTTGATGCCCCAGTTTTAAGTGCCTTTTCTTCTAATCCTTCAAGCTCGTCCTTTTGTCCAACATTACCAACTACAGCAATTACTTCGCAGCCATAATTTTCTTTAAGCCAAGAAATGATTATTGAAGTATCAAGCCCTCCTGAGTATGCTAGTACAACCTTATTATATTTTTTCATATTAAAAGCCCCCTTTTTTTCAATTAACAATTAAAAATTAACAATGAATAATTAAGGATGTAATTTGTTCCAAATTACTAAAATAAGATTTTATGATAAGTCCTTATTATTCATTTCTGAATTTTTACTATATTTTGAATATGTTTATAATTATACCTATTCAAGTATAATTATGCAATAGAAATATTAATATTTATACAATATATCTGCATAAAAATTAAAAATGTGTAATAAAAACAATGGATTATGCATAAAACTTATGAGTTGTATGAATGTTTATATATTGATTGACAAGTAAGAAAATGAAAAAAAGTTGATTTTAGGTTATATGACAAATGAATTTCAAGATGAAATGAAAGAAAATAGATTATACACATTAAACATAATAGTAGATTAAAACAGTTTATGATTGGGTTTCATGGCGATGCAACCCAATATCATGCAAACTATGTATTGGTTTAAATGGATAGAATTGTTTAAAATACAAAAGATTATTTGTGCAATCTCACACCTTTTATGTAACTACTCAAATGAAAGATTTAAAAAGAGAAAATTTACATATAATGATTAAATTATTTAATTTTTTACAGTATTTGTGTATAATTAAATAAGAAATTAATTTGTAATCGTATTAAATTGTTCACATAAAGGAGTTATTAAAATGAAGTATATACTTTTTATATTTATAGGTTTTATAACATATTTATTAGTTGAATTTCTATCTATAAATGTGGGATATGCTATAGGGGCAGGTCCAGGTGCGATAGGACTTGTTGTTACAGCAATATCTATACTATGTGGGGTAATAGTAATATGCACCTGCATTATAGTAGATAGCATAAGAAATATAAAAGCAAAATAATTATAGATAAATATTAAAGTTAATTTATTTAATAGTTTAATGGAAAAGATGCACCACTTGTAATAACAGGACTAGCCATTATATCAACTATAATTTACTGTACATACTGTACATATAGAATAATTGATAAAATAAAGGAATACTGTAAGAAATAATAAGTAACGAATAACATTAATAAATAACGAACTAAAAGGACCAATGATTCATCGGTCCTTTTAAATATTTTATTTTCAACACTATTCTTAAACATAGCGTTATTTTTATAAAAGTATAAAGTCTTTATAATTTAAAGAATTCTTTATAATAAATTTTTAAGGTTAGGACTTTGTAACTCTTTTAAATGCTGAGCTGTTGAACGTAATGCATGAAGAGTAGCTAAAGATTCTGCTCTGTCATCTCCTCTAATATATAAGGAAAGTTTTAAAGATTCATTTTTTAATAAGTCATAGTCTACATGATTTAAATAAATAGCAGGTATATCAGCCTTATCAGTTATTAATTCAAGAAGCGTTACTGCTTTTTCATAAGCACTTTCTTCATCATAATCATTTAATGAAACTTCAATATCATCACAATTAAGAACTATCTCATCGCATAAGTCAATGAACTTATAGTTTAAAAAAAATAATGCTACTGTTAATACTGCAAATAGTACAATTGATATGTAGGTATTTTTCATATTCTAGCCTCACCATCCTTATGCAATTGATATATAAATTTACCATTAGTATCTGTCATTGCTATTACAACATCTTCAATTGAGCTTACATGATGTTTTTTTAATTCTTTCATTATCCAATCATTATCTTGTTTTGATTTAGTCAATGTATTATTATTAATTTTTCCATCAAGGACATAAATTACTGGCAATTGAGGTCTTTTTCTCCCTTGTGAGTTATTGCTACTTTGGCTTTCACTACCATTTTGACTACCACTACTTGAACTACTAGAATTATTTGAAGTTAAAAATGACATTTGTCCGTTGTTTTCTAATATTCCAAATTCAATTTCACTTAAATCAAAATATCCAGCAAGTCTTATTTCTTCCATAAGCTCATCTAAATTAATTTGTTGTTTCTTTAGGGCATCAAAACAGATCTTTCCTCTAGAAATTAAGATGCAAGGTTCACCTTCAAGTACTTGCCTAGCTTTTTGACTTTTTAATTGAATTAAAGAAAGTATAGTTTTGATAAAAAGTAAAGTTATTATTGGAATTATACCTAAAATTAATGGAAGCCTAGTGTCTTGCATAGGAAGAGCAGCTAAGTCAGAAATCATAATTGTAATTACAAATTCATAAGGTTGTAATTCTCCAACTTGTCTTTTACCCATAAGTCTTATGACTAATATAACTAAGGCATATAAAAATATAGTACGTATTAAGACAATAAACATAAAACTAACCACCTCTAAATTATTATTCCATTTAAGTATGGATTTATACTGATGAAATGGTAGTTATAAAATTAAGAAATGAAAGAATAAAAAAATGAAGGAAGAGGTTTTGCAATGCAAAATCTCTTTTGTTTTACAGATTTTCTTAAAAAATCTGTAAGGATTTTTTTAGACATTCTTTCATTTTTTAATTCTTTCATTAATAAAATGCTTCGCATTTTAGTACAGAAGTACTTTTCAGTATATAATATAAAGTATAGAGACATTAATAAGTAGTAATTAGTTATATGGAGGAAAGTGTATGATTTATAAGATTAAATATAATAATAAGGAATATATTGCAGAAAGGGATACTACATATAAGGAATTTATTGATAGTAAATTAGGAATTAATTCTTATGATGTAGCATTATGCAAGTTAAATAATAAATATTTTGAATTATATAAGACTATAGAAAAAGATGGAGATTTAGAACTAATTGAATTTAATAGTACTATTGGATATAAGATTTATACAAGAACGTTGCAATTTATTTTTATAAAGGCAGCTTTAGATTTATTTAAAGAGTCAACTATAACTATTGAGCATACTTTAAGTGATGGTGTATTTGGAGAACTTCATAAGGAAGAAGCATTAAATGAAGAAGATATATATGTTATTAAGGCAAAAATGAAGGAGATTATTGATAAAGATCTTCCGATTAATAAAATAAAAGTTAAAAGAGAAGAGGCAATTGAGATTTTCAGAGGCTATGGTATGGAGGATAAAATATCCCTTCTTAAACATGTGGATTTTGAAACTGTAAACTTATATGAATTAGATGGGAGATATGATTATTTTTATGGACAAATGGCTTATTCAACTGGAGTTATAAAGGCCTTTGACTTAATTTATTATAATCCAGGTTTTGTTATAAGATTTCCACTAAAGAATGATTTAGAAAGCTTAGGGGTATTTAAAGAAAATAGAAAACTATCTAATATATTCTTAGAGACAGAAAGATGGCTTGATATTATTGGAGTAGGTGAAGTTGGTTCATTAAATGATAAGGTGGAAAAGCATGAACTTAGAGATTTAATTATGGTATCTGAAGCGCTGCATGAAAAGAAAATTGCTCAAATTGCAGATATGATTAATGAAAGAAAGGAAACAAAGGTAGTACTTATTGCAGGTCCAAGTTCTTCAGGAAAGACCACTTTTGCCAATAGACTATCAGTTCAGTTAAGGGTAAACGGTTATGTGCCTGTACCTATTTCTTTAGATGATTATTTTGTAGATAGAGAGCATACTCCAAAAGATGAAAATGGAGAATTTGATTTTGAAAGTATATATTCTATAGATATTGAACTTTTCAATAAGCATTTGGCTAGTCTCCTTAAGGGGGAGGAAGTAGAAATTCCTAGCTTTAATTTTAAAAAGGGAGAAAGAGAATGGGTTAATAATATTATTAAACTACCTAATAATGGAGTGATATTAATAGAAGGAATTCATGGGTTAAATCCAATGCTTACTTCTTTAATTTCAGATAAGCAAAAGTTTAAGATATATATTTCAGCATTAACTCAATTAAATTTAGATAATCATAATAGAATTGCAACTACAGATATTAGAAGAGTTAGAAGGATAGTAAGAGACTTTTTATCTAGAGGGTATGGAGCAGAAGATACATTAAAAATGTGGCCTTCAATAAGAAGAGGAGAGGAAAAAAACATTTTTGTATTCCAAGAAGAAGCAGATGTTATGTTTAACTCAACTTTAGTATATGAATTATGTGTTTTAAAGAAATATGCCTTAGAAGAATTAGATAAAATAAAGGAAGATAGTCCAGTTTATATACTAGCAAGTAGACTTAAATCCTTCCTTGGATTCTTTAAGGAAATAGATAAGGAATATGTTCCAACTAATAGTATCCTTAGAGAATTTATTGGAGGAAGCGATTTCTACAAGTATTAGATATTATATCGCACAATGAAAAATTAATAATTAAGAATGAATAATTAAGGAAAAAACTCATAAGGGAGTTTTGAATTTTAGCTATTTTAAACTAAGAGCATGGTATACGAGAATAATATATAAATAACGAATATAGTATTTATGTAAAATTAATTTAACAGACGGACTATGTATAGGAAATATTTTAGAAGAAAAATTGATGGATTAAATACTATTAATCCATGTGTGGAGAAAGTTGTAGGGAAAAGGTTACTGGAAAGGCAAGAAGTAGATAGAGTTTTATATGACTTATATTATGATAATAGTTTTATTGATAATATTTTCTAATATAGGAAACATAAGAGAAGAAGAGGAGTAGTAGATAGAGTTTTTTAAGGCTAAGTCTATCTACTATCTCTAAGTTGAAAAATATATAAGTTATTTATGAGGAGAATTTATGATTTTAAATGATAATTACGAGAGGATTTTAATAATTTTAGATGAAGAAAATTTAATTTACAAAGGAACTTTTAGAAAAACAACTATAAAAAGAGAAGAAATAAGAAGTGCTTTTTATGATGAGGAACTATTAGGGGTTTTAACTTATAGTGGAAAAATTTATTCTTTGAAAATTGATAAGTTATCAGTTAGTGATAAGGAAAAATTAGAACAATTAAGGTTAGTGCTTAATAAAGAAAATATATTATTTGATTATACTAATCGTATGATTGCTATAGTCAGTTTACCTTTATTTGTATTTTTTATGCCAATTTCAATTAGCTTTATAATTAGTAGTAGAATAATAGTGGCGGTATTACTGATTTCTATTTTTATTTTTTATATAAATGTATTAAAAAAGGTAATGCCTAATAATGTCTATAATATTAATAGCGATGAAGTGGAAATTTTAAGAGGAAAGCATACCTTTAAGTATAAAAAGCAAGAAATAGATAAAATTAAACTTATAAGAGGTCATAATTTAAATACTATTGAATTTAAGAAAAATGGTAATAAATATGTAATGTACTTTAAAGAAAGTAAGTATTTGACGAAAATATATAGTTTAAGCTTAGGAGAACTTTTTACTTAATATAGGAAATTGATATGGAATAATGAGAAAGTAATAATGAAGAAACTTCAGTAGAGTTTCTAAATTGAAACTTTTTGCTAAATATTCATTGTGAAATCACTATTATGACTCTATAATTAAATAGAATTTTTAATAAATACTAGGTATTAATTTTTTATAATAAAACTATTCTTATGATGGAAAAATAATTTATACAAAAGGAGACAGAACATGAGTGGAATGGGTGTTTTTGATATACTAGGACCAATAATGATAGGTCCATCTTCTTCTCATACAGCAGGAGCAGCAAGACTTGGAAAGGTTGCTAGAACTATTGCTGGTGATGATGTAATTGAAGTAACATTTTTACTTCATGGTTCCTTTGGGAAAACTTATAAGGGACATGGTACTGATAGAGCTTTAGTTGCTGGAATAATGGGAATGGATCCCTCAGATGAAAGACTAAGAGATTCATTAGAAATTGCTAAAGAAAAGGGAATAAAAATCACTTTTAAAGATGTGGATTTAGGAGACTACCATCCTAATACAGTTAAATTTTTAATGAAGCTTAAGAATGGTAATGAATGTGAAATTACAGGTTCCTCAATAGGCGGAGGGAATATTGAAATAGTTAATATTAACGGTAATGAAGTTAAGTTTACTGGAGCATATTCAACAATTATAACCTCTCATAGAGATATACCAGGGACTGTAGCAAAGGTTACTAATATTTTATATGATAGTGAAGTTAACATAGCTTTCTTAACACTTGGAAGAAGTCAAAAGGGGAAAAATGCTACTATGACTTTTGAGTTAGATGGAAAGGTTTCAGATGATTTAATTGAAGAAATTAAAAAGGTTGAAGGTATAGAAAAAGTAATATTAATTAACAAGATAGAGGATGGTGAGTAGTTTGGACATAGCAAGATCAGGAGAAGAGTTAATTAAGATATGCGAAGAAAACTCTATTTCTTTAAGTGAATATGCAATTAGAAGAGAAATGGAAGATAGAGAAGTTTCAAGAGAAGATTTATTTTTAAAGATGAAGAAAACTCTTGATGTAATGAGGCATGGGGCAACAGAAGCAAGAGAAAAAGAAGTATATTCAGTAAGTGGACTTATTGGTGGAGATGGTTATAAGCTTCAAGAATATCTAAAGAGTGGTAAGTCTTTAACAGGAGATACTATGATTTTAGCTATGGCAATGGCTTTATCATCTTCAGAAGTAAATGCATCAATGGGAAGAATAGTGGCTTGTCCAACAGCGGGATCTTGTGGAATAATTCCAGCAGTAATTTTAACTGCAGGAGAAAGGCTTGGAAAATCTGATGAAGATTTAATAAAGGCTTTATTTGCATCTTCGGCAATTGGAATGATAATTGGAAGAAATGCTACTTTTGCAGGAGCAGAAGGTGGTTGTCAAGCTGAGTGTGGTTCAGCAGCAGCTATGGCAGCAGGTGCTGTAGTAGAAATGATGGGTGGAACGCCAAAGATGTCATTAGATGCAGGGGCAATAGTATTTAAAAATGTAATGGGACTTGTATGTGATCCAGTTGCAGGTTTAGTTGAAGTTCCTTGTGCTAAAAGAAATTCTTCAGGGGCAATAAGTGCCTTATGCACAGCTGATTTAGTTATGGCTGGAGTAGAATCAAAAATTCCTTTTGATGATGCACTATCAGCAATGTATAAGGTAGGTAGAAGCTTACCAGCGGCTCTAAGAGAAACAGCCCTTGGTGGAGTGGCAGTTACGAAAGCTGGGCTAGAATTAAGGAAAAAGGTTTTTGGGGACGAATAAATAATAATGAAAAATGCATAATGCATAATGGAGAACTAAGGATAAAGCTCTTGAGAGAGTTTTTAAAATTAAATTCTATTTGAATATAAATATTAAAGGAAAGTAGCTGTTTATAAAACTTTAAAATATGTTTTATAAACAGCTACTTTTATTTTTATTAGATTGCGTTTTAATTTATAATAACATTTATAAATATACCTTGCATTACTAGGTGTTTTAGTTTTATAATATTAGTAAAGGTGGGATATTGTGGATAAAGAATTATTAAAAGGATTTATAGACATATTAATATTGGCGTTATTAACAAAAGAAGATATGTACACTTATGAAATATCAAAAGTTATTATGGAGAATTCTAATGGTGAAATTACCTTAGGGGAAGGAACTTTATATCCTGCATTAAAAAGATTTTATAGTAATGGTTATGTAGAATATTATTGGGTGGAAAAAGATAATAACCTTGTGAAAAGAAAATATTATAAAATTACAGATCAGGGAAGAGAATACCTTAATTCAAAAGTTAATGATTTTAAGAGGTTAACATTATTAGTAAATAAATTTTTATAAAAGGAGGAGAATTTATGAAGGAGATTAATAAGTTTGCAAAGAAATCAGTTAGTAAATTAGATTTGTCTGTTAAGGAAAGAAAGGAACTAGAAGTAGAATATATAGATCATATTACAGCAATATATAAAGAACATCTAGATGATGGATTTTCTGAAAAGGAATCTTTAGATTATGCCATTAGCATTTTTAAAAGTGATAATTGGTTAGGTGATAGTATTATAAACCAAAAGAAAAATTATATACAGTTTGGATTGCTTTCGATATTTTTTATTTACTTAATAGTATTAATACCTATTTATTTTTATATTTCTAGGATGGAAGTATTTAAATCAGGAATTAGTATTAATTCTTTTATTCCTTTTAGAACTATATACGCAATCATTACAAGTAGCATGGATGGAGATTTTGGAAACATAATGAGATTACAACGTCGAATAGTTTTATTTTTATCATTAATACCTATGGGAATTTTTATTCCAATAATAACTTCAAAGTATAAGTCATTCTTATCAAATTTAAAAATCTATTTATTTATAGCATTATTTTTAGAATTATGTAAGATACTATTTCCTTGGTGGATAAGTATTGATTATATTTTATTAAACTTAATAAGTTGTATAATAGGATATGGATTATTTACTATCATAAGAAAATATGTAGTTCAGAAAAGAGCTATAAATATATGAAGAGCAAGGCTGTTATAATGACAGCCTAGTTAGAATTAGATGTAATTAAATACTTAAGTATTTGATTTAAATTGCAAAAAATGATTTTATTTTCAAAACTCCTAAGGGAGTTTTTTCATTAATTTTTAATTCTTCAATTTTCATTATTCATTTCTAAAATGTATTCTTCTCCATAATTATGCATAGCTTTTAAGACGGGAATAATTTTCATCCCAACTTCAGTTAAACCATATTCAACCTTTGGTGGAACAACTGGATAGACTTTTCTATAAATTAAGTTGTCTTCTTCTAAGCTTCTTAATTGATTTGTTAACATTTTTTGTGTAACATTTGGCAAACTTTTCTTTATATCTGTAAATCTAAGAGGTCCATCACATAAGTACCATAGTATTAGTATTTTCCATTTACCAGATATAAGTTTATGCACTAAAATCATAGGGCAAACCTCGTGGTTATCAGTATTTTCATTATAAAAACAATCTTTGTGTTCAATTGTAAATTTCTCCATTAGATATCTCCTTAAACGTTAATAAATGAGAACTAGTATCATTTTTGATACTAGGTATAAAAAAAGTGTCTACTTGAAAGTTGATAAATTTTAAACTATCATTTATATTATAACAAATAAAAGATATATTTCCAAAGAGGATTTATAGTGGAGGATAACGATGAAAAAAGTATTATATATAAAGGCAAATATTAAACCAGAAGGACAATCAAGAACATTTAAGGTATCAGATAGTTTTATTGAAGAATATAGAACTTTAAATCCTGAGGATGAAATAATAACATTAGATTTATATAATGAAGGAATAGATTTCTTAAAAGCTGAAGATTTAGCAGCAGTTTTTGGGGAAAAGACAAAGGCAAGCAGAAATCATCCAATATTAAAGTATGCTTACCAAATAGCAGAAGTAGATAAGATTGTTATTGCAGCACCAATGTGGAATCTAGGAACACCAGCTATAGTTAAAGCTTATTTTGACTATACAAGTGTTACAGGAATAACATTCAAATACACAGCTAATGGTCCAGTTGGAATTTGTAAGGCTAATAAGGCTTTAATAGTTTCAGGTAGAGGTGGAGATTACTCTAGTGAAATAGGTTCACAATTTGAAATGGGTGAAAGATACTTAAGAACTATACTTGCATTCTTTGGAGTTAAAGATGTTAAGAGTATAGCTGTTGAAAACCTAGATGTAATGGGTATGGATATAGATAAGATAGTTTCTGATTCAGTAGAAGAAGCTAAAGAAATTGCTAAAAATTTCTAATAATATAAAATTGTAATTAATAAGCTATATCAATTTTTTAGAGATTGATATAGCTTTTTTTCGTAAGTTTTAAAATGCAAATATAACTGCAAAGATAAATGGACGGCTCATAAGACAAATGGCTGCAAAAAGAAGTTCTAGGCTCGTAAAAACTACTAGACCAAGAGTTTTGGTAAAACTCGCATGCGCTCAGACAAACCAACAACTCTAAGGTCTAGCAGCTTTTACTTCACCAAGAACTTCTAATTTTTCGCCATATGCTTACTTCACCGTCCATTTATCTTTGCTAGTGATTCAGCATTCAAAATATTTTAGGCGATTACACTAATTTTTATTGAAATTCAGCTCGTCTGAATTTCTTCCTTTAGTTGGCCTGCATTTACAAATTTAAATTATTCAAGGAGTTTTTAACATATTGTGCGTAAGACGACTTGGAGCTGGCGACGGAGTCCGAGCATAATATGTTAAAAACTCCTGCACAATTTAAAACATAACCTACTTATTCTAGATTTTACATTATTAAATTATATGTTTTAGGAATAGTATAAATTTTAACGTAAATACTAATAGGGTAAGGTGGTGATTTTAATGGATAAGAATCCGAATATAAAGTGTACAGTTGAACAATGCAAGTATAATAATACTGCTGAAAAATATTGTACATTATCTGTAATTCAAGTTGGAACTCATGAACAGAATCCAACTCAAGTACAATGTACAGATTGTAATTCTTTTGAATTAAGATAGTAAAACCTTATAAAAGAGCTGCCATAGGCAGCTCTTTTTAATTAACAATAATAGATTAATAACAAAAATTTAGGTAGTGATTTATTTTAAATTGTTAATATTAAAAGATTTCAAAAAACTATTGCTTTTTTGTCTTATATTCCATATAATAACATTAAAAATTAAAGCCTGTGATAAGAAGTAGTATGTAATAGAATTTAGATCCAGCGAATTTGGGGAGGTGGGAGCCAAGTACTGTAGCTATTATTGAATGGATCTTTGAGGTGGCATCTTGAAATTATAGTATGGGTGTACGGGAGTTAGCCGTTAAAATAACAGGGTATCGAGTTTTCTGTACCTGGAAGAGAAATGCATAGGTGGCATTAGTGAAGTATTTTATATTTCATCCTATTTAAGGATGGAATTTTTTTATTTTATAAGAGGTTATTTAAATTGGGTAGTACAAGCTTAAAACTATTAATGATATAAATAAGAGAGGTTGTATAAACATATTTAATAATATAAATTATAAAATACTTTAGAATTAATGCTTATTTATGTATAAATAAAAATGGGTGGCACAAGTCACTTTGTCCCATTAGGGATGAAGTGGCTTTTTTTATTACCTAAAATTATGTATTTCTTTCCTTAAGTCTGTAATAAAAGAAAATTAATTTTATAAGGGGGGCTATGTATGAAGAGAGTAGTTAATATTTCAAAAGATGAATTTTTAAAGAATAAAAGTGGGAATATAGGGTTTTCAGTAATTAGTGAGTATAGAGGTGATGAAATTACACCTATTAAGATTTTTAATTCTTTAAAGGGAAGTAATAAATTTATCTTTGAAAGTGGGGAAAAAAGAAATCTGGAGGGAAGGTATTCTTTTATTTCTGAAAATTCATATTTAGAAATTCAAGGTAATGATAGTACAACTATAGATAAGATTAATAATGAATTAAATAAAGGATTTAATATAGAAAGTAATCCATTGCCTTTTAAGGGTGGTTGCATTGGATATATAGGTTACAATGCAGTTGCTTTTTATGAAAAAGCAATAAAGATTGATAATGAAGATAAGCTAAATTTGCCAGTAGTTAAGTTTAATTTTTATAAGAGATATGTGGCTTATGATCATTTTACTAGCAAGTTATATATAGTGAATAATATTTTTCAGGAAGATGATGAGTCTTATGAAGGAGTTTTAGATTCTCAAAATAAATATTACAAGGAGTTTATTACTTCAGAAGTAGTTATAGTTGAGGATATCAATAATTGCAATAAAGATAATTGTAAACATGATAATTACAAAGACAAATATGAAGATATTATTAGCCAAGATAAAGAGGAGAAAAATATATTTAGCTACAGTGATAGTGATGAAAATTTCTTTAGTATAGTGGAAAAAGCTAAGGAGCATATAAGAGAAGGAGATATTTTTCAAGTAGTTTTATCTAGAAGAGGAACTGTTAAAACTGATAAATCAGCCTTAGAAATCTATAGATCTTTAAGGGAGGAAAACCCTTCACCATATATGTTTTTATTAGACTATAAAGATTATCAAGTAATTGGAGCTTCTCCTGAAATACTAGTTTCTATAAGGAATGGAATAATAACAACAAATCCTATAGCTGGTACTAGAAAAAGAGGAATAAATATTGAAGAGGATTTAAGGCTTGAAGAAGAATTGAAAAATGATTCTAAGGAACTTGCAGAGCATGTTATGCTAGTTGATTTAGCTAGAAATGATGTAGGAAGAGTAAGTGAAGTTGGGACAGTGGAAGTTACAAGTTTTATGAAGATAGCGAAGTTTTCTCATGTTATGCATATTGCAAGCACTGTTCAAGGGAGACTTAAAGATAAAGATGATATCCTTAAAGCACTATTTTCTTGCTTTCCAGCAGGTACAGTTTCAGGTGCTCCTAAAATAAGAGCAATGCAAATTATAAATAACTTAGAAGAATTAGATAGAGGAATTTATTCAGGGGCGATAGGGTATGCGTCTTATGGTGGAAACTTAGAAATGTGTATAGCAATAAGAACTATAGTTTTAAAAGATAAGATTGCTAATATTCAAGCAGGAGCAGGAATTGTCTATGATTCAATAGCAGAAAAGGAATGTGAAGAAGTAGATAATAAGCTAAAGATTTTAAGGGAGGTAGTACTAAGATGATAGCACTTATAGATAATTATGATTCCTTTACTTTTAATTTATATCAGTATTTATCAGAGTTTTCAAAGGTTAAAGTATTTAGAAATGATGAAATAACAGTTGAAGAATTAATAAGCTTAAAGCCAGAAGGAATAGTTATATCTCCTGGGACTGGAAGACCTAGAGATGCGGGGATTTCAGTAGACTTAATTAAAGGCTTAGAAGGTGAAATTCCTATACTAGGAATATGTCTTGGACATCAAGCAATAGCTGAAGCTTATGGTGGAAAAATAATAAGAGCAAAGAATATACTTCATGGTAAAAAATCTAATATTAGAGTGAAAAAGGACTGCATATTTGATGGTGTAAGTAGAAGATTAGCTGTAATGAGATATCATTCTTTAATAGTAGATAAAGAAACTTTACCAGAAGAGTTTGAAATAATAGGAAAGAGTTTAGATGATGATGAAATAATGGCAATAAAGCATAAGGATTATAAGATTTATGGACTTCAATTTCATCCAGAATCAATATATACAGATCAAGGTAAACGAATAATAAGAAATTTTATAGTGGAGGTGTGCGATATTTATGATTAATGAAGCAATAAGAAAATTATCACTAAAGAAAGACTTAACAGAGGATGAAGCAAGAATGGTAATAAATCAAATAATGAATAGGGAGGCAACATCCTCGCAAATAGGAGCTTTTTTATTAGGTCTTAAGATTAAAGGTGAAACTACAGATGAAATATTAGGGACTATAAGAGCTTTAAGAGAGAATATGATAAAGATAGATGTAGATAGAAATAATTTAATAGATACTTGTGGAACTGGTGGAGATGGTGGAAAAACCTTTAATATTTCAACTGCTTCAGCAATAATTGCAGCTAGTGGTGGTGTAAAAGTAGCCAAGCATGGAAATAGAGCAATATCAAGTAAAAGTGGAAGTGCAGATGTATTAAAAGAACTTGGAATAGATATTAATATGAAAAAAGAAGATAGTGAAAGAGATATTTTAAATAAGGGAATGAGCTTCTTATTTGCTCCTAATTATCATAATGCCATGAGAAATGTTGCAAATGAAAGGGCAGAACTTAAGATAAGAACTATATTTAATTTAGTTGGCCCCCTTTCAAATCCAGCTCCATTAACTGGACAATTACTTGGAGTATATGATGATAAAGTTATGAAAACTATAGCAGAAGTTTTAGCAAAGCTTGGATTAAATAGAGCATTAATAGTTCATGGAGATGATGGTTTAGATGAAATAACTACAACCACCACAACTTCTATTTATGAAGTTACTTTAGGTGAGATAAAAAATTATAAATTAAATCCAGAAAATCTTGGTATTAAAAAGGCTTCTTTAAAGGATATAAGTGGTGGAAATCCTAAAGAAAACTCCAAGATAATATTAGATATATTAAAAGGAAATAAGGGCCCAAAAAGAGATATAGTTGTATTAAATTCAGCTGCAGCTTTATATGTAGGAGAAATTGTAGATTCTATAGAAGAAGGAATAATAAAAGCAAAGTTTTTAATAGATTCAGGCCTTGCATATAAGAAATATATTCAGCTATCTAATAAGGAGGTATCTTAGAAGTGAAGGATATACTTGAAGAAATAGTAAAAAGAAAGAAGAAAACTATAGAAGAGAGAAAAAACTTAATTAGTAAAGAAGAGATTTATAACAAGGCAGTTGAAAAGGCAAAAAATAAAAAGGACAACTTATTTAAAAAAGAACTTTTATCAAATAACTTAACAGTAATTGGTGAGTTTAAAAAAGCTTCTCCATCTAAAGGAATAATAGTAGAGGACTTTAATCTAGGAAAAATATTAAGTTATTACAATGAACTATGTATAGATTCCTTTTCTATATTAACAGAGGAAAATTTCTTCTTAGGTAGTGATGAAAATCTAAAATTTATACGGAAAAAATCTGATAAGCCAATATTAAGAAAAGATTTTATAGTAGATTTTTATCAAATTTATGAAGCTGTGCTTTTAGGAGCAGATTCAATTTTGTTAATTGCTTCAGTATTAAAAGAGAATTTATCTAAGTTTTATAAAGAAGCTAAAAAATTTAAATTAGAACCCTTAGTAGAAGTTCATAATAAGGAAGAAGTTAAAATAGCACTAGAAGCTAACTGCGAAATTATAGGGATAAATAATAGAAATCTTAAAAACTTCAATACATCAATAGAGGTTACAAAAAATTTAATAAACAATATTCCTAAAGACAAGTTAATAGTAGCTGAAAGTGGACTACTAAAAATAGAAGATATTGAGTATATGAAAAGTCTTGGAGTTAATGGAGTTCTAATTGGGGAGATGTTTATGAAAAATATAGAAAATACAGAGTTTATTAAAGATTTTAAAGAGTTTAGGGGAAAAGGTAAGAGGTAAGAGGTAAGCGATAAGAGATGTAAGGAGTGAGGAATTAAGGAACTAAGGAATGAAAGGGTAAAAGAGAAAAGAGTTAAAAATGAAGGAATGAAAGAATGAAAAAATCATAGAGTGAAGAGTTAAGAAGTAAGAAGTGAAGAGTTAATAGTGAAGGAAGAATAAATAATGAAATGATGAAGAGGGAAAGAGTTTATTTTAGTAATTCTGAAGGAATTACATCATAAACTTTTAACTCTTAACTTTTATCTTTTCACTAAAAATAGGGGTTGAGTATGGAAATAAAGATATGTGGTATTACAAAACTTCAAGAAATTAAATATAGCAATAAGCTAAGGCCTGATTATATTGGGTTTGTGTTTTCTGAAAGTAAGAGGAAGATTTCTAAAGAAGAGGCGAGAGAGTTATTAGCTAACCTTAATAATGAAATAAATTCAGTTGGAGTTTTTAGAAATGAAAAAGTGGATTTTATTTCTGAAGTTCTAAATTATACAAATATAAAAATAGTGCAGCTTCATGGAAGTGAAGACAATGAATATATAGAAGCTTTGAAAAATAAAGTAAGGAATAAAATTGAAGTATGGAAGGCTATATCTATAATAGATGAAAAAAGTATAAAAGAAATAAATAGTTTTAAAGCTGAAAATATATTACTAGATTCAGGTACTCCTGGGGAAGGAAAAAGATTTAAGCTAAAAGTTTTAGGTAATTTTAAAGAATTTAATAGAGTCTTTATGGCAGGTGGAATAAATGAGGATAATATACAGGAGGTAATAGAAACCCTGAATCCAAAGGGGATAGATGTATCTAGTGGGGCTGAAATAATAAATGAAAATGGAGTAAGAATTAAATCTTATGAAAAAATGAAAAAGATAATTGGGGAGGTAAGAAAAAATGACAAAAGGAAGATTTAATAATTTTGGGGGCCAATATGTACCTGAAACTTTAATGAATGCATTAAAGGAGTTAGAAGGGGAATATGAATTAGCGATAGAGGATGAAGACTTTATTAGAGAGTATAACTATTATTTAAAAGAATATGTAGGTAGAGAAACACCTTTATATTATGCTGAAAATATGTCTTTAGATTTAAATGGGCCTAAGATTTATTTAAAAAGAGAAGATTTAAATCATACAGGTGCTCATAAAATTAATAATGCTATTGGACAAATATTACTTGCTAAAAGAATGGGTAAGAAAAAGATAATTGCAGAAACAGGTGCTGGACAACATGGAGTTGCAACAGCAACAGTTGCAGCTAAATTTAATATGGAATGTAAAATCTTTATGGGAGAAGAAGATATTAAGAGACAAGCTCTAAATGTGAGGAAAATAGAGCTCCTTGGAGCAGAAGTAGTTCCAGTTAAAAGTGGAACAGCTACATTAAAAGATGCTGTTAACGAAGCCATAAGATATTGGGTTTCAAATGTAGAAGATACTTTTTATATTATTGGATCAGTAGTTGGACCTCATCCTTATCCTATGATGGTTAGAGATTTTCAAATGGTAATTGGAGATGAAACTAAGAAGCAAATACTAGCAAAGGAAGGAAGACTTCCAGATTATATAATTGCAGCTGTAGGTGGAGGAAGTAATTCTATGGGGATATTTTATCCATTTCTTAAGGATAAGGAAGTTAATCTTATAGGAGTTGAGGGAGCGGGATTTGGATTAGATACAGATATGCATTCAGCTACTATGAAAGATATGAAAAAAGGTGTTATGCATGGAATGATGACTTATGTATTAAGAGATGATGAAGGAAATATAAAGGAAGCATATTCTATATCAGCAGGCCTTGATTATCCAGCAGTAGGACCTGAACATGCATATTTAGCAGAAACAAAAAGGGCAGAATATGAAGCTGTAACAGATAAGGAAGCTTTAGATGCTTTATTATATTTAACTAAAATAGAAGGAATTGTACCAGCTTTAGAGTCTTCCCATGCAGTTGCTTATGCTATGAAGTTAGTTAAGAAAGTGGACAAGGATAAAATAATAGTAATTAATTTATCTGGAAGAGGAGATAAGGATATGGAAACTATACTTGCCTATATAGGAGGTAAAGCAAATGAATAGAATATCTTTAGAATTAGAAAAACTTAAAAATCAGGGTAAAAAAGCACTAGTTCCTTTTCTAACCTTTGATAATTTAAGTAAGGAAGAGTTAGCAGATTTAATAGTTAATATAAGAAAGGAGGGAGGGAATATTGTTGAAATAGGAGTGCCTTTTACAGAGCCTTTAGCAGATGGAGAAGTAATACAAGATGCCTATGCTGAAGCAATTAAAAATGGAATTAAGCTTCAAGATGTTTTTGATACAGTAAAATTTGTAAGAAGAAAAAGTGATATTCCTATAATAATTATGGCTTACTACAATATTATTTATTGCTATGGAATAGAAGAGCTTTTAAATTTATCAAGGGAGATAGGAGTAGATGGGTTAATAATTCCTGATTTGCCTTTAGAAGAAAGAGTAGAAACATTAAATCTGTGTAACAAAAACAATATTTCTTTAATTCCTTTAGTTGCCCCTACTTCAAGAGAAAGAATTAAAGGAATTGCTAAAACTGCTGATGGATTTGTTTACTGCATTTCATCTAAGGGAGTAACGGGTGAAAGAAGTAAAATAATAAATGAAGAAACTATAGAGTATTTAAAAGAGGTAAGAGCATATACTAATCTTCCTTTATTAGTTGGTTTTGGAATTTCAAATGTAGAAACAGTTAAAAATATTAAGGCTCATTCTGATGGAATAATAGTCGGAAGTGCTTTAGTTAAGAGATTAAGAAATAAAGCGGATTTATTGGAATTTATAAAGGTCTTAAGAAATGCATTAGATAGTTAAAGAATAAAAGAAAAAAGATAGAGTAAAATAATAGTTATAAGAAAGGAAAGAACTAATCAAGGCGCATAGCAGTGCTTAGCTCCCACTTTGAGAATAGGGGGTATTAATAGCAATGGTGGCGATAGGATAAATGCAGTTAAGGAGACGCTATGGATATACTAGAGGAGGTTATAAAGACATTAATTAAAATAAGTGTAAGCAAATATATAGCAGCATTTATGATAATACTAATAGCTCTTATATTTAATAGATATGTAATAACTAGAATATTTGATTACATTATTAGATTAGCTAAAAAAACTAAAAATCTGGCAGATGATAGCTTAGCTTGGTCTTTAGAAAAACCTATTAAGTTATATATAGCCTTATATGCAGTTTATGCTTCTTTAATAATTATTGATTTTGATGGATTAAACTTTAATTCACTTACAAGTGATAGAATTAAGAGGCTTTTTATTGTAATAGTTATTTGCTATTTTTTTTATAATTTAACTTTAGAAAATTCTTTTTTATATAGTAAGCTAAAAAAGAATGATATTGTATTTCCCTTTGTTTCAATAGTAATAAGGCTTTTAATTGTGATAATTGGAGTAAGCTGTATTGCAAGGGAATTTGGATTTACGGGGTTTATTGCAGGCCTTGGTATTAGTGGTGTAGCCTTTGCTCTTATGGCTCAAGACGCATTTTCTAATCTTTTTGGTGGAATGATTATAGTATTAGATAGGCCTTTTGCTAAAGGAGATTGGATACAAACTCCTCAAGTTGAAGGAATAGTTGAAGATATAACTTTTAGAAGTACAAAGGTTAGAACTTTTACTATGTCAGTTGCAACTATTCCAAATTCGAAGCTTGCAAATGAGGAAATAATAAATTGGAGTGAAAGAAGCCTTAGAAGGATTCACTTTAAATTTACTATTAAATCTAATACACCTATTAAGAAAGTTAGGAGTCTTTTAGATAAGATAAAAGAATATTTAAATAATCATGAAAAGATAGATAAGGATTTAATAATAGTAAGCTTTAATGATTTATCAAATATGGGATATGGAGTATTTATGTATTTTTATACAAATGAAATGAATTTTATAAAGTATGAAGAGTTAAGAGAAGAAATAAATATAAGAATATTAGAAATGGTTGAAGAGGAAGAAGTAGAATTAATGTTTATGTTTAACTTTGCAGCTATGAATAATAACAACAACAGCAATAATAACAATACAGTAAGCAATTTGCGAGAAAAATGTCAAGAAATTGAGTCAACGAAGAAAATAAATGAAGAACTTGGTAGAAATAGATAGAATCCTAATATTCTGTCTATTTTTTTCTGTATAAATAATGGTATAATTTATATATTGAGTAATTTATATGAAAAGTTCAACTAATTAGTTTATAATGAGGTGGGTTTATGGTGAGGGTTGGAATACTAGTTATGGCTAGGAATAAAGAAGAATTTATGTTAAAAAATGAAGTTCATAGGCTTAAGATAGTTAAACGGTATCTAGAAAATGAAGGGCATGAGATAGTAACAAGTAAAATGATGAAAAGTAATCAAGAAGACTTAGAAAAAGAAATGAAGGAAATGGCTGATATTCATAAGCTTGATCTTATATTAACAATTGGAGGAATAGGATTTAGAGAAAGTGATATTGTTCCTGAAGCTACAAAAAACATAATTCATAGAGAAGCAAATTCTTTAATGCAAGGGATATCATGCTTTTGTCTACAAATATCTAGAAAATCTTTATTAAATAGAGGCGTAGCAGGAATAAGAAATAAAACCTTAATAGTGAACTTTCCAGAAGATAATAAGCTTTTAATATTCATTTTAGACTTTGCGTTAGAAACTATACTTCGAGGAATTAAAATGATAAAGTCAGATAAAAGCTTTTAGAAGCTAAAGATAGATAATAATATATTGAAGTTAAACATAGTAAAAAAGGGTTGCCCTACAATAAGAAATAAAGATTATGTAATAAAAAAGTTCTATATTTGAGACAACCCTATTGAATTTTATATAATTCTAATTAGTAAATTTAATATTATCTTATACAACATTTCAATTATCTATGTTTCAATAAATAAAATACATCTTTAAGTCTTATGAAATATTAAATAAAAAGATATTTTGAAGTAAACTACATCAATTGAAAGCATCGAGTTTTTAATTTTTATAAAAGTCGTTTACGTAATTACCTAACTGAAATATTTAAAAATGAAACTAACTTAATAAAATGCAGAAAATTCATTACAACTTATAAATAATATTTCTTTATTCTATCATTAAACTTTTCATAAAGTTTAACCATATCAGCCTCAGTAGAATACTTTGACACTTCATCAATTGGAATCCATTTTACTCCGCTATTTTCATCTTCTTTTATTATAAGCTCATCATTTTCATCTGCTTCTAATAGATAAGCAACTGATAAATGAAGATGGGAAGCTATATTTTTTCCTCTCTTAATATGTGCAGGTACTGGAAGTACATCTAAAGAAAAAATCTTATTATCAAGAGCTTTTATATTTTTAACTCCTGTTTCTTCTTTAGCTTCTTTAATAGCTACATATAATAAATCATCATCTCCATCAGCATGTCCACCAGTCCAAGACCAAGATTTATAAATATTATGATAAATCATAAGAACTTTAGTTTTATCTTTATTCACTATGTATCCTGAGCTAGTTATATGGGCTAAAGGGTTCTCCCTAGTTAATAAGTTATTAAAGTTATCCATGGAATATAAAATAGCTTCTTTATCTGAAGCTTCTTGATCATTAAATGGTTTATAGTTTTTTATATCTTCAATCCAACTCATTTTAATTCTCCTATCGTATTTAATTTGATGTCATATAAAGTAATAGCATAAGTCTATATAGACTATGTTGTTAATCTATGTATCTCATCATTTGTTTCATCCTTTAAAATGTTATATATCTGGAATATTAAATTAAGAAGATTTAATAAAATGATTCTATGAAAGAGGTAGAAATGGAAATTTCTTAATTTCTCGTAATATTAATTAGATAAGGTTTCTCTTTCATTTATTATACCAACTTTCAAATCTAATTTATGTGCTAATAGGCAGATATAATATTTATATATGTAATTATAAAGAAAATAATTTATTAAAGCAATTAAGCCTCAAGATACATATATATGTTTCAATAAGTAATTTTAATTTTAAAGTCTTATGATATTTTAGAAGAAAAATAATTTCAAAGGAAACTTATATATAGATTATTGTATTATTAATAGAATTAGAAGGGGAGTAATTGTCTCAAATATAGATAAATAGCCCAAAGATAATTAATATTATTTAAAATTTAATGATGTAACATATGCAAATAAAGTCGAATAATATGTACAAAGGCTGTTGCGGGATATAGAATAATGGCCTTTGCGACAGCTTTATACTATTATTAGTTTAAGATGTAAGAGAGGATACAGAATGCAAATTGGTGTAAGAGCCTTAGACGAGTGCTTAAGCTTGCAGAAGAAAAGTAAACCTCTTATATACTGTATTTCAAATTCATTATTATTAAAGGATTTAGCTGAATGTATCATGGCATATAATGGAATACCTGTATTTTTTTCTTCATTAATTAGTGATAATGCAAACAATAAGGATATAGCATCTTTATTAGTAAGCTTAGAAGATTTAAGTGAGGAAAAGATACAAGATATTGAGAAATCAATAAGAATTGCAAGAAGAAGAAAAATGCCAATAATCTTAGATTTAATAGGGGAGGAGAATTCTTTTATAAAGAAGGAAACTGCTTTAAGCATTATTAATAGATATAATATAAACGTTGTAATTGGAAGTATAAATGAATTTAAAGCAATTATTAATAATGTGATAGAAAAGAAAGAAGATAACTCTCGTATTGATAGATTTAGAGATAATATAGAAGTTAGAGTGGGCTTTAGGAATTTTTCAAAAGCAAACAATATCATAGTAGTAGTAAAGAGTGAGGAATACTATTTAACAGATGGATACAGCGAATTTTTTGTAGATAGAGAAATAAATAGAGAAAGTTTTAATTTATTTGAAGCTATTAAATTAGAATATATGTTAGCTGCTTTGATATCTGTTGGGGTTGCTTCTGCTGGGACTAGTGAAGAAAAGTTTATTAGCGTCTTAGTTGCTATTATGACTATGGCAGTAAGTGAAAAAATAGTTGTACAAAAGAATTTAAAAAAAGACAGTATTTTAAATAAAGAATACTTAATAGATGAAATTAAAGATGTAAATTCAGATAAATTAAATAAATTATCAAAAATTGATTATTTATTTGTGAGGTAGGTATAACTGAAGTAAAAAGGCACTTAGGTGCCTTTTGGATTTATATACTGCTTTTTATTTACTTTTTCATATTTAATTTAAGTATAACGTACTATATAGTATAACTATATTATCATTAAAGATTTTGAGGAAAGACAGCAGATAATAAGTATATATAAGGTGGTATAAGAGATGAAAAAACTATTAGTATATTTTTCACTTTTTACTTTCAGTATGATTTTATTTGTAGGATGTTCTGAAAATAATAAAACATCTATGACTGGTATATATTTAAGATCAACTAATGGAAGTAATATTATTATTGAGAATAATGGACCAATTGTTATGGCAAATGAAACAGGCAGAGAAAATATTTTTGATGATTTAGAAAATGGAAATAAAATAGAAGTTACTTACGATGCAATTATGGAAACCTACCCTGGAAGGACTACAATATATAGTTGTAAGCTTATAGAAAAAGGAAGTGCAAAGGATATACCTAAAGATATATTGGATAAATTAGAAGAAATGGGATGGACATTTGATTTATCAGAATAAAAACATATAAACTATTAAATATTAAATATTAATAGTATTTAAATTGCATAGCAAAGTGGATAGGGGATACCTATCCACTTTTAATATATAAATAATTAATAGTGGTTTAAAACATAGACGAAAATTAAAAATATAATTTTCCATAAAATGGACAAGGATTAACTGTTTTGATAAAATACATATTATAACATAAAAGTTATAATATATAAAATTAAAAAGGGGGCATGGGGATGTTTAAGTTTATAGCAACGTATTTAAAAAAATTTAAGTATAAAATATTAGTATATTTGCTAATGGCTATTTTTCAATGGGGGAGCTTACTTTTAATACCTGTTATTATTTCAAAATATATTGATAAAGTGTTTTATGATAAGATTAGTGATGCTAGACTAATAGTTGTATTTATAGCAATAATATTGGTCTGGGGAATATCCAGCTATTTAGTTACATTTTTATTGAACTTGATATGTAATTATTTAGCTCATGATATGCAAATTGATGCCTTTAAACATATAAGGAAATCAAAATTAAAAGAAATAAATGTAGATAATCCAACTGTTATGACTTCTAAAATTAATAATGGAGCTTTTTTAATACCTGCATTTTTTCTGAATACAGGAGTGCAGGCGTTACTAAGTATTATTGGGTTAGTTATTATATTATTTGTCATGGCATATATAAACAAGCTAGTTTTATTAGCAACATTAATTATCTTAGGGCTAAATTTAATTGTCGTAAAGCTATTTAAGAATATACTTAATAAAATAAATTATAAGTTACAAGAAACTCAAAGTGTTTTCTTTGCAGCATTAAATAATCAGATTACTAATATAAAACTTGTAAAGACGAATGTATGGTTTAATGAAGTTGAGGAAGAAATTGAGAATTCTTTTGATGATGTAAAAGATGCTTTTATGAAAAAAACTAAAGTTGATAATACATATAAAGTATTGATAGAGTCATTTAAATATATCTCTACTTTAGTTTTATTATTAATAGTTGCAGATGGAATGCTAAAAGGTAATACTAGCGTAGGAGATTTTCAATTAATATACTCTTATTCAAGTATTGCATTAGGATATTTAACAACAGCAATAGGAATTATACCAAGCTATCATGAGGTAAAAACATATTATTCTAGATTTAAAGAAGTTTTAGATATTCCTAGGGAGCATAATGGAAATATGATTATGAATGAAATTAATAATATATCGGTAAATAATTTAACATTTGGATACGACAATAAGAACGATATATTAAAAAATATAACAACTAATTTTGAAAAAGGTAAGCTATATATTTTAAAAGGACATAATGGTAGAGGAAAAAGTACTTTTTTAAATGTTGTGTTAGGTTTATATGAAGATTATCATGGAGAAATATTATTTAATAATGAATCAATAAGAGATATTGATTTATATGATACTAGAAAAAGATTAATTTGTAAGGTTGAGCAGGAACCGAAATTGATAAATGCATCTGTTTTAGAAAATCTTATTTATGGTAATGAAAATTATGATTCTGAGTATTTAAGTTATTTAATAAATAAATTTAATATCCCAGCCCTGGATACTATAATTGATAGTAAGTCAGATAATATTTCTGGTGGTCAGAAGCAAAAAATATCAATAATTAGATCATTACTAAAGCTTCATAATACCAATAATAGTCTTTTGATATTAGATGAACCATCTTCTGCTTTAGATAAAAAAGGAGGAGAATTATTGGTAGAGGAGATATCTAACATTAAAGAAGATAATATTATAATTGTTATTTCTCATGATGAATTGTTTGAAGAGGTCTGTGATGAGGTAGTATCATTATAGATTAAAATTAATGATAATAAATAAGAAAATAATAAATTATAATTGAATATTACTGGAATCAAGCAAATAAAAACTTATTTGATACTATATAAATATTTCAATAAGAATAATTATGAAAATATAATAAGGGGTTAATATCTTAATAAATAAAGCAGTATAGATATTTTATTTCAAAAATATCTATACTGCTTTATTTGTTGGAGAGAAGATATATTAAATTGAATTCATTTTTAGAGCAAAGTTATTTATATTATCTTTTAATATATTGGACTTATCAGATGAAGTTTTAGAAATCATCTTAACTATCATTTTCTCAAAGAATTTCATTTTAGAAAATGTAAATTCTCCTCCGAAATGTTCTTTTATAAGTGAAGTTTCAAGCAATTCTTTAGGGAAATTTTCATTTATCTCTGTAGTTATGGATTCACCTTCTTGCATTCCGCAGATAAAAAGACCAGTTTGTTTTCCTTTTAAGATTTCTAAATTATTATTGCAGAATTCTTTCACTTCTTTTTGAATCATTCCCATATAAATAGATCCACCAATAATTATTTTGTCATACTTTGAAAGGTCAATATTTTTTGAAGTTTGTAAATTAATTATTTCTACATTGCCATTAAGTTCTTTGTGTAGTAAATCTACACATTTTTTTGTACATCCGTATTTACTGGAATAAGCAATTAAAGCATTCATATAAATTCCTCCATTTTAATTATTTAGAGCATTTTCTATTGATTTTAAATATGCTTTAGAAGTAACAGTTGCCCCTGAAATAGTATCAACTGTTGTATTTTGAGATTTAATCACATTACTAAATAATTCATCACTTAGATTAGGCATAGGAAATTTTACATCATCTTTTAGAATAATTTCTGTGATTTTATAGTCTTTTACTATAACATTAAGAGTATTAGACCATCTTCCTTCCTTAAATTCTCCTAAGTAAACTCCATCACTTAGATTAGATAAGTTTATACTGTTAATAGTAATATGTTCACCTTCTTTAAGACCTCTAGTTAAATAAAATATTCCACTAACAAAAATAAGCACTAAGATAAGAAGCAATGAAATTAGTACTTTAAATATCTTTTTCAAATTATCATCCCCTAATTTTTAATTTGAATTGTACTAGCTATCTTTAATACGATTTCTTTTGAGTAGAAATCAATTAATATCTCCTTTTGTTCTTCAGAGATTACTTCTTTTTCAACAATTAACTTTATAATAAGTCCAAGAGTAGAAACTGCTATAATTTGAGCAGTTAATTCAATTTTATCTTCACTTATTAAATTATCAGTCTGCATATCTGTAAGGCATTTATATAATGCAAATAGTGCAGGTTTATCTTTTGAAGCTCCTTTAAATAAATAAGATGTATGATTTAAAGCTTCTTTAGAGGTATTTAACTGAGCTGCTAGAAATTCATCTGGCATTTTTAGGGCTGTATAGATGTAATTTTTAGTCATTTCAGTTAATCTTTCTTCAATAGAAAGATTTTCAGTATTTACAGAAGATACTGCAGATATAATTTTTTTATATCCTCTTTGCATTAAAATATTAATAATTTCTTCTTTATCTTTAAAGTAGTGATAAATAATAGCAGGAGAGTATTCAATACTTTTTGCTATTTTTCTAATAGATAATTTTTCAAATCCTTCAGATGCAACAATAGCGCTTGCTGATGAAAGAATTAGCTCTTTCATTTCTTCAATTTCACGTTCTCTTCTATTTTCTTTTACCATTGTATATCTCCTAATATAATATTCAGCACAATTAAACAATGTTTATTTATTGAACAGTGTTTAATAAGATGATAGCAATGTAGGAATAAAATGTCAATACATTAATATAAGCGATTATTAGCAGAGAAAAATATAAAAGAATAAAAAAACAGTGTAGAACTAATTTAGTTTTACACTGTTTTTATTGGTTGCGGGGGCAGGACTTGAACCTACGACCTTCGGGTTATGAGCCCGACGAGCTGCCAACTGCTCCACCCCGCGATATTAATTTTTGCTACAAATAATATTATACAACTACTATATACAAAAGTAAAGGGGAAAATTATATTTATTTAAATTAAAAAAATAATGGCAAATACAATTTGAAAATTTAAAATATTGTGATAAATTATATGTATAGGATTAATTTAGGGGGAAGATAAATGGATTTCATAATTTACGGACTAGTTGTTGATTACTTAAATGGGAAAGTAACGAGTGACATTAAAGATGAATTTATAAATGCCTCTGTACATTTTAATGTTAATAATGATATTTACAATAAGTATTCATCTGTAGAAATTGAATATATGCTAAGCAAAATTGAAGATGAAAATATAATAGATTATGTTGAGCTATGTTCTGTGTATGGATATATATTATATAGAACCATTGAAAACGGTAACTTAAAAGATGATGATAGAATAGAAGCTTTGCAAATTGTACTTGAAATAAGCAATTCAATAAGTGGATTTTTAAGAGCCTCTTTAAATGAAAAAGAGTTATATGAAAAGTTAATAAAAGTAACTAAGAAATTAAAATTAACAGAAAAACAAAATAAAGAGATTTTGGATTTATTGAACTAGTAAAAGGTAATAATCGTCATAACTGTGTCCTCCGTCGCAAGCTCCAAGTCGGTACAGCTATGACGATTATTACGATTAAAAAGTTATAGATAAATCTGTATTATACGTGGCAACTAAAGGATGAAATTCAGCGAGCTGAATTTCTAATTTTTTCATGAAGTATTAAAGAGAATAATGAAGCTGAAATGCTATTATCTATGTATATTTAAATCATGATTATAGTATTTGAAAGATTAAAGAGGAGATATTTATGTTTAAAAAACAGGAAAAAAGATTTGTTGAAAAATATACACAAAACTTAGGACTTTCAGGATTACAAATCGTTGTCGATACTGCAACAGGTGTTAATTACTTATGCACTATTGGAACCGGGGCTTATGGAATAACTCCTTTGCTTGATAGAAATGGAAATGTTGTAGTGGATGAAATAGAATTGTATAAAGAAAAATAAGATGAGAAATATCACATTAGTATTATTAAATAATGTGATATTTTTTGTTTAGTATATAAAAAATATGGTAAACTCTTAATAGGAAAGAGGTGATTGCCATTTTTAGTAATGCTTTAGAGATATTAAATAAATATTATGGATATTCTTATTTTAAAGAAGGCCAAGATAAAATTATTTCTAATATTTTAAGGGGAAGGGATACCTTGTCTATAATGCCTACAGGAGCTGGAAAGTCTGTTTGTTATCAGATTCCTGCTTTGATTTTTAATGGCATAACCTTAGTAGTATCTCCGCTTATATCTTTAATGAAGGATCAAGTAGATTCTATTAATGATATTGGGATAAGTGCAGCATATATAAATAGCACTCAAAGTTTAGATGAGATTAAAGAAATATTAAATCTTTGTTATGAAGGGAAAATTAAACTTTTATATATAGCACCTGAAAGATTAGAAAGTGAATACTTTAATAAAATGCTTAGAAAACTTTTTATAAGTCAAGTTGCAGTTGATGAAGCGCATTGTGTTTCTATGTGGGGACATGACTTTAGAAAAAGTTATAGATATATATTACCTTTTGTAAATAGTTTAAGGATTAGGCCTGTAGTAACAGCTTTTACAGCAACAGCAACTAAAGAGGTAAGAAAAGATATTTTGAATCTGCTAGGATTAATTGAACCATATACATATATAGGTAGCTTTGATAGAGAAAACTTAAACATATCTGTTCATAAAGAAGAAGATAAGGCTGAATTTGTTAAGGATTATATAAGGGAGCATGAAGAAGAAAGTGGAATAGTTTATTGCTCTACAAGAAAAGAAGTAGATGCTTTATATAATTATTTAAAGGAAAGAGGATTAGCAGTAGCCAAGTATCATGGTGGTCTTAAGGATGAAGAAAAAAGCTATTATCAAGATGAATTCTTAAAGGATAATTATAATGTAATGATTGCAACTAATGCTTTTGGAATGGGTATAGATAAGTCTAATGTTAGATATATACTTCACTTTACTATTTGCAAGAATATTGAAAGTTACTATCAAGAGATTGGTAGAGGTGGTAGAGATGGAGAAAAAACTGAATGTCATCTTCTATTTAATAGGGATGATATAAGGACTTTAGAATATCTAATATATACAACTGCAGGAAATAATAGAAAAGAAATTGAAATTAAAAAACTTCAAAGTATGATTGATTTTTGTGAATCTGATAAATGCTATAGGAGTTTTATATTAGATTATTTCGGAGATGAAAATGTAAAGCCATATTGTAATAATTGTAGTAACTGCTTAAATAATGAAGAACTTAGGGACTTTACTACAGAAGCTCAAATGATATTATCTTGTGTCTATAGAAGTAGGGAAATGTATGGAATATCAGTACTTGTAGATGTTTTAAGAGGATTTACTGGACCTAAAATACTCCAAAATAGATTAAATGAATTAACTACCTTTGGGATAATGAAGGATTACAGCAGTAAGTTTATAAGAGACTTAATTAAAACCTTAATTGATTTAGGTTATGTTAATTTAAAAGAAGGAACATACTCAATGCTAAAGTTAAATCCTAGATCCTTAAGAGTATTAAAATCTCAAGAAAAAGTTATCTGTAAGTTAAGTGAAGATACAGAAGAAAAGATAATTAATAAGGACTTATTTAATAAGCTTAGAATTTGGAGAAAGAATAAGGCTAATTCACAAGGAATAAAGCCATATATTATATTTTCGGATACTACACTTATGGAACTTGCAAATAAAAATCCTAAGACGAAGGATGAACTTATGAGCATAAGAGGAATGGGTGAAAAGAAGTACGAAAGATATGGAGAAGATATACTTAAGATAATGAATAATTAAGTGAAATTTAAGTTTAGGGTATTGGAGAAATTTAATGGATATAGAAAGATTAATTAATGAACTTTCAAGAAATATTGGCAAGGCTTTAGTTAATAAAAAGGAGGATAATATGTTATTAGTGAATTTAGAAAATGATGGGTCATCTGAACTTCTTCGTATAATTTTAAAAAGTTTAATATCTAAGAAGGAATATAGTAAAGCAGAAGATCTTTTATTTGACGAAATTGAAAAGAGTAAAACAGAAGCTATATATAAAATTGCAGTTGATTTTTATGAAGAGTTATCAGAGAAAAGTGACGAGGAATTAAGAGAAAATAACTTTTCTAAAGAAGAGGTTTTACAAGGGTTAAGGGATATAGAAGCATTATTTAATACAAAATAATTTGCTAAGGGGGTATTTAAAATGGGGACTAGATTTACCTTAAAGAAAGGTGATAGCATAGGTGTTTTTTCACCATCTTCAGCAATAACGAAAACATCTCCTAATAGAACAAAAAGAGCTATTGAATATTTAGAAGATAAAGGATTCAAAGTGGTTAAAGGCTCTTTAACAGGGAAAAGTGATTACTATAGATCAGGAAGCATAAAGGAGAGAATAGAAGAGTTAAATAGTCTTATAAGGAATCCTAATGTTAGATGTATTATGTCAACTATAGGAGGAATGAATTCTAATTCACTACTTCCATATATAGATTATGAAGCCTTTAAAAAAGATCCTAAAATAATAATTGGATACTCAGATGTTACAGCTATACTTTTGGGGATTTATGCAAAAACAGGGATTTCTACTTATTATGGACCAGCTTTAGTAGCTTCTTTTGGAGAGCTTGAGCCTTATGTTAGCGAAACTTATAAGTATTTTAAAAATATACTTATGGATGAAATACAATATCCTTATGAAGTTAAAATGCCTAAGCTTTGGACAGATGAATATATTAATTGGGAAACTCAAGATAGGTCTAAGGCTCCAGTAGAGAATAGTTTGATTACAGTTAATGATGGAGTATGTGAAGGAAGATTAATTGGTGGTAATTTAAATACTATGATGGGAATTTGGGGAACTGAATATATGCCTGAAATTAAAAAAGGAGACATACTCTTTATAGAAGACTCATTAAAGGATTGTGCAACTATAGAAAGAAGTTTTTCATTATTAAAATTAAGTGGAGTTTTTGATAAGATATCAGGAATAATTTTAGGTAAACATGAGTTGTTTAATGATAATAAAACTGGAAGAAAACCTTATGAGATATTATTAGAGGTTATGGGAGATGTTAAGATCCCATTTTTAGCTGACTTTGATTGCTGCCATACTCATCCTATGATAACTTTACCTATTGGATGTGAGGTTAGACTTGATGCAACTAACAAAAGGATTCTTATATTAGAAGAGTAAGTTAAAAGTATAAAAAAATCCTTAGAGATGAAATTTAGTGGATTAAGAAGAGTTAATTTAATTGGATATATAGATAATTACTTTTGTGATATTTTTTTCATGTTACTTAGCTTTACATAAGGAATATATAGTTTGTGCAGGTAATGATTGTTTTGATCCTGATAATCCATGTGGAAATAAACTTTTAGATGATGGTATGATTTCGTTTATTGTGGCAGATAACCTTAGATGGAGTTTTATAGAGTCTTAGAAATAAAGATTTATTTTATAATATTTATGGGTTATGAAAATAGAGTATAACAATTGCATTCAAGATATAAATTTTTAAATAATTTATTGGGAAAAATTATTTATGTTTATTTTTTATTAAAAATTGATATAATATAAGTGAGATTCTAAATCTCTGATTTAGTTAATCAAACTTATGATAGCTAAATAAGAAAAGCTTAGTGCTGAGAACACTAAGCAATCCTTAGAACGTTTTTAGTTTTAGGGCTATTGGATTTAATTAAATTATTTTAATTGAGAAAAAGCACAACTATTCTTGGTCGGATGGAGTGCTTTTTTCATTTGTTTTAAAACTTAATTTAAAACATTTAATACCTATATTAAATTCAAATTCTAAAAGTTTAGTTTCTGAACTTAAAGCTTTTATTATAATTATTAATAAAAATATTAATACAATTATTAAAGCAATTATCATATCCAATACCACCCCCTTAAGTTATGATGAATATCACCAATAACCCAAGGTGGGAATACGTACAACCACCGTAGCCATCCTCTACGGATTTCAAAATATCACTTTAGAATTATACCATATTTAGGTATAATATATACATAGGGAATAAATGGATCATGATGTGAAATCAATTAATTTAACTTGTAACGAATCTAATGTAGCTTCAAGAAAAATAATTGAACGATTGGGTTCTAAATTAATAGAAATTATTGATGCACCAAAAGATTATTTTGGATGGTATAAAGGAATGGAGAAACAATGCATATATGAATTAATAGTATAATAATATTTATTGAATATGTAGACTACGAAAAATAAAAGGATAGATACTTTTATAAATTCCAAATTGTAAGGGGAATTATTATGTATGAATTTAAAGGGATAAACCAAGATAATTTTAGATTATTTCATTATTTTATGAATGAATATTATAGAGATGGTGAATATACAGATACTCAACAAGAGAAAATTGATGAATTTATAAAAAAATTATTTAATTTAATTCAAGAAAAGTAACTATTTGGTGCTTTATCATATTTTGATAATATTTTTATTGGTATAGTAATTTGGATGAAAGATATTGAAGGTCATAATTTTAGTAAAATACCTGGACATGGAACAATTGTAGAAATTGGAGTAATACATTCTATGAGGAAAAGGGGATTAGGATGTGTTTTAGCTGATTATGCTGAACAAGAGCTTCTTAAATTAAATATAAATGGAATTTACGTTATTGCTTATGGACCAGCTTTAAACTTCTGGAGAAAACGAGGATATATAGAAAGTGGGCAAGTGTTATCAAATGGGTTTCCGATACTTGTTAAGGCTATAGAAAAATATGAATTTTAATACATATAATATTTAAAACTATAGGATATTTAGAATATTGATGGTAAATGGAAAAGTAAAGATGGATAAAAATTAGTATGAATAATCCTTTTAATAGAAAAAAAGCACTATTATTCTTGGTTGGATGGAGTGATTTTTTTTAGTGGATTTAAAAGATAGAAAAACACGTAATACAATAAATGTTAATTAATATATATAGGGGGAAATAAAGTGAAAAAAATATGGGGAGTTATAACATATATTTTATTGATTTCAGTAATTATAGGAACAATTAAAGCAATATTTGTCGGAGACATAAGACTTATAGGCAAAGGTTTAGTGTACATTCCATTTGCTACTTCATTGGTTTTAATGAATAGATCGACAAATAAAAATAAAGCAGTAGAAATAATCTTTTGGATATCTATCGGAATAATTATTTTTCTTAATTATTTTTTAGGAATTTAATTTTTATAAGTAACAATCTTAATATATTATGAAGACAAAATTAAATATTAAATTATGAAAATATTGTATTATTAAAAAGAATATGTGGTATTTTTTTTGTTCGTAATTCAAGTATAAGACTTTGAATATATTGCGAACTAACTAAGATAATTTTATCTTTTAAAATTGAATAGCGGGATATTCACCAAAATATGTTACGATTAATTCATAGTAGTATATAAGGTGAGCTACTTTATTAACAAACAACTTTATTAATAGGAAATTGACACTTAGTCTTTAGATTTTTTGAGTAAGGTAGTAATTTATGATTAGGATTAATGAATAATGGGGTGATATAGTTGAAAAGAAAAATATTTTTATCACTATTTTTAATATTAATAATTATTTCAGGGATAATAGTAATTTATAATAAATTTTATAAAATAGATTTATCTCCGTACAATTATACTTTTCATGGGGAAATGGTTGATTCTCCTAATAATAAATATGAGATTAGGATAGAAATACTAAAATTAGATGAAGATAGTGATGAAGCATATATTATGGGGCTCTTAGTTGAGAAAATTTACATTGAACCCAATAAGACTTTAATTTCAAATAAAAATACAAAGATTATTTATTGGGACAAAGTTAATGCTAGCGATATTAATGATAATTTAGTTGGAGTTATATGGTTAGATGACACTACTATTAAAATATCCGATAAAGTTTTAAATATAAATAGTGATATGTATGATTATAGAAGAATATGAAGATAGTAGTTTCTATGAATTATTTTAATATATTACTAATATAAAATTAAAGATTAAATTGTGAAAATACCGTATTATTCAAAAGAATATGCGGTGTTTTTTTGTTCGAAATTCAATTATAAGACTTTGAATATATTGCGAATTAGATAATGAAATTTGTTATTTGAAAATTGAATAATACGGTATTTACCAAAATATGCTATAATAAATTCGGAATAGTATTAAATTATACTTAGATTTGAGTTGGTATAGGGAGGGATTAATATGTTTAAAACTAACACAATATTAAATGAAGAGACCATAAAAGAGTTAAAGGTACTTGCTGTAAGTCCTAAAAAGAAGAAGTTTGCTATAATATTATATGTTGTATGTAGCTTAATAGGATTATCGTCCATTGTTTTAGGACTGATATTGTCTAATACATCCATTATAATAGACGGAGTCACTACAGCACTTACAGCTACTATAGTAATTTGGGCTATTTTTTATGTTCGAAGAATATTTCAAAAAACTAATATAAAGATGATTGAAGAAATTTCTAAAACAAATAGTATTGAAATTGAGACTATTTTTAATGAAGATAATGTAATTATAAATAATTTAACTACATCAGCAAAAATTGAGTTAGAATATGATTCTTTTATAAGACTTGGAGAAACTTCTAATATGTATGTTTTGTTTACAGGATCTAGTCAACAAGTTTATGTTTCAAAAAATTGCTTAAATAAAAAAGAGATAAATTCTTTTAAAGATTTTATTAAAGAAAAGTGCAAGAATATAAAGTGGTAATTTAACTGATAGCTATTGTTTTTTATGAAGTTAAATTAGTGAATAAATGAATAATTTTAATATATTATGAAAATACCGTATTATTAAAAAGAATATACGGTACTTTTTAGTGCGCAATTCAAATATATTGCGTAATAGAAAATGTTTAGAAGCGATTAATAAAATTGTTCTTTTAAAATGGAATAACAAAGCATTGGAAAAATATGTTATGATTAATTCGTGATAGTATTATTATGCGAGTTAGTGGTTTATTAAACTAAATAGAATTGAGATATATCTATCATAAGTAGATTATTAGTCATGATTAAGGGAGGTAATATTATGAAAGAAAAAGTGATCCAATTTTTTGTCACTATAAGTTTATATATAATTATTTCTATTTTAGGTATCATAGGTATTTTAATTATGTTTTTTATGAATTACTATGAATGGATGGGAGTTGTGTTATTCCTAATATGCCTTACAATAGCTTCTTTGGGAATTTATCAACTTATCAGTAAAAGAATTAATTTTAAATATTTTGGTGGAAGATCAGCAGGTGCTATTATTCTTTCAAGTTTAATGTTTATCTTACCACTTTTTAATGTTAATAACTTCAACAAAACACTTTTTAATA
Source organism: Clostridium sartagoforme (assembly GCF_004794105.1). GTDB lineage: Bacteria > Bacillota > Clostridia > Clostridiales > Clostridiaceae > Clostridium > Clostridium sartagoforme_B. The sequence goes on from NZ_SRYR01000010.1 coordinate 51,907, forward strand.
GTCTTAAGGATGGCGAAGATTTATTAGATAAAAAACTAGCATTAATTCAATCTGAGAGCAATGAGGAAAAAGAAGAAATTGTTAGAGATACCTTTATTCAAAATAGTAATAATATTACAGAGGGTTATAATGTTATTACTGAAGATAACTTAAATATTTATTATGGAGTAGGAGATTATTCAGAAAGCATAGAAATTGTCAAAGAGGTAATATCTTCTGCAAATAATAATAAATTAGAAAAATATTTTAGTAAATTCAAAAATGAGGAAGTAAATATTGTTATTGTAAATGATATCAATAAAATAAATAGCTATATTGGTAATGATACAGTTGCTTATTTCGACCAACTTACAGGGAACATAGTTCTTCAGTCATTATCAAAATCCAATTCACTTAATGAATATAAAGGTGTAATTTTTCATGAGTATGTACACTATGCTTTGGAACTAGAGTTAAAAGATGAATCACGAAGTATAACTGAATTTCCTAAATGGTTTATAGAAGGCTTATCTACGTACCTAGAGGTATTATATTATGGACCTGAAGTAAATGAATTTAATATAGTTCCTTCTGTTGGTGATGTTAAAGATGACTCTAATTTTAACAAGGGTAATGCTGGAAACTACTATCTATATTCTAAATATCTACTGAAATACATGTTTGAACAAGGTGGGGATAATTTTATAATTAATTTATTAGAGGATATGAGAAATACTGATGATATATATAAATCAATAGAAAATGTTCTAGGAGAAAGTTTTGAAGAAATAAAAATTAATATGCTTTAAAATTCCTTGAAGCAGGCATTATATTGATGTGACTTATGGAAAAGTAGTAATTTAAAAAGTTCCTACAAATATTGAGGAATAGAAAAATCAATTATGAGAAATAAGGATAACAGTTGATTATGAGATATCATTAGATGATTATAGATAAATATAAAAATCTAATAATATAAAGAATGCTTGCAATTAGTATTATATTTTGAGAGATAAAAAAATAATTTTAATCAGTAAATTTAGTATGAAAGTGTGAAATAATATAGAAAAAAATGATTTAAAACATATAGATTTCCATTATATTTCTCAAGTTTAATATTGTGTAGTTTTATTGAAAGATTAAATTGAATACTATAGAGTTATTATAGAAGAGGATGCATCCATCGTAAAATAGAGCACTTCTAATAAATAATAGATGGAAGGAACTACAAATATGATAAGGGTAGAGAATTTAAGTAAGGAATTTAAGATGAGCAAGAAGTATCCAGGGTTTAAAGGTGCAATTAAGTCATTTTTTTCAACGCAATACACTATAAAAAAAGCGGTGGACTCTATTGATTTTGAAATTAATGATGGGGAGATAGTTGGATACATAGGTGCAAATGGTGCGGGAAAATCAACAACTATAAAGATGATGACGGGGATTTTAACCCCAAGTAGCGGAACAGTAACGGTTAATGGATTAATACCCTATGAAAATAGAGAAGAGAATGCGAAAAATATAGGGGTTGTCTTTGGACAAAAGACTCAGCTATGGTGGGATCTTCCTATATCAGAAACCTTCACTTTATTAAAGGATATTTATGAAGTTAGTGAGGAAGATTTTGAAGAGAGAATGGAATTTTTAAAAGAAGTATTAGGTTTAGAAGAGTTCTTTTTAAGTCCAGTTAGAACCCTATCTTTAGGTCAGAGGATGAGGGCAGATTTAGCTGCAGCACTTATTCATAATCCAAAGGTTATATACTTAGACGAGCCAACAATAGGTTTAGATGTTGTTGTAAAGGAGAAGGTTCGTAAAGCTATAAAAGAGATTAATGAAAAATATGGGACAACTATTATATTAACTACTCATGATTTAAATGATATTGAGGAGCTTTGTAGTAGGATAATCATAATTGATAAGGGTAGAAAAATATATGATGGTGATCTTCAAGTATTTAAAGAAAAATATTGTTATTTAACCATAGCTGAAATTCTAGTAAAAGAAGAGGTGGATTTAGAAAACTTCAATATATTTAAGGATATAAAAGATGATGATTCTAATATTGAGTTTAAAGATGAGAAATTATATATTACCTTTAATAAGAATAAATTATCTTCAGCAGATGTTATAGGAAGGGTTATGAAGGAATTCAGTGTTATTGATTTTGTAGTTAAGGAAACTGGAATTGAGGATATTATTAAGAAGATGTATAGGAATGAGGTTTAATTATGAGAGAAATTAAGGGGATAAGGCCTTACCTTCCTTTCACAAGAAATGTATTTCAAAGACTGATTTCCTATAAGGCTAATGTAATTATATTTATGATTGGTGATTTTTTTATGTTAGCCGTAACTTATTATTTATGGAAAGCCATATATGGAAGTGCTGATGGAGATATTTTAAATGGATTTGGTTTTAATGAAATGATAATTTACATTTTTATATCATTTATAACTTCAATAATGATAAGTGTAGATATAAGTTATGATATTTCAAGAGAAGTAAAGGATGGCTCTATAGCAATAAATTTAGTAAGGCCATTAAATTATGAAAGAAGAATGTTTTTTCAAGGTTTAGGGAATGTTTTTTATAATTTCATAGTCATATTTATAGGAGGATTTTCTATAACTACCTTCCTATTTTATAAGTTTTTTGGATATGTAAGCCTTGGGGGAATATTAATATATCTTCTTAGTGTTATAATGGGGATTTTTATAAACTTCTATTACAGTTATATATTTGGATTGATATCCTTTAAGATAACGAATATGTGGGGATTATCACAAATAATGCAATCAGTAGTGAATTTACTATCAGGAATGTTAATTCCAATAGCATTTTTTCCAGGATGGGCGCAGGCAATAACAAAGCTTTTACCTTTTAGTTCTTCAATATATACACCTACCATGATTTATTTAGGTAAGATTAATGGAAGTGAAATTTTGTGGGCTTTAGGATTACAATTATTTTGGATAGTAATACTTATGGTAGTAAGTAAGTTTATGTGGAAATCTCTAATTAAGAACTTAACTATTTTAGGAGGTTAGGATATATGAAGAGGTATTTTAAGTTATATTTAAAGTTTTTACAGCAGTATATCAAAACCTTAATAGAGTATAGAGCAGATTTTATTTTAGGACTTATAGGATTTTTCTTTGTACAAAGTGTAGGGGTTATTTTTATTGGATTAATATTTAATACTATACCAAGTCTTCAGGGGTGGAGTTTTTATGAAATACTATTTATATATGGATTTGCACAAATACCAAGGGGGATAGACCACGTATTTACAGATCAGCTTTGGATATTTAGTTGGCAGACTATTGTAGAAGGTAAATTTGATAAATATTTAGTAAGGCCATTAAATCCATTATTTCAAGTTATAGTAGAAAAGTTTCAGCCAGATGGATTTGGGGAAATAATTATTGGAACTATTATTTTAATAATTTCATGGACAAAACTTGGTATTGAAGTTACTGCCTTAAAGGTGATTTTATTAATAGTAGTTATTATTTTTGCAAGTTTTATTTATACAGCCATAAAGCTAGCAGTTACCTCATTAGCATTTTGGGTTAAGTTTGCTCAAAGCTATCTTTTTATGGTATATCAGCTAAGTACTTTTGTTAAGTATCCAACTACTATTTATCCAGGCTGGATTAAGGGGATATTAACTTTTATAATACCTTTTGCTTTTACAGGATATTTCCCAAGTGCTTACTTTTTAGGTAAGGGAAGTTTTGTTAGTGGAGTTTTATTAACTATTGTTGTAGCTATTGGGTCTATCTTTGTTGCTTATAGAATTTGGCTTATAGGAATGAGGAGATATGAGAGTACGGGAAGCTAGGAAGATAAGAAGGTAGAAGGTAAAAAGGGAAGAGTATTAACATTTAGGATATTAAAAGTCAGTTTATAAATTTAAAACTTTATTTTAAATATAATTTAAAAAGGTAAATTCTGTTTATAAATAAAAATGGAATTTACCTTTTTTAATTTACGCAATGTTCAATAGTATAGCTAATAAATGGGAGTTTTATATAGAATTAGAAAAAGTTTACTGGTTTATTAAAATTATTAAGACTATAATTAAAGTTAAAGAGCAGGGGGTATAGGATGTTCATCTTAGAAGATGTATTATGAGCATTCAACATAGATACTCATATTAGTTTCAATACAATCCTGACTATTTATAAAAGGGAAGGAATGAGGCTTATGAAGTTAGTTATTATAAGACATGGAGAAAGTGAATGGAATAAATTGAATTTATTTACTGGTTGGAGTGATGTAGATTTATCAGTAAAGGGAATAGAAGAAGCAAAATCAGCAGGAAAGTTTTTAGAGAAAAATGGATTAGATTTTGATATTTGCTATACTTCTTATTTAAAGAGAGCTATTCATACTTTAAATCTTGTGCTAGAAGGAATGGATAGGGAATGGCTTCCTGTTATAAAATCATATAAATTAAATGAGAGACATTATGGAGCGTTACAGGGATTGAATAAGGCTGAAACATCAGAAAAATATGGAGAAGATCAAGTTAAAATATGGAGAAGATCTTTTTCTGTAAAACCTCCTATTTTAGATGAAACAAGTAGTCAAAATCCTAAGATTCAAGAGCAATATAGAGGAATTGATAAAAATGAGCTCCCACTTTGTGAGAGCTTAGAGGATACAATAAAGAGAGTTGTACCTTATTTTAATGATGTTATTAAAAAGGACATGCTATCAGGTAGAAGAGTATTAATTGTAGCACATGGAAATTCAATAAGATCACTAGTAAAATACTTTGAGAATCTTTCAGAAGATGAGATCTTAGAAGTAAATATACCAACAGGAATTCCATTAGTATATGAATTTGATGATAACTTTAATATTTTAGACAAGCACTATTTAGGTGATGAAGAAGAAATAACAAAGAAGATTATGAGTGTAGTAAACCAAGGTAGTATTGAGAGTAAAGAAATAGAAAAGGTATAGAAATTTATTAATAAGATAAGAGCTGATTAATTCAGCTCTTATTTTATAGTAAAAGTAAGAAGAGTGTAATATTTATAATAAATAATTTAACATTAGGCTGTATTAATAATGATTTTTATCATATTATACAGTCTTTTTTATGTATTTAAAATTATTATGTTATTATATGGTTATTTAGTATATAATTGTATTGATATTGTTGTAAATGAATAATCTTAAGGAGTAATACATAATTATGAAGGAAATTAAAATTTGGAAAGTTCTATTAGTATGGTTTTTTATGCCTATTGTAGTAGCTATAATTATGGAAATGTTAAATATATCCACAAACAAAACCTCTGAGTACAGTGATGTAACATTTGGTTTTTTAATGTTCTTAGGCATTTTACTTGTATTTATAAAAATAGGTAAGGTAAATATTAATCTTGTAAAAGAAAGATACAATGATTTTGAAGGTAAGTTTAACGGAAGAGAAATGATAGAAGTAGTAATAACTCAAATTTTATTATCAATGGGTCTTTCTTATTTAAGTACAGGATTTACAGCTATTTTTAATGTAAATAAAGCACTAGCAATTGTCAATGATACTAGTGGAAATCCATCTACTTTAATTCAATTAATTTTATATATAATTTTAATAGTGGTACTAGCGCCGGTTTTAGAAGAAATAGTATTTAGAAGAATATTATTTAATAGAATGTCAAAGCGATTAAGTTTTTTTATGGCTGCAATTGTATCATCTATAATATTTGCAATTGGTCATGATATTTTTGGAATAGCTGGAGCTGCCGCCTTTGGTATTGCTTGTTGCTTATTATATAGGAAGTATGAAAATATTTTGGCATCTATGACTCTTCACTTTATTAATAATTTAATTGCTGGAATAATGCTTTCATATTCATATTTTATGGGAACTTTACATGAGCAAACAGAAACAATCACGAGTGCTGATATTAAATATTATTTTATAGCAGGAGGAATAGTTACAGCAATCTCACTTATATTATTTATAAGGTTTGTTGTTAGAAATATAAACTACATTAAGAGTAATAATGGATATATTAATAGTAATATTAATTAGGTATAAAGAGATTAATGTCTAGAAAGGATTACTATAAATGAAATATATAAAAAACTTACCTTCTACAGATAAGAAAATTAGCGAAGAGTTAATTTTAGACGGATGGGCAAGACTTAAAGAACCTTCTAGTATAACTAAAACAATTCTATTTTCATTTCCACTAATGATTATTAATGGGATAATAGCCATGACAATTTCATTTTATTTGCATCCAGATATGAAGAATATTTTAAATAGAAATACCTTCAGTATTAGTATTAAGTTAGATTTAGTTTCATTATTATATATTGGTATTTTTATATTATTCATGATAATTCATGAGTTTATCCATGGAATTTTTATACCGAATGGATTGAAATCAGATAAAGTATATTGGGGGATTAATGGAGTATTTGCATTTGTCTACACTACTGAAATAATTAAGAAAAGTAGATATATTATTATTTCTATTATGCCATTCATTTTGTTATCAATTGTATTACCTTTTATCTTAAAATTATTGGGGCTGTTAAATGGGTTCACAATTTCTTTATCTTTAATTAATGCTATGGGTTCCTCTGTAGATTGTTTAAATATACTTTTAATATTAAAGCAAGTACCAAAAGATTCATATATTGTTAGTAATGGTATGGAAACTTATTTTAAGAAAAATTATTATTAATTCTGACAAGCATTATATAAAGGGGATAATATAGGATGTTTAAGCTAGATCATTTTGTAGTAAATATCAATGGAAATTATCAGAAGGATAAGGATGAAATAAAGAATATAACTGAAGCAGGGTTTCCATATGAACCATCATGGGGGAAGGGGACAAAAGGCTTTAAGGCTTCTAACTTATGGATAGGAAATGAATATTTTGAAATGATAAATATAATAAGAGCTGATGGTGGAGGCTGGAAAGAAGATTGGGTTGAATTATACAATAAAGGTTATAGAGGATTAATTTGCTTAATGCTAGATGTAGAAGATATAGATAAGCTTTATAAATCATTAACTAATAAATCTATTGGAGTTACTAAACCAGAATATTTAAAACTTAAATGGTTCTTTAATTTGCTTACAAGAACTATGCCATGGAGAAATAGTTATATAAACTTCTTTGAAGGAATTCCTATGCAAATTGGATTTCAGCAAATGAAGGATGAAAAGTCTCGTGATTTTATGGATCAATATATGGTTCCCAATAGTAGGGATAATGATATTTTAGGAATAAATAAGGTTGTTATAAGAGGGCCATTAACGAGTAAAGACATTAATCTTATAAAAGAAGTCTTCGAGGAATTTATAATTAGTAATAATCCTTTAACTATAAAATTGAATCAAGGACAAGTTATAATTTTTGAAGATAGTGAATCATATTCAGTAGAAATGTTCACTCAATGTAAGAATGAGAATTATATTAGTAAGTCTATAAAAATAGAAAATATAATTGTAAATAATGAAGTTTAGGATAGAAATATGGTTTAAATAAAGTACTTAGAAAGATTTTTAATAGATATAAAAATGAAGTTAAATTAGATAAAAATAATATAAAAGCTAATTAGTTAGCAGTAATTAGAAGGTTATATTATAGGGAGAGATAAACTAATGGAAGAGACAATATTAAATTTAGAGAAGCAACTATTAGATCCAATAGTTAGAAAATCAGCTGATAAGTTAAAAGAGTTATTGTCAGATGAGTTTGTTGAGTTTTGCAGTTCAGGAGAAATTTATAAATATAATCCTAATGATACTTTTTTTGAAGAAAATGTATCCTTTAATATTATGAATTTTACTTGTGCGGAATTAACAGAAGGATATGCTTTAGCAACATATAAAGTGGATAAAATATATAAAGAGGATAATACTACAAAAAGTTCTATTCGTAGTTCAATATGGAAGCTAATAGATGATAAATGGAAGATGATTTTCCATCAAGGAACATTAATAAAGTGATTTTCAGCTCTTACTTTGATAAGTAGGAGTATTAGCAATGGTAGCGATGGGATAAAATAAGTAAAAGTTTATGGAGGTGCCTTATGAGAAGAATGAAATTTACTCCACCAACTAATGATTATAATGAGGAAATTAAAAATATAGATGAACAAATCTGTGAGCTAATAGATAGGCGTAAGAAGGTATCAGATAACAATCCTGGATTTCCTAAGATGGAGTATATATGTAACTGGGCTGAAAAATATAATATTTATGAAGACTTATTATCTTCTATATTTTCTATGCTTTATCATGAAAATGAGTATATTCCAATAGTTGAACCAGAGGAATTTAGAAAAAATATTTCTATTTTAAGATCGATTGAAAAGGACAATAAGATTTTATCAGTAACTAGTATGCAACAATATAATAATGCTAGTATTATAAATATAAGTATTGAATGGAATTCTGAGGGGGAAGAGGATTATTTGAATATGCATCCTGAAATTTATATATCTGAAAAATATATTTGTAGAATGGATAGTGGATCAGGTGGAGATGGACATAAATATTATCGATTTATAGTAACACCTGCATTGCCTGATGATGTTTCAGGGATAAACCTTATATATAAAGAAAAGAATTTAGAAACTAAAGAAGATAGTAATATTTTAATAGAACTTTAAGCATAAGAGTTAGATATTAAGGGACTATATAAGGTATTTAATGAATAATCTTAAATAACTATAAATATGAAGGGGGAAATAATAATGGATAAAAAGTTTGAATTATTATGTAGTGACAGTAATAAAGTGCTGAAGATTAACGCAACTAGGGGAGAAGAGTACACAGTAGAATCTGGTGCTATGGTTTCAATGAGTCCAGTATTTGATGTAAAGGCTAAAACTGGAGGACTAGGAAAAACTTTAGGAAGAATGTTTTCTGGTGAAGGAATGTTTATTCAGAAGTTTAGAGCTAAAGATGATGGGGAACTACTTTTAGCGCCACAATTCTTAGGTGATATTCAATTAGTAGAAATGGATGGAAGTATTGCTTATAGACTTGGTAGATCTACATTTTTAGCATCAACTTCAGGGATAGAAATAAATACTAAATCAGGTGGAATAGGTGGAATGTTCTCAGGAGAAGGTTTAATTCAAATGCAAGCTTCAGGAGTAGGAACTTTAGTTATTAGTTCTTATGGAGCAATACTTAAAAAAGAACTTCAACCAGGAGAAACATATATAGTAGATAGTAATCATATGGTACTTTGGGACAGTAGAATGGAATATAATGTGGAATTTATGTCAGGAGTATTAAGCTCAATAGCTGGTGGAGAAGGTCTTGTGTGTAAATTCCAAGGACCAGGGGAACTTTGGATACAAAGTAGAAATCCTGCAACATTAGTGCAAACAGCAAAATAGTTAATAAAATAATCAAAAAAGTCTTGCAATTAATTTTATAATATGTTAATATAAATTGGTAGCGAAAAGCTAACAAAAAATAGGTTTCATTTAGGTAAATAATTTCTCGTAAATTAGAGGTTATTATCAATTTAAAATCTTTAATTCTAGGAGGAAATATTTATGACAGATAAGACAATAGTATGTAGAGATTGCGGAAACGAATTCGTATTTACAGTAGGAGAACAAGAATTCTACAAGGAAAAAGGATTCGACAACGAGCCAACAAGATGCGTATCTTGTAGAAGAGCTAAAAAAGAACAACAAAGAAGATAGTTTAAGAGTGTTAAGAGTTTTAAGTATATCTTAAAACTCTTTTTTATTTTTAAATAAGGTTTGCCACATAAAGAAAGAGGAAAATAAAGTGAAATAATAAATGTCTTTATAATAACTATATTAATAAAGAGAAAGGTTCTTAGTAGTATCCTTTTAAAAGCTACTTTCCATAATTGAAAACAAAAAGTTAGTACCCAGATAATATATTTGGGTACTTTTTATTTCCGATTTTTTATGTTTCTAGGGTGTATAGTACAAAGGGGAGTGATATAATATTAAGTACTCTTTATAAAGGAGGGATAGGATGAATTTAAAAAATATGATGAACTCGCTTTTAAAACTAGCATCAAGTATTTCTAAAAATAATGGTGTCGTTTTATTTAAAAAAGGGTTAGTTAATAGGGTAATAAGTAAAAAGATAGATGATACATATCATATATATGGAAGAGTTATTGAAGATAGCTCGTCCAGAAGTAATTTAGAAAAAAAGCTTGAATATAGTACGCATATTAAATTTAACTTACAGGATGAAGTTAAAGGGGTTAAATGTACATGTAGTCAGTACGAAGAAAATAGTAAAGAAATAAGAAATTATACTTGCAGCCATATAATTGCAACTATGTATAGATTCTATTATGAAGTTTCTAATAAAGCTAAAAAGAAAGAGATTAGTAATGGAAAAGCGGAAGGTATAAAAGCTTTAAAGAAAGCTTTAAATCTTGATATAAAATTAAAGCAAGTTAAGATAAATAATAAAAATGAGTTTTATATTGAATTAAGATCTGGAATAGAAAAAACTATTGCAGTTGAAGCGTTAGGTAAGTTTTTATTAGATTCATTTAATAACTTTAATAAAGAAGATAGCTTAATAATAGAATTTTTAAAAGATAAACTTAAAAAAGATAATTTTAGGATTATTGATGGAAGAAGCTTTAAGCTTTATGAAAATGAACTTAAGGAATTTCTACTATTGATTGATAATAAAAAAGAAATTAGCTTAAATTATGATTATATGAATTATAATTCTCAAGTTCATAAAGAAGACATACCTTTAATTTTTACTATAAAGAAAAAAGGTGGAGCTATAACAGTAAAACCTCAGAAGAAAACCATCATACCTTTAGATTCTAATAAATCAATATGGATTTATGATAAGAAGATATATTTACCATCAGAGAAACAATTAAAATATTATAAGGGTATTTATGAAAAGCTAAAAGAAAAAGATAATTTAGTTTATAAAGATACAGATGAAAATCTTAAAAAGCTATTATTTATCTTAGGAGAAATTTCTAAAAATATTATTATAGATGAAAGTATAAAAGATGAAATAAACAAGGTTAATACGCCTAAATTTTATATATCAAAAGAAGGCTCTAATATTATTTGCAGTTTAAAAATAGATTATATTAATAATTTAGAAGGAATTAAGGACGAAAGAAATATAGAGAAATTAGAAATGGCCCTTGAAAAATATAGATTTATTAAAAGGGATAATAAATTTATATTTATAGGTAAGGATGAAGATAATTATATTCTTTTAAAGGAAGGATTAGAGTACTTAAATAAAATAGGAAGGGTTATATTATCCAAGGATTTTAAAGATATAAGTCTTATTGATTATAAGAGTATTGTAAGTAGAATTAAAGAATATGATGGAAGATATTATTTTGAGTATAAAGTAGAAGGGTTAGAATATGAAGAAATTCCAGATGCTTTAAGAGAAATGAAGATAGGAAGTACTTTTTATAAAACTAAAAGAGATAGGTTGCTAGATTTAAGAGATATAAGAGTAAATACATTCTTAAGTACTATAGAAGAGTTGAATTTATTTAGTGATGCATATAAAGAAGAAATTTATGTGGATAAGTTTAATTTGCTACATTTAGAAAATAAGATAAATAATAATAGACTTCCATTTATCTCTGGAGAAGAAAAAATAAATATTTTAGTAGATAATCTAAAAAATAAAGATAAGGAATATAAGGTACCAGAAAATTTAAATGCAAAGCTTAGGGAATATCAAATAATAGGGTATAACTGGCTCAGGTCCATTGCGGATTTAGGCTTTGGAGGGATACTTGCAGATGATATGGGACTAGGTAAAACTATTCAAACTATAACTTTATTATTATCTAAAAAAGGAAAGAGAAGTTTAATAATTACACCAACTTCAGTTTTATATAATTGGGAAAGTGAATTTAAGAAGTTTGCACCTAGTTTAAAGATTGGGATTATTCATGGTAGCTTAAAAGATAGAACCAGCCTTTTAGAGGATTATAATAATTATGATGTTTTATTAACTACATATGGAACAATAAGAAGAGATGTATCCTTATATGAAGAAAAGAATTTTGATTTTTGTATAATTGATGAAGGACAAAATATTAAGAATAAAAAATCTAAGATTTCAGAAGCTGTTAAATCAATAAATGCTAATACTAAAATAGCTTTAACTGGAACTCCAATAGAAAATAACTTATTAGAATTATGGTCAATATTTGATTTTATAATGCCAATGTATTTATTTTCTGAAGAAAAATTTAAAGAAAAGTTTGTAAAGGGTAGTGATGAAGATTTAATAGAATTAAAGGAGCTTATTTCTCCCTTTATATTAAGAAGGCTTAAGGAAGATGTATTAGAGGAATTACCTGAAAAGATTGAAAAAGAATATATAATTCCTATGGCAACTAAGCAAAGACAAGTTTACAATTCTGCTATGAAAGAAATTAAAATTAAGCTTAAAGAAAATAAGGATAATAAGATATTAATACTTTCTTATCTTACAAAGCTTAGGCAATTATGTTTAGATCCTTCTTTATTAATTGAAGATTTCAAGGAAGAAAGCTCTAAGATAAAGGCTGTAGAAGAAATAGTTAATGAGTCATTAGTATCTAATAAGAAGATAATTATATTTTCTCAGTTTACTTCAGCTTTAAGTAAAATAGGAAATAAATTGAAGGATAATAATATAGAATATTTATATTTAGATGGAAGTGTAAAGGCAAAGGAAAGGTTAAAACTAGCTAAGGAATTTAATGAAGGAGATAGAAATGTATTTTTAATTTCATTAAAGGCAGGGGGAGTAGGACTTAACTTAACAGGAGCCAATATAGTTGTCCACTTTGATCCTTGGTGGAATCCAGCTGTAGAAGAACAAGCTACAGATAGGGCATATAGAATAGGACAAAAGAATGTAGTAGAAGTTATAAAGTTAATTTCAAAGGATACTATAGAAGAAAAAATCATAAAATTACAAGAAGAAAAGAAAGAATTAATCAGTAAGGTTATAGATGGAGATGTTCTAAAGGGAGATAAACTAAATTCAATTACAGAAGAGGAATTAATGAATCTTTTTAGTTAGTAGATAGATAGATAGATAGATAGATAGATAGATAGATAGATAGATAGATATAGGCTGGAATATAGATAATTAATTCGAGTTAATCTATTTTTATTAGATGATAATTTTATTGGATTAATTATATAAGAAACTGCGGCAGAATTGATAATTAAAAGTGAGAATTAAAATAAGGAAGTAAAAGTTAAAAATGAAGAACTAAAAATTAATGAAAAAACTCCTAATGGAGTTTTGAAAATATTAAATAAAGTAATTTAGAATAAATTACTCAAAAAATATTTTTTGAAAACTCATAAATAAGTTTTTTCATTAATTTTTCATTTTTAATTCTTCATTCTACATTTAAAAAGGTGTTTTTGAATAAATGTTATTTTTCAGTTCCATTAATTAATCTCTTTATATTAGCTCTATGTCTCCAGAAACAAAGAACAGCTGTTATAAAGGTTGATATAACTAAGTATTTATCATATCCTAAAAGCCAAGTAGAAAGGCATAAAACTACAGCTGCAGTTAATGATCTAATAGAAACTATTTTTGTGAAAAGTTTTAGACCAAAGAAGACTATAGCTGTAACGATAAAAGCTTTAGGTACTATAAACATAAATGCAGCTGCAGAAGTTGCAACTCCCTTACCACCTTTGAACTTTAGGAATATAGTATAGTTATGACCTAATATAGCTGCTAATGCAACTAATCCTAAACTTAAGCTTCTATTAGTTGTTAATATATTATTAGCTAATAGAATTTGTGTTAAAACTACTGGTAATATAGCTTTTAACATATCTAATATAGCTGTTATTTTTCCAACCTTTTTACCTGCTACTCTACCAACATTTGTAGCGCCTATATTCCCACTTCCATAATCTCTTACATCTTTATTTAACTTTTTCTTAACTATAATGTATCCACTAGGTATAGATCCCATAATATAACTTAAAATAATTAATAATGCTAACATAATAAACTCCTATTCAAATTCTAAATCTTTATAAAAATAAAATAATATTGTAGGGCTATCAAATATGTGTGTTTTAATAAATAATCTACATTTTAAGTATTTATATTACTTTAATTAATATAATTTAAATGTAAATTTTATTAATTAAAAGCTACCAATATTTTGATTTTTATATAAGTTAATTTTATAATTAAATAACTTAATAAAAGATAAAAATAGTATTACAACTTATATATGTCCATCAGAATAATATTATTTTAGATTTAGAAAATATACAAGAGAAATTTAATATTATTAATTGAAAATATACATAACTTTATAAAAATAACAAGAATTTATAACAAAAAATTAATTAATATGATATTAAAGGTAAGAAAGGTAGAATATGTTTGATATATATACAATAGGTCACTCAAATTATTCCATGGAAAAATTAATAGAGATGCTAAGGCATTATAATATTAATACTGTAGTTGATATTAGGGGAACTCCTTACTCTAAATATAATGTTCATTTTGATAAGGAAAGAATTCAGCATACATTAACAAAGGAAGGTTTTATATATATTTATATGGCAAAAGAGCTTGCAGCAAAGAGAATAAATAAAGTTTCTTATAATGCTGAAGGTTATTCTGATTTTGAAAAAGTAGTAGAAGAAGAGGATTTTAAAAGAGGAATAGAAAGATTAAAGGATGGATGTAGAAAAGGCTATAAAATTGCATTACTTGGAGCTATGCAAGATCCAATAAGATGCCATAGAAGTATTTTAGTAGGTAGACCACTTAAAGAAGCTGGATTTAATGTTATGCATATATTAGATGACTTAAGTATTAAAAATCAAGATTACATAGATGAAAGATTGCTTGATAAATACTTTCCAGATAGAAATCAATTAACTATAGATGCCTTGCTAGGTAATGAAATGACTAAGGAAGAAATGATAAATGAAGGTTATAGAATAGCTAATAAGGAAATTGGTTATAGGATTGAAAATTTACCTATTAAAAAATAGTAGTTAAAGGAGGAAAGAAAGTGAGATATGTAATAGTGTGTGTAGTAAAAGGTGAAGGTGGAAGGTTTAATAATGAAATGAGAAAAGATATATTCAAAAAGTTTAATGCTAAATCTTCTAAACTTCCAGCTCATTTTACTATTAAGGCACCTTTTGAATATGAAGGAAACATAAGAGAATTAGAAGAAGCTTTGTATAACTTTAGTAAGGAAGAAGAAAAAGCTTCTTTCACTATGAGTAAATATAATCATTTTGATGATAGAGTAATTTATATGGATGTTAATATGTCTAAGGAAGGAAAAGAACTTCATAATAGACTTATAGATTTACTAAGTAGCTTTGATTATATTAATTTTAATAAGAAGGATGGAAAAGATAAAATCTTTCATGTAACATTAACATCGAAAAAGGTTCCTCCAATATTTGATAAGCTTTGGAATTACGTTAATCAATATTCTTTTAATTTCAATTGCAATTTTGATAATATTAGCATTTTTAAATGGGAAGATAGTACATGGAAACTTTATAGAGAATTTAAATTGGGACTGAAATAACTTGAATAATCAAATTGTTAAAAATTAGTATCGAATTTTAATAGATACTAATTTTTTTGTTATGCAAATAGTTCATAATTATTAAAATGATATTAATAATAGTACATAAATATTGTATGATTAAAATAATGAGGATAAAGATAATATTTTATTAAATAATCATTGATTTTATTAATATTTTGATATATTATATATTTAATAATTTAATATACATTATAAAGCAGCAAATGAAAAATAATGTAATTTACAAGGGGGTAAATACTATGGAAGAAAGTAGAGAACAATGGGGATCTAAAATTGGATTTATTATTGCAGCTATAGGATCAGCAGTTGGTCTAGGTAATATTTGGAGGTTTCCCTACATAGCATACACAAATGGTGGAGGAGCATTTTTAATACCGTATTTCTTCGCTATTTTTACAGCAGGTATTCCATTATTAATTTTAGAATATGGGTTAGGACATAAGTTTAAAGGGTCAACACCTGTAGCTATAGCAAAAGTAAAGAAAAAATGGGAATGGTTAGGCTGGTGGCCAACTATTAATGCTTTTATTATTTTAACTTATTATTCAATGATTTTAAGTTGGGCTGCAAATTACTTGTGGTTCAGTTTTAATAAGAGTTGGGGAAGTGATACTAATCAGTTTTTCCATACAGATTTTATAAAATTATCATCATCACCTTTTGAATTTGGTGGTTTTGTATTTCCTATATTAATAGGGATATTAGTAGTTTGGGCAATAAACTGGTTTATTTGCTATAAAGGAGTTAAAAAGGGAATTGAAAAAGCTAATAAATTTTTATTACCAACTTTAGTGATAATTATGATAATTATAGCTATTAGAGCAATAAACTTAGAAGGTGCATCTATTGGTTTAAATACATTGTTTACACCAGATTGGTCTAAAGTATTTGACCCTAAGGTTTGGGTAGCAGCTTATGGACAAGTATTTTTTTCATTAAGTTTAGCTATGGGAATTATGATAACTTATTCTAGTTATTTGCCGAAGAAAACTGATATAAATAATAGTGCATTTATGACTGCCTTTGCAAACTGCGGTTTTGAATTCTTATCGGCTATAGCAGTATTTTCAATATTAGGATTTATGGCAAATATAAAGGGAGTTCCAATGAGCGAAGTGGTTTCAAGTGGGGTTGGATTGGCCTTTGTAGTTTTCCCAGCAGTATTTAGTGAAATGGGAGCTGTAGGAACATTCTTAGGAGTGTTGTTCTTTATTTGTTTATTATTTGCAGGGGTAACTTCTTCAGTATCATTAATAGAAGCAGTTTCAGCTCCATTTATAGACAAGTTTGGATGGGCTAGAAATAAGGTAGTAGCAGTTATTTGTATAATAGGAATAGCAATTGGTAGCTTGTACTCAACTGGTGCAGGATTATACTTATTAGATATTATAGATAACTTTATAAATAACTATGGAATAGTAGTTGTTGGATTATTAGAAGTTGTATTAATTGGATGGATATCTAATGCAGATGTAGTAAGAAAGCATACAAATGAGATTTCTTACTTTAAAATCGGTAAGTGGTGGAATATTTGTGTTAAATTCGTAACTCCAGCTATACTATTGTTTATGTTAGTACAAAGCGTATTAACTGAAATAAAGACACCATATGGAGGGTATCAACTCTCAGCACTATTTGCTTATGGATGGAGCATAATTGGATTTGGAATAATACTAGCATTAATAATCAGTAAAAAGAAGTGGAAAAAAGATAGTTTATTAGATAATAATTCATTAGAGTTATAAAGTGATTCTTATCTTCAGGTGGAGTTTTCTTAACAGGAATACCCTACTTCATCTGAAGGTTAGAAGAACTAATCCAGGCGCGTAGCACTGCTTAGCTCCCACTTATAGAAGTGGGAGTGTTAGCAATGGTAGCGATCAGATAAATTGGTTAAAATTAAAAGAAAACTTTATATAGAAGATATCTTAAATAAAAAGGGGGATTATATATGACAAATGTGGCAATGGCATTTTTCTTACTAGGGGCAGTAGTTCTATGGGGAGGACTAGCGTTAACCCTTGGAATAACAGTATACAACGAGAAAAAAGAATCTATTTAGAATAAAAAATTAGAGCTATGTTATCCTTGTGCTCCGTCGCAAGCTCCAAGTCGCCTGCAGATAACATAGCTCTAATTTTTTGTTTCCATTTCATGCCTACTGAAGGAAGAAACTCAAGCGGAGCATTGAGTTTCAATAATTTTATATAGTATTGTGTTATCTTCGTGCTCCGTCGCGAGCTCCAAGTCGCCTGCAGATAACTTATTGCTAGTTTTTTGTTTTTATACCCAAGGAGATTTAACTTTTTCTTCGGATATTTTAAATTCTATTTGTCTTGTTATTTCTCTTGGTAATTTGAAGTTTTTAAGCTTTTTATGGAATTCTTCTGAAAAGGATTTAATGGTTTTTCCTATATTTTTAGTTGAATTGCTAAATACATCTAATGGTGTAAATGCTCTTGAGTCTTCTCTAAATTCATCTAGTATATCTAGTACATTTTCAGCAGCTTCGTTTGCACATTTATTAAAATCACCAACTAGACTTTCACTAAATTTTTCAGGATATTTAATTTCTAAAACTATTCTATAACTAGTATTTCTATGGAGTTTTGTAGGAATTTTTATTGTTAGTTCATTATCATCTACTTCACCAATATAGCTAGTTATATATTCATTTTTTTCCTCGGAAATATCAATGTTTTTTAAAACTCTTACATAAGTATTTTTAACATTATTTGTACTATATTCTTTTCTACTGAAGAGTAATCTATTGTTATGTGAAGAATTAGTATCAATTGAGTCATTCTCTGAAGAATTTTCTCTTAATTCATCAGTATCTAAAATAGTATCTGAGTTTCTAAAACATACAAAGGAATCGATTTGTCTTAAGTCTAATCCAAAGAATACCCAAGTATTTCTGAACCAACGTAAGCCTGAAACGCTTCGTCTATCTACATTTAATAGGTAAGCCCAATAGCTTCGTCCTCTTCTCTCCCAAATATAAGTGAATCTAAATAGACAGAAGCTTATAGATCCAGGGCTTACTGCCTTAGTTTGAGGACCACCTTGATTTAAGCTTTGTACACCAGGACTATTTTTTTGTGGAGTAAAGTTTGGTGGAGGTCCTATATTTAAATTGCTTCCACCAGGAACATTAGGAAATTGCCCAGGGGCATTAGGTGATTGTCCTGGAGGAGTAGGAAATTGCCCAGGAAATACTGGAGGCTGTCCTGGAAAGTTAGGAATACGACTTTCACTAGGGGCTTTAAAATCATTGATATCTGGATTGTTTATTGAATCATCATCATTGTAATTCATTTAAAATCTCCTATACAGTATTTTATAATTATTATAAGTTTAAAAAATCATATTGTTACAGTTATTAAACCTATTAGAAAAATATAAAGTGTTTAGCTACACATTATAGAAGATGGAAGTGTTAGAAATAGGAACTATGAGATAAAAAACTTAAAAAACTATTGACTAATAATGAATACGCTGTATATAGTATATATATACGGTATTAACAGAAATAACAGTAGTATCGAGGTGGAAATATGAAAATATTAATAAGTAATTCCTCAAAGCTTCCTATTTATGAGCAGATAGTGAATTCAATAAAAGAAGGAATTATAAATGGAAGTTTAGAGCCGAATGAAAAACTCCCTTCTATTAGATCATTAGCTAAAGATTTAAATATTAGTGTGATTACTACAAAAAGAGCTTATGATGAATTAGAATCTCAAGGCTTTATAGAAACAGTAGGAGGCAAGGGATGCTATGTTTCTTATTATAATAAGGAGCTAGTATATGAAGAAAAACTAAAGGAAATTGAAGAAAAGCTAGAGGAAGTTCTAAGTATAGCTAGATCTATTAAACTAAAGAAAAGTGATATTAAAAATATGATAGATTTGCTTTATGAAGGAGATTAGTATGATTAGGATTGAGAATTTAAGTAAAACTAGAGGAAAGTTCAGCCTTGAAGATATTTCTTTTGAATTAAAAGAAGGATTTATTATGGGGCTAATTGGTCCAAATGGATCAGGGAAGACAACATTAATAAAGCTACTATTAGGTCTATTAAGAGCAGATAAGGGAGATATAAAATTTTTTAATAAAAATATTTTTAAAGATGAAGTCTATATAAAAGATAGAATTGGTTTTGTCTTTGATAATTTTAATTTTTATCAGCATTTAAATATTAAGGATTATAAGAAAATACTTCAAGGATCTTATTCTAAGTTTGATGAAAGTAAATTTAATAGCTATATTGATAGTTTTGGAATTAGTAAGAAAAGTTATATAGGTAATTTATCCAAAGGAGAAGGCATTAAGGTTATGTTAGCTGGTGCATTATCACATGAAGCAAAATTAATAATCTTAGATGAGCCTACAGCAGGACTTGACCCAATAGTAAGAAAAGATATACTTAAACTGCTTCAAGAAGTTATAGAAGATGGAGATAAAAGCATAATTATTTCTACTCATATTACATCAGACTTAGATGGAATTGCAGATTATATTACTTTTATTAATAAAGGCAAGCTAGTATTTACAGAAGATATGGAGTCTATAAAAGAAAAATATAGAATATTTAGAGGATCAAAAGAAGAACTTGATAATAGTAATTTAGATTTTATATCTTATAAGAAAAATAAATATTACGAAGAAGGTTTATTTATTAATGAAAATAGCTTTGATTCTGAAAATGTAAGTATTCCAAGTCTTGAAGATATAATGTACCACTATATAAGGGGGGAGAAATAATGCTTCAGTTAATAAAAAAGGATTTATTAGTGTCATTAAAAGTTAAATCCTTAAAAATAGTTATATTAACATTTTTAGTAGGATTATTTTTATTAAGTATTTTCTCTTTTATTTTCCCAACAATTTTACCCATAATATTTACTTATATGATAGTCATGAATAGTTTTTATTATGATAGTTTAAATAATAGTGAAAGCTACATGATGAGTGTTCCAAATAAAAGAGAAGATGTAGTTTATTCAAAATATATATTAGTGATATTAATATTATTTTTATCAAATATACTAATGTATCTATTCTATGGAATAAATATTTTGAATTCAGTTAGAACTATTGTACTACAAGATATGATTGTAAGTAGTTTAACTATATTATTTAGTTTTTCAATAATACTACCAATTACTTTTAAATACAGATATAAAGTTTCTAGAATAATAGCACCTTTTATTACTATTGCTATTGGATATTTAAGTCATAGTAGTAGTACTATTAATAAGTTTATTGAAAATGGGACGGAAACTATTTTGATAAGTTTATCTAGAAAAATAGGTGTTATAATTTATAGAATATTTAATTTTAATAATTATGATTATAAGGTTTTAGCAGTAACTATATACATTATATTATTATTTATGATAGCAATATTTATATTCTTAGTCTCAATGTATATATCATCAAAAATATATGAAAAAAGAGATATAGGATAGGAGGTTAGAATATGAATAAAAAGTTTATATCTATATGTTTAAGTATTTTTGCAATAAGTTTAATTTTTATAATAGGATTTAAATTTATTTTAGGTGATAAGGTTCTATATAAAGATTCAATGAGCTATGATGAGGGTAAGCCAATAATAAAATATGTTGGGTTTGAAGAGGATGAAAATATTTATAAAATAAAAGTAAGTATAAAGAATAATACTGATTATTATGCTAGTTTTAATAATATGTCCTTAAACTTTTCAGGGAATTCGCAGGGACAACCTACCTTTAGTGGTTACGATAATGCTGAAAGAAAAGCTCTTTTGGATTATAAAGAGGGAGATAAACACACTTTTAGCTTTTACTTTAGTCCTGATGAAGAAAGGGAATATGTATTTGAAATATCTAAAGGATTAAGTTTTAACGAGGAAGTTTTTGATACTAATAGAATGACTATTCTATATAATGCTCAATATTTTAAGTATAGGATTAACAAAAATACTGTAGTTGGTAGTGCTTTTTCTAGTAGTGGCGTAGAAGTTATAGATAATTCCTTAGAGCCATTTACAATAGAATAATAAAGTAAAAAAGTAGAGTGCAGTTATATATGCACTCTACTTTTATAAGGTTTTATATTATAAAGTATAAGCAAAAGCTAAGATTTATTTTTTGTCATAAATAGCTTCATAAGCCTTTTGTTCATCGTCCATATTCTTAACGATTTCTTTTGATTTCTCTCTTCTACACTTCTTACTAAGCATACATGCTAGTCCGTCCATATACAACACCCCTTTATGTTTAATTCTCTAAACTCATTATACTACATTATAATCAAATTATCAATAAAAGTTACTAATTAATAATAGTTATTAATTTATCAATATTGATAATTAATAAATTATCAAAGTTTGAATCTTATAAAACCTTTATCTTTAGTATTAGCAATAATAATGGATTTTATTATTAAATAGTAGCGAAATATAAAAAATAAGTTCTTAATTATTAATTTTTATTCTTAATTTCAAAT
Source organism: Clostridium sartagoforme (assembly GCF_004794105.1). GTDB lineage: Bacteria > Bacillota > Clostridia > Clostridiales > Clostridiaceae > Clostridium > Clostridium sartagoforme_B. Next base: position 74,004 of record NZ_SRYR01000010.1, read on the forward strand.
TATTTGGTAGGGCTTTTTGGTTTTAGAACTATAAAATTTTATTTTTTAATGGCACCATAAATTGTTTAATAGCATATTTATAAAAATCAAAAGGAAATATTTTACAGTGAACTTTATAATATATTTTGTCATATATAAAGTAGGAGAATGAATATATTTTATAAAAAGGAGGGGTGTCATTTGAATTTTAAGGAATTTATAAAAAGTGATAGAGAAAGCAGAAATAAGGAAAAATTTGAAGGAACTTTTCTAGATTATTTAGAAATAGTAAAGGAAAACCCAGATATAGCTAAGCTTTCACATAAACGAATTTATGACATGGTAGTTAGTAAGGGTGTAGAAGTATTAAGGGGCGAAGAGAACCCTAAAGTTAAAAAGATATATGGTAATGATTCTATAAGAAAATATGGATTCTTTAAGGATGACTTCTTTGGTATTGATAAAGTAGTAATGAAGCTAGTTAATTACTTCCACTCAGCATCTATGAATGGTGAAGAGGCTAGGCAAGTTTTATATTTAGTTGGACCAGTTGGAGCAGGTAAATCTTCTTTAGTTGAATCTTTAAAGAAAGCATTAGTGCAATGTGAACCTATTTATTCTATTAAAGGCTGTCCAATGCATGAGGAGCCACTACATTTAATACCTAACCACTTAAGACCTGAATTTGAAAAGTTATTAGGAGTTAAGATAGAGGGAGATTTATGCCCTGTATGTAAGTACAAATTATTAAATGAACATCATGGTGAATACGAAAACTTTGAAGTTGAAAGAAAAGGCTTCTCTATAAGATCAAGAAAAGGAATAGGTGTAGTACCACCAGTTGATCCTAATAACCAAGATACATCAATATTAACAGGTTCTGTTGATATATCTAAAATGGATATGTATCCAGAAGATGATCCAAGAATCTTTTCATTAAATGGTGCATTTAACGTTGGGAATAGAGGTTTAGTTGAGTTCATAGAAGTATTTAAAAATGATGTTGAATATCTTCATACTATAATTACTGCAACTCAAGAAAAATCTGTTCCTTCACCAGGAAAAGGCTCAATGATTTATTTTGATGGACTTATTATAGCTCACTCAAATGAAGCTGAATGGAATAAGTTTAAGTCAGATCATACTAATGAAGCTATTTTAGATAGAATAGTTAAGATTGAAGTTCCATATTGCTTAGAGCTTGATGAAGAAGTTAAGATTTATGAAAAAATATTAAAGAAGAGTAACTTTAATGCCCATATTGCACCTCATACAATTGAAATTGCAGCTATGTTTGCAATTTTATCAAGATTAGCACCATCAGCTAAGGTTGACCCTATAACTAAGCTTAAGATTTATAACGGCGAAGATATAGTTGAAAAGGGTGGAACTAAGAGGATTGATATTAGTGAGCTTAGAGAAGAAGCAGGTTCTTACGAGGGAATGAAGGGAATTAGTACAAGATTTATAATTAAGGCTATAGATAATGCTTTATCAAGTTCAGAGCATAATTGTATTAATCCTTTAAGTATAATGGAAAGCATAGTTAGGTCAGTTAAGGAATTAGATATTGCAGCTGAAGATAAGAAGAAGTATCTAGGGTTTATCCAAGATACTATTAGAAAAGAATATAATAAGATTTTAGAAAAGGAAATTACAAAGGCATTTATACATTCATTTAGAGAACAAGCTGAAAGTCTATTTGATAATTATATAGATAATGCAGAAGCCTTTGTTAATAAGAGTAAAATTAAAGATTTATCAACTGGTGAAGATTTAAATCCTGATGAAGAATTTATGAGAAGTATAGAAGAGCAAATTGGAGTATCAGAAAACTCATGCAAGGGATTTAGAGCTGATGTTACTTCATATATGTTCTACTTAGTTAGAAATGGTAGCAAAATAGCTTATAATTCTTATGAACCTTTAAAGGAAGCAATAGAAAAGAAACTTATGGCATCTGTAAAAGATCTGTCTAGAATAATAACTAGGTCTAGAGTTAGAGATTCTGAACAAGCAGAAAAATATAATTCCATGGTTGAGGAAATGCAAAATAACGGGTATTGCTTGCATTGCTGTGATGTAATACTTAAGTATGCTGCTAACAACTTATGGAAGGATTGATAAAATGGCAATCTTTAGAGATAATGCAGACAATCCTCTAGAACATGATAGATCTATAGAAGATAGAAGGCGTCATAGGCAATTAGTTGAAAAATCTATAAAGGAAAACTTAGGAGACATACTATCTGAAGAGAGCATAATAGGTGAAACTAAAAATAAGAAGTTTAAAATACCTATTAGGGGAATAAAAGAATATCAATTTGTATTTGGAAGAAATAATAAAGGTGTTGCCACTGGGACTGGTGAAGAAAAAAGAGGGGATAAGCTTTCAGATGGAAGCCAAAACCAAGGGCAAAAAGGTAATAAAGGGGCTGGAAACAGCCCTGGTGAAGATGTATATGAAACAGAGATAACTTTAGATGAACTTATGGATTATATAGTTGAAGATCTAGAGTTACCTAATTTAGATAAGAAGAAGTATTCAGAAATAATAACGGAAAGTGCTGCAAGAAAAAGGGGATATCAAAGGTATGGTATTAACCCAAGACTTGCAAAGAAGAAGACAGTTCAAGCTAAGATTTCTAGAAAGCAAGGTAAGAAGAGGGCTTTAATAGAAGCAGGATTAGATGATAATATTGAAAGATTTCCATTTAGGGAAGATGATATTAGGTATTATAAAGTTAAGAAAAGACCTAAAAAAGAAAGTAATGCAGTTATGATATTTATTATGGACGTTTCAGGTTCCATGGACAGTAGTAAGAAATATTTAGCTAGATCCTTATTCTACGTTTTATCAAGGTTTATAAGTAGAAAGTATAATAATATAGCCTTTGAATTTATATCTCATACTACTGTAGCTAAGGTAGTTAATGAGTTTGAATTTTTCCATAAGGCGGAATCAGGTGGAACTTATATATCTAGTGGAATTAACACAGCCTTAAAGCTTGTTGAAGAAAAGTATCCACCAACTATGTGGAATATTTATCCTATTTACGCAAGTGATGGGGATAACTGGAGTGAAGATAATGAAAGGGCCATTAATTCTGTAAAGAAACTATGTGAAATTAGTAATATGTTTGGATATGCAGAACTTTTACCATCAACTTACTCTACAACTATGTATTATAGGTTTAATAGAGAAGTAGCTTGTAAGAACTTTACTTCGGTAATAGTAAAGGAAAAGAAGGATTTATGGGAAGCTTTAAAGATTATGCTATCTAAAGAGCTAAAGGAGGAGTAGGAATGGAATACAATCTTAGCACTTTAGAAAATTGGAATGAAATTATTGAAAAAAAAGCAAAAGACTTTGGCCTTAAATTTTATCCACAAGAGTTTGAAGTTATAGGTTTTAATGAAATGCTAGGCTATGAAGCTTATGTAGGGATTCCATCTAAATATCCTCATTGGAGTTATGGTAAGGCATATGATAAGAATAAAACTTTATACTCATTAAATATGACAGGATTGCCTTATGAAATGGTAATAAATACAGATCCTTGTCTTGCATATTTAATGAGAGAAAATACATTACTATTGCAAATATTAACTATGGCTCATGTATATGGACATAATGATTTTTTTGCTAATAATAGAATGTTCACTGAAGGAACTAATGCTAAAGCAGCTCTTGAAATGTTTAAACTAGATGCGGAGATAATTAGAGGGTATATTATTAATCCCAATATTGGATATGAAAGAGTTGAAAAAATATTAGATGCAGCTCATGCAATAAGATATCAAATTCCAAGAGTAGTTGGAGTTAAGGAAATAAGCAATGAAGAAGTTAGAGATAGTTTAGTAAAAGATTATTATACTAAAAAGGAAAATAGAGGGCTTTTAGATGGGGAAGATACTACCCCATTTCCAGAGGTAAATAAAATCCCAATTGAACCTGTAGATGATGTTATAGGTTTTATAATAAAATATAGCTCATTAGAGGAATGGGAAAAAAATATATTAAGAATAGTTAAAAGAGAAACGGAGTATTTTATACCTCAAATAGAAACTAAGACTATGAATGAAGGATGGGCAAGCTTCTGGCATTACAATATATTAAAATCACTGGAATTAGAGACTGGACTTCATTTTGAATTCTTAAAGAGGCATAATGATGTTGTTGCACCAATGGTTGGTGGATTAAATCCTTATTATGTAGGATTTAAGGTTTTTGAAGATATTGATAAAAGATATGGAAGAGAGAAAATCTTTGAAGTAAGAAGAACAGAAAGAGATAGCTCCTTCTTAAGAAAATATTTAACTAAAGAGCTTTGTCAGGAATTAAATTTATTCCAATATGCAAAGAAAAGTTTTGAATATGAAATCAAGGAAGTATCAGATGAAGAGGGCTGGAGAGAAATTAGAAATTACTTAGCTGATACTTGTGGAGTAGCCTCCATTCCTTACATTAGGGTTGTAGACTTAAATAGAAGAGACTTAACCTTAACATTAGAGCACTACTATGATGGAAGAGAACTTGAATTATCTTACGCAAAAGAAACTTTAAAATATGTATTCGATCTTTGGGGTTATAAGGTGAAACTCATAACAAAAACTAGAGATGGAAAGGACATAGAACTTATATGTAACGAAGATAGAAATATCTTTATTAATTAACACTAAAGGATGCCCGTAAGGACATCCTTTTAAATTGCAATATATTAAGTGTATTGATTTAAAGTAAATTTAATTTACTCTTTAAATTAGAATTTATCTAACAGATATTTTTTTGTTTGTGCATTGGATTATGTTATTACTAAATATTCTTATACATTTTAATAGCTTTAGACTTATATCCATTCCATTCTAGTTGTATTTCTTCAGAAGGCACAAATCCTTGTTTCTCCCAAAAACCAAGTGCATTTTCTTCATAATCATATACAACATCTATTCTAATTCTCTTAGAATTTTTAGTTTTAAATATTTTCTCTAACTGATTATATATAATTCTACCTAATCCATTTCCTTTTAAATTAGCATCAATCATTAATAAAGATAAATAGACTTCATCTCCAATTTTAAAATCACATATACCAATTATATTACCTTCATTATTTTTTATAACTAAAGAACTGAAGCCAATATTCTTCATTTCTTCAATTTCATTAATTATAAAGTCGCTAGAAACCTTTGAAATACCCATATGATTTTCTAAAAAAGTTCTATTAGAATTATAAATATCTAGAATCTTAGTAATATCATTTTGATCTATTGTATCAATTATGTAATTATCCATTTTCATTTCCCCAAATAGTATTTTCATTCTTTTGTAAAAGTTCTATTCTTATATCATTTAAAATAAGTATACTCCATTTATTCACTTTGTGTACAAGAAATTTATTTATATTTGCTAGTAATTTACCATTTAAAATATTTTAGGTGATTACTCTATTTTTTATTGAAATTCAGCTCGCCTGAATTTCTTCCTTTAGTAGGCTTGAATCAACCAGGTTAAATTATATAAGGAGTTTTTAACATATTGTGCGTAAGCTGACATGGAGCTTGCGACGGAAGCTGAGCATAATATGTTAAAGACTCCTACGTAATTTTACTACAAAGGTTCACAACTGATTATATTGTTGCATAATGTATAAGTGTATAAATTTATAGGAGAATACAATGGATTTAAAGGGAAGTAAAACTGAAGGTAATCTATTTAGAACTTTTGCTGGAGAAGCAAGAGCAAGGACTAGATATAATTTATATGCTGAAAAAGCAAGGCTTGATGGATATCAGTGGGTTGCCGAAATATTTGATGAAACTGCTAGAAATGAGTTAGCACATGCAAGAGAAGTATATGGAACTTATTTAAATTTAATTGGATGTACTAAAAATAATTTAATGGATAGTATTTTAGGTGAAAACAGTGAATTTCAAAATATTTACAAGGGTTTTGAAGCAGATGCAAGAGCGGAAGGTTTTAATGATATAGCTGATTTTTACAAGGAGTTATCTGAAACAGAAGAAAATCATTCTAAGAGATTTAAAGAGCTTTATGACAAAATTGAAGATGGAACTATGTTTAAAGGACCAGCTGGATCTTTATGGGTATGTATGAATTGTGGATATATTCATGAAGGTGAAGAAGCACCACTAGTTTGTCCGTTATGCAAGTATCCAAGAGCATATTTTAAACCTTACTGTAAGGTAACTAATGCTTAAGGAGGAAGCTTATGTTTATATCAATACCTAAGGAGTTTTTTGTTCCAGTATTATTTAATGGAGATTTCAAGTTTAATAATGAAAATAATAATATGGAATATTACTATGAAAGAAAAAGTGTAGAATATAATGAGGTTTTAGTCAATAATGTAAGTAGGGATTATCTTTCAGATACTATAAACTTAGATAAAGATGAAGAATTAAGATATGATGAAGAATTTACAAAAAATTATTTTGAGAACATAAAGGATAAAGAAATTGAGGAACAAATAATTAAATATATATATGGATTTATGAGATTTATAGAAGAACTTAAAGAAGCTAATTGTTTAGGGAATAATGAAAAAGAAAGTACTAACCTAGTAAACAATTATGCGAGAAAATTTAAAGATGTTTACAATATGTATAAAAATGAAGTTCTAAGAGTTAGAAGGCCACTTACTCCTGCTGATATAGATGCTTTTATCAATTATTATATTGGGAAAATAGCTGATATATACAATAAAAATTTAGCAGAGCTTAATTGCAAAACTCTAAATTATGATTCTATAGAAGCTGTAATAGATGATATTCTTAATGATGCTAGAAATATTTTAAGGGATCAAATTGAAAATCTAAATTGTATGCTAGTAAATAAAAGAGTTGAATGTAAGAGTAGTGCAGATATAGAGGCTTTATTTAAAAATAGTGGCAATATATATAATAAAATTGATAATGAATTTGTTAATGCAACTATAAATATGTAAGCAGGTGATAATTTGTCTTACAGACATTTAATGAAAAATCAATATAATGATATAAATAATTTAACTAATTTGCTTGGTTCTATGGTTAACTCTTATAGACTATTAATAGGTGGCGCAAATGAACTTAATAATATATCAGAAGCTAAAAAAGGTGATGTAAAAGAAGCAGTAAAAAGAGCTGATAATTTAGGGGAGATTATTGATGAGATAATAAAGACCCTTGATGACTGTAGTGGAGCTTATGTTAAGTATTGTAAGCTTAAGAAGAATTATATAGATGACAAAACAATAAAGGATAATATATTAACAGAAATTGATTATGATTTACAATTTAACAACTCTGAAAGAGATGAAGATGAGGATGAAGATTAATCAATAAACATAAATAGGCTGAATCAAATTTTATATTTTGACTCAGCCTATTTATGTTTCTATACCTTTTTTAACTTAAATGTACTAACCATTAGATATGCACCTATTGCCAATAATATAATAGGAATCCATGGTGTTATGCTTTTATTTATAGTGAAAAATACAAAAACAGCTATAAAACTACCAGTTATAGTTATAGGAACTCCTGTAAATACACCATCAAATGTTGATGTGTTATATCTAGCAAGTCTGTATGCTCCACAAATAGGAAAAGCTAAAAGTACAGTTATTCCAATTATACCTGCTGGTCCAACTTTTGCTAAATCATACATTAAAAATGTTAATATTGAAGGTGCTACACCAAAAGAAACTAAATCTGCTAAAGAATCTAATTCCTTTCCAAGTTCGCTAGAAACATTTAACCATCTAGCAATTCTACCATCATATCTATCAACAAGTGCTGCTATTATTATAAAAAAGCATGCAAATAAATAGTTTTGTTCAAATGTGTATAAAATAGATATTATGCCACAGGATAAATTGATGAATGTAAAAACATTTGGTATACAACTTTTTTTCATAATTATCACCCCTACTATATAAAGGAAGATAGAGTTTAGTTTTCCTTTATTATCAATGCACTATTATATCACAGATTAATAATAAATATAAGGCTATTAGCAGTAAAATAATTATTAATATAATCTTAAGAAAAAATGAGGTAATACTAAGATTATTAAGATAATCTTAAGAAACATAACTAATAATTAATTTTATTTATATGTAAAATATAGTAATATTATAAATTATGATATAATATTAAGTATATTTAGTTTATGATATTTTTAAATAATTATTAGTTTAATTATTAAGGAGGGGTAAAGTGAAAAAGGTTAAGTTTATTTATAATCCTTATTCAGGAGAAAATTTAATAATTGATAAACTTGATAAGGTTATAAAGATTCACCAAGAAGCAGGATACACTATTGTCCCATATAGAGTTGACAAGAATGTAGATGTAATAAATGCTTTTAATGATTTTAAAGATGTAAATTATCATTATGTATTGATAGCAGGTGGAGATGGGACTATTGATAGTGTAGTAAATGCTATGGCGAAAGTAGGAGTATCAGTGCCAATTGGAATATTGCCTGTTGGAACTGCAAATGACTTTGGAAAATTCTTAGGAATGCCTAATGATATTATAAAGTCTTGCAAACAAATTCTTAATTCAGAAGTAACTGCTGTAGATCTAGGTAGTATTAATGATAAGTATTTTGTAAATGTAGCAAGTACAGGGTTATTTACAGATGTTTCTCAAAAAACAGATGTTAATTTAAAAAATACAATAGGTAAATTAGCATATTATTTAAAAGGTTTAGAGGAACTGCCTAACTTTAGAAAATTAAAAATAAAAATAAAATCTAAGGAAATGGAATTTGAAGGGCATATGTATTTTATGCTGGTATTTAATGGACAAACAGCTGGTAATTTCAAACTTGCATCTAGGGCAGAAGCAACAGATGGATTATTAGATGTTATTATATTTAAAGCAATTCCTATAATAGAACTTATACCTTTATTTGTTAAGGTTTTAAGAGGAGAGCATTTAGATTCAGACAACGTTATTTACTTTAAAACTGATAATTTATGTATTGAATCTCCAGAAGATATTGTAACAGACATAGATGGAGAAAAGGGACCAGATTTCCCATTAAACATAAAATGTATAAAAGGTGGACTAAAAGTTTTAGGCGTTAAGTCTTAATAGCTATAAAATGCGAGACATTTTATTAATAAAAAAATGAAATAATTAAAGAATGAAAAAATGTTAATAAAAATCTTTACAGATTTTTATTAGAGCATCTATAAATAAAGGAGGTTTTGCATAGCAAAACCTCCTTTATTCTTTCATTTTAAAATACGAAAATAACTGTGAAGATAAATAGACGGCTCCATAAGACAAATGGTTGTAAAAAGAAGTTCTAATTTATCGCCATATGCTTATTTCACATATTATATTTATATTTGTTAGTATATATCATTATTTAATGTATCTATACGGTGAATTTATAATTAAGTATATTTTAGCAGAATAGAAGTACTTATTGATGATTGTTGAAATTCAGCTCGTCTGAATTTCTTCCTTTAGTTGGACTACATCCACAAGTTTAAATTATTTAAGGAGTTTTTAACATATTATGCGTAAGCTGACTTGGAGTTTACGGCGGATGCCGAGCATAATATGTTAAAAACTCCTTCGTAATTTATTAATAGTGTTGCCTTTTAGTAGATTTTTAATATAATATAATATTGGGTAGATACTATATATGAATTTGAATTATAGTATCCTATTTAAAAAAAATAAGGAGTGAATTTAAATGGAGGAAGTTCCTCAGAGTAGTAATTTTAAAATTGAATATTATTGTTTTAGAGGAGATACTTTATTTTAAATTAACATAATTATCTTATTTCTCCTCTAAGATGTAGGAGGAAGAGATATGAAGAATATGAAGAAGCTATCAGTATTTCTATACACAAATATCCTAGGACGTAAAATATATGATGAATTTGATGAAAGTATAGGTGAGCTTAGGGATATTTATGTAACTACAGAAGATGGCTATCCAAGAGTTATAGGCTATAAGGTTAGGAGAGATGGATCTACTTTTCATTATGAGTTTAGAACTATTAATTTTTATCAGCTTGATAATAATAAAGTAAAGATAGTTACAAGAGGTAGTAAGGAAATATTACCAAGGACATACTCTTACCTTTTATCAGAGCACTTACTAGATAAAAAAATAGTAGATATTAATGGTAAACAAGTAGTAAGAGTTGATGATTTAAGAATAGCAGAAATAGCAGGCGAATATAGAGTAATTGCAGTTGAAACAGGACCATATGCAAGATTTAGAAGATTAAATTGTGCAAAGCTTGGAAGCTTTATCTATGGTGTTTTAAGAAAGGATTATGAAGATAGAGTTTTAATGTGGGATGATGTTGAATCCTTAGAAATGGTAAATAATAATTTACAAATTTCAGTACCATATAAAAAACTTTCTACATTACATCCAGCAGACCTTGCAGATATATTAGAAAACTTAGATGCAAGCTCAAGAAAGCAAATATTTGAATCCTTAGATGAAGATTTAGCAGCAGATACATTAGAAGAAATAGATCCAGAATATAAAGGAAGTATTATAAAGGACTTAAGTGAAACAAAGACAGCTGAATTATTAGAAATAATGTCAAATGATGAAATCGCAGACGTCTTAGATGAATTAGATGATGATGAAAGAGAAAAAATCCTTATTAATCTTGAAAAGGAAGATGCTGAAGAAGTTAAAGAGATATTAGGATATGAAGATGAAGCTGTAGGAAGTATTATGAGAACTGACTTCCTATCTTTTAACTTAGATATTACTATTGGAGAAATCATTGAGATAGTGAGAGAAATGGAAGAAGTTGAAGAAGATGAACTTTATAGGATTTATATTACTGATGAAGAAGAAAGAGTTCTAGGTGCAATAACTTCTTATGATTTAATATTAAATAAGCCAAATGTTAAGGTTAAAGATATAATGGCTGAAGATGTAGAAGTTATAAGACATTATGTAAATATTGATGAAGCAATAGAACTAACTTCAAAATATGATTTATTATCTATACCAGTTATAGATGAAGAAGAAAAGTTAATAGGAGCAGTTAATGCTCATGATTTAATAGATGAAATTCTTTATCCAGTTTGGAAGAAGAAAATTAGATAGGTAAAATATTGACAATTAAACTTTTAGTCATATAATAAAAATATAAAACTTAGTAAAGTACTCAGAATTAAAGACGAAGAAAAAGAAAAGTAGTATAAAGGAAGGTTACAGAGAGAAGGGGAAGATGAGATCCTTTCACCTAGAATTTATATGAAGTGCCCTTTGGAGTTGAAGTTTGAATTTTTAGTAGGACTTTCCGGATTCATCCGTTACAATGAATACTGTAATTTACAGTAATGAGTGAGATTAATTATTTAATCTAATTAGAGTGGAACCACGGAGTAGCCTTCGTCTCTATAAGGACTAGAGACGGGGGCTTTTTAATATAAATTTTTACTTGAAAGTAATTACAAATGGATGTTTTAATTGATAATTTACATCTATAGTATTGCATAATTAAAAGTAAAATTATTGATTAAGTAAGATATTAAAATTTAAAGAATAGATTGATTAGTTTTTATATAGATGTTTAGATAGTTTTTTACTTTAAGTATTCTAAATATGAAATACATCTTAATTAAAGTAGAATATTTATTATAACTTATATAAATAAATTCAATAGGGGTTTTAAGAGTAAATTTATTATATATAAAAATGGAGGATATTATGATTTACAATAATATGTTAGATATGATTGGTAAGACGCCAATATTAAAATTAAGTAGTTTAGTAGATGAAAATAGTGCAGAAGTATATATAAAATTAGAAAAATTAAATCCAGGTGGAAGCGTTAAAGATAGAGCAGCTCTTGGAATGATTGAAAATGCAGAAAAGCTTGGATTATTAAAGGAGGGTTCTATAATAGTTGAGCCTACAAGTGGAAATACTGGTATAGCTTTAGCTATGATAGGAAGATTGAAAGGCTATAAGGTTGTTATAGTAATGCCTGATAGTATGAGTAAAGAAAGAAGAGATTTAATAAAAGCATATGGTGCTGAGCTTATTTTAACAGATGGAGCAGAAGGTATGAAGGGTGCTATAGAAAAAGCCAAGGAACTTACTAAGGATCCAAGGTATTTTATGCCTCAACAATTTGAGAATTTATCAAATAGTAAGAAGCATTATGAAACTACCGCTGAAGAAATACTTGATGATCTAAGTGATTTAGATATGTTTATTGCAGGGGTAGGCACTGGTGGTACAGTTACTGGAGTTGCAAATAAACTTAAAGAAAAAAAGGAAGATATAAAAGTAGTTGCAGTTGAACCTGGGAGTTCTCCAGTTTTAAGTGGAGGAATGGCAGGTGCTCATAAGATTCAAGGTCTTGGATCTGGATTTGTACCAAAAATTTATAATTCTGAGTATATTGATGAGGTAGTGAAAGTTTCTGATGAAGATGCTCTTAAAACTACTAAGCTCGTGGCTGAAAAAGAAGGAATATTACTTGGAATATCATCAGGAGCTGCAATCTACGTTGCATTAGAAAAAGCTAAAGTTCTTGGCAAAGGTAAGAAAATTTTAGCTATTGCCCCAGATGGTGGGGAAAAGTATATATCCATGGGAATATACGACTAATTGCCTTAAGCAATTAAATTTAAGGAGGATTGGCTGTGTTTAATAACTTAAGATATGATATAAATAATATATTAGAAAATGACCCAGCAGCTAGAAGTAAAATTGAGGTATTCTTATTATATCCTTGCATTCATGCTTTAATAGCATATAGAATTGCACATTTTTTATATAAGCATAAAAGGTTTTTCTTAGCTAGATTTATTTCTCAAATAGCAAGATTTACTACAGGAATAGAAATTCATCCAGGGGCCAAAATAGGTAAGGGATTATTTATTGATCATGGTATGGGTGTTGTAATTGGAGAAACCAGTGAAATTGGAGATAATGTAACTATTTATCATGGAGTTACCCTTGGTGGAACTGGTAAAGAAAAAGGCAAAAGGCATCCTACAGTTGAGGACAATGTTATCATTGGAGCTGGTGCCAAGGTACTTGGACCTATTACCCTTAAGAAGGGAAGTAGAGTTGGAGCTAATACTGTAGTTTTAAAAGATGTTCCTGGAGGAGCTACGGTAGTAGGATGTGCTGGTAGAAATATAATTAAAAATGTTAATGATATTATCGAAGTTATCGATGAAGATGGAAGGAGAAAAACAATATATAATAATATGATGATATAGGGATGTGCTAGCGCACAATTAAAAATTAAGAATGAAAAATGAAGAATTGAGGAAAAAACTCATGAATGAGTTTAAAGAATTTGTTTTAAGTAATTTCTTTTAAATTACCTTATACATTTCAAATTCAAATTTAAATTTTATGTTTTTAATTTTTATATTTATGTAATAGCCATTTTAATTGGAGAGTTTGTAATAACTTTTTCCTGTAATCTATAAATGATATTTACTATATTTTGTTAATAATATGAGAGAAAAAATTATAAGTTATTGTAATACTTTAGGTTTAGATACTTTAGGATTTATAAAATGTAGAGAGTTTACAGAACTTAGAAGCTTTTTTTATGATAGAAAAGAAAAGGGACTTGAAAATGAATTTGAAGAAGAGGATGTAGAAAAAAGAATAAATCCTTTTATTTATATGGAGGAGGGGAAGACTATTATTTCAATAGCTTTCCCTTATCTGCATAATGTAGATTATTGTGATAATGGATTTTCAGTTTATACAAGAGGAACAGATTATCATAAAGTTGTTAAGTCTTATTTATCTAAGATCTGTGAATATATAGAAAGTTTAGGTGGAAAAGCATCTTCTTTTGTAGATAGCAACTTTCTACCTGAAAGATATATTGCTTACTTAGCAGGAGTAGGTTTTATAGGAAAAAATAATTTAATAATAACTGAAAAATATGGTTCTTATGTATTTCTTGGAGAAATAATTACTGACTTAGAAATAGATTGTAATGAGAGAAATTATGAAGAAATAAAAGATTTTAAGGAATGTGGTAGTTGTGAGCTTTGTTATAAAAGCTGTCCAAGTAAGGCTATAAACCCATATAGAAAGAATAGTAATATTTGTGTATCATACTTTACTCAAAAGAAGGATTTATCAGATAATCATATTAAGTTATTAAAGGGAAGAGTTTTTGGCTGTGATAGTTGTCAAGAACCATGTCCTTATAATAAAGATAAGGAATTTTCAAAAATAGAAGAGTTTATTCCTTTTGATTTTATGAATAGTGATAATACTTTGGACCTTGCTAATATAAATAATAAAGGCTTTAAAGAAAGTTATTTAAGAACTTCTTGTGGGTGGAGAGGTAAAAATGTTTTAAAAAGGAATGCATTAATAAAAGCTAATAGTTGCAATGTAGATATAAGTAAAATTAAAACAGATTCCCCTTATTTAAATGATTATGTTAATAGACTTTTAAACAGTAATAAAATATAATGATTTATAAGTTGTAATAAAATTTTTATATATAAGTTGTAATTAAGTTTTTACATTTTATGAAGTTTTATTTCATGTTGAAAATAATTAATATATGAAGTCATCTAAACAACTTATATTTAAATTAAAATATCGATTCTTTCAACTCAGATAATTTACTAAAGAATTATTTTTAATTTATAATGATATAAAACTATAGATGTAGATTATTAATTGAAAAATATATATGTTATTAAATTAAAGTTCATGTTAAAAATATTTAAGATATAAAGGAATTTTAACAACTTATATAAAAATTAAATAAGGATGATTTAAATTAATGTAGTTTACTTCAAAACATTTTTGCTTTAAATTATATAAGAATGTAAAATGTAACCTACTAATTGAAACATAGTATAGCAAACTAGGAAGTGAGGGAGGATAATGCTATCACCAATAGTAGTAAAAATAGTAAGTGCCTTGCCAGAGTCAATGGTAGTAAAAGTAACAAGAATATTAGTAAATAAATACTTTAAGAAATATGCGAATATTAAAATAGATGGAATTGAAAAGCTTGATAATGTAGATGGACCTTTAATATTTATTTGCAATCATTTAAGTAATGCTGATGGCTTAATTTTAGACAAGATACTAAGAGAAAAGTTTGATCCAACCTTTGTGGCTGGAGTTAAATTATCTAATGATCCTGTAACTAAGTTTGGAACTATGATGGTTAAGAATATTGGAATAAAGCCAAACTCTGCAGATAAGGAAGCTATAACTAGAATAGTAAAACTAGTTAGAGGTGGAGAAAATCTAGTTATTTTCCCAGAGGGTACAAGGAGTAGAACTGGTGCTATGATTGAAGGGAAAAAAGGTATTTTATTAATAGCAAGACTTACAAAAGCTAAAATAGTACCTATAGGAATGTATGGTACAGAAATTCTTTTGCCTATTAACAAAGATGGCGATATGGGTGGAGAAAAATTTAATTATGCTGATGTACATATAAAATTTGGTGATCCTGTTTCATTACCTGCAAAGGAAAAGGATGAAGACAAACATGATTTTGATGACAGATCAATGAACTTTATAATGAAGTCAATTGCTAATTTATTACCTGAAAAATATAGAGGTGTTTATAAGTAATTAAAAATTAAGAATGAAAAATTAAAGGGAAAATTACTATAGAATTTTTACTAATAGATATTTTGAATTAATTTAAATTTTTTATTCTTAAGTATTAAATATAAGGCTGTTATGAAAAATGATAATTAGAAATATAAAATTGTAAATTTATAATTAAGTAATTTTGAATACATAACTTCAGAAATTTATTTTAAAAAACTTATTTATGTGTTTAATTAATTTTTAGTTATTTAGTTTTATTATGTGACAGCATAGTAGGTAGGTGATTTTGTGAAAAAGAGAACTAAAGAAATTTTAGAAATATTAAAGGTTGATTATCCAGATGCAAAATGTGAGCTTAATCATGAATCTGCTTTTCAGCTTTTAGTGGCTACTATTTTATCAGCTCAAACTACAGATAAGAAGGTTAATGAAGTAACAGAAACTTTATTTAAAGAATATCCTGATTTAGATGCCTTTTTAACTTTATCCTTAGAAGAGTTAGAAAGCAGAATAAAGCAAATAGGACTTTATAGAAGTAAGGCTAAGAACTTAATAATGATGTGTAATCAATTAAAGCAAAACTTCAATGGAGAAGTTCCAAGTACTATGGAGGAATTAACCTCACTTGCAGGTGCAGGTAGAAAAACAGCAAATGTAGTTTTATCAAATGCTTTTGATGTGCCTTCTATAGCAGTTGATACTCATGTATTTAGGGTTTCAAATAGACTAGGACTTGCTAATTCAGAAAATGTTCTAGAAGTAGAAAAGCAATTACAAAAGGAACTTCCAAAGAGAGAGTGGAGCTTAACTCATCATTTATTAATCTTCCATGGTAGAAGATGTTGTATTGCTAGAAATCCAAAATGTGAAATTTGTAATTTAACTAAGTACTGTAAATATTATAAAGAAAATCTGAAACTTAAAAAGACTAGTAAGAAAAAATAATAATTTGTATTAAAATGCGAATATAACCACAAATATAAATATAATATGCTCCATAAGACAAATGGCTGGAAAAAGAGGCATTGAATACTTAGTGAAGTTGAGTGAAACGATAACTGAGCTTAGTATGAAAGCCCATCTACTGAAGTTTGCCTGAAGTAGATGATCATATTAGAAATTTAAAAACTGCTAGACCAAGAGTTTTGGTAAAACTCGCATACGCTCAGACAAACCAACAACTCTAAGGCCTAGAAGCTTTTACTTCACCAAGAACGTCTAATTTTTCGCCATATGCTTATTTCACATATTATATTTATATTTGTTAGTATATATCATTATTTAATGTAGCTCTGTGGTAACTTTATAATTAAATTGTATTTTCATCTAACAGTAATTATTGGAATTCAGCTCGTCTGAATTTCTTCCTTTAGTAGGCTGATATTTACAAGTTTAAATTATTCAAGGAGTTTTTAACATATTGTGCGTAAGACGACTTGGAGTTTACGACGGAGTCCGAGCATAATATGTTAAAAAATCATGCGTAATTTAAAACAACTATTTTCTTTTAATAGGTTTTCTGCAGTGATATAATTATATAATAAGTTAATTATTTAATAAGATATTATGTAATTAACTCATTAAGCAATTTAAAGTTTAAGAATAACAATATAAGCGTAAAAATAAGTAAGTAATTTAATAGTAATTGGAGGAACATTATGAAAGTTGGAGTATTAATGGGAGGAATATCCTCAGAAAGAGAAGTATCATTAAGTAGTGGTAATTCAATAATGCAGCATATTAATAAAGAAAAGTATGAGGTTACACCTATAATTATAGATAGTAAAGAGGACGTAATTGAAAAGGTAAAAGGAATAGATTTTGCCCTTTTAGCCCTTCATGGTAAGTTTGGAGAAGATGGATCAGTTCAAGCTGTTTTAGAAACATTAGGAATACCTTATTCAGGATGTGATACTTTAAGTAGTGCTTTATGTATGGATAAAGATTTATCTAAAAGTATTTTAAAGGCTAAAGGAATAAGAACTGCAAAGTGGTTAAATGTTTCTTCAGTAGATGAAATAGATTATGAAGCTATAGAAGATATGGGTTATCCAGTATTTATAAAGCCTACTAATGGAGGATCAAGTGTTGCTACATTTAAGGTTACAAAAAAAGAAGATGTAGAACATGCTGTAGTTGAAGGACTAAAGTGGGACAGAGAAGTAATGATTGAAGAATTCATTAAAGGTGATGAAATTACTTGTCCTGTATTTAATCATGAGTTATTCCCAATCTTAGCTATAAAGGCTAAAACTGATTTCTATGATTACGAACAAAAATACTCAGCTAATGGTGCCGAGCATTATCCAATTGAATTAGAAGAAGGACTTTATAATGAAGTTAAAAAAATGGCTTTAGATACTTACAAAGCTTTAAAATGTTCAGTTTATACTAGAATAGATATGATTATAACTGAAGATAAGGTTCCTTATATACTAGAAGCTAATACTCTTCCAGGAATGACAGCTACTAGTTTATTCCCTCAAAGTGCAGGAGAAAAAGGAATAGATTATTCAAGCTTTATTGATATGATAATTGAATATTCATTAAAGAAATAGTTTTAAAATGCAAAGCATTTTAAATGAAAAGATTAAGGTAATGAAAAAATGAAAGAATGAAGGAAGGGGTTTTGCTATGCAAAACCTCTTTTATTTATAGATTTTCTTACAAAAATATGTAAAGATTCTTATAAACATTTTTTTCATTCTTTAATTTTTTCATTCTTTCATTAATAAAATGCTTCGCATTTTTTGACAACTAGAGTAATTTCCTGAAATTTAGAACGTATAATAATAAAGTAAAATAAGTGTTTATATATTCAATATATAAGGGGGAATAATTATGAACTTTATTCTTTTAGTTTTACTTTGTTCAGTTTTAGGTTTGTTTTTTTCAGTTTACCAAGGAAGAAGCATTATGAAAGAAGACGAGGGGGATGAAAAGGTACGAAGCATTGCTATTAAAATAAGAAAAGGAGCAAATGCATATTTAAAGAGGCAGTACAAAGGAGTAACAATATTTTTTGTGATAATGTTTGTTATATTCCTTATTATGAGCATTTTTGGATATGTTTCAATATTTGTTCCTTTTTCTTTTGTAATAGGAGGATTCTTATCAGGGCTTAGTGGTTTTATAGGTATGAAGGTTGCAACTCAAGCTAATTCTAGAACTACAACAGCTGCTAAGAAAAGTTTAAATGGTGCATTGAAAATTTCATTTAAAAGTGGCTCTGTTATAGGAATTGTAGTTGTTTCTCTAGGTCTTTTATATATAGCTCTTGGATTTTTATTTTTAGATTGGTATTATAGAGATTTATCAGAAGCAGAAAGAATACTGCAAGTTACAACTAATATTTTAACCTTTGGAATAGGGGCTTCTTCTATGGCTTTATTTGCTAGAGTTGGTGGCGGAATATTTACAAAGGCTGCAGATGTTGGAGCAGATTTAGTAGGGAAAGTAGAAGTAGGCATCCCAGAAGATGACCCAAGAAATCCAGCTGTAATTGCAGATAATGTTGGAGATAATGTTGGTGATGTTGCAGGTATGGGAGCTGACCTTTATGAGTCATATGTAGGTTCATTAATTTCATCTTCTGCATTAGCTGTTGCAGCAGGACTATCAACAAAGGGTGCTGTAGTTCCACTTCTTGTTGCAGCCTTAGGTGTAGTTGCATCCATATTTTCTACATTCTTTGTAAAAGCAAAAGAAGATTCAAGTCAGAAGAACTTACTTAAAGCTTTAAGAAGAGGTGTTTATATATCCTCAGTAATTGTTGCAGTAGGATCTTATTTTATAGTAAGAGAAATATTAGGTTCTGAAAATATAGGAGTTTACTTTAGTATATTATCAGGGCTTTTTGCAGGGATTTTAATAGGATTCTTTACTGAATACTACACATCAGATAGTTATAAACCAACAAGGAATCTAGCTTCAATGAGTGAAACTGGACCAGCGACTATAATAATAGGTGGATTATCTTTAGGGATGGCATCTACAGCAATACCTGTAGTAATAGTAGCTGTATCTGTATTAATAAGTTTTAATTTATCAGGTGGGGCTAATGATTTTAATTTAGGCCTTTATGGAATTGCAATTTCAGCAGTTGGTATGTTGTCTACTTTAGGAATTACACTGGCAACAGATGCTTATGGACCTATAGCAGATAATGCAGGGGGAATTGCTGAAATGTCTGAGCAAGATCCAGAGGTAAGAAGAAGAACTGATGCTTTAGATTCATTAGGAAATACTACAGCAGCTACAGGAAAAGGCTTTGCAATAGGTTCAGCTGCATTAACAGCTTTAGCTTTTATAGCAGCATATAAGGATTCTATTGAAAATATAGTTAAGAGCGGAACTTCTAATTTTGAGTTTAACTTATCTATATTAAATCCTCAGGTTTTAATAGGATTATTTATAGGTGGAATGGTAACCTTCTTATTTTCTTCAAAGACAATGGATGCAGTTGGACGAGCTGCTTCAAAAATAGTGGTTGAAGTAAGAAGACAATTTAAAGAAATTCCTGGACTTATGGAAGGAAAGGGAGAACCAGATTATGAGTCTTGTATTGATATTTGTACTAAATCTGCTCAAAGAGAACTTATTACAATAGCAATAATTTCAGTAGCTACACCAGTAATAGTCGGACTTATTTTAGGACCTAATGGGGTAGCAGGACTTTTAGCAGGAGCAACAGTAACAGGTTTTGCAATGGCTATAATGATGTCAAACTCAGGTGGAGCTTGGGATAATGCTAAGAAATATATAGAATCTGGAGTACTAGGTGGGAAGGGCTCAGAATGCCATAAAGCAGCAGTTGTTGGAGACACAGTAGGAGATCCCTTTAAAGATACAACAGGACCTTCAATAAATATTCTAATAAAACTAATGTCAATGGTATCAATTGTATTTGGAGCATTAATACTTGCTTTAGGAGTACTATAGAAAATTTATAATATAAAGTGATTCTTATCTTTAGGTGGAGTTTTCTTAAAAAGTAGAGAACTAAAATCTTTCATTTTGTGTGAATTATTTTTACAGAGTGCAGGTTGCCTATTCCATCTTAAGGTTAGAAGAACTAACCCAGGCGCGTAGCAGTGCTTAGCTCCCACTTGTATAATGAGGAGTGTTAGCAATGGTAGCGATCGGACAAATGACTTTTATTAAGTTATTCTATTAATTTCTTAGTAGATAGTTTAGTAGCTTAACTTAAAGAGATAGTTTTAAAGATAGTCAAATTATAAAATTTTATAAGTACATGACTACCTAGAAAAGATACTATTTCGCAATGATCATAGAGAAATAGTATCTTTTTTTCATAAGTTTAATTATAGTAAACCAACAACTATAATTTTTATTAAATTTAATAGCCTACAAATGGCTTAAACTGTAATTTTTAATTTCTTCGTGAAAATTTGATTTAGCGAAATATATTTCAATAATTTAAAGTATAATAAAAATATGTTAATATATAGTATATTACAGTATAGCTAAATAAAAGGTGGTTAAAGTATTGGAAATTAAATACAAGAACACATTAGATGATTATGAAAATTTTTATTGGTTTTCACAAAAACCTTTAATCCTTATTGTTTTTTATGGGTTTCAATCATTATTTTTGTTTGGAATCATTTATGCACTTATAGATTTTTATTATTATCTTAGCGCAAGGATAATTGTGATAGCTGTATTTATAATCTTATGGATAATATATCGTGCTATTTGTAAAAAGTTAAATATAAGAGCTATAGGAAAAGGGTTGATAAAAATAAGGGCAAAAATGGATTCTTCCTTATTAAGTGAAAAAACTTTAATAATAAATGAAGATAACATTACTATTAAAAGTGTTAGAGGAACAAAAAAGTTTAGTTTTAAAATAATTTCTAGAATCCATGAAGAAGGTAATTGCATATATATTATAAATATATTACGTGATGTTACAGCGATAATACCTACTAATATCTTTACAAGTACAGAAGAAAAGGAACAGGTCATAGCTCAACTAAAAGCAAGGTGTAAAAGAAAATAAGAGAGTGATAAAAATATTTATCACTCTCTTTTGTTCACTAAAGATACTTTTAGCGAAATTAGAATGTTTATAGTTTATAAATTATTAATTCATAGCTATCATCAATCATATCTATATGATGAGGGACTTTATCAATTTGTTCAATTATTTTGGCATCAAAATCGCAAACTATATGGCGTGAATATATTTCTGATAGTAGTAGCTTCTTTTTATAATTTAGAGGTTGGGTGTTACAATATAACTAAAAGAATAAATTTAAATGTGATATAATATTAGTAAAAATTAGGAGATATCTATGAAGTTATATAAATTAAAAATCTTATTAATTATTATTTTAATTATTTTAATTGTAATTCCTTTTTTACCCTATAAAATGCCAGAAATAAATCAATATGAATATGATAATTTGACAAGATTAGAGATTCAATGTCATGAGTGGAGTGGTGGACCTAAAGTTATTGGTGGCCAAGAACATTTAGGTAGATTTCTAGAAACTTTACCTGACAAAACTATTTCAAGAGATACTGTAAATTTAATTGGAAATACTCCATTTAAAAGTATATCAACATTTAGGCAGGGAATTCCTTCATATAGTGAATTTGTTGTTTATGGAGAATTTAAAGAAGGTAATTCAAGGTTTAATGAAGTTAGTTTTGATGTTAAGGAATGGTATCCTAAGAACAAATACGTAACACTATATGATAGTATGATTTTTTATAAATTAAAGATATACTTTAATTCAATGATTATAATTATTGTTTTACTATTAGCAAGTTTAAAAGTTAAAAAGTAACCCAGTATGCATTATCTTCTTTAGCTGGAATTGGATATCTAGAAGATACAGCTGGGATGTATTCAGTTTGAGTTATTAAAGCCTTTACTACTGGAATATATTATTCAATTGAATTAAAAAGTTTTAAGTCTTTTTACCAATTTGGTTATTATGACTTTGATGGTTTTTTATTTATTAAGGAGAATAGAGTCTAGTTATATAGAGAGGCTATCTAAGAAGTTAGCTTTAAAAAATATGAGGATCTTACTGCTGAAAAGTCTATAAATATAAGTAGTGAGTCAATTATTATAGATTATAAAAATAGTAATTTTTAAATGAAGCTAAACAAAAATACTAAGTTAGATATGGTTGGTAAATGAATAATGAACAATTGTATTATTTTACGAGGTGATGATGTTTTGAGAAAAGAATATATTTTAGCTATTATAATCCCTTTATTAATATTATCATTAATTGGATGTACGAAATCAGAAAATGTAAAAGTTATAAGTCCATTTAAGGATATTCCAATAAGTTCAACTAAAAGAATTGAATTTTCAAACTTAACTGTTACAAGTAAAGAGAAAGAGTTAGGAAGAAGTAAAATGGTTACAGATGAAGATGATATAAAAAAGATTGGAGAATACTTAAAATCAATAACTTGTACCGAAAGCAATAATAAGAATTTTAAGCCTGATTTTGTAATTTCATTATTAAAGAGCAGTGAAAATGAAAAGATTTATTTATATGAAATAGGAGTTTCTAATAATCAAATCTATGTTTATAATTATAGCAATACAGATACAGTTAACTTTATATATAAGAATATTGACAGTAGAATTACTCAAGAATTAAAAAGTCTATATAACGATATGAATTATGAAGAAGAATTTCTTATGAAAAAATAATCTCATAATCTTAAAATATTGTGAACTACAAAATTTAAATTTAGCGAATAGATTTGAAATAATACTAGGGAAAAGGATATACGAATTGGGACATCCTTTAGCTTAGCTATATTTACACATTATTTTAAAACAAAGCGAAACAATTTTAATATATTACGAATTAAAAGTGGGCAATTAATTGTCCACTTTTTATGGTCTAATATTAAGATTAGTTTAAAAAAAGCCTTTTATTTAAATAGCAATATCATATCATTCCATTTTGCTCCACCATGAGATGAGTCTGAAACTCCAACATGCTTAAAATCAAATTTTTCATAATAATGGACTAAATGATTCTTGCAAGTTAGAACCATTCCTTTTTTACCACGTTCTTTAGATATTTTTATAAAATGCTTTAATAATTCTGTGGCAACACCAGAGTTACGATATTCTGGTAATACATCTAATCCAAATACAGTTTGATAATCTCCTGAAGGGTTATGTAATTCAGTATTATGATATAATTCATCAGGCAATTCAGGTTTATCAGTAGTACATCCATTTATAAAACCAATTACTTTTTCATTTTTAACTGCTACGAAAAAATTTTCTTTAAAAGCAGAATATCTATTACGAAAATCTTCTTCTTTAGCTGCTTCAGCTTCAGGAAAACACTTGCTTTCTATAATGATAATTTCTTCTAAATCTTCTTTAGTGGCTTCTCTAATTTCCATACAAATCTCCTATATCAAATATTTATAAAATGCTTTTAATTTTCTATTAATTCACTATATGTAATGTTATTTTTAATATTATCAATAACTAATTTTCTAATACTCATAATATCACTTGGAAGATACTCTAAGTCGAACCATTTTAATTCAGAAGCTTTATTTGGCTCCATTATCTTAGGGATTCCTTCAAATTTTTCAACTAAAAAATACATATCGTAATAAGTTCTTCCACCAGATGAGCTAACACGATGAGCTAAGTGAGCAAATGATAAATCATCTATATTTATGTTTATTCCAAGCTCCTCTTTAGCTTCTCTTACAACAGCCATTTTAGCTGTTTCTCCTTCATCAACATGTCCACTTCCTGACATATCCCATTTACCATCTTCATAACCTGTATCTTTTCTACGATGTAATAGTATTTGAGTTTTACCTTCTTTTCTATTTATTATAACCGGCATTACCGCTGAATATGATTTGAAATGTTCTCCCATGATAGACCTCCTGAAACTAAAAATGAAGAATTATTGATTTAATTCTTTTAGAATTACTAAGACTGTTATAATTAAAAACTCTATTAGGAGTTTTTTGTTAATTTTTAATTGTGCAACAGCACCATAATTATAGTGTGTATTATAAACTATATTTGGTAAAATATAAAGTTATGGGAAAAAATAGGTTGACAGCTATAGATTACACTTGTAAACTTAAATTAAAGATTACATTTGTAATTTTAAGGAGGGGTATAATGAATAAGCTGCCAAAAATATCTGATTCAGAATGGGAAATAATGAAGATAGTATGGTCAAAGGATGAGGTAACTTCTAATGAAATAATAGAAAGTCTTAGTGGTAAACAACAGTGGAAAAGTACTACTATTAAAAGCCTTATTAGCAGGCTTTTGAACAAAGAAGCCATTGGTTTTAGAAAAAATGGCAAGGAGTATGTTTATTACTCATTAATCTCAGAAGAAGAATGTATAAAGGAAGAAAGCCAATCATTTTTGAAAAGAGTTTTTAATGGATCATTAAATGATATGATATTAAACTTAGTAAAAAGTGAAGAATTAACTAATGAAGACATAAATGAGTTAAGGGATATTTTAAATGAAAAGTTGGATGTGGAGGATAAATAATGAGTTATATTATTGAATCCTCTATAGCTGCAAGTTTTTTAGTAGGAATAATTTTGCTAATAAGATTACTACTAAAAAATCATATGAAAAAGTCTATAATTTATTATCTTTGGTTTATTTTATTAATTAAATTAATAATTCCTTTTGGTCCAGAAAGTAAACTAAGTGTTTTTAATTTAGTTAATGTTAGTCCTATAGAAGAAAGTAATAATTCAATCATAGATAGTAATACACAAGTAAATAATCAAGTTACAAATCAAACAATACCTAATGATGAAATTAATAGTGACATTTCTACAGATTTTAATTCACCAGTAAATAATATAGTTAATGATAATAATGAACAAAGCAATAATTTTACTTATAAAGAAATAATATTTTATCTTTGGATAAGTGTAGCTTCTATACTTATTTTAAGAGGGTTAATAGCTTATTTAAAGCTTCACTTAAGTATTAAAAAAGAATATATTCAGTACAAAAACTATGATATAGATATTGATATTTCTAAGGAAAAGAAGTCTTTATCTATAAATAGAAGTATAGAAGTCAGAGTAACTAATGAAATAAATAGTCCTAGTCTTTGTGGGGTAATTAAACCTAAAATATTAATTCCATTAAAGGTTGTAAGTTTTGTAAATGAAAAAGAAATGAAATATATAATTATGCATGAGCTTTGCCATTATAAAAGAAAAGATATCTTAGTAACATGGCTAACATCAATAGTAAAAGCTATTCATTGGTTTAATCCAATAATTTATCTTGGATTTAATATAATGAGAAGTGATTGTGAAGCTGCTTGTGATGAAATGGTCTTAACTAAACTAGGCAAAGAAGAAAACTTAAACTATGGAAATACAATAATTAATGTACTTCAGTTAATTCATTCTAAAAATCCTATTCCAGGTACAACATCAATGATAACTGACAAAAAGAGGCTTAAGGATAGGATAAAAAATATAGCTGAAAATAAGAAGTTTGGGTTTAGAACTATAATAGCTGGGATAGTGGTAATTTCTGTTTTAGCTATAGTGCTCTTAACAACTAGGTTAAAATCTGAAAATTTAAATTTAGTTGATAGTTCTAAAATAAGTGAGGTTACTATAAAGGTCATGCCATCTCCACCTAGAGGGAAAAATGTATATAATAAAGAAGATGTTAATAAAATTGTAGATTATATTAATTCAATTAAAGTAAAAGGTGAAAAACAGAAAGTATATAAAGGGTGGGAGGTTAATATTAAGTTAACTGGAGATGAAAATTATGATATTAGTTTTATAGATAACTATATTAACATTAACGGAATCCAATATACTGCAAGTAATAAAGAAATTGATAAAATTAAAATTTTATATGATAGTATGAATTATGAAGAAAGAGATATAGTATCTAATGAAGTAATTGAGAGCGGAAGTTTGAATTTTCATTCTTTAGTTAAGCAATTAATAGATAAGAACATAGAAATTAAATTAATTGAAGAGAAATCATTATCGACTAAGGAGAATGGATATTCAGCTGATTTTTATACTATAAAAGCAAATAATGAAGAAGTGAAAATATATGATTATATTGATTCAAAAGCAGCCTTAAGTGAAATAGGAATATTTAATGGTGATGATTATAGTGAAATTAATTATGCTAGTGATTATATTTTAATAAATATAGAAGAATTAAAATCAGCTAAGAATGTATATTTTAAAAATAGTATTATATGCTTGTATAATGGTGACTCAAGTGAAATAAAAGATTCATTAGCAAAAATTTTAGGAGAGCCACTAGTAAAGCAAAGTAGAGATACTTTAAGGATTTCTGGTCAAGATATAACTTTACTTTATCCATCACAATGGATTGGAGCTCAAGAGCCAATTGAATTAATTTTAGGTGATAATTCTTATAAAATTGATTCTAGAAATGTTAAATTAAATAAGAATGTTTCTGAATTAAAATTAAATTGGGATGTTATTTCGAAGGAGTTAAGAGAGTTTGATGGAGATTATATAAATATAAAATGGTCTGATAAATTAGTACAGGGTACTGAGAAAATTTTTCTAACTCAGATAGCAAGAAATGATTTTAAAAGAGTAGTTAAGACAAAATCAGGATATATAGATTCAGATTTATTTTATCCGGTAATAGAAACAACTTCTACCGATAAAGTATATATTGGGCAAAATCTTTATGAGGAATACATTAAGATGCGTAGTACAGATTTGTTATCTGATCTAGATAATGGTATTAATAAGGAGGTGGAACCTTCTTTAGTAGAGTATAGAATAATAAGTTGTGATTTGCACTCAGAAGGCAAAAATATATTTACTGTAACAGTAGCTTATGATATAAAACCTAATGAAAGTGGGTTTGGCTTGGCTGGTAATGGGATAGATGGAGACGATGGATGGATAATAGATAAGTTTTCCTTTGTTGATGTAGAGAAAATTGGTGAAAATAAATATAGGATGATAACTGCTTATACTGGCTAAAGACTATACGTAGTTTATATGTTTAAGGGGATAAATCTTCAGTAAATATATTATAAAGTTAAATAAAAGGATATCTATAAAGAAAGTTATAAGTGATAATTTTCTCAATATAGATATCCTTTTTTGGTGTGATATATTTAAATTGTGAAGTAAAAAATACCGCATATTCATTTTAATAGTACGGTACTTCTAGCGATTTAATATTTTATTTTACCTTAGTAATAATTTAATTATGCAATTAATAATAACGGATTTCTATATAACTTTAATATAAAATATATTTAACTTAAGGATATTTTTTTGTTATCTATAAATAAAATACAATCGATGGAGAAATTTCCACCAAGGTTTACCTTTATCTCTTCACCACTTGGTAATTTTCCAATAAGCTTAGCTCTAGACGTAAGACCATATGTCTCATCTTGAATTTCACCATCAACTAATAATATTTCCTTATTCCAGTAATTCTCAATTCTTATAAGATGATTATTATATTTTTTCTCCCAAACTTTCATAAGTCCTCCCAATATTTTTATTCATATATAATACAATTACGAATTAATTATAACATATTTTTACAATACCGTATTATTCAATTTTCAAAGAATAAATTTTCCTAGTTATTCCGTAATAATTTCAATAAGATTAACAATAATCGTTGAAATTCAGCTCATCTGAATTTCCTCATTTAGTACCAGGGTATCTAAAAGATTAAATTACTCAAGTGTTCTTTAAAATACTATGCGTAAACCGACTTGGAGCTTGGGACATAGAAAGGTCGCAATATTTCATATATTTCTATATAATTCTAAATTTAATCAAAACTCCGAAAGGAGTTTTTTCCTTTAGTAGCAAGGCATCCACAATATGTTATATACTCCTGTGCATTTTATGACATTTAAGATTTTTTTAAGGAATTTTAATCTTTATTATTAAGATATTTTACCTAAAATATAAATAAAGATTGAGAGTATGATAAACTTATCTTATAAAAATTATATATGCTTTCAATTGGTGTAATTTACTTTAGAAACTATTTCTATACTTAAGGTAACATAATTACTTAAGACGTAGATTATTTATTGAAACATATATAGTAGAGATTATTTATATATAATATTTTGGAGGGAAACGAAGATATGAGTAATGAAAGAATTTTAATAGTTGATGATGAAAAAGAAATAAGAGATTTAGTAGATATATATTTAAAGGGTGAAGGTTATGAAACTTTAAAGGCTGAAAATGGAGAAGAGGCTTTAAATCTATTAGAAAAAGAAAAGGTTGATTTAATTATTTTAGATATAATGATGCCTAAGGTTAATGGAATAGAGGCATGTCTAAAAATTAGAGAAGAAAGAGAAATGCCAATTATTATGTTATCAGCAAAGTCTGAGGATATGGATAAGATATTAGGACTTAATACTGGGGCAGATGATTATTTAACTAAGCCTTTTAATCCTTTAGAGCTGGTAGCAAGGGTTAAGTCTCAGCTTAGAAGATATAAGAGATTTAATAAAACTTCTAATGAGGGAAATACTATTACAACCTTTGAAAATACATTAGAAGTTGAAGATATTACTATAAACTTAGAAACACATGAAGTTTTTAAAGATGGAGAAGAAATCAAATTAACTCCAACTGAATTTGATATATTAGTTTTGCTTGCTGAAAATAGAGGTAAGGTATTTAGTATAGAAAATATTTATAACAGTGTTTGGAAACAGGAGTTTATGCAATCTGACAATACCGTAATGGTTCATATTAGGAAGGTAAGAGAAAAGATTGAGGAGGATCCTAGAAAACCTAAGTATATAAAAACTGTATGGGGGGTTGGCTATAAAATTGATAGGTAGAAAGAACAAAAAAGATAAAAATAATAATGAGAAAAACACAGAAAATATAAAAAAAGAAAAGGTAGGTCTAGTTACTAGATTTAGAAACCTTTTAAAGAGGATATTTTATAGATTTTATAATTCTAGATTAGGAGAAACTATTAAGGGGTTATGTGAGTGGCTATATAAGAATATAGAAAAAAGTATTAGATTTGAGCTTATGGTTGTATTTGCTATTTGTTTTGTTTCAGCCTTTTTCTTCTATGGTTTTGCTAATAATATGCTTGCTAAAAATAGAACTATAACAAATATAGAATATGATATTGGATCCATTCAATCAACAGCCAATAATATTGCAAGGGATTTGAGTAATAATGAAAGTGTTGCTGGATTAAGTGATAAAGCTACTATAGATAGTTATTTAGAAAATTATAACTATAGTAAAGCTAAAATTTATATTACAGATTTAGACGGTAAGATATTATATAAAGTAAATGGTGACTTTCAAGAAAAATTAGATATTTATGCTGTAATAGATAAAAGCAATACTGCAACAAATGAAGGTGATGAGAAGGTATTCTTATATCCAGTAAATCTTGGAGGGGATAGAGCTTACCTAATTTATTATGAAACTCCAACTCCATATATATCTAATGAATATTATGTAGATGAAAATTCATTTTTAGCATTGGTGCTTTCTGTAATTTTATTTATATCTATATTTATTATAATTACAAATAGAAAAATGAAGTATATAGAAGAAATTGCATCAGGAGTTAGAATTATTTCTAGTGGAGACTTATCATATAGAGTTGAAGAAAAGGGTAAGGATGAAATTAAGAATTTAGCAGAGAACATAAATAACATGGCTTCAGAAATCCAAAATAGAATAGAAGCAGAAAGAAGATCAGAGCAGACTAAAAGTGAGCTCATTACTAATGTATCACATGATTTAAGAACACCTTTAACTTCAGTTATGGGATATATTGGTCTTATAAAAGAAGGTAAATATGAAAATGATGAAATGATGAAGGAATACCTAAATATTGCCTTTAATAAAGCAACTCAGCTTAAGGAGTTAATTGAAGACTTATTTGAATATAATAAATTAAATGCAAGGGGTATAGTATTAGAAAAAACTAATGTAAATATAGTTGAATTCTTATCTCAAATAATTGAAGAATATATTCCAGTATTTGAAGAAAATGAGCTTGAAGTAGTAAAGAGATTTGTAGATGAAAAGTCTATAGTTGAAATTGATGCAGGGAAAATGGTTAGAGTTTTTGAAAATTTATTCTCAAATGCAATAAAATACTCATTTAAGCCTGGAAGAGTAGTAGTTTCTGCATATGAAAATAATGGTTATGCTAATATTGTGATAAAAAATAATGGCGAAAATATACCTAAAGAAAAAGTTGAAAGATTATTTGATAGATTTTATAGAGTGGATGAGGCGAGAAACTCTGATACTAAGGGTAGTGGATTAGGCTTAGCTATATCTAAGAATATAGTAGAACTACATGAAGGTAAGATTTGGGCTGAATGCGTGGGAAATGAAGTTAGCTTCTTTATCAAATTAAAAACAATCAAATAATTAATAATATTAATAGATATAAGTAACCTTTAAGAAAGTAATTTATAAAATGATAAAGAGATTATTTTTCTTGGAGGAAAAATGCAAAATAAAAATGCTAATAGTAGATTTGGAATCGACATAAATGAATATACTCAAAATGTTAATTTTGAAACTTTAGCAAGGACTATAGATTTTCTATATGTTAGATCTTCAGGATCAGGTTCAGGAAGGTTTAGAGTAGATAGAAAATTCTTAGAGTATGCAAAAGCAGCAAGGAATTATGGAATACCAGTTGGAGCATATCATTATGCTATACCTTCTTATGATTTAACTACAGCTGATGCACAATGTAATGATTTTATCAACATATTGCAAGAAGGATTTGGTAATAGGAACTATGGGGACTTATTTCCAGTATTAGACGTAGAAGAACCTATAGACAATAAGATAAGCACAAAGGCTCTAATAGACTGGATACTAAGATTTAAAAAGTGCTTTGAGAGTAAAACAAGAAGAAGACTTATGTTATATACAGGGGCATTTTTCATCGAACTTTACAATGATTTTAAATTACCTAATGGAACTCAACCATTAAAAACTATGCCGTTATGGATTGCTATGTACACCCATGTAGAGATTAATCCAGATTATCCTCCTAATTTAGGCGGTTGGACTAGATGGAGAATATGGCAATATAGTGATAGAGCAGAAGTTCAAGGAGTTGGAAATCCAGTTGATGCAAACTGGGGTCCAGATAGTTTAGATCTTTTAATGCAACCAAGGCAGGTTAGGAATTTTAATGCAACTAAGAGTAACGGTATGTTAAGAGTAACCTGGAGTAGAAATACAGATGTAGATTTACTAGGATATAATATATTCGTAAATGGAAATTGGATTGGAACTGTTAATAAGGATGATACAAGTTTCCAAATTCCATTAAGGGAATTACCAGTTAGCACTAATGTCCCAGTAACGGTATCAATAGAAGCTTTTGATAATGATGGTGAAACATCTCAAATTAGAAGTAGAGTAGTAGTATAGAGAAAATATTAAGGCTGCTTTAAAGGCAGCCTAAGTGTTGTCGCACAATGAAAAATTAGAAATTAATAATGGAAAATTAAGGAGAAAACTCATGAATGAGTTTTAAGAAATATGCTTTTCACGTGATTTATTATAGATTGCATCATTGATTATTGATTTTTAACTTTAAATTTCTAATTATCACTTTTGTGAGGCAGCCTCTTAGTAGTAAAAATAAATTATTTTTCTAAAGCTCCGCAAGGAGTTTTTTCTTTATCTCTTACCCCTAACCTTTACTTTTTATCTCTTACCCTGTACCTTTTAACCATTATCTCTTACTTTTTAGTTCTTCATTTCAAAGTGTTTATCCTTAATTATTAATTTTACCATGGAATTAATCTCCATGAAGTTAACAGAATAGACACATTTAAGTATTAATTATTTATTAAAATTAAATATTATTAATTAATGTATATTAAATTTAAAGGGGAAATATTATATAATAATATTATGAATTGTTATGTTTAATTATAGGTGATAAGAAAGGAGTGGGACCGTTGAAAAAGATAAATAAAAATACTTTGATATTAGCTGGTGTAATAGTTTTAATTTTGGTAATAGGTATTATAAGTTATGTTTTTTCAGTTAATAAAAAAGTAGCATCATGGCAAGATAAAATATATCCAGGTGTATCTGTTTATGGTATAGACTTAGGCGGATTAAATGAGGAAGAAGCAGCTAAGGTACTTAAAGAAAAATTACCTAGTATGATTTTGGACAAGAAGTTAGTAGTTAAAGTAGAGGATAAAACTTTAGAACTGACTTATGAGGAATTAAATCCAAGTTATAATCCTGAAGAAGTAGCTAAGGAAGCTATGGCAGTAGGAAAAGATGAAAGTAATTTTACTAAGAATTCATATATAAAGGGAAAAAAGACAACTAATGTAGATTCGAAACTTTCTTATGATGAAGAAGCTTTAGCAGCTTTTGAAAATAAGGTTATTGATGAGGTGGGAGTAAAACCTATCAATGCTTCAATTGAAATAAATTCAGGAAATATATCTATTACTGATGAGGTTTCTGGTAAAAGTATAAACAAAGAAGAGCTTCATAATACTTTAGTAGATAATATAAATTCAGATCCCGGCAATGAAGCAGTTTTAACTTTTGAATTAGTAGTTGAAGAGGCTAAGATAAAAGCTGAAGATTTAACTAGAATCAATGGCAAAATTAGTACTTATAGCACTAGTTATGTTAATACTGGTGATGGTAGAGTTAAGAACATGGAAATTGCTGCTGATATAGTAAATGGGACAATCCTTATGCCAGGAGATGAGTTTAGTTATAATGGATTAATTGGTGATACTACTCCAGAAAAAGGTTATGAAAAAGCTAATACCTATGTAGGAAATGAAATAGTTCCTGACTACGGTGGTGGAATATGCCAAATTTCAACTACTCTTTATAGGGCAGTTATGAATGCAAATATTAGATCAACAGAAAGGATGAATCACTCCCTTACAGTTTCTTATTCAGAGCCGGGATTAGATGCAACAGTGGCTAATCCTTATATAGATTATAAGTTTGTAAATACTTACGATTTCCCAATATATATTCAAGGTTCCGTTAGTGGAGGAATAGCTAATTTTACTTTGTATGGAGATGCAGAAGCAATGGGTAATAAGACTTATGAATTAGTAAATGAAATTCATGAAAAGTACAACCCTGAAATAAAGTATGAAGATGATCCAACTATGGAAGAAGGAACTGAAAAAGTTGTATCTCATGGAATGCCAGGATACAAGGCTAGTTCATATCAAGTAACTTATGAAAATGGAGTAGAAGTAGATAGAGAATTTATTGCTACAGATGTTTACATGACTACAGATACAATAGTTAAAAGAGGAACTAAGAAGAAGGAAGAACCTAAGAAGGAAGAACCTAAGAAAGAAGACTCCAAAAAGGAAGATCCTAAAAAAGAGGATACAACAAATAATAAAACTGAATCTGACAAAAAACCAAACAACTAGTCATAAAATGCGAAGCATTTTATTAATGAAAGAATGAAGAAATGAAAAAATGAAAGAATGCTTATAAAAAAAATAGAAATTTTTTATAAGAGAATATTTAAAATAAGGAGGTTTTGCATAGCAAAACCTCTTCCTCAATTTTTTCATTCTTTCAATACCTTAATTTTTTAATTGTTATTATCTTGTTAAGTTTATTGTTGAAATAAAATTATAGTGATATTATAAAGATAAAATAAAGGTTATCGTAAAGGAGTATTTATGGCATATAAGATGGTTTGCATTGATATGGATGGAACTTTACTAGGTAAAGGGAGAAAAGTATCAGATGAAAGCAAGAGGGTAATTAAAAAATTGCATGACAAGGGAATAGAAGTAGTAGTAACTACAGGAAGAATATATAATAATGCCGCTTATTACTCTCATCTTTTAGGTGTAAAGTCTCCAGTTATTGCGGCAAATGGAGCAATAGTTAGAGATAAATACACTAATAAAGTAATATACGAAAATCCTATACAGCCAGAAACTTGCATTAAATTAGTAGAAACTCTTGAAAGTTTAAATTTATTATTTCATTTTTATACATCAAATGAAATATATTGTGGAAATTATATTACTAAGGTAGCTACTAAATTATATATGACCAAGCAAAGAGGGTTTGATGATTTAAAAATTAATTATAATGTAATTAGGAATATAAAAAAATGGGAAGAATTCTTTAATAGAACTAATGGTAAAATCACTAAAAGTATAGCCTTTTCTTTAGAACCTGAAAAGTTAAGGGCTCTTAAGGTGAAGTTAGATGAGTTTGATGATATTATATATTTTGGTGCAGGCACAAAAAGCCTTGAAATTAATAATAGAGGTGCATCAAAAGGCAAGGCAGTAAAGGCTTTAGCTGAGCATTATGGATTTAAGAGAGAAGAAATAGTATGTATTGGTGATAATGAAAATGATATTTCTATGATTGAATATGCAGGTCTTGGAGTTGCAATGGGAAATGCAATAGATAAAGTGAAAGACCTTGCAGATTTTGTTACGGACACTAATAAAGAAGATGGAGTGGCAAAGGCATTAAAAAAAATCTTTGATATTTAGCAGTGATTTTGTAGAAATAAGCAATATATATTGTATAAAAAAATATTCTGTTAATAAAGTGCAAATGACTTTGACTAATAAGTTTTCATATAGTATTATTTTTATTATGATATTAAATGAGGTTTTTGCACAATGTAAAATTAAGAATGAATAATGAAAAATTACATCAATAATTATTCATTTTCAATTTTTAATTTTTAATTGGGCTGTTTATACAACAGCCTCTTTTATTGGAGGACATAGATATGAATAATTTAAATATAGTATTATATCAACCAGAGATACCTCAAAACACTGGTAATATTGCTAGAACTTGTGTTTTGACTAACTCAACTCTACACTTAATAAAACCAATGAAATTTAAAATTGATGATAAACAAGTGAAAAGAGCTGGATTAGATTATTGGAGTGAATTAAAATTAGAAATTCATGAAAGCTATGAAGATTTCATGAAAAAGTATGGAAATGAAAGAATCTTTTTATCTACTACTCATGCAACAGAACATTATGATGAAGTCGAGTACAAAGAAGGAGATTTCATAATGTTTGGTAGAGAATCTGCTGGTGTTCCTGAAGAAGTACATACTGCCCATAAAGGTATTAGAATTCCAATGATAAAAACTAGCACAAGAAGCTTAAATCTTTCAAACACAGTTGCAATAGTAGCTTATGAGGCATTAAGACAAATTGGTTTTCCTGAAATGAAGTAAATTAGGGGGAATAGAAAATGAAAAAAATTAAAATAGTGACGGACAGTTGTCTAGATCTTCCGGAAGAATTAATAAGAGAAAATAATATTGAAATACTACCAGTACTAATTAATTTTGGAGATAAAAGTTACGTAGATAGAGAAGAAATTAACCTAAAAGAAATGCAAGAAAAAATAGAGAGAGAAAAGGTATTACCAACTACAGCTCAAATAACTCCAAGTAGATTTGAAGAATATTTTAGAAATGCATTAAATGAAGGCTATAAAGTAGTAGCAGTTTTAATGTCTTCTAATATGAGTGGAACTTATAATTCAGCTTGTATAGCTAAGGATATGATAGAATCTGATGATATAGTTATAGTAGATACTCAAGTAATTACATCTGCTCAAGGTTTCTTTGTATTAAAAGCTTGTGAGCTAAGAGATAAGGGATTTACTGCTGAAGAAATAAAGAAAGAAATAGATGCTATGAAGCATAAAATGAAAGCATCACTTTGCTTTGAATCTTTAGAAAACTTAGTAAGAGGTGGAAGAATCTCTAAAACAGCAGGGGCAATAGGTACTGCTTTAGGTCTTAGAGTAATTATTGGCTTTGAAGATGGAATGATGGTTGCAAAAGATAAGATAAGAGGAAATAAGAAGGTACTAAAGAAAATTATTTCTGATTATGAAAATAGTAATCCAGATAAAAATGAGCCAGTAATGTTAATAGAAATAGTAAGCCCAGAAATAAAGGCTGAACTTAAAAGTTATTTAGAAGAAAATAATATTAAGTATATAGAAACTACTCCTGGTTGTGCTGTAGGAATACACTCAGGAAATAGAGTTTGTGGATTATTCTTTTTAAGTAAATAGAAAAGAATTAAAAATGCGTATCACTAAACTGTGATACGCATTTTTTTTATGAAGGAATATCTCTTAATTGAAAATAAGAAAATTATAAATATAGTTATTTAATATTAGTATATTTATATTAAAATGAAAATGTTTAAATAAATTTTATAAAATTCATTTGAATATAAAAAATCTTAGTATTCATAGGAATATTGAGAAAGTTTAGAAAAAAATTATTTTTTGAAGATATATGTAGTTGATAGATGATTAAGTTAACGTTTATACTAGTAGTAGAATTAGTATTAACAATATATATATGTTTCAATAATTAATCTACATTTTAAGTGTCTATATTATTTGATGTGAAAAATAATTAAAAGTGTAAATTACATTAATTGAAAGCTTATATATCTTTTAATTTTTATATAAGT
>NZ_SRYR01000011.1 GCF_004794105.1 Clostridium sartagoforme
GTAATCCAAGCACAATGATTTGCCATAATTGTATTTGCATTTATTATTCCTCCTTAAACTTACTATTCGTCATCTTCTGATGAGGTAGCTTTTTCTGGACTCATTACAGCCCCTTTAGCTGATTCTTTTAAAGATTCTATTGTTTCACTTAAAGTACTACTTCTTGAAAGACTAGCTTCGATTACTAGAGGTAAGTTAACACCTGCTATAATCTCTACATTTTTATATTTACTCTTAATCTCCAACATTGAAATATTAAAAGGTGTTCCTCCAAATAAATCAACTAATACTAAAAGTTCTTTACCTTCTTCATAACAGTCCTCTACTGCTTTACTTACTTTTTCTTTAAATTCTTCAACTCCACTTTCAGTTAAACCCACAGCATAAACATCTTCTACATCGCCAGTAAACATTTTTAAAGTTTCTTTTAAAGCTGATGCAAGAGGTCCATGGGTAACAATCATTAAATTGTACATCTTATCTCTCCTACTCTGTCCTCTTTATTTTAGTTACTTTTATATAAAGCAATTAGCATGCCAACTTTTAATAAACACTTTTTAAATTAATGAAATTAGCTAAAATAGCCACTTTGTAAGTTTATTAAATATTTAGTGTCCAGGATTGTCTTTAGTGTCCTATCTATATACGCAAAAAAGCTATGACACAAACAAATTGTGTCATAGCTTTTCTATAATTCGACTTTTCCTATTCTACTTTCAATTATAGTTTGAATAATAAAGATTTCTCTTAATGGTATTTCTAAATTATATTCATTAACTATTGAAGAAAAAATAGATTTTGATATTTCAATAAACTTACTGAACTCATTCTTATATTTTTCTTCCTGATCATCCTCAAATTCTAACCCTTGCTTAAGCATTACTCTTTCAATTAATACACTAATATGAATATATAATGTCATTTTTAAATCAACTGAAAATGATTGTCCAATTATTCTTTCATAATTAATTATAATATTTTCAACTTCATTTATAATCTTCTTAGGATTAAGGATTGTCATTCTTGAAATAAGGTTGTCCATAGAAAACATCTTTATTAAATCTTGCCTAATGCTATCAATATTCTTTTGTAATATTACATCTTTTAAGACTTCAATTAATAATTCATCCTTGTCTCCACTTATCAGTTCTTGAAGAAGTATAGTATTAACCCCTTCTATTTCGAGCTTCGTTGTACTTATAATAAGCTTAACATCATAATCAGTAAATATTTTGTCTCCCTTACCCTTTAGATTAAGATTATTATATTCATACTCCTTAACTTCTATATTAGCATCACCTATGCATTCCTGTAGTAATTTTTTCAGCTTAACAGCTGTACCTATTCCAGAAATACATGTTGTAATAATAGCTTTTTTCTTTTCTTTAGCCTTTATATATTTACACATTAAAGTATTATGTTTCTCTATTCCTGAAATCATACTTTCAACATCTTGTCCATTTATAATTCTACCAGCGATATCTAAGGCGA
The DNA here is from genome assembly GCF_004794105.1 of Clostridium sartagoforme. Classification (GTDB taxonomy): domain Bacteria; phylum Bacillota; class Clostridia; order Clostridiales; family Clostridiaceae; genus Clostridium; species Clostridium sartagoforme_B. The sequence goes on from NZ_SRYR01000011.1 coordinate 1,492, forward strand.
TATTAGTAGTTATATTATTTATAATACCTAAATCACCCTCCATTATATCTTCTAATTCATCATTTATATTTACTAATGAACCCATATCAACTAATATAATTGTTCCTTTTGATGTCCCAATCTTGCTTATATAATTCTTTATCTTATTCTTTACTTCTATTGGTGAAATATCTATTGGCATATCAAAGGCTTCAAATATAAATTGTCCATATAGTTGATTAGCAACACTAGCTATACTACTAGCAGTTGAATATCCATGGGCTACAATTAAGGCATTTATTTCAGTTGATTCATTACTCATCATACTAAATATATATAATATTATTATTAATTTAACTCTTATATCTAAGGTATAATCTAAATTATTTTGAAGGTTTACTATTATTTTTTCTGCTACTATAAGAGATTTACTTAATTCCCTACTTATTAAGCTTTTTAACTTTTCTATTCTAATATCATTTTCTATATCATCACTATTAAAGGAATTATTCCTTTGATATAGTAAAACCTTTGATAATACACGAGAAGTATTGCCATAGTATTTTATACCATATGTAGCCTCTATTACTTTTAAAGTATTTTCTACTGTCTCTAAATAAATATTTTTAACTACATCATTATCTTCTTGCTCATCTTCATCGTATACAATTAACTCTAAGCTTTTATTTAACTCCATAGTTAAGTTCTTTCTTAGCTCATCTATAGATAATGAATGACTTTCATAAGATTCAAGTAGATTTTCTACTATGTCAATCATCTCATTTAGCCTATTTTTTCTATCATTACTAACCATATTAATTTGGCTAATATCCTCATCATCTTTATTAACATTCATATATTCTTCAAAATAATATTGCTTAACCTTTAAGTTCATATTATCATCATATACTTGCAAATGATCTTTTCTAATAAAGATTACCTCTTCATTCTTTTGTTCTTTATATGCTAAGGCACAACAGAACTTAACAATATTTTTTAAACTTCCTACATTTCCACCTTTTTTCTGAGAAAGAATATAATTTATAACTCTTCTAGCTACCTTTATATTCTTGTCTATTTCTATAGCCTCACTTTTAAAGAATTTATAAATCATTGTTAATCTTTCATCTATAGGTCTTTCATCTAGCCTTGGAATATTTATTTTAAGTGGTATTCTTCTAGTAAATGTTTGTAATAAAGCTTGATTTGGATTTTCTGTCGTAGCAAAAATAAACCTTACTGATGCTTTTCTTTCTGCTTTTCCTTCTCCTAACCTTTTAAATACTCCCTTGTCCATAAATACAAATAGTTTTTCTTGTCCCTCTGCAGATAATCTATGAACTTCATCTAAAAATAGATATCCACCATCAGCTAACTCTAATGCTCCAATATGATCCTTATCAGCTCCAGTAAAACTTCCCTTAATGTAACCAAATAAATTAGCAGAAAGTAATTCTGGGTTATCAGCATAATCAGCACAGTTAAATACTATGTATGGTGCTCCTTTTTTTATTATCTCCTCATCTTCAGCATATCTATGTAATAAACTAGCTATATAACTTTTTCCTACTCCACTATCACCAGTTAATAATACGGACATATCCTTACTAGGATAATAAACAGCTGCTTTACATTTTTCTATAGTTTCTCTTAAACTTCCATTGTATCCCACCAATTCCTTGAATACATCGTTTTCATTTTCTTTTAAAAAAATAGATTGTGAGTTCATTATATATGTAAATAATACAGGCCTTGTCTTAGATTTAGTTGCTTTCTTTTCTTCAACCAATTCATTTAAATATTGACTTACAATATTTCTTCTCAAATTAAGACTATCTGAAATTTCAATAGTAGTTACACCCTTAAAATCATCATTGCCTATTAGGCTTTCAGTTAGTTCTCTTAATTTTAACTCTACTTTTTTCTTGTTACTTACTATCATTTGAGTATCTCCCCCTATGATTCTTTAGTTAAATATAAGCCTAAAAATTTTTATAAATCAAATTATACATCATATTATTACTTAATAAAAGTAAATGTTAACATTAAAATAAATATATCTAAAATATGTAACTAGTTCCCATAACTCGCTGAAATAAAAAAGAAACTCAGCTTTTGCTGAGTTTCAACATAAATTTTTAACTATAAATTACACCTATTTTATCAAGAAACTTATTTGCTTTCCTCTACTTTTTTACCTAATATCTGAACTCCTAAGAATGTTGCAAGTAAAGCTATTGGTAATACTATATACCACTGAATTCCAAATCCTGCAGGTATATATCCGAATACTATAGTTATTCCAGCTACAAATAATGCATACCACATTTGAGTATTAACGTGAGCTATATGGTTACATCCTGCTCCCATAGATGAAAGAATAGTTGTATCTGAAATTGGAGAACAGTGGTCACCAAAAATTGCTCCAGTTAAAACTGCACTTGTACTAACTATTACAAATCCCATATCTGGATTCATAGAATGAGCTAGTGGTATAGCCAAAGGCATTAATATTCCCATTGTTCCATAAGCTGTTCCTGTTGCAAAGGAAATTACAGAGCCTAAAATAAATATTATTGTTGGAAGTAGGAAGTTTGGTAATGATCCTGATAGCATATTAACTAAATATTTTGCTGTTCCTAAATCCTTAATTACTGAGCTTAATGACCATGCTAGTAATAATATTACTCCAGTTATTAATAGAGGCTTCATTCCATCTATCCAAGTATCTATAGCTTCTGAAAGAGTAAATATCTTCTTATAAACTCCCATTGCAATTGCTACTATACTTGCAATTAATGCTGATTGGAATAATGCAACAGATGCATCAGATGCACTAAATGCCTCTTGTATAGCCTTAAATGATATTGGAGAATTAGTCATTATTTCTTGAACTGCTACATTTTCTCCAGCCATAATTGAAGAGTAACCACTGTAATAGAAGCAAATTAATGCTGTTACTACTAAAACTCCTATAGGTATTATTGCATTCCATATGCTAAGCTTTATCCCTTCTTTAGGTTCAAGTTCTGAATGATCCATCTTTGAAGACTCATCAGCAGACTCTTCTTTATTTAAATCTGCTCTTCTGGCTGCAATTTCAGCCTTATACATAGGTCCAAAATCCTTAAGTAATAATGAAGTTATAAATACAAAGGCCAAAATTAAAATATTATAAAATCTATATGGAATAGTTTCTAAAAATACTCCAAAAGCATCAACTTCAATTCCAAGTCCATTAGTAAATGCATCATTTATTAATCCTACTTCTAGTCCTATCCAAGTTGATACTATTGCTAAACCTGCAATAGGAGCTGCTGTTGCATCTATAATAAAAGCTAATCTTTCTCTTGAAATCTTCATCTTATCTGCAACTGGTTTCATTATAGGTCCAACTATTAGTGAATTTGCATAATCATCAAAGAAAACTGCAAGACCAAGTAATAATGTAACTAATTGTGTACTTTTAGCAGTCTTTGCTTTTCTAGCTAGTGCTTCAGCAACTGCCTTTGCTCCACCCATTTTGGCTACTAAGTGGATAACACCTCCAATTACTAATACTTGAAGTATTATCCCTGCATTCCAAGGATCTGCTAGTGAGTTTAGAGCTCTAGATACAAAATCTAAAAATGCTTGAATTAAAGCACCAACAAATGAATGATCAACTAAACTAACTAAAAATGTACCTGCTAAGGTTCCTACAAATAATGAAATAATAACATTTTTAGTTATAAAAGCTAATACTATCGCCACAATTGGTGGTATTAATGTTAAAAATCCATAATGTTCTGCATTAGATGTTGCAATATCAACTTCAGATGCAAATACAACTGATGTTGATAATAAAACCATCATCATCGTCATAATAATAATTTTAAAATTTCTTTTGTTGTTCATGTTGTTCCCCCCTGTTATAAGTGTAAATAACTAAAAGGTAGCATCTAAAAAAGTGAAATACCAAGTCTAGCTTATACTAATTATAGTCTTAGTCAAAGCTACACCAGATATTCCACCTTTTATTATTTAAACAAATTTAAATTCTTTTTAAAAAGTAAAATTCTCTAATGATAGCTCTCCACAAAATAAACTTTGTGACAGTGTTATATATATTATATATAACCCCAGCGACATGATATTAAAGCATTAATCATACGCTTCGGCAATATTCCCTTTCCTATTAACTCATCGTGCTTACCTCATTAATAGTACTCTTTAATACTGCACCTCTACCTCGTTATTATTTACATTCAATTTCCATATGTATTATACATTCTTAATACTAGTTTTACAACCTTATCCAAGTATAATTAAATTGGTTATTCTTGCTATTATTATCATATCCTCTTGATTACTATATTATATGACTACTTTCCATTATTCAAATTATTAATATACTTTATACTTATTATTTAAAATAATTATTTTAATATTTTTATTAATTAATTAAATTTACTGATTTTAATCCATTTAAAATTATATTTTCTGTTAACATTGCCATATATTCTGGTGATTCCTTAAGTCCATTCTTAAGCCAATAATCTATCAATCCTATGGCTCCATATAAAATAAATGAATAATATTTATCAAAAAGATCCTTATCATTCTTTTTTAAAATATTAGACCAGTCACTATAACCTTTTTCATATATTACAGATACTATTTTTTTCATAAAAGCCATATCTCCTCTTTCACAAAGAATAACTATGCAAAAATCGCTATTTTTTGCTATAAAAGTAAATATATCTTTCAATATAGGTTTTGTTTCAATCTTATCTGGAGAAATTTCATAAGATAATATCATATCTTGAAATTCCTCAAAGAGTTCCTTCTCTATTTCACTTAGCATATGAAAAACATCTTTATAGTGCAAATAAAAAGTTCCCCTATTTATATCTGCTGTTTCACAAAGCTCTTTTACAGTAATAGAATTTATACTCTTCTCCTGCATAAGACTTATTAAGCTTTTCTTTAATACATCTTTTGTTTTTCTTATTCTTCTATCTTTATTAATCATAAAATACCCCTTTCTGAACACTATTAATATCAAATGTTCATTAATGAACTATTTGAGCAACATTGATTATTGCCTTTAACCCTTACTGTAATTATAATAAATATTAAATTAAAAAACAACACCGTGTTCAATAATGCGCATGTGTTGTATTATCAAAGGCAAAAGAAAATAGGAAGGTGATATTATGGATGAATTAAAAGAAGACAAATCACAATTATTTAAAATTATCAAATTTATCGCAGTTATAGCAGTAATATTAATTCCAACGATTTATACTACTGTTTTCTTAGGCTCAATGTGGGATCCTTATGGAAATGTCGATAAACTACCTGTAGCTGTAGTAAATTTAGATGAATCCTGTAATTATAATGGCGAAGAATTAGCTGTTGGAGATGAGCTTGTTAAAAATCTTAAAGAGGATGCTTCTCTTGATTTTAATTTTGTAGATGAAGAAACAGCTCAGATAGGATTAGACAATGGATCTTATTATATGATAATTACAATCCCTGAAAACTTCTCTTATAATGCCACAACTCTTTTAGAGGATAATCCTCTAAAAATGGAATTGAAATATAAGACAAACCCAGGAAAAAATTATATTGCTTCTAAAATGAGTGAATCAGCAATTCAAAAGATTACAACTTCTGTAGAAAATAGCGTTACTGAAGTTTATGCTAAATCTGTTTTTGATGAATTATCTTCAATAGGAGATCAGCTATCTGATGCTGCTGATGGTGCCTCTCAAATAAATGAAGGATTAACATCATTAAAAGAAGGTTCTGATACTATAGGCTCAAACTTAAAACTTCTTTATGATAGTAGTTTAACCTTCACAGATGGAATAAACACATATGAAGCAGGAATCAACGATTATTTATCTGCTGTAGATAAAATACACGATGGTTCTAAAAGCTTAAATGCAGGAATCAGCACATTAAATGATAAATCTTCAACTCTTGCTGAAGGAGTTAGCAGTCTTAATGCTGGTGCTAATAACCTATATTCAGGTTTACAAAGCTATACTTTAGGCGTAGCCTCATTAGGAGATGGTGCTTCCAAACTTAATTCAAATTCTAGTAATTTATTATCAGGTGCTGATAATCTAAATTCTGGAGTATCAGATTTACAAAAAGGAAGTGAAAGTCTTCTTGGTGGATTAAATGCTTTATCTTCTTCTTTAAAGACTTCAGTTAATGATGAAAACAATAAAAACATCAAAACTTTAACTACTTCTTTAGATAGCCTAAATTTAGGTATTAATACTATTAACAATGCTATTCAAAATAGTTCAAGTGATAATTTAACATCTGATTTTACATCTTTAGGAAAAAACTTATATAATGTAGGAACTTCAGTTAAAAATTCTTCAACCTACATTAATGAACTTAAAACAAAAATTGCTGAGACTAAAGAGGCCCCTTGGTTTAAAGCTTTAGACAAGGCTACTCAGGAAGAGATTATAAATGGTCTATCTTCCCCTCTAACTAATTTAAGTAATGAATTAAATAATATAGCCACAGAAACCTCATCAGCATCTAATAATTTAAACTCAGCTGTAAATGGAGTATCTACTATTTCTAGCCAAGTCAATGAAGCAAAAACAGCTTTAGGATCTATTGCTAGTAATTCAGATATACTTACTGATAAAGCTAAAACTACTGTAAATAGCTTATATTCAGGTCTTGAAAAGGTAGAAACTGCTTTAGATAATCAAATAATACCTGGAGCTAAAGCTATAAATTCTGGTATAACTTCTTTAAAGAATGGTAGTGAAATCTTATCTTCTGGAATTGGAAGTTATACTGCTGGAGTTACTGAAATTTATAAAGGTGCTAATACGTTAAATTCAAATTCCAAGGCAATTGTAAGTGGTTCTGAAAGTTTAGCTAATGGAACAGCTACTTTAAATTCTTCAGTTCCAACCTTAACAAATGGAATTGGACAAATTGCTGACGGTTCAAATACCTTAGTACAAGGATTAAACACCTTATCAGAAAATAATGATTCACTAAGATCAGGAATTAGCACAATAAATTCAGCTTCTACATCTATTTCTAATGGAGCTTCTAAGCTTTATGATGGTTCTGTTGAATTAAGTAGTGGAGCTGATAAATTAAAAGATGGTTCAGGAACTTTAATGGAATCTCTTGAAGAAGGCTCAGAAACCATAAAAAGCACTAAATTATCTGATAAGTCAAAAGAAATGTTTGCTTCACCTGTAGAAGGTGTTGAATCAATAAATTCATATATAGCTAACAATGGTAATGCAATGGCAGCATATATGATGTGTGTAGGATTATGGGTAGGTTGCCTAGCCTTCTGCATATTATTCTCTACAGAAAAAGACCTTAAGAATGGAAAAGAAAATCCAAGAGCATTCTGGTCTAAGAAAGCATTAAAACTTTTATCCATAGCAATTATCCAAGCTGTAATTATGGTTAGTGCACTAAGATTATTTAATGGACTTGATCCAGCTTATATAGGTGAAACTTATTTAGTTGCCATAACTGCTTCCTTATCATTTATGGCTATTGTTTACTTGATGAATTTACTTTTAGGAAAAGTAGGAAGCTTTATTTTATTAGTATTTATGGTTTTACAATTAAGTGGTTCTGCAGGAACTTACCCAATAGAACTTTCAGATAGTTTCTTCAAAGCTATTCATAACTATATGCCATTTACCTATGCCGTAGATGGATTTAGAAATGGAATATCTACAGGATTATCAATAGTTCCTCAAATAACTGTTCTTTTAGTAATAGGTATTGTTTGCTCAATCCTTTCTGTAATTGTAGTAATTAAGAAAAATAAAAGCACTAAAACAACTCTACCTGAATTACTAGAAGCATCTATATAAAAATCTTGATAAATAAAATATTAAGAACCTATAGAGTAGAAATTATAAAATCTACCCTATAGGTTTTTTCTATTAAATTTCAGCTACTAGTATGCTCACTCTCATCTTATCCTACTACTTTAAACTCTATCTCCAATAAAACTTAAATACAGTAGTTGTACTATATTCCTGTCCTTCCCTTATCAAAGAATCCTCAATAAACCTATAATTCTCACCTACAGGTAAATTCTGTGTCTCAAAGCAAATTCCATCATACTTACTTTCTACATTTCCATTATCCAACTTCTTGTCCACAGGAAAATTAGTAGAATATATTACCACTGCTTTTCTATTTGTATACACTTCCATTATTCTTCCTGATATATCATCTTCAAGCTTAATATTATATCCCTGATCTTCTGTTAATACCCATGGATGATCATAGCCATTTGCTAATTCTAATTGCTTATTTATTTTTTCTATATCTTCTCCTACTTTTTTACTAGTATTAAAATCAAAAGGTGTCCCCTTAACATCAATTAAATTTCCAGTTAATGCAGAGTCCTCTCTTATAGTTGCAATCTTATCAGCTTTTACAGTTAGTCTTTGATCTAATATATTTCTCTTAATATTTCCAGATAAATTAAAATAACTATGGTTAGTCATATTTAATATGGTATCTTTATCACTTATTCCATTATTCTTTATTGAAAATTCATTTTCATTATTTAAAGAATATACTACTCTTAACTTAAGATTGCCTGGAAAACCTTCTTCACCATCCTTGCTAGAAGACTCTAGTATTAAACTTACTTCTTTATCATTAACTTCTATGGAATCATTCCAAACCTTTTTATTAAAGCCTTCATTTCCTCCATGAAGAGTATTTAATCCTTGATTCTTAGTTATTTCATAAACCTTCTCTCCTATTTTTATCTTACCATCAGCAATCCTTCCACTATTTCTTCCTACAATTGCTCCTGCATAGGATGTATCATCCATATAATCATTTAAGTCATTCCACCCTATAACTATATTTTCTGAAATTCCCTTTGAATCTGGCACTATAATATCTGTTATAATTCCACCTAATGTTAATATCTTTATTTCTATTCCATTATCATTACTAAGTGAATATTGTAATATTTTTTTACTATCATTTAGAGTTATCTCTTTTTTATCTATTCTCATAATTCTTCTCCATCCCCCTTCAGAAACCGCTTACTATATTTGTTCCTTATTAATAATAGTATAATCCTCCCCTTCTCCATTGTAAACATTTTAATAGTAATATTATTGAGAATATTTTCTAAAAAACTCTTTACTTCTTAATAGTAATCGCTTACTATTAAATTATAATAAAGGAGGTATTGAGATGACTGATTTAACAATTTTAAAAAATGATTTTTATAATACTTTTAATGCAAACTGTGAGGATATTTTCTTTTCACCTGGAAGAGTTAATTTAATTGGTGAGCACACAGATTATAACGGTGGTAATGTATTCCCTTGTGCTATTTCCTTTGGAACTTATGGTCTAGTTTCAAAAAGAAATGATAATAAGTTCTTGCTTCATTCTCTAAATTTTAAAGAATTAGGAACTATTGAATTTGATTTAAGTGAACTTGTTTATAACAAGGAACATGATTGGGCTAATTACCCTAAAGGTGTAATAAAGACTATTATTGATCATGGTTATAGCATACCAACTGGATTCAACATCCTTATTTATGGTGATATTCCTAATGGTTCAGGCTTATCTTCTTCTGCATCTATAGAAGTTTTAACAGCTACTATCTTAAATCACTACTTTAAATTAAATATAAGCAATGTTGATATAGCTAAAATAGCTCAAGAAGCTGAAAATAAATTTATCGGTGTTAACTGCGGCATAATGGATCAATTTTCTATATGTATGGGATTGAAAGATTCTGCCCTTCTTCTTGATTGTAATACATTGAAATATAAATATAGCCCTATCAATCTGGATGGATACAAACTAGTAATAGGTAATACTAATAAAAAACGCGGCCTTGCAGATTCAAAATATAACGAGAGACGTACTGAATGTGAAACTGCACTAAAGGAATTACAAACTGTTGTAAATATAAGTTCTTTAGGCGACTTAACTATAGATGAGTTTGAAAAATTTAAAGATTCAATAGCAGACTCCACTAGAATAAAAAGGGCTAAGCATGCTGTTTATGAAAATCAACGAACTTTAAAAGCTGTACAAGCACTTGAAGAAAATAAACTTGAGGAATTTGGTAAGCTCTTAAATGAATCTCATATTTCCTTAAGGGATGATTACGAAGTTACTGGAACTGAACTTGATACCCTTGTTTCTTTATCCTGGGATCAAAAGGATATTGTTTTAGGTGCAAGAATGACTGGTGCTGGTTTCGGTGGATGCACTGTAAACTTAGTTAAGTCTGATTCTATTGACGAGTTTATTGAATTTACTACAAGAGAATATGAAAAGAAAATTGGCTATAAACCTGACTTTTACATTGTAGATATTTCAGATGGCCCAAGAAAATTAAATTTATAAATACATTATAAGGTGGATTATTAATTATGAAAGTAACTATAGCAGAAGTCGCAGAAAGAGCTAACGTTTCCGTTGCTACAGTATCAAGGGTAATGAATGGAAATTACCCTGTAAAAGCTGAAACAAAGGAAAGTGTTCTTAAAGCAATAAAAGAACTTAAATATATACCTAATATGCAAGCTAGAGAACTAACTCAGCAAAAATCTTCTATAATAGGCGTAGTAGTTCCAAGTATAAGCAATATGTTTTTCCCAGCAGTAATTGACGGTATTGATAGTGCTCTTAAATCTAACTCACTATCTTTTATTCTTTGTCGTACTAATGATGATAAAGATGAGGAAATCAAATATGTTAGGGAATTAATCTCAAGAAATGTATCAGGTATAATAGTTATTAGTCCTAATTTAGAGAATGTGAAGTCTAAATTTTATGATGATATAGGAAGTCAAGTTCCAACTGTATTTGTTAATGGTTCTTCAACTTCTCCAAACGTTTCAACAGTCTGTAATGATGAAGCTATAGGTGCAAAAATTGCTTTAAACTATCTTTTGGAAAATAACCATAAGAATATATTATTCATTAGAGGTACTAATAGTTATTCCTATGATGTTAAAGAAGAGTGTTATACTGAATTCATGAAGAATATAGGTAATTTTAAAGAAGAGAATATCATTAATATAGGTTCTGGTAATAGTAGCGAAACTGTTAGTAACACCACTTCCATACTTTTAGATATTTTACAATCTACTAAAGCTACTGCTATATTTGCTTGTAATGACCTTATGGGGGTAGGGGCAATAAATGCATGTAAGAGATTAAATATTAATGTTCCTAACGATATGTCTATAATAGGTTTTGATAATATAGAACTTTGTAAATTTATAGAACCTAACTTAACTACTATAGACCAGAACATGTCTTTATTAGGTGAGAATGCAGCATCTTTACTACTTGAAAAGATTAATACTAATAATGAGTATAGTAAGAATATTATACTTAATAACGCATTAGTAAAAAGAGATACAGTTGCTACGCTTTCTGATAGTATCTAAAATTTTATATAATATATAAAAGGAGATAACTTTTGGGTTATCTCCTTTTCTGATATCTTAGTACCTACTTTTTATTTTAGGTGTTTACTTTTTCTTTCTACATATAGTTAAGCTTCCAGCTCTAATTTAATCTATTAAATAAAATTAAACTTTCTAAAGTTTACTAAAAATTATTAATATACTCTGTATTACAACTCTTTAGCAATATCATATCCTGCGTGAATAGCATCTTTTATTGTTCCAACATTGTTTGCGTCTCCTATAGTGTGATAAGGCATTTGAAGTTCCTTTAAGATATCAGCCAGTTTGGTATCTGTGCGGTAACCTACTGCAAAGATAAGTGTATCAGCATCAGAAATGCAGTGAATCTCACCGTCTTTGCTATAGTATATTTTATCTTCTTCTACCTTTTCAACTTTAGCGCTACAGATTAGCTCTATACCTTTTTTCATCATACGTTGTACAAGTAAACTTCTACCATGGCCTGTTTCTGTTGACATAATTTCTGGAGCCATTTCAATTACAGTAACTTTTCTGTCTCTAGGTAGACGATCGTAAACTAAAGGTGCTAGATAATCTGCAGTTTCACAACCTACAGAGCCACCCCCAATAATGACTATTTTACGGCCAGGGAAGGCTTTTCCACCTAGAATATCATCAGCAGTTGCCCAATGTTTAAATATTGTAAATGGTTGTATAACAATAGGGGAAGCACCATTACTGATAACCACTTCATAATCAGAAAATTCATTTTGCAATAAATCTTTATCAACTTTACATTTTAAACGTATTTGAACTCCAGCTTGTTCAAGTTTTCTAACCATATATTGCGTAACTTTTGAAAGCTCTTGCTTAGCAATTGGAACAGAAGCTATGTTTATAAGCCCGCCTAGTTCTTCATTTTCATCGCAAAGAACTACATGATGACCTCTTTTCTTTGCAACATAAGCTGCTTCCATACCAGAAGGTCCACCACCAATAACAAGAATTTTTTTCTTTATATTTGATAACTTAATAGTATCTTCATTTTCAATTTCTAGAGAAGGATTGATTGTGCAAGCTACACGATTTCCAAACATAATACCGTTCAAGCAACGAAGACATCCAATGCATGGACGTATATCCTTATCCATACCTTTTTCAGCCTTATTAGCAAATTCAGAATCACATAAATTAGCTCTTCCAATCATACAAATATCTGCCTTGCCATTGGCAATTAATTCATCAGCAATCCAAGGCTCTGTAATTCTTCCAACAGTAGCTATTGGAATTGAAGTATGTTTCTTGATTTCTTCTGATAATTTAGAGTGAGAACCTTGCTTTGTACCAGGTGCAGGTATTGAGCTACCACGCATGATAGTAGTTCCTCCAGATACATGAATCATATCAGCGCCAGCTTTTTCTAACTGTTTAGCAATATATATTCCATCGTTAAGGTTTAATCCTCCATCACAGTATTCATCACCAGAAATTCTTACATCAATGATGAAATCTTTTCCGCACATTTTTCGAACTTCTTCAATAACTTCTAGTGTTAATTTTAAACGGCCATTGATATCACCGCCATATTCATCAGTTCTTTTATTATATAGAGGAGATAAAAAACCTCCTAGTAAACCGTGGGCATGAGCAGCATGAATTTCAACACCATCTCCTCCAGCAGTTTTAATTCTTAAAGCTGCTTCACCAAATTGCTTGATAATAACTTTTAATTCTGGTATGGTTACTGCTCTTGGTGCTTCCTTTGCATAGGCAGGCCCAACATTTGATGGTGCAATTAAACGAGGTGTTCCTGGAATAGGGAAGGCCATGTAAGCAGGATGGAATAATTGAGGAATAATTTTTGCACCATACTTATGTACAGCCTCCGTTAACTTTTTCCAACCAGGAATATAAGAATCATCACTTATGGACATATCTCCAGGTAAATATGTATAAATAGGTTCAACAGTAGTTACTTCAGTTACAATAAGACCAACACCACCTTTTGCTCTTGCAGCGTAATGTTCAACTAAAGTATCTGTTACATAACCTTTATCTGCTAGATTTGTAGATATTGGTGGCATAAAAATACGATTTTTAACTGTGGTTTCACCAATTTTAATAGGTGAAAATAAATGACTATATTTTTTCATATCCTCATCTCCTTTTTCCTTGATGTTATCATATTATTCCATTATCATCCTTGTCCTAGCTTGATGTTAAAGGTTAAAATATGCCCTCATATTTAAAAATTAAAGGTGAAAGGAGATGATATTAAAGCAAAAAATGACTTGTAATAGAAAGTCACAAGGTGGATTTTAAGCTACCCAATATTAAACATTATCAATATCTATAATAATTTCATCATTACAATGAGTTATAGTGCTTCTTATATCTTTAGATTTTTGAATAGAACAAAGAATATGCCCTTCTTTCATCTCGATTTTTATACCATTATTTTCATAAATTATGTTTTCTGATTCTTCTAATAAGTGTTGAAGAAGCTGCCTTTGGTTATAATCTAAATACATTAATTGTTCTCTTTTATCTTCATTAAACTTAATATTATTGACAAACTTTTTGCGATAATGACTAGGAACAATTCCATAGAGTTCTTTAAAAGCTGTGGTATAGGCTTTAGAATTTGGCATCCCACAATCAGCAGCAATCTGCTCAATGGATTTTTTCCCTTCTAATAAAGATTCTATGGATTCACGGACTCTTACTAGAGCAACATATTTTACAAATGGAATACCTGTATACTTCTTAAAGAGCTTGGAAGTATATGAAATACTAAACATAAGTGTATTTGCTACATCACTTAAACGTAGATCCTCTTGATAATGGCTATCTATATACTGAATAGCTTTAATATAGTTTTCTCTATGAATAGACTGAAGAGGCAAACGTTCAATAGGGTACTGCATATGATTAGAAGTTATATAAACAATTTCCATCATTATTGTATTTAACTCAAGTAAATTATTATTACCACGTAACAAAACTCCAATTAATTTACCTATTTGAAGCTTTAATTTTTTCAATAATTTAAAATTATTATTGTCAGTGCAAACAATTGATTCGTAAGAATGCTTTATTTCTCCTATCATCGCTGATGGAAATAGAGAAAAATCAATATGTATAGTTAAAATCACATTTTCTTCTCTAGAATTTGGGCGAATTATATGAATATCATTTGGAGCAATGATTACTAGTTCATGTTCTTTAATTATATGAGAGAAGTTTTCTGTAATAACCTCATATTCTCCCTTTAAAACGTAGGCTATTTCTAAACTACTATGACGAGAAAATACTTGTCGGTTAAAGCTGTTAATACTTAAACTTAAAGGATATCCGAATTTTTGTCCCGAAAAATCATAATAATATTTCATATTTTGCATAAAAAACCTCCATTTATCTTAGCTGTAGATTTAATGTGTTTTTTTAATATTTAAAATTTATCTACTCCAATATTCTCTATTTATCATGTTATATATTATAACTTAGCTTAATTCCAATTCCAATATTTGATTTTCTATTTTAAAACATTTATTCTATTATATAGAAATATATAAATTTCATCTTCTCATTCCAATATTTCTTAACATAAAAGAAGAATGAGCACCTTTATGAATACTCATTCTTCTTTAATTATATAGTAGTTATTATTTATAGTCAGATTTATTTAAGAACTTACTGAAATTATCTAGTATATTTTTAATAAAATCACTTTAATTTTACTTTATTCAACTGACTTTAGAGCTTCAAGCATATCAACATTCTTTAATTTATTATTAACATAATATTTCAAAACAAATAAAATAATTGTTATTGCTACGAATGGAATAGCATATGCTCCATTCCAACGATTTGGATTAAACATAACATCATCTGGTGGAACAACATTTAAAATATAGCTATGCAATAGAATACCACATCCCCATCCAGCAATAATCCCAATCAACGATAATACAATTGTTTCTCGATAAATATACATAGTTACTTCTTTATCAAAAAATCCTAAAACTTTGATTGTTGATAATTCTCTAATTCTTTCTGATACATTAATATTAGTTAAATTATATATAATAACAATTGCTAATAATGTAGCTAAAATAATTAATACTTCCATGATTTTATTAAGTGAAGTGACTATAGTATCAATTTGCGAAGTCAAAGTTGTATTTTGAACAACACCTTCAACTGCTGATAATTCAACAAATTTAGATGATTCTATTTTTGTGTTATCAATACTTGAATTCTTTAACATGACAAGGTTAGCATTACTATTGAAAGATGTATCATAAACATTTTCATATGCTTCTGCATTCATAAAAATAAAATGTCCAGCATACATTTCACAAATATTTGATACTACAACTGATCTTTCATTATCATAATTATCTGTAAAAGTAAATGTATCACCAACCTTAACACCTAACAGTTCAGCTAAACGTTCTGATATAACAGCACCATCATCTGTTAATTCTAACTTCTCATTACTCTTTCGATTTTTAAGAGAGATGTAGCTATTAAAATCATTTGCATCTTCAGAAACAATTAATTTTATATCCTGTCGAT
Organism: Clostridium sartagoforme; assembly: GCF_004794105.1. GTDB lineage: Bacteria > Bacillota > Clostridia > Clostridiales > Clostridiaceae > Clostridium > Clostridium sartagoforme_B. Next base: position 17,487 of record NZ_SRYR01000011.1, read on the forward strand.
CATTATTTTTTCCTGCTACTTTTGATACTGTTTCATAATATACAGGAGAGTATCTATCTACTCCATTTGATTTCAATAAATCTAATAGTTCCTGTTTATCACTTTCTTTTGAACTACTATTTTCAGCAACAATAATGTCATACTTGAGAATATCTCCAAACTGGCTATCTTTCATTCCAGCAATAGAGTGCTGAACTGCAAATCCTGCAAATAGTAATGCTACAGACCCAGCTACACCAAAAATAGTCATAAGCATTCTTTTTTTGTACCTAAATATATTTCTTGCTGTAACCTTATGAGTAAAACTCATTCGACTCCATATTGGTGTAATGCGTTCTATAAAGATTTTAGAACCTTTTACTGGAGGTTTCGGAAGTAATAATCTTGACGGCTTATCTTTCAATTCTTTACTTGCTACTATATAAGCAGGAATGACTGCACTTATAATAGATAAAGCAATTGATAATACTGCAATTTTCCAATTAAAATGTAATTCAATTTGGGGAACTGTGAATCCTGAACTATAAGCATTATAGACAATATAAGGTAATAATGTATGTCCTAAAAATATTCCTATAACAGTTCCAAGCATCCCAGAAATAGTACCATAAATAGTAAATTTTTTAATAATATCAAAATCATCATAACCTAATGCCTTTAAAGTTCCTAAGTTTATTCTTTCTTCATCGACAAAACGCGTCATTGTAGTAAGTGTTACTAAAGCCGCTACTAAATATAGAAAGGCAGGAAAAACTTTTGTCATAGAATCTATAATAGATGAAACTGTACTATAAATCTTATACCCCTCGCCTCCAGGAATCTCTCTACGGCTATTAAATGAATAAACTGGACCTGGTAAATCTTCAAATTCCTTTCTTGCATCATTTAATTTTTCTTCATTTTCCTTAATTTCTTTCTCTGCTTTTGGTTCTTCCTCTTGGAATTCCTCTAGTTTTTCATTATATTCTGTTTCCTTAGAAGCAAGTTCACTCTTGGCACCTTCAAGCTGACTTATTCCTGAGCTATACTCACTCTTTGCACTTACCAGTTGCTGTTTAGCATTCTCTAATTGAAAATTTCCTTCATCAAGCTGTGCCTTAGCTAGTACCAATTTCTCCTCTGCCTGCGTTATGGCTAACTGTCCATTTTGCAATTCTTGATTTTTTTCATCAATTTGTGCCTGTGCTTCATTTACTTTAGTAATACCCGGATTGTAAATTTCTTCTATAAAAGTATTATGCTCACTTTCAATTTGTTCAAGTTGTGCCTTATATCCTAACATTTTCTTCTCTAACTGTTTTTTTTCTAATTCAGAAAGATTAGGATTAGTTATGACTGATTCAATTTGACTAATTCCTACTTTAAGTGAATCAATACCTTCTTCATATTGTTGTTTACCACTTTGAAGTTGTGTTTTAATATCATTAACTTCTTTTTGTTTAGTATTTATTTCTTCTTTACCTGACTCTAATTGATTCTTCTTTACTGCCAGCTCACTAATTCCACTATCATATTCAGATTTCTTTTGATTAAAATAATTCTCTTTTTCAGCTATCTCTGCTTCCCCTTTTTCAATCTGACTCTTAGCATCATTTAGTTTAACTTCATTTTCTTCAATTTGAATTTTAGCTGATTCAATTTGACTTTTAGCTTCATTCAGTTGAGCCTTAGCATCTTCTAATTGTTTCTTAACTTCATCTAATTGTTTTCGACCATCATCTATCTTACTTTCATATTCTTCTTGAATAGATTCCATTCTAATTTCTGGCTGATCCTCCAACAACTCAGATAAATTATCCTTATGCTCTTGAATCAAATCAACGTATTCATCGCTATATGGATCAACTCCCTGAGTATCTTTAAAAGTAATCTTTGCCATCATATACACATTAGAATCAAAAACTTCCTCGTTCACAACTGCAAAACTATTTAATTCTCCTGTTCCAGCAGTAGTTTGTCCACGATTTATACTAGATAAAATTTCACCTGAATTAATATATCCAACAACTTTAAAATCATGTCTCTTTAAAATCTTGGCTCCTATAATATCAGAACTTTCAGTAAAATTGATAGTATCTCCTATCTCATACTCATTACCATATACACTATCAATAACAATCTCATCATCTGCTTCTGGCATCCTACCTTCAACTACTTCATATTTAGAAATTGATTCAGGTTTAGAAAATATTCTAAAGCTTATATTAGTATTTTCTACAACAACATCTTTAAGATAAATATATTCAATATCTTTAATATCACTGGCTTTCTCAATGTTACCTTGATCAATTTCATTAATACCATAATCCCCAATGATTGTTATATCAGCAACATTAAGGTCCTCAAAGTAATGTTTCCCAGTTTCTCTCATATCTGGTCCAGTTACAAACAGACCTACCAATGCAAAAGAACCTAAAGCCATTAACATCATAATCGAGAAAAATCTTCCCCATGAATTAGAAAATGTCTTTCTAATATCTTTCCATAACATTGTTTTTCTCATCCATATCACCTACCATTCAATATCAGCAATTTTTTTCGGATTTGGATTTATATCAATTTTTTTAACTTTAGCATCATGCATATGAATCACACGATCAGCAATTTCCGCTATAGCGGCATTATGAGTTACAATAATAACAGTTGCTCCATGTTTTCGACTCATATCCTGAAGTATCTGTAGAACCTGCTTTCCCGTATTATAATCAAGTGCTCCTGTTGGTTCATCACATAAAAGAATTTTCGGATTTTTAGCAACTGCCCTAGCTATTGCTACACGCTGTTGCTCTCCTCCAGAAAGCTGTGCTGGAAAATTATTAATACGCTTTTCCAAACCAACATCCTTTAAAACCTCAATTGGATCCCTTGCATCCTTAACAATTTCCGAAGCCAACTCAACATTCTCCTTAGCAGTAAGATTTGTAACCAAATTATAGAACTGAAAAACAAATCCAACATCACTACGTCTATATGCAGTTAACTGCTTAAGATTATAATTTGAAATATCCTTACCATCAATAATTACTTGTCCCTCACTATTGGTATCCATTCCTCCAAGAATATTAAGAACTGTAGATTTACCAGCTCCTGATGATCCTAAAATAACAACCAATTCTCCTTTTTCAATAGAAAAACTAACATCATTATTAGCAACAATTTCTGTATCACCTGTCTTATAACGTTTATAGCTATGAATCATTTCAATATAACTCATGTTCTTTTCTCCTCCCTTAAATGAACAACATGTTGATTTGTTTATGGATTTATTTTATACTGTTCATATAGAACAATCAATAATCACTTTTTTTAATGTGTTGATTTAAGGAGGAAAAATAAAATATGACTCAGAAAAGAAAGACACAAACTAAAGCTATAATTAAAAATGTCTTTACACAACTTCTTATTGAGAAAGGATTCAATTCTTTAACAGTGAGTGATATTACTAGAATGTCAAATATCAATAGAGGAACCTTTTACTTACATTATGTTGATAAATATGATTTACTAGAGCAATTAGAAAATGAAATAATTAGTGAACTCACTAATATTTTATTAAAAGATTCAGAATACAATTTAAATAATCCCTTAGAATTAATTCCTTACTCTTCAATTTTAAATGCTCTATATTACGTAAAAGAAGATTTTGAATTTATCATGGCTTTAATAGGCAGTAAAGGTGATTCTGCTTTCATAGAAAAATTTAAAGATATTATAAAAAAATTAATAGAGTCCAGAGTAAATAAATCTAATAGTTTAAGTTTATCTATGAAAGGAATCCCGAATGATTACGCCAATGAAATTTTACTTAGCAGTATAATATCAGTTATTTTACTTTGGATAAGAAAAGGTGGAGTAGAATCTCCAGAAGATATTGCTAAAATTATTAGCCAAGCAAAAGAAATTGCCCCATATGAGTTGTTAATATAGATGCCTAAAATATCTTTATAGGCTTTCATTGTGTAACCTAAACAAATGTAAACTGCTTTGTTAACTGTTTTTCCATTACTTCTAACTTTAAAATACATATCATCCAAATACACTATAGGATATATTTTATTAGTTATCCACAGTTTTTAAAAATATAATCTCCTAAAGAATAAAAAAATAACACCTTAAAGTTACATTCTTCATACTGTAACTTTAAGGTGTTATTACTTGCAAATACCTGTGTTAATAATATATTTTAATTACATCTATATTCTCACTAATAACTAAAATTTAATTTCATGCCAGATATTATGAGTAATATTTATAACTACTCATAATATCTACAATCAATAATTTTTATAAACTAAACTATATTACTACTGTTAATAAATCTTCTTTAAAATCTATTTGTTTTTTATCGATTTCTACAACATCTAAATAATTATCTGAGTTTGTTATGATTACTGGTGTGATTAAAGAATATCCTTCTTTTTCAATTGCTTTAATATCAAACTCTACTAAAGTCTGTCCTTTTTTAATTATGTCTCCTTGTTTAGCTTTTAATGTGAAGTGTTTTCCTTCTAATTTTACAGTATCCATACCAATATGTATTAATATTTCTGCTCCATTATTAGTTGTAATTCCCATAGCGTGTCCTGTTGGAAATAGTGTTGTAAGTATTCCATCTGCTGGAGCTACAACTTTCCCCTCTGTTGGCATTATCGCTATACCTTTACCTAATGCACCACAAGCAAAAGCTTCATCTTCAACATTTTTTAACTCTGTTAATTCTCCTTTTAATGGGCTTGAAATAACTTCTTGTTTAACTAATGTATCTTCACTATTTTGTGAACCATCTGTATTAGAATTATCATCTTCCATATCCTTTGGATCTAATTTTATAAATAACATTGCTAAAAATCCTAAAATTAAACCTGCTGCCATTGCTATAATAACTCCATAAAATCCCTTGTCAGGTCCATTTGGTCCTATAAAATTCGGTAAAACAAATATTCCTAAACCACCTGGCGTATATTTTTTAGATTCAAAGAAACCAAGGATACCTCCTGTAACTGCGCCTATTATACAGCTTACTATAAATGGTTTTTTTCTTGGTAATGTAATACCATAAATTGCTGGTTCAGTAACACCAAAGAATCCTGAAATGATTGATGGAACACATAATGATTTTAATTTCTTATTTTTTGCTTTTAATGCTATTGCTAAAACTACACCTGTTTGTGCAAAACATATTGCAACTGAAGTAGCTACAATTGGGTCGTATCCTAAAACTGAGAAATTGTTCATTGCTATTGGAACTAATCCCCAATGTAAACCAAACATAATAAATATTTGATAGAATCCACCGATAAATAAACCTGCTATAGTTGAGTTTAAATTATAAATTGCTAATGTTATATTTCCTAACATTTCACTAGCATATGATGTTACTGGTCCTATAGCTAAAAAAGTAACAGGAACTACTACTATTAAAGTTAACATTGGAACAATAAAAGTTTTAACAATATCCGGAACAATTTTCTTAAATAACTTTTCAACATAAGATGCAAATACAATTGAAATTATAACTGGAATAACAGTTGAAGTATAACCACCTGAAGGCATTATAACTGGAATACCAAAGAATTCAATTGTCTTACCTGCAATACCTGTTATTGTAGGATGAACAAGAGATGCACCTATTGCCATAGCTACAAATTGATTTACATTAAACTTCTTAGCTGTTGTAAATCCTAAGAATATTGGAAAGAAATAAAATAAGCTGTCTCCAATTGTTTGTAGTATAGTGTAAGCACCACTTTCAGGACTTAACCATCCCAAAGCAACAAACATTGATAAAAATCCTTTAATCATACCAGTTGCAGCTAATACTCCAAGTACTGGTTGAAAAACTCCTGATATAATATCAATTAATTTATCGAAAGTCTTCATCTTTTCTGAAGAATTATTTCCTGAACCTTCAGAAAGTCCTGCAACTGCAACTACATCTGCATAAACATCTGGAACATGATTTCCTATAACTACTTGATACTGTCCAGCACTTTGAACAACTGTAACTACACCATCCATATTTTTCAATACATCTGTGTTGGCCTTTTTTTCATCTTTTAACTTAAAACGTAATCTAGTTATACAATGAGTTAAACTGCTAACGTTTTCTTTGCCTCCAACATTTTTAATTATTTCTTTTGCAAGATTTTCGTATTTCATAAGCAATCGCTCCTTTTAAATTAATCATAATCTTATATATAAAAAAGCAAGACCTAAAGTTTAATAATACTTAAATTACTTTTGTATTTTCAAACCTATGGTCTTGCCTGATTCAACAGTAACAATCCTAAATATTTAATTATTTCTATATTATCTATTAACAATACGCTTAATATGAAGTGTCAAATAAAGCTGTTCTTCATGACTTAACTCTATATTTAAATATTTTTCTATCTTAAGCATACATTTATAAGCATCTTTATATTTTTCCTTTACTTGAGCTAAAAGAAAGTCTTCATTTTCATTTCTATACTGTGTTTTATTATTAAGCCTTTTAAAGAAAAATCTTAAATGAGTAATAAACCTTTCATAGTTTAAAGATTGTTCATCTAATTCAATATCAAATGTATATTTCACAATATTTAGTATATCCTGAATCTTTTTGGTCATACTATAAGCAATATCAGTTTTATCGCTTTTTCCATTAATCTGAGCTGTTATCAAGTGAAGTGCAATATTTCCGGCTTCTTCTTCATTAATCTTTTTACCAAATTCACTTTCAATAAACTCTAAAGCTTTTAATCCAATATTATATTCTTTAGGATAAAACTTCTTTATTTCCCAAATCAATATATTTGGTCTTTCTATTCCTTCATCAAATAATTTTAATGTATAACTTATATGATCAGTTAATGTTACATAAATATAATCATTAAGTTCACAGTTTAACATGTTCTTAGCATATTCCACAATATCATAGCACAATGATATTTGTTCTGTAGGTATGTGTTCTAAAATCATTTTAAACTTTTCTAAAGTATCCTTTTCCTTTAAAATAAAAGTTTTTTCTATTAATGATTCATCTACTTCATCGCCAACTTTTTTTCTAAACGCAAGTCCACATCCAATGATAACAGAATCTCGTCCATTGTCTTCTTTAACTATAACTGCATTGTTGTTAAAAATTTTATCTATCTTCAATGCACATCACCTCATACTCCATTCTATACTTGACTATATTAAAAAATAAAAACCTTAATTAATTAAAAGAAATAAATATCATATTTCTTCTACTTAATTAAGGTATAGCCTGATCGAATCAGTAACAATCCCAAGTTAATGTAACCGTTTATTTTCAATTTCATCATACTTTTTTTATGATAACTTGTCAATACTTTTTTTTAAACTTTATATGCTTTCATAAAAAGCTTTAAAAACTCGATTTTGTTTTGCATGACTATAATTTATTCTTCATTTTTGAATCAGCTTTTAAAATATAATAGAATTTAATATTAAGTAAGTTATAGTTCTTCTCCATTAGTTTTTATTACATTTTTGTACCATTCAAATGATTTTTTCTTCTTTCTGTCTAATGTACCTTTTCCAGTATTATCCTTATCTACATAAATAAAGCCATATCTCTTCTCCATTTCACCAGTACTTGCACTTACAAGATCAATACATCCCCAAGGAGTATATCCAATTAAGTCTACGCCATCTTTAACGGCTTCCTTCATTTGAATTATATGATCCTTTAAATATTCAATACGATAATCATCATTAATTGAACCGTCTTCTTCAACTTTATCAAAAGCACCAAGACCATTTTCAACTACCATAAGAGGTATATTGTACCTTCCATACAACTTATTTAAAACATATCTTAATCCTTTAGGATCAATCTGCCATCCCCAATCACTTGCTTTAAGATATGGGTTTTTAATTCCACTAACTAAATTTCCTGAAACTTTGTCTTTTCCACCCTCTGATGATTCACAGTTACTCATATAATAACTGAATGTATAATAATCTACTGTTCCTTCTTTTAAAATCTTCTTATCTTCTTCAGTTATATCTAGAACAATATTATTTTCTTCAAAATATCTCTTAGCAAAGAAAGGATATTCACCTCTAACATGTACATCTCCACAAAGATCATTTGCCACTTGATCCATCTTCTGTGTAAGTAATATATCATCCGGATTACATGTATAAGGATATTTTGTCATATAAGCAATCATACAGCCTATTTTAAAATCCTTATTAATACTATGACCAAGCTTTACTGCTTTTGCACTTGCTACAAATTGATGGTGAAGTGCTTGAAAACGAATCTGCTTGTTATCATTTTGGTGTAATAAATCTTCTGTGCCTTCATTTAAAATACCAAGACTAAGATATCCTCCTACTGGCTTTGTACCACAATTAATTTCATTAAATGTAAGCCAGTATTTAACTTTATCCTTATATCTATTAAATATTACGTTACAGTAGTTAACAAAAATATCTATTACATCTCTTGAAGCCCATCCATTATATTTTTTAGTTAAATTAAAAGGCATCTCATAATGTGAAATAGTAACTAATGGCTCTATATTATATTTTTTTAATTCATCAAAAACATCATCATAAAACTTTAATCCTGCTTCATTAGGTTCTTTATCATCACCATTAGGGAATATACGTGTCCATGCTATAGACATTCTAAATACCTTAAAGCCCATTTCTGCAAATAACTTAATATCATCTTTATATCTATGATAAAAATCAATAGCTTCATGACTTGGATAATTTAATCCATCAATAGTTTCTCTAGTAATTTTACGTGGAGTAGTGTGAGTTCCTCCTGTCAGCATATCACTTGTACTTATACCTTTTCCATCTAAATTCCATCCACCCTCAAATTGGTTAGCAGCTGTAGCACCGCCCCATAAAAAATCTTTACTAAATCCCATAGAATGTTCCTCCTTAGATTTACAAATTAAAATTATTTAAAAATAAAAGACCCATCTGTAGAGATATAAGCAATTGCACAAAATACACTCCTTATAAACTCATACAAATAGGTCTAGCTTGTCTTTCAACAATAACCATCCAAATTTTATATTCACATTATAAAACATTCTAAACATTCTGTCAACGGTTTCACTTATTTATCTTTTATAATTTTTTCTTCTTTTTAAAATACCTAAATAAGACCTTTTACTACATACACGTTTCATCTACCCAATCCCCCTAACATACTGTAATATTTATTATATAGTCATATATATTATTTAGGCACATGAAAGAAAATAATATACCAAATTTGTTGCCTATGCCACAAATGGAATTAGGAAAAGCCTTAATGATCTTATTAAGAAAAGCAAAAATAGAAGCCATTTAGAAGGACATGAAGCAGAATACTGTAAAAGAATATGCAAATCTTCATAATATAAATTATTCAAATAGAAACAACTGAAATAAATTCAGCTGTTCTTTTAAGACTTAATACATTATATTTTTAATTATTTTGACTAATAATTTTGGTTCTCCACAGATACGCTTCAACATAACTAATTCTAAACTTATAAATTTAACCTTTTCACTAATGAATTTTATTATTTATATACATCTAAAAATACCTAGCTTCAATGCTACGTATCTTTAGATAAGTCTCTTTATTTAACAATACCAATTTATCTTTGCTGGATTAGACTCATCTATTATAGCAATTTTCTCTAGAGCTTCCTCTATCTTTTTGCATTCTCTTGCAGCGATTTCTTCATAAACCTCTTCATTCTCATTAACACCAACAGAAGAATATGCTATTGCTGCAGCTCCATAAAATACAAGTCCTAAAGAGCTAGTTACAGTATTAATAGTTGTAGTTGTTGCAGCAATTGCCCTAGCTGCTGCTTGTGCAGCTGAATTTCCTTCTGCTTCTCTTGCTGCTACTTGAGCTTCCTTTATAACTTTCTTTGCTTCTGCTAATTTAATTTTCCCATCTAGCCATTCACTAGTTGCATTTAATGAATCCCTTAAACGAGTATCCTCAGGATAATCTTTTTCATAAATAGGTAAAATATTCTCCCTTGCATACTCATTGCACCATTTTACAATAGTATTTTTGCTTTGTGTTTCTATTAACTTCATTAGAGAAATAATATATGGTGAATCTGCTTTTCCAAGCATTTTTCTTATTTTAGCCATAATAACTCCTTTTTCTTAAAAGTATTTTCATATTAATAAACTCAGTATAAATTCAATATAATTACTTTTATATATTAGATTATTATACCTTCAAAATGATCTACTTCATGTTGAATAATCTGTGCTGTGAATCCAGTAAATGTTTGTTTATGTTTCTTGAACTGCCTATCAAAATATTCTACTTCAATTATTTCATATCTCATGGTTTTTCTAAATCCAGTTAAAGATAAACAGCTTTCTTCTGTTTCATAACGTTTCTCTTTCTTTACTATAACTGGATTCACCATAGGAATTATAATATCACCTACACTAAATACTAGTATTTGTTTTTTAACTCCTATCATATTGGCTGCCATACCAACACAACCATCTAGGTTTGCTCTTAAAGTATCTACTAGATCATCTATAACTGCTATATCTTCTTTAGTTGCAGGTTCTGATTTCTGTCCTAAAAATAATACATCCTTTACAATTGGTCTTATCATAATTATTCAACCTTTCTATTCCTTGTCTAAACAATCTTCATCATTTTCATTATAAGTTAACTCATTTTGAGAATACAACTTTATAATCCTCAAAAAGCACAGATATATTTCCCAATAACTTACTGAAATAATTATAACATAAGCCAATGATACTTTAGCATCATTGGCTTGATTTTAATATTTAATAATTTTTATTTTATTAAACATGCCTTCACTTCATATTAATAAAATTAACTTGTCCTTTTATTCCATAGCCAAAACCTTAACACTTATTACATTTTGCAATAATCTTAAAGTGTTAACTAAATGCTTTATATCCTTCGTCATATTAGCTATATCTATTGTTATCGTAACGTTTGCAGCCATATTTATAGGAATATCCTGACTTATTGTTAATATATTTCCCTTATTAAAGGCTATGCAATCTAAAACCTTTGAAAGTGTTCCAGCTTCATGGGATAAAAGTACTACTAACGTAATTTTCTTACTGTTAATTCCCTCAGCCATAGGAAAAATATAATCCTTATATTTATAAAAAGTGCTTCTACTAATTCCTGTATTTTTTGTAGCTTCACTTATATCCTTATATTTTCCTGTTAATAAACTCTCTTTAACCTCCAGAACCTTCTTAAATACCTCTGGAATAACCTTGTCACTAACTATATAATATTTATCTCCTGCCATCCCTACACCACCTAAATAAAAAAATAAACTATATATTTATCTATTATATAGCTTATCTTGTATAAAATATATATTATTTACAATTTGTTTATATTAACTCTGTTGGACTTCCTAATTTTATTTATATAGATCTTAATTAAGGAAACTACAACAGACATTACTCCTCCTAATGCAAAGCATAATTGTATATTATCTAAAAACAACCCAATTAATACCCCAATGCCTACTCCGTAAGCTAAATAAATTGAAAGAATTTTTATTTCATCATCTGACAAAAATAATTTGTCATTCCATTCCATTAACTCATCACTTCCCTCCCTCATTTATATATTCATTATAACTTATTAATCTTCAGAACTAGTTACAAAATTATTACATATCAGTTTATTTTTATTAATATTTTAAGTCATTTATTTAATCTATATTAAAAATCTAAGAACAATAAATATAGATACTATTATAGCAGTCATATCTGCCAATAAAGCTGCCCAAACAGTATGTCTAACTTTCTTTATTTGTACAGCTCCAAAATAAACTGTAACTGTATAAAAAATAGTTTCTGTAGTTCCCATAATTACTGATGCTATTAGTCCTATGTAACTATCTGGACCATAATTCTTTAAAATATCTGTTAATATTCCCATTGCTCCACTTCCTGATAAAGGCTTTATAAGAACTAAAGGAATTACCTCTTTAGGTAGTCCAATAACACCAGCAATTGGAGAAATCATATTATTTAATATATCTAATAACTTAGCTTCTCTAAAAATATTAACTGCAATTATCATTGCTAATAAATAAGGAAATATATTTATACAAACTTTAAGGCCTTCTTTTGCTCCTTCTATAAACCACTCATATACCTTTCTTCCTTTGATCATTCCATAAGTAATTATAATAATTATTATAATAGGTATTATACTTTTAGTAATATATTCAAACATAGATAGTCCCTCCTAAAAATATCTTTGAAGTAGCTTACAGAGTAATACTCCTGTAACTGCTGCAAAGGTGCTAGCTATTACAGCCGGTAAAATAATCATTCCAGGATTATTAGAATTATAAGCTGCTCTAATAGAAATAACTGTCGAAGGAACTAGTTGAATACAAGCTGAGTTTAATACTAGAAAAAGAGTCATATCATTTGAGGCTGTTCCTTTATTTTTATTTAACCGATCCATTTCTTGCATGGCTTTGATCCCAAAAGGTGTAGCTGCATTACCTAACCCCATCATATTAGCAGTTATGTTCATTACTATTGCCCCCAGTGCTTTTTCATCCTTAGCTGCTTCTTTAAAAATAAGCTTTAATATAGGTCTTAGGAGCTTAGCTAGCTTATTAGTAAATCCACTTTTTTCAGCAACCTTCATTACTCCACACCAAAAGCACATAAGTCCAACTAATCCAATAATTAATGAAACTGTAGAATCGGCAGAATTAATTACCGCCTTAGAAATACCTTCTCCATTACCTGTTAATAATCCAACTAAAATCCCTAAAAATATCATTACAAACCAAATATAATTAATCAAATTCTCACCTCTTCGCAATTACTCCTATAAATATATGACTTGAATATGACTTTTATTAGTGATAGGATAAATATAACTAACAATAATTATGTTTAAACACATAAAGGAGATTAATTATGAAGGAAGAAAACTTAAAAATAGCTCAAAAAGATATTGATGATGCACTAAAAACTGTTGAAGATATGGTTAATTTTATTGATGAAGCTGACTTATCTAAAGACGTATTAAAAGAAAAATTTATTACTTTAACTGAAAAAGTTCAAGAATTAGAAAACATATTAAAGGTTGAAGGAATACTATAGAATTATCTTCTACATAACAATTTAAAATTTATAACGGTATTATAAAATCAGCTGTTACATAATGCAAAATTAAGAATTAATAATGAAAATATAATAAAAAACTTTTAATGTTTTAAAAAAACAATTTTTAGTACTTATACATGATTATTAATTAAATTTGATTTAAATGTAAGAGTTAATATAAAAAAGCAACTTCAAAATGAAGTTGCTTTTTTGACCATAACCTTTTTCAATTAGTTACCCATCCTAATCGAAAGCAATAAATTCTCGTATCATAGTTGAATTTGAAAACGTTTGTAAATTATAATTTGATTATAACATGGTTTATATTACCTTTCAATAGAAATCAAAAAAAGAAATGCAAAAAATATAACTTAAATACATTTCTTACATTTCTTTCATTTAAACAGAAATTATTTCTTACAACTATCTCTTTCAACTAATAAATAGTCTAATACGAATTGAGATTCTTCTACTTCTTTCTTGTTAAGAAGTTTGATTAACATTCTCATAGCAACAGATCCCATATCATAACTTGGTTGCTTAACAGTTGTTATCTTAGGATAGAATACTGAAGACATAATATTATCATTGAATCCTATAACGCTTACATCTTCTGGAACTCTTTTTCCATTATCTCTTAATGCATTTATAACACCCATTGCAATTTCATCTGAAGCACAAACTACAGCATCATAATCTTTTTTACTTGATTCAAAATGTTGAACAGCTTCATATCCACTCTTAACTTTTAAACCTTCAGCATATATTAAATCCTCATCAATAGATATTCCATTTTCTTTTAATGCATTTTCATAGCCTATGTATCTATCTCTCCAAGCATTCATATTGTCTCTTTTAGCTCCAGCAAAGGCTATTTTTTTCATTCCCTTATTTAATAAGTATTCAGTAGCCTCTTTTACAGCTTTTATGTTATCTATAGTAACGCTTGGTAAGCTTTCTTCTTTATCCTTAGTTTCAACTAAAACAGTAGTTAAGTTTAGCTCATTTATTATCTCTAATGTTTCTTCTTGCAGGGATGAACTCATATAAATAACTCCATCAACCATTTTTTCTTTTAATACTCTTAAGTATTCTTTTTCTTTTTCAATGTCAAAATCAGAGTTACATAATATTACATTGTAGTCGTAAATATTTGCAACGTCCTCAGCTCCTCTAACTATTTCAGGATAAAATCCACTTGAAATATCAGGAACTAATATCCCAACTGTCTTTGTCTTTTGAGTTTTTAAACTTCTTGCTACTATATTAGGTCTATATCCAAGCTTCTTAATTGCTTCTAGAACCTTCTTTTTCGTGTCCTCATTTACAACATCTATGTCATTTAAAACTCTGGAAACAGTAGCAATTGAGACTCCCGCCTCTCTAGCAACATCTTTTATTGAAGTAGCCATATATCATCACTCCATTTTTTTATAGTCTTTATCTCATTTTAACAATAATTATACTCTTTGAAAACAGTTTATACAATAATCAATATTTTTCTTTAATTTTTATATAAGTTGATTGTGTAATTACCTAACTTAAGTATTTTAAATATGAACTAACTTAATAAAATGTATAAATTTTATTTCAAATTATATATACTAAAAAGTTAGAAGTCTCCTATTGAAAACTTCTAACTTTCTAAACTAATTCTGTCTAGCCAACTACAACTACTGTCATATTTAGTTTTTCACCATTTATAACAGTTTCAGTATAATCAGCATCTTCATTTACTGCAATTTCTTGAGTTAATGTTTCCCTCTTTATTACATCTGCATATTTATTGATAACATCAAGTAGCATATCGTTATTTGCAACAAATAGCTTAATCTTATCAGCAACTTCAAAACCCTTTTCTTTTCTCATGTTTTGGATCTTTGAAATAATTTCTCTTATTTGTCCTTCTTCTTTTAACTCTTCTGTAATAGTAGTATCAAGAACAACTCCAATTTGGCCTTCTCCAGCAAAAGCATATCCTTCTAAACCTTGCATAGTAACTAATACACTTTCACTATTTAATACTATTTCAGTTCCATCAACATTGATAGTTTCAGTTCCACCACTTTGTAGTTTTTGAGCTAATTCCATTTGGTTTCTTGCTGCTATTTCTTTTCTTATTCCAGGAATTAATTTACCATATTGTCTACCAAGTACAGGTAAGTTAGGCTTAATTTCAAAGTTAACATATTGTGATAAGTCAGCTCCAAATTCTACTGCCTTTATGTTAAGCTCATCTTTTATAATATCTCCATAGTACGCTGGAATAGCATCTGTAGATAATAACATCTTAGAAAGTGGCTGTCTATTCTTAATGTTAGCACCGTTTCTTGCACTTCTTCCAAGCTTAACTATTGTATAAGCTAATTCCATTTCCTTTTCTAAGTTCTTATCTATAGCATCTTCAGAAACTTCTGGCCATGCACATAGGTGTAAACTTTCTTCTGCTGAATTATCTAAACCTACTACTAAGTTTTGGTAAATTTCTTCTGTTACAAATGGTACAAACGGAGCAGCTACCTTTATTAAAGTAGTTAATACTCTATATAGTGTAACATAAGCACCTATCTTGTCATCAGTTAAATCTTCAGCCCAGTATCTTGCTCTATTTCTTCTTACATACCAGTTTGATAGCTCATCTGTAAAATCTTCTATAATTAAAGCAGCTTGAGTTATTTGGTATGAAGCTAAGTTTTCATCAACTTCTTTTATTACTGTGTTAAGCTTAGACATTATCCACTTATCCATTACATTTTCAGATTTAAAATCTTTATAATCTAATGGATTAAAGTTATCTAACTCAGCATATAACACGTAGAATGAATATACATTCCATAAAGTACTTAAGAACTTTCTTTGAGCTTCTGAAACATCATCAACAGAGAATCTTGTTGGAAGCCAAGGAGCACTTGCAGTGTAGAAATGCCATCTTGTAGCATCTGCACCTTGTGAGTCTAGTACTTCAAATGGATCTACTACATTTCCCTTTGATTTTGACATCTTTAAGCCCTTCTTATCTAATACGTGGCCTAAAACTATACAGTTTTCAAATGGGTTTCTGTCAAATATAGCTGTTGAAATAGCTAATAATGTATAGAACCAACCTCTTGTTTGGTCAACAGCTTCTGAAATAAATTGAGCTGGAAAGTTTTCTTCAAATAACTCTTTATTTTCAAATGGATAGTGCAATTGAGCAAATGGCATTGATCCTGAATCAAACCAACAGTCAATAACTTCAGCTGTTCTAGTCATTTCTTTACCACACTTAGAACACTTAAGCTTAACTCCATCTATATATGGTTTATGAAGTTCTATATCATCTGGAACATTAATTCCCTTTTCCTTTAAATCAGCTATACTTCCTACACATTCTCTGTGTCCGCATTCACATTCCCAAATTGGAAGTGGTGTACCCCAGTATCTATCTCTTGATATACCCCAGTCAATAACATTTTCTAAGAACTTACCAAATCTACCTGTTCTTATGTTATCTGGATACCAGTTAATTTTATCGTTATTTTCTAAAAGCTTATCTCTAAGCTTAGTCATTTCAACAAACCAGCTTTCTCTTGGATAGTAAAGAAGTGGTGTGTCACATCTCCAACAGTGTGGATATGAGTGAGTATGCTTTTCAGCTTTAAATAGTTTATTATTTTCTTCTAAATACTTAACTATTGATTCATCACATTTCTTAACGAACTTTCCTGCCCATGGAGTTACTTCTGGAACGAAGTTACCACTAGCATCAACTAAGTTAATAAATCCAATTCCATTTTTCTTAGCAACAATGCTATCATCTTCACCATATGCTGGAGCTATATGAACTATACCAGTACCATCCGATAAAGTTACGTAGTCACCATGAATAACTTCAAAAGCTTTTCCATCAACTTTTCCAAATGGAAGTAATCTTTCATATTTAGTTCCTAGTAATTCAGTTCCCTTGAACTCTTTTACTACTTCATAATCTTCTCCTAAAACCTTTGGAGCTAATTCTTTTGCAATAACTAAAATTTCATCTTCAACTTTAGCTTCTATATAATCATAAGCCTTGTTTACACATAATGCTAAGTTAGATGGTAAAGTCCAAGGAGTTGTTGTCCAAGCAAGTATATACTTATTTTCTTCTCCTTCAACTTTAAACTTAGCTATAGCAGTTAAGTCCTTAACATCCTTATAACCTTGTGAAACTTCATGAGAAGAAAGTCCAGTTCCACATCTTGGACAGTATGGCATTACCTTATGTCCCTTATATAAAAGTCCCTTTTCCCATAATTGATTTAATGCCCACCAAACAGATTCAATATATGAATTGTGATATGTAACATAAGGTTTTTCCATATCAACCCAATATCCAATTTGGTCAGTCATCTTTTCCCACATATTAACATAAGTGAATACTGAGTCCTTACATTCCTTAACGAACTTTTCAACTCCGTATTCTTCTATTTGCTCTTTTCCTGAGATTCCAAGTTTCTTTTCTATCTCTAGCTCAACTGGAAGTCCATGAGTATCCCATCCAGCCTTTCTAATTACTTTGTATCCCTTCATTACCTTATATCTTGGGATAATATCCTTCATAACTCTTGTTAATACGTGTCCTACGTGTGGTCTTCCATTTGCTGTTGGAGGCCCATCATAGAATGTAAAATACTCACCATCTTGGTTCATATCAAAGTTCTTCTTAATTACATTCTTAGCTTTCCAAAGGTCAGCTACTTCTTTTTCCATGCCTACAAAACCCTTTGGTAATTCAACCTTTTTGTACATAATTAAACTCCCTTCTTGTGATTTAAACTCATTTAAAAGCTACTTTGCTTTCCTATTAATAAATTTAATATATAAGCTTTCAATTAATGTAATTTACACTTTAAAATTATTTTTCACTCAAAATAATATAGGCACTTAAAATGTAGATTGTTTATTGAAACATATATATTTGTTTTTAACAATTTTTATAAATAAAAAGTATAAATTATAATATTTAATGCTTTTTAGAAAGATCCAAATCACTAAAATATGATAATTCATACTTCAAAGATATTGGTCACTTCATTATTATGTTAATACCCTTATTCTTTGCACTATATCCTTATTATATTTCCTAAATATAATAAAAAAACTTCGCCCACAATAGGACGAAGATTATTCGCTATACCACCTAAGGTTATAATTTCACTTATATTAATGAAATTAATAATTTCGAGCACTAACATACTCTATCTTTTAACGCAAGCTAACGTGAAGACCTAATAAGCATTTTACCTTTCAGCCTCAAACTCCTAGGTGATTTTCCCTAATCTTATCTATGGTTTTGCACCTTCCAACCACTCTCTTAAAGAATCCAATTAAGTACTTTTCCTAATCATAGTTTTTATTTATAAAAGTCATCTATGCTTTCGATTAATGTAATTTGATTTAATAATTATTTATCACTTAAAATAATATAAATTCTCAAAATGTACATTAATTACTGAAACATATATATTATTCTACTACAAAGTAAATTAATATAAAAGTATATATATGAGAATATTTTAATAAATTTAAAGAAAAATATCAATATATTTCTAAATGTTAGCCATCTTGATAGTCGAAACTAATTAATAATTTTTATCAATTAGTATTGACTTTCTATAGCAATCCACATATAATATAATCATAAAGAATAAATATTAAAAATTTATTTTTTATCCCCTTTATTTTCCTTAATCTATTCTTATATTAGGAGGAAAGATAAATGGAAAATAACTTAAACGAACAAGTCCTTGATAAGCTTACTAAAGTTTGTACTTGCAAGGCAATACCAAGATCCAAAATTAAAGATGCAATCAAAGCCGGAGCTCATACTGTATCAGAAGTTTCTAAGGCAACGGGAGCTTGTACAGGTGGGTGCAGAGGCTACAGATGTACCCCTACAATCCAAAATTTGATTGAGAAGCATCTGGAAAATAACTAATATAGTTCCCCCAAACTATATTAGCATATAGATTATATCTCCCCTAAAACCACCTGCTATGGAAACAGGTGGTTTTTTTATGCAAAAAATAAATAGAGCTGCATTACAACAACCCTATAAATCTAATTTTTTAAAATATCTTCATTGATATTCCATAACTTTTGAAACTATCTTTTGATAAATTAATATGTTTTAATTCCTTGTCTTCCTCTTTTTTAAGACTTGATGTGTTAAATTCTATCATTGCTTCTTCAAAGTATTTTTTTATTCTCTTTGGCGTAGGTATAATAATAGCCTTAAATATCATAAAAATCTCCTAAAAATTTATCTACATTATAATATACTGTGTTTTATTGCAATTATTCTTACTATATTTTCTGTAGCTACCGCTAAATTGTTTTTTCCTTCTTTTAAGGCCTTATCTAATTCCATTACTCCTGGAGTTATACCTACTATGGAATCTATACCAAGAGAATAAAGTTCATTAATTTCCTTGCCAATCTTCCCTGCAAAAGCTATTACTGGAATATTATATTTCTTAGCTAAAGTAGCAACACCAGCTGGTGTTTTCCCAAACTTAGTTTGAAAATCTATACTTCCTTCACCTGTGAATACGAAGTCTGCACCTTTTAACTTATCTTCTAATCTTGAATATTCTATTACAGTATCTATACCTGGCTTTACTTCACCATTACAAAACCCTATCAGTGCAGCTCCTAAGCCTCCTGCAGCTCCAGCGCCTTGTATATTATCTATATCTTTTCCTATTATTTTTCTAGATATATTAGCAAAATGTTTTAGATTTTCATCAAGAATTTTTACAATTTCATCATTTGCACCCTTTTGCCTACCAAATACTTCACTTGCTCCTTCAGGTCCAGTAAGAGGATTCTTTACATCACAGGCTATTTCTATTTTAGTACTTAATATTCTTTTATCTAAATTAGAAATATCTATAGATGATATTTTTCTTAATTCTCCTCCGCCATAGGAAACTTCATTGTTTTCCTTATCTTTAAATCTAACTCCTAAGGCTTGAAGCATTCCTACCCCGGCATCATTAGTAGCACTTCCTCCTAGCCCTATAAGTATTCTATCAACATCTTTATCTAAGGCTTCCTTTATTAATTCTCCTGTTCCAAAACTTGTAGTTATTAGCGGGCTCCTATTATCTTTATCTACTAAATGTAATCCACTAGCTTCAGCCATTTCAATTATAGCTGTTTTTTTATCTCCTAAAATTCCAAACCTTGCCCTAACCTTATTTCCTAATGGAGCAACAACATCTTTATAATAAATTTCTCCATTTGTAGCATCAACCAATGCATCTAAAGTTCCCTCTCCTCCATCTCCCATGGGGGCATGAACTATTTCTATTTCATTTATTACTCTCTTTATTCCCTTTTCCATGGCTAAACAAGCCTCTTTTGCAGTCATACTTTCTTTAAAAGAATCAGGTGCTAATACTATCTTCATACTTCTTCTCCACTCAACATAATAGTTACTAATTTAAAAATCATTATTTATTATTGTTAAATAACTTATAATAATTTTTATCTGCTAACTATATAATTAAATATTTTATCTACTTATAATTTTATACAAGATCTATATATTTATTTTATCATTATTATATCTATAAATATCTATACTTAATTCCTAATTGTGATATAATTTTATAGAACTTATTCAGGAAGGAGCTATATTATGGCAAGTAAGTTTTATTTACATAAAGGAAAAAATAAGAGAGCTGAACAAGGCAGACCTTGGATATATATTGATGAGATAAATGAATATGATGGTGACTATGAAAATGGTGATATAGTTGAAGTTTATAACCATAAAGGATTCTTTATAGGTAAAGGCTATATTAACGATAGAAGTAAAATAACAATTAGAATAATGACTAGAAATATAGAAGAAGAAATTGATTATGATTTCTTTAAAAGAAGATTTGAAGCTGCCTATGATTACAGAAAAACTGTTATAGACACTTCTTCTTGTAGACTTATCTTTGGTGAAGCTGACTTTTTACCAGGTCTTACAGTAGATAAATTTGAAGATTACTATGTAATTCAAATATCTACATTAGGAATGGATCAGTATAGAGATATTGTAGTAAAAATATTAGTTAATGAATTTGGAGCTAAAGGTGTTTATGAAAGAAGTGATATTAAGACTAGAGAAATCGAAGGTCTTGAGCAAACTAAAGGCTTCTTAACTGAACCTTTTGATACTAATATTGAAATTATTGAAAATGGTGTTAAATACATAGTTGATTTAGAAAATGGTCAAAAAACAGGTTTCTTCCTAGACCAAAAAGAAAATAGAGCAGCTATGCATAGAATTTGTAAGGGCAGAGATGTATTAGATTGCTTTACTCATACTGGATCTTTTGCATTAAATGCAGGAATAGCTGGCGCTAAATCTGTTTTAGGTATTGATGTATCTCAACATGCCATAGATTGTGCTACAAGAAATGCAGAACTTAACAACTTGCAAGATACTGTTAAATTTGAGTGTCATAATGCTTTTAATGTTCTTGGCGATTGGTCAAGAGAAGGTAGACAATTTGATGTGGTTATTTTAGATCCACCAGCTTTTACTAAATCAAGGAATACAATTAATGCTGCTATTAGAGGATATAAAGAAATAAACCTTAGAGGTTTAAAAATGGTTAAACCAGGCGGCTACTTTGCAACTTGTTCTTGTTCACATTATATGAGTGAAGAACAATTAAAGAAAACAGTTCTAGAAGCAGCTCATGATGCTAGAAGAACCTTAAGACAAGTAGAAGTAAGAACTCAAAGTTCAGACCATCCAATATTATGGGGTTCTGATGAATCTTATTATTTAAAGTTCTTCATATTCCAAGTAGTTTAAACTCAATGAAGTAAATTCACCTTAATATAAAGGGTCTGTTTCATTAGAACAGACCCTTTTTTAATTAACAATTAACAGTTAACAATTATTGATGTAATTCTTTCAGAATCACTAAAAATTATTTATTTTTAATTTTTCACTGTGCTGCAAGCACCTTTATATTAATCCCTTTTCTTCAAAATAAGCTTCTACTTCAAGCCAATTATTTACACGAATATAATCGTAATCCTTATCTAAATTATGATAAGCTGAAAATAATAATCCCTTGCCAGAAAAAACTCTTAAATTTTCAAGTGAATCATCAATTAAATAATCTGTATTAATAATAGACTTATCACCACAAAAAACATAATGCTTCTGATCAATAAATGGAAAATTACTTTTCAACCAATCAATTTTTCCATGAATGCTATTAGAAAAATGCATAGCTGCTGT
Organism: Clostridium sartagoforme; assembly: GCF_004794105.1. GTDB lineage: Bacteria > Bacillota > Clostridia > Clostridiales > Clostridiaceae > Clostridium > Clostridium sartagoforme_B. Next base: position 39,901 of record NZ_SRYR01000011.1, read on the forward strand.
TACAATAAATATTTCATGCTTCTTTGCTAAGCGTTCAATAACTCTCTTAGAATCTGGCATAACCTTCATATCTCTGAAAAAATCAGCATTATTCCTTATGAACACCATAGCGTCCTCATATTCAGGATACTTTTGTGTTACATATCCATTACCAACCTCTTCTTGAGTAACCTCTTTATTAAATAACTTATTAAATGTTCGCAAATCCTTCTCAGAAAAATCTGCAATTACCTCGTCCATATCTATGGCAATCCTCATTTGTAATCCCCCTTACCTTTTTATTATGAATTAACACTTATATAATAACTTATAATAAAGGAAAATTAAACCACACGTAAAATGTTTTCATAACTTGATTATCTTTGCGATTATATTAGCATTTTATGACACATAGTCTTCAGCAAGGATTCCATACATAGAGTAATCGCATATACCTTGATTATTTATATCAGCTTGTCTCATTGTTCCTTCATATTTCATTCCACATTTCATCATTACCTTGCCTGAATTAGGATTATTAGGGTCATGTCTAGATTCTACCCTATTTGCCCCGACTTCCTTAATCAAATAATGAATTACAGCTTTTAATGCTTCTGAAGTCACACCTTTATTCCACCATTTTCTACTAATGCAATAGCCTATATGAAACATATTTATTTCTTCATCTTTATCTACTACACTAATACATCCTATAGGTTCATTACCATTTTCTTTTAAGGTAATTGCCCATTGATAAAAGTCATCTTTATCATAACTATTTACCCAAGCTTTAAGGACGCCTTCTGTTACCTCTACATCTTTATGAGGAGGCCACGTTAAAAACTTAGCAACCTCTGGATCAGATGTCCAATTCTTATAAGCAGCTTCTGCATCTTCTACTTTAAATTTTCTTAAAATTAATCTTTCAGTCTCAATGGTCTTCGTTCCTAAATTTTTCATAAATTTACCTCAAATCTAATTATTTTTATGAGTAATTCACTCTTCTACAAGAATTTTCAATATTAAACAAATATTTTATAAGCTAACGAAAATTTATAGTCTTCTGTATTTTTTTAGGGCTATCGAGTTTAATATAATAAACACTATTGCATAAACAGTTAAAATTAATAAATCCAATGATATATCACTTAAAGATGAACCTCTAAGAACCACCCCTGTTAATGCATCCGCTGCATAAGTTAATGGAAATACCTTTGATAATCCTTGTATCCATATCGGAGACTCTCTTAATGAAAATAGTCCACAAAATAATATTTGAGGAACAATCACTATTGGTACAAACTGTATTAATTGAAATTCATTTTTTGCAAAGGTTGAAAGCAAAGTTCCTAAAGAAAGTGAGCCAGCAGCCAACAATATATTTATTAAGAGGACTAGTAAAGGACTTCCTTTAACAGTTATTCCAAGTACATATATCATAAAAATTTGTATAAGTATTGTTTGTATAATTACAAATACTCCAAATCCTAAGAAGTATCCCATTACTATTTCCATTCTCTTTATTGGAGTAGCCATTAATCTTTCTAAGGTTCCACTTATTCTTTCTCTTAAGAAGGCTATACCTGCTAATAAGAATACAAAGAAAAATATAAAAAAACCCATCATCATTGGTGCTATAGAATCGAATGTAGTCATATCAGATGACCCATTTATATAGCTAAACTCATTATCTAACATCCTAATACCCATTTTAGATAAATTTTCATTTCCTGATATCATATCCTTAGAATAATTACTAAAAGCAGTAGAAACAGCCTTTTGTACAGCTGAATTTATACTCATTTCACTTCCTTCTACTATTGTTATTAAATCTTCATTCTCCATTTGAATTAAGGCATCGTACTCTCTATCTTTTATTTTTTCTATTAAAGATTCTTCTGAATCACTACTTTCATAGACTTCGCCTTGATTTTTCATCTCATCAATTAATGCTATTGGAATATTACTATTACTATCAATAAGTAATTTAGGATTATCAATTGTGGAATTCAATATTATATTGAATAAAGTAAGTACAAAGATTGGAGCTATAAATAGTAATGCTAAGGATCTTTTATCACCAATAATTTGCTTAACTATTCTTTTGGCTACAGTAAAAGTTCTCATCTTACTCATCCCCTTTTTCTCTACTATAGAATAAAAATGCATCCTCTATAGTTTTTCCGCCTGAGGATTCTATTATCTCTTTTGGTGTACCTTCTGATATAATTTCTCCATCCCTAATTAAAGCTAACTTATCACATTTATATGCTTCATCCATAACATGAGTAGTTACTATAATAGTCCTTCCAGCATTCTTTATTCTCTCAAATTCATCCCAGAATTTTTTTCTAAGAATAGGATCTATCCCTACGGTAGGCTCATCTAAAATCAATAATTTAGGGTTATGAAGAAGAGCTATTGCTAATGAAAGCCTTCTTTTCATTCCTCCAGAATAATTTTTAACTGCTTTATTAAAATCTTTATCTAGATTAACTAATCTTAAAACTTCCATAGCTCTTTCTTTAGCTGCTTCACCTTTAATTCCATATAATTCTCCAAAGAATAAAACATTATCAAGTGCTGATATATCATCATATAAAGCATCACTTTGAGCCATATATCCTATATCTTTTGAAACATCTAATGTTGGCATCTTATTGTCAAACACTTTAACTTCACCTTTATCTACTTCTTTCATCCCAATAATAACTTTAACTAAAGTAGTCTTTCCAGCTCCAGATGGACCTAGCAGTCCTATTATTTCACCCTCTTTAATCTTTATATCTACATTACTTAATATCCTTGTTTTATTGTAAGTAACATCAATATTGGCAACATCTACGACAACACCTTTATTCATTTTATTCACCTCTTAATATAACCTGTCTTCATAGTATCACTAAATAGAAAATTTGTGAATAAATGTATAAGTTTTAATAAATAAAACTCATTAGTTAAATATACTAGTTAATACGACAATGATTTTCTCATTTTCATACCTAATACAAATAAAAAAACACCAGTTTAAAAGATAATCTAAGGCGCTATCTCACAATTTATTACTCTTGTGTGATAGCCCTTAAATTTTTATAAACTGATGTTATTATAAAAAATAATTTTTTTATTGTATCTTCTTATCTATAGAACTCTTGTGTTGCATAATAAGTATTACCTATTTTATATACACCTACTCCTATACTGGTAAAGTTAGTAGATAAAATATTAGCTCTATGCCCAGATGAATTCATCCAATTATTCATAAATTCTGTTGCTAATCCTTCATTACCTCTTTTACCTTGAATATAGGCTATATTTTCTCCCCAAGAATTATATGAAACACCATCGGCTTTCATTGTATCTGTTATTAGTTTTCCCTGAGGATCTTCGTGAGAAAAATATCCTTTTTCCCCCATATCAGCTGACTTAATCCTAGCATATTTCTCCATGGTAGTATTATAACTTAATCCTGGAAGACCCGCTGCAGCTCTTTCTGAATTTACTCTTTGGTAAATTAACTGTTCAATTTCTGCTGCAAAATTATTATCACTAGGTGCTGATTGTGCACTTGGATTCTCTGGAGTACCAGTTGAGCCACTATTATTTCCACTATTTGCTTGAGGTGGCAATGGATTTACACTAGGATTCTTTTCTGGATTACTTGGAGTGACTCCTCCAGTTGATCCATTATTATTTGAATTATTATTATTCTCATTACCATTTGAAGGATTATTATTTTCAGTAGACCCTCCACCATTATTTTCATGAGAAGCATTTGGTGGATTATTACTGCTATTAGGTGTATTTGAATTCTTCTCTTTATTTTCTTTTTCAACCTGATTAGAAGAATTTTTGTCTTTTTCTTCAACTTTAGCAATATCACCTGGAGTTTGTTTATTTGAGTACATAAAATACGCACCTACACCTAAAACTACAATAACTCCTAATGATACTATAATCGTTACTATCCTAGACTTGCTCATAAGATTTCCTCCTTTAAGCTTTTTCTTCATCTGGTCTGATAATTTTATCATAATAAAATCATTATCTAAATATGAGGTCATTTGTAATTGTTGAAACTTTTCTACCTATTACCACTATTTATTCTACATAGATTTTTTTTCAACTTTTTATGCAAAAAAAATAGAAATGGCCAAAGTTGCCTTTAGCCATTTCCTCGAAATAAATTCTATAATATAGGAGTTTAATTTATACTGTATATTATTAGAAGTGTGGAGCTTTTAATAATATATTTAAATCCTAACTGATATTGATTATCAATCTAATATTATAATATATCTTTTCCCTAAGATTGTCAATAAAAATTTTCAAATTATTTAACAATTTAAATAATTTATTTTTTTAAGTGACTTTCTATTATAATTTTATACTTCTAGACCTCTTATCTACTCTAGGAACTACATCTATTATGTCCTTTTTACAGCAATATTCTAGATCATTATTTAATCCAAGTTCCATTAAAATATTATAATGTCTTGCATTTTTAATAAAATCAATTATATTAAGATTATTTTCATAAATATATTTTGCAGTTTTAGATATATCTGAAATTTCATATTTATTTTTTTCTTCACCTTCACATAATAAACTAATCATATATCCCGAACATATAAAGTCATCCATGGAAAACTCTCCATTAGTTCCTGCATTTATAAATACTACATCTTTATTTATTTCTTTTACTAACTTAATAACAGCTTTAGAATTAATCATTGCCCCGATTAAAATTTCCTCTGAGTTTAAACTTAAATTTATGGCTCTAGTTCCATTTGTGGTACTTAAAATTATACTCTTTCCTTCTACCTTTTCAGCTGTATATTCTAAAGGTGAATTAGAAAAATCAAATCTTTCTATTCTTACTGCTTTTCTTTCTCCACCAAGTAAAGGGCTAATTCCTTCAGCTACTAACTCATTCTTCTTACTAAAGGCTTCTTCTACCGTTAATATAGGAAATACTTCTTTTGCTTTATTATTTAATGCTGTAACTATAACTGATGTAGCTCTTAACATATCTATAACTACAACTACTTTTCCCCTTAAGTCCTCTTCTTTTATATTATCAGCTGATATTATTAAATCTACCTTCATTAAATCTCCCCCTGAGCTAAACTATTTAAAGTTCTTTCCTTGCCAAATATCATTATCTTCTAAGGCTTTATCTATAGCATTTAATACTTCCCATTTCTTTAAGCTCCACATAGGTCCTATTAACATTTCCCTAGGTGCATCACCTGTCAGTCTATGAACTACCATATCTTCAGGCAGCATAGACACACCCTTGCATATTAAATCTATATATTGCTCTTGAGTCAGTAATTTTAATTCACCATTCTCATATTGCTCTACCATTTTTGTACCTTCCATCAAGTGAAGCAGGTGGAACTTAATTCCCTTAGCTCCTGAATGAGCTATATAATCTACTGTCTTTAACATATCTTCTTCAGTTTCACCTGGAAGTCCAAATATTGTATGAACTACTACCTCTATATTTCTATCTAATAATCTCTTAAGTGTATTATCAAATACTTCAAAGTCATATCCTCTATTAAAGTTTCTCGCGGTTTCATCATTTACAGTTTGTAAACCTAGCTCTACTATTAAATATATCTTTTCATTTAATTCACTTAAAAATTCAAGTACGTCATCATCAATACAGTCTGGTCTAGTGGCTATAGATAAGGCAACTACATTCTTTTGAGCTAAAGCTTCTTGATATTTTCTTCTAAGTTCTTCAACTGGTGCATATGTATTTGTGTATGCCTGAAAATAAGCAATTAGCTTTCCATCCTTCCACTTTTTCTCCATCATATCTTTTCTATCTTCAAATTGCTTAGTTATTGATAATGTTCTGCTTCCTGCAAAGTCCCCTGATCCCCTTGCACTACAGAATGTACATCCACCTTTTGCAACTTTTCCATCTCTATTAGGACAAGTAAATCCCCCGTCTAAAGATATTTTATATACTTTTTCGTTAAATTTATTTCTAAGATAATAGTTTAAGCTATGATATCTTTTATCATTCCATTTTTTCATAATTTCCTCCAAAAATAAAAGTACCACTTTATTTAAGTCGTACTTTTATTCTACTACAATATTCACATATGTTAAGTATTTTATGTACTTTTTTTGATTTCTTTTCCTTCTATTGAAACATCATACTCACCTAATTTTTCTGCATTTATATCCTTAGCCCCTAACTTACCACCTACTGATATTTTAAAGTCCTCTTTATCAAAATTAATTAGGGATATATTATAGGTATCCGCTGGAAACTCCTTATCAAAGTCGAGGTCTACTAGTTCTCCATTTTCGCCATTATAAACTTTAATTCTTCTTACTAAGTTAGAGTTTAGATATTCTACTATTAAAAATCCCTCTTCTTTTGTAAATACTAAGTTATCTATTTTTATATTTCTTAGTAAATCAAGTGGTATTACTTTTTTAGCTATTGGTTTGTCTAAAGCATCTTCTAAATTAACTTCAGTGCTTCCTTCTTTATTAGGATTAGATTCATTTGCTCCTCCTTGGGTTGCCTTACTTTCTTCTATATATGCAATTGATAAGAATGTCTTATTTCCACCCGTGGTAGAAATAGCTACTTTTTTCCCCTTATATCCTAAGGCTACTGGCCCAAAGGCTTCTGCTTCTACCTTTTCCTTATGTAACATAAGTTCATTTCTTCTTAAGTAAACATCCTTAGGCATATTACTTAAAGAAACTATTAAATCACTTTTTCCACCATCTTCACCAATGATTCTTAATGAGTTATTCTTAACAAAGACTTGCATCTTATTCATAGCTTTAATTTCATCTATTTTATAGTCTTCTCCATCCTTTATAACTTTAATTGCAAAGTTATCCAAATCACATTTTGGCTCAGATGAAGAATTTCTAATAACATTAAAAGTAATAAATACTGATTTACTAGATGCTTCAATAAGTGCTTCAGGTTCAAAAGATATTATTTTTGATGTTCCTGTTGTTATTTCATTATTATTTTTTAATAGGTTTTCTGTGCAAAGAGAGTTAGCCTCTTCAATATTATCATTTCTAATTAAGCCAAGATATTTATCTGATAGTTCATATGCCTTTTTAGGCTTAAATAAATCTACTTCCACATCTGAAGATTGATAATATGAGCATCCTGAAAAAATATATAGATTTAATATTATTAAGGACAGTATATACATTATTTTATTTTTTTTATATTTCAAAGCTATCACTCCTTAAATGGTCCTTAAGGTTATTTTCCCTAAGTTTAGATAGCTTATTCATCTTTAAAGTAATAACTTTATTTCATATTCAATTAGAATAGACATTATAATTATTATTCTTCATTTTAAATATCAAAATAATTATTACGAAAAATAGCCCGCTAAAGAATAAAAATTTAATAAATCCTATATATTGTTAGTATAGATGAAGTAGGGGGATTAAAAATGAAGGATGAATTTTCAAAAATTTTCAAAGTATCAGTGGTATTTATAGGTACCATAGTAGGAGCTGGACTTGCATCTGGGCAGGAAATAAAAGAATTCTTTACTTCTTATGGAGTAATTAGTTTTTTAGGAATAATAGCCTGTGGATTTTTTTATATATTACTTGGCTCAATTGTCTCTAAAATCAGTATTAAACATAACTTAACTTCCTATGGAGAAGTAATAAGGGTAGTTAGCCCAAATATCCTAGGGAAAATAACTGGTGTTATCACCACTCTTTATTTAATTTCTAGTGCATCTATTATCCTTGCTGGAAGTGGTGCCTTAATCAATCAATTTTTCGGAATACCTAAAATAGTAGGTTCATTAATAATGGTAGTAATAGCTTTATTCTTTTTATTAAGAGGCACTAATGGATTAATTGAGGTTAATTCCTTTATAGTTCCTACTTTAATAGCTACGATATCCATTATTACTATACTATATTTTATGTTCTGTAAGGATCTTATAAGCCTTGAACACTTATTTAGCTTTAAAGCTCAAAAGAAAGGAATAGCAATTTCTACCCTGCTTTATGCTGGCTATAATACTCTGTGTAGCCTTGGAGTATTAGTCCCTTTAAGCACTGAAATTAGGAAACCTAAAACTATGTTTTATGGAGTTACATTAGGCGCCATAGGCTTAGTTTTATTGAGCATAGCTATAAACTTCTTACTTATGATTAATCAACCTTATATAGATAAGTATGAAATACCTCTTTTATTTGTGGCACAGCCTTTTGGCAATATAATTCAAGCATTATTACTAGTAGTTATACTACTAGAAATGTTCTCTACAGAAGTTTCTGATGTATATTCTATTAGTAAAACTTTAGATGATACCTTTAAATTAGACTTTAAAAAAGCTATATTTATTGTTATTTTTATAGCTCTTCCTATTTCAGTAATAGGTTTTTCTAAACTTATAGGAGTACTTTACCCTATGTTTGGCGTATTAAGTCTAGTATTTATAAGTCAAACTATATATTATTATTTTAAACATAGAAAAGAGTTAATTTAGTTCATAAAAATACACCCTAGGTTACCAATCCTTCGGTTTCCTAAGGTGTATTTTATTATTTTTTATAATTAATCCACATCTGTTACAAAGTTTTCCCCAACATCTCTTACTTTTCCTAGAGTTATCAACATTTCTTGAATACTTTTTGTAAACTCTTCAACATTTTGATTTACTAGTTGTGATGATGCAGCATTTTCTGCAGCTATAGCAGCTAATAAATCTATGTTTTTACTCATATCTGATACTGAAGTAACTTCTTTATTTAACTTATTTATAGCTTCATTAGTTTCATTTGAAACTATCTTTATTAGATCATTTGCTTCTGAGCTTACTGTTCTAACCTTCTCTAGATTAGAAGCTTCTACTTCTAAGAATGTATATTGATTTTCAATACTAGATACTAGTGTATTTATCTCATTTGCAAAATAAGATAAATTATCATTTATATCTTTTACTGCTTGTTGCGATTGCTCTGCAAGCTTTCTTACTTCTTCAGCTACTACTGCAAAACCTCTTCCTTGTTCTCCTGCCCTAGCTGCTTCAATTGATGCATTTAAAGCTAAAAGATTCGTTTGATCTGAAATCCCAGAAACTAATGAAACGATATTAGTTATATCATCAGCTTTTCTTTGTAAGCTTTGTCCTCTTTCCTTAACGTTCATAAACGAACTTAAGGTTTCTCTAATAGCTTCATTAGACTTGTCTACATTTAAGTAACTTTCTTTTATCTTATCAACAGACTTATCTAGTATATTTTTATTTTTATCCTGAAGTACAACTAAATCCTTTAAAGCTTCTATATTTTCATTAGTTTGATTAACAAGCTCTTCTGTGCTTACTTCTTGTCTCTCTGCTAATTCTAGTACTTGTTCTGAAGAAGTTGAAATTTCTTGTGTTGCTTTCTTCATATTTTCAGTCGTTTTATACATAGATTGAGTAAATACACTTAACTCATTTAAAGTTAAGTTAGCTGATGTTAAATCTTCACTAATACTATTTTTTAATTTAGATATTCCTGCATATATCCTTTCTAGTTTATCATTAGTAGATATACTAGTGTCTATAGCCTCAAAATTATTATTTTCTATGTTTTCAATAATATCATTTAACGGTTTAACTACTATATTACTAATAAAACCAGATATTAATCCAGCTACTCCCCCCATTAATACACCTTTAAGTAATCCTACCATCGGTAATCCTATTAAAGTAATTACTATAAATATTGGAACTCCAATCTTTAATTCTAAACTCTTAAAACCAAAGTTAGATAACGTTCTACTGATAAGATACTTTTTATTTAAATGAATATTCTTCTCGAATTCTATATATACTGTAAGTTTTCCTTTATCTCTACCTACTTCTTCAATCTTTACTTTTTCACCGAAGAACTTAACACTTCCCCCTAGCAACCCTAAGAAGTAGTCAAAAAGTTCTCTATCTGATCTATAAGTAAGGTTAATTCCCTTTTCTGATATTTGTTTAATTTCCATTATCGGTGGCTTAGCACCTCTTATTTTCTTCATTATTATGGCATGAACAAAATTAAGAGAATTTAAAAATCTATAAAGGTCCACCCTTTTAAAGAAAACTGGATAATCTTCTGCGAATTTATTTAAATTATTTTCTCCAATGATTCTCCAAAGTTCATTTATAGGCGTTCCTACATTATTAGCAATCACTCCTATAAACTTAAATATCTTTTCATCCTCTACGTCATCTAAAGGACTAAAAACTATATCTTCCGGCCAATTAACTGCTTTTAAAGATTTTCTAATTTGATCATTTCCATATAAATCCCTACATGTCCTAATCCATGTAGATACTACCGTCCCCTTCATTGTTTCCCTCCCGCATATTATAACTAATGTAATATAGACATTATAACCTATTAACGACAAAAATAGTGTAATACACTTATTATATACTTATTATCGACAAAAAAATAGATTTATAGAAAAAAATAGATGAATTGGAAAACTTCCAATTCATCTATTTTATATAAAATCATCAAAATAATTAAATTTAGGAATTTTATTACTATCATATCCATCAAAAGCTGTTGGTGGTATAAATATTCTCTCTACAGAATTTATTCCTCCTCTATAACCACCTCTTAATTCTGCTATTCTAGTAACCCCTACATAAATATCAGATATCTTGTACCATGTAGCATAATCTACTATTCCTGTCTTTGGTAAGTTAAATACTCCTTGGAAAACACTAACTGCTTCTGCAGTTCTAGGTCCAAATACTCCATCTTGAGCTACTTTAGGAATCAATGGATAGTTTTGTGCTATCCTATTTAGATATTCTTGAATTGATCTTACTTCATTTCCTGATGAACCAACAGTCAAATCATATCCTGGGAAAGATTTTGGTATCCCTTTAACTTGTTCTGCTGTTACTAACTCGATGTCATTGCCATAAAAACTGGTTAATATATCAAATGGAGCCTTTCCTTGGTCCCCTAGGTACTTACTTCCCCATTGGGTCATCCATCCTGGGCAAGTTACATTTTTACCATCACAATATTGTGTAAGAAGTGGCTGCTTTTTCCCTATTCTTCTTATATAAGTAGAAAATATATCATCTACTACAGCACTAATACTTTCAAATATGTTTCTTCCATAAGTAAATGCATGATCATATGCAGTTGAAGTAGTAATATCAAAGTTCTTTCCTTTTCCTCTATACCATTCAGTATATATTCTATTTAATGTAAAGGAAATGATAGCATAGATATTTGCCCTAATAGTATTATCCGACCAAGTTGAATAAATCTCACATGATGCAACATTCTTTATATAATCTTTATAAAGAACATTATAATTTGGAGCTGATGTATTATTAGGTCCCCCAGCATGAACCACTATAAATTCTGGAATAACCGGCTTTGGTAAAACTACTCCACTAGTTGGTGGTGGAAGTGGCTTATCAACTTCTTCTGGAATCTTTGCTGGATAATTACCATTTAAAGTATTTGGCCCAATATTTATAACTTCATTAATATTTCCACCTTGGAAACTAGGTGGTGCATTTGCAGTATTAGGGGGAGTTTCTATCGTTTCCATCCTAGTTAAAATCCCAGAACTCTCTATGAGGTTACATTGCTGAATTGATAATTCTCCAGGGAATATCTGACATCTATTTATTAAAATACTCTGGAAACCATCTCTTTCAACTAAGATGTCATACATGCTATAAGGAACTTGCCCTGTTGGTTGTTGAGAATATGATAATGGTGGTGCATCTAATTCTACTATTTCAGATTCTCCCATAGAATTAGTAGATAATGAAATTGTTTGAGAAACTGCTCCTTCGGCAGATGGTCTTATAGTTATTTTAGAATTATCTACAGGTATATAACTATCGCCTAAAAAACACTGTATCTTTAAACTTCCCTTTTCAGCCATATATTTCTCCTTTAATTATTTTCCTATATCCAATATATGCCTCTTATAATAATTTTGTTCAGATTTATTAATATATATGTTTCAACAAACAATATATATTTGCAGTCTTATAGAGTTCTAAGTGAAAAATACCTTTAAAGTAAACTACATCAATTGAAAGCATCGACCTTTTAATTTTTATATAAGTTGTCAAGCTAATTCAATTTCTTAAAGTTTTAACATGAAATATAAATTAATAAAGTGTAAAAACTTTATTACAACTTATATATCTTTACATGCCTTTCGGTTTACTAATAAATAATTCTCCTACTTTATATTCTTCATTAAATCTTGTCTGAGTAACTCCCCCAGATAAGTTTTCCCTAATAGCATCAAATACACCCTTCATATTTAACATTCCATATCCCCACTGCTCATTAGGATATATATCTCCTGCTCTCATAGTTGCTCCTCTTATAAGATAAGTTCTCATCTCTGTTGAGTATAACCTTGGATAATTCCCATCAACTATTCCCCATTGAAGAATAAGAGCGCAACATCCAGCAGTTACTGCTGTTGAAACTGATGAACCACTTATAGTTTTTGTTGTGCCTCCTGGCGTAGTTACTGTGGCGTTTATTCCTCCTGCAGCAATATCCGGTTTTATCCTCCCATCTCTAGTAAATCCTCTTCCGGATTGACCTACTGTTCCATTATTAACTTGATTGTAAAATGATGGGATTATTGCAGTTCTTGCGGTGCTTGGTACTGTTAATGTTACATACTGGCTAGGACTTAAGAACTTAGTATCTTGATCTAGTAAACTTCTTTGTGGTAGCCAACTCCAATATCTTCCGTCTACTATATAGTCACCATAAAGCCTAAATTGCCATATCCCTTCCTTTAGTCCTCTTGCCTCTATGCTAATTACTTCATCTCCAGTAACTAAATCAGGATAAAAATAAGCAATTCTCATCCTTGTTCCTTCATATATAAAGTTTATATTTTCTACTTTATTTAATCTTACAGGAATTTTATCAACTACTTCTCCTGATGGGGAAACAACACCAATAGAAACCTTATCTGGTTGTTGTATATATATTTGAAAGTTTAAATCTTTCTGACCCTTTCCTATTCTAACTTCTATATTTTTTATCTCTCCAGGCTTTTCGAACCTTCCTTCTGTATGGGTATCTGTATCCCCCTCATTTCCAGTACCCGTTACTGATATTAACCCTACCCTTGTACTTGTAGAGTCTAAAGTTACTTCTATGCTATTTGTACCATCATGAGCTCCAATATTACTTCCCAATGGTACACAAATTACCATTGGCCTATTTAGTTCAGATGCCATTCTAGCTAAATATCTTATTGCAAAATAAAGCTCTACAGTTGTATATCTTCCAGTACCTGGAGTGCTTACCCCAGCAAAATCTAACATTACTTGAGGTGCTTGCTTTAATTTTACAACTACAAAATCACAATCTGGGGCTGCTCCTATTACTTCTGGATTAATACCCCTAGCCCCAGCTATACTTGCAACTGATGTTCCATGCCCAACTTCATCTTTGCTATTTACTATGGCATATGGATCTTCTCCCCTTTTAGATGCTTGTATGGCTTCATTAATTTGGGTTTCATTATACTCTACTCCTAACTTCACTCCAAATACTTCCTTGTTACCTTCTATACTCTGATCCCATATTCTTAAAATCCTAGTTGTTTCATCTTCCCTCATAAATTCCTTATTTAAATAATCTATACCTGTATCAACTATTCCAACTACAACTCCTCTTCCATTTAACTGAAGTAAGGGATTATTATGAAAAAGAGTAGCTCCACTAGCCTCAACAGGTGTAATTTGCTCTAAAGTATAAATTACAGGTATTTCTATTGATGTAATATCTCTAACATAGGGTTCTATTTCCAATACTTTATTGAAAGGTATCATTACAATAGCAAAGTTATTATCAATTACAGTCACAGATGCTCCCGGTATATTATTAATTTTAAGTAAATCCTCTAGTGATGTATATTCTACAAAAAAACCAACAACTTCATTATATTTGTCTATATCTCTAATTAAACTTGTCTGAAAATATCGATATAGGCTGCTTCTCCCCTTAACTGATGAAGCCTCTGGTTGATTTTCTACTCTGTTTTGATTATTATTATTCAAATTACTATCCTCCCTTCTTGGAGTGACTATTCCTATATTTTTAATTATATTTTCTATAGCTGAACTTAAGCATACCTCCCCATACCCCCAGCTTGGATCTGGATAAAATATATCTGTTCTAGACCTCCTAGCTCCTATTACTAAATAATACTTTAGACGTTGCCCATATAAATATGGATCATTATTCATTAATATTCCCCACTCCATCATTAAAGCAGCTATTCCTGATACATGTGGAGTTGCCATAGATGTACCACTTTTAGTATCAAAACTTCTATTAGGTGCAACAGATGTTATATTTTCTCCTGGTGCTACTAAATCTGGTCTTATAGGCTGATATACTGTTGGCCTTCCTCTTCCACTAAAAGATGAAATTGTGTTAGTTAGATAATTATAGCTTCCAACTGCAATAATATTAGTTACTGTTGCAGGAATTCCTAAAGTATTTAATACTGTTGGCTGTAAGAATTTTGTTCTAATATTTAAACCTTCAGAGATAGGTAGCCACATATCAAAATTTCCACTATACTGATTTACTAAACTTATATCTATCTCCCATTGACCAAAAGATATATATTGCATATTAGTATTTATGGCTATTGTTATTTCTCCAATAATATCAAAAGGTTTTGGACCTGTATAAAAGACCTGATATATATCAGTTCCTATAAGTCCTTGGGAATATCCCTCTCTAATAGGTATATCTCCGCTGGTTGCTCCTGTAGGACTTATAATTCTAATTGATATTTCTGATAAAACTGGTTTATATAAATTAAGTACAAGATACCTTTCATCTTCTGCCACATTTATTGATATCCTATTTGTTCTATCTAATTGTCCTCCCACATGATGCGCTGCGTCCCCTTCATTCCCAGCTGCTATTACTATAGTTACTCTCTCTAAAATAGATGTAGTAGAAATATATTGTTCTAGTAGACTAGTTCCATTATGAGCTCCATCATTTGTACTTAAACTAATATTGATTACTAAAGGCTTATCTAGTTCCTTTCCAGCATCTATTAGAAACTTTATTCCTCTCATAATATTCGTGCTGAGGGCGAATCTGCCTCTTGTACACTTAACCATAGCAATAGAACTCCTAGGAGCTACTCCATAATACTCTGCATTAATTCTTCCTCCTGCACATGCAATACCTGCTACATGAGTTCCATGTTCATTAGTATCAATTGAAGGTACAACTGAATATGGATCAGTATTTTGAAGAGCTAAATTAATGGTTTCCCTATTATAAATCTTCCCACCAGCATTTAAATCATATATATAATCTATCCTTGTAGTTCCATCATCATTTCTAAAAGCTGGATGTGTAAAATCAATACCTGAATCTATAAAACCTATTAATATCCCATCTCCTTGGATATTATAAGTATCTCTAGCTACTGGTACACAAGATGCCCTATTACTTTGAGAATCTGTAGTGTAAAGTTCTTTTGGCAACTCTATATATTGAATATATTTACTATTTGCAAGGGCTACTAGATTTTCAATAGGTATTGTTATAATGCTATATCCAAAACCTAAATCTTCATATTTCCCATTTAGTCCTTCTACTAATGACTTAACATTAACAGGATTATCCCCAGATAAAGCTATCACCTCAATAGTATTCCCATCTATAGATGTCAGCCCAAAGTTTACTCCTAACTTCCCTAATAAACTCTTTGGAGTATTTTGTATAATCCCAAGAGAGGAATTTATCTTGCTTGAATTTGTATTTTCTATATTAATCACCTCACAAAAGCCATTTATATCAATATATGAAAAGTAAGCTTATGGTGAGAAAAATATTCATTAGTTATAAAAATAAGATAGGTAATATTGATGATTAAATATAGATTTATAGTCTAGGGCTGAAATTTATCCACAATAAAAATAAAGAGTACCCCTATTTATCAACAGAAGTACTCTTTACTTTATTAATTTTAAACAATTTACTTCAAAAATCATCATATCGCCCCCTAAAATAGGACTTTATACACTGATTACTAACTTATTTTAAAATTAAAGGCTGTTGACAATTTATCAACAGCCTATTTACCTATAATATTTTATAGTTTTATTTCTAATCTTTCTAACTTAGCTATTACTGTTATTTCATTTAAGTTTACAGTTTCAGTTAAAAGGCTTCCTCCATTACTAACTAATAAAGCTTTTGAATTTCCTAATAGCTTTACTTGTCTTACAGCTCTTTTTCCATTATATTCAACTAAAAAAATTCCATTATTACTAGTTTCCTTTGATAATGAAGCAAATGCTAAATCTCCTTTTAACATTCTAAAGCCAGACATTTCATCATCTTGAACCTCTAGGTATAATACCTTATCCTGTGCAAACCCCTCTATTTTATTAGAGTGGATTGGAAGTTCCTTATAACCCTTATTATTCTTAAGTGAATAATCATAAATAGGTACATTTTTTAATACTGATGAAAATGCATTAGTCCAAACTTCTTCTTCCTTACCAAGGCTTTTTGGAGCTTTAGAAGATTTAAAGGAATTTGTTTCTTTTAAAACTTTTCTTTCCTCTTGTAGAGCCTCATCAGTTACTACCATACTAACATCATTTAAATCTGTCTTTAATAGTTTAGATACTTTTTCAATAAAATCCTCATTAGCTATTCTTCTTCCAAGTTCAACTTCATTTATAAACTTTTCAGCAACTCCAAGTTTTTTTCCTAAAGCTTTTTGACTTAAACCTTCCTTAAGTCTAGCTTCCTTTATCTTATCACCAACTCTACTCAAAGCTTATCTTCCTTTCTGATTCTTCAAGTACCACTCTCTTTCTTCAATTAAATGTTCTACCAGGTAGTTAAACTTCCATTCGATTGAAGTAGGAGTAACAACAGCAAATATTCCGCCTTTAAATCTTTGTCTGATACTTGCTATAATTTGACTAATTTCTTCATCTGAAAAGTCATTAAATAGAATAACTGTTTCATCTACTATGTTATTAGTTACTGTCTCAAATCTTAACCCATCTAAAATATCAGAAATCTTCATTTCTGTCATTTCAGTTGAAACCTCAATAACCTTAAGGCCATTCTCCTTTAAGATATTTACTTCTTCTAAAGGAGCATTAAATACTAAAATACTCTTATTTCCGCTAAGCATACTTTCTCTCCCATAAACTAATATTCTTTATATCCCTTTATTATCTTGATACCTTTTCAGGATCATCATAAGTTTCTCCAAAAGTATCTACAGTAACCTTCACCATTTTTTGATCTTCAAATGGCTTATCATTATAGTCTCTTTGAGCCTTAACAATTCCATCAGCTACTTCCATACCTTCTATAACTTTACCAAATGCAGCATATTGATTATCTAGATGTGGTGAATCTTGAACCATAATAAAGAATTGACTTCCTGCTGAATCATGAACCATAGTTCTTGCCATTGAAAGCACTCCTCTAGAATGTTTTAGATCATTTTTAAAACCATTTCTAGTAAATTCTCCTTTAATGCTATATCCTGGGCCACCCATTCCATTACCGTCTGGACATCCCCCTTGAATCATAAAACCTGGAATTACTCTGTGGAATATTACTCCATCATAGAATCCTTTATTAATTAAGCTAATAAAATTCTTAACTGTATTTGGAGCTACTTCCGGATATAATTCAGCTTTTATAACTCCTCCATTTTCCATATTTATTGTTACTATTGGATTTTTCATAATAGTCTCCTTTCAAAATAAATCTTCTCTTATTATTGTCATATTTATTAACATAAATTCACTTTAATAATAAGTTATCTATAATGGTAATTATATCTTATTTATAGATATTTTCATATATATAATTTACTTAGTTAAAATATGGCCAAAAAAGTAAACTTCTAATAATAAAGCTCACTAATATCTTATATACTAAAAGTCTAGCTACTTAACTTATTAGAAGTCATTATACTACATTATTTTATTTCTAAAATTAAATAAACCCTTCTTACAAAGATTAAATTCTCATTACACAATTTACAAATAAATTTATTTTATTAAATAGCAATAATAAGGTATAAATAGTTGTAGAAGGTTTCCCATCTACATTAAAAACAACTATTTATACCTTATTATAATTTTCACTAAATACTATTTTATAATTAATAATAATATCTTTATTGAAAGGTAGTTCCAAGAACAACCCTTGAATAATCTGTATAGTTTGATAAATTTTTAACATCAATTTGCTTAAAAATAAAGTCTCTTCCAAAACTATTAATTAAATCTCCTAATAATAAATTTAAGAAAGTAGTTGGAACTCTTCTAAATCCTTCAAAATCTAAAGTTACACCAAGATTTATGCTATTTCTTATCATTTCTCTTAAAAGTATAGCATCTTCAATAGTTACATCTTCCCCAATTACATTTTTAATCTTAATATCCATAAATATCCCCCTACCATAAAACTTATTCAAATATTCTGAAAATTTGCTCTTTACTATAATATATCAACCTATTGGCTTTTTGTCAACAATTTAACAATTTTTTATTTTATTTTTTTATGAAGCTTTTCTTAAAGTTAAATCAAAATATCCCCTAATCATCAAAAGGTATAATATAAGGCCCACTAACTATCGAAATAATTAGGGGCCCGCTAATTTCTTATTTATCAATATTTAATGTCCTTTAAATAAATTCTATAGTTCTAATAATCTATAGCTTAAATTTATTATTTCTTCTTTATCTAAAGAATTAATAATTTCAACCTTTCCTACTTCAGTTGAATCAGTTAGTAACTCTTTTTCATTTAACCTTCTTTTTAACTCTTTTGCTGTACCCAATCCACCATCTATGATTACAGTATCTTCTCCAACTATCCTAGATAATAATGGCTCTATAAATGGATAATGTGTACATCCAAGCACTATAGATGATATTTTTCCCTTTTTATATGTATTTACCTTATCTAATAAATACTGCTCTACCTCTTCCCCCTGAAGTTTTCCTTCTTCAATAAATTCCATAAGACCAGGACAAGGTGCAGGTACTATATCTGCTCTATCCTCATATTTTTTCATTAATCTATTAAATTTTGCTTCTTTTAAAGTCATAGGTGTAGCCATAATCAATATGCTTCCATCATTCACAGATTCAACAGCTGGCTTTAATGCTGGTTCTATACCTACTAAAGGCAGGTCAGGATACATCTTTCTTAAATCCGCAACTGCTGCACTAGTTGCTGTATTGCAAGCTACTGCAATCCCCTTAACTCCTTTATTAAGTAAGAATTCTACAGCTTTGAAAGTTAATTCTCTAACTTCTTCTACACTTTTAATCCCATATGGAGCATTTTTAGAATCTCCAAAATATATATAATTCTCATTAGGCATAATTTTTAAAGCTTCTCTCATTACACTTAATCCACCTACACCTGAATCAAAAAAACCTATTGGCCTATTCTTATTGTCCAATTATCTCACTCCATTTTCTTTAATTCTACTTTTTATTTTATACCTTAATGCAGTATAAATCCATAAATTTATTAACATATATATGTTTCAATTAATAATCTATATAATAGCGACATTATAATGTTAAATATAAACTAACGTAATCAAAGATAGAATGCTTATTGCAACATATATAGATTTAATTTCTCCTTATATGCTATAATAAATAGAAATATATTACATATTAATTATTTAATAACATTCTATTCATTACTATAACATAAATACTATTTTCATATAAACTTTGGAGGTTTCTAATGAAAAAAAATTTATCTTTTTACAAAGTATCTACTTTAATCTCAGCAATTTTAGCTATACTAATAATTTATATAACCTTTAAAATTGGTCCTACACTAGGCGGACGAGCTTATCAAATAGGTATCGCATTATTTGTCCTAATCGTTATTATAGCTTCTAAACTATTTGATAAATCAAAAAGACTTCAAGAAATAGACTATCTACTACATTCTTGGCCAGAGGCTTATGATAATAAATTTGATTTCGAAAAAATCCATAAATTTTATTATGAATTTGGTCCAGATGTTTTAAAAGAAAAAAACTTTCATAATATAGACGATCAAACTGCAGATGACCTAAACCTAGATGAAATCCTAAAAAAAATAAGTATATGTTCATCAACTCCTGGGGAGCAGATGTTATATTACCTTTTAAGAACTCCTAAAACCTCTAAGGATGAACTGGAAAAGAGAAACGATATAATTAATCTTATAAATGAAGATCCTTCTTTAAGAGGTCATATTCAGCAAATACTTTCTAATTTAGGAAGACAACGAAAAGGAGAAGTATTCAATTTAATTAATACAGATGCTACACCTAATAAGGGAAAATTTCTACTATATAACCTTCTTGCTATTTCTTCAGTTATAGCTGTAGTATATTTTATACTTTTTGGTGCTAATAAAATACCTACCTTCCTTGGTATTTTCGCTATATATATGTTTATTTCAATGAGGAGTGCAGCTGAAATAGAATATGAGTTATCTTCTCTTCAATACTTAGGTAACTTTATTAGGGCAGCCAAAGAACTATCTAAGATTGATAATCCAATATTAAAGAATTACGTTTCACTGATTAATGAAAAAGTAGCTCCATTATCAAAGATAGATTCTAAAACAAAGTTTATATATTCTCAAAGTGAATTAGATATCTTTATAGAAACTATAAACGCTTTATTTTTAACTAGAATACGTTCTTACTACTCAGTTATAAATATTATTAAAGAAAATAGACAAAATCTTATTGAATTATATTCTTTAGTTGGAACTCTTGAAGCTTATGTTTCTGTAGCTTCCTTTAGGGATAGGCTTCCATACTATTGTTTACCTGATTTTATTGATAATAACGATAAAACCTTGTCTGTAGAAAATATTAATCACCCTTTACTAGAAGATGGGGTACCTAATAGTATTTCTATTCTAAATCAAGGTATTATATTAACTGGGTCAAATATGTCTGGTAAATCTACATTTATGAGAACTATAGCAATAAACATACTATTATCTCAAACTATATATACATGCTATTCTAATAAATATAAAGCATCCTTCTTTAGGGTAATGTCTTCCTTAAGTCTATCAGATAATATTTTATCTGGTGCTAGCTATTATTTAGAGGAATGTAAGTCTGTTCTTAGGATACTTAATTCTTTAGAAGAAGACGTACCTGCCTTTTGTATAATTGATGAAATATTTAAAGGAACTAATCCTATTGAGAGGATAGCTGCCTCTAAAGAGATATTAAAATATATTATGGATAGAAATGCTCTATCAATAGTGGCTACTCATGATTTAGAATTAGCTGAGAGTTGTAATGAAAAATATTTGAAATATTACTTCTGTGAAGATATAGATGAAGAAGAAGGATTAGTTTTTGACTATATGCTTAAAGAAGGAATATGTAATACAGGAAATGCTCTAAAATTATTATCTTTCTTAGGCTATCCTGAAGATATATTATCAAATTCAATTAGATCAATTGCAAATAAAAAACTATGATTAAAGGTGCTGCTTCGCAAACAGCACCTTTAAAAATATACTAACTATTTTAAATCAATGTTATATTTTGTTAAAGTTCCTTAAATGTATAATTTAATTGCTAATAATTCTATATATTATTATAAAATAAATTTTCCAAAAGAATAAAAAAATACTAATTTAATTATTGACATCATACCTTAATATATAATAGAATTTCTTTATAAATTACTCAGTATTACGAACATTATATTGTTAGTTTTATTTAATTATTCGATTGTACACAGAAAGGAAGTGAATTTTTTCTTGCTATTTTTCGGCAAGAAAGCTTTTTTATGAAAGATTTAATTTATACGATTCCCAAATCACTACATAATAAAGAAGACTTATTTAAAATTTTTAATGATCATCCTGAGATAAAATTCGTATCTATAGTAGGTATCGATTTATCAGGTAATGATACCGATGAAAAAATTCCTGCAAAGTTATTTTTAGATGATATAGACTCATTCTTAAATGGTGTTGCCATTCAAACAGATGGATCATCCGTTGTACTTCCTGGAATCGCTACACTAAATGATGCAAAAGTAGATATGGTAGCAGATAAAAACGCTAATTGGTTTGTTGATTATAATTATGATCATATAGATATTTCCACAAATAAACCTATTGGTACTCTTAGAATCCCTTCATTTTTAATCCACAATAATAAACCTGTATGTTCAAGAAATATTCTTAACTCATCTGTTAAGACCTTTAAGTCAACTCTTCTAAATATATTCAAGAATAATCCTAATACTTTAAAGCCATTCAATATAACTTTTGATGATATAGATGAAATAGTAACAACCTCAGCTACAGAACTAGAATTCTGGGTTAAGACACCTAATGAGAAAGCTCATATAGAAGAATTATCTACATCTGAAGTTATGCAAGAACAATATTGGACAAGAACTAAAGGAATAGTTAGAACAGCTTTAGAAGAAACCCTTTTATTAATGGAAGCTTATGGCTTCGAACCTGAAATGGGTCATAAGGAAGTTGGGGGAGTTAAGTCTCAACTAGATAGTAATGGACAATTCAATCATATAATGGAACAGCTTGAAATAGACTGGAAATATTCAGATGCTGCACAAGCTGCTGACAATGAAATTTTCGTTAAAATACTTACTCAAGAAACATTTAGAAGACACGGGTTAGATGTTTCCTTTAAAGCTAAACCTATTGATGGCGTGGCAGGATCAGGTATGCACGTTCATCTTGGAGTGAGTTTAAAACTTAAGAACGGAAAAAGAATCAACTTATTCCATGCTACAAAGAAAGATTTCTTAAGCACTATAGGTTATGGAGCAATAATGGGGATTTTAAAGAACTATGAAATAATGAATCCATTTATCTCTTCTACTAATGGAGCCTTTAAGAGATTAAAGCCTGGCTTTGAAGCTCCTATTTGTATAGTAACTTCACTTGGTATGTCTCCAGACAATCCATCAAGAAATAGAACTATACTTATTGGATTGATTAGAGATTTAATAAACCCTATGGCTACTAGATTTGAACTTAGATCTCCAAATCCACACTCTAATATTTATTTAGCTATATCTGTTTCTTATATGGCTATGTTAGATGGAATAATATATGCCCTTGAAAATAATAAAACTGAAGAAGAACTTTTAGCTGAATTATCTAAAAAACCTGGAGAAGATGCAGATTACTTAGAAAAATCTAGAGCATATAGAACTGAAGAAGATGTATTTGAATTCTTCACTGATGAAGAAAGAGATGAGTACTTCGGTAAGGCTCCTGCTACAGTTTACGAAAACTTAATTCAATTAGATAAATATCCTGAAAAGTTAGAAGTCTTAAGAAGAAATGATGTATTTAGTGATAGCATTATAAACAGCTTTAAATTAGCTATAACTCAAAGATGGACAACTGATATAATTCATAGAATTATTCTAAATCATGCAACTGAAGTAAGAAGCTTTAAGCAACTTCATTCAGTAAATGCTTTAGACTTAGATATATCTAACTGGATGACTATCAATAATCTAAGACATTATATAATGAAGGATACTTATACTACTAAGAGTTTATTTACTCGTACTAAAGAAGCAATTTCAAATAAAGATTATGCATTAGCATCTAATCTACTTCTTGAATTAGAAGATAGTATGAAAAAACTTAGAGAACTTTATAGCAACTATACTAAGAATTTATTAGATATATAAATAGAAATTTTTCAGTCTTAAAAGGACTAGAAACTACTATAATTATATAAAATTAATTGTTTTTAAAACTCCTACGGGAGTTTTTTTATTATTCCTTCTTAATTTTATGTTGTACAACATCACCTTAAAAAGATACTGTTTTTCATTAAGCTACCACATATATATTTTAATTTGCATACATTTCAATCTTCTTTATACTTTATGGTAAATTTTAGTAATAAATGTTAAAATATTATAAGTAGTTCTTTATGGGAGGTATTAAGATGCAAGAAGTAAAAATACAAATAAAAGAATTATTAGAAGAAAATCAATGGAGATCAGCTTTTAAAGTAGTAAAGCAGCTAAGAACAGATTTGGATGAGGATAAATATCTTCAACTTGTTAAATTAATTCATAATGATGGCTATAGGATGATTTCATTACTAGAAAACAATGAAATTGTTGCTATTATAGGTTTTACTATATGTACAAATCTTCATTCAGGTAAACATGTTTGGGTTGATGATTTAATAACAGATGAAAATAAAAGGTCTAGAGGTTATGGAGAAAAACTTCTTTCTTATGTTGAAAATATAGGTATAGAAAATGGTTGTGAAATAATATCTCTATCTTCTGGCTTACAAAGAACAAGAGCACATAAATTTTATGAAGAAAAAATGCAATTTAACAGGACAAGTTATCTTTTTAAGAAAAATATTTAATTAATATTTAATTTATTTGAAAAAACTAAATATATTTTTACAATGTCGCAACTATTTTATGGAAGTATCTAGAAATATATTGTATAGTATGGTTGTATTGGATATTTATTTATTGAAAATACTAAAACACTACAGATAAAGGAAGGTATTAAATGTATTCAGGATTAATAGATACCATAAATACTTTTATTCAAAGCCTAATGTTTGTATTGGCAGCGGACTACTGTGTTCAAAACAAATATAAAAGAAGCAAAATACAAATATTCATATTCGTAATTTTTATTTCTTTATTAATGGCAACAACCACAACCATAATGGGGAATTCTAGTTTATCAATCATAATAATTCACGTTCAACAGTTATTATTCTTTCCTTTTCTCGCTTATAAAAAAGATAGATTAGGATCTATAATTGGTTATAGCATAATTTATTTAATAATCGGTATAAATGCTATTATAAGCTTTATGTTGTTTATCCTCTTAATAAATAATTCAAAAATAGATGTAACTTTAGCAAATATATTAGTTATGTATATACCTCAATTTATAATTTCATTTTTAGTTCTAAAGAACTTGAAATTCATATACAAGGTTAATCTTATCATTAAATCAAGAGTTTCATCTATCTTTGTTTTAATAACAACAACCTTAGTAGCTGATTTTATAATATCTTTTTTATTTATTTATAATGATAAAGATAATCCTCTTTTTAAAGAAATAGTATTTTTATTATTAGGTTCATTTATTGTTTTATTAACTCTATACTTTGCAAATATAGAAAAAAAATCAATTGAAATTAGTAGATTAAATAAGGAATTAGAAAAGAAGATTACTGAGCTAAAAAAGATAAAACATGATTATGGATCCCAAATCTCATATTTATATGGAGCTTATTTAATGGAGAACTATGAAAAATTAGGTGACTTACTTAAAGGAATAATAGCTGGTTATGACATATCTTCTCAGGTTAAGATCTTATCATCAGAATCATCTATTATATCACAAATAGTAAACTCAACCGATTTAAAAGATGTTGATGTTTTAATAGATGAAAAAGCTGATTTAGAAAGTATATCTATAGGAGAATTGGAACTACAAAGAATAATCTCTAATATTATTAGAAATTCTATAGAAGCCATAAACGGAAGTGGACTACTAATGATTAAAAGCTATTATAATTATAATTATTTAGTAATTGATATACAAAATAACGGCCCCAAAATAGATGATAAGATTATTGATAAGATTTTTGAAAAAGGATTCTCTACTAAGGAAAATAAACATGGAGATAATGGGTTTGGATTACATATAGTTAAAGAAATAATTGATAATAATAATGGAAGCATTTCTGTAAATAGTAATGATGATTTAACTACATTTACTATAAAGCTACCTTATATATTAGATAATTAAATCTTTAACTGATATTAATTAAATTATATTAGACTAATATGGGGGTAGGCATGAGGCATATTAATAATAATTTCTTTGATATATACTATTACGATGAATTATCAGATTCAGATTTAAAAAGTATTATTATAGAACACGAAAAATCCTACAAATTTTTCGAGGTTTTTTTCAATAGAAAAATTGATTTTAAATTAAAGTTGTTTGTTTATGATAAGCCAGAGGATGTAGGAGCTGCCTATGGTGATAATGATCCATGTAACGGTTTCGCTAGAGAACCTAACGAACTACATTTTGTCTATAATGAAAAAATTAAATGTATAGGCAATCATGAGCTTGCTCATATATTATCTTATCTATATATGGGGCGACCTGATTCTAGCTTTATACGAGAAGGATTTGCAGAATTTACAGAAGAATACTGGGTAAATATGATTAATGGAGAGCCTGTACGTAAAACTCATTATGAATGGGCCAAGTTGTATTTTGTATCAAATAAAAAATTCGATATAAAGGATGTATTATTTGACTCTGAAAGATTCCATCAAGAAGTAGATACAGATGGTTGTTTTTATACTTACCCATTATCAGGAGCATTTACAAGGTTTTTAGTTGAAAGGTATGGCCAAGCAAAATATTTAGATTTTTATAGGAACGCTAGTAAAGAAAATCTTACTTTACTATATGGCAATTATGATTTGATATTAGCTGAATTTGAAAATTATGTAGTTAAAGAAAAATAAAGGCTCAGGGGTGACTGAGCCTTTATTTTATATCCATGCTGGAATATGTATTTTATCACTATTAATAAGTGAAATGTTGTCTTCTATTCTTCTTCTTTTACTAATTATATTTCTTTTCTTTATAGAGTTTTTATTTATAAACTCTTCAGCTTCTTTTAAACTGTTTGCCTTAAATATAAATGTCCATCCATTCTTATCGTATTTTCCTGTGCAAATCATATATTTATTATTATCATAATCTTTATGTTGTCTATCTATTATTAAGCTCTTAAATTCTCCAATTGTTTCATAATTTAATTTTACAAAAATATCATTATTCATCATAACCCCTCCAACCAAACATAAGTTCTATAATTATATTAATCGAACACACGTTCAAAGTCAATACTTTTGGTAAATTTTATTTGTATAATTATATTTAGATATTTTTTACCAATAATATCTCACAAATTATATAACTTTTTTTAATATAATATATGAAAAAGGAGTTCAGATACTTACCTGAACTCCCCATTTATCAATTAGTAATTTTCTTATCCCCTATATAAGGAATTTTTCTATTCTGCTGCTATATCATATACCTCTAGGTCTTTTTCTTCTATACCTAAAGACTTCACTTCTGCAATAGCTCTTAGTGTATCTAAGGCTGTTATTACACCTATATTTCTCTCTACGGCTGCTCTTCTTATTATAAATCCATCTCTCTTAGAGTCATTTCCTTTAGTTGGAGTATTAACTACTAAGTCAACTTCTTTATTCTTAATTACATCTAAGATATTTGGTGCATCTTCATGTAACTTTCTAACTACTTCAACTTCAATATCAGCTTCTCTTAAAAGCTTAGCTGTTCCTTCTGTTGCAACAAACTTGTAACCAGTACTTGCTAACATCTTAGCTATTGGCAAGAATTCTTGTTTATCATGCTTCTTGATAGTTGCTAATATCTTACCTTTCTTATTTGAAGGATACATACTTCCCCCTACAAAGCCTTTGAATAAAGCTTCTTGAATATTTCTACCTACTCCTAAAACTTCTCCTGTAGACTTCATTTCAGGTCCTAAAGATACTTCAACCTTTGGAAGCTTTTGAGTTGAGAATACTGGAACCTTAACAGATACTAAATCTGGCTCCTTGTATATATCTACTCCATAGCCTAAATCTTTTAACTTATGTCCAAGCATTACCTTTGTAGCTAAGTCTACTATTGGAACTTTACTTACCTTACTTATATAAGGAACAGTTCTTGATGCTCTTGGGTTAACTTCTATTATATAAAGTTCGCCTTCAAACTCTATAAATTGAATGTTTATCATTCCCTTTATTCCTATAGCAACTGCTAATTTCTTAGTATAATCTAATACCTTATCTTTGATTTCCTTGCTTATATTTTGGCTAGGATACATAGTAACTGAGTCTCCTGAGTGAACCCCAGCTCTTTCTAGATGTTCCATAACTCCTGGGATTAATATTTCTTCTCCATCAGATATAGCATCTACTTCTATTTCTCTACCCATTAAATATTTATCTACTAATATTGGATTTTTCTTATCCTTCGCAAAAGCATTCTTTAAGTAGTACTTTAACTCATCTTCATCATGAGTTATTTCCATACCTTGTCCCCCTAAAACGTATGAAGGTCTAACTAATACTGGGAAGCCTAATCTTCTAGCCTCTTCTAAACCTTCTTCTATATTCCAAACCCCTTTACCTTTTGGTCTATCGATCCCTAGATTTTCTAATAATTCATCAAACTTTTCTCTATCTTCAGCCATATCTATTTGATCTGCAGTAGTTCCTAAAGTCTTTATCCCCTTTTCCTTTAAGAAATTTGCAAGCTTAATAGCTGTTTGACCACCAAATTGAAGTATAACTCCATCTGGATTTTCCTTTTCAATTATATTTAGTACATCTTCTTCTGTTAATGGTTCGAAGTATAATTTATCAGAAATATTAAAGTCTGTACTTACTGTTTCTGGATTATTATTTACTATTATAGTTTCTATACCCATTTTCTTTAATGATTTTACGCAGTGAACTGAAGCATAGTCGAATTCAATACCTTGTCCTATTCTAATTGGACCTGATCCTATAACTATTACCTTCTTATTATTAGATACTTCTACTTCATCATATTGCTCATAAGTTGAGTAGTAGTATGGTGATAAAGCTTCGAATTCTCCACCACAAGTATCAACCATCTTATATGCAGGCTTAATGTTCCATATAGATCTTAGTCTATAAACATCTTCTGGACTAACTCTAAGCATATCTGCTATAGCCTTATCTGAGAATCCTTTTTTCTTTAAGTTTAATAACCATTCTTTATCTAAATCTTCTATTTTGCTTAACTTTAATCTAGTTTCTTCATGAATTATCCATTTGAACTTTTCTAAGAAGAATATATCTATTCCAGTTATCTTAGCAATACTTTCTATTCTGTAATCTCTTCTGATCATTTCAGCTAAAGCAAATAATCTTTCATCATCTGGTTTAACTACTATTGATTTTAATTCTTGAATACTTAATTCCTTAAATTTTGGATGATCTAAAGAGTATTTTCCTATTTCTAAACTTCTTATACCCTTTAATAGTGCAGCTTCTAGGTTTGCTCCTATAGCCATTATTTCTCCTGTTGCCATCATCTTAGTTCCTAAAGCTCTATCTGCTGTAAAGAACTTATCAAAAGGCCACTTTGGAATCTTAACTACTACGTAATCTAAAGTTGGTTCAAAGCAAGCGTAAGTCTTTTGAGTTACTGCATTTTTAATTTCATCTAATCCATATCCTAAAGCTATCTTTGCTGCAAGTTTAGCTATTGGATAACCAGTTGCCTTAGATGCTAAAGCTGATGATCTAGAAACTCTTGGATTAATTTCTATTACTGCATATTCAAATGAATTTGGATTTAATGCAAATTGTACATTACATCCACCTTCAATACCTACAGCATTTATTATATTTATTGCTGAAGTTCTAAGCATTTGATATTCTTTATCTGATAAAGTTTGTGATGGAGCTACAACTATACTATCTCCTGTATGGATACCAACTGGATCTATATTTTCCATATTACATACAGTTATACAGTTTCCATAAGAGTCTCTCATTACTTCGTACTCTACTTCTTTCCATCCCTTAACTGACTTTTCTAATAAAACTTGTCCTATAGTACTTAACTGTAATCCTGAAGCTAATATTTCTCTAAGCTCTGCTTCATTATCAGCTATTCCACCACCAGTTCCTCCTAGTGTGTAAGCTGGTCTAACTATTACTGGATAACCTATTTCATTTGCATACTTAATTCCAGCTTCCATTTCAGTTATTATTTCACTTTGAATAACTGGTTCATTTATTCTATTCATCATATTTCTGAAGAGCTCTCTATCTTCACCTTCTTTAATAGATTGAATAGATGTTCCAATAACTTTTACATTATACTTATCTAATATTCCAGCTTCATATAATTCAACTGCTAAGTTAAGTCCTGTTTGACCACCCATTCCTGTAATCATACTATCTGGTTTTTCCTTAGCAATTACTTTTTCTAAAAACTCTATTGTTAATGGTTCTATATATATCTTATCTGCAACTTCTGCATCAGTCATGATAGTTGCTGGATTTGAATTAACTAATACTACTTCTATTCCTTCTTCCTTAAGTGCTTGGCAAGCTTGAGTTCCTGAATAATCGAATTCAGCTGCTTGTCCTATTACTATTGGACCTGATCCTATAACTAAAACTTTTTTAATATCCTTATTTAATGGCATATCCTAACCCCTCCTATAGTGCATACTTTAAAAACTTATCAAATATATACTCGCTATCCTTTGGACCTGCTGCAGCCTCTGGATGGAATTGAACTGAGAAAATTGGAAGAGTACTATGCTTCATACCTTCTATAGTTCCATCATTTATATTTACATGTGTAGCTACTACATCTTTCGGTAGTGTTTCAACTACATATCCGTGATTTTGTGATGTTATATGAACTTTGTTTTCTTCTAAGTCTTTAACTGGATGGTTGCATCCTCTGTGTCCAAACTTTAATTTTGTAGTAGTTCCACCTAAAGTTAATGCTAATAATTGATGTCCTAAACATATTCCTACTATAGGTTTCTTTCCTACTAGTTCCTTTATATTTTCTATTACTTCTCCTAAATCTTCTGGATCTCCAGGGCCATTAGATAAGAATACTAAGTCTGGATTTACATCTAAAACTTCTTCTGCTGTAGTATTCATTGGGAATACTGTTAATTTACATCCTCTAGCCTTAAAGTTTCTTATTATATTTTCTTTAATTCCAAAGTCAATTATTGCAACATGTTTTCCAGTGCCTTCTACAGTGTACTTTTCCTTAGTACTAACTATGCTTACTGCATCTTTGTTTGAAAAACCTTCTATTCTTTCTTTAACATCTTCTAATGAAAGTTCTTCTAAACTAATCATACCTTTCATAGTTCCACGATTTCTTAGAACCTTAGTTAATGCTCTAGTATCAATTCCTTCTAAACCTATTATCTTGTTTTGCTTTAAATAGCTTTCAAGATCCATTTCACATCTAAAGTTATTTGGGAAATTACATTTTTCTCTTACTATAAATCCTCTAACCTTAGGTGTCTTAGATTCCATATCTTCTAAATTTATTCCGTAATTACCTATTAATGGGTAAGTCATTGTTACTATTTGTCCATAATATGATGGATCAGTTAAAACCTCTTGATAGCCTGTCATACCTGTAGTAAATACTACCTCACCTATACTATCTTTTAGGTGTCCAAAGGCTTTGCCTTCAAATATCATACCATTCTCTAATATTAACTTTGCTTTCATATTTAGCCCTCCTTAAATTAACTATTTAGCTAAAAATACACCTTATAAAAGCCTACTTATCTAAAACAAAAGGATACTAAGGAGACAACAAATTATAGTTTTCTCCCTACTATCCTTATATATTTAATATCAGTATTAGAAAATGTCCTTACTGACATAGCTATGCAATTATTTTGTGAATTTAAATATAACATACTGGTATACTCCCTTTCTGGCCTCTCTGGACCAATTTAAAGTGTACTTTTTAAC
Organism: Clostridium sartagoforme; assembly: GCF_004794105.1. Classification (GTDB taxonomy): domain Bacteria; phylum Bacillota; class Clostridia; order Clostridiales; family Clostridiaceae; genus Clostridium; species Clostridium sartagoforme_B. Next base: position 71,598 of record NZ_SRYR01000011.1, read on the forward strand.
TTGATATAATTTATAAAATTCTTATTCTATTGATAATATTCTATATTTTATATAATTATATGTCAAGAATTTTGTATCCATATTTATGCATAACCTTCCTTAATTTTCTTTTAAGATTTTATCTAAATATTCAAACAATAATTAATTATAAAATTTTATTTATATTATTAACCTTGAATTACTAATACTAACTTTAAGATAGTAGTCTTAACACTCTTTATTCTCTACTATTTATAATACACTATATCAATTAATAAATATACATTATTATGAATAATTATTCTGTATATGTATAAATTTTCATTTTTCACTATTATAAATTTAAAAATATTTAACTCAATATATGGAAATTATTCTATAATTATATTGCATATATAATTATTTATCGCTATAATATTGTATATAATAACTCTTATAAAGTTTTATTATACTATTAAATATTTAAGGGGGACGCTTTTATGCTAAAGCTAATAAATCTTTGTAAAAGCTTTAAAAAATCAAAAGTAGTAGATAATCTATCTTTTACTGTAGATAAAGGTGAAATTGTTGGACTACTAGGGGAGAACGGAGCTGGTAAAACTACTACTCTTAGAATGATTTCTACCATGCTTGAAATATCTGAAGGAGAAATCAAAGTAAATGACATTGATGTAAAATCAGATCCAGAAAAAGTTAGAAAGGAAATTGGTATTCTTTTCGGAGGAGATGTTGGTTTATACGATAGATTAAGTGGAAGAGAAAACATTAGATACTTCGCTAATCTTTATGGTATGAACAACAAAGAAGCAAATGAAAGAATTGATGAATTAGCAAAAAACTTTGAAATGGAAGACTATATTGATAAACCAGTAGGAAAATATTCTAGAGGTATGAAACAAAAGATATCGATAGCTAGATCTATAGTTCATAATCCATCAGTTATGCTATTTGACGAACCGACAACAGGACTTGATGTTAGTGCTGCAAGAACTATACAAGACTTTATATTAAAATGTAAAGAAGAAAATAAAATTATACTATTTTCTAGTCACTCCATGAAAGAAGTAGAAAAACTTTGTGATAGAGCTGTAATAATTCACAAAGGAAAACTTATGGAAGATTGTACCTTAAGTCATTTAAAAGAAAAGTATGGAGATGATGACTTAGAAGAAACATTCTTAAAGTTAATAGGAGGTAATTCAAATGAGTAATTTTATAACTATCTTAAAAAAGGAATTATTAGATATTGTAAGAGATAGAAAAACTCTAGTATTTACATTAATACTTCCAATACTTATTTATCCTCTTATGTTTAAGTTTATGTCTTCTTCAATGGAACAAGCTCAAACTGACGTACAAAAGGAAATAAACATATATATAGATGGGGATACCGATTCCCTAATGGCTAAAACTATTACTGCTTTAGAAAATATTAAAACACCTGATGTAGAATCACCTACAGAAGCCTTAAAGAATGGAGATATTCAACTTATAATTAATATTCCAGAAAACTTTGATGAAAATATAGCTGCTGGTAAAAATGATACTATTGACCTTTTAATTGATGAAGAGTCAAACAAATCTATGCTAGCTAGTAGCCTCGTAAGCGATATTTATGACAATTATAAGAACACTATTATTGAAGAAAGGTTAACTGCTAATGGAATAGATCCATCTATCCTTAAGCCTTTTGATATAAATGTTAAGTCAGGAATAAATACAGACAATGATAATATAAATGGTGTTGCATCAATGCTTCTTACTATGATACCAACTTTAATAGTAATACTTATGGTTTCTTCTACCGTTGGCATGGCTGCTGATCTTGGAGCTGGTGAAAAGGAAAGATTTACTTTTGAACCTCTTCTTTCAACTTCAGCTAAGAGATCCTCATTACTTTGGGGTAAAATCACAGCCCTTTGTACAGTATCATTTTTAGCCTTAATCGCCAACTTAGCTGCTATGGTATTTTCAATGCAGAAATTTATGAGCTTCGGTGAAGAAAGTATTAACTTCAACTTAGAGCCTGCAACAATATTAGGTATGTTAGTAGTTGGATGCCTGGTTTTAGTTACTTTATCAGCATTACAAATTTCAGTAAGTATTTATGCTAGATCAACTAAAGAAGCAAATTCATACTTAGCTGCAATAACAATGCCTACTATGATTTTATCCTTCCTACCATATATGATGGATGCAAAAGGAATAAATCCAGCTTTCTTTAATATTCCTATAACTAATGCAATTTGCTTAATGAAGGAATTCACAGTTGGAATATTTGATGTTAAGCACATAGCACTAGTAATTGGATGGCACTTAGTTTATATAGTTGCTTCAATAATGTTTGCTAAATTTATGTTCTCTAAGGAAGAAGTAATATTTAGAAATTAAGAATTAATAATGCATAATTGATAATTAGGGAAGGGATTCAGCCTATGGCTGAATCCCTTTATTTTTCTCTATTTTATTTAATAATTCACCTTGGTGAATTATATCCTAAATTATGCATTATCATTTATCAATTATACATTCCAAAAAGCTCTCCGAGCTTTTTGTCAAACTTTCTTATATCAGGCCACGTATGATAATTAGCTCCTTCTTTAGAATGATACTCTATAAAATCATCTATGCTAACTTCATAAGTATTAAAACCATCTAGTTCTATTTCTAGCATTTCATCACTAAATATATCAAAGCTTGTCACTTCACCTATTGGAATTATTTCACTTCCATAATAAAAAGTAACTCCATTTTCTATTAAGGTCTCATATATATCTAAAACTTCTTCTATTTCTTCATTCATATAATTTCCCCTATCCTTTGTTCATCATTAAAATAATCTTTCTAGATAAACTCCTAGGTATAAATTTATTTAATAATATTATTACTTTATTTTTAAACCCTGGGACTATTATTAGTTTTCCCTTATTAAAGTCTTTATAAGCTACTTTTGCAACTTCTTTAGCTGTCATTAAGGCCTTTTTAGCTGCTTCATTTTTTCGTATCCCTGACTTTTCTTGAAAACTAGTTTTTACTGGCCCTGGACATAGGCAACTAACTTTAATTTCAGTATCTCTTAACTCTTCATATAAAGCTTCAGTAAAATTAAGCACGTAAGCTTTAGATGCATAATATGTAGCCATCTTTGGTCCAGCACAAAAAGCTGCAGTTGAAGCTACATTCATTATAGCTCCTTCACCATGATCTATCATAATAGGTAAGAATATTTTTGTTATTTCCGTTAAAGCTCTAATATTAACATCTATTAATTTAAGCTCCTTTTCCATCTCTATTTCACTTAAATATCCAAAGGAACCTATTCCTGCATTATTAATTAAAATATCCACAGACAAATTATTTTTATTCACAAAATCTAATAATTTTTCACAAGAGTTATCCTCAGCCAAATCTAAAGAAATAGTATAAACCATAATATCATATAAGCTTAACTCCTCCTTTACTTCCCTTAGCTTTTCATCATCCCTTGCAACTAATATTAAATTAATCTTATCTTTAGCATATAGCTTAGCTAGCTCATATCCTATACCAGTAGTCGCTCCTGTAATTAATGCAACGCTCCTACCATACGGCTTCCCCATAAAGATCCTCCAAATTTTTATAATAATAAACTTTAATTTTTAATATATCATATTGTATTTAAAATATAAATATTATTATTCCATTATAAATAAAAACTGGTGAAATACCATTCTAATCAATATGATATTTCACCAGTTAAATTCAATTATTATTTATCCCCAAATATTTATCCGATCGCTATCATTGCTAACACTCCCCCTTCTAAAAGTGGGAGCTAAGCACTGCTACGCGCCTGGATTAGTTCTTCTAACCTTCAGATGGAATATGGTATTCCTGTTAAGAAAACTCCACCTGAAGCTAAGAATCACTTTATATACTATCTATTATCCTTAAAGTGCGCTGATTATAAAGTTTAATAAGAATAATCCACTAACTATATACATTATTGGATGCACTTCCTTACCTTCTTTTTTAACTACTTTAGCTATACAATAAGTAACAAATCCTGCTGCTACACCATTTGAAATACTTCCTGTGAAAGGCATGAATGTTACTATAAAGAATGCTGGCATAGCTACTTCGAATGTACCCCAATCAATGTTCTTGAATGATTCCATCATTAAAATACCAACAACTATTAAAGCTGGAGCTGTTGCCGCAGCTGGTACCATACCCATAATTGGTGAAATAAATAATGAAAGTAAGAATAATACTGCAACTGTCACTGAAGTTAAACCAGTTCTTCCACCTTGTCCAATCCCTGCTGCACTTTCAACATAAGTAGTAGTATTACTTGTACCAAAAAGCGCTCCTATTGAAGTTGCAGTAGCATCTGCAAATAAAGCCCTTTCTAATTTTGAAGAGAAGCTATTTCCTTCTTCAAATAACTTTTCATCTTTATCATCAAAAATACCTGCTTTTCTACCTGTTCCAAGGAAAGTACCAATAGTGTCAAAAGTATCTGATAAAGAAAATGCAAATATTGTAGTAAATACTAAGAATATTTTAGATGGATCACTAAATAATCCTACAAAATCTAATTTCATAAATGTTGGTGCCATACTTGGAATACCAAAACTAATTTGTGAAAAGTCTGGTACTTGTGTTACTCCCATAAAAATCCCTATAACTGTAGTTGAAAGAATACCTAATAAAATTGCCCCTTTAAATTTAAGAAGCATTAATATGATTGTTATTACAAGGCCTATTAAAGCTAATAGTGCTACTGGATCTTTAAAATCAGTCATTGCTAAATTTACACTATTAAATATTGTTGAATCACCTGATGAAGCAACTTGATTAGCAGCTTCGCCTGTAAAAGTTATAAAGTGAGCTTGCTTAATCCCTATAAATGCAATAAATAGTCCTATACCACCTGAAATTGCATATTGAAGTGAATGAGGAATAGCTTGTATTATCATTTTTCTTATTTTAGTAGTTGTAATAATTATATTAATAATTCCGCAAATAAATACCATGGCTAAAGCTTGTTGCCAAGTAAAACCAAGACCTAATACTACTGTAAATGTAAAAAATGCATTTAATCCCATACCTGGTGCTTGAGCAAAAGGTACATTAGCTACTAATCCCATAACTAAAGTTCCTATTACAGCTGCAATAATTGTAGCTACAAATACTGAATTCTTATCCATTCCAGCTGCTGCTAAAATAGATGGATTTACGAATAAAATATATGCCATTGTTAGAAATGTAGTTAAACCTGCCATTAATTCAGTTTTAACATCTGTTCCATTTTCCTTTAGTTTAAAAAACTTTTCCATAAAAATTACTCCTCTTAACTAAATCGAATATTATATTAATATACTATCATTTCATTCGTGTTAAAGCAATATTATTTTCAATTTTTTCATATAATTATTAATTTTATCCATCTATATAATTGTTTACACGCTTATTACTCAGCCTTTTTTATACACTTTTTAACAAATACGAATATTAACATTTTATTCACAAGGGGAATATCTGTGTTTTTAATAAGCCTTTTTTATTTTCTAAAATTTTACGCAAAAAAGCCTTCAATAATATAAACTAATACACTTGGAGCATAGTATTGTCCAATAATTTATATTTTGAAAGCTTTATCAAAAAGTCTAATTTTTATCATCTTCTGTTAGCCTTCCATCAGAAGTGCTTACAGGAATTGACTCGCCTAAGAATTTTGGTTCTGGCTTTAGAATATTTACATAAGCAAAGTCCTTTAACTTAGCTAGAACTTCTCTTTTCTTATAGCTATCCATTAATTGATATCCTCTTTTATCTGATTTTACACCATAGGCCTCTATCCCTAACTTTCTTGCTATATATAAAGCCCTAGGCAGATGATATTCATTAGTTACTATTACTGCACTCTTCACCTTGAAAATTTCTTTTGCTCTATACATAGTATCATAGGTGCTAAACCCAGCATGATCCATGAATACAATACTCTCATCTATATTATTCTTAAGCACATAATCCTTCATAGCACCAACTTCATTATATTCTTCTCTACCATGATCACCACTTAATATTAAAGCACCTGCCGCACCCTCATTATATACCTCTATTGAAGTTTCAAGTCTATCTGCTAGTATATCAGATGGTGTTCCGTTATTCTTAACTCCTGCTCCTAATACTATTATTGCATCTTCGCCCTTAGGTATATCTTCAATATTATAAATATACTTCTTATAACTATTAACATTTGAAATGGCTAAGATAACAATAATTAAACTTACTATAAGTAAAGATATAAATATACCCATAGTTCTCTTTCCCCATTTCTTAGATTTATTTTTTCTCATAAAAACTCTCCTAAAATATTATATTCCGTATTTCATTTTTATGTGAGGTATTCCCGCTTCATCATACTCATCTGAAACCTCCATAAATCCTACAGATTTATATAAGTTTTTAATATAACTTTGAGCTGATAAGGTTATTTTATCTGTATTAAATTCCTTTTTTATATCTTCTATAGCCCTTATCATCATTTCTTTAGCTAGACCCTTATTTCTATATTCCTTTTGAATTAAAACCCTCCCTATAGAAGCTTCATCATAAGCAAGACCAGCTGGTAACAACCTACAATATCCAGCTATATTTTCATTTTTAGTATCTTTATCTACTATAAATAAATGGATACATTCTCTATCCCTATCATCAAAATCATTTTCACAAGTTATTTCTTGTTCACAAGCAAAAACCTCATATCTAGCTTTTACAATTTCATAAAACTCATTTATGTTAAGTTCCTCAAAATATTTACTTCTAAATTCATATTTTTCTTCCATCATTCGTCTCCTTTGTTATCACAAATTTTCATATATTACAATTATAATGTTATTACGTGATATTTTCCATTATCTTACCTTGTTATATTATTACAATCATTATACAAAACAATTAATTTTTTATTACTGTATCCATTTTTCTACATTGATGTAAGTTATTATTAGGAATGTATCTATTCTTTAAGAAAAAAAGACTATATAGAAGATATATTAATTAAATAATTCTATTTCAGCAATTTTAAGGCTTTTTAAATATTGTACCAATTTATACATAGTATTATGATAAATATAAAGTTAAATGAACATCGTTCGTAAAATTAAAATTTAAATGAACTAAGTTTATCAAAGGAGTGAAATTATGATTATATCAATCAAAAACTTAGAAAAAAGTTATAAAGATTTTAAAGCTGTGGATATAAAAGAACTAAATATTAAAGAAGGAGAAATATTCGGCTTTCTTGGACCTAATGGCGCTGGTAAAACTACTACTATAAGCATATTAAGTGGCCTTTACTCTAAATATTCAGGAGATATAAAAATATTTGATAAGAATATTAAAGAAGATCCTATATTTATAAAGAAAAACTTAGGAGTAGTTCCTCAAGACCTAGCTTTAATAGACGATTTAACTGCTGAAGAAAATGTTAAATTCTTTGGAGAGTTATATGGATTAAGAGGAAAGAAACTAAAAGAAGCTGTAAATGAAACATTAGAGTTCGTAGGCTTACTAGATAGAAAAAAAGATTTTCCGCCTAAATTTTCTGGTGGTATGAAGAGAAGATTAAATATAGCCTGTGCTATAGTTCATAAACCTAAATTAATAATTTTTGACGAACCAACTGTTGGCATAGACCCTCAATCAAGAAATAACATTTTAGAAACTATCCAAAAACTTAATGCTCAGGGATCAACTATTATCTATACATCTCATTATATGGAAGAAGTAGATGCTATTTGTTCTGATATTTGTATAATTGATCACGGAAATATAATTGCTAGAGGAAGTAATGAGGAATTAAAGTCTTTAGTTAAGCATGAAGATGGAACAGAAGCTTCATTAGAAGAAGTATTCCTTAAATTAACTGGAAGAAAACTTAGGGATTAGGAGGGGTACTTTATGAAGATATTAACTATAGTAAAATACAGACTACTCCAATCTCTAAGAGATGTTCAAAGCCTTATTACAATGATATTAATTCCAATATTTTTAATATTAATCCTAGGTAATGCACTTAAAAACAATGAAGATTTTACTGCAAGAACAGTAGATAAAGTTAACTTACTTTATGTAAATAACTCTTCAAGTCAAGGTGCTAGTGCCTTCGATAACTTCATTAATTTAGATGGACTTAAAGATATTATAAATGTTGAGAAAACCTCTGATATTAATGAAGGTAAAAAGTTAATTGAAAACAGAAAATATGATGCCTTAGTAATATACGACGAATCATCAGCCAATAAACTAGAATTAATAGGCTCTGAATATAATCAATTAGGAGTTTCAATAGTAAAGGGAATTGTTGATTCTTATGCTTCTTCTGCAAATGCTATGGAAGCATTATCTAAAATACAATCGAACAACTATACTATTGATAAAAATACTAACTTACAAGAAGAATCAATAACTGTTTCAGGTAAAAAGCCTTCTGCAACTGATTATTATTCAATAACTATGCTTGTTATGATAATAATGTACGGATCAATTTATGCTAACTTTGCTATAGATAAATCATACTATGGCACAATTGGATATAGATTTAGATCTACACCTTTAAGGCTTGGAGAAATATTTATTGGTGAAGCTATTGGAGTAATTATTACTATAATGGTACAGGTACTTATATTATTGCTAGTTTCAAACTTAGCCTTTGGTGTTAACTTTGGTAGTAGCTTACCTATAATACTACTGACTGCTTTTTCATTATCAGTCTTATCAACAATGCTTGGTATATTTGCTGTAATGGCTACTAAGAAAGGGCTTATTGGACTTGCACTGTTGAATGTAATAGTTCCTATATTTACTTTCTTAAGTGGAGGCTTTGTAAAAGTAAACTTTAATGGAGTACTTGGCACTATATCAAGACTTACACCAAACTACTTGGCTTCTGATGCTATGTTTAAGAGTATCTATGGAGGAGCTAATAACGATATAATTCTTTCTATTATTGGACTTTGGATTATTTCTGCTCTACTATTCGTAGGTGCAAATATAATAGGAAGGAGAGAAATAGCATGACAATATTTAAAGCAACATTAAAAAGACTATTTAGAGGAAAAATGAATCTTCTATTCTTAGTTGTACTTCCTCTAATCTTTATGTTAATTGCTTTTTCAGGATCTAATGGTACAGCTCCTTTAAAAGTTACTGTTATAGATAATGACAAGACAGAGGTTACTGAAAAAATAATTTCAACTATTGAAGATAAGGCCGAAATCAACACTGATGGAGAAGATAAGATACAAGAAGATTTAATAAATAATAATATAGATTTTGCTCTTATTATTCCAGAAGGATATACTGAATCTCTTATTAACGGAGAAAATCCTACTATAAGAACTTTTGAAGCTAAAGAAGGTAACACTTCTACTGCTCTTAGTACATCATTAAATAGTTACTTAGATGTATTAAAGACCTTTGCTAAAAATTCTAATGGAGATAAAGATAAGTTTTATAGTGCCCTAAAATATTATGAGGATGGTTCTTATAAATTATCATATACAAGTGTGGATAAAGGAGAAGGTAATAAATCTAAAACTGATTCTGCAATGGGCTTTATAGTGCTTAATTTACTGTTCTCCGCAACTGCTGCAACTAATATTTTATTAAAAGATAGAGAAAAGAATGTATTTACTAGACTATTTACTACACCTTTAAGTAGATTTAATTATATATTCCAAAGCTTACTTGCATTTTTAGTAATTACATTTATTCAAATTACATTGTACTTCCTTGCATTTAATTATGTATTTAAGTTTAATTTAGGAGATTCCCCTTTAAGCTTATATACAATGTTCTTAATCTTTGGAGTGTTTACAATTTCCCTTGGAGTATTTATAACTACTCATTCAAAGGATCTAAGAATTTCTGGAACAATAAGTACTATTATAATACTACCTTTTGCAATGCTTGGAGGATGCTTCTGGCCAAGAGATATTATGCCTGATATATTAAAGAATATATCTAAAATAGTTCCAACTACTTGGATAAATTCATCAAATAGTAATATACTTTATGGTTCAAATTTAAGTAGTGAAGTAGCTACTATAGGCTTACTATTAATAATTTCATTAATACTTTTAGGATTATCATCATCCAAGTTAAAGAATAGAGCATAAAAATTAAATATTAAAATTAAAGGAGCTATCTTGAAAATAGCTCCTTTAATTTTATATTTTATTTTTAAAACTCCTTTAGGAGTTTTTTCATCAATTTTTCATTATTCATTCTTAATTATACATTGTGCGTAGCACACTCTTATCTTATCTGTCCATTTCCATAGATTATATATTTAATAGTTGTAAGCTCTTTTAATCCCATTGGCCCTCTAGCATGTAACTTTTGAGTACTTATTCCTATCTCTGCGCCAAATCCAAACTCTGCACCATCTGTAAATCTAGTAGATGCATTTACATATACTGCTGCTGCATTAACTTTATTTAAGAATTTTTGAGAGTTCTTATAGCTTTCAGTTACTATTGCTTCTGAATGTCCTGATCCGTACTTATTAATATGAGTTATAGCATCATCAAGATTTTTTACTATCTTAGCTCCTATAATATAGTCTAAATACTCCTTGCTCCAATCCTCTTCAGTTGCAGCTGTTACATCATTAATTATTGCTTGAACCTTATCATCCCCTATAATTTCAACATCATTTTCTCTTAAAGCATTTACTATAAGCGGTAAAAATTCATCTGCAATATTTTCATTAATAAGCATTTTTTCTGCTGCATTACATACTGATGGTCTAGATACCTTTGCATTTACAATTATATTTTTAGCCATCTCAAAATCGCAATTTTCATCTACATATATATGGCAGTTACCTACACCTGTTTCTATAATTGGAACTGTTGCATTCTTAACTACTGCTTGTATTAATCCTGCTCCCCCTCTTGGGATTAGAACATCTATATATTCATTAAGCTTCATCATTTTAGTTGCTGTTTCTCTACTAGTATCTTCAACTAATTGAATTGAGTTTTCTGGAAGTCCAGCTTCTTTAACAGCTTCAGTTAGTATATTAACTATTGCCTTATTGGAATTGATAGCTTCACTTCCACCTCTTAATATAACTGCATTTCCTGTCTTTAAGCAAAGCCCAGCTGCATCACAAGTTACATTTGGTCTAGCTTCATATATTATCCCAACAACCCCCATTGCAACTCTTTGTTTTCCTATTTGAAGACCATTAGGTCTTTTCCACATTTCAATAACTTCCCCTACTGGATCATCTAAAGATATTAGATCTCTAAGACCTTTTGCCATGCCTTCTATTCTTTCTTCATTTAAAGCAAGTCTATCTAGCATAGCTTTAGAAGTTCCTTTTTGAACTGCTACTTCTAGATCTTTTTTATTCTCATTAATTATTTCTTCTTTATTATTTAATAAAGCCTGTGCCATAAGTTCTAAAGCATTATTTTTTTCTGTAGTAGATGCTATACCTAGGTCATAAGATGCTTCCTTTGCGTTTATACCTAAAGTGTTTAAATCCTTAATCATAATTAGCCCCTCCTTATTTATTAGAAACAAATAAAGTTCCTATTTCTTCGCCTTCTAATATTCCTAAAACTATCCTTGGATCTTCTCCATTCGCTAATACCATGTCAACTCCAGATTCAGTTGCGGTTCTTGCTGCTGTTAATTTAGTAATCATACCACCAGTACCTAAATTGCTTCCTGCCCCACCACAACATTCTTCTAGCTCATCTGTTATTTCCTCAATTTCTCTTATAAGCATTGAATCTGGATTTTTTCTTGGATCAGAATTATAGAATCCATCTATATCAGATAAAATTATTAAAAGATCAGCTTTTACAAGTTTAGAAACTATCGCTGATAAATTATCATTGTCACCAAATTTAACTATATTCTCTATCTCATCAATAGAAACAGTATCATTTTCATTTACAATAGGTATTATGTTATTTTCAATTAATGTTTCAAAAGTATTACATACATTTTTTCTTATATGATCGTCTTCTACAACGTCTCTAGTTAATAAAACTTGTCCTACTGTATGGCTATACTCTCCAAAAAATTTACTATATATATGCATAAGCTCACACTGTCCAACTGCTGCAACAGCTTGCTTTTCTCTTACTGTCTTAGGCTTTTCTTTAAGCTTTAACTTAGATACCCCAACCCCAATAGCTCCTGATGTAACTAATATAACTTCTTTTCCTGAGTTCATTACATCTGATAAAATCCTGGTTAGCTTTTCTATTCTAGTCAAATTAATTCTTCCATTATCATAAGTTAAAGTGGAGGTTCCTACCTTTACTACTATCCTTTTAGCTTCTTTTACTCGTTCCCTATTATTCATTTCTACTAATCCCCCGAATTTGTTTCTTTGTTTAATTATAAGTATTTTCAAATATTTTTTCTACATTAATGCACTTAAATTTTTCTATTCTCTAAATTCTTTTATCTTTTCATCAAGTTCCTTACTAAAATGTTTATAAACAACCTTTGCCAATGAATAAAATGGTACTACAACAAAAGCTCCAATAGGCCCAATTAAAGTAGCTGCTCCAACAACTAGAAAAATATCAGTAATAGGATGTATTTTCATTGTTTTTCCCATTATTAAAGGAACAATTATTCTTCCCTTTAACACTTGTGCAATTAAAACTAATATAGATAATTTTAATATCATATTCCAGCCTAAAGCTATAGCTATTATGTAAGGTAGTACTAATGATATGAAAAATCCAATAAAGGGTATAAAAGCTAATACAAATGTTACTGAAGCTAAAATCATTGGATTAACCATACCTATTATTTTATATCCAATGAACATCATAATTGATAATGATAAAGCAACTTTTGCTTGCCCAATTATATAAGATGATAGAACTTCATCACCTTCTTCTATGACTTTATATGCCTTATCACTATATTTCCCAGGAAATAATTTTTCTAATGACTCCTTTATTTTCTCCTCATCCTTAAGTAAATAGAAAACTATCAAAAATACTAGGAAAATATCAGAAAACAATTGGATGCCTTTATCAAAAACCTTTCTAATGCTAGTGGTAAACATAGATAGATAATTTTGAATATCTCCTAAGAACTTATCATAATAATTTATATTAAAGATGCTCTCTTTAACTATATTCTGTATATTTTCAATTCCACCTCTAGACTCAATTATATCTATGAAAATAGATTTAACACTCATAAATTGTTCTATAAAATAATCAGTAAAATATTTTACAACTCCTGCTCCTATAAAGAAAAATATTATTATTGTTAAGGATGCTGCAGTCCCCCTTTTCATTTTCTTTTTTAGAAATATATTGTTTAGTGGTTTAAGTATATAAAATAGAAATACTCCAAATATTACAGGTATAATCACTACTGCAAAAATTACCTTAAAAAAGTTTTTAATTATAAGAATTTTACTTAATAATATTATTAATATCACAAATAAATTAAAAATAACTAAATATGTAATAACATTTTTCTTGCTCATATTAAATTCTCCTTAATCTTAATTAATGATTTTAGTTTATCCTTATTGAAAGAAAATATTAACATTATATATATGTTTCAATAAACAATCTACATTTTAAGAGCCTATATTATTTTGAGTGAAAAATAATTTTAAAGTGTAAATTACATTAATTGAA
>NZ_SRYR01000012.1 GCF_004794105.1 Clostridium sartagoforme
TACAACCTGCTGATTACAAGTCAGCTGCTCTACCGTTGAGCCATGCCAGCATATTATTGGTGGAAACAACAGGGATCGAACCTGTGACCCTCTGCTTGTAAGGCAGATGCTCTCCCAGCTGAGCTATGCTTCCATATTGTTAAAAAATTAAAATGGTGGGGGAGGACGGATTCGAACCATCGAAACGAAACGTAACAGATTTACAGTCTGCCCCCTTTGGCCACTCGGGAACTCCCCCATTTTATGGAGCTGGCAATAGGAATCGAACCTACAACCTGCTGATTACAAGTCAGCTGCTCTACCGTTGAGCCATGCCAGCATATTGTTAAATAAATTTAATGGTGGGGGAGGACGGATTCGAACCATCGAAACGAAACGTAACAGATTTACAGTCTGCCCCCTTTGGCCACTCGGGAACTCCCCCATTTTATGGAGCTGGCAATAGGAATCGAACCTACAACCTGCTGATTACAAGTCAGCTGCTCTACCGTTGAGCCATGCCAGCATATTGTTAAATAAATTTAATGGTGGGGGAGGACGGATTCGAACCATCGAAACGAAACGTAACAGATTTACAGTCTGCCCCCTTTGGCCACTCGGGAACTCCCCCATGTCAATTTATTTAATTAAATTTCAGTTTTTAAGCTTACCGCCTCAACTGACAATGATTAGTATATATTTATTGTTTCCTAATTTCAAGTGCGTTTTTCAAGGGTTTAGCTTAATTATTCTAATTTTATTCTTAAATGCTCTCTCTTTCTTTCATTTAATACTAATATCTTATTTTATAAAAATATATAACCCTTTTTAACCTTTTCTTAACTTTTATCTAAAATATTCTTTTTTATACATTTAATTATATTTTTTATAAAAACCTCATATATTGATACAATGAGGGGGTGTTTACTATAAAAAATACAATTCACTATAATATTCCTGATGCTCATATTGAAATTTCTAATCATTTAAAAAAATATATTAATGAAAATACAATTATCGTTTGTATAGGAACTGATAAGTTTATAGGGGATTGTTTAGGTCCTTTAGTGGGAACCTATTTGAAAGACCAAAAATGTTCCCTACCTATATATGGCACAATTGAATCTCCTATTCATGCATTAAATATTCATAAAGAATTGGATAAAATTAAAGCTCTTCACCCTAACTCAAATAATAATATTTTAGGTGTAGATGCTTCACTTGGACATGGAGAGTCTATTGGTACAATATGTATTAGAAATGAACCCATATATCCAGGTAGAGGCGTAGGTAAAGTTCTTCCTAAAGTAGGTAAAGCTTCTATAGTAGGTATTATAGATGATAGTGAGGACACTACCTTTTTTTCAAATAGATCCATTAGACTACACTTTGTTATGGAAATGGCTAAGGTTATTGCTTCCTCCATAATATATTCCATTGACTTTGATAGTAAATAAAAGGGAGCCTTACGCTCCCAAGTAAGGCTGTCTAAAAGACAGCCTAATTAACATTATAATGTATACTAAACTATGTTCTATAAGAAATCACTAATAATTTAAAATTAAAATTCTAAATTTTTATATAAATCTATGAATTTTAATCTACTAATGCAATTTCATTATCTGATAAGTCTCCATCTAACTTATCTATATATCTTAAAACCTTTCCTGTTCCTTCTGCAACAGCTTCTATAGAATTATTAGCTACTTCAACACTAACTCCTGTTTCATGTTCAATTAGCTTATCTAATCCATTAAGTAATGAACCTCCGCCAGTCATTAATATACCTTTTTCTATTATATCTGAAGCAAGCTCAGGTGGTGTTTTTTCCAATACTGTTTTAACACTTTCAACTATTAGCGTTACAGATTCCTTTAAAGCTTCATTAATTTCTTTAGAGCTTATAACTACGTCATCTGGAAGCCCTGTAATTAGGTTTCTTCCTCTTACATTGCTAGTTGCATCTATTGAACCTTTAAAAGCTGATCCTATACTTATTTTTAATTCTTCTGCCGTCTTCTCACCAATTAATATTTTATACTTATTTCTCACAAACCTAATTATAGCATCATCAAAAGTATCTCCTGCTACTTTTATAGATGCCCTAACTACAACTCCACCTAAAGATATTACAGCAATATCAGTAGTTCCTCCACCAATATCAATTACCATTGAACCATTTGGTCTAGTTATATCTAAACCGGCTCCAATAGCAGCTGCTAAAGGTTCTTCTATTAGATGAACTTTCTTTGCTCCAGAGTTTCTAGCTGCATCTATAACAGCTCTTTTTTCAACTTCTGTTGCTTGTGATGGAACACATACCATTACCTTAGGAGCTTTTATTTTACTTTTGCCATATGCTTTTCTAATAAATGCCTTTAACATCTTCTCAGTAATATCATAGTCAGAAATAACACCATCTTTTAGTGGCCTAACAGCTACTATATTACCTGGTGTTCTTCCTATCATTTTTCTGGCATCTTCTCCAACAGCTAGTACCTTATTTGTATTTTTGTTTATCGCTACTACTGAAGGCTCTTTTAATATAACTCCCTTACCTTCTGAATAAACTAATACTGTTGCTGTACCTAAGTCTATTCCTAAATCGCCCCTATTTCTCAAAAACCACATTCCGTTCACTCCTAATCTTTAAAACGCTAATAATAAATATTTAAAATGATTACTTTACAATATTTGCCCTATTTCTTATTATATATGGAATATGGTTATCCTTCAATATATTTCACCTTTTTAATTACAAAATCTGCTATAATGCTAGCAATTAATCTGCTGCCTTATATTTCATCTTTGTGGCTTTTCCACCTCTAATATGTCTCTCTGCTTTATTTAGTTCTAATATTGAATGAGTTTCTTTAGCTATTGTTGGATTGATCTTAGGTAATCTTTCAGTCATATCTTTATGAATAGTACTTTTGCTTACTCCAAATACTTTTGCAGTTTTTCTAATTGTATCTTTTGATTCTATTATATACTTTGCTACTTCTAAGACTCTCTCTTCTATATAATCTTTCAAAAAAATTACCTCCCTTTTATACTCGATTTATTTTTGTACTCATCAGCTCAATAAAGAGCTGATGAATTAAAATTTATTATTCTTCATTAAAAGTAAAATATGCTGTTGGATCTAAGTCTTTTCCGTCTGAATCATATACTTGAAGGTTTAAATGCTCTCCAAAATCTTCATTAGTGAATATCTTAGAGCTTTCTCCTACAGTCCCAATAACAGTCTCTTCTGTTACCTTATCCCCAACATTTACTTTTATATCTTTAGATAAATTTGAGTACTTTGTATATAATCCATTAGCATGTGCTATTACTACATAATCTCCATCTTCAGTTTTACTAGAAACTTCTTTAACTTCTCCTATAGCCGCAGCCTTTACTTCTGTTCCAATTGCAGCTTGGATATTTACCCCTCTAATATTTCTACTAGTACCATCACTCATTGCTTGAGGCTTTGGATATGTATATCCTCTTGATACTAATCCTTCCACGGGATTTGTGAACAACACCTCAGTATTAGTGCCTGCTGATACATTAACGCCCTCTCCTAAGGAATCAGCATTTCCCTCAGCTAATTCATCGTCACTAGTACCTTCAACTCTGTCAGCATTTTGCTTTTTAACTTCAGAAGACTCATTTTTATCAACATTTAAAGTAAATTCACTTTGAGTATTGTTACCTTCTTCTAAAGCTTTATTCCTCTTAGTAGTTATAACTGCTACTGTTGCAATTACGCATAAACAAAGGAATAATATTAAATAAAAGCCCTCCTTCCTAAAAAAGTCTTTTACCTTATCTTTATTGTTAATCTGCATATTAACACCTCCTTTTTTTATTCTTGCCTGATATAATAAATTAATACAATTTAGTTAATATTTGTTTTCATCAAATTTCTACAACTTCTGCTAATTTAACTGCTTATATTTACACTCTATTTTCAAGCTATTTATGTTATAATTCTTGACTATTTCTTAGGTTTTAATACCTTATAAAAAGAAAAAAAGAAGCTGCCTCAAGCAACCTCCTTTAGTATTTAGTAATTTATAATTATGGATGTAATTCTTCCATAATTACTAGAAATAATTTAAATATAGAAAAACCCCCTATTTTTTTTAATAGAGGGTTTTCAACAATCTATAAACTCTTTAGGAGTTTTTTCATGATTTATGCATAATAAATTTTTCATTAATCATTGTTCCACCAAACTCTTTTGTAAAACTGTAAAACTCCGTAGGAGTTTTCTCCTTAATTATGCATTATCCATTATTTATTATTCATATTTACTATTCATATTTACTATTCATTGTTTACTATTCATTAAACTTAAGTTCTTTTAATTCAATACCTGTATAATAATGCTTTAATATTGAGCTATAATCAGAACCATCCTTAGCCATAACATTAGCTCCCCACTGACTCATTCCTACTCCATGTCCATAACCCTTAGTCTCAAATATAATGTTATCATTACTTATTGTATATTGAAAATTAGTTGAATTTAATCCTATAGCTAATCTAAAATCTAATCCCCTTACAGTAGACTCCCCTACCTTAATTTCTTTTACACCACCAGCATCACTTCTACTAATTATATTTATTTGTTCACTTAAATTATTAACTGTTACCTTTGCATCCTGAAACTTTGTATTAATCGTTTCTACAAACTTGTTAATATCTAATTTAACTTCACCATTAAATCTAGGAGCTACCTCTTCTTCCCCAGTACTTTCTGTAGAAACTAAATAAGGAAGATCACTTGAAAATACATCCTTTGCATTTTCTGTCATGCCAGAGCTAGTTGAAAAGAATTGAGGATATTGAACTAATTCCTTGTTATAAGCTAATACTTTTCCCTTAGTTTCATCCACAGCCTTAGAGATTTTATCCCAATACTCTTGTCCTTTATCTTCCCATTTTGTTATTCTTTCTTCTTTCCCTATATAGACTTGACAATGAGTTGTATCGCAAACATCTCCTCCTTTTGCTATATCACAATGTCTGCCTCTTTTTGCTGCTACATAAGTCCTAGCTGCAACTGATTGAGCTTTTAAAGCTTCAACTTCAAAACCAGCTGGCATTTCACCAGAAACTACACTTTTAACATACTCTTCTATAGGCACCTCAACAACTTTATCTTCTTTAGTAATATAAACCTTTATAGTATCTGCACCAGATAAGCTAATATAATTATTCTCCTGAACCTCTATCCCTTCATTCTCCTTTTCCTCTGTAGCCCTTACAGGTATTGCTTTTATAATAAAACTAGGAACTACAATCATAAATATAAGTATTATTACACTTAAGATAGCTGCTGATTGAAAATCTTTCCTCAAATAAATATCACTCCTTCCAAGTAGCTATAATTTAATATATGTTGCAATTTATAAAATATAATTCCTTTTTATTGAAAATTTAAATAAAAAGAACTATAAAATACTTTCCTAATTGAAAGTTTTATAGTTCTTTTTATAGGTTAATAAATTAATTACCACTTAAAATTCCTTTATTTATCTACTCTATAAATATTTGCTCCAAGACCTCTAAACTTTTCTTCTATATCAACATAACCTCTATCTATGTGATATAAATCACTTATTTCAGTTCTTCCATGAGCTACTAAACCTGCTAAAATCATAGCTGCACCTGCTCTTAAATCTGTTGCCTTTACATCACAGCCTGTTAAGGAATCAACACCTTCAATAATTGCAGTCCTACCATCTATTTTTATATTAGCTCCCATTCTAACTAGTTCAGCTACATGCATGAATCTATTTTCGAAAACTGTTTCTGTTATTATACTTGAGCCTTTACAAATTGATAGTAAGGCCATCATTTGCGCCTGCATATCAGTTGGAAATCCAGGATAAGGTAGTGTTTTAATATCTACTGGACTTTTTTCTCCTGTTCCATCTACTAAAATAGTATCTTCACCTAAGCTTTCAAATTTAACACCACACTCTTTTAACTTTTCAATAGTTGGTCTTAAATGATCCTCAATTGCTCCGTTAATAGTTATCTTACTCTTAGTAATTGCAGCAGCTACCATAAAAGTTCCTGCCTCTACTCTATCGTATATTGGCTTATACTCTATTCCTTTTAGTGAATCAACACCCTCTATAGTTATTTTACCTACTCCAGCTCCATGAATCTTAGCTCCCATTGAATTAAGGAAATTAGCTAAATCCCATATTTCTGGTTCTTCTGCAGCATTTTCTATAATAGTTGTTCCCTCTGCTAAAACTGATGCCATCAAAATATTTTCTGTTGCACCTACAGAAGGAAAATCTAGATATATTCTATTACCTTTTAGCTTTTTAGCTTTTGCTTCCACAAAACCATGTCCAATTTCAATATCTGCTCCTAATAATTTAAATCCTTTTAAATGTAGATCTATAGGTCTACTACCAATATTACATCCTCCTGGCATAGAAATTTTACATTTTCCAAACCTTGAAAGCATTGGACCCATTATTAAAAAAGAAGCTCTCATTTTTCTTATTAAATCACTATTCATACTTGTTTCTTTTAAATTCGAGGTGTTTATCTTTAAATCTCTATTATTAATAGTTTCAATGCTACAATCCATTTCTAATAATAAGTCATTTAATACAATAACATCTTCAAGCATAGGAGCATTTTTTATAACTACATCATTTGGACTTAATATGCTTGCAACTATTATAGGCAAAACAGAATTTTTAGCTAAACTAATATTCACTTCACCCTTTAGTTTATTACCACCTTCAACTATAATTTTTTCCATATTATCCTCCATTATAAATTGTTAGTATGTTACGAATATCACTGGTGTTCCAAGAATTAAATACTCATTGGAATTATGACGGGTGAATGCAAAATTAATTTTTTCTCCATCCTTTAATATAGCTTTTGCGCTAATTCCATTATTAATATCTAACTCCTCTAAGGTATCTTTATCCATCCTACTTCTTAGTACATCTAAAATATTCTGCTTCTGTTCTTCTACTATTTTTACCTTTACAAATTTAAAATATTTTATATTTTTAGCTGCAATGTTTTGTATTTGTTCTATTTCCTTCTTAAGCTGAATTGTATTAGCTTTTCTTCTATTATTTACATAGGTAATTTGAACCTTAGTATCAATTTTATCCTTCCATACTATCGCTGTTATTTCCTTATCTTTATCTTTATAACTTATAATGTTATCTTCAATTTTTATATTTTCACCTAAGTATCCCGTTAGATTATCTTTAATTATTAGTAATTCATCTTGAATTTCTTCTTTTGATATGTAATTCATTCTTATCCCATTACTTACAAATTGAGAATTATTTAATGTATTTTCCTCTAAATAATAAAAGTCGGTATTTTTTTCATTATTATTAATTCCATACGCACCTATGATTAATAAAAAAAATGCCATTACAGGCAGTATTTTTATATATTTTTTAAAATTTAAAATATTTATTTCGACCCCCTACCTTTCCTTTAAATTATTGTCCAAAAGAAAGGTTTTTATTCAAGATAAATATCCATAATATAATATATAAAATAAGTTGAAAATTGTGATTAATTGTCAATACTTAAAACTTTATAATTCAAATTTACTAAATAACTAATAAAATAAAAATCCACTTCATTAACATATGCTTCTCCTAACATTAATGTTATCCACAATTTATTCTAAATACGTTTGAATAAACAATCTAAATTTTTAATATTTATGTTATTTAAAATAGAAAATAGTTCTTAAAAAATAAAAAAAGCTGCCCAAAAGGCAGCTAAAAAAACTATTTTTTCATCAATTCTTCATTCTACATTATTCATTCTTAATTTTTCTTCTATTCTCTTCTAACTATCTTATAATAAGCCCTTGCTGTTAAAATATAAATAACGCTATATATTAAAGCAAATATAATAAATGATACGACAGTACATAATATAAATAACTTAGTATTAGTTAGATTTAACATAGAAAGTATCTTTACTATAAATGGGAAGGCAAAAGAAATATGAATTCCTGCTGTTATTAATGGTAAAAAGAATACAGTTAAGACTTGAGATCTTATAGAGCCTTGAACCTCTTCATTACTCATACCTACCTTTTGCATTATTTCAAATCTTTCTTTATCATCATATCCTTCAGATATTTGCTTATAGTAAATTATTAAAATTGTTGCCATAATAAATAATACTCCTAGGAAAATTCCAATAAAGAATAAACCACCATAAAGTGAAACAAAACTACTTCTAGATCCAACTTTAGTTTCACCTATAAAATCGAATCCCTTATTGTTTAAGGTATCTATAATGTTATTATATATAGCTTCCTTTTCATTATCATCTACCTTTAAATCAATACCATACATAAAATCTATTTCAGAAGCATTTTCTCCAAAGGTCTCCTTTTGAGCTCTATAAAGATCATCTAGCTCCCCCATATCTTTCACTACTATAAATTGACTACTAGCTACATTAGCTGAAATAATTCCATTTCCTAAAAAGTCATCTACCCTTTCAGCAATCTTATAACTTTTATCAAAAACATTTATTGTATCATACTCATATTTATCACGATTCGAATATAATAATACTTCTCCATCTTCTAAAGCTTTACTTTCTAAAGCCACCTTATTATAATCTTCAAGGGTTATAAATATTAAATTATTAATATCATTAACAACTACTGAATTAGAGTTTCTATTAGTAAGAAACTTATCTTTATCTTTTATACCTGCAAAATTTAAATATGCATAGGATACTTCTTTTTCAACATTTTCCCTTGAAATAATATTATCTATTTCTTCTACTAATAAGTTGTTTTTATTAGTATCACTTCCATCAGAATAAATAGAAATATCATATGGGTATCTTGTATTAATTATATCTTCCATTCCCATCATCATAGATGAAGTTGATGATATCATAACTAATACCATTGTAGAAAGGATACATATATTAGCAAGGCCAACTGCATTTTGCTTCATACGATAAATCATTCCAGCAACACTAGTAAAGTGTTTAAAATTATAGTAATATTTTTTATTTTTTCTAAGGACCTTTAGAAAAGCTATACTTCCAGCTGTAAATACTAAATATGTTCCTACTATAACTAATATAACTGCTACAAAAAATAAAGATATAGCTGCCACTGGATCTTTAGTAGTTAATGCTATATAGTATCCAAGTCCTAAACAAACAAAGCCTAAGATAGCCATAGCCCACTTAGTCTTAGGTTCCTTTTCTCCAAAATTACTACTTTTTAATAATTCAATAGGATTTGATAAGTGCACTTGACGAAGTGAATTGATGAATATTATAAAAAATATAATTGAGAATAGAATTATAGTTGATAAAATTGATGACCAGGAAATATAAAAACCTAGTGAAATTTCTATTCCCATTAACTTTAAAACACTAAGATACATTAGCTTATCAAATAAAATACCAATAGCTATTCCTAAGGTAAGACTTATTAATGCTATATATAAAGTTTCATATCCTATAACCCTTAATAAATGCTTTTTTTCCATTCCAAGAATATTAAATAATCCGAACTCTTTCTTCCTTCTCTTAATTAAAAAGCTATTAGTATAAAAGAGAAATATTATAGCAAAAATTGCTGTTATATTATTTCCTAAGCCTAAAGTTATAGAAATTGTGTCACTTCCAATCAAAGTACTAATTCCTTCATTATTTGAAAGTGAATGAATAATATAATACATTGCTGCAGTAAAGATACAAGTAAGTATATATGGAATATATGTTTTACTATTCTTCTTTATATTATTTGCTGCCAGCTTTGGATAAAACACATTATTCATTTTTCATTCCCCCTGTTGCTATTAACGTAAGGGTATCAGAAATTTTTTGGTACATTTCCTCATTAGAATTTTTGCCTCTATATAATTGATGGAATACCTCCCCGTCTTTAATAAACAAAACTCTACTAGCATGACTTGCAGCCTTAGTAGAATGAGTTACCATTAAAATAGTTTGACCTTCTTTATTAATTTCCTTAAAAAGCTTAAGTAGACCATCTGTTGCACGAGAATCTAAGGCCCCAGTTGGCTCATCTGCTAAAATAAGCTTAGGTTTAGTTATTAAAGCTCTAGCTACAGCTGCTCTTTGCTTTTGTCCCCCTGAAACTTCATATGGATATTTCTCAAGAATATCTGATATACCTAACTTCTTAGCTATAGGATGTAGACGTTCCTTCATTTCACCATATTCTTTTCTAGCTAAAACTAAAGGCAAAAATATATTATCCTTTATAGAAAAAGTATCTAATAAATTAAAATCCTGAAATACAAATCCTAAGTTATCTCTACGGAATGCAGAAATCTCCTTCTCCTTAATATTATTAATGCTCTTACCATCTAGCACTACTTCCCCATTAGTTGGCTTATCTAAGGCTGCTAAAATATTTAAAAGAGTTGTTTTTCCTGAACCCGATTCCCCCATTATTGCTACATATTCCCCTTCTTCAACAGAAAAAGAAACATTTGATAATGCTTGAACTTGATTTCCTCCAAAACGTGTAGTATATATTTTTTTCACACTATTAACTTCTAATATTGACATGTTATTTCCCCTTTCATCTTATAGCATAAGTATAATAAAATGACCAAAATGCCTCCATTCATTTCTGTGACATTTTAGCCTTATGTCCTTACATTTTTGTAAGGTCTTTTTATTCTACTTGGAGATCTATAGTCTTTAAATCTATAAAAAATGTACTTCCTTTTCCCACTTCTGATTCTACATAAATTTTATGAGAAATCTTATTGGCTGCTCTTTTACATAGGTATAATCCTAAACCCGTTGATTTTTTATCAGCCCTACCATTATATCCAGTAAAGCCTTTTTCAAATATCCTATGTATATCCTCTTCTGCAATTCCTATTCCAGTATCAGAAATAGATAGAATCTTATCCTTATCAACAGAAATAGTTATAACTCCCTTATCTGTATATTTAATAGCATTAGATAAAATTTGTTCTATAATGAAAGATAACCATTTTTCATCTGTTAATATTATTTTGTCAGTGCCCTTATAATTTAAAGAAATTTTCTTTCTTATAAATTGTGAAGCATATTTTCTTATAGATTTCTTAATAATGTCATCTAACTTATATTCCTTAAAAACAAAATCACTGGAACTACTATCTAATCTAAAATAGCATAAAACCATTTCTACATACTCTTCAACTTTAAAGAGCTCAGATAATAATTCCTTATTTTCATTAGTGTCTTCCCCCTGAAGGATTAATTTCATAACTGATATTGGGACTTTAATTTGATGAACCCAAGTTGTATAGTAATCAATGCTCTCCTTTCGTTGTTTAACTAATTCTGTTAAGTTCTTATTATTAATATCAATTAGAGAAAAAATCATCTTATGATAATCTTCCTCTATACCCTTCCTAGGAGGTGGCAATTCATTAGCTATTAAAGAAATATTTTTTTCAATCCTTATAAGCTCAGTGTGTTTTTTATAATAATTCAAAAATTTAAATATAAAGTAAATTAATGCTAAAACTATACAAAGTATTGAAGCGTATATCACAGCCTCAATCTCTAAATTATATAAAGAAAAAATCCCCATAAATATACCTACAAAAGCAACAAATAATATAATTATAGAAACATTTCCCAAAATATACTTATATAAACTTTTAAAAATATTATCTTCTTCCAAAGCAATCACCTCCCTATAAATCTATTCAATAATATATCCTGAACCTATTTTAGTCTTAATAAACTCAATTAACCCTATTCCTTCTAGCTTCTTTCTTAGTCTTGTTATGTTAACTGTAAGAGTATTCTCCTCTACATATGAGTCAATTTCCCAAAGTCTAATCATAAGAGTATCTCTACTTACAACCTTCTTTTTATTTTCCATTAAGGTCTGTAAAATCCTAAATTCATTTCTTGTTAATTCAGCCTTATTTCCTTCATAAATTATAGTATTATCATTTAAATTTAATATAGCTCCCCTATATTCTAAAAATGGAACCTTGCCACCTAAGTCATACGTTCTACGTAATATAGCTTGTATCTTAGCCATAAGTACGTTTAAATCAAAGGGCTTAGATATAAAGTCATCTCCTCCCATATTCATGGCCATTATAATATTCATATTATCTGATGCTGAAGAAATAAATATAATAGGTATATTAGATATTTTTCTTATTTCAGTACACCAGTAATAACCATTATAAAATGGAAGCATAATATCTAATAAAATAAGATGTGGATTAAAATCAGTAAACTCAGAAAGTATATCTTGAAAATCCCTTACATACCTTACCTCATTTCCCCATGCCTCAATTTGATTTTTCATTAATTCTGCCATAGTCATATCATCCTCGACTATTAATATCCTATGCAAATAATCTCCTCCCCTATATACTTATTAATCCTATATTTAAACTCTTTCTCTTTCTTTGTGCAATGATCAATAACTATATTATACAGAAATATTTGTATTCATAGAATATTTATTTAAATATGCAAAAAAGCCACAGGGTTATTCCTGTAGCTTTTAATCTTATAACGTTAATCGTTTATACTTATAGTGTTTATTCTAGCGTTTGCTCTAGCTAAAGCTCTCTTAGCTCTTTCTACATCAACATCTTTACCTTGTTCTAATCTCTTTTCCGCTCTTTCTTTTGCACTTACTGCTCTAGCTTCATCTATATCTAATGATTTCTCTGCTGCATCACAACAGAATTTTAACTCATTATTATTTATATAAACTATTCCTGAGGATGTAAATAAAATTTCATTTCCATTCTCAGTTGATATAGTAGTTGTTGCTGGAACTGTGCTTATAATTATAGGAGCATGGTTAGATTTAAACTCTATCCTACCATCTGTTGTAGATGTAATAAGTCCAGTGCCTTCAAATACTAAAGGCTGACTACCTGGAGTAACTATAGTTATTTTTAATTTATTATCCATAGCTTCATCCCCTAACTTAAGGTCTTAGCTTTTTCTACAGCTTCTTCTACACTTCCAACGAAAAGGAAAGCAGATTCTGGTAAATCATCATACTTACCTTCTAGTATTTCCTTAAATCCTCTAACTGTTTCCTTTACTGGAACATATCTACCTTGCATTCCTGTAAATTGTTCAGCTACAGTAAATGGTTGAGATAAGAATCTTTGAACTCTTCTTGCTCTAGCAACTACCTTCTTATCTTCATCAGATAATTCATCAACACCTAAGATAGCTATTATATCTTGTAATTCTTTATATCTTTCTAGTATATTCTTAACTTCAGTAGCTACATCATAATGATCTCTACCTACTATTCTTGGATCTAATATTCTTGAGCTTGATTCTAATGGATCAACTGCTGGATATATTCCAAGTTCTGTAATACTTCTTGATAAAACTGTTGTAGCATCAAGGTGAGTAAATGTTGTAGCTGGTGCTGGGTCAGTTAAGTCATCTGCAGGAACATAAACTGCTTGAACAGAAGTAATAGAACCATTCTTTGTTGAAGTGATTCTTTCTTGAAGGGCACCCATTTCAGTTGCAAGTGTTGGTTGGTAACCAACTGCTGATGGTATTCTTCCAAGTAATGCTGATACTTCAGAACCAGCTTGAGTAAATCTAAATATATTATCTATAAATAGCAATACATCTTGACCTTGATCTCTAAAATATTCTGCCATAGTAAGACCTGTTAATGAAACTCTCATTCTAGCCCCTGGTGATTCATTCATTTGACCGAATACTAATGCAGTCTTATCTATAACTCCAGATTCCTTCATTTCATAATATAGATCATTACCTTCTCTTGATCTTTCTCCAACTCCTGTAAATACAGAAAGACCACCATGTTCTTTTGCTATATTGTTAATAAGTTCTTGTATTAAAACTGTCTTACCAACTCCAGCTCCACCAAATAGTCCAATCTTACCACCTTTTTGATATGGTGCTAAAAGGTCTATTACCTTTATACCTGTTTCAAACATTTGTGGTTCTAATGATTGCTCTTTAAAGCTTGGTGCTGGTCTATGAATTGGATATACTTCTTTTATATCTACTTCTCCAGCATTATCTATAGGATGACCAAGTACATTAAATACTCTTCCTAATACTTCTCTACCAACAGGTACAGAAATACATCTTCCCATATCAACTGCCTTCATTCCTCTTTTTAGTCCATCTGTAGACTCCATAGCTATAGTTCTAACTATATCATCTCCCATATGTTGCTCTACTTCAACAACTAAAATCTTATCTCCCATATCTATTCTGATTTCATTATAGATATTTGGTAGATCATCTGATTTAAACTTTATATCTACTACAGGTCCAATAACTTGAACTACCTTTCCTACTTTTTCAGGCACAGTAATCCCTCCTCATTATTTTTGAGCTTCTGCCCCTCCTACAATTTCTGATATCTCTTGAGTTATCATTCCTTGTCTTATCCTATTATACTTAAGATTTAATGATTGTAGGATATCATTTGCATTTTGTGTAGCCCCATCCATAGCTGTCATTCTAGCATTTTGCTCACTTACTTTTGAATGAAGCATAGCTCTTCTTATTTTACATTTAAAATATATATCTAAACTTGAATTTAAAACCTCTTCTAAACTAGGTTCTACTAAGAATTGCTCTGAAACTTCGCTATTTATTTCTATTGGAAATAATCTTTCTACTTTAACTTCTTGTTTTATTGCAGACTTAAATTCTGTATATACTATATTTACTTCTCCTACTTCACCGCTCTTGAACATATATATAGCATCATCATAGATAGCTCTTACTTCCTTAACAGTAGGTATGTCATGTATATCTACATATTCTCTTATGGTATCAAATCCATGTTTCTTAATATAAGATATTCCCTTACTTCCTACTACTACAATTCTAGCAGTGCTTTTATTATCTATAACTTCATTTAATGAACTTGCAACATTTCCATTAAAGCCTCCACAAAGACCAGTATCAGAAGCCATAACAATGTATAGCTTATCTAAATCATTAGAATTAGTGTTAAAGAAAGGACTTTCAAAATCTTCTGGTAATGTAGCTACTAAATTATGAACTATCTCTTCGCATAAATTATAGTAGTCTTCATTGTCATTTAATTCCTTCCTTGCTTTTCTAAGCTTAGAAGTGGCTACAAGATTCATAGCTTTTGTTATCTTTCTTGTACTTTCAACTGACTTTATTCTTCTTTTTATATCTATAAGTCCTGCTGATCCCAAGTTTCCACCTCCTAAAGAATGGGAGCTGCCTTAAAGCAGCCCTTTTACAATTGACAATTAACAGTTGACAATTAACAATTATTGATGTAATTCCGTAGGAATTACTTATAATAAATATATTTCAAAAACTCCTTGGGAGTTTTATCCTTAATTGTTCATTATTAATTAATAATTATTAATTAACTAGTTGTTTCCATTGTCTTGTAAGAATATTTTCTTAAACTCAACTATTGAATTTTCTAATTCTGTCTTTATATCATCAGTTATTTTCTGAACTTCTACTATCTTCTTTAATAGATCTCTGTTATGAGTATCCATATACTCTAGTAATTCTCTTTCAAATCTTCTTACATCACTAACTTTTATATCAGATAAGAAATCATTTACTGTTGCAAATAATATTACAATTTGATTTTCAACTGGCATAGGTGAGTATTGGTCTTGCTTTAATACCTCAACTAATCTCTTCCCCTTATCAAGTCTCTTCTTAGAATCTTTATCTAAGTCTGATCCAAACTGTGCAAAGGATTCTAATTCTCTATATTGAGCTAGCTCTAATCTTAGTGTACCAGAAACTTGCTTCATTGCTTTAGTTTGTGCATTACCACCAACTCTTGATACAGATATACCTGCATTAACTGCTGGTCTTTGACCTGAGTGGAAAAGATCTGATTCTAAGAATATTTGACCATCTGTAATAGAAATTACGTTAGTTGGTATATAAGCAGTAACATCTCCTGCTAAAGTTTCTATTATTGGTAGAGCTGTTAATGATCCACCACCATTTTCTTTAGATAGCTTTGCAGCTCTTTCTAATAATCTTGAATGTATATAGAATACATCTCCTGGATATGCTTCTCTGCCTGGCGGTCTCCTAAGTAGTAATGACATTGTTCTATAAGCCACTGCATGCTTAGATAAATCATCATAAATTATAAGTACATCTTTTCCTTTATGCATGAAATATTCACCCATACTACATCCAGCATATGGAGCTAAATATTGTAATGGAGCTGATTCTGAAGCAGTACCACTTACAATTATTGAATAATCTAAGGCACCAAATTCTTCTAAAGTATTAACTATATTAGCAACTGTTGATTGTTTTTGACCAATTGCAACATATATACAAATTACATCTTTACCTTTTTGATTTAAGATAGTATCTACAGCAATAGCTGTTTTTCCTGTTTGTCTATCTCCGATAATAAGCTCTCTTTGTCCCTTACCTATTGGAATCATAGAATCTATTGCCTTAATACCTGTTTGTAAGGGTTCATTAACTGAACTTCTATCTATAATACTAGGTGCTGGAACTTCAATAGGTCTATATCCTGAATTATTGATAGGTCCTTTTCCATCTATAGGTTCTCCAAGAGAATCTACAACTCTACCTAATAAAGCTTCTCCAACTGGAACTTCAACTATTTTATTAGTTCTTTTAACTATATCCCCTTCTCTAATGCCTTCTTCCGGTCCTAATAGAACACAACCAACATTATCTTGTTCTAGGTTTAAAGCCATTCCGAAAACTTTATTTGGGAATTCAAGTAATTCACCTTGCATACAGTCATCTAAGCCATATACTCTAGCTATACCATCACCTATTTGAATAATAGTACCCGAATCTATAGTCTTTATCTCTTTTTCGTATCTTTCAATTTCCTTCTTAATTATGGAAGTTATTTCTTCAGGCTTAATATTCATACCTTCACCTCTATTCTGTTTTAAGCATTAAATCTTTTAGTTCACTTAACTTTGATCTAATGGTTCCATCAATAACATCGTTATTAATTCTTACATAAATTCCACCTAAGATGCTTTCATCTATTTCTTGCTTTAAAATTATATGCTTATTATACTTTTCTTCAAGAGTCTTAACTAAGTTATTAAACTCTTCTTCTTTTAAAGGAACAGTAGTCTTAACAACACCAGTAATAGTATTTTTTCTCTCTAAGTCTATTTTCTCCATTTCCTTTAATTTTTCTTCTAAATAAAGTATTCTGTCCTTCTCTATAAGAATTAATAAAAACGATAATAATTCTTCATCTATATGACCTTTAAAGATATTAATAAATGTTCTTTTTTTCTTTTTAGTACTAATTTGAGGGTGCTTAATGACTTCATAGAAATCATTATTATTCTTAATAAGATCACATATTTCATGTAGATCCTGTAAATATTGTTGAACTTTTCCTTTTTCTTCTGCTACTTCATATAAGGCTAATGCATACCTACGGTCTAAATATTCATACATTATGAATTACCTACCTTAGTTATAAATTCTCCAATTATTTCTCTATTCTTTTCTTCATCTATATTCTTTTCAATAACCTTTTTAGAAAGTTCAATAGCTAAATCTATAGCTTCCCTCTTTAATTGATCTTCTACTTTTTCTTTTTCTCTATTTATTTCAACCTTAGCTCTCTCTATGATTGTCTTAGCTTCTTGATTAGCATCATTAACTATTTCTTCATATACCTTTTCAGCTTTTTGCTTATGTCTCTCAGTTATTAGTTTTCCTTCTTCTCTTGCATTCTTTAACATTCTTTCATTTTCTATAGCTATCATTCTAGCCTTTTCAGCTTCTTCATCAGCAAAATCTAATTTTTCATTTATTAGATTTTCTCTTTCATTTATAATAGCTTCTACTTTTGCAAAGAAGAAATATTTAAGCACTGCAAAAAGTATTACGAAGTTAATTATAGTGGCAATAAGGGTGCTAGGGTTTATTTCCATTAACATATATAATCGCCTCCTCTTGGAGTACTAAGGTACTATTTTACTCCAACGAATATTAAAAGGATTGATACTAATAAACCATAAATAGCTGTTGCTTCTGCAAAAGCTGCACCTAACATTAATGCAGTAGTTATCTTACCACTTGCTTCTGGTTGTCTTGCTATTCCTTCAACAGCTTTTCCTGTTGCGTTTCCTATTGCAATTGCAGCTCCTATACCTACTAATACAGCTATAGCTGCTCCTAATGCTCTCATTGATAATTCCATAATAAAATCCTCCTTAAATTAAAAACATTTTATAATTATAAATAATATAAACTTTAATAAAATTAATGCTCAGTCTCTCCTGAGTGCTCTGCTATCATTTTTATATTTATCATAGTTAACATAATAAATATAACTGTTTGAATACCACCATCAAAGATATCAAAGTACGCATGTAATGGTATCGGTATTCCAAGCTGCGCTATAAATCCTACATGACCTAAGGCCTCATAACATAACTCAACTAAAAAAGTTGCAGCAAGTATATTACCAAATAATCTTAGCGCTAATGAAACTGGAAGCATTATTCTTTCTAATATATTTATTGGTGTTATTATTGCAAGAGGAACTGTATATCCTCTAAAATAACTTTTTAAACCATACTTTCTAATAGTGTAATATTGAACCATATAGAAAGTTATTAATGCTACACCTACTGTTACACTAAAACTCTTTGTTGGTACTGGGAGTCCAATTAAACCAATTAAATTCATAAATAATAAGAATACTGCTAAGCTTCCTATAAAGGGAATAATATCTAAAAATTCCTCCCCCATATTAGCTGTTACTACATTTTTAAATGTAGTATAAATAGACTCTACCACCACTTGCTTTTTATTAGGTCTAAGTTTCATATTCCTTGTTGCCCATATTGCAACAGCTGCAATAATAAGAATAGTTATCCATTGCATTACTACTTCTGGTACTATATCAATTTTCATGGGCCCTACATAAAAAGACCATATCGGTTCTAGAGGTTCCACCTAATCACTTCCTTTCCCATTCCTAACCCAATAGATTACTACAAGTAAAAAATGGGTTAAATATCCTGAAATATATGCTAAAAGTTGTATTAAATTATGTAAAAATGGCAATGCTATTAAAACAATAATAGTTATCCTTATAAAATAACTAAGAGGTAGTAGTAGTTTTTTGCTTTTTAGCAAAGAATATTCAATAAATATTCCACTTACTATGGTATTTACTAAAGATACCATTAATCCTAGAAAAAAAATAAGGGCCACTTTTATATTAAAGCTAAAGGATAATGCAAGTACAAAAATGAAGCCTGCAATTAAATCATATTTTATCATCTTAAGTATAACTACTTTCATTTCTCTACTCATTTTATCCCCGCCTTCAACTAACTCCTGTTATTATAGACCTATGTAAATATTAATGAAAACTTCAAATTCTGCCGTATTAAGTATTAATTACTAGTTTAATATGATTACATCAATTTAAAATTGAATTGCTTAAGTAAATTCATTATCTTTTCATTTTTCTTAAAATATAGTTATAAATATTAATTTCAATTCAGTTTTCTGAAAATTCATCTTACTTACTATATATCATTTGAAACACTGTTAACATTTACAATTTATTATTTTTGTAATAACAAGCAATTTTTTTAATATTGTTATAGTTAAATTAAATATATGTTGATAATTGTTTGTTTTTATAATAATAATTATGCATAATTGCTTTTCAAAAAATTCATTTAATTTATTTTATATTTTTCACATATTTATATATCCATAATTATTATTATCTTAATTTATCATAATAATTCAAGAATATCTCAATATTAAATCAAAACTCTTAGAATACCTCAATATTAAATCAAAACTCTTAGAATATCTCAATATTTAATTATAATTCTTAATATATCTCAATATTGGATCATAATCCTTAAAATAAAGCCTCCAAATAATGTAAGATAAATTTTAAAGACTTAAAATCGCTTTACATATATTATTAGAAGCTTTTGTTTTTTTTACTATTATATTAATATCGCAAAATAAAAAAACTAGACAAAGTCTAGCATTAAAAATACTATATCATATATATTAAAATGGATGTATCAAACATTTTCAATTTTGATACATCCTAAATATTAATTATTTTCTTTCAACTATAAGAGCTGTTCCCATTCCTCCGCCTATGCAAAGTGTTGCTAAACCTTTTTTAGCATCTCTTTTTTGCATTTCATGAAGTAATGTAACTAAAATTCTTGCACCTGATGCTCCAACTGGATGTCCTAATGCTATAGCCCCACCATTTACATTTACTTTGCTCATATCAAATTTTAAATCTTTAGCTACAGCTAAACTTTGAGCTGCAAAAGCTTCATTAGCTTCTATTAAATCTAAATCTTCAATCTTTAAATCAGCAACTTCTAAAGCTTTCTTTGTTGCATGGAAAGGTCCATATCCCATTATAGCTGGATCTAATCCCTTTTGTCCGTAAGATACTATTTTAGCCAAAGGTGTTAATCCTAGTTCCTCTGCTTTTTCAGCACTCATAACTACAAATGCTGCTGCTCCATCATTTATTCCTGATGCATTAGCTGCGGTTACTGTACCATCTTTTATAAATGCAGGCTTTAACTTAGCCATTCCTTCTATTGTAGCTCCGAATCTTGGGAATTCGTCTGTGTCAAATACCTTTGGCTCTCCCTTTCTTTGAGGAATAACTACTGGTACTATTTCATCTTTAAATCTTCCAGACTTAATTGCTGCTTCAGCTTTTAATTGAGAATTAACTGCGAATTCATCTTGTTCTTCTCTAGTTAAGTTCCACTCTTTAGCTATGTTCTCAGCTGTAACTCCCATATGATAATCATTAAAGGCATCCCATAATGCATCATTTATCATTGAGTCAACCATTTTTCCATCGCCCATTCTTTGTCCCCATCTAGATGACTTTAATAGGTATGGAGCTTGTGACATATTTTCCATTCCTCCAGCAACGATAATATCAGCATCTCCTGCTTTTATTATTTGTGCTGCTAAAGAAACTGTTCTAAGGCCTGATCCACAAACTTTATTAATTGTCATTGCTGGTACTTCTACTGGTAATCCTGCTTTAATAACTGCTTGTCTAGCAACATTTTGACCTAGACCTGCTTGTATAACATTTCCCATTAATACTTCTTCAACTAACTCGCCTTTTACTCCGGCTCTATTTAAAGCTTCTTTGATTACTAATGCACCTAAATCAGCTGCTGATACATCCTTTAATGCTCCTCCAAAAGAACCTATAGCTGTTCTTACTGCACTCGCAATTACGACTTCTCTCATATTTATCTCTCCTTTTTATAAACTATTATAAATTGTCAAACTTGTTAAACAATTAACACAACTTAATTATACCACTTTATTCCTTATTATCAACCCAATTATTCTAAATTTTCTATATTATCTTAAAAATTCCTCAATTTCTATTTTTCTTAAATCGAAATAATTTTCTATAATATCAGCTATTCTCTTAGATGCAAAGCCGTCTCCATATGGATTAGCAGCCTTACTCATCTTTAAATATTCTTCTTCATTATTAATTAATGTGTTTGCACTATTCACTATCTTATCAATATCAGTTCCAACTAACTTAACAGTTCCATACTCAACAGCTTCAGGTCTTTCAGTAACATCTCTTAATACTAAAACTGGCTTACCTAAATGAGGTGCTTCCTCTTGTAATCCACCTGAATCAGTCATTACCATAAAGCACTTATTCATTAAATTATGTGTTTCCTTTGTATCTAATGGTGGAAGTAAATGTATTCTTTCTTTTCCTCCAAGTTTTGCATTAACTACATCTTTAACAACAGGATTTAAATGAACAAGATATACTAACTCTACATCTTCATTTTCTTCCACAACTTTATTTAAGGCATCACAAATATTTTCAATTCCTTGACCCCAGTTTTCTCTTCTATGAGCTGTTATCATAATAACCTTTTTATTTTTAAAATCTATCTTATTTAAAAGTTCATTTTCAAAAACATAATCTTCTTTAACTGTATGAAGCATTGCATCTATAACAGTATTTCCTGTAATAAATACTTCCTTTTCATTTATGCCTTCTCTTAAAAGATTTGATTTTGAACCTTTAGTAGGTGCAAAATGTAAATCAGCTAAAGAACCTGTTAATTTTCTATTCATTTCTTCTGGAAACGGAAAATACTTATCAAAAGTTCTAAGTCCAGCTTCAACGTGACCAACTTTAATTTGTTGATAAAAAGCAGCTAAAGCTCCTGAGAAAGTTGTTGTTGTATCACCATGAACTAATATCATATCTGGTTTTTCATTTGCAAATACTTCTTCTAGTCCTTCTAAAACCTTATTAGTTATGCCTGTTAAAGTTTGCTTACTCTTCATTATATTTAAATCAAAATCGGGCTTTATATCAAATAAACCTAAAACTTGATCTAACATCTCTCTATGTTGAGCTGTAACACAAACTTTAGAGTCAATACCTTCTCTTTTTTCTAATTCTTTAACTAAAGGAGCCATTTTTATTGCTTCTGGCCTAGTCCCAAATATAGTTATTATTTTCTTCTTTTCCATTAAAGTGTCCTCCTGATAAGGCTGTTTAACAAGCAGCCAAATTCTTAATTTATCTTTTTACATTATACGATAGCACATTTATATATTTATTATCTGTATTCTATTAAGTTAATTATACACATAAGCTAATAAATAAACAAATATTTATATTCCTAATATTTACAATAACCCATTAGAATAAAAAGAGCTATGGAAACATTACAATTTCCAATAGCTCTTCTTTATAAATATACTATTTTATACTATTTAGTTCCAAATAGTCTATCTCCAGCATCTCCAAGTCCAGGAACTATATATCCATTTTCATTTAACTTTTCATCTATTCCAGCTACATATATATCAACATCTGGATGTGCATTTTGAACAAATTCAATACCTTCTGGAGAGCTTATTAAGCACATAAGTCTTAAATTCTTAGCTCCTCTTTTCTTAAGCATTGTTATTGCATCTGCAGCTGAACCACCTGTAGCTAACATAGGATCTACTACTATTACATCTCTTTCAGCTATATCTTGAGGTAATTTACAGAAGTATTCTACTGGTTGAAGTGTTTCTTCATCTCTGTATAATCCAATATGTCCTACCTTTGCAGCTGGAATTAACTTAAGCATTCCATCTACCATTCCAAGACCTGCTCTTAGTATTGGAACTATAGCTACTTTCTTTCCTGAAAGCATTTTGCACTTAGTTTTACATATTGGTGTTTCTATTTCTACTTCTTCTGTGCTTAAGTCTCTAGTTACTTCATATGCCATTAGCATTGATACTTCTTCAACTAATTCTCTAAAGTCCTTTGAACCTGTTTCCTTATTTCTTATAAATGCAAGTTTATGTAGTATTAGTGGGTGATTGATTTGAGTTACTTTGCTCATTTTACTCCTCCTATGGAATCATATATTATTTATTATATTTTTTTTCAATTTCAGCTATTTTATCAATTCTCTTTTGGTGTCTTTCACCTTCAAATTCTGTGTTTAAGAAAGTTTTAACTATATCTATAGCTAATCCAGGTCCAACTACTCTTTGACCTAGTGTTAATATATTTGCATTATTATGTTCTCTTGTAGCATGAGCGCTAAAAGTATCTGAACATAAAGCTGCTCTTATTCCTGGAACCTTATTGGCAGCTATGCCTATTCCTATACCAGTACCACAAATTAATATTCCAAGGTCATATTCCTTAGCTGCTACTGCTTCTGCTACTGGAAGAGCATAATCTGGATAATCACAAGATTCTGTAGAATTAGTTCCAAAATCTTTAAATTCATACCCTTCCCTATTTAAGAATTTCTTAATTTCTTCTTTTAGTTCAACTCCACCATGGTCAGAGCCAACTGCTATTTTCATCATTAACAATCCTCCTAACTGTAATATGATAATCTATATAATAAAAAAAAGGAAAGGTTCCCCCTCCCTCCCTAATTATACTTCTATAATATTAAAACCTGCTGCTTTATTTAATCTATTCATTATTGCTAGGCCAACACCCTTTTCTTCAAATGCTTGACATAAAATTAAATCAACTTTTATATCATCACATTTTCTAAGAGATTCAAATAAATTCCTAGCAACTTCATTAAGGTTATTTTCACTTCCAAGAGAAATAGTTTCTCCTAAAGGAAACTTACTTTTAAACTCTTCTGTTGATAATATAGCTACTCTTTTTTTATTATCTATATAATTTTGTACTATTTCATTGATTTTTTCAATAGTTTTTTCTCTATTTCCCTTTATTATCTTTAATTTTGCCTTTGGAGCATAATGTCTATACTTCATTCCAGGAGCCTTAGGCTTTAGATTTTCATCAGGTTTTCCTTGAATAGCCTTATCTATTGTTATTTCATTGCATATCTCTTTTAACATTTCTAAAGTTATTCCACCTGGTCTTAAAACAACTGGTGGCATAACAGTACAATCAACTATAGTTGATTCCACTCCAACATCACTTTGCATTCCACCTAAAATATAATCAACTTTACCATTTAAATCTTCAATACATCTTTCTACATCAGTAGGACTTGGTCTCCCTGAAATATTAGCAGATGGGGCTGCTATTGGACATCCTGATAATTCAATTAGCTTTAATGCTATTTCACTATTTGGCATTCTTATCCCTACTGAAGATAAATTAGCGCTAGTTCTATTAGGTATTATATCTTTTTTATTTAAAATTATTGTTAAAGGTCCTGGCCAGAACTTATCCATAAGCTCTTTTGCAACTTCAGGCACATATTCAACTAACTCATCGATTTCTTTAGAAGCTACATGAACTATTAGTGGATTATCTTGAGGTCTTCCCTTTGCTTGAAATATTTTTAAAACTGCAGCCTCATTTAAGGCATTAGCCCCAAGGCCATATACAGTTTCTGTTGGAAAGGCTACTAGTCCTCCATCATATATAATACTTGCCGCTTCTTTTAAGTATTCTATATCATTATTAATATTATTAATAATAGCCACCTTTGTTTCCAAAAGTAATTCCTTCTTTCATATATATTTATTCCATCGCTACCATTGCTAATACTCTCATCTTCTAAAAGTGGGAGCTAAGCACCGCTACGCGCCTGGATTACTTCTTATAAATTATAATTCTATTTGTTCTCTAGCTATTTTTATATTTTCAATGGCTGAGGAAGTATATGAAGCTTTTACGCAATTACTAAATATAGTATTAAGTAATGTATATTTTTTTAAAGCTCCTCTTCTTATAACCTGAAAATAATAATTTTCTTCAGGATTAATTTTTTTTACTTTTATGTACTCTTCTGCAGCCTCAGGGTATCTTCTTAAAAAGCTCTTATTTATAGGCTTTAAATATTTATTCCTAAATTTCATAGTAGCTATTAGTATTATATCCATATCTTCTTTTTCTTTATCTGTATGCACTACCATTACTTTATCACAAATAATAACTGATTCCCTAAAAAATAGGCCACTTTTAAATTTTAATTTATTATTACTACATTCAAATTTTAATCTATGATAATTCAACTTATTTATGCAAGCTAGTATTATAAGTACCTCTAATAAGCCTAAATATCCCCATAAGAATATAGAATCTATTTGCGCTAAAAAGGCTATTAAAGGAAGAAGTATAAAAAGTGAAATCATCAAAGCATAAAATTGTTTTATTCTTCTACTTTCCTTTTTTAAAGCTTTTAATATCTTCATTCCCACACCTACTTTAAAAGCCTCACATTAAAAATGTAAGGCTTTTTTATTAAATAGCATCAGTATTACCCATTTGCTTCATCTTTTCAGCTTGATCTGCTGTAATTAATGCATTAATTACCTCTTCAATATCTCCATTTAAGAAAGATTCTAATCTATAAAGAGTTAAGCCTATTCTATGCTCAGTTACTCTTCCTTGAGGGTAATTGTAAGTTCTAATTCTTTCACTTCTGTCTCCAGAACCAACTTGGCTCTTTCTATCTTCAGCTATACCAGCACTTCTTTCTGCTTCTGCTGCTTCATATAATCTAGATCTTAAAACTTTCATAGCTTTTTCTTTATTTTTAAGCTGTGACTTTTCATCTTGACATTGAACAACAACTCCAGTTGGTAAATGCGTTATTCTTACTGCAGAGTCAGTAGTATTAACACATTGTCCTCCATTACCAGAAGCTCTATAAACATCTATTCTTAAGTCTTTTTCATGAATTTCAATTTCTACATCATCTACTTCTGGAAGTACAGCAACTGTTGCTGTTGATGTATGAATTCTACCACTTGATTCAGTGTCTGGAACTCTTTGTACTCTATGAACTCCACTTTCATACTTTAGCTTAGAATAAGCTCCATGACCTTTGATCATAAATACAACTTCTTTAAATCCACCGATGTCTGTTTCATTAGCACTCATAAGCTCTACAGACCATCTTTGAGTTTCAGCATATCTAGTGTACATTCTAAATAAATTTGCTGCAAACAATGCTGCTTCATCACCACCAGCACCACCTCTGATTTCAACAAAAACGTTCTTTTCATCATTAGGGTCCTTAGGTAATAATAAAATTTGTATATGATTTTCTAATTCTTGTTCTCTAGCTGTTAACATTGATATTTCTTCAGAAAGCATTTCTCTCATTTCTTTATCGCTTTCTTCTGATAACATCTCCTTATTTGCTTCTAAATCATCTATAACACTTCTATATTCTTTATAGGCAGTAACTATAATCTCTAAATCAGCATGTTCCTTACATAGCTTTCTCCATTCAGCTTGATTAGCCATAATTGAAGGATCTGATATTTTCACTGATAGCTCATCATATTTATTTTCTATAAAAGCCAGTTTATCTAATAACATAAATATCACTCCGTACTTTATTTTTTTACATCTCCATATTATATCATAAGAAGTAGAAATTTATCAACAATTAAAGTAACCTAGTAAAACTCTGTCTAAACCTGCTAAGTCTTTAACTAATCTTATATTGGAAAAACCTTCTTCCTCCATAAGTTTTTTCACTGACTCACCTTGATCATGACCTATCTCAAAGGCCAATAATCCATTATCCTTTAATGCAAGTTTACTTTCTTTAATTATTTTTCTATAAAATACAAGTCCATCTTCACCACCATCTAATGCTATATGAGGCTCATACACCTTAACATCATCCATTAAATTATCAATTTCTGAAGCCTTAATATATGGAGGATTTGATACAATTATATCGTATTTCTTCTCTTGCTTTATTACTTCCCTTAAAAGATTACTTTTGATAAATTTAACTCTATTTTCCAAAGCATGTTTAAGTATATTACTTTTAGTTACTTTCTCTGGTATATCATAATTATCTATTTCATCTACCTTTATATTTTTTCTTAAAATAGCTAATGATATTCCAATAGCTCCACTTCCCGAACAAAGATCACATACATCTAAAGAATCTTCTTCATTAATTATAGACAATACTTCTTCAACTAATACTTCTGTATCACCTCTAGGAATAAGTACGCCTTCTTCTACATCTAAATCTATGCCCATAAACTCAGTTTCCCCTAATATATATTTAATAGGCATTTTCTTGCTTCTTTTTTCAATTAAATTTAAATATTCTTTTTCGTCCTTAACTGAAACTTCTTTATCTCTATTAGTTATTAAATATATCTTATCTTTAGCTAATACCATTCCTAATAAAAGTTGAGCATCTAATATATAGGTATCTACATCATTATCTTTAAGAACCTTCGAACCATTTTCTAAAAGCTCTCCAATATTCTTATTTTTATCTTTTATACCTTCAGCCTTTTTAAGAGCTTCAATTGCTACTTCAAGCTGAGAATCGTCTGGTTCCTTAGTTGTTAACTCTTGTAATTTAAGCCCTGGATAAGCAATAATCCTAGACATAAAATTTTCGCTCCTTCCAAGCCATCTAATTAATTCATAAGTTATTCCTGATACTATAGGTATAAGCACAATCCTTAAAACTAATCTTTCGAAAAATCCACCCCACCCAGTAAAACTGAAGATTAAAATACTAACAGACATTATTAAGAATAAGAAGTTAGTTCCACATCTTGGATGAAATCTTTCAAATTTTCTTACATTTTCCACTGTCAATTCTTCTTCTGCTTCATAACAAAAAATAGTTTTATGCTCTGCTCCATGATATTGGAAAACTCTATAGATATCCTCCATCTTGCTTATAACATACATATATCCAAGTAAAATCATAATTCTAATAACAGCTTCAATTAAATTTAAAGCTATTGGATTTAAATTTAAAATACTAAATATTGATGCAATCCCTGTTGGAACAGCAATAAATAAGCCTATGGCTATTATAAATGACATTACCATAGTCCCAGCCATTATTAAGTTATTTGCTTTATCACCAAACTTATCTTTAAGCCATTTTTCAAATTTACTTTCTTCTTCCTCTTCTTCAAAGAATGAAGCTGAATAGTTTAATGTATCAACTCCAGTAATTAAAGAATCAATAAGCACAAATATCCCCCTAATAAAAGGAATATTTAAAATTTTATATTTTTTAGTTATAGGAACTATTTTCTTTATATCAACTTCTATTTTTCCATTTGACTTCCTTATAGCAGTAGCTTGCCCCTTGCTGCCTCTCATCATTACTCCCTCGATGACAGCCTGACCTCCCACATCACACCTTTTCATTCTATCACTCTTTCTATTTACAAATTATTTTTATATGTAAAATAACAATGTCCACATAAAGATTCATATTCAACATCATCTACATTATCAATTGCTACCTGTTCACCTTCAAAGACAAATTTGTTATTTATTTTTCTTCCATTTAATATAGCTTTTCTTCCACATTTACATATTGTTTTCATTTCTTCAATACTATGAGCTAATAATAGAAGTCTATTACTACCTTCAAAACCTTGCATCTTAAAGTCTGTTCTTAGTCCATAACATATAACTGGCACATTTTGAACTACTGCAAGTTCAAAAAGTTCGTCAATTTGATTACCTTTTAAAAATTGAACTTCATCAACAAGAATACAGTCTACATGTCCATTTTCAGATTTATATAAATTAAATTCTTCTAATACACTATCATTTTCTTTAATAACTAAATCCACTTTTCTTTCAACACCTAATCTAGAAACTAATTTATCTCCACCTTTAGTATCTGTATAAGGCTTAAGTAATATTACATTCATTCCACGTTCTTCATAATTATATGCTACCTGCATTAAATGCGTTGATTTTCCTGAATTCATTGCACCATATCTAAAATATAATTTGCTCATGTTCATGTCTCCTTTTTCATTAGATATATTAAGATTATAGCATTATTATTTTCAAAATGCGAAGCATTTTAAAATGAAAAAATGAAGGAAATGAAAGGATGAAAAAATGAAGGAAGAGGTTTTGCAATGCAAAACCTCTTTTGTTTTAAAAATTCCATTATAAAAAACTTCTGTGCAATTTAATACAACAGTTCTATATTTTTATTATGTATCACCTTGACTACAAATATGGCCTATGATATACTTTAGTGGTTATTTTAGTATTCGAAAGAGGTGAAAAATATGAGAGAAGGCATACATCCAAAATACAACAATGAAGCTGTAGTTAAGTGTGCATGTGGAAATACTTTTACAACTGGTTCAGTTAAAGATGAACTAAAAGTGGAAATATGCTCTAAATGCCACCCATTCTTCACTGGTAAACAAAAAATCGTTGATGTTGGCGGTAGAGTTGACAAGTTCAATAAGAGATTCAACCTTAATAAGTAAGAAATTCTGGGAAAGACAATGTCTTTCCCATTTTTTCTTTATGAATAAAATTCTTTTAAAAGTTAATATATAAATATAACATTTTATTTAAATCTTAATTTTATCTAAGTTTTTTCAAATTTTACTTCTATTTAACCTATTTGTATTATAATATAAGTATGGATTTTTAATAATATAGGTTGTAATAAAATTCCTTTATTTAATTAAGCTATATTTCCTATGTCTAATTCGTTAATTAAGGAATTACATACTCAACTTATATAAGAATTAAAATATAGATGCTTTCAATTAATGTAATTTATTATAAGATTATTTTTTACTTATAATTTTATAATACTTAAAATATAGATTACTAATTGAAACATAGATTAAGTTATTTAGAAAAGCGAGTGTATTTTATGAAGAAGATTTTAATATTAACAACATCAACTGGAGAAGGTCATAATCAAGCTGCAAAATCAATCTCTACTTCTTTTGTAAAATCAGGATATGAAGTAGTAACCCATGATTTTTTAAAAAATAATAGTAAAATATTAACTAAGCTATTTATTAATGGATATGAGATTTCTGCTTCCTTTTTTCCAAAAACTTATGGATTAGGTTACAAGTTGACTGATACAAGCTTTACAAATAAGTTGTTATCAATGGTTTTTCTTTTTACAAGAAAAAAGCTTTCAAAGTTAATACAATCTGAAAATCCAGATATAATATTATTAACCCATCCTTTTGCTGTTAATATTATGGGGTCTTTAAAAAAGCAAGGATTAAACATTCCTGTTATATCTATAGTAACTGATTT
This sequence comes from Clostridium sartagoforme, assembly GCF_004794105.1. GTDB lineage: Bacteria > Bacillota > Clostridia > Clostridiales > Clostridiaceae > Clostridium > Clostridium sartagoforme_B. The sequence continues at coordinate 30,599 of NZ_SRYR01000012.1, forward strand.
TAAAGCACATGCTACTTATCTAGATAATAATATTGATGCTTTTATTACTGCAAGTGAAAATACATGTAATGATATGGCTTTAAGAGGTATAGACAAAAACAAGCTATTTGCTTTTGGTATTCCTGTAAAAGATGAATTCTTAGAAGATAAAAAAGATATAAAAGTTATAAAATCAGATGATTATTTTAATATATTACTAATGAGTGGTAGTATGGGGTTAAAAAATATCTCTTATGTTTTAAAAGAACTGCTTACAAACCCAAACAAATTAAGAATAACAGTAGTTTGTGGAAAAAACGAACGACTTAAAGCAGATTTATTACAAGAATATAATCATCCAATTAAAAATAAAAAACTTCATATTTTAGGTTTCTCAAAAGATGTGGATTCTCTAATGGAGTATTCTGACTTAATAATCAGTAAACCTGGTGGACTTACTGTTACTGAAGCTATATCAAAACATCTTCCAATTTTAATTCCATTTGCCATTCCTGGACAAGAAACTCAAAATGTCGAATTTTTAACTTCTAATGGATATGGGATATATGTAGATAACCTTTTAGAAATAAATTTAATTATTAATGATTTGATTTCAAATAGAGATAAACTTAAAACCATGGAAAAAAATTTATATAACTTATCATCAAAGTATTCAAAAGATAAAATTGTAGATATAGCTAATAAATTAATTTCTAACAGGTAGGAATTGATTGAAATGCATAGATAATAAAAAAGTATGAAATTTTATATTTCTTAAACTCAATCTTAGAGTTGTAAATATAATATTCCATACTTTTATTTTTTATTGAGACTGTTGCACAAACGCCCCATTTAAACTTTAAAACGAATACTAATTGATATAATTCTTTAGGAATTTCCAAAATTATTATCTTTTCATTTTACATTGTGCGATAGCACTTTATTGTTCTATCTTTTTTCTATTTCACTTTTACTAAATGCACTAACGAATTCTTTATTGTTTTTAGTTCTAGATAACATGTTAATTAACTTTTCAGTTACATTTTCAACATTTCCATCCCTATACATAACTCTTCTTATTGAATAAGCTACTTCTTTTTCTTCCTCAGATAAAATTAAATCTTCTTTTCTTGTTCCAGACTTATAAATATCTATAGCTGGGAAGATTCTTCTCTCTTGAAGCTTTCTATCTAAGTGAACTTCCATATTTCCAGTTCCCTTAAATTCTTCAAATATCATATCATCCATTCTAGAACCTGTATCTACTAAAGCTGTAGCTAATATAGTTAAACTACCACCTTCTTCAACATTTCTTGCTGCTCCAAAGAATTTTTTAGGCATTATTAGTGCACCTGGATCTAACCCCCCTGATAATGTTCTACCTGTAGGAGTTATAGTAAGATTGTAAGCTCTAGAAAGTCTTGTTAAGCTATCTAATAAAATCACTACATCCTTACCTTGCTCTACCATTCTCTTAGCTCTTTCAAGTACCATTTGAGAAACTTTAGCATGGTTTTGAGGTTCTTCATCAAAGGTTGAGTAAATTACATCTCCATTAATAGACCTCTTCATATCTGTAACTTCCTCTGGTCTTTCATCTATTAATAAAACTATTAACTTAACGTCAGGATAGTTTCTAGAAATATTTTGAGCTACTTTTTTAAGTAAAGTAGTTTTTCCAGCTTTAGGAGGTGCTACAATTATCCCTCTTTGTCCTTTCCCTATAGGACAAATTATATCCATTAATCTTGAAGATAAATCCTTCTCATTGCTGGTTTCTAAATGTAATCTTTCTTCTGGGTAAATAGGAGTTAAACTTTCAAAAGATTTTCTTCCTACAGCCTTTTCAGGATGTTCTCCATTTACCTTTTCTACATAAAGTAAAGCTTTAAACTTTTCACCTTCTTTAGACTCTCTAACCTTCCCCTGTACTTCATCCCCTGTTTTCAGATTAAATCTCCTAATTTGAGATGGAGAAACATATATATCATTCTCACCAGTCTGATAGTTATTACATCTTAAAAATCCAAAACTATTATTTTCTAATATTTCTAATACACCTTTTGCAGAATCAGATTCATTTATCATTACTTTTAATTTTTCTTTTTTTTCTTCTTTTTCTTCTTCACTAACTTCCTTTTCTGTAGTTACAGATTCTGAAGTTCTAGCCTTAGGAGTTATCTTCTCTTTTAAAATCACTCCATTTTTTTCAATACTCTTTGGGGAGTTATTAATAATTTCATCTATAAGCTCACCTTTTTTTAGCTTGCTAATATTTTTTATATTTAGATCTTTAGCAATTTCTTTAAGCTCTACTAAAGTCTTTTTCTCGTAATTTTCTTTGTTCAAAATTACACCTCCATATTTTATTCATAAGTTATATTCTGGGATAATTTAAGATAAGTTAAAGATATGGATATAACATTCTTATATGTACCTATATTATGAATTAATTTTATCTATTTATCAAGATAATTTATTTATATTATCTCCATGTTTATGTACTTTAATCAAAATCTAGAGGTCTCTCCCTTTAAAATAATGCTTATTATCATAAAAAACTCTTACAAAGTTTTCTCGCCCCTCAATAGTTTAAATAAATTACTTCCGTAAATTTAAATAGTTACTTTTTTGCAGTAAAAAAAGGCTCCCAACGGGTAGCCTCTTTCTTTATATACTATTTAATTAAATCACCTTGTACATCAGAAACAACGATCTTACCATCTTTAATTTGAGATAATATATCATCTACTTTATCAGTAGTTTCTTTAGAAAGGTTAGGGTTTTCAGCTGGAATTCCAATACCACCTGTCTTAGCATCAAATGTTAATGTTTGTCCACCTGGGAATTTACCATCTAATTCATCTTTTATGATATCAAATGTAGCTTCATCAATCTTCTTAACAGCTGAAGTTAAGATTATTGATTTACCATTTTCCATCATTCCGTCTTCATATTGGTCAACGTCAACACCAATTATCCAAACATCTTCACCTTTAGTACCTCTAGTCTTAGCTTCATTTATAGCTCCAACACCAACTCCACCAGCTGCAGTAAATATAGCTTTAACTCCATTGTCATACATAGTTGCTGCTAATTGTTGTCCAGCTGCAACATTATCAAAAGTACCTTGATACTGTACATTTTCAGCTTTTAAACTCATGTTAGTTCCTAAATTTTCATTAGCATACTTAACACCTTGTTGGAATCCCCAGTTAAACTTTTGAACTGCTGGAATTTCCATACCACCTATAAAACCTAATTCACCTGTTTTTAATTCAAGAGATGTAGCAACTCCTGCTAGGAATCCAGCTTCATGCTCAGCAAAGAATACAGCAACAGTATTATCTCCAACTTTAGCTACTCTTTCATCACCCTCTTTACCATTATTAGGTGATCCATCTATAATTACAAATTTAGCATCTGTATATTTATCTTGCGCTTGGAAAAGAGCTGTTTCAAACTTAAATCCTGGAGTAACTATAAACTTATAATCAGTATCGTAAAGGTTTCCTATTTCCTTCATATAGTCAGCTTCTGTAGTACCAGTTGGCTTTATATAGTTATTCTCAATTTTTAGCTCTTCCTTAGCCTTTTCAATTCCTTCCCAAGTTCCTTGGTTAAAGGACTTATCATCTATAGTACCTGCATCAGTTACCATACCTACCTTTAATTGTTCAGCAGTTCCGCCTTTATCTCCACAGCCTACTAATCCAGTAACCATAAGAGCTGAAAGTGTTAGTGCTATTAACTTTTTTTTCATATTATCCCTCCATTAATTGTGTATGTAATATACATTTTATCTAAACTCTTGTTATCAAGAATTTCGAACAATATTAAATCTTAATCTTCCTCTTATGTGCATTAAAAAGTAGTAACTGTTGTAAAACTGCTCAATTAAAAATTTACAATGTGCAACAGCACTTCTTAACATCCTATGTTAAAATAACCATAATTTTATAATATAGCCTTAATTTAATTATATACCCTTAGCCTTACATTAGACTAGGCTTTAATTATATTTTCTGCAAATTTAAAATTTTGTAAAATTTATCCGTAAATCTTTGAACAAATATTAATTTTTTACCATTTTATTTGAATTTTACTTAACGAATCCTTAACATAGCTTTAACGATGCTTTAATAAACCCTATAAATAGTGGATGAGGATTATTCGGTCTAGACTTTAATTCCGGATGGAATTGAACAGCCACATACCATGGATGATCCTTTATCTCAACTATTTCAACTAATTTACCATCTGGGCTTGTACCAGTTATACTCATTCCAGCTTCAATTAAAGCCTCTTTATATTCATTATTAAACTCATATCTATGTCTATGTCTTTCACTTATAACCTCTTCTTTATAACAACTATAAGACATACTTTCCTTTTCTAATACACAAGGATATGCCCCCAGTCTCATAGTTCCACCTAAATCATCTAACCCTACTTGCTCATTCATTAAGTCAATTACAGGATACTTAGTTTCACTGTTAATCTCTGAACTATTTGCTCCTTGTAAATTTAAAACATTTCTAGAAAATTCAATTACTGAACATTGCATTCCTAAGCATATTCCTAAGAAAGGTATTTTGTTAATTCTCGCATATCTTATAGCCTCAAGCTTACCTTCTATACCTCTATCACCGAAACCACCTGGAACTAATATACCATGGCAATTTTCAAATATCTTATCTCCATTTTCTCTAGTAACATCCTCTGCATTTATCCACTTAACATTTACTTTAGAATCATTAGCTAAACCACCATGCTTTAAAGCTTCTACTACTGATATATATGCATCATGTAACTCAACATATTTCCCAACTAGAGCAATATTAACTTCTTTTTTTAAAGATTTAAGATTGTCCACCATTTGTATCCACTGAACATTATCTATACTTCTTTCTTTAATTCCTAACTTATCACAAACTAAAGAATCTAATCCTTCTTTATTAAGCATAAGTGGAACTTCATAAAGTTCACTTGCATCTAAATTTTGAATTACACAGTTGCTTTCTATATTACAGAACAATCCTATTTTAGTCTTTATAGAATCTGATAATTCTTTTTCAGATCTACATACTATTATATCTGGTTGAATACCTATACTTCTTAGTTCCTTTACTGAATGTTGAGTAGGCTTAGTCTTTAACTCTCCTGCCTTCCCTAAGAACGGAACTAAAGTTACATGTATAAAACATGTAGAGTCTTCTCCTGCTTCATACTTTATTTGTCTTATAGCTTCTAAGAATGGTTGAGATTCAATATCCCCAACTGTTCCCCCTATTTCAGTTATAACTACATCTACCTCTTGCTCTTCTGCTACACTATACACCTTTTCTTTTATAGCATTAGTAATATGAGGTATTACTTGTACAGTTCCACCTAAGTACTCTCCTCTTCTTTCCTTAGATATTACAGACCAATATATCTTACCAGTTGTAATATTATTATCCCTACTTAAACTTTCATCAATGAATCTTTCATAATGTCCTAAATCAAGATCCGTTTCAGCTCCATCTTCAGTAACAAAAACTTCTCCATGTTGGTATGGACTCATAGTCCCAGGATCTACATTTAAATAAGGATCAAATTTCTGTATAGAAACCTTTAATCCCCTATTCTTCAATAATCTTCCTAAAGATGCTGCAGTTATTCCCTTTCCTAAAGATGATACTACCCCACCTGTTACAAAAACATATTTAGTTTTCAAAATAATCCCTCCAAAAAAATAAAATTTATTTATTTTCTTGACATTAAAATTACCTTTTGATACAATATTAATTACCTCACTAATTATACTGCCCTTATAATGTCTAAAAATAATATCAATAATCGTATCATATTCAAAACAAAAAATCCAGAGTTTTTTTGTTTTATTTTCGTTTATTTTTATATTATCTTATTTAACCCTTCTTGTATTTCTAAATACATTTCCCTAAACCTCTTATTTACTAAAAACTTTTCCTGCGCCTTACCTATATTATATTTCATACTTTTATCACTTATTATCTCTAATAGATCTTTTACATTTTCTCCATTAAGGCAATTATATCTTTCAAGAAGTAATAATAGTAAATACTTATTTTCTTTTTTCTTTAGTTTGTTATTTATTTCCTTCACTTCTACACCTAGATAGACAGCTAAAATATTTATTATTATTGATACTTTATCCAAACCCTCTACATTTTTCACATTTATCACTCCTTTAAACTTTCTATATTCTTCCCATAACAAATCTATAATATTCAAATTATAAAATTTTATATTTGTTACTAAACATAATATATGCATAATTAGAAACTTATAAAATTTTTATATAATTTTATAACATAATCCTCTAGTAATATCCTTACTAATTTAAATAAAAAAATCTTAGTAACTTCATTACTAAGATTTCAAAATTTAATTTGTTCTTACATTAACTGATAATTTAGTTGTTATTGGTGGCTGTCCAGCTAACTCCATTAAATACTTAGCAGTAACAACTCCTCCATTTTCATTTATATCTACATTTAAATCCTCTGTATGTATCTGTAAGTCAAGCGCTCCATATGGAGTATTATATAGAGATATTGATGTCTCACCTTTTTTAAAATCCATCTTAGCGCTAACATTTCCTTCTCTTTCAAGAAGTAAAGAATCATCTATAACCGTCAGAGTTGTTGTCGTTCCACCCATACCTGAAAGCTCAGTTTCTTCATAAATCGCTTTAAATCCATCATCAGTTACAATGAATTCTCCAGGAGTTACTACTTCTATTACATCATCAGCATCTAAATCGTTATAGCTTTTCAAAGATATAATTGCACTCTTCTTCATATTACTCTCTTGGGACTATCGCACAAAATTGATAATTATGCGAAAGCACCATCTCCCTTCATCATTTTATATATCATATAGTTTAATTATAATATAGAAATTAATCAAGGTTATTTTTTAAATAAAAAGTCAAATATTTTAAATTTAAAAATTATTTTTTTATTTTCATTTTCCCCTTTAATTTCCTTATCTTTTTCTTCCTTAATATTTTTCTCTTTAATATTTTCATTTGGAGAATCCTCTTCCCCATCTTCTATTTGCTTCTTTATCTCACTAGAGTCAACGACTTCTTTAGTACCATCCACAAAACATAAAGGAGGAAACATAACACACCACCAATTTGCACCTTTACCATCACCTATTATAATTCTATAGGCTTCATATTCACCTTGGGGGAAAATAACATCTCCATATACTTTATCCGGGAAGTTCTCTCTAGATAAGTCACTAACCACACCATATGAGTAGTTATTCTCTTCTATAACTTCTCTAGCTATACCTTCCATTTTTTCTTTATTACTTAAAATCATTTCTCTAGACTCTTCTAAAGATGCACTTTTATCCAGCTTTCCTGATATAAATTCTACAACTCTATCTCTTACTTTTAACTTTAGATCTTGATCCTCATCACTATCACTATTTGCTATTACGTGAAATCTTATTATCTTATCTACAATATCTTCATATATCAATTCTTCATTTTCATTATTATTAAAACTTACATCTTGTCCATCTTTTAAGTTGGTACAACCATTGAAAAAAATCATTAAAATTATACTTAAAATTATTAATATCTTATTCTTCATAATAAAACCTCCTTACAACTTAATTGTTGCCAAAATATGGAGGTTTATTCATATTAATTAAATTGTTCTTGTAATAAATACATCATTATATTTATTTTTCATTTTTTCAAAACATTTTTGTGCTTTAAGCATATCATCAAAGAAGGCAAATACAGTAGGACCACTTCCACTCATCATGGACCCAACAGCTCCAAAACCTTTCATTTCTTCTTTAATATTAATAAGTACCTTATGTTTCTTTAAAGTTACATTTTCTAATAAGTTTTTCATATTATTACATACTAGCTTTAAATCATCATCTTTAATAGCATTTATTAAAAGCTCCGTATTTGGATGGCTTCTTACCTTACTTAAGTTAAACTCTTGATAAACGCCTTTAGTAGAAACCCCAAAAGGTGGCTTAACTAAAACTAAAATTTTGTCTTTAAAACTAGGTAACTCAGTAACATCTTCACCTATTCCCTTACATAAGGCTGTACCACCTTTTATGCAATAAGGAACATCTGCACCTAATCTCAAACCTAATTTCATAAGCTCTTCTTCAGAAGCATCAACATTAAATATTTTATTTAATAACTTTAAAACAGCAGCTCCATCTGTACTTCCTCCAGCTAGCCCAGCACAAACAGGTATATTTTTCTTTATATTTATTTCAATACCAGAATTAATATTGTATTCTTCCATAAATAATTTTGCAGCTTTATAAGCTAAATTTCTTTCATCAGTAGGAACATATTGCTTATTGCATTTAATAGTAATATTTGATTTTGTCTTTTCTATTTTAATTTCATCATATAAATCTATTGATTGCATTATCATTTCTAACAAATGATATCCATCTTCTCTCTTTCCAACTACATCTAAAGATATGTTAACCTTAGCATATGCTTTAATCTTCATAATTAAATTCCTTTCAAAAAACTTTCAAAATAAACTTCAGAGTATTCTCCGAAGTTTATTTTAATTATATATTTTTTTATTATTATAGTAAACTAAAACAGATTGTAGTTTAGTTAATAGCACCAAATTTATATTTCTCTACTAATTCTCTTTCCTTAACGTAGTCATTAATAACATTTTTTAACATTTCAATCTTTTCAAAGAATATAATTATACTATCCCCAGACTTAGCCATTGTTAAGGCTTTTATTAAAGCATCCTCTTCCTTTAATATTATCTCATATTTTTTATTCTTATTATAATTTAATATCCCACTTTCAATAAGCTTTGCTACTTCCCCTGTGTTCCTACCTCTTAAATCTTGATCTTCCTTTATTATTATATAATCAAGATACTTAGCTGAAATCTCACCTATTTCTTCAACTGCATTATCCGCTCTATCTCCAGGTATTCCAACAACTCCATATACTTTACCATTATTAATTTTTTTCAAAGAGGATAATACAGCATTATACCCATCAGAATTATGACCATAATCTAATATTACATTAACTCCATTGACATCATAACAATTAAATCGTCCTGAGTTTTTGTCTGAGTTTAATAGATATGATGTAATACCATTCTTAATCATGCAATAATCTATTTTCATCCCAACTAAAGCTGCAGTTGCAGCCAATACATTTTGTACATTAAATTCAAGATTCCCATTTAAAGTAATTGGAATATCATCAATTTTACATAGTAAATATTTCTTCTCTTCATTTTCTATAATGATATTTTTATTTTTTATATAAACATATATATTATTTGGATCTTTTTCTTCCATAAACTCTTCTAAGTTTTTAGTAGTAAAGAATATTTTTTTAGCTTTTATCCTATTTAAGATACTCTTACTCCAATAATCATCAGCATTTATCACTACATAACCATCATCTTTCACGGCTTCACCTACTAAAGATTTAACATGACAAAGATCCTCCATAGATTTAACTCCATCAATCCCTAAATGATCTTCTCTAATATTAGTTATAACAGCTACATCTGCTAAGTCATAAGCTAATCCATTTCTTATTAATCCACCTCTAGCAGTTTCCAAAACAGCAATATCAACATCAGGATTTAATAGAACTGTTCTTGCACTCTTAAATCCTGTATCATCACCCTTATCTATGCATTTATCATTTACAAAAACTCCACTACTACTTGTCATCCCTACACAATAACCCATTTTTGATAGAGTATGACTAATAAGCCTTGTTGTCGTTGTTTTTCCATTAGTGCCTGTTATTGAAATTACAGGTATATTGGATGGCTCATCCTTATATATCATACTTACTATTTCTTTACCTAAGTCTATTGATTTCCCCTTACTTGGCCTTAAGTGCATCCTAAGCCCAGGCGCTGCATTAACCTCCATTACTATTCCGTTATCTATTAGAGGTTTTGATATATCATTAGTGCAAATATCTATACCACAAATATCTAACTCAAGAATCTTAGCAACTCTTATGCATATATCAATATTTTCATCACATATCTTATCTGTATAATCTACCGCTTCTCCTCCTGTAGATAAATTAGCATTCTTTCTTAAATATATCTTTTCTCCCTTTTCAAGAACATCCATTAAGGCTTTTCCTTGATCTTTTAAGGAACCTAATACTTCTTCATCTAATTTCACCTTAGTTAATGGCTTTTCATGATCATCTCCTCTTAAAGGATTATCATTTAATTTTTCCATTAATTCTAATATATTATCTTTTCCATCCCCTTCAATACAAGGAGGTTTTCTAAGAGCAACTGCTACTACTTTATTGTTAATCACACAAACTCTAAAATCCTTGCCATTGTGATACTTTTCTATTATTAAATCCTTAAATTTTACTTTAAGCTTTCTATAAGCTGTTAATAATTCCATCTCAGTTTTTATATTAAGGACTACTCCTTTACCCTTGTTACCATATTGAGGTTTTATAACAACTGGATATCCAATATCTTCAGCTTCTTTTAGTAAATTTATAATATTTCTTATTTTACTGCCTTCTGCCACAGGAATATTTTGAGATTTCAATAGTTCCTTTGTAAGTAATTTGTCAGAGGCTATATCTACTGAAATACATTTTGTATTCGGACTAATTGATGCTTCAATTTTTTTAGCCCTTTTCCCATATCCTATTTGATGAAATTCTCCTCTTCCAAATTTAATTACTGGCAAACCTATGGATTTAGCATAATCACATATAGCCTTTGTACTAGGACCAAGCATCTCTTCTTTTAATATTTCTTTAATTAATTCAAATCTGTCCTCATAATTAATAGGATTTTTATTTATTAATGAATTTATTATATCTATTGCAAGCTTAGAAGATTCAATAGCAGTATTTTCATATTGATATTGAAAAATTATATAATAATGGTCATCTTTAATTTCCCTAGCTTTTCCAAAATGCACATCTATTCCAAGATTATTTTGTATTGCTATTATTATATGTTCACATATATGAGCTAAATAAGTACCTTCCTTTAGCCTTTTAATAAACCCTTCCTCTTCATCTATCCCGCACCTATGCGTTCTAAGCTCAGGAAGCATATTAACTAAGTTAAAATTAAAATCTTCAATATCTTTACTTGGTATTTCACAGTACCCTTCCAAATCAACATCTAACCTGATGCAAGTCTTATGTGAATATATGCTTTTTCCTTCAAAGACTTTAGTCTTCACTATTTTCATCTTTACTTTTTTCCTCCTCAAAAGGTAACTTACTTAGAAGGTTAAATTTATCTCCTTCTTTTAATACATGTAAATTAACATTAAACATACTTAATACCTCATCAGAGTTTTGCTCTGACACATTGCTATAAGTTATATTTCTACCGTCTAAAATATAAACAGCACCATTTCCTACTACTTGAGCATCTCCATTATCTCTAACTACTAAGGCAGTATCTTCATCTATACCAACCCCAACCACTTCCGGATTCTGAGCAATACCTGTAAGAAGCCTTCCAACTCTCCCTCTTTGAGCAAAATGTTGGTCAATCATAATACCTTCAACTAATCCAAGTCCAGGAGCCATTCTTAATGTACACTTTCTAGGAGACTCATCATCCTCCCCCTTAACAATCATAGTGTCACTCATAACAGAAGCACCTGCTGAAGTTCCAACAATAGTACAACCATTTAAACTTGCTTCTTTTATTGCATCATAAATATTGGTACCACCTAACAAACTAGTTATTCTTAGTTGATCCCCTCCAGTAAAGAATATTAATCCAGCATCTTTAATAAGGTCTATATTTTTTTCTTCTTCAGAATCAGATCTTTCCTTAATATTTAATCCTTTTATATTTTTAACTCCTAAGCCTTCAAAAATCTTAGTATATTTTTTAAAAGCCTCTTCTGGATACTCTGTAGCTATAGTTGCTATTAATATTAAATCCCTATCTTTATTAATTGAATTACATACTTTTTTTAATATCTCTTTGTCTCCTTCTTTATCTTCAGCTCCTCCGATTATTATTAAATCTCCCTTGATTTTTTCCGACATATTTTCACCTCTTATCATGCATTTCTTATTTTATCCATACCAAGTAAATCTTATTCAAAGTTTATATAATACAAAGAAGCGTCAGTTAACAATTAGCAATTGATAATTAGCAATTATTGATGTAATTATTGCAGAATTGCTAAAATTAATTTCTTTTTCAAACTCCTTCGGAGCTTTTTTATTATTTTTTCATTATTCGCTCTTAATTTTTCATTGTGCGACAGCACCTTACTTCTTATAGAATTACTTTTTTACGCAAGAAAAGAGGCCATCATATTGATGACCCCCTTTTTTTAGTTAACAATTAACAGTTAACAATTAATAATTAAGGATGTAATTCCTTCGGAATTACTAAAATGAAATATTTTTTCAAAACGACCTAGGAGTTTTTTCCTCAATTATGCATTATCCATTATTCATTAATTACCCATTATCCACTATTCATTATTCATTTAAAATGTTGCTCTTCCAGGTATTATTAACCTATCTCCTGCTTTAATATTATTCACATCTTCTATTTCATTTAATCTCTCTAATTCACTAACAGTAGTATTATATCTCTTAGCTAACTTCCAAAGGGTATCTCCATCAGCTACAATGTAAATAATAATGGAAGCTTGTTTTTCTTTAACTTCATTATTACCCTTTATAACTTCTTTTATATAATCCTTATTTACTCTATAATATGCCTTTAAAGATATATTAACATTGGCTCTAATAGATATTGCGTTACCTTCAATACTAGCATCAATATTTTCTAAGCTAGCCTTTGCAACAACCTTCATATTCTTTCTTAAGCCTTTTACATCTACTACTGTAGAGAATGGAACATTATCAACTAATATCCCATAATCCAACTCTTCACTTGCTAGCTTATAAAGTACATAAGTCTTTACTACTCCTTCTAACCTAACTCGTTCATCTTCTACAACCTTTTCTTTTATCATAGGTCTACCTGTAACAAAAATAACCTCTTCAACTCTATCTTCTCTATTTTTAAGTTCTAAAGTTTCCTTTGCAGTTACCTCGGAGTTAGCCATATCATGAATTAATGCAAATTCTGTTTTTCCACTTTCTAAATCAATATTCATCGTAGGCGAATAGGCATCCTTTAATATTTCCACCCTTTCCTTTGAATAAATCTTTACTTTTCCTTTAACAATAAATTCAATTTCTACAACTCTATTTTCTCCAACATCATCTAAATTAACACTGTATTGTTGATCATAAACTTTTAAATCCATGTCTGTGAGCATCTCACCACTAATTCCAGGAATCTCTTCTTCCTTTGAAAGGTAAACATCATCTACTAAAGATTCTAGCTCTCTATTATTCCTACCCTTATAAAGTAACATAATCCTGCAATAGCATCCTACATATACCTTACCATCGACAACTTTAATTTCCTTTTTATGAAGATTCATATCACATTTTAGAACTTCGTCTATCTCGCTTTTGTCTATTGAGGCCTTCAATCTTGATTTACCCATTAAATCTAAGTCTTTTTCACCCTTAAGTTTATTAATAGGCTCCTCTTCTCTTTGAACTTGTATATCTTCAGTTCCATCAATGTCCTTTACGTATTCGAATTCTCCATTTTTATAAATTCCCCATCTTAAAATTAAAATGCCGCTTATTCCAACTTTTCTTTCATTTAGCAAATCTGCTTCAATATGTTCTATGTCACATTCAACATTGCATACTATATTATGTTCATCATTGTTAAGCTCAATATAATTTGCAAATTTATCATTGAATATTACAGCATGCACCTTGTTGTATGGAGAATCTTCAACTGGCTCTTCTTTAGATACATAGAATACTATATATTCAATTTTCCCTTCCACCATAATTTTATCGCCAAGTACTTCCTTACTAGTAATAGTAGCTTTTACATCTGCACCTAATACATCTTTAATATCAGGATATTGTGAATCCCTTATTAAATGTTCTCCTTTTAAGACGTGATTTGTTTCCCCTTCTCTAAGTAATTCTTCGTAATTAATGGTTTCTCTTATTACATCTATATCTGACATATAACCCCTCCCATAGGATACCTATTAATAAATATATTTCCAACTATATATATTTATTCATAAATTAGATTATTGTTTCAAAAATATAACAAATATTTTTCTTCATTTTATTTGCTATAATTAAAAAATGTAAATGATTTTATCTATAAATGTCGAATTTAAACACTTTTTTCATCTTTTTTATTTAAAATTTCAAAATAAATTGTTGACACTCATTAAAATATGTCGTATTATAAATATGGTTATTGACCATATAACCTCTCATAAATTCTCAATACCCTTTTATACCATAGTTGAAAGATGGAAACCCACCATCTTTCTTTTTTTTTCGTAAAAATAAAATTTAATATTTTACACAAAATAAAAATAGAGCTCTACTTTTTGAGCTCTATTCTTACATAGCAAAATATAGTTGCACCGTATTAGTTAACACATCAGAATAGCTGTACGTTACTGTTCTAGGAATATCGTTATCTAATCTTACCACAAAAATGCTTGGATGTGCACTTTCAATTATTCCGTTGTTTACTAGGATCTTCTTTCTTCCACCGTTTGCCTTTAAAGTCACCTTTTCTCCTATATGGTTTTCAATATGTCTCTTTATAGACGCGATAGTCTTTACATTTTCCACATAAACACCTTCTTTCTTAATTATGATTATACACCCAAACCCACTTATTGTCAAGCAAAAATTATTATTTTACCACCTTTAAAAGAACTTGTCAATGTAAACTTTTGCCTATTTTTATTCTTTTTTCTTCATTATTATTATCCCTTATTTAGAAATTTTTATTCACTTATTTTATTTCAATATTTATATATAAGGAGACCTTGGATATCCTTCTCTATACTTACCCCTAGTTTGTAATCCTCCGATCCCCTTTATACCTGTAATAGTATTATCTATAACTTCAGTTATAGATACTACCTTATCAATTCTAGTATAAGCAATTTTTTCACATACTAATACTGGATCTAAGCAATGTATCAACACCCTATTTGGAGAACTTGCAAAGTTAGCTCCAGCATCTAACATACATTCGTAGCAGCTTTGACAAGCCCCAGCAAATATAACTAACTCATCATAACTTGAATTATAATTCCTTAAAGCTTTCACAGCCTCTATATAATATTTTGAATTCCTATAGTTTTCTAAGTTTAAAAAATCATTCGTAGTTCTAACAACACTATCATGCCCTGTAAGAACTACTATATCTGGTTTTACTTCTTTTACTAAATCTACTATGACCTCTTGTTGTTTCTTCTCTGGTACAGCCTTCCCTACAGCATCTAACGAAAGCTGTTTATATACCTTAAGGCAAGTCTCCAAATAATCACTATCACCATCAATATGAAGTATTTTACCTGGTCTTCCAAATATCAATTCTTTATTGCTTTGGCTTTTGCTCTGCTTACCCCTATATAAATTATTTAAGGGCTTTACAGCACCACCTTCACCTCTCATAGATACAGCTTTCTTAATTGCAGCTTCTACTCTTCTATTTAATATTTTTTCCTTATCGCCTTCATATTCTTCATCCACTAACTCTAAGTCTTCATCCCTAGAGTCTGCTATTATCCTTATGCTTATACCTTTCAACATATATATTTCTTTTCCATCCTCTTCTTTAACATCAATTATTTTAAAAGTGATATCCTTATTGTAAGATTTTCTAACTACCAAATCTCCTATCTTCATGTTTACTCCACAAATAATTATTATGTACTATAATATGTCGAAATTTCTTTATTTGTACACTAAATTTATGTTTTTTAATTATCCTTAATTAATTGAAAAAAGACTGTTAAAAAACAGTCTTAAATTCATTAACAACTCTTTATTCCACCTGATACTCATTTTTGAATCCCTCTAAAAATTTTAACATATCCTCTTGTTCATTTATTATTGATTCAATCTTACTACCAAAGGTATTTTGACCCCAGTTCACTTCATTGTAATAATATCTATTAGCAAGTCTCCAATATCTTTGAGGAAATTGTAAATAAGCATATAATACCTTATATTCAATATCTAACAATGGTGAAACTTCATTATAAGAAGAAATAATAGCATTGGCAAAGTTAATATCCCAATTTACCCTCTTTAAAACCTTGATCATAAAGTTTGATATATCAAATGTTCTAACTTCTCTTTTACAATAGTCAAAATCAATAACATGACACTTGTTTTCTTCATCTAAAATTATATTGTGATAAGTAAAATCATGATGACAAAAGCTCTTATCATTTTGAGCTATATCACACAACCTAATATACTCAGAGGATTCTAATGTCTTTAAAGCTTTTCTTCCTATATCCTTATAAAATTCCATTGATTTTAAATATAGTAGGTCAAATTCATTTTTATTACTCCTTTTCCTTACCATATCTCTCATCTTATCAAAAGACTTAATCCTTTTACTCATAAGATGGGTCCATCTACCTAAGTCACTTTTCAATTTAGAATTTTCAGGAGGATCGTATCCCTTAGACGCTTCATGTAACATTGCTAAAGTCCTTGCTGCTATTTTCACCTCATCTATGTTATGAAAATCACACTCTCTACCTTCTATCCATTCAGATAGTGTATAGAGATCCTCGTTAACTAGGGCATATGGCTCCCCCTCTATATTTAAAAAGTACTTATCAACAGCATTAAATCCATTGTTAATTAAGTGCTCTTTTGCTCCATAAACAAATAATAGCTTTTGAGGTCCATAATTAATCTTTTTTAAACATTTTTCACCCTTGTTCGTCTTTAAATAATAAACTCCCTTATTGGCTTTTAGAGTTTCAATTTTAATATCAAATTGTCTTTCTATTTCAAATTCTCTCATCATAACCATCACCCCCTTTATATTTATATGACTATATTTATTCTTTTATTAACATTTTATTCCTATCTTTAATATAATAAATTAAAAACAATGAGAAAGGATTAAATCATGAAGATAAGCATAGATGGCAGGGCTGCCAAATGGTATAGAGGAACTGGTATCGGCACTTATACTTACCAACTTATTAATAGTATAAGCAAAGTAGATAAGAATAATGACTACCTAGTTTTTTTACCTGAAAATTCAGCTCTAGATTTAAGTGATAATTTTAGTGTTGAGTTAGTTGAAGCCACAGCTGAAATAAATTTTTGGGATGAGGTTAAAGTTCCTAATATTTTAAATGATAAAAATATAGATATTTACCATGTCCCACAAAACGGGGTTGGTCTTAATACTAATATAAATTGTCACAAAGCTATTACTTTGCATGATATAATCCCACTGAGAATGCCAGAAACTGTTAGTGATAGGTATTTAAATATCTTTAACAAAGAGCTTCCTAACATTATTAATAATTCAGATGGAATATTAACAGTATCTGAGTTTTCAAAGCAAGATATAGCCAAAGAATTTAACTTCCCAAAAGATAAGATTTTCGTTACTCATCTTGCTGCAGAGGATATATATAAGCCACTAAATAAGTATCAGTGCAAAAAAATAATAGAAGAAAACTATAAAATTAAAGATGATTTTATACTTTACGTTGGTGGATTTAGTCCAAGAAAAAATATTTTAGGCTTAATTGAAGCCTTTTCTCTTTTATTAAGCAACTTAAAAAAAAGCCTTAAGTTAGTTATTACAGGTAAGAAGGGAATATCTTATGAAGCCTATAAAAAAAGAGCTGTTGAATTGCATATAGAAGATGATGTTATTTTTACAGACTTTATTCCTTTAGAGAAATTACCTATTTTTTATAATGCTGCTAAATTATTAGCATATCCATCATTTTATGAAGGCTTTGGCTTACCACCTTTAGAAGCAATGGCTTGTGGTACACCAGTTATAGCCTCTAACATCACTTCTCTTCCTGAGATATGCAATGATTCTGCCCTATTAATAAATCCATACGATATAGAAGAGTTATCTAAATCCATTGAAACAGTTCTAAGTGATAATGAACTTAGAAAAAGTATGATTGTTAAAGGCCTTATTCAAAGCGCCCATTATTCATGGAATAATACAGCCTTTTCTACTTTAAAAGCTTATAATGAAATTATTAAATAATAAGAGCATCCCTTTTCTGGAGTTAGTATCAAAATAGTATTTATACAAATACAGTGATATTAACTCCAACAATTTCAGGGCATGCTCTTTTTTGCTAAGCAAAAAAATTAACAATTATCAATTAAGAAAAAAACTCCTTACGGAGTTTTAAATAAAAAGTGCTTCGCAGCAATTTAGTTTTAAGTTTTCGGGAGACAAACATCCTTAATTATCAATTATGTACTATCAATTATCTATTAAATATATTGCTTCGTAATCTAATATGCTATCAAGTATTTTAAATACTAATATACTGGCAAATATAAAAATTATATGCTAATAGATATCTTTCTTTAATATACATACACAATAAGTTTATAATTAGCTTATACTTTGACTTAATGCACTCACAAAGCAATAACCCTTGAAATTCAGCTCGCCTGAATTTCTTCATTCAGTAGGCTTACATATACAAGATTAAATTATTCAAGTAGTCTTTAACATATTGTGCGTAAGCCGACTTGGAGCGTGCAAGGTCGGACGAGCATAATATGTTAAAGACTCCTTAGCAATCTAATAGAAATATTCATTCATGTCTATTATAAATTCTTCTATAAACCTTCTTCTATATTCTTCATTATTTATCTTATCATTTAATCTACTTAGGAATACTTCGTAATCCCATTTCTTTTGTTTATAATAATAATCCCTTGATATAGTTATAAAATCTCTTGGATAACTTAAAATAGAGTAAATTAATTTTATTTCATCCTTATTTAATTTCTGAACTTCATTATAGGAATTAATTATTAATTTAAAGGTGTCTACATCATAATAACTATTTTTTATAACCTTTAATGCAAAGTTAGCTATATCAACAGATCTAGTATCGATTTTGCAGTAGTCAAAATCAATTATTCTTACTCCAACACCATCAATAATAAAATTGTGATGAGCTAAATCATTATGGCATAATACTCTTTTATTAAAATCTTCAAGAAGGCTATTATAATTACACATAGCTAGTAGTTCTATAGCTCTTTTTATTTCTTCAATAAACTTATCTACATTATCTAAAAATATATTATCAAATTCATTCTTGTATCTAAATCTCATTATATAATCCTTAATACTAATTAAATCTTCTTTAGCATTATTAAAATAATTAGGTAGGTAGTCACCTACATTCCCTTGAACTATATCAGAAGTCAATATATTAAAGATTCCCTTAGAAGAGTTATGCATATTAGCTAAGGCTTTTGTACAAAGCTCTATTTCAACTGGATTGCTAAAGGCTGCTTCCCTCCCCTCTATCATATTTAAAACTACATACCTATTATCTAGTGATTCAAATACAATATCTCCTTTATCATTTTTATAGTAACTTAATATATCCTCATATCCTAAAGATAAGTATTCTAGGGCAGTATTAATGAAATTAATCCTATTTGAAGATGTATCTATTAGTTTTAATATTTTTTTACCCTTATTAGTTAATAAAATAAAAACCTTCCTTAGGGGTATTATATCTTCTATTTCAAAATCTAATGTTTTTAAGAATTCCTCACTAAAATCATATTTGCATAATATATCTCTATCTATATATTTATACTTACTCAAATTGTAACCCTCCTACATTGTTATCCCATTACTATCATACTTTCTCGCCTTCTCAAGACTATTAATAATCTTATCATCCCTATCCTTCAATTTACCTAAAATATACTTTTCTAATATCCTAAGCTCCTCACAAGGGTAAGAAGACAACGCTCTCAAGTATTCCTTATTATCTTTATCTAATTTTAATTTTTCAACATAATAGCTAATAATCTCCTCACAATTAATATCCTTATCTCTTCTCTTTAACTTTTTTATATAAGAATAAATATCATGCTCCTTTAGGTTATATGACAAATACCTTATGGTTTTAACTAGTATCTTTTCATCTTCACTTACATATAAATTCTTTTCATCTACCCTAGTTAAACATACCTCATAATTCTTCATACTTTCCTCTATAAGCTTTTTATAATTACAAGCATATAAATGATCTAAAGCTTTTCTCCCCTTATCTATTAGAGCTTCAGCCCTTCTTATAAAGTAAAAATCAATAGTATTAAGCTCTTCTCTTTTTTCTACCTTCTTATAATAACTAGACATTAATCTTAACTGTGAATTAAAGCTATTTATCTCTTTACCTATTACTGAGCCTATTCTAGGATATAAATTCTCCTTATACTCCCCAATACATTTTTGAAATGCAATAATATTATCAATTTGATTTAGAATATTATCATCCTCCTTAGGTGCTATAAATTCTTCATTTAAAACATATATCCCCCTCTTTTCTAAGAAGGATACTAACCTAGAGTTATCCATAACCTCACCCCTCATTAAAAAAGTCTTCCAGGAAATCTTTCCTTTCTTCTCTATCCCTTAGATACTTATTGAGTTTATTTATCAGAAATTCTTCTCCCCAAGGCTGCTGCTCCCAGTAATATTGAAGACCAATTTGCCAAAATCCCTGTGGGAACATAATAAATCCCTTCATAAGCTTAAATTCTTCTTTACTTATATAGTTACATTCAGAATAGTTATCTATAATATAATCTGCATTCTTTCTATTCCACTTTCCATCCTTCATAGTCCTAATTAATAATGATGCTACATCGTGTATATTAGAATCTAAAATACAATAATCAAAGTCTATAATATTTGCCTCTCCCTTACTATTTATTAAAACATTATGATGAGCAAAGTCATGATGGCAAAATCCTCTTTTAAAAACCTTCTTCTCCATAACTTCAAAATATTTATTGGATAATAAACTTTCTATAGCTTTTTTCCCTCTATCTATCTCTTTATCTATCTCATCTAAATACATTTTATCGAAGTCTGATTTATATGACTTTTGATATATCCTTTTCCTAAAATCTAATATTTCTTCACACCTAGTATCAAAAACTTTAATCCAAGAAAACCAAGCTATTCTAGGCTTCATATCTTTATCTAAAGTAAATCCTTCACTACAATTATGTAGCTCCGCTAAGGTTCTAGATACAATCCTTAAATCATCTATGTTGTCATAATTGCTATTTCTTGCCTCTATCCACTTATTTAAATAGGCATAATTATTACCAAGCCTAATATACCCTTCATTATCCTTTGTCTTTATTATCTCTGGAATCTTATTGAAACCTCTATTTATTAAATGATTTATTGCAGAAAAAATAAAATAAAAATGAGGCTTTTGATATTTAATAACTTTAATACCATAATCCTCACCTTTAGTTGAAATCTTATAACTATTTTTAACTTTTTCCATACTTTCAATTTCTAAAAGATACTTATCTTGAATTTCATTTTTTATATATGAAATCTCCATTAAATTCTCCTTAAGATTTATTCTATTGCATTATATGATTTTTAATATTTTATTGTGTTCTAATATATTAAATAATTGATAGCAAACTGTTATATATAAAAATATTTCTTAATAAGTATAGTATATATGCTTTCAATTTAGATAATTTACTAAGTAAGGTTTAAACTTATAATATTAAAGACTATAGATCATTAATTGAATCATATATATATCATGATTTT
This sequence comes from Clostridium sartagoforme, assembly GCF_004794105.1. Lineage (GTDB taxonomy): Bacteria > Bacillota > Clostridia > Clostridiales > Clostridiaceae > Clostridium > Clostridium sartagoforme_B. The sequence continues at coordinate 52,345 of NZ_SRYR01000012.1, forward strand.
GGAGGATAGCTATGAATCTCTCAATAGATGCTAGGGGTATTAACCTTTATAATGGTACAGGAATAGGCACATATACTGAAAATTTGCTAAGGGAACTTCTAAATATAGACCAAGAAAATAATTATTCTATTTTCTGGAGCGGAAAAAACTATGAAGATTTCAAAAAAAACAATAGTAAAATTATTTTGACATCCAAAAAACATGGTGGATTTTATGAAAATTACTATTTCCCAAGCTATATAAGAAATAATGAAATAGATATCCACCATATACCACAAAACGGAATTGGGCTCTGTGAAAATTATAGCTCTAAATGCGTTGTAACAATTCATGATTTAATTCCATACGTATTACCTGAGACAACAGGAAGGGGCTATTTAGAAAGATTTTTGAAGAATATGCCAAGCATTATAGATAATGCTAAAGGAATACTTACTGTATCTGAGTATTCTAAAAAGGATATTTTAAAATTCTTTAATCATATTTCAGAAGATAAAGTTTTTGTTACTCCTCTAGCTGCTAACTCAAACTTTAAACCTTTGGATAAAGAAGCCTGCAGAAAATTAATTAATAGCAGATATAACTTTACTACTCCTTATATCCTATACATAGGAGGATTTAGTTCAAGAAAGAACGCTAAAAATCTGATATTAGCCTTTGATAAAATAAAAAAAGATTTAAAAGTAGATCACTCCCTTCTTTTGGCAGGTTCTCTTAAAGATGAAGGAAAAAAACTACTTGAACTTTCTAAAGGTTTATCCTCTAGAGATAATATTATTTTTACTGATTTCATTTCAGAAGAGTTACTTCCAAGCTTATATAGTGGATCTGAAGCCTTTATATACCCTTCTACTTATGAGGGGTTTGGACTACCTCCTCTTGAGGCAATGAGTTGTAAGACTCCTGTTATTACTTCAAATATTACTTCCATCCCTGAAGTAACTGGTGATTCAGCTTTATTAATAAATCCATTTAATATAAATGAATTGGAAGAAGCCCTTGTTAAATTATTAAATGATGATAATCTTAAAAATAATTTAGCTGAAGAAGGTTATAAAAAAAGCCTCCAGTTCTCATGGAAAAACACTGCCATAAAAACTTTGGAAGCTTATAAAAAAATTTATACTTCTTGATTTATAAATTGTAAAATAATATCTTTAAACTCATCAATATTAGTGATGGCTGGAGCCCTTTCTATTGTATTCATTAATACTAATAAAGGGCTACTCCCTTTAATATTACTTCCATCTGCTAACTGTACATTTAAAGCATATAAAGAACTAGGAAGAAAGTCTTTTTTTATAATTTCCTTTGATAGTAGTTCTTTATTAGTTGATGCAAAAGCCATAAATACTTTTATTGCCTCACTATTTTTTCCTTCATTTAAGGCAACTAAGTTCTCTCCACCTAAATCAAACAATCTATTTTCTCCTATATTAATAGAGGGAGGATTCTTACACTCCCATACACCTTCAATTTCTCCTTCAGATAATACTTTATAAAAATCAAGACCTGAAATACTACATATATAGTTGTCTGAAGTAGTATTTTCTTCATTATATATCCCCGATATCTTACTTAATATCTCTTCTTTACTAATCTCCTTATTTCCCTCTATAAGTTGTGCTACTAATAATAACTCTATGTTAAGCTTATCCTTATAAGAAAAAAGATTATACTCACCATTACTTTTAATATTTATATCTTTACCAATTTGTATTAGCTGATTCCATGTATTAATATCTTCTGTTTTATAACCAAAGCTATTTAATACATCTTCTCTTAAATACATAGAAATAGGGCTAGATGTAAATGGTATTCCATAGTATCCACCATTAGTTTCTATTTCTTTTAACCTATTTATATTGAAATTATTTTTATACGTTTCAATAGTACTCATATTTTCATTAATTAAATTGATTTTATCCTTAACTAAATTAATCTCTGCAAAATTTAGGTGTGCTATATTAGGTAATTCTGTATCACTAGAATTTATAATCTTATTTATATATTCATCTTCATTTACTAGAACAACTTTTATATCTACTTTTTTATTGCTCTCTTCAAAATCACTAGCTATATTTAAAAAGTAGTCATAATAATATTCATTAGTCCAGACTACTATATCGCCTTTTAAACTACTCTTATTAGAACTACTAAAAAATGTACTTAAAAAAATAACTATAAAAAAACTTAATAAAAGTATTATTGACTTTTTTCTATTTCTCATTTAACCACATCCTAACTATATAAATTATACACTATATTCATAGTATTTTTAATTCTAACAAATTTTGCTTTTTATAAATTAGTATAATATAATAATTTAATATATAAGTTGGTTAAAGATTTTCCATTTAATAATCTATATTTTCTTTTAAAAATATTTTAGATATTGAATTTTATTGACAACTTATATATAAATTAAAAACTATATGATTTCAATTAATGTGATTTAATATAAAAACGAATTTTCACTTTAAATTCTATGGGGCTATAGATGAATTTGTTTATTGAAACATATATATAAATTATTTGATAGGAGTTTATTATGCATATAGATAGTTTAAATTATTTTTATCAAGTTGCAAACTCTAAGAGTATCTCTACTGTTGCAAAAAACTCTCACATTTCTCAATCTGCCTTAAGTCAGCAAATTGCCAAGCTAGAAAATAAGCTTAATGTGAAATTATTTAATAGGACTAATAGAGGTGTATCCTTAACACCTGAAGGTGAAATACTATTTAAATATTCCGAAACTATATTAAACGCTTACAATAAAATGCAAGAAGAATTATATCATTCTATAAATCAAAAAAAGTTTATATCTATTGAAGCTGTTGAATCAATAGGCCAAACTATTTTACCAATAGCAATTTCTAAACTAAAAAAAGTTTATGATTCTCATACAATAAATATAAATAATATCGACTGTTGCTCTCATACTAACTTACTTAATAATGTTAGGGACATTTTCATTTGTTATCATAAACCAGAGAGTAATAATGGAATAATAAGTAAAGCATTAGGTAATGATGAAATTTTCTTAGTTGCAGATAAGAGTTTTCCCATTAATACCATCCATAAAAATGAAATTTTAAATTTACCACTTATTTTGGCTTCAGATAAAAAATGCTTAAAAGAATCTTTAATTAAAGAGCTTGAATGTAGTGAAGAAGACTTAAATAAAGCAAATATATTATATAAAACTAATTCTTATTTTGCTGCTTTAAATGGGGTTTTATCTGCAAAGGCTGTAGCCTTTATCCCAGCAAGTATTTATCATAATTACGCCCCTTCCACTAGAATTAAAAGAATTAACATAGAGGACTTTTCTATAGAATTGACTTTATATATCTGCTACTTAGATTCCTTTTATAAAACTAATAGCAATTTTGTAAAAAGTTTAAAAAACATACTAAAGGGTTACTTAAATTAAAGTAGCCCTTTAGTATGTTCTAAGTAATAACCAGTTTGAAATTTCTCTAAGTACGTCTTTATATGGATTTTCAGGAAGTCTTTCAATTCCCTTAAAACATTTCTTCATATACTTTTCAGCTAATTCCTTAGCCATTTCTATACCTTTATTTTCTTTAACTAATCCTATTATTTCTCTTATTTCTTCTTCAGTATAATTATCTTTTGATAGTATATTATCAAAAGCATCTTTATTATTCCTATAAGCATATATTAATGGAATAGTATAAATTCCTTGCTTTAAGTCATTTGCTGCTGATTTCTTTATGCTTTCATCATTTCCTTCATAATCTAGTATGTCATCTATTATCTGAAACGCCATTCCTAAATTATGACCAATATTACTTAGTTCTCTAGAAACCTTCTTATCAGCATTACATTCAGCTGCACCTAAATATAAAGAAATTGAAAATAATTCAGCAGTCTTTCCAGATATCCTACTTAAATAATCTTTAACAGATAATTCCATAGAAAATCTAGCATTAAGCTGATTCACTTCTCCCATACATATTTTAGACATAGCTCTTGAATCTACTTTTATAGCTTGAAGAGAAGATTGAGTTGCAAGTATTTTAAAGCATACGCAGAATAAATAATCTCCTATATAAACTGCATAATCTTTTCCATATTTAGATTGAACTGTTTCTCTTCCTCTTCTAAGTTTTGAATCATCAATAACATCATCATGTACTAATGTTGCCATATGAAGTAATTCGATAACGGCTGCTGTAGGAACAGATTTAGCCTTGTCATTATCACCAAATTTTGATCCTATTAGTACAAAAGCTGGTCTTAATAATTTTCCGTTTCCTTCTAATAATTCTAAAATAGAGTTTTCTATTTTTTTATCCTTACATTTAACATTCTTTCTCATAAGACTTAATACTTCATTAAGCTCTTTATTAAGTTCAGGATACTTACTCCAAATATTCTTCATTTAAATCCACCTTCTTGAAGAAGCCGTCGCATTATCATCTTAATTTTTCAATGTGCGGCAGCACCTAAATATAACCTTTAAACATTGGAAGTCTTTTTAAATGATTTACAGCATAATTAGCTGTAATTCCAATAAAAATACCAGTTCCTATTCCTATTGTCGATAACACAGGTAAGTAAAGCATCACACCAATATTCTTTACAATTGAAGATGCAATTATTAATTGCCCTACATTATGGAATATTGCTCCAGCTGAACTCACACCTATTATACTTACCTTATCTTTAAATAATTCCTTTACTATTACCATAGCCATAAAGCTTAGTATTCCACCTGCTGCACTATACATAAATGAAGATAAATTCCCTCCAAACATAGTGGATAATAGTAATCTAAGGAATAGTACTAAAAAGGCATCTCTCTTACTGTCTAATGTATATAATGCAATAACTATTATTAAGTTAGCTAAACCTAATTTAGCTCCTGGAGTAATAAAAGGTACAGGAATCATTCTTTCGAATATATGTAGTACTAAGGCTTGAGCTACCAACAATCCGATATATACCATTTTACTAGTTTTTTTCATAGCTTCTCCTTAATGTGATAATATAATATCATCGTCTGCCTTACCTTTTATCTCAATCATTACCTTATTAGGAAGACAAACTAAGCTTTGCCCAGGCTTCTCAATGTATTCTGGATTCATACATACCTTATCAGGACAATCAGCTTCTATTATACCTATCTTATTATCTTTAACTTTTACTATATTAATACCATTTTTACTTTTTACTTCGATTATTTCCTCCCCTTTATGTACAGATAGAGGAATATTCTTATATAACTTTCCTGAAACAGTTATTTCTGCATATGTTGTACTAAAGTTCTTACCTACAGATGCTCCAAGTATTATTTCAGGTAAAAATGATAATATCATAAGTACTGCAATTATAACAAAGTCTAACCTTTTAAACATATTATTCATCTCCATTAGGCTATTATTTTGCATTATAACCTTACAATTTTATAAGGTAGAGTAATTACCCTACCTTATAAAGTTTATTATATATATCTTTTAATTAATTATCTACATCAATATTATTTTATTAATTTAAATATCAAAATTAAAAGCATATATAGTATTTAATTTATTATAGTTGATTTATTTCATCAATTATTGTGCTTTTTTGTACATTGGTACTTTCTTACCATGCCAGAAATTATCGGCTAGCCTTGTTATCCATGGCATTATATAGTAATCTAAACCAAATGTTCTACCTGCTCCGCCCATTAAAGCAATAGATCCGAAGAAGTACCATAATATATCCCATCCAGCCATAGCACATAAGATAAAGTTAACTACCATACCTGCTGATACTGCACTGAATATAAATGTAAATAATCCAGCGATTAAGCAAAGACCCATACCTATTTCCATTAAAACAACTATTCTTTGGAACCATACTGCTACTTCAGGATTTGGCATCATAAATTGCATTATTGCAGCATACCAACCTGGAACTTCACTTATAATAGGCTTAGCCCATTCTGTTGCAGTTTCTGCACCTGCTGCTGCTGAAGCACCAGATGTTGCATCTTGTAACCAAGTGAAAGGCATCTTAACATTACCAGCTTTAGTCCAGCTGTCTGAACCAATTGTTATAGCATTAAAGAATCCTTTTATGCTACCTGCATCCCACATTTTTTCCCAAACGCTTTCGCCGATTAACTTCTTAATACCTTCAATTAACCATAGAGAACCTATAAATACTCTTAAAGGTACAAGCCATAATCTATTAGCTTTTGATGATAAATGACCTCTCATTACAGATCTTCTATCTTCCATAGTAAAGAATTCATGTTGTAAGTAACTATAAATAGCATGAACATCATTTACTTCAAATAAGTAGTGAATATTAACTAAATGTTTCATTATCATAGCAAAGAATCCTGATAATTTAAAGCCCATTAAGTTAGCAACACAGTATCTTCCACCGATAGAAACCATGAATCCATGATATTTACCAGCAAATTTTTGCATTTCTTTCTTTTCAATTGATGCAACTATATTCTTAACAACTGTATCAGCTGTTTGAACTGCTGCTTCAACTATTTGTGGGGTACCCTTACCTTCTTCTTCTTCAAAGTAAGCAATATCTCCTACTACAAATACATCTTCCTTACCTACAGCTTGCATATATTCATTAGCTTGTAATCTTCCAGCTCTAGCTGTGTCTAAGCCGTATTCCTTAGCTTCTTGGTTTGCTTGAATTCCGCAAGTCCATATTAATGTTCTAGTGTTGATAATTTGTCCGTCTTTTAACTTTATGTTATTTTCATTCACTTCAACTATAGGTGAATTCTTTAATATTTCCATTCCATGTTTAACCATGTACTTTTCAGCTTTATCAGCTTGTTTTCTATCTAACATATTTAAGATAGTTCCCATAGCTTCAACAACTTTTAATGTAACTTCATTTTCATCAACGTTGTATTCTCTAGCTAATCTAGTCTTCCATTCTAATAATTCACCAGCCATTTCTATACCAGTAAATCCAGAACCTGCAACTATAAATGTTAACATTTCTTTTCTCTTAGCTTCATTTCTTTCTAAGCTAGCTTTTTCAAACATTTCTTCAATGTGATGTCTAATTTTTAGAGCATCTTCAAATGACCATAGAGTGAATCCATTTTCTTTTACTCCTGGTACTCCAAAGAAAGCTGGTTCACTACCAGTACCTACTACTAAATAATCGTAAGCATATTCTCCGTGAGTAGTTTTTATAACTTTCTTGTCTGTATCTACATTTTCTATATAGTCTGTTACAACTTTAACTTTTGTTTTACCAAAAATCTTACATAATTCTACTTGAACAGATTCTGGATGAACTCTTCCTCCAGCTACCTCATGTAATTCAGTCATTAATGTATGATACGGATTCTTATCGATTAATGTAATTTCCACATCATTGTTTTTCTTATATTTTTTGGCTAGTTTCTTAGCAGTACGAACACCACCATATCCAGCTCCAAGAACAACTATCTTATTTTGTGCCATGTTGAAACCTTCCCTTCATATTTAAATAATTCTAAAACAGCATAATTAATTCTATACACTATTTCATAATATGTCTATATCACTTTCAATATTTTTTGTATATTTTTTAACAATGATTTATCTGTATATTTTGTTATCCTAATATACTGTAAGCCTTATATTTACTTGTTTCATGGCTATTGTATTTTTTTTAACACCATTAGAAACTCTTATGTAGTATAAGCAAATCGAATATCAAACCCCTTTTATTTTGTGTATAATGGTCTAGTAATTGAAAACAAATTCAAAAAAATAAATTTAAGTTTGAGAGGGGATTTTGTAATGAAATCAAGAAGAGTTTTAAGCTTATTAGCAGTTGCTGCACTAGCTACTACAGTATTTGTAGGATGCGGAAAGAAAGAAGAAGCTGGTTTAAAAAATGGTACTTATAAGGCAGCATCTGAAGCTGACGAAAGAGGATATGTTGCTTCTATCGAAATCGAAGTTAAAGATGGAAAGATTGCTAACGTTAAGTATGACGAAGCTAACGATGCTGGAAGTAAATTAGCTGATGCTGAATACAACAAAAAAATGAAAGAAATCAGTGGATCTAATCCAGAAGAAGCTTTCCCAACTTTAGAAAAAGCTTTAGTTGAAAAGCAAGACGTTGCTACAGTTGATGCTGTAACAGGAGCTACTCACACTTCAGAATCATTCAAGACTTTAGCTGAAAAAGCTTTAGCAGACGCTAAATAATATTATATAATTAACTAGACTTTAGACTTTTGTCTAAAGTCTTTTGTTATTTTTTATATTTTTACTTATAATAATAGATATGTGTTTCAATTAATAATCTATATCAATATAGCTATATAAAATTAAACTCTAAAAGAGCTACTTAATTTAAAAATAAAACTTGAACTCATATATATCTTTTAATTATTATATAAGTTGCGGAGGTAATTCTATTACTTAAATATCATTCTTACAAAATATAACTTAATATAGAGTAGATGTTATTACAATCTATATAGTAATTATTAATTAGGAGGAATATCATGTCAAAAAGATTAGCTAAAATAACAATCTCTTCTTTATTGCTAATTTTATCTCTTGGACTTATAACATCATGTTCAAAGAATAAAGCTTCACAGGAGCCATTATCAAAGACCGAAATATTAATGGGTACTCCGGTGTCTGTAACTCTTTATGATAGTAATGATGCTAAAATATTAGATAAAGTATTTAATAAAGTTAAAGAATTAGAATCAACATTAAGTATTAATGAAAATGGAACATTAATAGATGAAATAAATGAAAATGCTGGTATTAAACCAGTTAAGGTTGATGATGATACATATACTTTAATAGAAAAAGGATTAGAATACGCTAAATTATCTCATGGTTTATTTGATATTTCAATTGGACCTATAGTTAAACTTTGGAATATTGGATTACCTGAAGCTAGAGTGCCTTCTCTTGAAGAAATTCAAGCTAAATTACCTTTAGTAAATTATCAGGATGTTGAATTAAATAATTCAGATAAAACTGTATATTTAAAAAATCAAGGTATGATGCTAGACCTCGGTGGAATAGCGAAAGGTTATACTGCTGATGTAATTTCAAATATACTAACTAATGAAGGTGTCGAAAGCGCTATAATTAACCTTGGTGGAAATGTCTTCACCCACGGTAAAAAGGTTGATGGCTCTGATTGGAAAATTGGAATCCAAGATCCTTTTTCAGAGAGAGGCGGTATAATTGGAACTTTAACTACAAGTAATAAATCTGTTGTTACTTCTGGTATATATGAAAGATATATAGAAGAAGATGGCGTTAGATATCATCATATTCTAAACCCAAGCACTGGTTATCCTTATGATAATGAAATTGCTGGAATAACTATAGTAAGTGATAAATCTATAGATGGGGATGCCTTATCTACCTCTGTATTTGCAATGGGCGTTGAAGAAGGAATGAAATTTGTAAACACTCAAAGTGGAATAGATGCTATCTTTGTTACTAAAGATAATAAAATTTATTTAACTAATGAAGTTAAAAATATTTTTAAATTAACTAATAGTGATTTTACTATAGCAAACTAAAAACTATAAATAATAAAAATATCTTCTTCCTAATAACTTTAATTTATGGAAGGAGATATTTTTTCTATACTATACTCTTCTATTATCTTAAATTAGTAAAATAAAAATTATATATCATTTTTAATTACTTTAAGTGCTAATAAAATTGCTAAAAATCCTGATATAAGTTTTACTAATATATAAATCAATGCTATCTCTTTTGCCTCAGCAACTACATAAGCAAGTTGTCCACCAAGGACATAGGCTCCAGATACTGAAAAAGCTGAGCATAAAACCTTTCCCCTATTATCCAACTTATCAAAATCAGTAAATATAATTACTGCTGATGCTAAACTACCTATTAATGCTGCTACAGAATCTGAATTAATATGTAATTTTCTCTCTAAAGTAATAATTTGCTTACTAAAAAACCTTTTTATGACTTCAAGCATCACATTTGAACCTGCTAAGAAAATAGCAATTTTCCCTACAATAGTTATTGCCTCTTCTAATGGAAGTAAGTTATTAACTAAGGAAATTCCAACAATAGAATTTAATCCTTGAAGTCCAAGTCCTATTAACCCTATTATAAAAATTCCTTTTGCTAATCTCTTAAAATAGATTACCATCTTAGAAGGTATTTTATATAATCCTATAATTAATAAAATAGATATTATTATTATAGGTAAAAGACTTACGACTATCTCTATTAAACTTATTTTTAATAATATACCTCCAATAAATAATCCAATAGGGATGGTAATTATTCCACAAAGTATCCCATTACAAAAAATATCCATATGCTTTTCATCTATTATTCCTAGTGCTAAAGGAATAGTAAAGCTAATAGTACATCCTAGTATTGATGAAATTAATATTCCTGAAAAATATATTATATCTGCACTTCCTCCAATTGCTTCTGCAATTTTAAATCCTCCCATATCAACCGCAATAAGTGATGATGATATTATACTTGGATCTAATAGACTTTTGTTGAATACTGATAATACATACTTAGATAATAAATCTGAAATTATTGGAGTTATAGATAATATTCCTACCATAGATAACGCTAAGGAGCCCATACTCTTTATTCCATTTTCTATTCCATATCCTAATTTGAATTTATTTCCTAAAATATAATCTATTATTCCTACTATGAAGAATAAACCAACTATGTAAAGCATTATTTTTTCCATATGTTTTCTCCTTTACTAAACTCCAACTTATTTTATCAAACTTATTTATAATAAAAAAGAGCTGTATCAAATTTTGATACAGCTCTTTTTTATTTTATTCAGTTAAATTAACAATCACAGTCATCTGAGTGTCCGCCAGAATGCTTTTCTGGTTTTGCAATACACTTACCATTATATGATGAAGTTTCTAATTCTGTATATTTGATTACTATATTATCTTTGTATATCTTTAACATATACTTAGTATTTGGGCATAATGGTCCTAATAAAAATTGTCCATGACAATCAGTAAAAGTGTGAGTTAATGGATAAGGATATCTGCAACCATCTACAACTTGTAATAATTTTACTACTGCATCTGCTACTGGCATTCTATTACAATCTAAAATTGTTCCAAATATAACTGATCTCTTTTCTTCTGGTAATCTAATTACTGCTTCGATTTGTTCATTACATCCAGTTTTTAACTCGCATGATGTTATTCTTCCGCTCATAATTTTGCCTCCTAAGTTTTAAAAATAGATTTTATAATATAATCTATTCATTATGTCAAAAAATGTGATATCAAAACTACTTGCAGAGCATAACTTAGACAAATTTTTTATAATCTATGTTTCAATATATAATGCACATCTATAGTCCTGTGAAATTATAGATTAAAAATACTATTTTAGTAAATTATCTAAACTGAAATCATGGTTCTTAATTTTTCACCTCTAATTGTACATTGAAGGTCTTATTTTTTCCATTTCTTACGACCTCCATTTCTACTACATCTCCTTCTTCTTTTGAATCCCTAATTTCTTTTAATTCATCAAAAGTCTTTATTCTCTTTCCATCAAACTTAACTATTAAATCTCCACCTTGTAATCCTGCTTTTTCTGCTGGTGAGAATTCAACTACGCTTACAATATAAAGACCTTCTTCCATATTGTTTTGCTTTGCTAATTCAGCATTTATCTCCCTTATTGATATACCTAAGTTTAATATAGGCTTAGATAAGGACTCTATTCTATCTTTTACTTCATTTATTGGAATTGAGAACCCAATACCTTCTGCTCCTCCAGATATCTTCATAGTATTAATTCCAATTACTTCTCCCTTTGTATTAACTAAAGGACCTCCACTATTACCTGGATTTATAGCTGCATCTGTTTGTATTAAGTTCAATTTAGCTCCTGAAGTTGTTTCTACATTTCTATTTACTGCACTTACCATACCGCCAGTTACTGTTTGATTAAAGTCTTTAGATAATGGAGTTCCTATTGCAAGAACCTCTTCTCCTGGTCTTAATACATCTGAATCTCCAAGCTCAACTACTGCTGGTACTTTTACAGTATCATCACTTATTTTAAGCATAGCTACATCTTGATTTTCATCATAATTTATAACTTTAGCTTTAACTTCTCTACCATCTGATAATGTTACTGTTACTTCCTTTGCCCCTTCAATAACATGGTAGTTAGTTAAAATATACCCTTCTTCATTTATAATAAATCCTGATCCAATACCTTCTGTTTCTTGAGGTATAAATCCACTATAATCTATTACCCCACTAACTGAAACTATAACAACAGCTGGTGCTACTTTTTCAAATGCTTGGCTTGCAGTTAATGACTCCACATCACTATCAAAGGTTGCTGGATTTGGTGTTCCTATATATCCATTAGATGTAGAAGATTTATTCCCTTTCATTATATAATAAACACTTCCACTCCCTATAGCTCCTCCTAATAGTCCAGTGACTAATGATAGTGCAATTACTTTAAATATTCCATTCTTCTTTTTCTTCTTTGGCTTCTTAGAAAGATCATTTATTGGATGAACATAAGAGTCTTTCTCATAAACCCTATCTTCTTCTACGTAATCCTCTTCTATATGGTCTTTTTCTGTATAATCCTCTACTACCTCTTCATTTTTTTCCTCTGTAATATCTTCATATTTTTCGACATCATATATATTATTATCTTCGTTCATACTAAAAGCCTCCTAAAAAATTTATAATTCCTATTACAATTATTAATATAACCTTTATTTGTGACAATTATATGGCACATAATAAAAAAGTTAACATATATAAAATTTGCTTATAACCATCCTGTGTTTCGGTTTATAGCAAATTTATATATGCCAACTCTAATAATATGCTATTTCTAGCTATTCTTATTCTTTTTTTCTAATCTTTCTATTTCATTTGCCTGTTTAACAACTTGTCTTATTCCTGTAACTACTGTATCAGGTTCATACATAGAAACTAAATCCTCTTCATAATCAACATTATATATCTTAGTTAAAGATTCATCCCCTAATTTCCCCAATACTTCTTGTCCATCTTTAGCAATTAAGTAAAATGGTTTCCCACTAAAAGCCCTTTCTTTTTGGATATCTATGTTCCCAGATGTAATAGTTTTATACTCATTGTTTACTGCTTTATTATATGCTTTTTTTGTTCTATGTACTTTAAATTCTTCTAACTCTTCTCCTGATAACTTTTCTTCAAATTCATCTGTATCACAGGTTAAATTCATTTTATCCATAAGAGTAGTCAGTCCTATGCTTGATCCAAAGCTTTCTATGTTTCTTCTAATATTATTAATTATTAAACTCTTTTTAAAATCTTTAGAGTTTATTGTATCTTCAACTAAAGGATTAACTAATACAATACCTGAAACTAAGTCTGGATATTCTTTAGCAAATTCCGTAAGTACTAAACTTCCATACTCTTCCCCAACTAAGATATATGGAGCAGGGGCTGCTGATTTTCTAAGCAATATTCTTAGATCCTCTGCTTGCTCCTTTGGAGTCTTTTGTTTACTCGCATCACTGAAACCATAACCACTCCTGTTATACACAAAGGTATTTAAATCCCCATACTCATCATCTAGTATATCAATTACTTCATTCCATTGATTTAAAGTACTTCCTATATTACCATCAAAAACTACAGTATACTTTCCTTCGCCTTTAAGTTTATAATCTAATCTTTTATCATCTACTCTTGCATAATCAACTCTTTCTTTTAAAGTTTCTTTTGCAATAAAGTTACTTATTCTTTGATATATAAAACCTATTGCTAAGGCTATTAATATCCCTACAATAATATTCTTAGCAATGTCTTTCGGTTTTAATTCTTTTTTCATATTAACCTTGCGTACACCATTTGAATATGGTAAAAGTTTCACTTCTCACTCCCCCCTATAACTTTAAGTTTGGTTTTGCATTAATGTCTAGCTTTGCTTCACTTCCATTTATAAAGTTAAAATAAGCTGCACTACCTATCATAGCTGCATTATCTGTACATAATACTTGTGATGGGAATAATACTTCTATACCTTCTTTTTCAGCTGCTTTTATTAATGATTCTCTTAATGCTGAATTAGAAGCAACTCCCCCTGCAATAGCTATTTTCTTAATTTCTTTCTTTCTACAAGTCTTTAATACATTTTGCTTTAATACCTCTATAACAGCCTTTTGGAAAGATGCTGCTACATCAGCTTTATTAACTTCAATATTTTGCATTTTACACTTATTTAAATAATTTAATACAGCAGATTTTACACCACTAAAGGAAAAGTCCAATGTATCATCATGAAAATTTGCCTTTGGAAATTCAATAGCATTTTCATTTCCTTCCTTAGCAAGCTTATCTATCTTAGGACCACCTGGATATCCCAGTCCAAGTGCTCTTGCTACCTTATCATATGCTTCCCCTGCAGCATCGTCCCTAGTTTGGCCTATAACATCATATTTCCCATAGTCCTTAACATGAACTATAAAAGTATGTCCTCCTGATACTACTAAAGATACAAATGGTGGTTTCAAATCTTTATGTTCTATATAATTAGCACATATATGACCCTCTATATGGTTAACTCCTACTAATGGCTTCTTTAGTGAATATGAAAGTCCCTTTGCATATTGTAATCCTACTAGTAAAGCTCCTACTAATCCTGGACCATAAGTAACTCCAATAGCATCTATATCATTAAGGGTAACTCCAGCCTCTTCTAAAGCTTCTAAAACAACGCCATTTACAACTTCAATATGCATTCTAGAAGCTACCTCAGGTACTACCCCTCCGTACTTTTTATGAGTCTCTATTTGAGATGCTATTATATTAGATAAAACTTCTCTACCATCTTTTACTACAGCAGCTGAAGTTTCATCACAACTTGATTCTATTGATAAAATTAATTTACTATCCATTTTATTTACCTCTTACTTCTATTTCTAATCTTCATCATTACTGTTAAATATATACATTTTCTTTATGTAGATTATAATAAGGATTCTACTTTTCATTAAGCTATATTCCCTATTACTTTTTATTAAGTTATATTCTATTAAAAATATTTAAGATACTTAACTCTATTAGTAACTTATATAAAAATTTAAAAAATACATGCTTTCAAAACTATTTTCAACTTAAAATAACATAAGTCCTCTAAATGTAGATTATTTATTGAAACATATATATAATAAAATAAAGCTTAAAACTTTGACTAATTACTTAAGTTACATTGTTTATTATATAATGAATGAAAAAATTAATCATTATTTTTTGTTAGAATTAATGTATTTTTAAGGATAAATTAATAAATTAAAGGAGTTTTGTTAAATGAGTAGTTATGCAAGAGTGGTAGTACCTGGTTCCCCTATTACTAAATCTAATTTTAAGTTACATAATAAAGATGGTAGAGCCATACTTCCTAGCAACACTGGAAAGTCTCATGATAGATACGCAATTTATGAAGAACAAATAGCATACTATTCTAGAATCCAAAATCCTGGAGTAATTTTAGATGAGTCTCTTATTGCCGTGCTAAAAGTCTACTATAAAAGCGAAAAAAGACATCCAGATACAGCCAATATTACTAAGAGTATTTTCGATGGTATTGAAAAAAGTGGCCTTATAGTTAATGATGCCCAAATAACTAGAATAATAACTGAAGAGTTTTATGATAAGGAAAACCCTAGATTTGAGTTAGAATTTTTTGGTGAAAGTGAATATGAAATTTCTTATTCAGTTAGAAAAAAAGAAGTTTCCTCTGATAAAAAAATCTATTTTAGTTTAAAAAAGTCTAAAGTTCCTAAAACCAGTGATACCAGTAAAAAGAAAACTAATAATGATGATTTATTAAAAGATACTAATTTATGCGAGTTTTGTAAGAAAAAAATTAATGACTCTAATGTTATTAAAGCAAACGGTGGTAAAACTTTAATATGTAGAAGCTGCTTTAATAAATTGTTTTAATGAGGTGAACTTTAATGCAGAATAAAAATTATGTTTTTATTGGAGATAGCTTAACTTTTGGCTATGGTGTTAGTAAAAATAAATCTTGGATAGAATTTTATAAAGAGTTTTGTATTGAAAAAGGTAACAATATTAATATTATTAATAAAGGTATTAACGGAAACACAACTACAGATATGTTAAATAGATTTACTGAAGATGTTACAAGCTTAAATCCATCTACAATTTTTATAATGGGCGGAACTAATGACTTACTATCTAATAGGGCTATAGATTCTATAATAGATAATATTGATTTAATGATCCAGGAATCATTAACTTGCACAGATAGTATTATCATTGGAATTCCTCCAAGAATTATTAAAGAAGATGCATATAGATTATTTATGCCTTCATTAACTTATGATTATTGTGAGAAAAGCCTACCTAAGCTTAGAGAAATATTAATAAAATTATGTAACAAGTATAAATTAAAATATATTGATTTTTATGACCTTACTTCTTCTATTAATCATAATGAATATTATATTGATGGTATTCACTTTAATGAAAATGGACATAAACTATTATTTAATGAATTCATAAAAAATTAAGGCGATTTTTAAATATAGTGTTTATTTTATTAGTGTTTAAAGTAATATAGTTTAAAGTAAAGGTAGCAGTCTATTTTTAGACTGCTACCTTGTATGTTATTATAATTTATACCTATTTATTAATACCATACTTTACATTTTAATTAATAAAACACTCAATTAATCAATTATTTTAAAGGTGCATACGTGAAGTAGCATTATTAAAGGGCTTTTTTTATATACAAGTTTATTAAAACTTATAACTAAATACCTATAGCCATATGACTATCAATTCTCAATTGAATCTTTATAATAATAGATTTATCAATAGATAGCTCTACATAAAACTTACTAGTAGACATAACTTTTGATATATTCTGCCGCCTTCTTACCTACTATGTATCCAACTTCCCCGCTATTAAAAATATCTGAATCCCATGTTAATACAGTTCCACAAGCAAATATTCCCTTTGCTGTAGTTTCATAATTATCATTAACTACTAAAGAAACATTATTCATTATCCCTATTTTAGCTTTTCTTATATAGGATATTTCCGGGAAATAACCTACTGTTAATACTAATGAATCACATTGTAAAGTAGTTATTTTTGAGGTAGTAACATCTTCTATATCTATACTTTCAATTCTATCATCACCGTTTATATCTACTACTCTTGCCTCCTTAATAACATTAATATCGAAGCCTTTTATAACTTCCTTCCCTCTTTCATCTAAAAAGCCTCTATTAGTTACATCAACTATAGCATTAACTTTTGCTCCTTCAATTAATAATCTTCTAGCTAAGATTAATGACCAATTATTTTTACCTAATATTATAACTTCTTTTCCTGGAAGATATCCTTGTTGATTAATTAGCCTATGAGCAGAAACTAAACTATAGATTCCTATATACTTATGTATAGGAATATTAATATTACCAGTGAACCTCTCCCTACATCCTGAGGCCATTATTACTGAACTTCCCTTAATATCCTTTACACCTTCTTCAGGATTTACATAAGTTATTACTTTATTTTGAGTTACTTCTAAAACTTCTGTATCTAATTTGTACTCTCCCCCTGCCTCTTTGAAGTCATTAATTAACTTACTTCCAAGTTCAGGTCCAGTCACTTCTTTTCCTAAATAGTACTCACCAAATCCGCCATGTATAAATAGATTTAGATTTCCACCTAAATCACTATCTCTTTCTAATATTAAAACTTTTTTAATTCCATTTTTAAGAGCAGAAACCCCAGCAGATAAGCCGGATGCTCCACCACCAATTATAATTAAATCATATTGAAGCATTATACCCTCCATTTATATTTAATCCATATTTTATATACAATAATTTTTATAACTTATATAAAAATACATAATAATATTATATCATAAAAAATTATTTTCCAAATTTTCTTTTAATTTCTGTATAGGAGAAACTATAAGTAGACCATAAATTTCATTAAAAAGTAAGTTATCTTTCATAAAAAACTTCTATCTCCATTGATTTTGCCCTTGTTCTTCAATCCTAATTCCCTTTTCTTTTAATGTATCAAGTAAACTAGGCTTGAAGTAGTCATATATTAACATTTCATCAATTTCTTCAGCAGTTTTACTAGAAGAATTGTTTGGTCCATAGTTCTCTACATAATCGCTTATAAAAGTTCCTTTAAATAGTAATGATTTTTTATCATCATTGTAAATAACTTCCTGTATTTTATTAAGTGGTATTGTAATAACATTTCTATCTTTTGGATTAGATTGATATATAATACGAAAAGTATATTTAAGTATGTCATTATCTAATATTAAGGCCTCGTCAATTCGTTCTGTATTATTACTGCTTGCTAAGTTCATTGCCAATGTCCTCAAAACAACATAGATAAGCGTACTACATCCTATCACAATCACTGTAGCGAGAAATGGCCACTCATAATCTTTTCGGTATATCCCTCCGACAGTTGCCATACTCCAACTAGGTATTAAAATGTTCAAGGCTAAGTAAATTAAACTGCTTGAAACCCCAATTATTAATATCCATTTTCCTATTGCCATAGTTATACGGACGCTCTTTTTATCTTTAGATATCTTTTTTTGTATATCATCTTTATTCTTTTTGCTTATTTTAAAAATCATCTAATAAACTCTCCTTATTCTATAATCAACTTATATACACTATTAAAATTATTCCCAGTCTTAGCTAGGTAATCATTAAATGGTTTTAAGAATTTTGTGCTTCCTCCTATACCAGTTAAGCTTGTTATAAACTTCCAAGCATCCCCTTCCTTATGATCAAAGGTCCTCATTTAACCTTTTCTAAAACATTACCACCTTTGTCTATACACCATTTCCCAGCATCTAAAACAATTCTAAATAAATCCTTACTATTAGCTAAATCAACATAAAAAAACATTATAAATCCAATCTTCTGCTTTCTGATACCATTTTTTAAAATGTTTTCTAAACCTTCTTCTACGCTACTTCCTGAATTCTCAGCTAAAAACTCTTACCACTATTTTATCA
Organism: Clostridium sartagoforme; assembly: GCF_004794105.1. Lineage (GTDB taxonomy): Bacteria > Bacillota > Clostridia > Clostridiales > Clostridiaceae > Clostridium > Clostridium sartagoforme_B. The sequence continues at coordinate 71,428 of NZ_SRYR01000012.1, forward strand.
CTCCACATTATTAATTTCCATAATTAGTAAGATATATTAAATCTTATTTTTCATCATTCCGTAAATGATATTATCTACTATTTAACTTTTGATATATTCCTTACTCTCAATCTAATTCAATGTAAAAAAATATCGACACTATTGTAGTATCGATATTTCAATTACAATGATATTTTCTTTTACTTTAGGTTGAAAGGAGGCAAAGGTGGTAAAGATTTTTAAGTGAATTTCTAAATCTTTGATTTAGCTAAATGAACTTATGCAATCCCTTAGGATTGTATTCCTTATTAATTTAGTTTCATCATCTAGAAATTACTTTTCAATTTTATCTGACACTTTCCCCCTTTGCCCCCTATTCAGTGCATTATTTAGATTATGCAGTATAAAAAGTAATTTAACTTCTTTAAATTGCTTTAGTATATACTTTTTTCACTTTATGCATCAAGTTTACTTCATATAATGTAGTTAGATATTTATTATCTCCACGTCTGTCTTTTCACATATAGAATCATTTAAAGCCATTAAAATTACACTTATTAAATCTCTTCCATCACTAGTTATAAAATAATTAGATAAATCAGTAATATCAGGACTTATATTCTTCACCCATGGCGGTTGTTTAGAAATGTCTTCAATATCCCACACTACATATTCAGGATTAATTTTTTTTAATTCTTCTTTAATTAGTTTTAATTCTTCAACCGCTTTACTAGCATTTTCCCAGTTCAATTTACCTTGATATAATTCATTCATTAAAATTGGATATTTACTTCCCCATTTATTTTCCTCTAAATTATAACTTATCGTAGAGAAAAATGCGTGTAAAAAATCTGGTGTTCTAACTTGATACCATAAAAAATCAATTTTAAATCCAATTGCCACTTTATCACCTCTTAAATTGTATATTTACATTAACATTTGATTTTTGCTTCATTTTTATTTCTTATATAGCCTATAAATAAGTAAATAATATTTATTTAGAATGCTAAGTAAAAGAAAAACGTTGAAAAGAAAAATTTTCAACGTTTTCTATATTATGATTAGTATTGTGATTTTATTAGTGAAAATCCATGTAATTTATATTGTGATTTTAACCATTTACACCTTAAAACGGAACCCATTGATATTTAATAAACTCCCTTCGTTTAAATTAAACTGACATCAAATCATATTTTTCTTGATTTGTTAATATATCATCAAATATTATTTCATAGCTATTAATTCTTTCAGTCATAACTTTATAAAATAAAGCTTCACTATAGAATCTAAAGAATATAAATGGAGGCTCTTCATTTTGTTCTTTGTATATTTTATCTCCATTTTGCTCTAATAAATAAATACTATATCTATTGTTGTTATTAAATTCTAAGTTTATTTTCATTTTTTGGGGATTCATAATAGAATAGTATTCTTTTCCTATATACAACCCCATTAACCTTTCAACTTCTATTATATTTTGTGCATTTTCAAATTCGTCTCCATTTTCATAACTAATTTTTTTACCAATTAAACCCCTTATAACAATTGCAAACTTTCTTTTCATCTCTAACTCTGATGAATATTGTGCAATTTCTATTCTTTTACCTCTTTCTATATAGAAAAAACTATAGCTATTATCTATTTTCTTTTCTAAACTATACTGTAATTCGTTATCCTGTATTATTTCTATATTATTTTTATCCTGTATTATCTTTAACTCTTTACCTACATATCTTTTTAAATTACTTATATATAAACTATCTAAATTTAAACTCATTCTATTCTCCTTATAAACGTTTTAAATATCCTAACCTGATTAATCCATCAATAAGACTTTCACCTGGCATTAATTTAGATCTTATTATCTTAACAAATTCTGGATTAATTTGATATTGTATTCCACCTCCAACCTCATCAAACCATGGAGCTATTTCTTCTTGTCTCATTGGAATTTCTCTTTTTATTTCATAAATATTATATGTTGAAAAATCCGAATCTGCGGCCATTGCTCTCTGTGGAATAGTTATTCCTTCCTCTGCAAAAAACGTCCCATTATTTCCACCATATCTATCAATTTTACTGCCTGGTTTTAACATTACATCTTCGTACAACCCATTAAAAAAACCATCTATATTGGGGTCTCCGTATTGTCCCGGCCACCTTTTATCTCCTGTAGCTTGGTCAAAATATTTAGGATTATCAAATACTTTTTTATACTTTAAATATAGTTCTTCATCTGGAGCATACTTCCAAGAACTTAATTTTAATTTATCAACTTTACTAACCCCATTATCAACTACTCTTAGGCTATTCTCTAATTCTAGTGCTTTTATCCTAAGTTTTACAACTTCATTTGAATTTACCTTATTTAAGGCTATATTTTGATTTAGTTTATTGTCTGCAAACTTCCATAATTTAATATCTGTATCAGTAAGTCCTGGATATCCTGTATTATTTCCTGATTCTACTTGTTTCCAATAATCATTATATCTCTTAGCATCATCATAACTCATTCCTTCTGCAAATGATGCCTCTCCTAAAATCTTGGATTTTGCTGAATCAACACTCTTATCAAGTCCAAAACTAAGGCCTAAATTAAGCAGTGTTGATTCTGTTTTATTTAGATTAAACTGCTGTGCTGCAAAGCTAGTAACCTTGCTACTTGCAAAATCTATCCCTACATTAATAGCTACTTCCTTTCCAATTCTTATTGCTGCTGTCTTAGCAATTACAGATTTGCTTGCTCCTACTACTCCATTTACTGACTGTGAAACTGGAATACATAAGCCTGCAACTGCCATATTAAGAGTTCCCCATAAATCATATGCACCTTGATTCCCCATGAACACTGTATCTCTTATAGGATTTATAGCTACACTATTTAAATCTCCTATTGAAGCATAATAGA
>NZ_SRYR01000013.1 GCF_004794105.1 Clostridium sartagoforme
ATATTTAGCTGACTGATACTAATAGGTCGAGGGCTTGACCAATAAATTTTGGAAATGTTAAAAATTATTCATATGCAATTTTCAGAGAACACTCTGAAATCTGGTGATGATGGCGTAGAGGAAACACTCCTTTCCATTCCGAACAGGAAAGTTAAGCTCTACAGCGTCGATGGTACTGCACGGGCGACTGTGTGGGAGAGTAGAACGTTGCCAGGTTTTTTTATATGGGGGTATAGCTCAGTTGGGAGAGCACTTGCCTTGCACGCAAGGGGTCAAGGGTTCGAATCCCTTTACCTCCACCAAGAAGTTATGTATGACATAGCTTCTTTTTTTTATAAAAATTTATATTCTCATGAGGAAGTAAATAAAAGGCATATATAATTGATAATAAAAAAATATAATGTTATTATTTTTATTATAGTAAGTATAGTAAAATATATTTATAAGGATTAAATAATATATTTTGGATTACTTATTATAGTAAATATTAATAAAAAAGGTGAAAAGATGTCTTTTTATAGAGTGAAACAATTTATTTGGGGATTTTCTTCTTTATTTAAAGAAATAGATTATACATATGTAACTAAATTTTTAAATGAAAAGGAAATAAATATTTTTAATAAATTAAAACATAATGATAAGCATCATTGTATTAGGGTTTGTAAAGATTCTATAAAGATGAGAAATGATTTAAATATAAATGTAGATATGTATAGGCTAGGAAGAGCTGCACTATTACATGATGTAGGAAAAAGTTATAGGCATTTATCATTAGTAGAAAAATCAGCCGTTGTTTTGCTAGATAAAGCTACTAAGGGGAAAATAAAAAGGTATAATAATATAAAACAGATAAATGTATACTATAATCATCCTAAGATAGGAACTGATATACTTAAGAGTAATGGGTTTGAGAATGATAAAGAATTACTTCAAGTAGTAAGATATCATCATAATAAAATAATTGATGAGAACAATGAAATTCTTAAAATAATAAAAACATGTGATGATAAAAATTAAATTTAAAGAGGTGAGGTTATGACTTCTAAAAAAAGAAGAGAAGAGATAATAAAGTTGTTAATTAATAATAATTCTGCTATTAAAGGAACAAAGCTTGCAGAATTATTTTCTGTAACTAGGCAGATAATAGTTAAGGACATTGCAATTTTAAGGGCAGAAGGAAAAAATATTATTGCTACTCCTGATGGATATATACTTAATAAAGATATAAATAAAGTTAAAACAATAATAGCAGTTAATCATAATAGTAAAGAGACTATGGAAGAACTAGAGATAGTAGTTAAGTACGGTGGAATGATAGAAGATGTTATTATAGAACATCCTCTTTATGGAGAATTAAGAGGAAACTTAATGATTAAAAACTTAAATGATTTATATAAATTTGAAAAGAAATATAACAATAATAATGCTAAACCTCTTTCAAACTTAACTAATGGTGTACATCTTCACACTATTGCGGCAGATAGTGAAGATAATATTGAAGAAATAAAAAGGGAGCTAAAAGAAAGAGGATTTTTACTATAGGGGGTTTTGAATTATGGATTATGATATTCTAATCTTAGGTGGAGGCATAATAGGATGTGCTGTAGCTTATGAGTTATCAAAATATAATTTTAATATTGCACTAATTGAAAGAGATTATGATATTGCAGATGATATTTCTTTTGTAAACACCTCTATTGTTTATGATGGCTCTGAAACATCAGATGATATTATGGCTGGTCTTGAGTATATAGGAAACTATATAATGGAAGAGACTTGTGAAAAGTTTAATGTGCCTTTTAAAAAGATTGGAGCATTAAGAGTGGTTAATGATGATAATGGTGTTAAAAAGCTTGAAGAGATGTATGAAAGAGCAAAAAGAAGAGGCATTAATGGAGTATATTTAATAGATGATAATGATGCATATGATATAGAGCCAAATATAAAGCATAATATAAAGAAAGGGCTTTATTCTGAGAATATTGGAATTGTTGCACCTTATGACTTAGCAATAGCCTATGCGGAAGTTGCTGCAGATAATGGGGCTATATTTAGACTAGAAGAGGAAGTATTAAATATACAAAGTTTAACTAAAGGATTTAGAGTTACTACAAACAGAAATAAGTTTACTTGTAAGGTTGTAATAAATACTATACCCCATGAAATCTACATTAGAGAAAATGGAAAAGTAGAAGATAAGGAACTTAAAGGTGAAGGTAGCAAATTTAAAAATATGAGCTATTTATTAGTTGATGATAATTATAAGAATAAATTCAATAAAATTGTTATCGAGACTTTTGATAAAGATACTTTTGTTTTAAGCACTCCAACAACAACTACTGGATCATTAATTGGAATAAAAAGCACTGAGAGAACAAGCTTAAGTGATAATTTAGAGTATGCAAATCAATTACTTGAAGATCTAGAAAAAAGTAATATTAATAATTTATTTAGAGAAAGTTATAATAAGGATTCAATGCTTATAGATGAGAGTGAAATAGATAAGGGATATATAAGAGTTACTGGAACTCATTATGGAAAGATAACTATAGCTCCAGCAATAGCAAAAATGCTTTGTGATACTATTGCTAACAATTTAAACTGTACATTAAAGAAGAATTTCATAGATAAGAGAAGAGAAGTATATAAATTTAGAGAATTAAGTAAAAAAGAAGCAAATGAAATAATTGCATTAGACAAAAGATATGGAAAGATAATATGTGTATGTAATAATATTTCAGAGGGAGAGATAGTTGACTGCATAAGAAGGCCATTAGGAGCAAGAACTGTTGAAGGAATTAAGAGAAGAACTGGATCTGGATTTGGCAATTGTCATGGTTCTTATTGTTATGACAAGATAGTGAATATACTTGCTAGAGAGTTAGATAAAAAAGTAACTGAAATAGTAGACGACTCAAAGAATTCTAAAATAATTTCTAGTAGAATAAAGGAGTTTGATGATGTGTAATTTGGATTGTAAGAATAACAGTAAAGATATATTTACATCTATAGTAAGAGTAAAAGGAAGCCCAAAATATAAAGTAGTGCCAGTAAAATCAAGTGAAGAGGTAGACAGAAGCCTTTGGATAGAATTATCAAAGGTTCTTGCTAGAATATACGTAAGTACTCCTATAAAGGTAGGAAATATAATATGTAAAAATATATTAAATACGGGTATAGATATTATTTGTACAAGGGAGTTAACTGATTAACAAATAATGTTGACATAAATATTTTTTTATAATATATTAAGATTAATATAATAAAAACTATTGAAGAGGCTAGTAATATTAATAATTATTTTTAGAGAGTCGATGGTTGGTGTAAATCGATAATAATGTTATATGAATCCACCTCAGAGGGACTGTGATGAGCAGTACGGTATAAACCGTTAAATTTTTGAGTGAATAGCAATTTTTTTGTTATTAATTAGGGTGGCAACGCGGAATCTTTCGTCCCTTTATAGGGAAGATAGGTTCTTTTTTTATTTAAAAAAACAAATCCAGGGAGGAGATATAAAATGTTAGATATAAAATTTGTAAGAGAAAATCCAGATAAGGTTAAGGAAAATATAAAAAATAAGTTTCAGGATAATAAACTTCCATTAGTAGATGAAGTAATAGAATTAGATAAAAAACTTAGAGAAGCTAAACAAGAAGCAGAAGCTTTAAGGGCTAACAGAAATAAGTTCTCAAAGCAAATTGGAGCTTTAATGGCTCAAGGAAAGAGAGAAGAAGCAGAAGAAATGAAGAAGAAGGTAACTGCAAATTCAGAGCGTTTATCTGAATTAGAAGTTATCGAGAATGATTTATCTGAAAAAGTTAATAAAATAATGATGACTATACCAAATATAATAGATCCAAGTGTTCCAATTGGTAAAGATGATAGTGAAAATGTAGAAGTAGAACGTTTTGGAGAGCCAAGAGTTCCAGACTTTGAAATTCCATATCACACAGAGATAATGGAAAAGTTAAGTGGATTAGATTTAGATAGTGCTAGAAAGGTAGCAGGAAGTGGATTTTATTATTTAATGGGTAATGTTGCAAGACTTCACTCTGCAATAATATCATATGCTAGAGATTTTATGATAGAACGTGGTTTTACTTACTGTATTCCTCCATACATGATTCGTAGTGAAGTTGTAACAGGTGTAATGAGTTTTGCAGAAATGGATGCTATGATGTATAAAATCGAAGGCGAAGATTTATACTTAATTGGAACAAGTGAACATTCTATGATAGGTAAGTATATTGATACTATATTACCTGAAGAATTACTACCACACACTTTAACAAGTTATTCTCCTTGTTTTAGAAAAGAAAAGGGAGCACATGGAATAGAAGAAAGAGGAGTTTATAGAATTCATCAATTTGAAAAGCAAGAAATGATAGTTGTATGTAAGCCAGAAGAAAGTATGGAATGGTATGAAAAGTTATGGGTAAATACTGTAGATTTATTCCGTTCTTTAGATATACCAGTTAGAACTTTAGAATGTTGTTCTGGAGACTTAGCAGATCTTAAAGTTAAGTCAGTAGATGTTGAAGCTTGGTCACCAAGACAAAAGAAGTATTTCGAAGTAGGAAGTTGTTCAAACTTAGGAGATGCACAAGCTCGTCGTTTAAAAATCCGTGTAAATTCTAAGGACTCAAAATACTTTGCTCATACATTAAATAATACAGTTGTTGCACCACCAAGAATGTTAATAGCATTCTTAGAAAATAATTTAAATGAAGATGGTTCAGTTAATATTCCAACTGCACTTCAACCATATATGGGAAATTTAAAAGTAATTAAATAAAATGTGAATATAATGACAAAAGTAAATAGAATATGTGAAATAAGCATATTCTATTTATTTTGCTAGTAGTTAGCTATTTAAAAAGAAATAATTCAATAATTAAGAGGATCTTTGCTAGGTAAAACTCTTTTTTATTTATATGGATATGTCTTTATAAAGATTTTTCTAAGTAAAAGATCACTTTGCAATCTTTTACTTATTCTTATAAAAATAATTTATAAAAATGTTGACATAATATTTTTATGTTGATATAATCATATTTGTCGAAAGACGGAATGAGGAGAGATGGTCGAGCTGGCTTAAGGCACCGGTCTTGAAAACCGGCGTACCTTTGCGGGTACCGTGGGTTCAAATCCCACTCTCTCCGCCAATTAAAGAACATCTAAATTAGGTGTTCTTTTTTAATAAAAATATGAAGTTTAGTAATATATAATTTATGGAATAAGCTATATATTATTAATGAAATACTATTTTAAATATAAGTATAAATGTAGAAAATTTTTATATAAGTTTAAAATAATAAAATTTATTAAAAAAAATTAAAAATAATAATTGACAATATATATAGTGGTTGCTATAATAATATTTGTCGCAAGACGGAATATGGAGAGATGGTCGAGCTGGCTTAAGGCACCGGTCTTGAAAACCGGCGTACCTTTGCGGGTACCGTGGGTTCAAATCCCACTCTCTCCGCCAATTAAAGAACATCTAAATTAGGTGTTCTTTTTTAATAAAAATATGAAGTTTAGTAATATATAATTTATGGAATAAGCTATATATTATTAATGAAATACTATTTTAAATATAAGTATAAATGTAGAAAATTTTTATATAAGTTTAAAATAATAAAATTTATTAAAAAAAATTAAAAATAATAATTGACAATATATATAGTGGTTGCTATAATAATATTTGTCGCAAGACGGAATATGGAGAGATGGTCGAGCTGGCTTAAGGCACCGGTCTTGAAAACCGGCGTACCTTTGCGGGTACCGTGGGTTCAAATCCCACTCTCTCCGCCATATAACCTTTATAGAAGGCACATGGAGAAATACTCAAGTGGCTGAAGAGGCGCCCCTGCTAAGGGCGTAGGTCGGGCAACTGGCGCCCGGGTTCAAATCCCGGTTTCTCCGCCAAAAGCATCTAATTTATTAGATGCTTTTTTTTATTGTATTTAAAATTATAAATTTATTGAATTTATACAAATATGCTTCTTTATGGGAGTGTAAAATATATAATTATATAAATTCAAAATAATATATAAATTAGGATAAAAAATATAATTTGAGATTAAATAATATAAGATATAGAAACTGAGATTAAATAATATAATATATATAAAATGAGATTTAACAATATAAAATATATAAATTGGAATGAAGTAATATAGGATAAATAAATTTATATGAATTAAAAATAATATGGATAAAGCAATTATATAGTTAGTCTTCAATAAAGTACATATAACAAAATAATTCAATGATGTTGTAAGCAATATACTAAAATGATATACTGTCCTTATTAAAAGAGAAATTTAAAATGCTATATAGGGGGATTAAAATGGATAAGAAGTATGTAGTTGGTGTTGATTTAGGCGGAACAAAAATATATACTGCGCTAGTTGACTTAGATGGAAACATGATAAATGAAATAACAGTAAAAACTGAAGCTCATAAAGGGGATAAAGCAGTATTAGAGAAATTAATAAGCACTATAGATACAGTTTTAGAAGGTATAGATATTAATGAAGTTAAGGCTATAGGAGTTGGTTCTCCAGGACCATTAGACATAAAAAAAGGATTAATTGTTTATACTCCTAATCTACCTTTTAAGAATTTTAATATAGTTAAGCCTATAAAGGAAAAATATAATATACCTACTTATTTAGATAATGATGCAAATGCAGCTACATTAGGAGAGTTTATGTTTGGTGCAGGAAAAGGAAGCACAAATATGGTTTATGTAACTGTAAGTACTGGAATAGGCGGCGGAGCTATAATAAATGGTAGCTTATTCAGAGGAAGCACTGCTAATGCATTAGAAATAGGCCATACAACTGTTATGAAGGGCGGTCCAAGATGTGGATGCGGTAACACTGGATGTGCTGAAGCAGTAGCATCAGGAACGGCTATAATGAAAAGAGGAAGAGAAGCTGTAGAGAGTAAGGTAGAAACATCATTAAAAGATTATGATGAAGTTACAGCAAAAGAAGTTTTCATAGAAGCTGAAAAGGGAGATAAAGTATCTCAAGATATACTAAATGACGCATTATCTTATTTAGGAATTACAATTGCAAATATAGCTAACTCATTTGATCCAGACAAGATAGTTATGGGGGGCGGAGTTAGTCAAGCTGGTAATATAGTTTTTGAAAAGATAGATTATGAAATGGAAAGAAGATGTCTAAAAATAATCTATGATAACTGTAAAATTGAAAAAGCTGTTTTAGGTAGTAAGGCAGGAGTATTAGGAGCTGCTGCATTAGCAATTTTAGAAAGCAAATAAGGATATTAACTTCCAATAATATACTTAATTCATTAGATACATAGAATATTTAATGGATTTATATTATTGGAAGTTTTATTTTCATATAACCTTTTCTAATTTCAATTTCATAATAAAAGAACTATAATAAAATAGAAAACGATAATTTGGATATAATTTAGATATAATTTAGATATAAAATAAATAGGAGAGTAAATATGGGTATTAGATTTATTTTTGGTAGGGCAGGTACTGGAAAAAGTCGATTTTGTTTAGAGCAAATTAAGAAAAAAATAGATAGAAATGATAACAATAATAAGCTTATATTACTAGTTCCAGAGCAATACACCTTTGATACAGAGAAAAAGTTTTTAGAGGTAGTAACAGAAAAAGGTTTCTTAAGAGGTGAAGTATTAAGCTTTAAGAGAATGGCACATAGGGTATTTGAAGAATGTGGGGGAAGAACTGATATAAGAATAAGTGATTCTGGAAGGAATATGCTTATATATAAAATATTAAAGAATAAAACAGAAGAACTTGAATATTTTAATAGAATGACTAAAGAGCAGGGTTTTTCTTCAGTAGTATCTAAACTTATAACAGAATTTAAGAAATATAACATTTCCACGGAAATATTAAATCTTAAAGAGGAAGAAATAAATGATGATGAGTTAAAGAAAAAACTTAAGGATTTAGGTTTAATATATAGTGAGTTTAATAATGCTCTTCATAAGCAATTTATTGATGGCGATGATGAATTAACCCTGTTATATCATAAGCTTATAGACTGTAACATATACGATGATGCAGAAATATGGATAGATGAATTTACTACATTTACGCCTCAACAATTAGAAGTAATAAAAATACTTGCTAAGAGGGCTAAGACAGTAAATATAACTTTATGTAGTGATAGTCTAAGTAATGGAGTAGATATCGATTATACAGATGTATTTGATGCAATAAAGAATACTGAAAATTCTATTTTAAATATAATGAAAGAAGGAAACATATCTTATTTAGAGCCTATTAATTTAAATAAAGGAACTCCATATAGATTTTTAAAAAATGATACATTAAGTCATTTAGAAAAACACTTTTTTACTTATCCATTTAAACCTTATAAGGAAGAACCTAATAATATAAGATTATATAAGGCTAATAATAGCTATGAAGAAGTTGAGACTGTTGCTAAGGATATTTTAGAGATGGTAAGGGATAAGGGTTATAGATTTAAAGATATAGCCGTAGTATGTAGAAATATCTCTGAATATGAAAAAATAACTACAGTAATATTTAATGATTATAATATACCGTTTTTTATAGATAAGAAGAGAGAAATTTTAGATAATCCGCTAGTTGTACTTATTATTTCATCTTTAGAAATATTAATAAATAATTGGTCTTATGAAAGTGTATTTAAATTTTTAAAAAGTGGATTAATTAATATAGAAGAAAGATATATAGATGTATTAGAAAACTATGTATTAGCAAATGGAATTAAGGGATATAAATGGACCAGAGACTTCTATGATAAAGAAGAGATATCTGATGAGGAAAATACATTATTCGAAATTATGGAAGAGGTTAGAGAACCTTTAATAAGTCTCCATAATAAAATAAGAGGAAAGAAAACTGTTAAGGAGATAACTACAAGTCTTTATAACTTTTTAGTTGAACTTAAGGTTTTTGATACCCTTGAATCATGGCTTGAAGAGTTTGAAAGTATAGGACTTCAAGATAAGATAAAAGAATATATACAAGTACCAGAAATGGTAATAGAAATATTAGATCAAGTAGTTGATGTATTAGGTGATGAAGTAATAGATATAAAAGAATTTACGAAGATATTAATATCAGGTTTTGAAGAAAAAGAGGTTGGTGTTATTCCAATGGCCTTAGATCAAATAAATATTGGAGATATATCTAGAGTAAAAGGAAGAGAAGTAAAAGCTTTATACTTAATAGGAGTAAATGATGGAGTATTGCCTTCTGTTAATAAAGAAGAGGGAATAATAAGTGATAGAGAAAGAGATATTCTTAGAGATATTGGGCTAAGATTGGCATCTGATACTAAAAGTAGAGCCTTTGAAGAGCAATTTATAGTATATACAGCTCTAACTATTGCGTCTGAATACTTAATGGTTACTTTCCCTATGGCAGATTTTGAGGGAAAGTCTTTAAGACCATCTATAATAATACCTAGGCTTAAAAAGATTTTACCAAAGCTAGTTGAGGAAAGTGAAATATATAATTTAAAAGAAAATAATGATAAGTTTAGTAAAATAACAGCTCCTATACCTACATTTAATGAGCTTATTTCTGCCTTAAGAATGGAATTTGAAAAAGAAGAAATAGATGAATATTGGGCTGAAGCTTTTAAATGGTTTGAAGAGAATGAAGAATTTAAATCTAAATCAAGTAGGATGTTTAAAGGATTAACATATACAAACTTAGTAGAAAAGGTTCCTAGGGAGAAAATAAGAAGACTTTATCAGGCCGAAAATAAAAAGCTTATATTTAATGTTTCTAGGATTGAGAAATATGCACAGTGCCCATTTTCTTATTATGTTCAATATGGATTAAAGGCAAAGGATAGAAAGGTCTATGAATTTTCAGCACCTGACTTAGGTTCCTTTATGCATAATATATTAGATGATTTTACTAATAAAATAAGAAATGAAAAAATATCTTGGTCAGAGCTAAATAAAGAAAGATGTAAGGTAATAGTAAATGAATTAGTAGATAAGAAGTTAGAAAGTGATACTAATTCAATTTTAAATAGTACCAAAAAGTACAAATATTTTGCTGATAGATTTAAAAGAACTATAACTAAATCTGTTATGGTAATTTCTGAACAAATGAGAAAAGGAAGCTTTGAGATATTTAGGAATGAATTTGAATTTGGTGGATTTAAGGATGGTGAACCTATAAAAATAGATTTACCTTCAAAGGAAACTGTTTATTTAGTAGGTAGGGTAGATAGAATAGATACTCTAGATTTAGATGGGAATACTTATATTAAGATAGTTGATTATAAGTCAGGAGCAAAGAAATTTAACTTAACAGAAGTATATTATGGTCTACAAATACAACTGTTAGTGTATTTAGATGCTCTAATTAAAAATTCAAAATATATATTAAAGAATCAAGCTATGCCAGGAGCAATTTTATACTTTAGAATAGACGATCCTATAATAAAGTCAAAGAAGCAATTATCAGAAGAGGAAATCAAGGAAAATATATTAAAAGAGTTAAAGATGAGCGGGTTATTATTAAAGAATATCGATGTAGTTAAAGCTATGGATAATGATATGGAAACATATTCGTTAATAATTCCAGCAAGTATAAAAAAGGATGGAGATTTTTCTTCTAATAGCTCAGTAGTTACAGAAGATCAATTTAACATATTAAGAAAATATGTTAATGATAAGATGGCAGATTTATGTGAAGAAATGTTAAGTGGAGATATTAAGATAACTCCTTGTAAAAATAATAATACTCCATATTGTAATTACTGTGATTATTCATCAGTTTGCCAATTCGATACTTCAATTGAAAATAATAAATATAAGATAATATTAAAAAAGAATAATAATGATGCATGGAAGTTAATAAAGGATGAGGTTGAGAAAGGGGGAAAAGCATAGGATATGGGTAGTACAAAATGGACTGAAGATCAATTAAAGGCTATTACTACTAGAGAATGTAACCTTTTAGTTGCAGCTGCAGCAGGTTCAGGTAAAACAGCTGTATTAGTAGAAAGAATTATAAGGATAATAACAAATGAAGAGAATCCTGTAGATATAGATAGGCTATTAGTAGTTACATTTACTTCAGCAGCTGCTGCTGAAATGAGAGAAAGAATTGCAGATGCAATATCTAAGGCTTTAGAAGTTAATCCTAATTCAAAGGTATTACAAAGACAACTTACATTATTAAGTAGAGCTAATATTACAACTATGCACTCCTTTTGCTTAGATGTAATAAAAAATAATTATCATGTAATTAATTTAGATCCAACCTTTAGGATTTCTGACGAAACAGAAAATACACTTTTAAAGCTTGAAGTAATAAATGATTTATTTGAAGATTATTATGAAAGTGAAGATGAAGGCTTTAGGAATTTAATTGAAGCTTATAGTTCTTCAAAAAATGATGATAGATTAAAGGATATAATTCTAGATTTATATAGATTTTCTATGAGTGGACCATGGCCAGAAAAGTGGCTTATAGATAGTGCTGAAGGCTTTAATATAAATAATATTGAGGATTTAGATAATACACCATGGATACAGATACTTAAAGAAAGTATATGGATTGAGATCGATGGTTATATTAAGACCTTAGAAAAGGCAATAGTATTAATAGAAGAAACAGAAGGGTTAGAATCATACCTTCCTACCTTTTCTGATGAACTAGAAATGTTTAAAAGAGTATTGAATTCATTAGATAATGGAATACAAGAAATTTATAAGGAAGTAAGTAATGTATCCTTTGGTAAACTAAAAGCTGTAAGAAAAAATAATGTTAGTGATTTAGATGCATTAGAAATAGTTAAATCTATAAGAGATAGTATAAAAAAGAAAACTGCTAAGCTCATAGAAGATAGTTTTTCTATGCCAATTGAAGGTGCATTAGAAGGATTAAAAAATTCTTATCCTTATATGAAGATGCTTAGTAAATTAACTTTAGAATTTATAAGTAGATTTAAAGATAAAAAGAGGGAAAAGAATATTTTAGATTTCAATGACCTTGAACACTTATGCCTAAAGATATTAATTAATAATGATGAATTAGCAGATTCAGAAGAAAATGTAAGTAAAGATTATATGGAAACTTTAGTACCATCTAACGTAGCTATAAGTTTTAGGGATTATTTTGATGAAGTATTAGTAGATGAATATCAAGATTCTAATAATGTCCAAGAAGCTATTATTGAATTAGTATCTAGAAAGAATTTAGAGAATCCAAATGTATTTATGGTTGGAGATGTAAAACAAAGTATATATAGATTTAGGCAAGCAAAGCCAGAATTGTTTTTAGATAAGTATAATAATTACTCATTAGAAGCTGGTGGTAGAGATAGAAAGATACAGCTTTATAAGAATTTTAGAAGTAGAGAAGAAGTAATTAATGGAGTAAACTATATCTTCAAAATGGTAATGTCTAAAACAGTAGGAGAGCTTGAGTACAATGATGAAGAATCCTTAAATTTAGGTGCTAGCTTTAAAGAAAATGAAGATGATAATGTAGAAATAGCAGGTCCTATAGAACTTCATATATTAGATAAATCAGGTATTGAAGATGAAGGTATAAATGAAGAAAATTCAATAGAAGATAATGAGGGGTCTAATGAAGAAGAGGAAGACGTTGACTCAATAACATTAGAAGCAAGAATTGTAGCATCTAGAATAAAGGAACTTATGCTAACAGAGAATAATGATAAAGTTTTTAAGGTATTAGATAAAGAAACAGGAGAATATAGGGAATTAAAATATAAGGATATAGTTATATTACTAAGAGCAACTAGAAATTGGTCAGAAATATTCTTAGAGGAACTAGGATCCTTTGGAATACCTGTCTATGCTGATACTGGTAGTGGATATTTTGAGACTATAGAAATAAGAACTATAATGTCACTATTAAAAGTAATAGATAATCCTATGCAAGATGTTCCTATGATTTCTATATTAAGATCTCCTATTGTTGGATTTTCTGCTGAAGAATTAGGTGATATAAGATTACTAAGTAAAGATAAATACTTCTATGAAATTATAAAAGAAGTAACTGAAGATATACATGAAGTTAATGAGGAGCTTAAAAATAAATGCAAAATATTTATAGAAAGTCTTAAAAAGTGGAGAAGAAAATCAATATATACTCCTATAGATGAGTTTATTTGGTATTTGTATATGGATACAGCTTATTATGGATATGTAGGTGCAATGCCTAATGGTAAGCTAAGACAAGCAAATTTAAAAATTCTATTCCAAAGAGCTAAGCAATTTGAGAATACTAGCTTTAAAGGATTATTTAACTTTATTAATTTTGTTAATAAGTTAAGAAATTCTTCAGGGGATATGGGTAGTGCTAAAGTCCTTGGAGAAAATGAAGATGTAGTTAGAATAATGAGTATCCATAAAAGTAAGGGACTTGAGTTTCCAGTAGTATTCACTTCAGGATTTGGAAAGCAATTTAATCTTATGGATTTAAATAAATCAATATTGTACCATGATGATTTAGGCTTTGGTCCAGATTATGTAGATTTAGAGAAAAGAAATTCTTATAGTACTCTGGCAAAGGAAGCAATAAAGAAAAAGATTCTATATGAAACACTATCAGAAGAAATGAGAATATTATATGTTGCTTTTACTAGAGCTAAAGAAAAATTAATAATAACAGGGGCAGTTAAAGACTTAGAAAAATCAATTAATAAATGGATGACTGCAGCTGCCTTAGATAATGATATTATTCCTGCTTCAGAAGTGCTAAAGGGTAAAAACTATTTAGACTGGGTTGGTATGGCTTTATGTAAACATAGAGATGGAGAAGAATTAAGAAAAGTTCTTGGGAATAAGAGTAGCTTAATAATTAATGATGAATCCATATGGAAAGTGAATTTGTGGACTAAAAATAAATTAATTGTGGATAAAGATGAAGTGGCTGTTGATGAAAATTCAGAAGATGAGTTATTTATTAATTCTCATATAGATTATATTGATAAAGAAATTGAAAGAAGATTAGGCTATAACTATAAGTATAGCTTAGCAGGAGGATTGCCTAGTAATGTTTCTGTATCTGATTTAAAAAGGGCCTTATATGAGCATGAGGATGATAGTATAATGACGGTAAATATATTTAAAGATAAAGAAGTATTAAAGCCTAAGTTCCTTCAAGAAAAAAGAGGATTATCAGCTTCTGAGAGGGGTACAGCAGTTCACTTTGTAATGCAAAGGTTAGATCTAAGCAAGGTATCTACTAAAGAAGAAATAGATAATCAAATATATGAAATGAAGGAATCTAGCTTACTTTCAGAAGAGGAAGTTAAGGTAATAGAAAAGGTTAATTTCTTAGGATTCTTTGAAAGTGAGTTAGGAAACAGAATGCTATCAGCATTTAAATCAGGTAGTTTAGTAAAAAGAGAATTAGCCTTTTATACTGAAATAAGCAGTTTAAATGTAGATAACTCATTACCAGAAGAAGTTTATGAAAATGAAAAGGTAAGACTTCAAGGGATAATAGACTGTATATTCGAAGAAGAGGATGGAATAGTTTTATTAGACTATAAAACAGACTATGTGGAAATTGGAAATGAAAATAAAGTTATTGATAAGTATAGAGTCCAACTTAAATATTATAAAGAAGCGGTTGAAAAAATAACTGGTAAGAAGGTTAAAGAGAGTTATTTATATCTATTTGGTATAGGTAAGGAAGTTTTATTATAATACAAATAATAAAGGAAAGTATTAATAGCCATATCAATATTCTTAAGAATTTGATATGGCTATTACTCTCTATATATTTATTTTATGATATCATTTATAGACATATTAAATAGAAAAATGTTATATTAAAAAATAATTTTATAGCTAAATATTTAATTAAGGTGGTTGAATTATGAAAAAAGAATGCGCTATATGTAATATAAAGATTGGATTATTTAAACCAAAATTTAATTTGATTGATGGAATTATTTGTCCAGCCTGTGCAAGTAACGCCATGGCTAAAGATAGAGTTGCCTTAAGATCTGGAAGACTAAGTAGTGAAGAAGCTAAGGCAAGTATATTAAGCAATAAAATACATAGAGATAATATTAATAAATTTATACCAACTTCAAATCCTCATCCTAATATTGAAGTAGACATAAATAATAAGAAGATTAAGTTAGCAAGTAAAATAAATGGAGAGCATTTTGAGGAGATATTAGATTTTGATAAGATAATTTCTTGGGAAGTCCTAAAAGATTCTGAAACAATATATAAAAAAGAAGGGGTAGGTAGAGCAGTAGTTGGTGGAATACTATTTGGTGAAACTGGAGCTGTAATTGGTGCAGTAACTGGAGATTCTAAAAATAAAACAATGATAAAAAGTATTAAGCTTAGGATAACTATCTCTGATATGGATAATCCCATAAGATTTATTCATATTCATGAGGGGACAGATTTAGAGGTGGGAAGTGAAAAATATAAACATATTGTTGATAGTACGCAGAAACTTATAGGTATAATTGAAAATATACAAAACTATTAAAATAGTAATATGAAATAAAAATATAATAAGTACCAATAATTAATCTAATTTATTTGATAAATTATGTAGTAAGGAGGAAAGAGAGTTACTCTTCCTCTTTATTTAAGAAGTTTTTAGCTAAAGTCAATAGTGTTTCTTTTGAATTAAGATCAGGTTTTTCTAAAACTATATTTAAGAGATGGTTTAAAACATCACCTAATATTTTGCCAGGTTTCAAGTTAAGATTAGAGATTAAATCTCCACCACTAATATTTAAATCTTTTATGATTAATGGTTCCCTATTATTAATTATTTCATTAACTAAGTTCTCAGTATATTTTACTTTTTCTAAAAATACTTTTGGATTATCTAGAGAGTTTATATCAGCTCTTTGAAGAGAAAATAATAAGTTTATATTATTAACTCCCATTTCATTTAATAATATTTTCACCTCATATTTAGTTGGCATTGTAGTTGCGTTTAATACTAGATGATGTTCTATAAGTTTTGATATTACTTTAATAGTGTTATTATCAAATCTCAATCTAGATAATATTTTTTTCACCATTATTGAACCTTCGAGGCAGTGTCCAGGAAAGCCGTAGAAGGTTCCATTATTAAGTGGTGTTAAAGTATTCAGTTTACCTACATCATGGAAAAGAGCAGATAACCTTAATAATAAATCATTTTCTGTATTATCTATAACTTTTAAAGTATGAGCAAAAATATTTCTATTATGATTAGTACACTTAGGTGAAAAATTATATAATGCATTAATTTCAGGTAATATAATTTCTAGTAATTTCGTATCTCTTAGAATTTCTAGTCCTTTAGATGGATTTTCTGAAATTAATATTTTACATAGCTCATCTCTTATTCTTTCTGAACTTATATTTTTAATTAATTTATAATTATTCTTAATTGCAGTATAAGTATTTTCCTCTATATCAAAGTTTAGTTGACAGCTAAATCTAACTGCCCTAAGCATTCTCAATGCGTCTTCTTTAAAGCGTTTATCAGCATTTCCTACACATCTTATAATTTTATTTTTAATATCATCAGTTCCATTAAAGTAATCAATAAGTCCTACTTTTTGGTTATATGCTAAGGAGTTTATTGTAAAATCTCTTCGAGATAGGTCTTCTTTAATATCTGTGACGAAATCTACAGAGGATGGACGTCTATTATCTATATATTTTCCTTCTGTTCTGTAAGTTGTAACTTCATAAGGCTCATTATTTATAAGGACGGTAACAGTACCATGCTTTAATCCAGTAGGTATTGTTTTATCAAATAAAGATATAGTTATTTCAGGCTTAGCAGAGGTAGTTATATCATAATCTTTAGGTAGATTACCTAATAATATATCCCTAACACATCCACCTACCATAAAGGCTTCAAAATTATTTTTATAAAAAGTGTCAATAATAAGTTTAACTTCCTTTGGAGTATTTATATTCATTGCTTATCCTACCTTTAAAAAAATATATATATGTTTCAATAAATAACCTATATCTTGAGTAATTATTTTATCTTTAGTGAAAAACAGTTTTGAAAGTAAATTACATCAATTGAAAGCATATATTTTTTAATTTTTATATAAGTTGTTTGTGTAATTTCCTAACTAAAATATTTTGAGTATAAAATATAACTGAATAAAATGTAAAAACTTTATTACAACTTATATATAAATAAATGATACCATAAAATAAAATTAGTCAAAAGTTCCTAGAAATTAATATGATATAATATTCATTAAAGTATAAATAGGGGGAAATAGATATGAGAAAGAAAAAAGTTATAATTTCAATAACAGCTATTTTATCAGTTTTATTCTTACTTTTTCTTAGTAATTCTATGTATAAATCTAACAAAGAAAAGTTGAAAATAGAAACTGTAGAAAATCTTATAATAAATGGAGATTATGAAGAAGCTTTAGAGAAAATAAATGATGATAAAGATAATGAAAATTTAATATCTTATAAGAATTTAATTGAGGATTTCTTAAACTTAAGAGATTATGAGGATATTGAAGATAAGAAGGAAGTACTAGAAATCTTTAAAGAAAAATATAAAGATGATATAACAGGTGATATTTTTGAAAGCTTAAATAAAGATCTTTCAAAAATAGAGGAGAGTATTAGTAATTACTATAAGGAAATTACTATTGAAAAAGAGAAAATTAATAAAGCTATAGAAGAGGATATAGATAGTGTAGGAGATTTAATCAAATCCTTTAAGGAGAAATATCCTAAAGAAAATATTACTGAAATAGAAGATACATATAATAAAAAATTAGAAGAAATAAATAATAGTATTGAACATAATAATAGTGATGTTACATCAGAAAATAGCAGTTCACCTAATATTACGTCAAATAGTAATAGTAATAGTGGAGTAGTGGGAATAGGCAGTACAAATGCAGCTAAAAACTCAAGTCAAATTGTAACTGTAGTAAGTACTGGAGGATCATATGGTGAATTAGTAGTTTGGGAAAAAGATAGACTAGGTAACTGGATTGAAGTAGATAGGGTAGCAGCTAGATTAGGACAAAATGGATTAAAAAGTGCTAGTGAAGTCTATGAAATGGATAAATGTACACCTACAGGAATTTATACTTTAACAGAAGCATTTGGAATTAATTCTAATCCAGGAAGTGGAGTTACATATAGGCAACTTGATGGAACAGAGTATTGGGTTGATGATGAAAATTCTCAATATTATAATACTATGCAATTTGGTGATCCTAATGGAAGATGGTCATCAGCAGAGAAGCTTACAGATTATCCTGGATATTATAATTATTCATTAGTAATTGATTATAATAGATGGCCTGTAGTTCCTGGTAAAAGTTCTGCAATATTTATACATTGTGATATGGGAATATATACTTATGGGTGCGTAGCGATTCCACAACAAAATTTAGTTAATCTATTAAAAAGATTAGATCCAGCTAAAAACCCAGTAGTTATTTTAGATTTTAGTTATGATAGTATCTATAATAATTATTAATATAGGATAAATAAGTTAGAAGTTTAAGAGAATTAGAAGCTTAAAATAATTAGATATAAATATATTAAAAGGGTCTGTTGTACAATGGAAAATACAACAGACCTTTGATTTTTAGATTAATTTATTATAACTTTTGTATCATCGTCTATATTATCATATATCCATTTAGAGTCCTCGACTTCAAGTCTTATACAACCGTGAGAGGCAGGCGCGCCAAGGGTATAATCTACTATTTCACTTTGATCTTCGTTAAATGGAAGTGAGTGAAATAAGTAATCACCCATAAATTGAACCCAGTACTTTCCTCCTTGCTCATAATCAGGGGAGTAAAACCAATCGCCCCTACCAGTTACAGAAAAAATACCCTTAGGAGTTTCCTCACCCTCAATTCCAGTTGAACTAGAGAATTCTTTTAGTAGAGACCAAT
Organism: Clostridium sartagoforme; assembly: GCF_004794105.1. Taxonomy (GTDB): domain Bacteria; phylum Bacillota; class Clostridia; order Clostridiales; family Clostridiaceae; genus Clostridium; species Clostridium sartagoforme_B. Next base: position 18,954 of record NZ_SRYR01000013.1, read on the forward strand.
TATTTTTTTCACCACTATAAATATAAGTCATCTGCTTATTTAAGTTTAAGTAAATTAAATAAGGGGTTTTACTAGCTATAGATAAGGTGTTTATATTGCTAGGTGTTATTTCTTGGAGTATGGCATTTGAAGTATACTCTGAATCCTCACCTTGATATTCTTCTCTAAATTGTCTTATTGAATTAATTTTATTATCAATTTCAGTTATATCATCTTTAGTTAATTTACTTTTATCATAATCAGATAATATTTCCAAAGCCTTAGTGTAATATTTATTAGCGACTAATTCTTCAACACTATCTAATAAGTAATCCTTATAATTTGAATAATAATCATTAATATAATCCTGGGCCATTTCATAGTCTTTAGGAGTATCCTTTGATACTAAATTAAAATAGGAAATAGCAGTACTATAATCTTTAGAATTAAAGGCTAATATTCCTAAATTTAAATAGCTATTTTCATTTTGAGCACTATTAGTTTTAGGGGGCTTATATTCTTCTGGGGAATTTGTATTAGCTACAGCTGTATTCTTAGGGGATTCTAAAACTGAAATCAATTTATTTAATGAATCTCCAAGAATATTATAGCTATCAACTTCCTTTAGTACTTCTAATGCACTAGAATTATTAATTTCACTATTAGATAAAGCTATAAGTACTTTATTTACTACATCAGTAAAGTAATTTTCTAAATCGGTATTTAGCTTATTTTTAGAAACTAATAGTAATTTACTATCTAATAAAGATTTAGCATTTGAGTAATCTTTATTATTAAAGGATAAATAGAACTTAGAAGTTGTTTCTCTATAGTTTGAATTAATATATATATTAGTTGTAAATCCTACTAACATAATGAAAATAATAATTGACATTAATTTAAATATAGAGAACTTTTTCTCTCTACCTTTATTGATTTTAAACATAAATTCTCCTCCTTGACTTATATTATAATCATTAACCAAATTCACAAAAAATAAACTTATTCATAGAAAATTTAAAAATTGGCTTTGTTTATAAAACCTATTTTCTATGATAGAATAGGTAGTAATTACTAAAATAGAAGGAGTTATAAATATGAAGGATAGAATAGGCTTCTTTAATAAAATTATAATTAGTGTAGCCAATGTAAAGAGATATAAAGAGTTAATAAATGAAAAATTATCAAGAGCTATAATATACTCCATACTTTTTTCCCTTATAATAGGTTCAGCTATTGGTGGGTTCAGTTATGCAGCCATTGCTTCTATGCAAAAGAGTATAGAAAATATAATGTCTACAGAGGAGCTTAAGTTTACTTTAGAAAATGGAGTTTTAGATTTTGAAAATTCACCACTTAAATATGAAGAAGGGCAAAATATTATTTATATAGATACTAGTCTATCGTTAAGTGATGTTAACAATATTAGAAAAATAGTTGTACATAAGGATTTTTCAGTATCCTTTTTAAAGGATGGTATTTCATATAGAGCTAATGGAGAAGAATATAACTATAAATATACAGAAATGAACTTAGTAGATAAGATTGATAATAATGATTTTATAAACTCACTTGGTATTTTTAGTATTATTAAATATATAGTGTTTATACTTAGTATATTAATGACTTATCTTAACTTTATGTTTAATGCTTTTATATTATCAATTCTTGGAGTTATTTTAAATAAGATAAATTATTTAAATTTAGGATATGGTAATATACTCAAGATATGTATTTATGCAACGACACTTTCGACAATTTTAGGTTCGTTTATAAATCTAGGGGCATTCTCTATGCTTATATCTGGAACTTATTTAACAATGGTAATTAACAATTTAAGAAGAGAAGTGGAATTATAAACAGATAAATACCCTTAAGAATATAAAACATGAGTATTCTTAAGGGTATTTTTGCATATTTTAATAAGTAGATATAAAAATATAAATAAATATATAATTAAAAAGGTAAAAATATCATAAAGATGCATAGAAAAATTGGAAAAAACTGCAAAATATGTTGTTAGAAAAATTTTCATATGGTACACTTATAATATGGGTTAAAAAATGCTAAGGCTGGTATGAAAGGAAATATGAAGATGATTAACAATGAATTTATCACTAGGGAATTGTTACTTAAAAAAGATAATTTAAATGATTTTTTTTCAAAAAAAAATAATAGCCTTACAAATGATGAGTTAATAATGGTCATAACTGAATTATTAAATAAAAGTAGTAGGCAAGATAATTTTCTATCAAACATATCACATGACTTAAGAGGACATCTAAATGTTATCTTAAGTATAATGCAGTGCATAGACTATGGAAGCGTATCCATAACTGATAAAAAAGTATTAGAGTATATGAAGATGGTTAAAAGAAATAGCTTAAAAATGCTAAAGCTTATAAATAATCTTATAGATACTACAAAGCTTGAAAATAATTATTATGTTTTAAATATGAAAAATATAGATGTTATTTCAATAATAGAAAGCACAATAAATTGCATAGATAAATATGCAAAGCAAAAAAACATTCAGTTAACTTTTGATACTAATGAGGAACAGTGTATAATGGCAGTGGATCCAGAGGTCTTAGATAGGATAATTATGAATTTACTATCTAATGCAATAAAATTCTCATATAGTAATTCAGATATATATATATATATTAATGTTTTAGGAGACTCAATATCAATATCTATAAAAGATGAAGGGCCTGGAATATCAAAGGAAAATCAAGGGAAAATATTTAGCAGGTTCTATCAGATATCAAATGATAATAATAGGGAATCTTCAGGAAGTGGTATAGGACTTGATTTAGTAAATTATCTTGTTAAGTCCATGGGGGGAGAGATAATTTTAAATAGTGAAGAAAATAAAGGGTGTGAATTTATAATTACATTTCCAATAACATTGGTTGAAGAAAGAGAAGACTATTGTTTAAGAGGTGATGAAGGAAAAATTCAAATGTTAGAAATAGAGTTTTCAGATTTATATAATAATTAGCATATTTACCTAATAGAGATAAGTTACTTGATTTATTTATGGACTTATGATAATATAGTTTTGTTAAAATTTAATATGCGGTGGTAGCTCAGTTGGATAGAGTAGCTGGCTACGAACCAGTTGGTCGGGGGTTCGAATCCTCTCCGCCGTACCATAGAAAGCCTTGTAAATACTAAGTTTACAAGGTTTTTTTATTTTACTTAAAATCAGTTGACTTATAAGTTTTACTTCTTATTTTCTCCCTTATAGCATTTTTAAAGAAAGAAGAACATTAATTAGAGGCTATTTTGCATTCTAAGAAAACAACTTTATTTTTTCATCATAATAGTAAAAATTTAGAGTCTTTAAAATCTATAAAAAAATATATGAGGGGAATAATAAAATTAATAAGAAAAGATAAAAAGGATAAAATTATGAAAATAGATTTACTTATCAATCAGATAGATAATCATAATGAAGCAAATATTTTAGCAACAAAAAAATATAGGCCAAGAGAAGTGATACTTATATATAGAAAAGAAGATAAAGAAAAATTAAACTCCCTTATAGATTATTATAAGAATAATTTTAATGAAGTTACTTTAAAAGACATAAATATAGAAGAGGGGAATATGGAATTATTAGAAAATCTAATAAAAAATAATAAAGATAAAGAGATATTAGTTAATTTAACGGGTGGAAGTAGAATTAACTCCTTACTATTATTAAATATAATAAAGGAACTGGATATTAAATCTGTTTATTTAGATATCAAAAATAGAGATATATATACTTTTCATAGAGGTGTAAATATAGATAAAGAAGATTTTGAGGATATGGAGTTAAATACTATTCTTAAAGCTTCTGGGGGAGAGTTTATAAATGACAGTACTGATTTCTCTAAAAAAGAAGATTTAAAGTTGTTTACAAAATCCATATATAAGAACCTTGAACTTTGGCATAAACATAAACAAAAGTTATATGATAGTAATATTTTTACTCATGATATTAATAATCCAAAGAGTATAAAAATAAAAGTAGGCTTATTTAATAAGGATGAAAAGAAGTTATTAAATCAGATATTGTTAAAGCTTAAAAGTATGGGAGAAATACAGTATATAGAAGATAGAAATGAAATAAATGTAGAGTTTATGAATGACTATTTAAAATCCTTTATTTTTAAAAGTGGAACATGGCTAGAAATTGCAACAAATAATATGATAAAGGAAATTAAGGAAATAGATGAAGTTAAAAGTGGAGTTATGTTTTTATGGAATGATAAAAGTAAGGTAGTGAGAAATGAAGTAGATGTAATAGCTATAAAAGACTCTATTCCTATATGTATTTCATGTAAAGATAGTGATAAATATAATGAAGATACTTTAAATGAATTAGAAGTTTATAGTAAACAGATTGGAGGTGATAATTCTTATAAGGTATTAGTTGCAACTAAGGAACCAATAAAGCTTTCTGTGAAGGAGAGAGCAAAAGAAATGAATATTAATATTATTATTTTTGAAGGAGATGAAGAAAAATTTAAAAAAACCATTAAAAATATAATATTTAAGAATTAATTTGAATTTTCAAAATTTGAAATTGTTTAATCTTTTATGTAAGTATAATAAAGTTATAAGCTAAATAAAATAATGAAATTAGGGGGTCATTTGTATGGGAAAGAAACCTTTAAAGATTGTTACAATAGGTGGAGGATCAAGTTATACACCTGAGTTAGTAGAAGGATTAATTAAAAGATATGATGAAATGCCAGTAAGTGATTATTGGTTAGTAGATATTGAAGAAGGTAAAGAAAAACTAGAAATAGTAGGAGCACTTGCTAGAAGAATGGTTGAAAAAGCAGGAGTTCCAATGAATATACATTTAACATTAGATAGAAGAGAAGCATTAAAAGATGCAGACTTTGTTACTACTCAATTAAGAGTTGGATTATTAAAGTCTAGATGTAAGGATGAAAGAATTCCTTTAAGTCATGGATTCTTAGGTCAAGAAACTAATGGAGCTGGTGGGTTATTTAAAGCTTTAAGAACAGTTCCAGTAATTCTAGATATAGCTAAGGATATTCAAGAATTATGTCCTAATGCTTGGTTAATTAACTTTACAAACCCAGCAGGAATAGTAACAGAAGCCTTATTAAGATATGGAGTTCATAAGAAGGTAATTGGAGTATGTAATGTTCCAATAGGATTACAATTCTCATTTGCAGATATATTAGGGGTGGATAGAGATAAGGTAACAGTGGATTTTGCTGGATTAAACCATATGGTTTACGCTGAAAGAGTCTATAATGATGGAAAAGATGTTACAGCAGAAATTATTGATAGATTAACTGCTCCAGACACTAAGAGTCAAACAATGGCAAATATAAAAGACTTAGACTGGGATGTTGCTACAATAAGGGCATTTGGAGTAATACCTTGTCCATATCACAGATATTACTATAAGACTAAGGATATGCTTAATGATGAGTTAGAAGAATTCAAGAAGGGCAGAACTAGAGCTGAAGTAGTAATGGATGTTGAAAAGAAATTATTTGAAATGTACAAAGACGTTGATTTAAAAGAAAAACCAGAAGAATTATCTAAGCGTGGTGGAGCACACTATTCAGATGTTGCTTGTAATGTAATCAACGGTATATATAATGATAAAAACACTATAATTGCAGTAAATACAAAGAATAATGGAACTTTAAAGCAATTTGAAGATGAGTCAGCAGTTGAAGTAAGTTGTTATATTGGGAAGAATGGTCCAGTGCCAGTAGAAACTGTTACTGACCTACCAGTATTTGCTCAAGGCTTAGTTGGTCAAATTAAATCATTTGAAAGATTAGCAGCTGAAGCAGCTTATACAGGAGATTATAACACTGCATTATTAGCAATGGTAACCAATCCATTAGTAGCTGATGATGTAAGAGGTAGAAAGTTATTAAATGAAATGTTAGTTGCTAATAAAGAACATTTACCACAATTTAAAAATGTTATAGAAAAGATAGAAGCTGTAGAAAGAGCTGAATTCTAAAATTATTAAAAAGCCCTTAGTTCATAGCTCATCTTAAATATGAGCTATGAATTTAAATAAATTTACCCTTGAAAAAATTGTGAACTACAAAAGAATTAAACAAAAGAAGAAATGAGAAACAAAGGATAACATAATAATTAATATAGCGAAATATTAACCTCTTTAATTTTATGTAACTAATTAAAGTTAATATTTCGCTATATTTTTTATAGATTCTTATATAGAATCCCATATCGTAAATAAATATACTCAATTAAGAAGCTTAAATCATGGGTATGAGTTTGAATATATTCAGTAGTAGCTTCTCGCTTTGGTAAATAAATTATGTAATTGCTTCTCTTAGTATACTTTGGATTTTCTTGTTCAGTAATAACTACTAAGGTAGCAGGACTAGCCGCAATTTTTTTCCAAAGCCTTTCATGATAAATAGTAAATCTCCCGGTAGGGGATATTAATATTGCAAGAGAAGACTCATCCATTTCTGCTGCAAGTTTTTCTTGTTCTTGTACATCATTTGCATGATATATTAATTTAGATAATCTAGCTAAATTATTTTGAAGATTTTGAGCCATAAGTTGAGAGTATTGAGTACCAAAAATATATACATTTTTAGAACTATATATAAGTTCAATAATGCTATCAATTAATTTTAAGTCTACAGTATTCTTAAATGAATTTACCTCATCAGCAATCTCATTAGACATATTATTTAATAAATCTTCTCTATCAATATCATAGTTAATTGCTCTTGGCCTTATAAGGCTTTGATTATAATTATTAATATTAATCTTCATATTTTCTTTAAATTCTATAAAGCTTGAATAGCCAAGTTTATGGCAAAATCTAGTTATAGCAGCTGGAGAAGTATAGCATAAATCAGCTAATTTATTTATGGACATATTAGGTATAATACGTACATTTCTAAGCAATGTAATAGCTATACTATGATTGATATCATTTGATTTGCTACTATTTAAAAATAATAATAATCTGTAAATTAAATCCCCCATAAAAACTCACTCCTTACTATAGATTATATAGTGTAATTATATCTACATTAAGTTATTTTTTCTTACCAATTACTTCTCCTAATAACACCATAGATTCATATCCAAGGTTTGATTGTTCTACTATATCTTTGTCAATTTCTATAGCATCTTTTTCAAATACAAGAATAGTTGTAGAACCTCCAAATTTGAAATAACCTTTTTCTTCTCCTCTAGATACTTTCTTATTTTCCTTATAACTTTGAATAATTGTACCAACACAAGTTGCACCAACTTCAATATGAAGAATATCACCAAAGTTTTCTGATTTAAACTCACACCATTCCCTTTTATTTTGGCAGTATAACTTAGGAATTCTCTCTAAGGCTACTGGATTTACAGAATAGTAGTTACCTTTAATAAAGTGATTTTCTAAAGGAATCCCATTATCAACGAAGTGGAATCTATGATAATCAGTAGGGCACAGTCTTAAAACTAAACAGGTTCCCCCTTCATACTTTTTAGCAATATCTTTATTTGCAAGTAACTCTTCTAAACTATAGTTAATCCCCTTAACTTGGATCAATTTATCTATAGAAATATTTTCGTAAGCAAATAATCTACCATCTCCAGGAGACATAAGTAAATTATTATCCCTAGGAATGGGCCTAGCATCAGCTTTTAAAGTTCTAATAAAGAAGTCATTAAAACTAGAAAAACTATCAATTGAATTCATACTTATATCCATATCTATATTAAAGCCATCTATAAACTTCTTAATCTTCTTTTTACTTAAAGGTGAATCACAGAAAGCACCATAAAGTCTTGAAAATATTTTTTTCTTTACTAAGAGTTCAGTAAAGCCTTTTCCAATAGGAGATTCATAAGACCATTTTATATAATTTTCTCCTGCAACTTTTTCTATTTCATATTTTTTAGATTTTCTATTATATATGCGTATCATTTGAAACCTCTTATTCTTAATTATTAAACTACAGAATTCTATTAATAATTCATATAATTATGATTTAGTAAAATCATAATTTAATAGAATCGATTAAGAAAAATATCAAAATTAAACTGTAATTTTTTATGAAGGTAGTATAAGTAATATCATTATTTAAAAATCATTAAATTAAATATGACTGTATATAAAATAGCTACTACAACTTCTATATTATATTATCATAAAATACGAATAAAAATCCCTCTATTTATTAATTTTGCTTTACTTATTATAAATTATACAAGATAATAAGTATGTTGGATTAATACATTTATGGGAGGGATTATCATGGAAGGTTTTGTAGAACTAATAACGCCATTAGCCATACATAGTTTAGAAGCTATGGGTATAATAATTATTATAATCGGGGCAATTAAAGGCTTTTATAAGTTTATTTTAAACATAATTACTAAAAATGATTATCCCATTAAAGTAGAATTTGCTCAATCTTTAACCTTAGCGTTAGAATTTAAATTAGGAGCAGAAATATTAAAAACAGTAATAGTAAGATCTTTAGATGAAATGTACATATTAGCAGCAATAATTGTATTAAGAGCTATTTTAGCTTTTGTAATCCATTGGGAAATGAAAGCAGATACCAAAAATGGTCATTAAATATGCAAATAAAAAATAGGCATTAGGAAGTAATGTCTATTTTATTATAATTTTAACTAAAGGATAGTAATTATTTATAAATTATAGTACAATAATAATTGTTAATAATGTAACAATTATTACATTCTTTACAAAGTAATATAGGAGGCAAAAATGATTAAAGTAACTATAAATGGAAAAGAAGTTTTAGTAAATAATGAGGATAACTTATTAAAAGCTGCAAAAAGTAATGGAATAGATATTCCAGCATTATGCTTTTTAGAGGACTGTGGAAATGTAGGGCAATGTGGAGTTTGCCTTGTTGAAATAGAAGGTCAAGATGATTTAGTTAAAGCCTGTTGTGTAACTCCTGAAGAAGGAATGGTTATTAATACAAATACTGAAAGAGTTCAAGAAGCTGTTAAAGCTACAGTTGCAAGCTTATTAGATAAGCATGAATTTAAGTGTGGACCATGTAAAAGAAGAGAAAACTGTGAGTTTCTGAAGCTAGTTATTAAAACTAGGGCTAAGGCTACTAAACCTTTTGTTGTTGCAGATAAATCAGAGTATGTTGATGATAGAAGTAAGTCTATTGTAATAGATAGAACAAAGTGTGTTACTTGTGGAAGATGTGTCGCAGCTTGTAAGACTAAGACAGGCACAGAATCTATTAAGTTTATTGAAGTAGATGGAGAGAAAATAATTGGACCTGAAAACTTAAAATGTTTTGATGATACTAATTGCTTACTATGTGGGCAATGCGTAGCGGCATGTCCAGTTGATGCGTTATCTGAAAAATCTCATATGGATAGAGTTAAGGATGCATTAGAAGATGAAGAAAAGCATGTTATAGTTGCTATGGCACCTTCAGTAAGAACTGCTATGGGAGAGCTATTTAAGATGGGTTACGGGGTAGACGTAACAGGAAAGACATATACTGCTTTAAGACAATTAGGATTTGATAAGATATTTGATATAAATTTTGGGGCAGATATGACAATAATGGAAGAGGCTACTGAATTAATTGAAAGAATTAAAACTGGTGGACCATTCCCTATGTTTACATCTTGTTGTCCAGCATGGGTAAGACAAGTAGAAAACTACTATCCAAATCTTTTAGGGAACTTATCTACGGCTAAGTCACCTCAACAAATATTTGGAGCAGCTAGTAAAACTTATTATCCAATAATATCAGACATAGATCCAAAGAATGTATTCACTGTAACTATAATGCCTTGTACTGCTAAAAAATATGAAGCAGATAGAGCTGAAATGGAGAACAATGGATTAAGAAACATAGATGCTGTAATCACTACTAGAGAATTAGCTAAGATGATTAAGGATGCTAAGATTGACTTTGCAAAGCTTGAGGATAGTGAAGCTGATCCAGCTATGGGAGAATATACTGGAGCAGGTGCTATATTCGGAGCTACTGGTGGAGTTATGGAAGCAGCACTAAGAACAGCTAAGGACTTCGTAGAAGGAAAAGACTTAGAAAATATAGAATATGAAGAGGTAAGAGGATTAGCTGGAATTAAAGAAGCTACAGTAGAAATAGGTGGAGAAAACTATAATGTAGCTGTAATTAATGGTTCATCTAGTTTATTTGATTTTATAAATAGCGGAAAGCTAGAAGAGAAGAAATATCACTTTATTGAAGTAATGGCTTGTCCTGGTGGATGTGTAAATGGCGGAGGACAACCTCATGTTAATCCTTCAGATAGATTAACTATGGATATTAGAAGCGTTAGAGCATCAGTATTATACAATCAAGATAAGAATTTAAAGAAGAGAAAATCTCACGAAAATGGTGCTTTAAATAAGATGTATGATACTTACATGGGTGAACCAGGACATGGTAAAGCTCATGAATTACTTCATATGAGTTATAAAAATAAGTAGTGTAAAACTAAAACTTAATATATTAAATAGAAAAGTGTGAAGTATAATATTATATTTCACACTTTTTTATAAATTTTATACATAATATTAATCTATAGATTGCTCTTCAAATATAGAAAGGCAAGCTATTACCTAAATTATTAGAGAATTTCTTTGATTTCTTGGACTATAAAAACACTATTTTCAAAGTATTGTAAGGTACATAATTATAGTTACTGTAAATAGTCTAAATTGAGAAAAAAAGGGCGAATTTAATATAAATAGTAAAATTGATAGTAAATATAATTATCCATATAATATGAATTATTATGTTCTTTGAATAAAAAGTGGATGGTGTATTATGGATATTACAATTATTATTAGTCTTATTTTTTCTTTTGCTTGTATAATATTAGGATTTACATTAGAGGGGGGAGCTTTAGGTGCGTTATTACAACATACCGCAGCAATTATAGTACTTGGTGGTACCATTGGAGCAGTAGGTATTTCTACCCCAGGAAAGATTCTGAAGAGATTTCCAAAGGTGTTATCAGCAGCTTTTAAGAAAAGAGAAAGTAATACTATAGAAAATATCAAGTTTTTTAAGGAAATTGCTACAAAGACAAGAAAAGATGGACTACTTAGCATAGAATCAGATGTAAATGATACGAGTATGGATCCTTTTATTAGAAAGGGGCTACAAATGATTGTAGATGGAGTTAATCCTGATATAATAAAGAGTTCCTTAGAGACAAGACTCGAACAAATATCAGAAAGACATCATCAAGGTATTGCTATATTTGAAGCAGCAGGTGGATATGCACCTACTATGGGTATTATAGGTACGGTTATGGGACTAGTTCAGGTATTAGGAAGCCTGGATGACCCTGATGAGCTTGGACCTAAAATAGCAGTAGCATTTATAGCAACGCTTTATGGTATAGCAACTGCTAACTTAATCTGGTTACCTATAGCAAATAAATTAAAGGCTTTAAATGATGAAGAAATAATTGAAAAGGAAATGTGTATAGAAGCATTATTACTTATTCAAGAGGGTGTCAGCCCTACAGCTATAATGGGCAAGCTGGAAGGATATTTAACTGAAAGTGAAATAGAAACACTGTACTTGGGTGAGGAAGTTTAAAATGAAGAAGAGAAAAGAAAAACCAGAAAATAGTGAAAGATGGCTTCTTACATACTCTGATCTTATAACATTACTTATGGTATTCTTTGTAGTTTTATATTCAGCATCGAATATAAATCAAAAGAAATATGAGAAGTTAGCGAGCTCTATGAACTCTGCTTTTACTGGAGGTACGGGAATTGGTGATTCTGGGGAAGGAGGCGCTAATGAAGGTTCTAGTGATGAAGGAGAATTAAAACCTTTAGTTCAAAGTGAAGAAGAAAAGCTTCAAGGAATAGAGGGACAAGTTGATGAGATGATTAAAGAAATGGGTTTAGAAGGAAGTGTATCTACAAGTATAGAAGAAAGGGGATTAGTAATAAGTTTCAATGATAGTATATTCTTTGAGAGTGCAAAGGCAGAGATAATGGAAGATATGAAATTAAAATTAGTTTCGCTATCTACAGTATTAAATAAAATTGATAATTATATTAGGATAGAGGGACATACAGATAATGTTCCAATAAGAAATGAATATTTTAGTTCAAATTGGCAATTATCTTCTACTAGAGCATCTAATGTAGTTGAATATTTAATTAATAATGGAGGAATATCTCCAGATAGGTTGTCTGCAGTTGGTTATGGAGAATATAGACCTGTTGCAGATAATAGTACTAATCAGGGAAGATCTAAAAATAGAAGAGTAGATATACTTATATTAAATAATAAGTATGACAATATAGAAAATAATAATTAAATTAAAAGGATTGCCTATACAGGCAACCCTTTTAATTTTATCTTATCCAATGCCTTGGTTTAGTTATGTTAAGTGGTAGTTTAGTGTTTTTATCACCTTTAGCTGAATTAATTTGTGATTGAGTAAGAAATATACTTCTGCTAAGATCGGCGCCACTGAAATCAGCATCACGTAAATCCGCACCAATAAAGTCAGCTCCAGTTAGATTCATACCTTTAAGATTTGCTGCTATAAGAAATGCTCCTCTAAGGTCAGCTCCTCTGAGATCAAAGTTTCTAAGGTCTTTACCAAAATAAGATTTTGATTTAGGACTATTACTTGATTTTGATGATTTTCTACGAATAATATCACTAGTTTTTCTAATAAAAACATTAACCTTATCTCTATGGTTATCAATATTAATTTGTAAGAGTGAATCTGCATCTAATAATGTTAAGTTATTAGTGGAATCTATTAGACTCTTAATTTCTTCTTTTAAGGTTGTATCCTTTTGTAAATTAAAAGCTTCATTAAGATACCATAGCATTTCATGAAGTTGTCTCATTACATAAAATGATTCAAACATTTTTTTACTATGCTCAGAATTACCTTTCCAGTCCTCACCATTAAAGGTTATTTGGGAAATTTTTTGGCCTGCTCCAAAACAATCATAGCCGATACAGCCCTTTAAGCCATTAGTATAAAGACTATTATGAACAGAGCATTTAAAATCACTTTTTAAATTTATACAAGGCTTACCTGCATCTTTATTATGAGGAAATCCATCTGACTTTGAGAAGTATAGTGATACACAGCATAGACCAAAGCACTTTTCACAATCTATTTTTAAATTTTTAATATAATCATTTTCGTTATTCATATTTATTTACTCCATAGTTTTATTTTTAGTCTTTTTATATACAAGATAAGTTGGAATCAAGGATATGGGTAAAGATAAAGATATATTAGAACTAAAGGTCCTTATATAGTATTCTCTTAATTTATCTGCTATTGTTACTCCTTCAATCCAGTCAATGATAACAAATAAGTTAGAATTTAAGTAATCTATAATTAGGTATGAGATAATAAGAGAAAATATAAATATAAAAATTACCTTTTTATTAACCATAAAACTCTCCTTGTTAAATACACTATTATAGTTTAATTATATATTAGTATGGATAAAAATTACATATTTACTTACTTAAATGAGTTAATTTTATATATTAAAAATCTTATCCTAATTATTATGTTATAATCTTTAAGGAATAATTATTGGGAGAGTGGAATTTAATGAAGTATTTAGCTTGCGATTTAGACGGAACATTATTAAATGAAAACCATGGTATTAATGAGGGAAATATAAAGGGGATTATTGAATTTAAGGAAGCAGGAAATAAATTCATTATTTCAACAGGAAGAAGTTTATCTTCAATATATGACTTATTTAGTGAATACCCAGAAATAGAATATGATTATATAGTAGCTTGTAATGGAGCTATAGTATTAGATAAGGATAAGAATGTAATACATAGTAAGTTTATAGGAAGTGAGGTAGCTGAAGGCATATTTAAGGAGTTTTTAGACAATGAAGATGTATGTGTACATTTTGAATCTGAGGGGGAGCATTATCTAGTTGATTCTAATGTACCTAACTTAGAAGAGGTGCCTGAAGATATGAGGGGACTATATAGTCATTTTAAAGATAGAGTTTCTATAGAAGATTTATTTAAAAGTATAAATGAAAGAAATTACTCAATAATAAGTTTGTTTTCTAAAAATGGAGATAGAAATGTTGCAGAAAAAGCAAAGGATAAACTAGTTAAAAGTTTAGGTGATGATCTAGAGGCATTTAGAAACCAATTTTTTGTTGATATAGCTCCAAAAGGTTGCACTAAGGGAAGTGGATTAAAAAAGATACTTGAATTAAATAATGTAAATGAGGACAAGTTATATGCAATTGGAGACTCATTTAATGATATTTCTATGTTTAATTTAACAGAAAATAGTTTTACTTTTCATTATGCTGAGGATGGTGTAAAGGATATAGCAAATAATCATGTTTCTAGTGTTGAGGAATGCATTAGAAAGATTATGGATTAATTATAAAAAATATTGACAGTATCAATATATTATTATAAGATTTTATAAAATGAAGAGTTTTAAATAATAGTATCGCCGGATATATTATTTGTATAACAAGCATTAGAAATTTATACCGTTAGGCCTTGGGTATAAGTTATCTAGTGCTTTTTTATTCTTTATTTAGTGAATTTATTAGATATTATAGGAGGATATTTTCTTGAAAGTAGAAGCTAAGAATAATATTTTAAATGATTTTATAAAATATGTATCTCTAAATGTGTTTAGTATGATAGGACTTTCTTTTTATATACTTGCAGATACATTTTTTATAGCTAATGGGGTAGGAAGTATAGGACTTACAGCTCTTAATATAGTTTTACCATTATGGAGTTTAATAAGTGGTATTGGATTGATGATTGGAGCAGGAGGCGGAATAAAGTATTCTATCCAAAGGGGTAGGAATAATGAAAGTGGAGCTAATAAGGTCTTTACCCACTCTATAGTAATAGGAACAGTAGTAGGTGCAATAATAACTATAGTTGGAGTGTTTTTTTCTTATGATATTGTAAGAATATTAGGTGCAGATAATGAGGTAATACCATTAGCAGGGAAGTATTTAAAAACATTATTATCTTTTTCCTGTGTGTTTATATTAAACAATATATTAACATCATTTATTAGAAATGATGATGAGCCTAACTTAGCTATGATTGCAATGATTGTAGGGAGTTTAAGTAATGTAGTATTAGACTATATTTTTGTTTATCCTCTTGGAATGGGTATGTTTGGAGCAGCTCTTGCAACAGGAGCAACACCTATATTAAGCATATGTATTCTATCACTTCACTTTGTAAGAAAGAAGAATAAATTTAAGCTTATAAAGTGTAAAATTAAATTAGGATATATTAGAAATATTATATCCTTAGGATTACCATCCTTTGTTACTGAGTTTTCATCAGGAATAATTATATTATTATTTAATTTCACTATATTAAATATATCTAACAATACAGGGGTAGCAGCATATGGGATTATTACTAATATAGCATTAATAGTAGTTGCAATATTTACAGGTGTAGCACAAGGAATTCAGCCAATTATAAGTAAGAGTTTTGGAGAAGGTAATACTCATGATATAAAAGTTATATATAGGTATGGATTAATAACAGCTGTAGCGCTTGGACTAAGCTGCTATGCAATATCTTTTGCATTTTCCCAGGAAATAGTAAACTTATTCAACAATGAAGGAGATGTTTTACTTTCATCAATGGCAGTTGAAGGAATGAAAATTTATTTTATAGGATTTATTATAATGGGAATTAATATAGTTACAACATCATTACTAGCATCTATAAGCAAAGCTAAAGAATCTTTTACTATTTCAATATTAAGAGGATTTTTAGCAATAGTACCTTTAATATTAATTCTACCTAGATTTATAGGAATGACTGGTGTTTGGCTTACTATTCCTTTAGCAGAGGCTATTACTATTTTAATTATTATATTTGTTTTTAGAAAAACTATTTTATTGAAGAATTGAAAGAGTAAATAGTAGATGTTAAAATTTACAATATGGGATAAAATAAACATAATAGGAATATGACAAATATATAAATGAAATTGATAGTAGGATTTTATATAATTAAAAAAGAATATATAAGGAGGGGTATATATGGCGATTAAAAGCTGTGAAGATTGCTCAAATAAGTTTACTTATGCTGATTCTTTTAAAGCTGCATGGGGATTAGGGATAGTTCAGTGTGATACTTGCAACACCAAATATATTATGGGAAAAGGGTGGAGACTATTAACATATGTACTACTTATATTGCCATTGATATTACAAGGATTTTTAAAGACTTATTTAAAATCAGCTACACTAGTAGTTATTATGGTTTATTTAGTAACAGTTCTAATAGTAGTTCCACTTCTAACTAGTTTTAATAGAAAATTAAATTAAGAATAAGTATAGATATATTAGTATAAGAAAATTGACTGTAGATTTAGAATAGTCTATAGGTAATTGATTATGGAGGCAAAATGGATAATCTTGAATTTGTAACTGGGGCTAAGGAGTTAATTGATTTAGTAAAGCCATTATGGGAAAAATTAAATAAGCATCATGAGGTTAACTCAATTTATTTTTCTGATAAATATAAAAACAATACTTTTGAAAAAAGAAAAGTTAAGTTTTTAAGTGATAAGACTTCAAAGGTTAAAGTTGATTTAATAAGAGATATAGAGAAAGACATATATGTAGGATATTGTGTTAGTACTGTAGATGTAGACTTAGTTGGAGAAATTGATTCTTTATTTATTGAAAAGGAATATCGTAAGTATGGATTAGGAGACAAGCTGATGCAGAGAGCTATAGAGTGGCTTGATGATAATAAAGTAAAGTCCAAGATTTTAGGGGTAGTAGAGGGAAATGAAAATGTATTAGAATTTTATAAGAGACATGGATTCTACAAAAGAACAATAGTTTTAGAGAGAATTTGATATATGGAAGGCGATTAGATTAATCAAAGGGGATTAGGGATGAATATAGAATTTGGAGAGATTGATAGAAATAATTATAATGAATGTATAGAATTAAAAATAAGTGAGGATCAAAAGATGTTTGTTGCTTCAAATATGTATTCTTTAGTACAAGCAGCCTATGAGCCTAATTTATATCCACTTGGTATCTATAAGGATGATAACATGGTAGGATTTATTTTATATGATTTCGATGATGATATTAATGGATGGTCAATGAGTAGGTTTATGATAGATAAAAAATATCAAAATCAAGGAATTGGAAAGATAGCAGTACAGAAATTTTTAGATTTCTTCGTAGATAAATATGGACATATAGAACTTTATACAAGTGCTGAAGTTGATAATATAATTGCAATTAATTTGTATGAAAAAAGTGGCTTTGAAAAAAGAGAAGCATTTGAGTATGAGGCCTCAGGAGTAAAATATAGAGAAATTAGAATGGTTATTCAACTATAAACAAGTAATTGAATAGATTTTGAAGTATATAGAGAGTTTTATTAAAATATAGTTATCTGCTTATATAAAAAAACAGTAGGTAGTTTTGATATTAAACAAAACTACCTACTGTTTTTATTTAAGATCCTATAAAGGAATCATCAATACATTTTTAGTAATTCTAAAAGAATTACATCCTAAATTGTTAATTATTAATTGCCAATTATTAATTGTACTAGGCTATTTAGTTTTACCTGCAAACTCTAGGTATTCATCGTAGCTCATAGTTCTATCTACAATTGATCCATCTGCTTTTATATCAATTATCCTATTAGCTATAGTTTGAATAAATTGATGGTCATGAGAAGCAAATAAAACAACGCTCTTATAATCTCTTAATCCGTTATTTACAGCAGTGATTGATTCAAGGTCTAAGTGGTTAGTAGGTTGATCTAAAACTAATACATTAGCATTTGTAAGCATCATTCTAGATAACATACATCTAACCTTTTCTCCCCCTGATAATACGCTAGCCTTCTTTAAAGCTTCTTCTCCTGAGAATAACATTCTTCCAAGGAAACCTCTTAAGTAAGATTCAGATTGTTCTTCTACAGTAGTACCTGAATATTGTCTAAGCCAGTCTACTAAGCTTAAATCACTACCATCAAAGAATTCATTATTATCTTTAGGGAAGTAAGCCTTAGTTATAGTAATTCCCCATTTGAATTCTCCTGAATCAGCTTCCATTTCTCCATTTATTATTTTAAATAGAGTTGTTATAGCAATTTCATTATCTCCAACGAAAGCAATCTTATCATCTTTGTTAACTCTAAAGCTAACGTTATCTAAAACCTTAACTCCATCAATAGTCTTAGTTAAGCCTTCAACAGTTAGTATTTCGTTACCAACTTCTCTGTCAGGTTTAAATCCAACGAAAGGATACTTTCTGCTTGAAGGTTGAATATCATCTAAAGTGATTTTATCTAATAACTTCTTACGAGAAGTTGCTTGCTTAGATTTAGAAGCATTAGCACTAAATCTTGCGATAAATTCTTGTAATTCCTTGATTTTTTCTTCTTTCTTCTTGTTTTGATCTTTAGCCATTTGTGATGCTAATTGGCTTGATTCATACCAGAAATCATAGTTACCAACGTATAATTTGATTTTTCCAAAGTCAACGTCAGCCATTACAGTACATACTGTATTTAAGAAGTGTCTATCATGGGATACAACTATAACAGTTCCTTCAAATCTTAAAAGGAAATCTTCTAACCAGTTAATTGATTGTAAATCTAAGTGGTTAGTAGGCTCATCTAGGATTAGTATTCCAGGGTTTCCGAATAAAGCTTGAGCTAAAAGAACCTTAACTTTTTCTCCCCCAACTAATTCTGACATCTTCTTATAGTGCATGTCAGTTCCTATACCTAAACCTTGAAGAAGAGAAGAAGCATCTGATTCAGCTTCCCAACCATTCATATCAGCAAACTCGCCTTCTAATTCAGAAGCTCTTATACCATCTTCATCAGAAAAGTCTGGCTTTGCATATAAAGCATCCTTTTCTTCCATTATTTCATATAATCTCTTATTACCCATTATTACAGTTTGTAAAACTTCATATTCATCATAAGCAAAATGATCTTGCTTTAAAACAGACATTCTTGTATTTGGAGCAATACTAACATCACCTGTATTTGGTTCTATTTCACCAGATAATATTTTTAAGAAGGTACTTTTTCCAGCTCCATTAGCACCTATAACTCCATAACAATTACCAGGAGTGAATTTTATATTTACGTCTTCAAATAACTTACGTCCACCAAATCTTAAACTTACGTTTGATACAGTTATCACTAAAAACCTACCTCATTTCTAAAATTATTCATTTCGTTATTATATCACAAACTAAGTATAATTTCATTTAAAGGTATGATAATATTTAGAAAATTTAATGGAAACTAAGTAAATTATTAAAATTTAGGCTTTTTTGGCATTTGACACTGAGATAATATAATGGTAATATTTATAAAAATGTAGTATTAGGAGAACAGTAATGACAAGAGCAGTTAACTTTAAAAGCAAAAAAGTTAATAAAAATTATTATTATGGCTATTATAGGTAGGTCTTGTATTTATAATTAATTTATAGATGCAGGCCGGTAGTGAAATTAAGGTTTGTATCTATGATGGTTGTAATTATTAGTTATGCTCAAAGTAATTTAGTTAATTGACCACATAGATAAGTCTATGTGGTATTTTTATTTAGATAATTAGCCACATAGTAAGAACTATGTGGTTTTTATTATTTTTACACAAGAAGGAGAGTAGGTTATGAAGAAGAGAGAACACTTCACAAGTAGGGCAGGATTTATAATATCCTGTATAGGAGCAGCAGTAGGACTAGGGAATATATGGATGTTTCCATATAGGCTAGGGCAGAATGGAGGAGCAGTATTTTTAATTCCATACTTCATATTTGTTTTAGTCTTAGGGTCTGTAGGTCTTATCACAGAATTTGCCTTTGGGAGGTCAGCTGAGGCAGGCTCATTAACAGGAATAAAAAATGCATTTGAGAGAAAGAAGTTAAAAGGTGGATTATTAGTAGGGGCTATACCTGCAATAGGATTAGCCGGAGTATTTATGTTTTATAACGTAGTTGTAGGATGGATAATCAAGTACTTTACATTAAGTGCAACTGGAGAATTAAGTAGTATAGATATAAATTCATATTTTGATAACTTTGCTGGAAGTAAGGAAACTATAATATGGAATGTTATTGCTATATTTATTGCACTTATTATTGTTATTGTAGGAATAAATAAGGGAATAGAAAAAGCTAATAAAATAATAATGCCTATGCTTTTTATAATTTTTATATTATTAGCTATTAGGTCTTTAAGTTTACCAGGATCTATTGAAGGAGTTAAATACCTTTTAACACCTAAATGGGAATACTTATTTAAGGTAAATACCTGGGTAATGGCACTTGGACAAGCATTTTTTACTGTTTCCTTAAATGGATGTGGGATGGTTGTTTATGGAAGTTACATTAGGAGAGATATGGATATTCCAAGATCAGCATTAGCCACAGCAATTTTAGATACTATGTCAGCATTACTAGCATCATTTGTAATAATGCCAGCAGTATTTGCTTTTGGATTAGATCCAATGTCAGGACCACCACTATTATTTATAACATTACCAACTATATTTAAATCAATGCCAGCAGGTGGATTAATATCAACATTATTTTTCTTAAGCGTAATTTTTGCAGCTGTAAGTTCATCAATTAATATGTTAGAGGGGCCTGTGGAAGCATTAATGTCTCAAAGTAAGTTAAGTAGAAAGAAGGCAACTATTTTAATATCGATAATATTATTTGTTTTATCTATACCATTAAACTTAAATATGGATTTATTTAATAAATTCTCCGATGTTATTACAATAGTAGTTTCACCATTAGCAGCCTTAATAGTACTTATTGTATTTTACTTTATGAGAGATAAGGAAGAAGTTCTTAATGAAATAAATATGGGTGCTAAAAGAAAAGTAAATAATAAATTTATTATATTTGCTAAATATGGATTTACTTCAATAACTATCTTAGTAATAATTTTAGGGATTATTTATGGTGGAATATAAATAAAAAGATATAGTAGATGGAAATTATAATTTAGTAAAGAATACAGTTTTAAATAAAGGATTCTGATAAAACTCGCTTAGGGTTTTTATCAGAATCTTTTTTAGTATTAAGGAGTTTATATAATTAAAACATCATTGTAATTCACTGATAACTAAGGTTTTAGAAATACTTTTAAAATTTATTTAATATATGTTGACAATTATATCCATAGGATATATAGTTAATTACATAAGTAATGAACCAAATAACAAGGGAGACATATAATATAGTATAAATTTAAAAGGAGGTAGCTATGAATTTAGATTTTTCTAGTGAAATACCTATATATATACAAATAGCTCAATCAATAGAAGATGGAATTTTAAATGGGATATTTAAAGAAGACGAAGTTATTCCATCTACTACTGAAATATCAGTAAAGTTTAAAATTAATCCTGCAACTGTTGCCAAAGGATTTAATTTATTAGTAGATGAAGGAATTATTTATAAAAGAAGAGGTGTTGGAATGTTCGTTTCAAGTGGAAGTAAGGGTAAATTAGTACAGAAGAGAAGAGATAACTTTTATTCAAGTTATATTATTTCACTAATAGAAGAGGCAAGGAAGCTGAATATTTCAACTGAAGATATTATAGAAATGATTAAAAAGGGGGAGTAACTAATGGCATGTATTAAGATATCTAATCTAACAAAGGAATACGGGAAGCATAGGGTTTTAGATAATGTTTCATTAACTATAGAAGAAAATAAGATATATGGTCTTTTAGGGAGAAATGGTGCTGGGAAAACAACTCTACTTAATTTAATTACTAATAGAATTTTTCAGACAGAAGGTACGATTACTATAGATGATGAGAATGTAGTTGAAAATGGAGCAGCTCTTGAAAAAATATATTTTATGACTGAATTAGATTTATATCCAGAAGGTATGAAGGTTAAGGATTTATTTAAATGGACAAAAGAATTTTATAGTAATTTTGATACGGATTATGCTATGAAATTAAGTAAAAAGTTTGGAATTAATATAAATAAAAAATTTAAAGAACTATCAACAGGATATTCATCAATATGTAAAATAATAATTACTTTAGCATCAGGAGCTGAAATATTAATCTTCGATGAGCCTGTTTTAGGTTTAGATGCTAATCATAGGGATATGTTCTATAAGGAGTTAGTGGCTAATTATATTGATGAACCTAAAACAATAATACTTTCAACACATATTATTGAAGAAGTTTCAGAGATATTAGAGAAAGTAATAATAATAAAAGATGGAAAGCTTTTAGGGGATAAGGAAGTAGAGAGTCTACTAGGGGGAGCTTATTTAGTTTCAGGATCATCAGAGAATGTAGGAAAATATATAGCAAATAAGAAATGCATTAATATAGAAACTATAGCTGGATTTAAGGAAGCTACAATTATTGGAGAATTAAGTGAAGAGGATAATAATCAAATAAAGGAACTAGGATTAGAAACATCGAAGGTTGAGCTTCAAAAATTATTTATCCACTTAACTGGAGAGGAGGAAGTTAAATAATGAAAATCAAATCAGTTTTTAAATATAGCCTTACTAATATGGTTAAATCAATAGGTGCTTTCTATGGAATATTTATAAGTGTATGTATATTATTAATTATCCTTGCAAACTCTAGTGGAGGTACTGTTAGCTCATCTGGAGTAGAGTTATCTTCAGCAATATTTATTTTTATAGCAGGATTAAATAGTTTTAAAGAAAATTTTTATTTTATGAAGAGTAATAATGTATCAAGAAGGGATTTTCTATATGGAACTATACTATCAATGATTCCCATAGCATTTGGTATGTCTTTTATAGATGTAATAATTAATAGAATACAAAATATTTTTATATCTAGTCCAACTAATTATGATATGATATATGGGAATATGAGAACATTAGGGATAATGACAGAAGTAAATAAAGGAATATGGGTACAAAATAATAGCATTGAAACCTTATTAAACACCTTCTTATTTCAAGGCGTAGTTTATGCCTTTGCATTTGCACTTGGTTTTGTAATTACAATTTTATATTATAAATCTAATAAATTAACAAAGGTAATAATATCTGTAGCACCAGTAGCTTTAATAGTTCTTTTAAATCTAATTATTGATATATATCCAGGCATATTAAGTGGAGGAATTAAATTTATTCAATTCATATTTGGATGGAATACATTAAATCCTTATGCAGCTATTTTAACCTTTATAATTTCATTTATTAGCTTATCTTTAATTGCAAGACTATTAACTAAAAAGGTTGTTTTAAAGTAATATAGAGTTCAACTTAATATTTTTAATTTAGTATTGGAATTTAAAAATAAACAATTAATTTCTTTCAAAACTCCTTCGGGAGTTTTTTTGTTGATTTTTAACTATTCATTCTTAACTTTTCGTTATGCTACATAACTGATTAGCCCCAATAGTATTAGAGTAATTAACTCAATAATATTGGGGCTAATGTATTTTAATAATAAATTGAAAGCTTTATTTTATAATAAATATAAGAATACACAAATAAAGTGACATAGGCTTCCTAGTATAATAAATATATGGAATATTTCATGGAAACCAAACTTGCCAAGTTGAAGTTTATTAGGTTTAAGACCATAAATAACTCCACCAACAGTATAAAGGACTCCACCTAATACTAGTAAAAATAAACTTACAGGGCTTAAAACTGCTGATAAAGGTTTAATCATAAATATAGCAGCCCAACCCAGGCCTATATAAAGAGCTGTTTGTAACCATCTTGGACAGTCAAACCAAAGCATTCTAAATAGTATGCCAGCTATTGCAATAGATGCTATAGTTGCAAAGAAGATAGTACCTTTAGAGCCTCCAAGTGCAATTAAGCAAAATGGTGCATAAGATCCAGCTATTAATATAAAAATCATTGAATGATCTAATTTTCTAAGTCTATTAATTATCTTATCACTAGTTATAACTCCGTGATATGTTGCAGATACACTATATAATAGAATTAAACTAATTCCAAAGATTACTACAGATACAATTTCTACAGAAGATGCATCGTTAACTACACCTTTAACTAACATTGCAATTAATGCAAAAAGTGAAAGAATGGCACCGGCTAAATGAGTTAAGCTATTTACAGGTTCTCTAAAATACTTTTCCAAAATCAACACCTCTTTACATATAGTTTTGAAAACTACGTCTTATTACTTATATAGTAATAAACCATATTTTAAAAGTCAAAGTTTAAAAATCCTTGAATTTTCTGAAAAATATATATAATTTATGAATTATCTTGAATTATCTAATGATTACGAGTAATATTTAAATATAGATATATTAATAAGTAGTTTATAAAACTACATGGAGGAATTAATGAACAAAAATGAATTAATGGAAAAATTCAAAGAACTGAACTTACAAAATCAATTAACTTTAGATGAAATACCAGAATTAGATTTATATATGGATCAAGTTACTCAATTATTTGATAACAAATTTAATAAATCTAAAAGAACAGACGAAGATAAGGCATTAACAAAAACAATGGTAAATAACTATGCTAAGGGAAAACTACTAATGTCAATAAAAAATAAAAAGTATAGCAAAGAACATTTAATTTTAATGAGCCTTATATATAATTTAAAGGGTGGATTATCAATTGGTGATATAAAAAGTTCATTAGATAAAATAGTTAAAACTTTTGAAGCTGGTGAAGAATATCCAATAAGAGATTTATATAGTTTATATTTAAAACAACATAATGAAGATTTACAAGATGTTGAAAAAACCATAGTAGAAAAATCAGACAATATAGAAAATATGATGGCAAGTGATAAATCAGATGAAGATAATGAATTCCAAAGAAACTTTCTTCTACTATGTTCATTTATAAATATGAGCAATATGTATAGAAAAATGGGAGAAAAGTTAATAGACGAATATTTTAGTAAGTTTTAAGGGGTAGATGAATGAAGAACTCTATTTATTTAAAGGATGAATTAAAAAGAATAGATGGAAGAGGATATAAGGCATATAAGGATATACAAGATAAATATGACTTTAATGATTACATATTAAGCATTGATCATGTTCAAGGAGATCCTTTTGCATCGCCTTCAAGGTTAAGAGTTATTATTAATAAAAGTAAAGCTAAGTTTCCGGAAGAATTACTTAATGAAGAATATAAGAAAGTAGCTGTATCTGACTTTTTAACTAGATTATTTTATACTAATGTTAATAAATTTAGTGAAAAGATTTTTGGATCTGGAAAAAGCGGATTAATATCAATAAGTAGATGCACTCAAGAGATTTTAGAAAGAACTTCAATAGTTATTAATAAAGATAATATAGAAGCAAGGTTTTATGTTGGGTTTCCTGCTAGGGGAAGGACAGTACTAGCTAAGGAATTAGAGAAAATATTATTCAATGTTATTCCTAATATAGTTGCAAATACATTAGTATATGAAAATATTAATAAGGCTAAGATTATAAACAGAATTAAATTAGTTGAAGATCAAGAATATATAAGAACAAAACTTAAAGAAAAAGATTTAATTGCCTTTATAGCAAATGGATCAATACTTCCAAGGGAAAGTGGAGTATCACAAAAACCATTAATATATTCGATACCTTTTAAATCACCTAAGACATTAGAAGTTGAACTTGACTTACCTAATAGGGGATTAGTTAAAGGAATGGGAGTTAAAAAAGGTATAACAGTAATAGTTGGTGGAGGATATCATGGAAAGTCTACACTTTTAAATGCATTAGAACTTGGAGTATATAATCATATTGAAGGTGACGGAAGAGAGTTAGTAATTACTGATAACTCAGCCATGAAAGTAAGAGCAGAAGATGGAAGAAGTATTAAAAATACAGATATATCATTATTTATAGATAATCTTCCTAATGGGAAGGATACTGTAAGCTTCACTACTGAAAATGCTAGTGGAAGTACATCACAAGCTGCTAATATAATAGAAGCTATTGAAGCTAAATCTAAAACTTTATTAATTGATGAAGATACATCAGCAACTAATTTTATGATTAGAGATGATTTAATGCAAAAATTAGTATCTAAAGAAAAGGAACCAATAACACCATTTATTGAAATAGTAAAACCTTTATATAGTCAAAAAGATATATCAACTATTTTAGTAATAGGTAGCTCTGGAGATTACTTTGATGTAGCAGATTATGTTATTCAAATGGATAATTATGAAGTTAAAGATGTTACAAAAGAAGCAAAGTCCCTTATGAGAGGTGAAATAAATAAGAGAATTAAAGAAAAGAATATTTTAATAGATATAAACCTTGATAGAAGACTTCAAAAAGGAACTATAGAAAGTACATATAAGGGCGTAAAAATCAAGACTATGGGAGTAAGCAGCATCAATATAAATAATGAAAATATTGACTTACGAGCAGTTGAGCAAATAGTAGATAATGAACAATTAAATGCTATAGGATCAATTATGAAGTGGATAGAAGATAATATGATGATTAAAAACTTATCTTTAGAAGA
The DNA here is from genome assembly GCF_004794105.1 of Clostridium sartagoforme. Classification (GTDB taxonomy): domain Bacteria; phylum Bacillota; class Clostridia; order Clostridiales; family Clostridiaceae; genus Clostridium; species Clostridium sartagoforme_B. Next base: position 45,493 of record NZ_SRYR01000013.1, read on the forward strand.
AGCAGTAAATAAAGCCTATGATGAGATAAATAAAACAGGGTTAATTTCCATAGATAAGACTAAGGGTGGAAATGGAAGTATGTCATTGCCTAGAAAGCAAGAAGTTATGGCAACTTACAATAGATATAGAAATTTAAAGGTAAAGTAGTAAAATATACTAATTATTTGATATAATATAATTAACTAATATGACAATGTTTATTTTAATATAGGCATTGTTTTATTTTTGTGTAAATTTATTTTAGGAGTAGAAAAATGGATATAATGAATAAGTTTAATAAAGCTATAGACTTATTAAAAACAAAATACTTAATGAGGTTTAAACAAAAAACTTTTGTAGGTAATAATTATAAGATTAATTATCTATTAGAGAAAAATAGTAAATCAAATGATTTACTTATAGTATTTTCAGCTTGTACTAAGCTAGGACAAAAGGCAAGATACAACTATATAAGGACTTTAGATGAATTTAAGTGCAATAAGTTATTTATTTTAGATGACTTTGGTTTTGATGGAAGAGGTGCTTATTACCTAGGAAAAGATAAGGACTTTAAAATTGAAGAAGATGTGAGAGCTTTAATAAAAAAGATAGGAGAAGAAGTAAACCCTAAGAATGAAATATATATTGGTTCAAGTAAAGGGGGATACTCAGCCCTATACTTTGGATTAGAAAGAAAAAATAGCCATATAATAACGGGAGCTCCTCAATATAATCTTGGTGATTACTTAAACCTACCTAATCATCAAAATATAATGAAATATATTATGGGAGATTGTAGTGATGAATCTATAAATAAGCTTAATAACTTAATGAAGGACAAACTTATTTCAAATAAAGATAATAATAACTCTATATACATTCATTACTCAACAGAGGAAGAAACTTATGACTCAGATATTAAGCCTTTATTAGACCAAATGAAAAATATCAATTTAAAAGTTAACCATGATAAAAGGGAGTATAGCAGTCATGCAGAGTTAACTTTATTTTTCCCTGGCTATATTAAAAGTATGGTAAATAAGATAATAGAAAGATAGAAAAAAATAAATACATAAGATAAGGAAAAAACAAATGAATATAACAAAAGAAATAAAAGGTAGAAATTTAAACATAGATATGCTAAGAGTTATATGTTCAATAGCAATAGTTGTAATGCATGTAATAGATTTTTATGTACTAAGCTATAATGAAGTTGGAGAAGTTTTTTGGACATTTATAAATATACTTGAATCCTTTATTAGATTTGCTTTACCAATCTTTTTTATGATTAGTGGAGCACTTTTAATAAAGAATTTTAAAGAAAGTGCAATGACATTTTATAAGAAGAGATTAGTTAAAATAGTTGTTCCTTATATATTAAGCTCAATAGTATATTCAATAGGTAATCAAATATTAAAAACAGGTGGAATAGCTTTAGAAACTGTAGTAAGAGATATTATAGAATTTGAGGCTCATTATCATTTATGGTTCTTTAGGCCACTAATAATTATGTATATATTAGTTCCAGTAATTAGAAAGATAATCTCATATATAGAAACTAATAATAAAATATATATAATCAATTGGTATTTAGCTATATGGACAGTATTAGGAATAATAATTCCAACTATAGTTAATATATATAATCGTACTGGTATTATATATGGTATAGAATCAATTAATTATATGGGATATTTTATACTTGGTTACGCTATAAGCAATTATTATAAAGATTTATTAAAGAATAAAGAGAAATTATTTGTATTTACATATGTTATTGCAGTAATAGCAACTATTATAGCAAATAACTTCTATTTAAATAGAGTTATAGGAGTATTTAATAATTACTTTATACATCCTATGACATTTAATATTTATATACAAGCAGTTAGTATTTTTACTTACTTTAACTTAAAGACAATAAGGTTAAGTGAGAAAGTAATGACAGTAGTACAAGTTGTAGGGGTTAGTAGTATTTACATTTATATATTGCATCCACTACTTATATTAATAGTAAGAGATGTATTTAATATAGATTTCTTTACAGGGAACTTATATTTTAAAAGTATTTTAGTTACTCTAGTGGTTTGTATATTAACTGTAATAGCATCCATAATATCAGCTAAAGTATTTAATTTCTTTACTAAAAAATTAATATAATATATATGTTTCAATGATTAATCTACATTTTGATGACTTATGTTATTTTAAGTGAAAAATAATCTGAAATTAAATTAAATTAATTGAAAGCATCGATATTTTGATTTTTATATAAGTTGATTGGGTAATTACATAACTAAAATATTTTATATATGAACTAACTTGATAAAAGGTAAAAAAATATTGCAACTTATATACATATAGATTTCTTATGAATTATCATATTATATCTCCAGCAAGAAAATTAAGTGGGTATAATATGATAATTCATTTTTTTACATAAAATCTAATTCTTCAGCTATTTCCTCGTTAACATAGAGATTTTGTCTTATAGGATTCCCATTAATATATTTCCATATTTTAATCTTTTTTGGAGTAACCTTATAGACAACTTGACCATCAAGAAGCCCATAAGCATTGAAGGAACTTAAATGTACTGATTTATAAAGCTCCATTAATTCTTTATTTTTTTCGTCCTTCCAATCTCCAATTTCTTCTGCTACCCCTTCAATAGATATGTTATTAAAACATAAGGCAACGTTATTGTTTTTATTAATTTGATTATGCTTAATGTAGCACTTATTTGTTTGGAAATATATATTTAGTCCCTTATTTATGATACTCATGGATCTAGATGATACATTTCCGTCTGAGGCTGTAGATAATACCCAAGTTCTATTATTTTCTAAGTTGAAAATAACTTCATTTTTTAATTTCTCAAAATCAATTCTCATAAAATCTCCCCCTTATTTTATACTTATATTATAACAATTTTTAACATTATTACATATAAGATATAAAACTATTGTCATTTAAATATTAGGTAAAGAGACTTATATCTCATTAAAGAAATTATATCTAATTAGATTAAGTAATAATTCTAGTTATAAAAGGTTAAGTATTGAGAAGATAAGATTAAGAAGATAAAAATTTGCTTTAATATAAAAAATAGTAGATAGAAGCTGTAGTAAAAAAGTGATAATTCTTCATTTTTTATCACTAATTGTGCTACAGAAGCTTGTCTACTATTTTTGGTTTCTAATTTAGAATTTTAATTATATCCATTAAATTTGAAATTTCGTAGGTAGGTTTAATTGATGTTGAGTTCTTAACTTTATTTAGGTTTACCCAGCAAGTATCGATCTCAAAATTGATTCCACCTTTTATATCTGAAGTTAAGCTATCGCCTATCATTAAAACTTTACTCTTATCATTAAAGTTTAATCTATTTAGAGCAATTTCAAATATTTCAGGATTAGGTTTTGATACTTGAACTTCTTCAGAAATAACCATTGTCTCAAAATATTCAGCTATTATAGATTGTCCTATTCTTTTAGACTGTACGTCTTTAAGACCATTTGTAACAATAGCTAACCTATAAGTTCTACTTAATTCTTTTATTAATTCAATGCTATCTTTATATAAGAAAGAAGTATTAGCTAGATGTCTTATATATGCATTAGAGAACTCTTCTGGATCAAAAGGGGTATTTAACTTTTCAGATAATCTTTTGAATCTTTCAACCTTTAGTTTCTTTTGTGTTATTAATCCTTGTTCAAATTCTAACCATATATTTTTATTTATTTCTTCATAAACTTTTAAATGATAGTTTTCATCATAATCCATATTAAATTCACGAATACTGTTTTCAAAAGCTTGTTTTTCAGATTTTTTAAAATCAAATAATGTTTCATCTGCATCAAATAATATAACTTCGTATTTCATATATAGCCTCCATATGTATAGTCTTATTGACATAATTATACATCAAAAAGATTGTATATGTTATAAAAATTGAAAATTTAGAATTAAATTAAACTATAGGATAATTAATACAGATTGAAAGTAAAAAACCTTAGTAACATAGGCACTAAGGTTTTTATTTATGATATAAATCATATCATAAAATATAAATTTGATATTTAATTTATATTTATAGACTTATTTTCATAAACAATAAATATTATATTTTATAATGTTTTTAATAAAGCTTTCATTTCAGTTACACCCTTGCTTTGTGTAGTTATTATATTTTCAGCTAACTTTTTAAGCTCTGGATCTTTAGTAAATTTTAAGATATCTTTTGCCATACCAATAGCACCCTCATGGTGATATATCATTTGTTGAAGGAAGTTAGCATCAACATTATCTGTAACTCTTACACCTTGCATTTCTTTAAACATCTTATCCTTTATGGAATTGTATGTTTTAAGATATTTTTCTGAATCCTTCTTATCTGAAAGAGGTTCTTTTTCAAATTTAGTTTTTAATTCCTGCATAATTGGAATTTGAGCTTCTTGTGATTTAATGATATTTTCAGCTATTTTCTTAACATTTGGATTAGAGCCGTATTTAACGATTGCCTTCGCCATATTTATACCGCCCTCATGATGAGGTATCATTTCTAATACAAAATCTAAATTTACATTTCCAGTATTAGGTGCAGCATTCATTTCTTTCATCATATTATTAAATATAATAGTATATTCTTCATTATATCCTTTTTCTGCTTTAGCAAGTGTAGAAATATTAACATTAGCAGATACAGGCTGAGTAGGTAAAATCAATTTTGTATTTGTAAGTGGTGCTAATATTAATAGTGTTAAAAGTAGTTTTTTCATAATTGCCCTCCTAAAATGTATTTCTAGCTTAGTATTTCATAAAAGAAAATATATATACTTAAGATAAATATATATACATAAAATGTGAAAACTTAATTACAACTTATATATTATCTTTATCCTTCTAGATTTTAATTATCCAATAAGTTAATTTAGCTGAGAAAATTTAAGGTATTTAAAATATATAAATATTTGAATTTAATACAAATATAAAATGTATGATATAATTTAAATTATTTTAAAAATATGTAATATGAAGTTATTAATTGATATAATATTTATAGTTTAAACTTGAGAGGTGAAGATATGAGAGAGCTGAAGGGGATAGAAGAAAGAATCTTAGATAGGGCATTATACCTTTTTGGTAAGAATGGAACTACTAATGTTCCAATTAGGACTATAGTAAAAGAGGCTGGAGTAAATGTAAGTGCAATAAACTATTATTTCGGCAGTAAAGATAGGATGATAAAATACATAAAAGAGTTTTATTTAGAGAATATAACTCAAGCTTATGCACCACTTTATGATGAGAATCTTAGTGATATGGATAAGTTAGTTAAATGTGCTAATGAGATAATAGAGTACTGCTTAAGATATCCTGGGGTTTTAGTTATGAATGAAGAAGCTTCTGCTAAAATAGATAAGGATGAAATTGATATACAGATAATTGAGAAGTCAAAGGAAGAAAATAAAAATTTATATTTTGCTTTAAGAAAAGTTTTAAATTGTAGTGATGAGGAATTTATTTATAAGAGAATAATATTTATTTCTTCAATTACATATCCAGCGACTAATGAAGATAATCAATATGACAAAGAAGTTATAAGCACTGAGGAAAAAAGAATTAATTATGTTACCAATTTAATTAGATTATTAAAAGAAAACAAATAAGTTATAAAAATACTTCTTGAAATTTAGGAGTATTTTATTTTTTTTGCTAAAATTAAAACAAAATGTTTTAAACATATTGATTTATTTTTAACAAAGAAATATAATATATGTAGGGGAAAAATTAAAATAATAAAAATTTTGGAGGTAGCAAAATGGCTTTTGAGAATGTTTTTAGCCCTATCAAGATTAGGGGAATGGAAATGAAGAATAGAGTTATATTCCCAGCTATGGGAACTAAGATGGCTGGAGATGATAAGATGGTGACAGACCAACTTATTAATTATCATGCAGCTAGAGCTATTGGTGGAAACGGTTTAAATTTTACTGAAGTTTGTTCGGTTTATGACAAAGCTTCACCTAAAACTTTCCTGGCAATTTCTGATGATAAATATATACCAGGTTTGAAAAGGTTAACAGATGCAATTCATGCAGGTGGTGCAATGGCTGGAGTTCAATTATGGCTTGGTGGTTCAGCAGTATTATTTGGAGATCCAACATCAATGGTAGTAACTCCAAGTGATTTTAAAGTTCAAGATAATTATGTAATTCCTGGAGCAAGTAAAGAAGTTATTACTGAGGCTATTAAGGCTTTTGGAGATGCAGCTAGACGTGCAGTTGAAGCTGGATTTGATGCTTTAGAGTTCCATGCAGGACATAATTACACACCACATTCATTCCTAAGCAAAGCTTTTAATAAGAGAACTGATGAGTATGGTGGAAGTTTAGAAAATCGTGCTAGATTCTTATTAGAATGTATAAGATCAATTAGGGCTAACGTACCAGAGGACATGCCACTATTTATGAGAGTAGATGCTTTTGATGACGATCTAGAAGATGGTCTTACTATAGAAGATACTATTCAATTCTGTAAATGGGCAAAGGAAGCTGGTGTAGATGCATTAGATGTATCTCGTGGAAACTTCTCAAGTGCAGCAATAAAATATGAAGTACCTCCAGTAGATTTACCAAGAGGTTTTAATGTAGATAATGCAGCAAGAATTAAAGAAGAAACAGGAATGCTCACTGTTGCTGTTGGAAGAATTAATGATCCAGCACAAGCAGATGAAATAATAAAAAGTGGTAAAGCTGATATGGTAGTAATAGGTAGAGCACAATTAGCTGATCCAGAGTTTTGTAATAAATCAATGAATGGAAAAGTTGAAGACATAATACGTTGTGTAGGATGTAATCAAGGATGTTATGATGGATTCTCATCACCAGAAGTACCATTCATAACTTGTTTAAGAAATCCAGCATTAGGAAGAGAAGCAGAATTTACTTTAAATAAAACAGAAAATCCTAAAAAGGTGTTAGTAGTTGGGGGTGGAGTTGCAGGACTTCAAGCAGCTATGGAATTAAAGGATAGAGGACATAATCCGATATTATGTGAAGCTTCAAGCTCTCTAGGAGGGCAATTTATTTTAGCTGGAGCAGCTCCAAGAAAAGAAGAAATGAAAGAAGCTGCTATATCTATGGGAGATATAGCTAAGAGAAAAGCAGTAGAGATCAGACTTGAAACTCCTGTTACACCTGAAGTAATTAAAGAAATAAATCCAGATGAAGTAATAATAGCAACTGGAGCAGAACCTATGAAATTAAGAGTGCCAGGAGCAGATTTACCTCATGTAACGAATTCTCACGATATACTTGCAGGAAATTCAATGGTAACAGGTGAAGTTGTTGTTATTGGTGGCGGATTAGTTGGATTAGAAGTTGCTGAGTATTTATCAGGAAATGTAAATAAGATAACAGTAGTTGAAATGCTTAGTGAAGTAGCTAAAGATCTAGGTCAATTAAGAAAAATCTGTGTTATGGAAAGCTTATATCATGAAGGAATTAAGACTATAACAGATGCTAAATGTACTGAAATAAAAGAAAAATCAATAGTAATAGAAAAAGATGGTGAGCTTCAAGAATTACCTTGTGATTCAGTAGTAGTTGCAATAGGTGCAAGATCTCGTGACTTTACTGACCTTTCTAATTACTGTGAAGATAAGAATATTCCTTGTCATGTAATTGGTGACGCAGTAAGAGCTCGTAGAGCATTAAACTGTATTGAAGAAGCTGTGAATGTAGCTAGGGAAATTTAAGCTATAATTAATCTTAATAATATAAATTTAAAAGCTGTATATGTCTATCATAAGGATAAACATATACAGCTTTTTTAGTAAATAAATTATATTATTTCTTTGAATTAAGATATAATAGTTGTATTGTAATAGATTATAGGATAGAGGGATGATACATGGCCAGTAATTATAAGGTACAAAAGCCTAAGTTTTTAGAGGAATTAGAAGAAGTCATAGATATATATGATGAAATATTAGATAGTGATAAGCTACAGAATAAAATAATTGAAAATGAGACTATAGAAGGTTTAGTTAATAAGGGGACTACAATAGATTCTTGTGTATTTAAAAATATTGTTTTTAAAGGGACTTCCCTTAGAAACGTAGACTTATTAGATACAAGGTTTGAAAATTGTGATCTTTCTAATATTGATTTAGGTGATGGAAGTATCCATAGGGTAGAATTTATAAATTGTAAGTTACTAGGAGCAAGGTTAGATGAATGTAATATTAGAGATGTAAGGTTTAGTAATTGCCTTGGTAAATATATTAATTTATCATACTCTAAGATGAAAAATGTTATTATTGATGAATGTGATTTTACAGAAGGTACTTTTCAGCAAGTAAAATTAGATAAGGTTAACTTTAATAAGTCTAATTTGATTAATTCATTTTTTAACAAAACATCTCTAAATAAAATAGATTTAACAACCTGTGATATTAATGGAATAGATATTGAGATAAGTGATTTATCAGGAGCTGTTGTAAATAGTATGCAAGGACTAGATTTAACAAGATTATTAAATATCGTAATTAAGTAATAAAGAGAGCTGTCACAAGGACAACTCTCTTAAATTATAGAAAGATTTTAACTAATTTTTTCCCAAGCACCCCATTGGTTAGCGCCTGGAGTTTCTCCTAAAGTCCACCATTTAGCTTTATATTTTACTCCATTATACATAACTATATCGCCACCTACATAAGTCTTAGTTGGACTATAAGCTTGAATTTCAGGAGTAGAATTATCAATTACTGTTATTGTTGCTTTAGCAGTAGTAACTAAACCTTTACTATCTGAAACAGAATAAGTTATTTCATAAGAACCAACTTTAGAAGTATCAACAGTTCCAGTAACAGTAATCTTACTAGTTAAGTCTCCATCTTCTTTATCAATAGCAGTAACTCCAACTAGAGGATTAAAGCTTGCTCCTTTATTGATTTCTTTATTAGAAACACCTGATATAACTGGAGCTGTATTTGTTGTAGATTTTTCAGTTATTGTAATTTTAGCTGATGCAGTAGCCTTTAAGCCTTTACTATCTGTAACAGTATAAGTTAAGTCATAAGAACCAACTTTAGAAGTATCAACAGTTCCAGTAACAATAATCTTACTAGTTAAGTCTCCATCTTCCTTATCAGAAGCTGTTACTCCACTTAAAGGATTAAAAGTATCTCCAACAAAAATTTGCTTATTAGAAACACCATTTATTACAGGCGCTGTATTATCCTCTGGAGTTGATGGATCAGGTAATACCTTAACTAACTTCCAGTAGCTAGGGTTATTTGGAGAAACATCACCTGTAGGAGGTATATACCAAGCAATACATTCATATAGGGCATCTTTATAAACTACTTGATCACCATACTTATAAGTTTTAGCGGGATCATAGAATTGCTGCCCAGGTTCTAAAACTCTAAGAACAGTTATTATTCTTTCTTTTGATGTAGATAAGCCTTTACTGTCTGTAACTGTATATTTTAGAGTGTAGTCACCTGTCTTAGATGTATTAACGGAACCAGCAACAGTGATTTTACTAGTTAGATTTCCATCTTCTTTATCAGTAGCAGTAACTCCAGCTAAAGGATCAAAAGTATTTCCTACAGTTATGGATTTATTTGCAATACCTGAAAGTGTAGGAGCATAATTCCCGTTTACAGGAACATTTGAAGGTCTCATACCATTGAAGGTTAAGTTTCTAACACCACCAAAGTTAAGTTTTATTGTACCTGCTAATGAAGCTGATTCTCCAACTCCAAGGTTTTGCCATCCAGAGGAAGTAATAGTAATTCTATTAAAATCACCAACATCTTCGATAGTAGCAGATCCTCCTTGAGGTTGTCCGAATATTGCGGATTTAGGTAAGTCAAAGCTTACTTTCCAACCTGTATCTATAGCCTTATCAGTTTTATTTGTAACTTTTATATCGTAAGTGTAATTTGGATGATCATATTTACCACCAAAAGTAACTTCTACATCAGTTTGATCTAGGCCTTTTATAGAATCATCAGTAACTTTAGAATCACCTATTGCATCAAGACCAGCTCGTAATCTACTAGTTAAAGTATCACCAAAAGTATACTTTCCTTCATTAATATCTGTAGAACCAGGTTTATAGTTAGGGTTTGGACCATAATCACCATTCATTACCCAAATTAAAGCTCCACCTAAGTTTTTCTCTTTAATATATTCTAATCTGTTATCAATAGATCTTTCATTTTCAAAAGATAAGAATACTTTTTTTTCATTTTGCCAAACATAAGGAACTCCGCCTACTTCATCAAAATGAACATTTAAGTTTGGATCAGTTTCCATTAAGTTTAATACATGCCATAATGGATTAGCTCCTGCAGGATCTATAGTTCCATCTTTATTATCATCATCTCCCCAGATATTATAAATACCAGTAGCTGGTGTTTTACTAGAACCATGCAATCCGTTAGTTCCACCTTGGACATTCTCCCAACCCCTTGTATAATAAGGAATTCCCATTATAATTTTTTCAGGAGGAAGAACACCTCTATAATATCTATAAGCCCAATCCATATTTAATGTAGGCATTGCCATATTTACAGTTTCTCTATCAGCTGGGTCAGGATAAATATTAGCTAGATTTTCAACATATTCATTCCAGCCACCATGGAAGTCATAAGACATTACACTTAGAAAATCTAAGTATTGAGCATATGAATTGTCACTCATTCCACCAAGAACCCAAGAGGAAGCTGTTACAGCAGCAGTTTGAAGATATTGTTTACCATCTTCTTTACTAGCAGCATCTAACTTTTCTCTAAGAGTCTTCATCATTAAGTTATATCTTTCATTAAGCTTAGCTCTTCTAGGTTCAGCTAAATCTTTATCATCTGGATTACCAGAAGTAGCAGTTGCTGATGGATATTCGAAGTCTATATCTATACCATCAAAATTATATTTTCTTAAGAATTCAACAGCAGAGTCAGCAAAGGTGTTTATACCTTCATCTGTATCTAGCATAGTATAGAATCCTCTACTACCTGCCCATCCACCAACTGATAATAAAAGTTTAACATTAGGATATTGTTTTTTCATTGTTTGAAGAACGTTAAAATGTCCTTTATACGGAAGTGTAGTATCTAAAGTTACAGTCTTTCCGTTATGTGTTAATGGATGATTTTCAAAGGTTTCTTCTATAGCAGCATATTTATCTCCAAAGGCTAATTTATTAGTAGCTGGGTCTATCACACCAAAGGAGTACTGAATATGAGTTAGAGATTCCCATTGTAAATCAGCTGCATCAAAATTTCCTTGAACTTCATTTTTATATGCCCATTCAGGGAAATATCCTATTACTTTTTTGCTTAAATCTGTACTCTCACTACTTGCTGTATTAATATTAGTAGTTGCTGTTTCTAAAGTTTCAGCCTTAGGGTATAGAGAAATATTAGATAATGTAAAAAGTGAAAGAGTTATTGTAGCAAATAAACTTTTTATTTTAAATTTCTTCATTTTAACCCTCCTATTATTAATAACTAGCTGCTATTAAGTTTATTAGTAGTAGCTAGTTAAGATTATTTAAAAGGGCTGATGCTAATTTCTTAATTGGCTACAGCCCTTTTAAGATAGTTAGCTTATTTTTTCCCAAGGACCCCATTGAGTTGCTCCAGGAGTTTCTCCTAAAGTCCACCATTTAGCTCTATATTTTACTCCGTTATATAAAACTATATCTCCAGCTACATAAGTCTTAGTTGGACTATAAGCTTGGATTTCAGGAATAGAATTATCTACTACTGTTATTGTTGATTTAGCAGTTGTAGTTAAACCCTTGCTATCTGAAACAGAGTAAGTTAATTCATATGATCCAACTTTAGAAGTATCAACAGTACCTTTAACAGTTATTTTATTAGTTAGATCTCCATCCTCTTTATCGGAAGCAGTAATACCTGCTAGAGGATTAAAGATATCGCCTTTATTAATTTGCTTATTAGAAACGCCTGATATAACTGGTGCAGTATTTGTTGTTGACTTTTCTGATACTGTAATAATAGCTGTTGCAGTAGTTTTTAAACCTTTACTATCTGTAACAGTGTAAGTTAAAGTATAAGAACCAACTTTAGAAGTATCAACAGAACCAGTAACAGTAATCTTACTAGTTAAATCTCCATCTTCCTTATCAAAAGCAGTAATTCCAGCTAGGGGATTAAAATTATCGCCAACATAGATTTCTTTGTTAGCTACTCCATTAATTGTAGGAGCAGTATTAGTTTCAGGAGTTGTTGATCCTCCATAAATTAATTGTCTTTGCATTTCAGGAGCTGATGGGAACATTTTTTGTGATATTTCTACACTTACAATTCCACTTAAGTTATCAATAACTTCAGCAGTATTTAATTCAAATGTCACAGTTTGCCCTGGCTTAATAAGCTTTCCATCATAAGATCCTGAGAAGTCAAGGACATAATAACCGTTTTCATATTTAACAGCAGGAGCAGGATACTGTCCACCAGTAATAGTAACACCGTTAGTTTTTATATAGAGCTTAACATTCTTTAATGTCTTAGTAGCTTCTTCAACTGATTTTAAAACATCACCTGTAGCTGATAATTTTTCATTATTAGTAAAGCTTAGATTAATTACGCTACCATTTCCCCATGCAGGTTTACTAGTAGATAGTTTAGAAGTTATATTAGCAGGAGTGAACTTTACTTCATAATCTTGTAAGTCACCAGTGCCAAATAAGGCTTCCTTAGTAACCTTAGTTAACTCATCATGCTTAGTTGATGTAGTTTTAGCATCTTGTGAAGCCATCCAAGCTATCATTCCACCTAGGTTATTATCTTTAACATATTTAGCTTTTTCTCTAATAGATCTAGCATTATCATAGGTGAAGAAAGCACCAGTACTTTCATTGTATAAATAAGGAGCTTTAGCACTGTCGTCCCAGTACTCTTTAAGACCAGGATATGCAGCTTTAAGCTTATCAAGTGCATTGTATGACCATACACCACCAGCTCTTCCACCTTCTCCAGGCTTCATTGGAGATTCATTTAAAGCACCTGGAGTTGGACTTCCATCAGCGTTTTTATTTACTACTGCAGCAGTACCAAAAAGTCCAGGATTATTTGCATCTGGGCCATCATTACTAACTTTTTGCCATCCACGAGTATAGTAAGCTGCACCTATTACTACTTTTTCTGGTTTTGCACCTTTAGAGAGATAGTATTTTACGCTTTGATCTACAGAAAGAGTATCGTTATCTTTAGATGGTGAATTAGGATTTGTATATAAAGCCGCGTGATGTCCACTTACTGTACTCCATGCACCAGCCATATCGTAAGTCATAATATTTGCAAAATCTACTACTTCAAATAATTTGGCAACATCAATACCTGTATCAATTTTAGCTTTTCCAGCAGGTAATGCTACAGAAAGTTCATAAGTCTTTCCAAGCTCATTACCTTGCTTAGTTAATGCAGCCTTTAAATCCTTAAGAAGTAATATATAGTTATCTTTGTCAGCAGGAGTTGCATTTGGCGTACCTTCATCATTAGTATTGTCCACTTTATCTGGATCTCTTTTATCTGCGGGATATTCCCAATCAATATCAACAAAATCCATATTTGTATATTTAATAAAGGACATAACGTTTTCAACAAACTTAGCTCTAGTTGAAGCATTAGCAGCTATAGTTGAGAAATCACCAGACTTTGACCATCCACCTAAGGATACTCCTATTTTTAAATTAGGATTTTCAAGCTTTAATACTTGGAATGCATTTAATATTCCACCGTTAATATCGCCATAAGTTACTCCTGCATTTCCAAGAGGATGACCTATAGCTGCATCCTTGTCAGTGAAATTTAATGTGCCTTGAGCATCGAAGTCCACAAAGGCAAAGTTTAAGTGAGTTAATTGATCAGCAGGAATATCTTTAGGGTAGAAACTACCTTGACCTCCCCATATTGACCAATCTCCATAGTACATTACGTTGCGGTATTTTTGTGTAGAAGCTTCAGTTGTAGTAAGGGATGTGTTATTAGATGTAGTTGTAGTGTTAGCTAGTGCAGGAACAGATGCTAAGTTTGAAACTAACATAGCTGTTACAGCAGTAAAGGCAATAAAAGGTTTGGACTTTTTACTAAGCATTTTCTTTAACATAAACTTCCTCCTTATAATAAATAATAAAACTTATGGTATATTACTTTTAGCAAGGTGTAAGTTAAATGTGCTTAAATACAAATGGTTAATATGCAAGAAAAGTGTATTCAAAAAGCACTTTTAAATAAGTTAATTTTATTACCTAGTTAATTTAATATGTGTAAAACAAAAAGGCGTAATTTTTATGGATACAGGTAATATTTTTTGATGTGTAATTCAAGATGTTAAGATATTGTTTATTAGAAGTATTAAGATATTGTGTATTAAAAATATTAACTTATAGTATTTTAAATTTTATCGAAGGTTTAATAGTTAACTAAGAACACCTCCTTTTTGAGAACTGGTATTAATTGTATGTCTATAATTTAAATATAATTTATAAATGAAAATATATCAATAGAATATTTTGAAAAGTCGAAGGGTTTTTATTTACATAGTAGACTTTAGGGATATAATAAGGAATTGTGGAATAAAATGTAGGATATTCTGGAATATATCTTATTTTAAGTAAAGGCCATTAAAAAACTAAGGAGTATATATGATGATATCATTTAAAGTAATTTTATTAATTATTTGCCCACTAGTATTTATAGCTGGATTTATAGATGCAGTAGCAGGAGGGGGAGGATTAGTTTCCTTACCAGCATATTTATTTGCAGGAGTTCCGATACATATAGCCTATGGAACTAATAAATTTGCAAATTGTATTGGAACTGGTATGGCATCAGCAAAATTTTTAAAAAGTGGCAATATAAAGCTAAAACCAGCGTTAATTTCAGCTGCAGGGGCATTAATAGGTTCTTGGGTAGGTGCGCAACTTGTACTTTTGCTAGATGAAAAATATCTGCAGTATTCATTAATGATAATTTTACCTATAGTTGCAATATTTTTATTATTCAATAGAAATTTTGGACAAGATACTAATATAAAGGAAGTTCCTATAAGGAAATTATATATTCTATCTTTTATAATAGGACTAATTATTGGAGTATATGATGGATTTTTCGGACCAGGAACAGGAACTTTTTTAGTTCTAGCATTTACAAGCATTTGTGGTTTTAATATGATTACAGCTTCAGGAAATGCAAAAATAGTAAACTTGGCTTCTAATTTAGCGGCATTAGTAGTTTATATACTAAATGGTAAGGTTAGCTTTATGATAGGAATACCAGCAGCTATATTTGCAGTATTAGGAAACTACATAGGAGCACATTTTGCAATAAATAAAGGAAGTAAATTTATAAAACCAGTGATAATTCTAGTTATATCAATGCTATTTATAAAGATAATAGTAGATTTTATATAAAATATTTGAAAATATGTCTTAATAAAAGTAAAACCTGGACCAAAGAGGTCCAGGTTTTTTTAAAATATAAAGTTTGCAACAAGTACTATTACAGGTAATGTAATTATAGTTCTTTCCACAAATATTATTAATAATTGCTTTAGTGATACAGGAATTTTTGATCCAAGTAGGACACCACCTACTTCAGACATATATATTAATTGAGAAACCGAAGTACAAGCAACTATAAATTTAGTCATATCGCTAGTTATTGAGTTAGCAGCTAATACGGATGGAAGTAACATATCTGCAAATCCAACTACTAAAGTTTGTGATGCAGCTACAGCTTCTGGAACTTGAAGTAGGTTTAAATAAGGAATAAATGGTAAACCTAGTATTTGAAACACAGAAGTATATTCAGCAATTATTAAAGCTATAGTCGCAAGAGCCATAACTATAGGTAAAACTCCAAGCCACATATCTAAAACATTTTTAATACCATCAATTACAAAGGATTTAATTCCAGGGTTACTTCCAGACTTATCTAGGGCTTTTTTATATCCCCAAGAAAAAGCAGTATATCCTTCTGGAATAGTTTCATCATCCTTTTTTTCTTTATCATTATAGTAAGTATTAGGAATTTTACGTAAAGGATATATTCTTGGAAGAATAATAGCTGCAACTATTCCTGAAAGTGTTACTGTTAAATAAAAAGGTACAAATAAATGAGATAATCCAACAGTATCTATTACAATTAAACTAAAAGTTATTGAAACGGCAGAGAAAGTTGTACTTATTATGGCTGCCTCTCTTTTAGAGTAAAATCCTTCTTCATATTGTTTATTAGTTAGTATTATTCCTAGTGTTCCATCACCAAGCCAAGAAGTAATACAATCTATTGATGAACGGCCAGGTAAAGTAAATACAGGTCTCATAACTTTAGTAAGAATTGCACCGAAGAATTCTAATAATCCAAAGTTAAGTAATAATGGTAATAATAAACCGGCAAAAAAGAATATAGTAAATAAAATAGTAAGTAAATCATTTAATACAAAAGCCCCAGTTGAAGAATTTATTATCATTTCAGGACCAAAATTAAATAATGCTAGAACACAGAATACTGCACCGAAAATTCTAGCTATGAACCAAATTGTGCTTACATTAAATAAAGTGTTTAAAAATTCATTTTCTACAATAAACTTTGGTCTAAATAGTTTAGTAATTATACTAAATATAGCAGATATACAAATCATAAAAGTAATAATAGCAGTTAAGTAACCCTCTAAAGAATCAGCAAGAAATTTAGACATCAAAGCTACTGGTATAGTAATTTCTCCATTAAATTTAATAGGAACCATAAATAATAATATTCCTATTAAAGATGGGATAATAAAAGCAAGTGAATTCTTAAGAGAAAACTTGTCTTTAGTTAAATTTTTCATTTCGGTCTCCTTTATATCCAAGTTATTAATAATTATACATAGAGATTAATTTTAATACAAAATTGACTAAAAAATCAATAGATTTTTATACAAAAATAACTAAAATTTATGCAAATATATAAGTTGTAATAAAGTTTTTATATTTTATTAAATTAGTTCAGATAAAAAATATTTCAGTTAAGTAAATATAGAATCAACTTATATAAAAATTAAAAGATATATAAGCTTTCAATTAATGTAATTTACACTTTAAAATTATTTTTCACTCAAA
>NZ_SRYR01000014.1 GCF_004794105.1 Clostridium sartagoforme
AATCTGGTGATGATGGCGTAGAGGAAACACTCCTTTCCATTCCGAACAGGAAAGTTAAGCTCTACAGCGTCGATGGTACTGCACGGGTGACTGTGTGGGAGAGTAGAACGTTGCCAGGTCCATTGAGGATCTTTAGCTCAGTTGGTTAGAGCAACCGGCTCATAACCGGTAGGTCCGGGGTTCGAGTCCCTGAAGGTCCACCATATTTGGGGGTATAGCTCAGTTGGGAGAGCACTTGCCTTGCACGCAAGGGGTCAAGGGTTCGAATCCCTTTACCTCCACCAAGAAGTTATGTATGACATAGCTTCTTTTTTTATTTATTAAATAAAACTATATAAGCTGGTATTAAAATGAATTTAGTAACATAAGCATTGTTTAGTATATAAAATACTATATATTATTTTTAGAAACACTTATAAAAAGTAATTATATTTAATATACTTATAAAGAAGAAAATAAGAAACTAATATTTTCTATTACATATAATATTAAATAAAATGTCGAAAAAGTTTTAAAAATTCCTAAAAGTTTAATTAGGAATACATTATAAAATAATATATAATTAATATATGGCCAAGTTATCTTTAAATTAGAATGTAAAAGTTTAAGGTCTTATCCTTAGATAGGGAGTGTTAGCATGGACAAGAAGGATGAATTAGAGAAAAGACTAATTAATTTGAAATTAGAAAAAAGGCAATTATTACTATCTGGGAAGAATACTAATAGGATAGATGAACTTATTAAAGAGGTTGAGGATGAACTTAAAGAAAATCAATATACTGAAGAAAATTAAGTGTTAGAAGGGTCTAAGTATAATTTAGGCCTAATTTACTTTATGCCATATATGTAGATAAATAATTAATAATAAGAATATTTTTTTAGCATACAGCATATTAAATTGTAAGGGAATATCTTTCCAATAAGAGGAGGAGTTAGTATGATAAGAACTGTTGTATGTGAAAAAGATGGGTGTAGTAGTAATAAGTTTTTTATAGGAAGTGAAGATGAAAAATTAAATTTGATTTGTGCTCAATGTGAATCAAGATATAGTATAGACTCTAAAGAGCAAGATTATATAATGCTACCAAATTGCTCTAATTGTAATAATGATACTTTTAAGGTGTATAGAGATATTGAGAATAAAAGTGTATATGCAAAGTGTTCAAAATGTGGAGCTGTACCTGAAAAAATATATATTGATTCTGATGGAATACAAGTATCATATGAAGCAAAACTTTTAAATGACATTAAGCAAATTATGTATCTAGTGGAACAAAGGATATATAATTTAGAAGTTAACATAAAGGATTTAGAAAGAAGTCAAAATATCTTAGAACAATCATTAGCATATATAAATAAGTATTTAGTTGAAAAAGATTAGTATAGAATGTAAATATAGTATATAATAAATTATTATGAGAATATAAATGTATTATTTATATTCTCATATATTTTAAAATATATTTATAGTACATATGGAGAGATTTATGAATAAGAACAAGAAGATATTTGCTTGGGGATTATTAGTTTTTTGGATGATATTAATATTTTTTATGTCTCATCAACCAGGGGAAGTATCAAGTAGCCAAAGTGATTTAGTTTTAAAATTATTTAGTTTAATAGGTATAGAACTTAATGATTATTTTGGAGAGTTAGCAACTTTTGTTGTAAGAAAAATAGCTCATTTTTCAGAGTATATGATATTATATTTATTAGCTTATAATGTTTTGAGGTTTTACGTTAATAATAGAAGAACTAGACTGTATTTAATAGGATTTGTATTTTTATATGCATGTAGTGATGAGTTTCATCAATACTTTATTCCAGGTAGAGTGATGGCATTCAAGGATGTAATGATAGATACCACAGGTGGCATTATTGGATTTATAATTGCTAGTTTAATTGAAAAGTATAAAATTAGAAAAGCAAAAGGTGTTGCTGCATAATGTAAAATGAAAACTTAATAATGAGAAATTAGTGAAAAAACTCTAAGGGAGTTTATAAAAACAATAATTTTTAATTTTTATGGGGCTGTTTGTAGACAGCCCCTTGTTTTATTTTAAAGAAGTATAAAGTTCTATGTATTGCTATAATATTGAAGATAGCAATCTAGAAAATCCATCTATTAGCTTTGTAAGTAAAGATCTATTTTCATACTCTTCATAGTTAAATGAACGACAGTTATCTAAAAGAGTATAAAATATATTGTTAAAATCCTTTGTTATGCTTCCATCATAGATAATAGTATTGACTTCATAATTTAGCTCAAAGCTTCTAATATCTAAATTAGCAGTTCCTATAGTGCATATTTTATTATCTACCATAAGTAGTTTAGAATGAATAAAAGCATCTTTATTGTATAAATAGATATTTGCACCTGAACGTTTTAGTTCTGCTAAATAAGTCTTAGATGCTCTATTTACTGTAAAGTGATCAGCCTTTTCAGGAAAAATAAGAGATACTTTAACACCACTTAGGGAAGCTATTCTTAATGCATCAATTAAACCTTCAGAAGGTATAAAATAAGGAGTAATTATATTAATACTTTCTTTAGCTACAGAAATCATTTTTATTAAAGCTTGAAGTATACTTGGGAATTCTGAGTCAGGGCCACTTCGTATTACTTGCATTGGAATGTTTCCCTTATAACCAAGAGGCTTAAAGTAATCTTCTATATTACTTAGTAAGGTGATTTCTTCATTATTATATTTTTTTATGCTAGAAAAGTCATCTAGGAAAACTGATTGTAAGCCTAAGGCACAATCACCTTCAATCATAATATGACAATCCTTCCAATCACCAAGTTTACCAAGACCAAGATATTCATCCCCTATGTTTATACCTCCTATAAACGCTATGCTTCCATCGATAACTACTATTTTTCTATGATTTCTATAATTTATTTGAGTATTTATAAGACGTAGTAAAGGAGCTAAAATATAAGAATAAAAAACAACTTCAATTCCTGCACTTTTTAGTTCTTTAATATAACTTCTTTTTAATCTAATAGATCCTACTTTATCTATAATGAATCTAATTTTTACTCCTTCTCTGGCCTTTCTAATTAGTATATCTTTTATTTCAGTTCCTATCTTATCATCTTTAACTATGTAATATTCGAGATGAATATGATTTTTAGCATTAAGTAATTTTTCTTTTAGTAATTTAAATTTATCTTCTCCTCCATCTAAGATTGTTACCTTATTGTTTGTGAATAAAGGAGAGAAGGAGTTTGAAGCAATTAAGTTTATTATAGGTTTATATTCTGTAAGAGAGTAGTTCTTTTTATATAGAGAACTCCAGCTTAACTTTATTGCCCTGTCTTTAAGCTTTTTATCTAAGGTATTTATTTTCCAGTTACGACCTAGAAATATAAATAAAGTTATTCCAACAGGAGGTAATATTAATAGTATTAGTATCCATGAAAGAGTTTTTTCAGGTCTTTTTTTACCAAATAAGATTATAATAAAAATAATAAATATGCTTGTAATATATGAAAGATATAAAATTATTTTAAATGCAAGTATTTAAAAAACCTCCTTCAAAAGTATGTATAAATTTACTTCTATTATATTACATTTTAAGAAAAATTAATAAAATGATAGCTTAATATTAAGTATAACCAATATTATATTTTCTTAAGCTTTAAAGAAAAATAGTAAAAATTTATCAATATAATTATAATTATATTAATAATTTTTAATGAATTTATCGTATAAACTTGTAAAAAGTCTAAAAAATATATATAATAGGGATATCTATTGTCAAAAAAATATGTATATTTAAATTTTAAGTTTAATGAAATTTTATATTAAAAATATTTGCAATTTAAGGGGGACATTTAAGATGAAAACAAAGGAAAAAAAGGCTAACCCTAATAGAGGGCTCTTAGCAGGAATTGAAAGGATAGGGAATAAACTACCTCATCCAGCTACAATATTCGTTATATTATGTGCTATTATTATCGGTGTATCAGCTATAATGGCTAAAATGGGGGTTTCTGTTACATACACAGGTTTAGATAGAAGCACAATGGAAATAAAAGAAATGACTGCAAGTGTAGTAAGCTTACTTACACCTGAAGGGATTAGATATATGTTTACTTCTGCAGTAAAGAACTTTACTAGCTTTGCTCCACTTGGAACAGTTTTAGTAGCTTTACTAGGAGTTGGAGTTGCAGAAGGTACGGGACTTATTGGAACATTATTAACTAAGCTTGTTACAAGCACTCCTAAGAGATTAATTACAGTTGTTGTAGTATTTGCAGGGGTTATGTCTAGCATAGCTTCTGATGCAGGATATGTTGTTTTAGTACCACTTGGTGCTATAGTATTCTTAAGCTTTGGAAGACATCCAATGGCTGGGTTAGCAGCTGCATTTGCAGGAGTATCTGGTGGATTTAGTGCAAATCTTTTAGTAGGTCCTACAGATGCATTATTAGCAGGTATAACTACTGAAGGTGCAAAGTTATTCTCTGATACAGCTTCAGTTGGACCAGCAGATAACTGGTACTTCATTGCAGCATCAACTTTTTTAATCACTATAATAGGAACTATAGTAACTGAAAAAATAGTTGAACCTAAGCTAGGTGAATATAAGGGTGAAGAAAAGGCAGTATTAACTGATATTACAGGAGAACAAAAAAGAGGGTTAAGATTTGCTGGAATTGCATTATTAATATTTTTAGTATTAATAGGTATAACTTTACTTCCAAATGGGATTTTAAGAAACCCAGAAACTAATGAGATACTTAACTCACCATTTATGGATTCTATTGTAATAATAATTGCGTTATTATTCTTTGTACCAGGTGTTGCTTACGGAATTGGAAGTAAGACTGTTAAGAATGATAAAGATGTAATAGCACTAATGGGTAAAAGTATGTCAACAATGGGAGGATATATAGTATTAGTATTCTTCGCATCACAATTTGTTCAATACTTTAGTTATACTAATATAGGTATAGTAATAGCAGTAAAGGGAGCAACCTTATTAGAAAATGCTGGATTTGTGGGAATACCGCTAATAATTTCTTTTGTAATATTAACAGCATTTATAAACTTATTTATGGGATCTGCTTCAGCAAAATGGGCTATAATGGCTCCTGTATTTGTTCCAATGCTTATGCAATTAGGTAATTCACCAGCATTAGTACAAATGGCTTACAGAATAGGTGATTCAACTACAAATATAATATCTCCTCTTATGAGTTATTTTGCATTAATAGTTGCTTTTGCTGAAAAGTATGATAAGAAGTCAGGAGTAGGAACATTAATATCTACAATGGTTCCTTATTCTATAGCATTCTTAATAGGATGGACATTATTACTTATTGTTTGGTTCGTACTTGGAATACCACTAGGACCAGCAATTGGTGTAACATTATAAGATTTTAATATATATAATGGGGATTTTTTATAAAAACATCCCCATTAATAATTTTAAGTAGATTAATATTGATGTAATTATTTAAGAAATACTAAAAAGAATCAGTTTTAAAGCTCCTAATGGAATTTTAAAACTGATTCTTTATTTTACATTGCGTAGTAGTAACATATTTTTCATTAGAGTAAATTTAATATTATTAAAAAATCATATTAAGTTATTCTAAAAACAGAGCATCTTTGTATCGTCTATTGTGAATATAATATTCTTTTAAATATGAAACAAAAACTTTCCTAAGCTCAACAAGCTTAGTAGTTCCATCTATAATATAAATTAATAGGCCTTCCCAAATTGGGCTTTTTAAATAATTATCATTTTCTAAATAAAATGTGAAGAACTTAAAGAATATATTTGACATTTCTTCACCTAGATGTTCAATGGAATCAGGTGAAAATAGCTTGTTTATTGATGTTCTTAACTTCTCTTTATCTTTCAAAGTAAAGTATATTAATGATTCTATCATGGAATCAGGTATTATAAGTCTATGGTCAATTAAGCCAGAATTGCTTCTTAAGCAGCTTAAAGCTTTATTGTAATCTTGAATTTTAAAATAAGACCAAGCAATAATAGAATTTGTATATTCAATGTAGTAGGAATTATTAAGCTTCTTTGCCATCCTAAGGGCCATTTTTAAGTAAGTAATAGCATCTGCATGATTATCAAGCATAAAGTAAACTTCAGCTGTCTTCTCATAGCTTTCCATTATGCTAATGAAATTTCCTTCTTCTACATATAAGGATAAGGCTCTTTTTATACTATCATAGGCTTTTATAGGGTTATTTTTTACTCTATAAACGTAAGAAAGCCAGTAATAACAATGGCCTGTCTCTTTTGAGGATAAGGCTTTTTCTATATAACTTTTACCTTCTTCAATATCACCTTTAACATTTAATGTATCAACACCAATATAAAAATTATATAAGTATTCCTGATTTTGAGATAATAAGTCATATGCTGCAAGAATGGAGTTTTTAGCACTTTCAAACTTGTCTCTTTCTGGTGTACTACAATATCTAGCAAGTTTAACTAGATAATAATCTAAAATTAGAGGTGAGGTAATATAAGCTTCTTCTTTTTCTTCTATTTCAATAAATAGCTTATTAGTATTATCAAACTCATTAAAATTTAGGTTATCAAAGAATTCTTCAAATTCTTGAAGCCCATCTTCTATAAATTCGTCATCATCATTGTACTTTAAACCAAGTCTGTCAAACAGAATAGAAATAACATCTTCACTAGGGAGTAGCTCTCCGTTTTCAATACGGCTTAAGTATGAAGGTACACAAATCCCTTTTGCTAATTCTTTTTGGCTCATATTCTTCTTTATTCTATTTAGCCTAACTATAGATCCAATTACCTTTTGATTATTTTTATATAATACATTATCCATTTAAAAACCTCTCATTTGTAAAATTAACAGCATTTTCTATAGGTTAACATAATAAAATTACATAAGCAATAAATCCTAACCTTATAATTAATATAACGTATGTGAAATTATAGGTAAATATTCTTAACTTAAATATATAAATATAGGTTAATTTCTCAATGGCTAATATGGCCTAATTTCATTGAAGGCATATAGGTATTTTGTTACTATAAAGTAAATTGAGGAACCTTAAAAAAGTATAAATATGGCTAGGAGGATATATATGAGAAAATACTATATAACTGAAAAAATAAGTAGATATGAGATAGGCAATCCAATAGAAACCGAAGCAGTAATAAATAAAGGTGATAAAAATTATCCTGGAGATTTTAAGTATTTTAATATAGAGATAGGTAATGAAATAAATCTTAATTATAAAATGAATAAAGATGATAAGGTATATGGTCTTGGACAAAATATGAGGGGCATAAACAAAAGAGGGTATATTTATGAAAGTTTTTGCAGTGATGATCCATGTCATACACCTGAAAAAAAATCTCTTTATGGGGCACATAACTTTTTTATAATAGAGGGAAGTAATACTTTTGGAATGTTTATAGATTTCCCAAGTAAAGTTACTTTTGATGTAGGATATAATGTAAGATCAAACTTTCATATTAATATAGAAGGTACAGATACTAATATTTATATTATTGAAGGAGAATCATTAAAGGAAATAGTTCATGAGTTCTTAAAGATTATAGGTAAAAGTTATGTTCCTCCAAAATGGGCTTTTGGATATATACAAAGTAGATGGGGATATAAAACAGGTAATGAAGTTGAAGAAATAGCAAATAAGTTTATTGAAAAGGGTATTCCTTTAGATGGTATTTGTTTAGATTTAGATTATATGGACGATTACAAAGATTTTTCATTAAGTGAAGAAAGATTTAGTGATTTTAGCTCTTTAAATAAAAGGTTAAAGGAAAATGGGATTAAAATTATTCCTATAATAGATGCTGGTGTAAAGATAGAAGAAGGATATGATATTTATGAAGAAGGAATAAGAGGCAACTATTTTGCAGTGGATAAAAACAACAATCCATTTGTTGCTGCAGTTTGGCCTGGAAAAGTTCATTTCCCAGATTTCTTAAATAAGGATGCTAGACTTTGGTTTGGAAGAAAGTATAAGGGCCTTATAGACAATGGAGTAGAAGGTTTTTGGAATGATATGAATGAACCGGCGATTTTTTATAGTGAAGGCGGAATAGAAGAGGCATATAGAAATATTGATGAGCTTAAGAAGCTAGAGCTTAATGTAGATTCTTTCTTTAAGTTAATGGATACAGTAAATAATTTAAAGAATAACGTTAATGATTATAAGAGTTTTTATCATAAAACTGAAAATGGACTAGTTAATCACTATGATGTTCATAATATTTATGGATATAATATGACAAAGGCTGCTAGTGAAGGCTTTGATACTATTGATGAAAATAAGAGGTTTTTACTATTTTCAAGGGCATCTTATATAGGAGCACATAGGTATGGAGGTATTTGGACTGGTGATAATTCATCTTGGTGGGAACATATAGTATTAAATATGAAGATGATGCCATCACTTAATATGTGCGGATTCTTATATTCTGGTGCTGATACTTGTGGTTTTGGTAGTAATATAGATCCAGAGTTAGCTATAAGATGGAATCAACTAAGCATATTTACCCCACTTTATAGAAATCATTCAGCCTTAGGAACTAAAGATCAAGAGCCTTTTGCTTTTGACTTAGAAGTAGAGAAAATAATCAAAAATACTATTAGATTTAGGTATGCAATTATTCCATACCTTTACTCAGAATTTATGAAGGCAGTAAATAATAGTGATATGTTTATAAAGCAACTAGGTATTGAATATCAGGATAAGCTTTCAAAAGAAGTAGAGGACCAATTACTTATTGGAGATTCTATAATGATTGCACCTATTTATGAACCAAATAAGAGGGGAAGGTATGTATATACTCCTGAAGATATGCTGTTATGGAAAGTAAAAGATCATACAAGTAAAGATTTTGAAATCATTAAAAAAGGACATAATTATATCGATATTGATATAAATGAATTCAGTGTATTTATAAGAAAAAATAAAATGTTAGTACTGGGAGAGCCTGCTCAAAGTACTAAAGATATAAATTCTGAAACCTTAAATATTATTGCCTTTGTGGAAAATGAAGCAGAATACACTTTATACGATGATGATGGAATTAGTAATGACTATAAAAAAGGTATTAATTCAAGTATAGATATTACTATATCTGTAGATAGAGATAAGCATAATATTAATGCAGTTAATAAGGGGAATTTAGAAGTTAAAAGGTTAAATGTAACTATAATCACTGGAGAAGGTAAAATAATTTCTGATGTAGTTAATTTATAAATATTATGGGGAGGGCATATGGTACAACTTGATATAAAGCAAATTAATGATTTGTATTATTATGATGGTGAAGATTTAGGTTGCACAGTAACAGCAGATTACACAACTTTTAAACTTTGGTCACCACTAGCTGATTCTATAGAAATATGTATTTATGAAAATTATAAAGATATAAATAAGAAAGTCTATAGTATGACAAAGAAGGAAAAGGGACTTTGGGAAATTACTTTTAAAGAGAATTTACAAGGGAAATACTATACTTTTCTATCTACTATTGATAATAATACTAAGGAAGGAGTTGATCCATATGCTAAGGCTCTTTCAGTAAATGGTGAAAAAGCTGCAATAGTTAATATGATTGAGACAAATCCAGCTGGGTTTATTAATCATAAAAGGCCAGAGAAGTTATATGGAACAGACTCTATTATCTATGAAGTAAGTATAAGAGATATTTCAAGTGATATTAATTCTGGTATAGAGAATAGGGGAAAGTATTTAGGTATTACTGAAGACAACACTGTTAGCAGTAGTGGAACTAAGACAGGATTATCCCATATTAAGGATTTAGGTATTACACATGTACAATTAATGCCTATATATAATTTTGATAGCATAGATGAGAGACAGCCTCAAGAAGATCAATATAATTGGGGATATGACCCAGCACATTACAATGCTCCAGAGGGAAGCTATGCCACAGATCCATATAATCCAATATGTAGAATAAAAGAATTAAAAGAAGCAATACAGGTATTACATGAGAATGGGCTTAATGTAATAATGGATGTAGTCTATAACCATATGTATGATGTTTTTAAATCAGGTTTTCACAAATTAATGCCAGATTATTATTTTAGGTACAATAATGGGAAGTTATCTAATGAAAGTATGTGTGGTAATGCTATTGCTTCAGAAAATGTTATGGTTAGAAAATTTATAGTGGACTCAGTAAAGTATTGGGTTACAGAATATCAAATAGATGGATTTAGATTTGATTTAATGGGTTTAATTGATATTGATACAATGAATTTAATTAGAGAAGAACTAAGTAAAATTGATTCTAATATAATTATTATTGGTGAAGGATGGGACATGAATAGCATTTTGTCTAAGGATAAAAAGGCAATTCAAAGAAATGCATATAAAATGAAGAATATAGGATTTTTCAATGATGTAGCTCGTGATGGAATAAGAGGAAATGCTTTCTCATTACATGATAAGGGCTTTATAAATGGTAGTTATAATAAAGAAATAGATATTAAAAAAACTATTGTAGGAGGTATTAAATATTCTGAAGAAATTAATACCTGGGGTGATGTAAATCCTAATCAAGTAGTAAACTATGTTGAATGTCATGATAACCATACTCTTTATGATAGATTAAAACTTACAATAAGTGATGAGAATAATCTAAAGTATATGCATAGGCTTGGTACTTCTATAGTTTTATTATCACAGGGAATTCCATTTATTCATTCTGGACAAGAGTTTTTAAGAACTAAGAATGGAATAGATAATACTTATAATTTAGGTGATGAAATTAATAAGATGGATTGGCTTAGAAAATCTGAAAATATGGATACTGTTGAATATGTAAAAGGGTTAATAAAACTTAGAAAAGAATATTCAGCCTTTAGAATGAGAAGCATAGAGGGAATAAAGTCTTGCCTAAAATTCATTAATTCGCCAGCGAATTCAGTAGCTTATAAATTAATTAATTTAAATGATGATATTAAAGAAATCATTGTAATTCATAATGCAAATGAATCAAATATAGAAGTTAACCTAGATAGGGAAGAAGTAATAAAAGTAGTAGTAAATAAGGAAGAGGCAGGCATAGATGTTATAAATGAAATAAAGTCAGATAAACTAATATGCGAGGGTCTATCAACTCTAGTTGGACTAATAGTTTAAAATGAAAAAATTAAGGTAATGAAAAAATGAAAGAATTAAAGAAGAGGTTTTGCTATGCAAAACCTCTTTTTTAAAAGATGAACTTATAAAAAATCTGATAGTCCTTAGAGTTGTGGTTTTGTCTGAGCTAGCCTTAGTTTTACCAAAACTCCTGCACAATTTATGACAAAATTGCTTCGTAGACTCTAAGGATTTCTCCAACGCTCCATCCTTGAGCAAAGCAGCCATTAGATTTTGTGGGATTTAAGCCGTCATAAATTTCAGCTATTTGTCCTACACATCCTTCTCTTAGGCAAGCTTCAAAGACTTCAAGTTGTTCTAAGACTTTATCCTTGGACTCTTTAGAATAATCATTTACTTTTAAGTATGAAAGATAATATCCTCCAAGGGGAAAAGGCCATACAGTACCTTGATGGTAGGACATATCTCGTTTAAAGTGACTACCACTATATTCAGGTACAAATTCCTTATCATATTTACTTAGGGTCCTTAGGCCATAAGGTGTATATAGAACTTCATAAACCTTGTCTACAACAGCTTTTGATTTTTCTTTTGATAAAGGAGTAAAAGGCACCATTACAGCCCATATTTGATTTGATCTTATTTGATAATCATAAGGATTACCAGAGACTACGTCTTTAAGGCAGTTTTCTTTTTCATTCCAAAACTTATTATTAAAGGAGTCTTTTACTTTCTCACTTAATGTAGAAAATTCTATAACATCTTCATTAAATTTAGTTCCAAAGAATTCTGCTACTTTTAATGCATTATACCAAAAAGCATTTATTTCTACAGGTTTACCATGTCTTGCAGTAGGTAAAATATTATCATATCTAACATCCATCCAAGTAACTTGGTCATAACCTTCACCAGCATGAATTAAAGCATCTTCATCCATATAAATTGCGAAGTCTGTTCCTTTCTTATACCACTTAATTATATATAAAACTGCTGAATATCCTTCATCACGAATAAAATCTAAATCACCACTTGATATATAGTATTCGTATAAGGCATAGACAAATAAAAGTGATGCATCTACAGTATTGTATAGTGGGTCATTTTCACCTTCAGGGAAAAGATTTGGCATTAAACCTTTATCTAAGTATTTAATAAAAGTTCTAAAAATATCCTTAGCATCTTCATATCTTTTTGTGCTAATACAGCAACCTAAAAGAGAAAACATGGTATCTCTACCCCAGTCTCCAAACCATGGATAGCCAGCCATAATTGTTTTTGAATTAGTAGAGTTCCTATGACTTATAAATTGGTCACTAGCCCTAACTAAGGTCTTAGCAATTTCATTTTCAAAGCCTGATTTATCTATTAAAGCCTTTTGTCTAGTAATTTCATTATTTATAATAGTTTGGACATCTTCACAGAATCCCTCCAAAGTAAAGATTAGCTCATAGGATTCTATTGATCCTTTATTGCAATCATAGAAGTATGAAATAAGAGTTGATCCAGATCCTACTGAATATCTTCCATCACAAGCATCATAATCAAAATAATAATCATTAATAAACTCTAATTCTCTTTGTAATTTTCTTGAATAGTTTGAATGGACATACATAGTGATATCATCAGTTGAAATTAGATTATCAATGATTTTATAGCTCTTAGGAGTACTTAAAATACTTCCTCTATCACAGAATTGCAATACTGGAATTACCTCAAGGGACACATTATATTCGGTTCTATTTTCTATTTCGTATTTAATTCCTAAGGTATTTTTACCATGTTCCATTACAATAGTCTTTTTAACTTCTATACCATCAAAGAAGTATGTCCAGGTAGGTAAATACTCCTGTGTGAAACTACTTAAGTTTTGAAAGCCTTCTTTATTTTTAGTATAGGAAACATATTCTTGAGAACTTAAATATACCTTTTTATCCCCAATATGAAGTATTTCTTCTATTTTACTAATTAAGGTTTTTCTTATATTTGGTGCAGTTGTACTTGCTACAAAAAGTGAATGGTCATTTCTTGTAAGGGAGTTAATAATAGTGGTACTTGAGTATCCACCTAGCCCATTAGTTAATAAATAGCAATATGAATTACCACTTTTAAAATCCTTAAAATCATTTTTTCCATAAATGAATTTCATATAAACACCTTCTTTATTTTATTATGTGAGAAATGTAGAGTGTAATTTGCCTTAAATAATCTGTAAATAATTCTTAAATTTTCCTAGAGTGTATCAAAGAGGCTAATATAAAGTCAAGATTGCATACTTTGAAAAGGGTAAAATGAGAAATTTTATAGTAATTTTAGTAGTTAAAGGAATCTAGAGATATCAATGCTTTAAGGAGGATTTTTCAAATATAAGTAGGGTAAAACACTAAAAAGTGAAAAATCTTAGGACAAAAACCAATGCTTAAAGAACCTTTCCAGCCCTTAGTTTTACATACCTAAAAAGCCGTAATATTGTTGACCTTACAAATTTTAGAATGCTATACTTTAGGTACAAGTTAATACTTTTCGAAAAGATACTTAAATAAAATTTAATTAAACAATACTGAGTAATGATAGAGGTTGTAGTATGAGAAAGAGTGGCATTATACTTCCAGTATTTTCTTTGCCTTCAAATCATGGAATAGGGACATTTGGAATAGAAGCATATAACTTTATAGATTTTTTAGAAAAAGCAAATCAAAGTTATTGGCAGATATTACCCCTTGGTCCTACTAGTTATGGGGATTCACCATATCAATCATTTTCAACATTTGCAGGTAATCCTTACTTTATTGATTTAGACTTATTAACTAAAGACGGATTATTAAAGCAGGAAGAAATAAATCCAATAGATTTTGGCAAAGACAAAAGATACATTGATTATGGAAAAATATATCTAAGTAGATATAAAGTTTTAAAAATAGCATTTAATAGATTTAATAAGAATAATAAAGAATATGAAGAGTTTAAGGAATCTAATAAGTTTTGGATTTATGATTATGCTTTATTTATGGCTTTAAAGGATTATAATGGCGGTAAAACATGGACTAGCTGGAATGAGGATATAAGAAGAAGAGAACAAGAAGCTCTTATTAAATACTCAACTCTTTTAAAGGATGAGATAGAATTTCAAATGTTTATGCAATTTAAATTCTATGAGCAATGGAATATCTTAAGAAGTTATGCTAAAGAGAAAGGGATTGAAATAATAGGAGATATTCCAATATATGTGGCAGAAGATAGTTCTGATGTATGGTCTAATCCAAAGTTATTTATGTTAGATAAAGATTTAATTCCTACTAAGGTTGCAGGATGCCCACCAGATGCATTTTCTGAAACAGGCCAATTATGGGGGAACCCAATATATAATTGGAAGGCACATAAAGAAGAACAATTCAACTGGTGGATTGAGAGAGTAAAATCATCATTAGGTTTATTCGATATAGTAAGAATAGATCATTTTAGGGGGTTTGCCGGATATTGGTCAATACCTTATGAGGATGAAACAGCAGCTAATGGAAGATGGGAAGTGGGACCAGGTATAGAATTATTTGATGCAATAAAAAAAGAACTTGGAGATATAAATGTAATTGCAGAGGATTTAGGATATATAACAGAGGATGTTAAACGATTACTTAATTATTGTGGATTTCCTAGTATGAAAGTTTTACAATTTGCCTTTGATCCTAAAGGCGATAGTGAGTATTTACCACATAATTATAATAAGAATACAGTAGTTTATACTGGTACTCATGACAATGATACTATTAAGGGATGGATTGAAAGCTTAAGTGAATCAGAAAAAGAGTTTTGTATGGCTTATACAGGAATGAAGAATGAAGATGATGCTTGGGCTTTAGTTAAAACTGCTATAGCAAGTACAGCGGAAACTGCAATAATTCAGATACAAGATATATTAGATATAGGCTCAGAAGGTAGAATAAATATTCCATCCACCATCGGGTTAAATTGGAGATGGAGGATGGATAAAAATTATCTTACTGATGAATTAGCAAATAAACTTAAAAGCCTGAGCACATTATATAGAAGGAATATGAAGGAGTAGTTTAAATGCAAATAAACAGTTTAATGAAAAAAATAAAAGAAGGTCTTCTTAGGGATTATGATAAGGAAGTAGATAGAGCTTCAGTACAAGAAGTTCATAATGTAGTTGCAAAGATAGCAATTACAGAAATTTCTAAGGCTTGGCATGAATCAGAAAATAGATTTAATACTAATCGTCATGCATACTTTTTATCAGCAGAATTTTTAATGGGAAGAGCAGTTCAAAATAACTTAATATGCATGGGGATATATGATGAAGTAAAAGAGGCCTTGAATCAATTAGGGTTTGATATTAATAAATTCGAAGAAATTGAGGATATGGCATTAGGAAATGGTGGACTTGGAAGACTTGCAGCTTGTTTCTTAGATAGTGCAGCAAGTGTTAATGTTCCTCTAAAAGGGTATGGTATTAGATATAAATATGGTCTTTTCAAACAGAAAATAGAAGAGGGATTCCAAAAGGAATATGCAGATAATTGGACTAGCTTTGGTGACGAATGGAGTCTTAGAAGATTTGAAGATTCAATTAAAATTAGGTTTAAAGATATAGAAGTTTTAGCTGTGCCATATGATATGCCAATTATAGGATATGAAAATGATAATATTGGAACATTAAGATTATGGCAAAGTGAAGCAATAGAGGATTTTGACTTTGATCTATTTAATAATTGTAAATATGATGAAGCAATTAGGAATAAGACAATTGCTGAAAATATCTCAGCTGGTCTTTATCCAAATGATAATACTTATGAAGGTAAAATATTAAGATTTAGACAACAATACTTCTTCTCTAGTGCATCATTACAAGATCTTATAAGAAAGTACAAAGAGCTTCATGGAAAAGATTTTAGTAAATTAGTCAGCTTAAATACTATTCAATTAAATGATACTCATCCAGTTATAGCAATTCCAGAGTTTATTAGATTGATGACTTTAGAAAACAATGTAGAATTTGATGATGCATTTAATATGGCTAAAGAAATTTTCAATTATACTAACCATACAGTTATGGCAGAAGCCTTAGAAAAATGGGATGTTAATTTAGTAAAGGATTTAGTACCAGAAGTATATGAAGTAATTGAAAAAATAAATGAAAAGCTAATTGAAGAGCTTACTGATTTAAAGGTGAAAAAAGAAGATTTAGATAAGTATGAGGTTATTAAGGATAATCAAGTTCATATGGCTAGATTAGCTACTTATATAGGTAAGTATATAAATGGTGTAGCAGAGATTCATAGTGAAATATTAAAAAAGGATACTTTAAAAGAATGGTATGAAATTTATCCAGATAAGTTCCAAAATAAAACTAATGGGATTACTCAAAGAAGATGGCTAGCAAGTTGTAATAAGGAATTGACAGAACTTTATAGTAGGTTACTTGGAGATAAGAGTTTTTTAAAGGATTTATCAAAGCTTAAGGAATTAGAAAAGTATTCTGAGAATAAAGATATTATAGATGAATTTATTCAAATAAAGAAGAATAAGAAAAGAGAACTAATTGATTATATTTATAAACATGAAGGAATAAAACTAGAAGAACATTTTATATTAGATGTTCAAATAAAGAGACTTCATGAGTATAAGAGACAGTTTATGAATGCTTTATCAATTTTAGATATCTACTTTAGGTTAAAGGATGGAGAATTAAAAGATTTTACTCCAACAGCATTTATATTTGGAGGAAAAGCAGCTCCAGGATATGCTAGAGCAAAGGCAATAATTAAATTTATAAATGAAATAGCAGACTTAATTAATAATGATAAAGATGTTCAAGATAAGTTAAAGGTTGTGTTCGTACAAAATTACAATGTTTCATATGCAGAAAAGCTTATACCAGGAGCAAACGTATCTGAACAAATTTCTACAGCTGGGACTGAAGCATCTGGAACAGGTAATATGAAGTTTATGCTTAATGGAGCAGTAACTTTAGGAACATACGATGGAGCTAATATTGAGATAGTAAGAGAAGCTGGAGAGGAAAATAATTATATCTTTGGTGCAACTGAAGAAGAAGTTTTAAGAATTAAAGATAGTTATGATCCAGTTGAAATTTACAATAAGGATAAGCATATAAAGAGAGTAATCGATACCTTAGTAGATGGAACATTCAGTGATGGATATGAAGAGGAAGAAGTAACTGAAGTAAAAGATGGAGTAGAAGAAGCAACAGATGAAAATATAGAAAAAGAAGAAATAGAAACAGTAGAAGAAAAATTAATAGAAGGAACTTTTAAAGAGTTATATTATGCATTGCTAAAGGGTACTCATTGGCATAAGGCAGATCATTATTTTATCTTAAATGACCTAGAAAGGTATTTTAATGCTAGAATAAAATTAAGTAATGATTACAAAAATGAGTATGAATTTGCAAGAAAATGCTTTATAAACTCAGTGAATGCAGGATTCTTTAGTTCAGATAGAACAATTAAAGAGTATGCAGAAGAAATTTGGAAATTATAGTATTAAAAGAAAGTTATTAAATTTAATATATAACTTAAATTATGTTATGGAGGAGTTAGAATTATGAAGAGAAAAAAACTTTTATCAACAGTTTTATTAGGTATTATGTCAATGAGCCTAGTTGCATGTGGTAGTAATGGAGATAAAGATACAGGGGAAGCAACGCCTGCTGACAACGAAGCTACAATTACAGTTCAAGTAGAAAAAGAATGGGTACCTTATTATAACCAAGTAAAAGAAAGAGTATTAAAGGAATATCCAAAAGCAACTATAAACTTTAATGAAGTTGGATCATTTGAGCATTTAGATGCTCTTGATAAGACTGATGCAACAAATCCAGATATAGCAGATGTATTTGCACTTCCAGCAGATAGATTATATGGACTAGCAAATAATAATGTATTAGCACCTATGGATGCTAAGGCAATGGCAGAAAAGGTTGGAGGATTTAAAGATTTTGATGGAGGCTTAGGTGGAAACTTTAAAGTTGGTGATGATTACCTAGCGTTCCCATATAATATTGAAACATTAATAGCATATGTTAATAAAGAAAATGCAGCAGCAGCAAATATAGATACAAGTAAGGATATAGAATTTACAAGCCTTGACTTTGGAAAGATGTTAGTATCAGCTCATGATGCTTGGTTTGGAGTAGCATTTGCTAATTCAGCTAATTTTGAATTCTTAGATAAAGCTGATGATGGTACATTAACAACAGATGGTACTAAAGCATGGGCTGATTTATCAGCAGATCAAAAGGGATTATTCGAAGCTTTATATAACTATTGGAAACCTCATTATGAAAACAATACTGATCTTTGGGATAAAGATGCAGTTTCAGGTTATTTAGATGCACAATTCTCAGCTGCTAATGGTGCTGCTATTAGAATAGATGGACCATGGGCAACTACTGGATTACAAGATAAAGTAGGTGCTGATAACTTAGAAGTAGTTCCATTATCACAAATCACTGTAAATGGAAAAGCTCTTAACCAATGGAAAGGCGGATGGGGCCTTGGTATTAATGCAAGAGTTGAAGAAGATGCAGATCAAATGGCTTTAGCTCAAAGCTTTATTATGGAAGTAGTTAACCCTACTTATGCAAAAGACTTATTTAATTCAACTGGTAAGATTTTAGAAAATGTTGAAGCTTCTGCTTATGATGGAATTGGCGGAATGAATGAAAAAGTAATTAAAGCTACTTATGCTTCATATGAAGGTGCAGTAAATAGACCATTATTCATTGAATATGGTAAGGTTTGGGATACATGGCAAAATGCTTTATTATCATGGTCAGGACAGAAACCTGCAAATGCTGAAGAAGCTTACAAACAAGTACAAGCATCTTTCGAAGCTATGATGGGAAGCTATTAATAGAAAGAAAAATTGAAAAGGAGACATTTGTTCTCCTTTTCTATTAATTAATTAAGGAGGAAACAGATGAGAGAGACAACTATGATGAACAAAAGGATATTTTATTTAATTGTAGGATTATGTGCAGTGATTATTATGTCATATTCATTAGAAGCATTTGCAAAGGCAAAGGATATAGGGCTATTTGAAAACTGGCTTAACAATCCTAACTTGAATATAGATAGAAGTCAAAGCATGGATGAAAGTTATTCACTTTATCTTACTACGATTTTATCTGTTTTCTTCATTAGAATTATAACCCCAGTGGCATTAAGTCTAAATACATACTTTGCTTTTATAAAACTTAAGGTTAATAAACTATTTATACTTATATGGACTATTTTAATTATTGGTTTATTTGCCCTTACATTAATAGGAGAGGCATATTTTTCACTTTTCCTTATTATCAGTGGAATTTGCTACTTAGGTATATTGGTTACTTTAATGTATTTATGGAAGGAAATTAATAATGAGAATAATATTAAAATTACAAGCAAGATACAGCAAGGTTAAAGGGGGAAGTAGTATTGAAAATATTAAGTAGGTATTTATATGATAATTTGGATAGAGAATATGAAAGAAAAAATTTATATTTAAAAGAAGTAGCTACCTTGCAAGAAAAAATTAAAGAATCAAGTAAAGAAGAAAAAGTTAAGCTTAATGCAGAGCTACAAGAAATAAAGAGAAATAAAAATAATAATAGTTATATAAAAAAGTTAAATGACTTTAAAGAAAAGGAAAAGTCACTTTTAAAGGAATTAGAAGAAAAATCAAAATCACTTAAAATTACTAATGGGACTTCTATTAAGAAGGTTGATGAGTTAGAAGTTAGATTATTTAAGGCTCATGAAAAAGAAAAATTTTATAAATCATATGTTGAATTAACTTATGATGCAGAACTTATTTATAAACAATGTAAAATAGAAATAGAACAAATTCCTCCAGTAATTGAATTTGCAAAGGAAAGCAAGAGAGAATTAGATGAAGCTAAAAAGGCTTTAGAAAAAATATCTCCAGAAGAAGAAAAGACTTTTAAGGAAGAATTTGATGCTTTTAAGATTCAGGAAAAGCAGCTATTAAAAGATAATATAAAAACTGTTAAATCTAGAACTAGTGAAGGTCTTATTTCTGATAAGGCAAAAGATGAATCTATTAAAAGATTAAAAAGAGTAACAAAGGAAAGAATCTTAGTTAAATCCTTTGAATCAAAAAAAAATTATTACTCAGAAATAGTAAAAAATAAAAAACATGAGTTAAGTAGGATTCTAAAACAAAAAATTAAAACTGTGAATATTAATGTATCAGATATTAGAAGAGTTGTACCAGTAGAAGTGGAAAAGACTGTTCCAATAGCATCATATATAACATTTTTATTCCCTGGACTTGGTCAACTGTTGAATAAACAGTACACAAAAGCGATTATAATGTTCTTAGCAACAATATATATATATGTAATTGCAATTCCATATGCTTTAGGTTTTGGTAACTATAGAGGTAACGGGATTGCGGGGCTTATTACTTTAGCAAAAGATGCAGGAAGATTAGATAGATCTATAATCTTTATGGTTGAAGGTATAGTGGCAGTAGTTTTCTTAACAATTGCATTGATTCTTATGATTTTATCCTTTAAAGATGCTAATAAAGTAGAGAAAGATACAATTAAAGGGGTAAGATATAGAGTTTGGTATGAAACTAAGCAAAGCTTATCAGAAGATGGATTACCATACTTAGTATCACTTCCAGCATTAATAATTATAGTGTTTATAGTTTTTGTTCCAGTGGCAACAACAATCCTTTTATCATTTACAGGAATGGATCCACAAAACCAAGCTAAATTTGGATGGGATGTACTAAGAAATTATAAGATGATTTTATTAGGACAAGGAATGGCAGGATCAATATTTTGGAAGATATTAGGTTGGACAATCATATGGACAATAGGAGCAACTTCATTAGGAATATTCCTTGGATTTGCATTAGCACTATTACTTAATAATGAAAGAATAAAAGGAAAAACATTCTTTAGATCAATTTATTTACTACCATGGGCAGTTCCAGCATTTATTACTATAATGTTCTTTAGTATTTTATCATCTCCAAATGGAGCTTTGACAGAATTATTAAGAGGAGTATTTGGGCCTGGCTTCCAGATAAAAAATGATCCTTTTGTAACAAAAGTAGTACTAATTTGCATTCAAGGATGGCTTGGAAGTTCATATATATTCTTATTAGCAACAGGAGTACTACAATCTATAAATAAAGAATTATATGAGGCAGCAGACATAGATGGAGCGAGTTCCCTTAGAAAGTTAACTAAGATAACAATTCCTCTAGTATTATTCCAAACAGCTCCATTACTAGTAGGACAATATACATTTAACTTTAATAACTTCTCTAATATATATTTATTTAACTCTGGAGGACCATTTAATCCAGTTTCATATGGTAACCTAGCTGGAGAAACAGATATTCTTATATCTTATATTTATAAGTTAACAATGGAAAATCAATATCAAGCATTAGGAGCTGCGATAACTATTTTAATTTCTATTGCTCTTATGATAGTTTCTTATATTGGATATAGAAATACTGATGCATTTAGGAAGGAGAAGTAGTAATGAGCATTTTTAATAAGAAAAAGAAAAATGATTTATATTTATCAGATAAGCCACCTTTAACAATGATGGGAAAAGTAGGGATTGGGATAACTTACGTAATCTTAATAATATGGGCATTACTAATTATAGTTCCTATCTCACAAATTATTATATCTTCTTTTAATGGTGTACAAGGGAAATACTTAATTTTAAATGATGGATTTGAATTTAGTTTAGAGCATTTCAGGCATTTGTTTAATGATACTTTGTATTTGAAATGGATGGCAAATACATTATATATAGGAATAGCTACAGCTATTTTAACAGTTATAGTAATATCATTTACTGGTTATGCTTATTCAAGATATAGATTTAAAGGTAAGAAGATGTCTCTTATGGCAATAATGTTAATTCAAACTATACCAACATTTGCAGGGATAACAGCATATTTTACAATGCACTCAATTGTAAGTGATGTAATTCCAGTCTTTAGTCGTCAAATGATGCTAATTCTAATATATGCTGGTGGAGGGATAGCAAGTAACACCTTTTTACTTAAAGGCTACTTAGATTCAATATCAACAGAGTTAGATGATGCAGCTAAAATTGATGGATGTTCAGGAATGCAAATATATAGGCTTATAATAATGCCAATAGCAAGACCAATGCTTGCAATAATTGCATTATGGTCATTTATAGGACCATTTATGGATTTCTTACTACCAAAAGTATTATTGACTTCACCAGAGGACTATACTTTAGCTGCTGGATTATTTACTTTAGTTAATGACGTAAGAACAATAAACGAACCAGCCTTTGCAGCAGGTGGTCTACTAACAGCAATTCCAATTGTAATATTATTCTTAGCACTACAAAAACAATTGGTATCAGGTCTTTCTAATGGTGCAACTAAAGGATAGGAGAGTGTAGATTATGAAAGTAACATTAAAGAATATAGGAAAGAAATATGAAAGCAGAGAAGAATTTACTTTAAGAAATATTAATCTTGAAATAGATGATAAAGATTTTTGTGTTATATTAGGACCTTCAGGTTGTGGTAAAACAACATTATTACGTATGATAGCTGGTTTAAACTCTATTACAGAAGGAGACTTGATCTTTGATGATAAGAGAGTTAATAAATTAGCATCTAAGGATAGAGATATAGCTATGGTATTTCAAAGTTACGCTCTATATCCACATATGACAGTTTATGATAATATGGCATTTTCTTTAAGCATGAGAAAAGAAAGAAAAAATATAATAAATGAGCGTGTAACAGAAGCAGCGAAACTTTTACAAATAGAACAATATTTACAGTCTAAGCCATCTGATATATCTGGTGGACAAAGACAGAGAGTTGCATTAGGAAGAGCTATTGTTAGAAAACCAAAGGTATTCCTAATGGATGAACCTCTATCTAACTTAGATGCGAAGCTTCGTGAGCATATGAGAATAGAGCTTGTTAGAATTCATAAACAAATGGAGACTACAACAATTTACGTAACTCATGACCAAGTTGAAGCAATGACAATGGCAACAAAGATCATACTTATGAATGATGGAAAGATTCAACAAGTAGGTAAGCCAACAGAGTTTTATGAAAGGCCTCAAAATATGTTTGTAGCAAGATTTATTGGATCTCCAACTATAAACATGATAAGAGGAAAAGTGAAGGATGGTAAGTTTATCTCTGAAGATGGAATAATAAAGGTTACACCTAATGAGATAGATAAAAAAGCCCTAAAAAATTATGATGGAAAAGATGTTTTCCTTGGAATTCGTTCTGAAAGATTTTTAAGTGGTAAAACTGAGGAATCCTTTGAAGGTATAATTGATGTTATCGAAGTATTAGGTAAAGAGAAAACTTTATTTGTAAAGCTTAAGAGTGGAAAAGACCTTAATATCACTGTACCAGGTCATTATAAATATGAAATGGGTGAATCTCATAACTTTGGATTAGATGTTGATGCATTACACTTCTTTGATGCTGAAACGCAAGAAAGAATTAATTAATGCATAATTGATAATGCGTAATGGATAATTGAGGATAAAACTCCTATGGAGTTTTTTAAATAATTTAATTTAGTAATTCTGTAAGAATTACATCAATAATTGTTAACTATTAATTGGTAACTATTAATTGCAAAGAAAGGGTTGCTTTGAAGGCAGCTCTTTCTTATTTTTTAGAAATTTGTAGCTGCTTTAAATTTTATAGTCTTTTTTATCTATCTTTTTAATATTTATAGATAATATAGGAAGTTTTAATCATATTAAATTAAATATACTAATTATTAAACAAATAGACTGAATATTCTGGAAAATACAAATAATATATGTTATTCTATAATTATCTTATAGCTTATAAAAAAGATTACTAAAGATGTTCTATGCACAGATGACTTTTAATTATTAAATAATATATAAGTTGTAGTGAAGTTTTTATAGTTATTAATTTATATTTCATATGAAAAATATCTCTAAAATGAAATTGTATATTCAACTTATATACAAAATAAAAATATATATGCTTTCAATTGATATGATTTATTTCAAAAATATTTTTTACTTAAGATTCTATAAGTATAAAAAATGCAGATTATTTATTGAAACATATATATGTATTAAAGCATAAGTAAAAATAGTTTCAAAAGCTAATTAGATATTAAATGAAAGGCAGGTGAAATCATAATATTTGTAAAAGTATTATGAGGTAATATGAAAAATTACACTATAAAAAATTTAAGGAATATTGGTTTAATAGGACATGGAGGATCAGGAAAGACATCTTTAATAGAAGCTTTGTTATTTCATACTGGAAATACAGATAGGTTAGGGAAAGTAGAAGATGGAACAACAGTTACAGATTTTGACCCAGAGGAAAAGAAAAGAAAGATTTCTCTTTCAGTAGCTATAGCTCCAATAGAATTTAATGAAACTAAAATTAATTTAGTAGATGTACCTGGATATTTCGATTTTTCAGGAGAAATGATTCAGGGAATGAGGGCAGTTGATATTGCAACTATATTAGTTTCTGGAGTTTCAGGAGTTAAAGTTGGAACAGAAAAGGCTTGGGATTATTGTAATAAAATAAAATTACCGAGATCATTCTTTATTAATAAATTAGATAGAGAAAACTCTAGTTATGACAAAACCTTGGCCCAGTTAAAAGAAAAGTTCGGAATAAGTGTAGTTCCAATACAATATCCAATAGGAAGTGAAGATAACTTCAAGGGTGTAATAAATGTAATATCTAAAAAAGCAAGAATACATGATGAAAAGACTAATGAAATAAGAGAAGTTGATGTTCCAGAAGAATTATTAGAAAAGATAGATGAATGTAAGAGAATGATAATGGAAGCAGTAGCAGAGACGAACGAGGAGCTTCTAGATAAATACTTTAGTGAAGGCGAATTAAGTGATGAAGAAATTTATAATGGATTAATAGAGGGATCAGCTAGTGGAGATATTGCACCTGTAATGTGTGGTAGTGCTTCTAAAGCAATAGGTATGAGATGTTTCCTTGAAGATGTAGTAGAATGCTTCCCATCACCTAAATACGCAATTCCGCAAAAGGCACTTGATGTTAAGAGGGATGAAGAGGTTTTCATAGGCCTTGATGAAAATAAGCCATTTTCAGCTTTAGTATTTAAAACTATAGCCGATCCATTTGTAGGTAAGATGTCTTTATTTAGAGTTGTTACTGGAAAATTATCTAATGAAATTACTGTAGTAAATGCTAATAAAGATAAAACTGAAAAGTTATCTAATATTTTCTTTATGAAAGGAAAGAGTCAAATACCTACTAAAGAAGTAGTAGCTGGAGATATAGCTGCGGTTGCAAAGCTTCAATATACTGAAACTGGAGATACCTTATGTGATATAAATAATAAAGTGATTTTTGATAAGATGAACTTCCCAAGGCCTAATATATCTATGGCAGTACTGCCTAAGGCTAAGGGGGATGAAGATAAAATATCATCTGCACTACAAAAGTTATTAGAAGAAGATCCTACATTCTCTGTAAATAGAGATACAGAAAATGCAGAGACAATAATATCTGGAGTAGGAGAAACTCATTTAGAAGTTATAGCTAGTAAACTTAAAAATAAATTTGGAGCAGAAGTTATATTAAGACTTCCAAAGATACCGTATAGAGAAACAATTAAGGGCATAGCAGATGTGCAAGGAAAACATAAAAAGCAATCTGGTGGTCATGGACAATATGGTGATGTAAAGATTAAGTTTGAACCTAGAAGAGATGGAGAGAGTGAATTAGAGTTTGTAGATAATGTAGTAGGTGGGGTTGTTCCTAGAAACTATATACCTGCTGTTGAAAAGGGTTTAAGAGAATGTATG
The DNA here is from genome assembly GCF_004794105.1 of Clostridium sartagoforme. Lineage (GTDB taxonomy): Bacteria > Bacillota > Clostridia > Clostridiales > Clostridiaceae > Clostridium > Clostridium sartagoforme_B. Next base: position 26,012 of record NZ_SRYR01000014.1, read on the forward strand.
GATAAAGGTGTTTTAGCAGGATATCCTGTAGTAGGATTAAGAGCTACCTTACATGATGGATCATATCACCCAGTAGACTCTTCAGAAATGGCATTTAAGCTTGCTACTTCTATTGCTTATAAGAAGGGTCTGGAACAAGCAAAACCTATATTATTAGAGCCTATTTTGAAGGTGGAAATTTTAGTGCCAGATGAATATATGGGAGATATTATAGGAGATATAAATAAGAGAAGAGGAAGAGTATTAGGAATGGAGCAAGAAGGAAATCTTCAAAAAGTAAATGCTGAAGTACCTCTTTCAGAAATGTTTAAATACTCAACGGATTTAAGATCAATGACTCAAGCAAGAGGAAGCTTTACAAGTGAGATTGAAAGATATGAAGAAGTTCCAGAACTTGAGGCTAAGAAGATTATAGAAGAGATTGTAAAAAATTAACTTAGGTTATTGTGAATAAATAGAAGAATAGTATGAAAAAATAATTAAGTATAAATGTTTCAATTAATAATATACGTTATTATAATTTTATATACTATTCAAATACAAATGAAAAGCTAGGAGGATTGCTATGCCAGACTATAGGATGGATATAAATGGTGAGCTTGGGCTTAGTGAATATAGTAATATCTTTGACTATATGGGAGTTGTAGATAAAAGAGATAATTTCACAATAACTTTAGATAACGCCAAAGAAGATAATATAAATATAATTACATCCATGCTTAAAGATAGTAAGTTTTCCATTATACACGAAGGTGTTGATGATAGTGGAAAGTACTGTATAAATGCTAATAAGCAGGAGTAGTAAAATAATTAATTATTAATTGGGCTGTCTTTGTGACAGCCCTTAATTTTGTTAAAGATATATAAAAAATTTTTATAATACAAATATTTATGGTAAAATATAGTATATTACTAACGGAAGGTGATTATAATGAAAGCAGAATTAATATCAATAGGAACTGAATTATTGTTAGGGGATATAGTAAATACAAATGCACAATTTTTAGCAAAGGAACTTGCAACTTTAGGGGTGGATGTATATCATCAATGTGTTATTGGCGATAATGAAGATAGAATATTACAAGGCTTTAAAGAAGCTTTTGATAGATGCGATATAATTATTACTACAGGAGGTCTTGGACCTACACAAGATGATTTAACTAAGGAGCTTGCTGCTAAATACTTTAATAAAGAAATGTACTTACATGAAGAATCTTTAGAGTGGATAGGAAGATACTTAAATATAAAAGATGAAGAAGTTCTAGAAGCTAATAAAAATCAAGCATATATTCCAGAGGGGGCAATAGTGCTACATAATGATAATGGAACAGCACCAGGGGTTATTATAGAAGAAGATAATAAGATTTTAATAATACTTCCAGGGCCTCCAAAAGAAATGAAGGCTATGTTTAGTAGTCATGTTGTTAAGTACCTTGAAAAGCTAACTGGTAAGGTAATTAAATCTAGGACATTAAGGATATTTGGAATTGGTGAAAGCATAATGGCAAAGAGGATTAATGATATTATTCAAAATAGTACTAATCCTACAGTAGCACCATATGCTAAGGATTATGAAGTAACATTAAGAGTAACAGCTAAGGAAGATTGCGAAGAAAAATGTGAAGCATTAATAGGACCAAAATGTGAAGAAATAAAATCAATTCTAGGTGAATATATTTATGGAGAAGGAGAAGAATCTTTAGATTTGGTTGTGGCTAAGTTAATATGTGAAAAGAAGCTGACAATAGCTACAGCAGAATCATGTACTGGTGGATTGATTGCTTCATCATTAGTTTCTTATCCTGGTATATCAGAAGTATTTATGGAAGGTGCAGTAACTTACTCAAATGAAGCTAAGGTAAGAAGGCTTGGAGTAAAGGAAGAAACTTTAAATAAGTATGGCGCAGTTAGTGAAGAAACAGCAAAAGAAATGGCTGAGGGTATAGCTAGGGAAGCTAATACAGATATAGGAATAGCTACTACAGGTATTGCAGGTCCAGGTGGCGGAACAGAAGAGAAACCAGTAGGATTAGTTTATGTTGGAGTATTTATTAAAGGAAAGACTATAGTTGAAAAATTAAATCTATCAGGAAATAGAGAAGCTGTTAGAAGGAAGGCAACTATGAATGCCTTAAATATATTAAGAAAAGAATTAATAAGGAATTATTAAAAAGAAATAATCCCCTTAACTCTTTACGAATAAGGGGATTATTTCTTTATATAAATAAAATGGGGGAGAGGCGATTAACTGTGGAAACTTTCTCGCTTCATTTATAATTATGTACAGTATCAATGTCTTTTATACAGTAAAATGTGATTATTATAAATTTTAGATTAATTAACTTAATTAAGTGAAAGGAGAAAATATGAGTAAGGTATTAAGATCTAGTTTATATTTTTTATTTATATTAGTAGCGCAGGCTTTAGGGCCGAGTTTTCTAATATTATTATATAGAATGTTAGGAATCTCAGATCCTAAGCTAATATTATTTTTGAATCATCTTATTATATTAATAATACCAGCTATAATATTCTTACTAATAAGTAAGGAGCCAGCAAAGAAGACATTAAGGTTAAATAAGTTACATTGGCAAGACACCCTACTAGTTATATTATTAGGATTTGTGGTACAACCAGTTATGACTTTTTTTTCTCTTATTACAGTATTTTTCTTTAATAATAATGCTGGAGAATTTATGGGGAGTATTGTTTCAGCACCATACCCATTATTATTAGCAGTAATGGCATTATTACCAACTATATCAGAAGAAATTACACTAAGAGGAATAATCTTATCAGGATATAATAATAAAAATAGATATGTTGCAGCAGCTATTACAGGTCTATTCTTTGGAATATTACATTTAGATCCTCAGCAATTTTTATATACAGCAGCTTTAGGATTTATTTTTGCTTTAGTAGTAAGAATTACAGGTAGTATTTATTCTTCTATGATAATGCATTTTATAATTAATGGTACATCAGTTACTATGTTAAAGATAACAGAATTAATAAAAAATGTATTACCTATATCAAATGAAACTGCAGAAACTACACTTAAGAATATAAGTTCATCAGAGAAATTATTTTTATTTATATTTTACGGAACTATAGCTATAATATTTTCTGTTTTTGTTTTCTTAATAATCTATTGGTTAGATAAGATAAATAAAAAGAGAGTATTAACAAGTGGCTTAGAAGAGGTAGCTGAATTTAATAATGAAAATAAACCTGTTAAGAAAGAAAGAGTAATTAATATTCCAGTTATACTGGCAATAGTATTTTATATAGGATTGATGATTTTAGTAAATTAAAAATAAGGCTGCTAATTAAAGGCAGCCTTATTTTCAATTTCTTGATACAGAAGAACTATTACTATAAAATATAGAGATGTCTTTTGAATTAATCCAGCCCCTACAATTAATATCATCGCTACTAGGTAAGTTTACATAAAACCAAGTTTCGTTGTAGCAATCAGCACAATCTAAAACTCCAGCTTCAATAGAAGAAATAGTAGTTCTTAGAACTATTGAAGAGTTAAGGGGAGATAAGTATAAATTACTATTCGGTTTTATAGAACAGGATTTATAAGTAGGGATGAAAAATTTAACTATAACTTTTTCAGAATTTATCCTTTTATTACTATTATAACTACTATAAGATTTTCTTTGGGAAATCATTAATTGTTTTCTTAATAGCTCTATCTTTTTATTATAGTAATAGTAGGTAAATAACAAAGCTGAGATTAATAAGATAAATATAAAATACTTCATAAATAACTCCAAGTAGTACTATAGTGTATTATATTTATTAATAAATATAAAAATAACTATTTTTAAAAATAGTATTATTAAACATTGACAATTTGTGAAAAATTTATTAAAATATATATCGTTGAGGCTCGATAGCTCAGTCGGTAGAGCAGAGGACTGAAAATCCTCGTGTCCCTGGTTCGATTCCTGGTCGAGCCACCAGGTAAGGGTTGTCTTAGACAACCCTTAATTAATAACTAGAAATGAATTGTTTAGTATAGAATTAATTAAAGATTATTAAGAATAAGTATAGTAAAAACTCTTTTTAAGGGTTTTTTTATTTTGCTTTTTTTAGAAAATTATATTTTACAAGTTAATGAATTTTATACAAAAGGTTATAAAAAACCTATAAAAGTTTTAAAAAATAAATAATAAAGTATTAAATAACCCTTTACAAGTTATAATAGATGATATATAATAAAAATATATTTAATCATACCTTAAGTTTTCGTTAAGAATTATTTAAGAAGTGCCTATTATAATATAGTGTATAAAGTATAAAAGGGGTGTTACAGTTTTGGAAAAGTTAATTTTATCAGATCAGGATTATGATTACTTGGCAAAAGGAATAGCTCTAGGAGCTGGAATAGGAATATTATTAGGGTTTTTTATTGATAATATTATATTAACTTTTTCAGCTGGATCAGTTATAGGTATAATATCAGCATTAGGATATTCTTTTTATAAAAATCTTAAGAGAAAACAAAGGTAAAATAGCTAATAAGTAAATTAATATAGATTCCCCAAAAAATTGTGTTTTAAATAAAGCTGTTACAGAAAGGTAGCAGCTTTATTTTTTTATAAAATGTAAAATAAGCTTGACATTAAATGTAAAGCAAGCTATACTAAAGATGTAAAGGGTGCTTTACAAAACTGGAGGTGATAAATTGCGAACTAAGATACAGGAATTAAGAAAAGAGCGTAAAATTACGCAAAGTGAACTAGCTGACGCCCTAGATGTTACTAGGCAAACAATAATTTCCTTAGAAAGTGGTAAATATAAAGCCTCGTTAGTTCTTGCACATAAGATAGCTCAATATTTTGAATTAAGAATAGAAGATGTATTTATTTTTGAGGGAGATGAGAATTTATGTTAGGAATTTTTTGTGGTAATGAATGTAGTACTAATGAAGAATATAAAGGATTTATAAAGAAAAGAATTGTATGTTTTATTGGAGTTATAATTCTTGGTGTAATTACTTTGATAGTTACTTTTTTAGGAAATAAAATATTTAGCGGAAGCATTAGCGAAAAAATGCTAGGGGTATATACTGGATTTGGCTCTGGATTAATATTTGCAGGGGCAATACTTTTAATTAAAAATAGTGTACTTCTAAAAAATGAGGAAAAGTTAAGAAAAAGTCATATTGAAAATACAGATGAGAGAAATAAAGAAATAAGTTTAAAAGCCACAAGAGTTGCCTTAGGTGTCATGTTAGTAACTATGTATTTAGTAGCTTTAATTGGAGGGTTATGGTATCCAGAGCTTACGAAAATATTATTAATATTAGTAGGTATTTTTCTATTAGCATACTTAATAGCTTATAAAGCTATTTCAAGAAAGATATAAGGGAAGTGAAGATTTGTGAAGAAGTTAAATAATTATCTTTTATTTGGTCTGCTTATAAATTCATTCTGGTTAGCATCAAGATATTTATTTCCTCTACCTGAATTTATAAATGGATTTTCTGTGGGATTAAGTATCACATTGATTCTATGGGGAGCTTATATTGAAAGTCATGATATAAGCAAGATAAAAGATTTTAAAAGAAAAGTTTTACTACGAATAAAAAATTAATGAATTAAAGGAAGTGGATTTACACTTCCTTTAATTTTTAAAGCTTTAAGTGAGATCCGTCACAATATGGTGGAGTTTTAGTATGATTACAAGCACATAATTTTGCCTTTCCAGTCTTTTTGGCTACAAAAGACAATGGGACGAAGTCAGTTCCTATATGAGCACCATTGCAGAATGGAATATTAGAACTTTTTCCACATGAGCACCATAAATAAGTTTCATTTTCTTTAAGATCTACTAAAATTGGAGTTTTCTTTGCAATTAAAGATTTATCCATAGCAACTTCTTCAGTAGATTCTTTAAGAAGCTTATCATATTCCTCCTTTATTTCATCAGCTAAGCCTTGATCTTGCTTAGCAACATTAACTATGTACATTAGAGTACTTCCAGGGAAGATAACGTCTTTTTGTAAATATGTAATTTCTAAAGATTTTCTGGCAAGAGATATTATACAATTGTCGTTATGTTCTAAATTACATTCTTTACATACTCGGCAGATGCTTGCTATGCTTTTTGCAATAAGAGTCTTATTATATAATTTAGTATCATTTTTTGGAATCATCTTTAAGCCATCTTCTATATATTGATTTCCTTTTACCTTAGCAGTTTCTGCAGCATTTTTAGCAAAACCTATATTACATTTTGATGGTATACATTCAGGGGTATTATAAAATTTACATTCAAAGCAAATATCATTTAGATTTTCTTCGATTTTTTCATAGAAGTTCATTTGCATCCTCCTTTATTTTAAGTTTAAATTATAAAGTTAATAACTTAATATTGTAATTGACGTATTACAAGAAATATATATATATTATACCATAATTAGACATAAGAATAATGACTTAAGTAACTTAATAGATTAAAGTAAGGTAATAAATATAGTTTATTGATAAGCGCTGTATAATGTAATAAAGCTAAGATAAAATTAAGTTTAAGAAAATCTTTTCTTATAAATAAAATAGATACAAATACAATTAATGTATTGACTTAGAGTTAACTCCAACTAGTAGAATAATAATATATAGTATTGGGAAGTAAGGAGATGGAAATATGAGAAAAATATTATATTTAATGAGACATGGACAAACACTATTTAATGCAAGAAGAAAGGTACAAGGGTTTTGTGATTCACCTCTTACAGAAGAGGGAATAAGACAAGCTAAGGTTGCAGGAGAATACTTCAAAGATATTGAAATTGATCATTTTTATTCTTCAACTCAAGAAAGAGCTTGCGATACTTTAGAGATTATAACTGATAATAAAGTTCCATATGTAAGATTAAAAGGATTAAAAGAAATGAATTTTGGAATGTTTGAGGGGGAGAGTGAAGATTTAAACCCTAAAGGACCAAAGGAGTATGAAACATTTTTTGTTTCATATGGTGGTGAGTCTTCAAATGCTGTAAGAGATAGAATGGTAAAGACTTGTAGAGAAATAATGGAAAAAGAAGATCATAAAGTTGTTTTAGCAGTGTCTCATGGAGGTGCATGTTTTAACTTTTTAAAAGCATGGCAAGACCCTGCAGAGGAGCTTGAAAAGGGATTCCCAAACTGTAGTATTTTTAAGTATGAATATCAAGATAAAAAGTTTAAGCTGTTAGAGGTTATAAGGCCAGAGGTATAAAATATTGATTGCCTGAATGTATGTAAGTAAGTATTAAATAAGCTCTTTATCTATATAGAAAATATTTCAAATTACTGTATAATAAAATTAGAATAGATAAGTTGTTTTAAAGATTTCATATTTAGTGAGCTTTATTTCCTTTTAAAAATATTTTAAATATGGAGTTATATCGACAGCTTATATAAAAATTTAAAAACTATATGCTTTCAAATTATATAGCTTAATATAAAAGTGATTTTTAATTTAAATTTTATAATACTATAAGATGTAATTTATTTATTGAAACATATATAGAGGAGGAACTAATATGATTAGACATATTGTATCTTGGAATTATAGAGAAGACCTATCTAAGGAAGAGAATTATAAGAATGCTAGAAAAGTAAAGGAAGATTTAGAAGGATTAAAGGATAAAATAGAAGGAATAAAATTTATAGAAGTAATTATAGATCCTATAAAATCTTGTACTGCTGACGTTATTTTAATAAGTGAATTTGAAACAATGAAAGAATTAGATTACTATCAAGTTCATGATGAGCATGTAAAAGTAGGAAAGTTTATACGTGCTAATTTAACTAATAGACAATGCATTGATTATGAGTTTTAAAATAAGTATAATAATACCCCTAGTAAAGTAGTTACTAGGGGTTAATTTATTAGAAATCAGATTGTCCTGTAGTTCTTGGGAATGGAATTACGTCTCTGATATTTGACATACCTGTAATATACATGATAAGTCTTTCGAAGCCTAATCCAAATCCAGCATGCTTAGTTTCTCCGTATTTTCTAAGTTCTAAATACCACCAATAGTCTTCTTCTTTAAGACCTAGTTCAGACATTCTCTTAGTTAATACATCGATTCTTTCTTCTCTTTGGCTTCCTCCAATAAGTTCTCCGATTCCAGGAACTAATAGGTCAGTTGCAGCAACTGTCTTTCCATCATCGTTTAATCTCATATAGAAAGCTTTTATATCCTTAGGATAATCAGTTACGAAAACTGGTTTCTTAAAGTGTTCTTCAGTAAGATATCTTTCATGCTCTGTTTGTAAGTCGATTCCCCATTCTACTGGATATTCAAACTTCTTATCTGCTTTCTTTAAGATTTCAACTGCTTCAGTATAAGTTACTTTACCGAAGTTAGATGAAACAACATGGTTTAATCTATCTAAGATACCTTTATCAATAAATTGGTTAAAGAATGCCATTTCTTCTGGACATTCAGCTAAAACATATTCTAAAACATATTTAAGCATATCTTCAGCTAATTCCATATCGTCTTGTAAGTCAGCAAAAGCTATTTCAGGCTCTATCATCCAGAACTCAGCAGCGTGTCTAGCTGTGTTTGAATTTTCTGCTCTAAAAGTAGGTCCAAATGTATAAATGTTTCTAAATGCTAATGCATAACATTCACCATTTAATTGTCCTGATACAGTAAGGTTAGTTTCTTTACCGAAGAAATCTTCCTTAAAGTCAATAGCTCCATCTTCAGTCTTTGGTACATTGTTCATATCTAAAGTAGTTACTCTAAACATTTCACCAGCACCTTCAGCATCACTTCCAGTTAAAATTGGTGTGTGAGTGTATACAAATCCTCTTTCTTGGAAGAACTTGTGGATTGCATAAGCAGCTACTGAACGAACTCTAAATACAGCTGAAAAAGCATTACTTCTTGGTCTTAAGTGAGCTATAGTTCTTAAATACTCAAAGCTATGTCTCTTCTTTTGAAGAGGATAGTCTGAATTAGATAATCCTTCTATTATTACTTCTTTAGCTTGAATTTCAAAAGGTTGCTTAGCTTCAGGAGTAGCAACTAAAGTTCCTACAACAGTTATTGATGAACTGATAGGTAATTTAGAAACTTCTTTAAAGTTTTCAATTTTGTTATCAAAAACAACTTGAATATTCTTAAAGAAAGTACCATCATTTACTTCAATAAATCCAAAAGCATTAGATGCTCTTAATGTTCTTATCCATCCAGAGATTGTTACTTCTTTAGATAAGTATTCTTCTTGATTTCTATAAAGAGATTTTACATAGATTACTTTACTCATTTTTTTTCCTCCTAGTTAAAATATTTATAAAAAATTCTAAAGGTAATATGGCCTCAGATTTTTTTTTGCTAATTAAAAAAGTGTATAAAAAAACCTCTCATCCCCAAAATAAGGGACGAAAGGATATTCGCGGTACCACCCAAATTGCTATAAATAGCCACTCATTAGACACATATAATGTCATTCAAGTAAATAACGGCCTGAATCCGTCTAAGTCTACTTAAGTGATACAAAAATAATCACTCTTTCGGTTAGAAACTCAGAGATGTTCTTCACTAAAGATTTCGTATAAGGCTTACACCATCCCTTATTCGCTAAGACTACCTTCAAATAGCTACTCTTCTCTTCACAGTAATAATATATACAGTTTATTAAGATTCTACATCAATTTACTAAGCTTTGCAACTTTTATTTATTCATTTCCACTTTCATAAGATGCAACTAATTGAGATGGAAAGTTTAACATCTGTGCATCTTTAACTATTCTCTTATACTCATATTCAATTTCTTTGAACTTTACATCTATATTTTTATCTTCATTTATATTTATTATACAATAAGTAGCATTAGGTCTGCCTATTTTTGGTTTACCTACGCTTCCTACATTTATAAATGTTTTATTATTAAATTTTTTATATGATGGAATATGAGTATGAGCACATACTAGAATATCTTCTTCTAAGTTTTCCATAACTTTTTTAGTCTCATTACTATCTTCGAAAAGATATTCATTTATTCTATTAGGACTTCCATGAGTAAATTTAATCTTTATCCCCTTAATATCATAGTTTAGTTCTGTTGGTAATTCTGATAAGTAATATTTATTTGAAGCACGAACTTCTTCAGATGCCCAAGGCAATGCAAAGGAGTTAATGGAAGTGTCTCTTATAAAGGTGAAAGCCCCATCCACTATAGAAGCGTCGTAATTACCCTTTATGCAAGGTATTTCTCTTCTTTTAATTAGTGCTACTACTTCATTTGGGTGAGGACCATATCCAACTAAATCTCCAAGACAAACTACTAAATCAACTCTTTCATCATCTATATCCTCTAAAACCTTCATTAGTGCATAAATATTCCCATGTATATCTGATATGGCAGCTATTTTCATAAGTAATCCTCCTTAATAAATATAATTAATTATAGCACTAGTAATTATTCATATAAAGTGATTCTTATCTTCAGGTGGAGTTTTCTTAAAAAGTAGAGAATCAAAATATTGTATTTTGTGTGAATCACTTTCACAGAGTACAGGATGTTTACTCCATCTGAAGGTTAGAAGAACTAATCCAGGCGCGTAGCAGTGCTTAGCTCCCACTTATAGAAGAGGGAGTATTAGCAATGGTAGCGATCGGATAAATACATATGAGTGGTAATTTTTATTGAATTTTTATTTCTTTTTTAAAAGAAAAGTATTAGGATAAAGAAAAGAAGGTTTGCAAATAGCTAATATAATATTCATAGTATTTTATTAATAAGTTATTATACATATGGTTTAATTAGTAATTAACATATTTATAGGTTTATAAAAGTAATAACTATTATGTAAGTAAAATCATATAAATTGGAAACAGTGATTTTTAAGTTTTTATTTAAGTTTTAAGGAAATTTGTTACCTTAAATATTTTAAATATAACTTAATAAAATGTATAATATAACTTATAACTTATATACTTATATAATTAAATAGAGGTGAAAAAATGAAGATAGATAGAGTTAATAATGTATTAAGAGAAATGGAAAAGCAAGGTTTAAGTCAGATGCTAGTGTCATCACCACCAGCTATATTTTATTTAACTGGTAAGTGGTTTTCACCAGGAGAAAGATTAGTTACTTTATACTTAAATACTAAAGGAAGTCATAAGCTTATTGTTAATAAGTTATTCCCAGTTTACGAAGACTTAGGAGTAGACTTAATTTGGTACACAGATATAGAGGATCCAATACAAATATTATGCACAGTTGTGGAGAAAGAAGAAGTTATAGCTGTGGATAAAAATTGGCCAGCACATTTCTTAATTAGACTTATGGAAAATAAGGGAGCAAAGGCTTTTGTTAATGGTTCTCCTATTATTGATAGATTAAGAATGATTAAAGATGCCGAAGAAATAGCTTTAATGAAAAAGTCATCAGAAATTAATGATAAAGTTATGCTAGAACTTTGGGATAACTTAAAAGAAGGAAAGACTGAAAAGTACTATGCAAGTCTTTTAGCAGAAATTTATGAAAGCCATGGAGTAAATGAATTTTCATTCCCGCCAATAGTAGCTGTTAGTCCTAATGGAGCTGATCCTCATCATCATTCAGATAAAACTCCAATAAAGAAGGGGCACAGTATAGTAATTGATATTGGGGGAGTTTACAATTCATACTGCTCAGATATGACAAGAACTGTATTCTTTGGAGAAGAGCCAAGTGAAAGACATGCAGAAGTTTATAATACAGTTAAAGAAGCTAATTTAAGTGCTATAAGAAAAGTAAAAGCAGGAGTTAAGTTCTCTGAAATAGATAAGGCTGCTAGGGATTATATAGAGAATGCAGGTTATGGAGAATACTTTACTCATAGAACTGGTCATAGCATAGGAATAGAAGATCACGACTTTGGAGATGTAAGCTCAACTAACAATGAAGAAGTAAAAGAAGGAATGGTATTCTCTATAGAACCAGGAATATACCTAAAAGACGATATTGGAGTTAGAATAGAAGACTTAGTATTAGTAACTAAAGATGGATGTGAAGTACTAAACTCAGTAACTAAAGACATAACAATAATTAAATAAAAAAATTGAGCTGTCCTAAAGACGGCTCAACTTTTATTTTTTAAAACTCCGAAAGGAGTTTTTTCATTAATTCTTCATTATACATTCTTCATTTTTCATTGTGCGATAGCACCTATATTACTTCAATTATTTTATTCATTAATGAAGTGAATTTTTCTTTTACCATATTAGAAGTCTCAACTACTTCTTCATGATTTAATGGTTGATCTAGTATTCCAGCAGCCATATTAGTTAAGCATGAAATACCAAGAACCTTCATTCCAGAGTGAGCAGCTATTATAACTTCAGGAACTGTAGACATTCCAACAGCATCAGCTCCAAGAACTCTAGACATTCTTATTTCAGCAGGAGTTTCATATGTAGGACCGCTAAACATCATATAAACACCTTTCTTTATATCGATGTTTAATTCTTTAGCTACATCTTCTGCCTTCTTAATAAGTTCAGGAGTATAAGCACTAGACATATCAGGGAATCTTGGACCGAATTCCTTAAGATTTGCTCCTATTAGTGGATTATCTCCAGAGAAGTTAATTTGATCATTTATTATCATTAAGTCTCCTGGCTTAAAGCTTGTATTTACAGCACCAGCAGCATTAGTTACTATTAGTTTTTCTACTCCAAGAAGCTTCATAACTCTTACTGGGAAAGTAACTTCACTTAAATGGTATCCTTCATAAAAGTGGAATCTTCCTTGCATTGCTATAACAACTTTTCCATTAAGCTTACCAATAACTAATCTTCCTGCATGACCTTCTACAGTAGATACAGGGAAATGAGGTAGTTCTTCATAAGGGAAAAATTCAGGTTCTTCTATAGAATCAGCTAAAGAGCCAAGCCCAGAACCTAAAATTAAACCAATTTCAGGCTTATATTTAGACTTTTCTAGAATGAAATCAGCAGCAACTTTAATTTTTGTTGATAAATCCATATATTACACCTCTTATAAGTTTTATTTTGTAACTTAAATATAACTTAGTTTAATGAAAAGATAAAGGAAATTTAAATAATATTTTTTAAATGCGAAGCATTTAAAATGAAAAATGAAAAAATGAAGGAATGAAAGAATGAAGGAAGGAGGTTTTGCATAGCAAAACCTCCTTTATTCTAAAGGGATTCCTATAAAAAAATTGAAAAGAATTTTTATAAGCATTCTTTCATTTTTAAATTTTTTCATTCTTTAATTATTTAAAATGATGTCTGCAACCTTAACTACATCTCCAGCACCTACAGTTAAAACAATATCATCTTTTTCTACTTTAGATTTTAAGTAAGCTGCAGCTTCCTCATGACTATGAACATTTATACACTTAAGACCAGTGGCTCTAATTGCATCTCCTAATTCATCAGATGAAACAAGTCCTGTATCTTTTTCTCTTGCTGCATAGATGTCCATAAGTAGCAGTTCATCTGCTTCATTAAAGCAAGTAGTGAAGTCATCAAATAAAGTTTTTGTTCTAGTGTAGGTATGAGGTTGGAATACTGCATAGATTTTGTTATTAGGTATTAACTTAGCAGTATCTAATGTAGCTTTTATTTCAACTGGATGATGAGCATAATCATCTATAATAGTAGCTCCATTAAATTCACCCTTATATTCAAATCTCTTGTGAGCACCCTTACATTCTTTTAATCCTTCAATGATAGATTCGTATGGAAGGTTAAATATTAAGCCAACAGCTATAGTTGATAAGGCATTTAATACATTATGCTTACCAGTTGTGCTTAAAGTCACTTCAAATAAGTCTTTGTTGTCCTTATTTACAGTAAAGGTAGCACAACCCTTATTATCAAATCTGATATTAGTAGCTCTAATATCACCTTCATTAATTCCGTATCTGATAACATTACATTTAGCTTTATCTAATACTTCTTTTACATTATCATCTTCACAGTATCCAATTAAATATCCGTCTTTAGGAATTATATTAGAGAATTTCTCGAAAGTTTCTTTTATATGATTTAAGTCTCTATAATAATCTAAGTGATCAGCATCAATATTTAAGATAATACCTATATATGGATAAAATTTTAAGAATGATTCCTTATATTCACATGCCTCAGTTAAGAAGTATTCGCTATCACCTATTTTAAAGTTACCATCAATAACATCTAATTCTCCACCCACTAAGATAGTAGGGTCTAAATCAGCTTTTAAAGTTACATGAGATAACATTGAAGTACACGTAGTTTTTCCGTGAGTACCTGCAACAGCAACGTTGAACTTATGTCCTTTCATAATTAATCCTAAGAATTCAGCTCTATCTACTAAGGTAATGTTTTTATCCTTAGCTTCAACTATTTCAGGATTATCTGAAGGTATAGCAGCTGTATAAACTACTAAGTCAACATCTTTTAAGTTTTCTCTATTGTGACCTATGTAAATTTCAGCACCTTCAGTTTTTAGCTTATTAGTTAATTCTGATTCCTTAGAATCAGAACCAGATACTTTAAAACCTTTAGTAAGTAAAAGTGCTGCAAGACCACTCATGCTTATTCCACCAATTCCTATAAAGTGGACTTTTTTATTTATATCTCTATTAAGATCGAATAACAAAATATCAACTCCTTTATTATTGAAAACAACATATTAATTTATTTCAAATAGGTTTCACTTTATAATTATATACAAATTTAAGAAAATGAACACATTAAAAAGCTATATATTCAATAATTTAGGTGATTTTTACGAAAAACTTCTGTGGGAAAGATTAACAATACAACTTATTTGCTTTGTAAATGATTAAAACCTATTGATATTGAGAAAAATATAGAATAAAATATGAATATTAGTATGATTAAATTTAAAAATAATTCGGAAAATTTTACAGATGTAGGTGATTAATTTTGGAAAAGTTAAGTAGAAATAGTAGGGTTGTTGCCATTACCAAAATATTAACTGAAAACCCTAATAAGGTTATTGGCCTTAATAAGTTTTCAGATTTATTAAATGCTGCTAAATCAACCATAAGTGAAGATATAGTTATAGTTAGAGAAATTTTAGAAAAGTTAGAAATGGGGAAGGTTGAAACTATCGCAGGAGCAGCTGGAGGAATTAAGTATATTCCAGGGATAGAAAACGAAAGCAGAAAAAAGTTTGCTGAAGATTTATGCGAAATGTTAAAGGATGAAAGTAGAATAATACCAGGTAACTTTATTTATATGACAGATTTAATGTATAATCCACAAATTATAAGTAAAGCTGGAGTTATTTTATCTTCTGTTTTCTGCAATAAGGAAGTTGATTATGTAGTTACAGTAGAAACTAAGGGTATTCCTTTAGCTTATGAAGTAGCAAGAAATCTAGGTATCCCACTAGTTATTATAAGAAGAGATAACAAGGTTACAGAAGGATCTACAGTTACTATTAACTATGTATCTGGAACTAGTGGAAGAATTCAACAGATGTCATTATCTAAGAAATCAATGAAGGCAAAAAGTAAATGTATATTTATAGATGATTTCTTAAGAGGTGGTGGAACTGCTGAAGGAATTAAGGATTTATTAAAAGAGTTTGAAAGCGAACTTATAGGTATTGGAGTGCTAGTTGACAATATAAGTGTTGCTCAAAAAAGAGTAGATGACTATATTTCAATTGTAGAACTTAAACACTTAGGAGAGTCGAAAAATTTAGAAGTGAAGCCTTCAAATTTGATTTTTGAATAGAATAAGGAAAGAAAACTACAATAAAGTTGCAAAATTTATTAAAAAATTAAAAAAATTTTAAAAAGTTTAAAATTTCAAGAGGATTTTTACAAATTTTATAGAATTTAATATCTATCAGAGCAACGGAGGTGTAGTGCAATGACAATAACTGATGTAAGAATTAGAAAGATAGCTTCAGATGGAAAAATGAAAGCTATAGTTTCTGTTACATTTGACAATGAGTTTGTAGTTCATGACATTAAAGTAATCGAAGGGCAAAATGGATTATTTATAGCAATGCCAAGCAGAAAGACACCAGATGGAGAGTTTAAGGATATAGCACATCCTATAAACACAGACACTAGAGAAAGAATTCAAACATCAATCTTGGAAGCTTATGAAAAGGCTAAGGTTGAAGATGAGTCAGAAACAATCGTTGGATAATGTAAGAAAAAAGAGTATATTGCAAAATTATAATAAAAATAATTTTGCAATATACTAAATGGTTAAATAGTTATTAAGATTAGGAATGTTTCACAAGTAACAAATAATTTGTGAGACAGGCCTTTTTTTGCATACAAGGGTTTAATTAAGAATTCTGGCATTATATAGGGATAAATAAGGTTGAAATACTGACTTTAATACAATATAATAGAATGAGATGTTCACGAACGTTTTTTAAAAAAGTTACAAATTTGTCCTTAACATTTGACAGTGAGGTGTGTTTTTATGTATAAATGTTCATTAATATTAGCAGCGGGCCAAGGAAAAAGAATTAAATCAGATTTACCTAAGGTTTTACATAAAGTTGCTGGTAAAGAAATGGTTAATCATGTTATTGATACAATGAGAAAAGCTAGCATTGAAGATATAAATGTTATTATAGGTAAGGGAGCGGAGCTTGTAAAAGAAAAGACAGCTTCTAGAAATATAAGTTATTCCTTACAAGAAGAGCAACTAGGTACAGGTCATGCTGTAAAGTGTGCTATTGATTTCCTAAAGGGAAAGAAAGGTGTAGTTGGAGTATTTGCAGGAGATGCACCTTTAATTAAATCAGAAACAGTAGAAAAATTATTTGATTTACACGTTTCAGGTAACAACGCAGCTACTTTATTAACTTCAATAGTTGAAGATCCAACAGGATACGGTAGAGTTGTTAGAAATGGCGATGATGTATTAAAGATAGTTGAGCATAAGGACTGTAATGAAGAAGAGCTTAAAATTAACGAAATGAATGCAGCTATTTACTGCTTTGATATAGAAAGTTTATTAAACTCTCTTGAAAAGTTATCTAATGATAACAATCAAGGTGAATATTATTTAACAGATGTTATAGGAATACTAAAAGAAGAAGGCAAGAAAGTAGGAGCTATAGAGATAGATTATGAAGAAACTATAGGTGTAAACTCTAGGGTGCAACTTGCTGAGGCAGAAGAAATATTAAGACAAAGAATTAACTTAAAACATATGGAAAATGGAGTTACAATAATAGATCCAAGGTCAACGTATATAGGTGATGATGTAGAAATAGGTAAGGATACTATTATTTATCCAGGGAATGTCATTGAAGGTAATACTAAAATAGGTGAAGGGGTTACATTATATCCAAATTCACGCATAGTAAATAGTATTATTTTAAATAATGTAGAAATTCAATCTTCAGTTATAATAGATAGTAAAATCGGGGAAAGTACCACTGTTGGACCATTTGCTTATATAAGACCTGAGTCTGTAATAGGTGATAATGCAAGAATAGGTGATTTTGTTGAAATTAAAAAATCTACTATAGGAAATAATACTAAGGTATCTCACTTAACTTATATAGGAGATGCTAAGGTTGGAGAAAACTGTAATTTTGGATGTGGAACAGTTGTAGTAAATTACGATGGAAAAGATAAGCATACAACAGTTATAGGAAACAATAGTTTCATTGGATGTAATACTAATTTAGTTTCACCAGTTAAAGTAGAAGATAATACTTATATTGCAGCAGGTTCAACAATAGTAAATGACGTGAAAGAAGGAGAACTTGCAGTAGCAAGGGCTAAACAAAGAAATATTGAAGGTTGGGTTAGTAAGAGAAAACTTACTGATAAAAAATAATATATAAGTTGCAATAAAGTTTTTACATTTTATTAATTTATACATCATATTAAAACGTTAATAAATTGAAATAGCTTGACAACTTATATAAAAATTAAAAGATAGATGCTTTCAATATTATGTAGTTTACTTTAAAAGTATTTTTTACTTAAAGTAACATAAGTATTAAAAATGTAGATTACTTATTGAAACATATATATTAATAAACAAAAGTGCCAAAAATATTAAGGAGGTCCTCATATAATGATAACCCATGGAAAAGATATAAAGATATTTACTGGAAACTCACATCCAGAATTAGCAAAAGAAATTGCAGACATTTTAGGATTGCCGCTAGGTAAGGCTAAAGTTTCTACATTTAGTGATGGAGAAATATCAGTTGATATAGGAGAAACAGTAAGAGGGGCAGATGTTTTCATAGTACAATCAACAAGCTCACCTGTGAATAATAACCTTATGGAACTATTAATAATGATAGATGCCTTTAAGAGAGCTTCAGCAGGAAGAATAACAGTTGTTATGCCATACTATGGATATGCAAGACAAGATAGAAAGGCTAAATCAAGAGATCCAATTACTGCAAAGTTAGTAGCAGACCTTTTAACAGCATCAGGTGCACATAGAGTATTAACTATGGACTTACATGCAGCACAAATTCAAGGATACTTTAATATACCTGTAGATCATTTATTAGGATCACCAATATTAAGCCAATACTTCCTTGACAAAGGATTTGATGATAAAGATGATGTTGTAGTTGTATCACCAGACTTAGGTAGTGTTACAAGAGCTAGAAAGTTTGCTGATAGATTACATGCTCCAATAGCAATCATTGATAAGAGAAGACCTAAAGCTAATGTTTCAGAAATAATGAATATAATTGGTGAAGTAAAAGGCAAGAGATGTATCTTAATAGATGATATGATAGATACAGCAGGAACTATTGCAAATGCTGCAAATGCTCTTAAGGACTTAGGAGCTACACATGTTTATGCATGTTGTACTCATGGAGTTTTATCAGGACCAGCTTTTGAAAGAATAAATAATTCAGCGATAGAAGAATTAGTTATGCTAAATACTATAAAGTTACCAGAAAAAGATGATTTAGTTAAGTTTAAAGCATTATCAGTGGCTCCTTTATTCGCAGAAGCAATTAAGAGAATTTACGATGATGAACCAATAAGTAAGTTATTTGAAGTTTAATACATATTAGGATAAAAAGCCTCTAAAAAGCACAAACTTTTTAGAGGCTTATTAATTATAAGAAAAGGAAAAACCAGTTAATAATCTGTTACAAATATTAATTATTATTTATAATTTATTTAAAAGCACTCATATTATTTTTAAATGAATTATAATAAAAACAAGGATGGTGTTAATATGGATAATAAGTTTGGAAAGATATTAATAGTAGATGATGATGAGAATATATGCGAAGTTATAAATATGTACTTGGTAAGTGCAGGATATGATACAAAAAGATGCAATAATGGAAGAGAAGCTTGCAATTTATTTACTGAATACAAGCCAGATATAGTATTGCTAGATATAATGCTCCCGGGTATGGACGGAATAGAAGTATTAAAATGGATTAGAAAAAATAATGAAATACCTGTAATTATGCTTACAGCTAAAGGTGATACCTTTGATAAGGTATTAGCATTAGAAATTGGTGCTGATGATTATATAGTAAAGCCCTTTGAACCTAAAGAATTATTAGCTAGAGTTAAGGCGGTTATGAGAAGATACAACTATGATGAAAAGGATACAGAACTAATAACTCTTTCTGATTTAACGGTAGATTCAGCTTCATACAATGTAGTATATAAAGGCGAAGAAATAAAGATGCCACCAAAGGAATTTGAACTTCTTCATTATTTAGCAAGTAATAAAAATAAAGTTTTTACTAGAGAGCAATTGCTTTGCGAAGTTTGGGGATATGATTATCCAGGAGATTCAAGAACTGTTGATGTACATATTAAGAGATTAAGAGAAAAAATCAATGGTGGAGAGAACTGGCAAATTGAAACAGTTTGGGGAGTAGGATATAAATTTGAGGTGAAATAGATGAGGAAAAAGGGGCTAATTTATAAGTTATTACTTACTTTTTCCTCTATTACTGCAGCAGTTATGATTTTAGTAGGAATGTTTTTATCTACTTGGATAAATAGAGAGTACTCTAGGCAAGAGTCAGAAAGAGCTGCAAAATATATAGAAATTGTAGAAGAAGCTACTTCTGAATTTTTAAATAAAAATAATGAATTAGGCTATGAAGATTTAAAAAATACTATGAAAATTATCAAGGTATCTGTAGACATGGATTCTATAATTGTAGATAAGCAGGGATATGTTTATACAGTTTCAGATGAAAGATTAGATTATCTAAAGTATTCAAAGTTAGATATTAAAGATAGTGATATGGAATTATTAAAATCAGGACAGACGCTTCAACATAATTTTATAAGAAGAGACGATGAAATTAAGGGTAAGGCATACTTAAGGCCTTTATTTAGTAATAATAATTTTAATGGAGTAATTATATTAACTAAGCCTATATCATCTGTAAACACTTCAAATCTATATACTATTATATGGCTTTCAGTTTTAAGTGCAGTTATATTGTCTAGTATAGTAGCCTATCATTTTGCTAAAAAAATATTAATTAAACCTTTATCTGAAATTAATAATGCAGCTAAAAAGTTAGCACAAGGTGAAGTGGAAAAAAGAGTTTATATAGATTCTCAAGATGAGATAGGAGATCTTGCTGAATCCTTTAATATAATGGCTGAATCACTAGAGAAGGTAGATACTGTTAGAAGAGAATTTATATCAAATGTATCTCATGAGATTAGATCCCCAATTACTTCAATTAAGGGATTTATTACTGGAATTATTGATGGAGTAATTCCAAGGGATAGAGAAAATTATTACTTAAATATAGTTAATGATGAAGTAAGTAGACTTTCAAGACTAGTAACAGATTTACTGGATATATCATCTATGGAATCTGGGAAATTTAATCTTAACATTATAAAGATGGATATAAATGAAATAATAACACTTTGTACTTTAAATTTAGAAGGAAAAATAAAAGAAAAGAATATTAAGGTAGACGTTATATTTAATAAAAATCATGAATACTGCCTAGGTGATAGAGATAGGATTATTCAGGTTGTTACTAATATTTTAGAGAATGCTATTAAATATGGAAGGGAGCAAGGGGGTAGAATTCAAATTGAAACCTATGCTAAGGGAGATCACATATATGTAAGCATTTTTAATAATGGACCTAATATTCCAAGAGAAGATATCAATAAAATTTGGGAAAGATTTTATAAAACTGACAAATCAAGAACAAATAAAGTTAGTACAGGTCTAGGATTATCTATAGTAAGGCTTATATTAACTCAACATAACCAAGACATATGGGTTAATAATATTCCAGATAAAGGGGTTAAATTTACTTTTACTCTAAAAAGAGAAGAAAAATAGATAAAGTATTGTAAGGGGTGATGAGGATGAAATATGATGAAAATTTAAATGAAAATGAAGATTTATATGATGATAATCGTCCTCCAATACGATTTAAAAGAAAAAAGGCTAAGTCTAACTTAATTATATTTTTTAAAAGTATTAGTTTATTCTTTATAGTTGGAATATTTGGAGCTTTGTCTGCAGGTATATTAGTTGAGTTTAAATATAATAATTTAAATAGGGTTCTGAAAGAAAGAAGCAATATTATCTTTGATTATTCTACTCTAATAAACAATGTTAAGGACTCAATAGTAACTATTGCCTCAGATAAGAATTATTTAACAGAAAATAGGTATATTGAAGGGAATTCTACAGGGATTATAGTAGAGAGTAACGGAAGAATACTAACTAGCTATTCTAAAGTAAAAGAAATGAAAGATATTTACGTTAAGGTTCCAGGAGCAGGGAATGATCCAATAAAAGCAGATATAGTAGTTTTTAATGAGGATATAGATGTAGCAATAATTCAAATAGTTTACAATGGTAAGCTAAAACCTATTAAGATTGCCTCAAAAGAAGAGAAAATTGTAGGTGGAAGAATTACATTAATTAGTAACTCTGTAGGAGATAGTTACGTAGATAATGTTATACCTGGAATTATAACTTCAATTAACAGAAGCATGGAAGTAAATAATACAGAGTATAGTTTAATGGAAGTAAATACACCTATTACAGAAGTTAACACAGGTGGACTTATATGTAATTTAAAAGGAGAACTTATAGGATTTGCTAGTAAGAAGGTAAATGATGCTATGAACAGAAAGGATATGTACTATATAGCTGATTTTACATCATTAGATGATATTATTAAATCTACTAATGAAATAAAAGATATATTAGGAATTATTGAAGGTGGCTTTAGTGAAAATGAAGATCTTGATGATGAAATAGGATTGTATGTGATTAGAATAAAAAAAGATAGTTCATCTTATAAAGCTGGATTAAGGCCTACCGATATAATATTAGAGATAGATGGGCATAATATAAGTGATATTAATGAAATATATGGCATATTAGATAAAAAGAATAATAATGATATACTTAACTGCAAAGTTATGAGATCAGGAAAAATAATAGAATTAAAAATACAATTAGACAACATAAAAAAATAGTAACTCTTTAGTTGCTATTTTTTTTAAAGGACTTTTATTATTGTAAAAAACTAGTATAATAATAAATATGCCAAATAAACAATAGGAGGAAAGAGCTATGTTTTTAGTTGTAGGCCTTGGCAACCCAGGGGATAAGTATGATGGAACTAGACATAATATTGGATTTGAGACTATAGATTACATTGCAAGCAAGTATAATATAGATGTTACTAGGGTAAAATTTAAAGGTGTAATTGGAGAAGGATTTATAGGGGGAGAGAAGGTTATACTTTTAAAGCCAACAACATATATGAATTTAAGTGGAGAAAGTGTTAGGGAAGCAATGAGCTTCTATAAGTTATCAGAAGAAGATATCATTATAATTTATGATGATATTAGCTTAGAGGTTGGTAAAATAAGAATAAGAGAAAAAGGAAGTGCTGGTGGGCATAATGGAATTAAAAGCATAATTTCAAATATAAACACAGATGTATTCCCAAGAATAAAGATTGGTGTAGGACAACCAACTGGTGATTTAGTCTCTCATGTTTTAGGAAGATTTAGCAAAGAAGAAGCAGAAGACTTAAAGGAAGTTATAGAAGTTTCTTCAAAAGCTGTTGAAATAATAATGAAAAGTGGAACAAAAGATGCAATGAATAAATTAAATGGATTTAAGCTGTCAAAAAATGCGTAGTAAGGATGGTGTATTTTAATGAGATTAAAGGGAGTATTGCAGCCCTTAAGTGAAAACTCTACTTTTAATGAAATAATATCTAGCATTAAAAATAAAAAATATCCAATCAGTATAAATGGATTATCTGATTCGGGTAAAAGTTATGGAATATATGGTATTTTTGAAAAGATAGATTCCTCCATGGTGATATTAACTCACAGTGACATGGAGGCTAAAAACATATATGAGGACCTAAGTTTTTATACAAATGATATATATTATTTTCCTGCAAAGGAAGTGGTTTTTTACAATATAGATGCTATTTCAGGTGATTTAAGATGGGCTAGGTTAAAAGTAATAAAAGAGATGATGAAGGATTCTAAGAAGATAATAGTAACTTCAATAGATTCTCTTACTTCAGTCTATACACCTAGAGCATTATTTGAAGAATATAATTTTGAATTAAAGGTTGATGATGAAGTTGATTTTAAAGCTCTATCTCAAAAGTTATTAGAATGTGGATATGAAAGAGTTGAAGCTGTTGAAGGTAAGGGAGAGTTCTCCTTAAGAGGTGGAATATTAGATGTTTTTCCACCAACGACTACTTATCCATATAGAATAGAGCTTTTTGGTGACACTATAGACTCTATAAGAACTTTTAATACTGAATCACAGAGAAGTATTGAAAAGGTTGACATGATGGAAGTGTTTCCTGCTAAAGAAATTATATTAAATGAAGAAGCCCTAAATAGAGGAAAAGAAAGCATCTTAAAGGAATTTGAAGAAATTAAGGGTAAGGGAAGTTCTGATAAGGAGAGGATAGAAAAGCTTGAAAAAATAGTAAAAGCTAATATAGAAGCCTTAACTGAATTGCTTACTTTTGAAACTGTAGATAGTTATTTGCCATACTTTTATGAAAAACCAAATAGCTTTTTTGACTATGTGAAAAATTATACATATGTCGTAGATGATATTAAAAAATGTGAAGGTAAACTAGAGAGTTGTTACTTTGAGTTTATTGAGAATTATGAAGCTTTCCTACAAAGGGGAGGTGTTTTGCCGTCTCAAAATAGACTTTTAATAGATAAGAATGATTTATTAGAAAGATTAGATAATCAAAAAGTTATAACTTTAGATGTTTTTGAAGCTAATAGCAATTTCTTATCACCTATTTCAAAATATAATATTAATGCATTAACATTAAATAGTTATCAAGGGCAATTAGATTTATTAATTGAAGATATTAAGGAAAAGAAGGAAAAAGGATTTAAAACTATTATCTTATCTGGTACAAGAACAAGGGGAGAAAGACTTGTAAATACATTAAGAGATAGAGAAATAGAGAGTTCTTACAGAGAAGATATACAATCTATAGAGTTTGGAGAAGTAGTTATTACTTTTGGCAATCTTTTAAAGGGTTTCGAGTATCCAGATTTAAAAATATGTATTATATCAGATAAAGACGTATTTGGAGAAGCTAAAAGAAAGATTTCTAAGAGAAAGAGCCAGAAAAAAGGCGTAGGAAAAATAAAGAGCTTTGCAGAATTAAAGCTTGGGGATTATGTAGTACATGCAAATCATGGAGTTGGTGTGTATAAAGGGATTAAGCAAATTGAAGTAGGGGGACATAAGAGGGATTACTTAGATATAGTTTATGATAAAGGTGATAAGCTATATGTTCCTGTAGATCAATTAGATTTAGTTCAAAAATATATAGGTAGTGAAGGAAAAACTCCTAAGGTAAATAAATTAGGAAGTAATGAGTGGACTAAAGCTAAGGCAAAAGTTAAGAAATCAATAAATGAAATAGCTGAAGATTTAGTTAAGTTATATGCTACAAGGGCTACTCTTAAGGGATATAAGTTTAGTAAAGATACTGAATGGCAAAGACAGTTTGAAGACGAGTTCCCATTTGAAGAAACTCCAGACCAATTAACATCATTAGAAGAAATAAAGGCAAATATGGAATCAGATAAGCCGATGGATAGACTTTTATGTGGTGATGTTGGATATGGAAAAACTGAAGTTGCAGTAAGAGCAGCATTTAAAGCAGTAATGGATGGAAAGCAGGTGGCTTTCTTAGTTCCAACTACTATTTTAGCAGAGCAACATTATAAAAATATGCTTAAAAGATTCTCAGACTTCCCAGTTAAGATTGATATGATTAGTAGGTTTAGAAGTGCTAAGGAACAAAAACTTACATTACAGGCAGCTAAGGAAGGTAATGTTGATATAGTTATTGGAACTCATAGATTAGTTTCCAAGGATATAGTATTTAAGGATTTAGGTCTATTAATAATAGATGAAGAACAAAGATTTGGAGTTGCTCAAAAAGAAAAAATTAAGAGTTTAAAGAAGAATGTAGATGTATTAACTTTAAGTGCTACGCCGATTCCAAGAACTCTTCACATGTCCTTAACTGGAGCTAGAGATATTTCTGTTATAGAAACACCTCCAGAAGAAAGATATCCAATACAAACTTATGTAGTTGAACAAAATGATCAGCTTGTTAGAGATGCTATATTGAGGGAAGTGAATAGAGAAGGTCAAGTTTATTATGTTTATAACAGAGTTGATAGCATAGATGCTATGGCTAGGTATATTAGTGAACTAGTTCCTGAGTGTAAAGTTGGAATAATACATGGGCAGATGACTGAAAGACAGTTAGAAAAAGAAATGATTAGTTTTATGAATAGGGAATATGACATCTTAGTATGTACAACTATTATAGAAACTGGAATAGATATACCTAACGTTAATACTATGATAATTCACGACTCTGACAAAATGGGATTATCCCAGCTATACCAATTAAGAGGTAGAGTAGGAAGATCCAATAGAATAGCTTATGCATATTTTATGTACACTAAAGATAAGGTTCTTACAGAAGTAGCTGAGAAGAGGCTTAAGGCCCTTAAGGACTTTACAGAGCTTGGATCAGGATTCAAAATTGCCATGAGAGATTTAGAAATAAGAGGAGCAGGAAATATGATGGGCTCAGCTCAACATGGGCATATGGCAGCTATAGGTTATGATTTATACTGTAGGATGTTAGAAGATACTATTAAGATAGTTAAAGGTGAGATTGAGAAGGAACCAATTGAAACAACAGTAGATATTAAGGTTGATGCATATATACCTGGCACCTATATTGAGGATGAAATTCAAAAAATTGAGGTTTATAAAAAGATTGCTGCAATAGATGGACTAGATGATTATATGGATATTAAAGCAGAGCTTGAGGATAGATATTCAGAAATTCCTGATCCAGTATATAATTTAATGGATATAGCTTATATAAAGGGTAGGGCAAAACAGCTTTCTATAGAAGAAGTTAAAGAAATGCCAAAGGAAATAAGATTTATATTTGCTGATGGAGCAAGTAATATAAATAATATATATAAGAATTTGTTAGAAAACTATAAGGATAAGGTATTCTTAATGTTTGGAGAAAAGCCATATTTTGCAGTAAGATTATCAGAAATCAAAAAAGAAGGTATGCTAGGACTATTTAAAGAGATGCTAGACAACCTAATTAAAAATATTTAAAGCTAATATAAAAAATTGAATAACTGACACAATATTGATATACTATTGATGTAGAATTAAAGGGATTGAAACAAATTATATAGAAATGAGGGAACATCATTGATTAGAATTAAAAAATTAATAGCTGTGGGAGCACTAAGTATTTTTGCTTTTTCAGCAGTAGGTTGTGAAATGATTCAAAGAACGCCGGAATCAATTAAAAAAACAGTTTTAGCTAAGGTTGGGGATTTAAAAGTTACAAGAGGAGAAGTTGATGAAATAGCAGATCCTTATTTAAGCCGATATGGTGAAGATTATGAAACTAATCCTGATTTAGCAGAACAAGTTAAAGAATTAAGAACTCAAGCTTTAAATCTTTTAGTTGAACAAAAAATGATGCTTAAAAAAGCAGAAGAGCTAGGATTAGAGCCTACTCAAGAAGAGATAGATGCTGGTGTTACAGAATATATTGAAGGTTTAAAAGAACAACTAGGTGGAGAAGAAGCCTTTACTAAAGCTTTAGAAGATATTGATTTAACTTTAGAAGAATATACAGCTAAGTTAAATGAGAGTATTAAAGTAAATCTTTCAACAAATAAAGTTACAGAAGAAATATTTAAGGATATAAATACTACAGATGATGAACTAAAGACTTACTATGATGAGCATTTAGATAGCTTTAGAGAAGCTAATGTATCACACATTCTAATTAAGGATGAAGCAAAGGCTAAGGAAATAAGAGAAAGGGCTGTTAATGGTGAAGATTTTGCAGCTTTAGCTAAGGAATTCTCTGAAGATCCTGGAACTAAAGAAAATGGTGGTAGTTTAGGTGTTACAACTTATGATACAACAAAGTATGTTACAGAATTTACAGAAGGCTTTAAGAAATTAAAAGAAGGTGAAATTTCTGATCTTGTAAAAAGCACTCATGGATATCATATAATTAAAGTTACTGATTATAAAGAAAAGTCATTTGATGAATCTAAGGAAACTATAAAGTCTACTTTAGAAAATGAAGAGAAAAATGAAATATATACAACTACTATAGAACAATGGAAAAAAGATCTTAAAGTTAAAACATACGAAAAAAGACTTTAATTAATAATTAATAAGAAAAACTTAGGGAAACCTGAGTTTTTCTTGTTAAAATGCGAGGAATCTTAAAATGAAAAAATTAAGGTAATGAAAGAATGAAGGAAGAGGTTTTGCTATGCAAAACCTCTTTTATTTATAATCATTCTTTCATTTTTTAATTTTTTCATTCTTTCATTAATAAAATGCAGCGCATTTTATTACTTGGAGCTTGCGAGGTCAGGTCAGACGAGCATAATATGTTAAAAACTCCTACTTAATTTAATATAAAATATATATTATTATAAATTTTGGTTATATGGGTATAAAATTTCTAAGTAGTCAAATAATAATATTGCAACTAATTATTATAAATGTAAGGAGGTATCTCGGAATAATGAAAGCAACAGGGATAGTTAGACGAATTGATGACTTAGGAAGAGTTGTTATACCAAAAGAAATAAGAAGAACTTTAAGGATCAGAGAAGGAGATCCTTTAGAGATTTTCACTGATAGAGAAGGTGGAGTAATATTAAAGAAATACTCACCTATTGGAGAATTAACTGACTTTTCAAAGGAATATGCTGAAAGTTTACAACAAGCAATAGGACATATTGTTTTAATCGCAGATAAGGATGCTTTTATTTCAGTTAGCGGTGCTTCTAAAAAGGACTATATCGAAAGAAAGGTAAGTTCAGAATTAGAAGAAATAATGGAAGAAAGAAAGGCTGTTTTAATAACAGAACAAAATAAAGCAATTCCATTACATAACGATGAAGAAGGTGGAAATTACGTAAGTCAAGTTATATCACCTATAATAGCTGAAGGCGATGCAATAGGTGCTGTTATTATACTATCTAAGGAGTCAGGAGAAAAGCTTGGAGAATTAGAGTTAAAGCTTGCAGAGACAGCTTCTTCTTTCTTAGGAAAGCAAATGGAACAATAGAACTAATTAATAAAATATAAAGTTATCAATAAAAGTAATAATACCTCTAAACTTAAAATAAAAATTTATTAACAGCAATTTAAGTTTGGAGGTATTTTATGAAGAAACAATCATTAATAAAGGCAAGTTTAATTTTAGGAATAGCAGGAATAGTTGCAAGGTTTTTTGGATTATTCTTTAGGTGGCCGCTGATTATGCTTATTGGTGATGAAGGTGTTGGGTATTATCAAATGTCATACCCTCTATATATGTTTTTCGTTGCAATGGCTTCAGGAGTTCCTGTAGCAATTTCAAAAATGATATCAGAAAAGAAGGCTAAGGGAGATATAGAAGGTATATTTGTAATAGTAAAAGAATCTACATTGTTAATGATGCTACTTGGAGTTGGTACAACCCTTATATTATTCTTTTTTGCTAAACCTATTATAAGATTTGTTCAGTGGGATATGAAATCATATTATGCATTACTTGGAATATCCTTTGCACCTTTTATCATTTCTATAATGACTATTTATAGAGGGTTCTTCCAGGGGCTTCAAAACATGACTCCTTCAGGAGTATCACAGATTCTAGAGCAGCTTGGTAGAGTGGTAATTGGAGTAGGACTTGCTATTTTCTTATTACCTAAAGGAATTGAATTTGCAGCAGGGGGAGCAGCTTTTGGTGCAGCAGCAGGAGGAGTAATAGGTGCAAGTTACCTTTATGAAAAATATAAAAAAGTAAAAAAGGAAATGTGGAATAAGCGGGTTAAGAGCAATCCTGAAGTACTATCTTCGATTTTAAGAATAGCCCTGCCCATATCTTTAGGTGCTACAGTAGGAACTATTATGAGTTTAATAGATTCTATACTAGTTCCACAAAAGCTCCTACAATCTGGCTTAACATCAGAAATGGCAACAGTTCTATACGCTCAACTAACAGGAAAAGCAAATGTAATTACTAATATACCATTAACGTTGTCAATGGCGTTAGGGACAGCTTTAATTCCTATCATAGCAGAAAACTATATAATGAATAGAAGAAAAGATGTACAAGATAAGGTTCAACTATCTATTAAGTTATCAATGCTTATAGCGATGCCATGCACTCTTGGACTATATTTTCTAGCAGGCCCAATTATGATGGTTATATTTCCCGGGAAATATGATGGCATATTAATTCTTAAGTATTTATCAATATCTGTGCCATTTATTATAATAACGCAAACTACTACATCTATAATGCAGGGTATAGGTCATTATATAAGACCAATAATTAATTTGTTTATTGGCTGCATAGTTAAAGTTGTATTGACTTATTTATTAGTTCCTATTCCAGAGATAAATATATATGGAGCTGTTATTGCCAGTATAGCTGCATATATTATAGCTACTGTATTAAATATGATATCTATAAAAAGAAAGCTTAGACTTAGCTTAAATGTAATTCAAACTTTTATTAAACCAATTATTGCATCTGTAGTTATGATAATAATATCCTTATTCTCCTATTCTTTTGTATATAATAAAACTGGAAGTAATACTTATTCTTGCTTAATAGCTATATTTTTAGGTATTATTATATATGGAATACTAATATTAACTTTAAGAATATTTAGTATAGATGATATAAAAAATAGGATAGTAAAAAATTAAAGATAAGGAGAGATCCTAATGATAAAGATAATAGGTTTAGGACCTGGATCACCAGAAGCTTTAACTATTGGAGCTGTTAAAGCATTAGAAGAAGGAAAAAATGTTTTTTTTAGAACAGGAAAACATCCTTCTATTGATTACCTAAAAGATAAAATTAGTGAGTTTAAAACATATGACCATTATTATGAGACATCAGAAAATTTTGACGAGGTTTATGATAATATAGCTAAAGATATAATTAATAACTATAAGGAAAGTGAAGAGTTAGTTTATGCAGTTCCTGGACACCCTTTAGTTGCTGAAAAATCAGTATTTAATTTAATATCTTTATGTGAAGAAAAGGGAATTAAATATAAGATATATCCGGCAGTAAGCTTTATAGATTCTATGATGGATATGCTAAAGATAGATCCTATAGAAGGACTTAAGATAATAGATGCTTTTGATATTAACAATCAAGTCCTAGACAAAAGAGTAGGAACGATAATAACGCAAATTTATAATCCTATAATAGCTTCTGAAGTTAAACTTAAGCTTCTTGAATACTATAATGATGAAACAGAAATAATATTTGTTAGAGATGAAGATATAAATAGCAGAGATTCTGTAAGAAAAATTCCATTATATGAGCTTGATATGCAAGAGGATATAGATTATTCAACATCAATTTATATACCAAGGAATGAAGATAATAGAAAAGATTTTAATGATTTAGTTGAGATTATAGATATACTAAGGGGAGAAAATGGTTGCCCATGGGATATGGAACAAAGTCATGAAAGTATCAAGAATCAAATTGTTGAAGAGGCTTATGAAGTTGTTGAAGCAATAGAAAAAGATGATATTGATGGGTTAATAGAAGAACTAGGAGATGTTTTACTACATGTAATTTTCCATGCTTCCATAGGAAAAGATGATGGATATTTCAATATTTCTGATGTTATAGGAGCTATTTGCGAGAAAATGATTTATAGGCATCCACATGTCTTTGGAGATGTTAATGTAGAAAATAGCGGAGAGGTCTTAGTAAATTGGGAAGAGCTTAAGAAAAAGGAAAAAGACTTTGAAACTATTACAGACGAAATGAATGGAATAGCTAGAACACTGCCTTCTTTAATTAGAGCGAATAAGGTTCAGAAAAAGGCTGCAAAGGTAGGCTTTGACTGGGATAGAGTTGAAGATGCTGCTTTGAAAGTTGAAGAAGAATTAAAAGAGGTATTAGATGTATATAAATCCAATAATAAGGAGAAAATAAAAGGTGAGGTAGGAGACTTGATCTTTGCATGTGTTAATATAGCAAGACTATTAGACATAGATGAGGAAGATGCTTTAAATTTAACTATTAAAAAATTTATAAATAGATTTTCTTATATAGAGGAAACAGCCATTAAAAGTAATAAAAAATTAGCCGAAATGACTTTAGAAGAAATGGATGAAATATGGGAAAAAGCAAAAAGTGAAGAAAATAACAAAAAATAAGAAGGATTTATAAGTTTTTTGAAGAATAATATATATTGGTTTATACTATACTATAAATAACTTATTGTAAGAAATAGCTTTTATAACAAAATATTCATCAAGTTATAGACTAGTTCTAAAAGTCGATATATAATAAGAGAATGTAGTTATAGTACATATTTGAAGAAATAGTTAACTACTAAAATATACGGGTTATTTAAGGAGGATGTAATTGTGAATAAAGCAGAATTAATCACTAGCATGTCAGAAAAAAGTAAATTAACTAAGAAGGATGCAGAATTAGCATTAAAAGCATTCATCGAAAGCGTTGAAGAAGCTTTAGAAAAAGGTGAAAAAGTACAATTAGTTGGATTCGGTACTTTCGAAACTAGAGAAAGAGCTGCAAGAGAAGGAAGAAATCCAAGAACTAAAGAAACAATCAATATCCCAGCTTCAACTGTTCCAGTATTTAAAGCTGGTAAAGAATTCAAAGAAAAAGTTAATAAATAGTATATTAAGAACCCGAGTGTACTCGGGTTCTTTTAATAAATAGAAATATAAGGAGAGAAAGATGAGATTAGATAAATACCTTAAAGTATCTAGAATTATAAAGAGAAGAACTGTTGCAAAGGAAGTTTGTGAGGGGGAGAGAGTATCTATAAATGGCAAAGTTGCTAAACCTTCTACCACTATAAAAGAAGGAGACATTATAGAAATTAAATTTGCAAATAGATCCTTAAAGGCAAGAATAATTAATATTGCAGAGCATGTTAAAAAAGAAAATGCGAAAGAAATGTACGAGATTCTTGAAGGGGAAGAAGATAAAGAATAAATAGAAGGTCTCTTTCATATATTTTTATAAAGAATATGTGGAGGAGATTAAATGGAAAAGAAGAATGAGAATAAGCTTGAAGAACCAAGAAGTAATATAGTTTTAGAAAGTAGAAAAAAATTAACCCTAACAGGGGTTGAGGAAGTTATAAGTTTTGATGATGAAAAGATATTATTAAATACAAAACTAGGATTTTTAACGATAAAGGGATCTGAACTAAAAATGAATAAGTTAGATGTTCAGAATGGTGATGTGATAATAGTAGGAAATACAGCCTCCATAGTATATAGCAGTAAAGAAGTTAAAAAAGAAAAAGAAAGTATAATAAGTAAATTATTTAAGTAGGTGAAAGTATGCCGTTACCTATTAATGTACAATTTAACATAGTTTTATATTCTATTTTATCAGGCATATTAATTGGAGTGTTATATGATTTATATAATATAGTAAGAGGAGCAAAGGTGCCTAAAATAATTATTATGGTTGAGGACATATTATTTTGGATATTTACATCACTTGCTGTATTTACTTTTTTACTTTATATGAACTATGCTTTCTTAAATCCTTATGTATATGTATTTATGATTGTTACTTTAGTAATTTATTTAAAATTTATTAGTCCAATGGTTTTGAAAATAGAACTTTATCTAATTAGCGTATTTGGAAAAGCTATAAGAATAGTATTTAAGACGGTAATTTATCCAGTTAAGGTGATTTTTTATAGTATTTCAGGAAAAAAGTAGATAAAATCAGTAACAATAAAAAAAATCTTGAATAAAGTATATATAGTGTTTAAAATATATTATATAATATATTTTAAAGAGGGTGAGGGCAATTAAAAAGCAAATTACTCTTAAAAGATTAGTTATAGTTTTGATTTTTGCAATTTTTGTTTTTAATTATATTAAACAGGAAGTTACAATTAAAAGGATAAAAGAGGATATTGTTAATAGTCAAGAACAATTAGATGAGCTTAAAAGTAAAAATAGTAAATTAGAGGCAGATCTTATAAAGGCTGGTTCTAATGAATATTTTGAGGAACAAGC
Organism: Clostridium sartagoforme; assembly: GCF_004794105.1. Taxonomy (GTDB): domain Bacteria; phylum Bacillota; class Clostridia; order Clostridiales; family Clostridiaceae; genus Clostridium; species Clostridium sartagoforme_B. Next base: position 59,640 of record NZ_SRYR01000014.1, read on the forward strand.
GAGGAAAAGACTAGGGATGATTAAAGAAGGAGAAAAAGTTGTGAATTCCCAAAAGCAAAATTGATAAATATGTTTTAAAACTATTAAAAAGAGGTTATTATTATAAATAACATATATTATTTAATTTTTAAGGAGGAATCTTTGTAGCATGACCTTGATGGCAGGAAACATATTAGAAGGTACAGTGGTTAATATAACTAGTTTTGGAGCTTTCGTAGAAATAGAAGGTAAAACAGGGCTGGTTCACATTTCAGAAGTGGCAGATTCATTTGTTAAGGATATTAGACAACATCTTAACGAGCAAGATAAGGTTAAGGTTAAGGTAATATCAATAGATGATAATGGGAAGATTAGCTTATCAATAAAACAAGCTAATGTTCAAAAAAAATCAGCTAAGCCTGTTGAAATAGATTGGGTTTCAGAAGGTAAGAAGACTAGTACAAATACAGGAAATTTTGAAGATATAATGTCAAGGTTCTTAAAGGATAGTGAAGAAAGAATGCAAGATGTTAAAAAGAAACAAGATTTCAAATCTAAAGGTGGAAGAAAAAATTAATAATTATTAATTAGACATCATATAAATTTAATATATAAATCTATATAAAAGGCTGATATCATTGAGCATATTAGCCTTTTATAATTAGATTAAAATTAAACTTATAAAAAAATGAAAAAAAGATGTTGACACTATATAAAACATCATATATAATTAATTTTGTCGCTGAGGGGCGACGGAAAATAATACGCTGAAGTGGCGGAACAGGCAGACGCACAGGACTTAAAATCCTGCGGTAGCGATACCGTACCGGTTCGATTCCGGTCTTCAGCACCAAGCTAAATTCAACTTATAATGTCGCGGGGTGGAGCAGTTGGCAGCTCGTCGGGCTCATAACCCGAAGGTCGTAGGTTCAAGTCCTGCCCCCGCAACCAAAAATGTGGCGGAATAGCTCAGCTGGCTAGAGCACTCGGTTCATACCCGGGGTGTCGTAGGTTCAAGTCCTATTTCCGCTACCATATGCTGAAGTGGCGGAACAGGCAGACGCACAGGACTTAAAATCCTGCGGTAGCGATA
>NZ_SRYR01000015.1 GCF_004794105.1 Clostridium sartagoforme
TTGCTGGTTTATTTTACTTAACTTTATTCTGTTCAATTTTCAAAGACCATTTTCTCTGTCGCCCCTAAGCGACTTCCTTATCTTATCACCTAAAGTTTTTCTTGTCAACATATTTTTTTCATTAATTTCTGTTGGCTTCAAACTTGTTTCGTAAGGAACGATTTACATAATATCACCTTTCTTTTTCTATTATTTCTCGAAATTTATATTCTATTCATGATTATCTTATTAATACTAAATATTCCTCCTTATTATTTGAAATTGCTTATATTGATATTCTAGGCTACGTTTTTGCTAATTTATATTATTTATATTATTATTATTCTATGTATTTTAGTAAATAATAAAATAATAATGTTAATTTTAATGATATAACGAGGTGATTTTCTTGAAAAAAGTATTAGATAATGACTGGAAAGACTTATTGGCAGAAGAATTTGAAAAAGAATATTATCAAAACCTTAGAAGTTTTTTAATTTCAGAATATGAAACAAAGACGATTTATCCAAATATGAATAATATATTTAATGCCTTAAGGCTTACTCCATATAAAGATGTTAAAGTCGTTATATTAGGGCAAGATCCATATCATGGTCCTAATCAATCCCACGGTTTAGCATTTTCAGTGAATAAAGGCATAAAAATTCCACCTTCATTACTAAATATATATAAAGAGTTGAACTCCGATTTAGGTTGCTATATACCTAACAATGGATATTTAGAAGACTGGGCAAAACAAGGTGTGCTATTATTGAATACTATTTTAACTGTAAGAGCTCATGAAGCTAACTCTCATAGAAATATGGGTTGGGAGATATTCACCGATAAAATAATATCTTTATTAAATGAGAGAAAAGATCCCATAGTATTTATTTTGTGGGGAAATCCATCAATAGCTAAAAAGAAGCTTATAACTAATAAAAATCATTTTATAATAACATCCCCACATCCAAGTCCACTGGCAGCCTTTAGAGGTTTCTTTGGAAGCAAGCCATTTTCTAAAACAAATGAATTTCTAAAATCTATTAATAAAACACCTATAGATTGGCAAATTAAAAATATTGATTAACAAAATGGATGTTGTATAAACTAACAATTACAACATCCATTCTTATATATCTAAAGAATTTCTTCCATTAAAACTTTCAAATTCTTTTTAAGATCAATTAAAAGATTCTTCCCCTCTTCTGTAGCCTCATAGTATTTTCTTATTTTACCACCAACTATCTTATCTTCTCTTATAAGTAAACCTTCATCAACCATAGTCTTTAATATTGGATATATAGTACCAGGACTAACATTATAGCCATGCTCCTTTAGCTCCTCTATCATCCAACTTCCATAAAACTTATCTTCACTACCATGATGTAAAATATGAATATATATAAGTCCACTAAATATTTTCCTTACTATTTGATCCTTCAAAATTTCATCCCCTTATTTATTTAAGTTACAATTATTAATATTATATCTCTTTTATAAATACATATAAATCATTTTTAAACATCATTTAATATTTCAATTGTTTTCTATCATTAAAGAACTTTTTATAGCTTAAGTATGTTGCTATCATAACTGAAAGTGAAGTAGATGATAATATCATAAAAGTAACCATTATTTGAAACTTTACTGCTACTAGTGGAGAAACTCCCCCTAAAATTAAACCTGTCATCATTCCCGGAAGAGATACAATACCTAAAGTTTTTGCTGAATCTATGCTAGGCATTATAGATATCTTTATACTTTCCCTTATTATATCCCTAGAGGCTTCCTTTATATCTGCGCCTAATGCTAGTTTAACTTCTACTAAAGCCCCATTATTTTTGTAGCTTGAATTTAAATTTTTATAAGATAATGATAAAGCAACCATAGAGTTACTTACTACCATCCCAGCTACAGGTATGATTTCACTTGGAGTAAATTTAATAGCATTAGATAACACTAATACAGTAATAGTTATGCTTGTACCAACTAAGATTGAAATAAATGAAATCAATAATTGTCTTTCTATACACAATTCTTTTTTCCTAGTATTTAGCGAAGCATTAAATATCATTATTATAATTAGTAGTATTGTATATATTGGTTTCTCAAGTCCAAAAATAAAATCTAACAAATATCCTACTATAATAAGTTGGATTACAGCTCTAATAACACTAAAAATTATATCTCTACTTAAATCTAACTTATCTTTATATGATATGAAAACTGGAATAGCAACTAACATTGATGATATAACTAAAGCTTCTGTACTCATCTTTCAATTACCTCCATATCTTCAATCTTCCCATTTTTAATATAGATCTTTCTATTGAAAATCCTCTTACTTTGCTCTTCATCGTGAGTAACCCAAATCACTGTTACGCCTTCTTTATTTAAAAACTTAATGTAATTCTCAACAATCATTGTGTTATTACTATCTAAAGCTGAAGTTACCTCATCTAATAATAATATTTCAGGAGTAAAAATTAAGTTTCTAATTAATGCTATTCTCTGCTTTTCACCACCTGATAATAAATTTATATCCTTATCTAAATATGATTTATCTAAAGAAAAATCAATTAAAAGCTTATATATCCTATTATTATCAATTTCTTTATTTCTTATTTTAAAGGGAAAACATAAATTTTCGTAAACATCATTCCCAAAAAGATATGGTGTTTGAGTGCAATAACTAATGCTTCTCCTAAGATCTACAGGATTATATTCTAAATAATTTTTATTATTATATTCTATACTTCCAGCTGATGGAGAAATTAAATCTGCACATAATCTAAGAAGTGTACTTTTACCACTTCCAGACTCTCCAACTATAGAAATGCATTCTCCCCTTTCTATAATTAAAGATACATTGTCAACTATTGTATTATCTTTATCTTTAAAAGTAAGATTTCTTATATTTAATATTCCCATAAATTCACCCTCCCACTAATATCATAATCCGATATCGTAGTTTGATATTATCATACAATTATATTTTTTTCAAATTAATCATGGTAGTCTTTTCATTATCCACAATAAAAAATATTCTCTTTTTAGATAAATCTAAATTTCTATCTATTAAATTGAGAAAATTAGATTCTTACTATCTATATTGTAAGCTTAGTTAGTATAATTAAATTATAGAAAATATCAATTTAAATATATTATTATATAAGGAGGGTTTTACATGAAGAACTCATCAGGCAAGATAATTATTTCATTAATTTTCTTTTCTCTACTACTTGGTTTATATATATTTAATCAAACAAATAAAACCGTAGAAATTATTAAACCATCAATATCTTTAGATGAAAGCATTTATTCAGATATGATTTTCCTAGATTACGCTTCTAATGATAGGGTTATATTTCATGGATACTTTGGTCTATTTATATATGATATTAAATCTGAAAAAATTATATCGAGTTTAGACTTAGAATCAATTGGTATGCACTATACTCAAGGAGATAATTATTGCGATGTTACAGTTGACTCCAATGGTCAAATAGTTCAATTAAATACTTTATCAAAAGAAATAATGTATACTTTTAATATTGATGAAAATACCCTTATTAAATCAAAATATAAAGATATGGAAAATAAATCAGCTATTAAACTAGAGCTTCTTAAGATAGAAGATAACTCTTCTTATTATATTACTCATGGAATTAAGCTTGAAGATGGTGAGCTTGGATATCTCAAATTAGAAAATAATACAATAGGTTCATTAGAATATATTCGAGGAGATAAAGTATATAAAATCTTTCAAGAATAAGGGTAATATAAACGGCGTCCTTACTTCGATGCCGAAAAAGATATTAAAAAAAGGGCTGCATTAAACACCCCTTAAAATAAAATTGTATAATATAAATGGGTTGTCGCACAAACAGCTCAAATTAAGAAATGAAAAATTACTATTTCTTAATTTTTCATTGTGCGACAGCACCTTTATTTTTCAAAACTACTTCCAGTAGTTTTTACCTTCATTATACATTATAAATTATTCATTCTAAATTTTATTTGCTTCTTCTCTTAGCTAGTTCATATAATGTATGAACTGGAGCTCCTGTTCCACCCTTAACCCCTAGGTTACTATTCTTTGAAGTCCAAGCTGTTCCAGCAATATCTAAATGTAACCATGGCTTATCTTGAACGAATGCTTCTATAAATAACCCTGCAGTTATTGTTCCAGCAAATCTTCCACCACTGTTTTTTAAGTCTGCAATATCAGATTTAATTAATTCCTTATAATCATCAAAAGTAGGTAATTGCCACATATTGTCCCCAGTATATTCTGAAGCAGATTTTAATTCATTAAAGAATCCTTCATTATTTGTAACTACTGCTGTAGTAGTTTCTCCTAAAGCAACTAATGCTGCTCCTGTTAATGTAGCTAAATCTATAACTTCATTAACTTTTTCTTCAGTAATTATATAATGAACAGCATCTACTAAAGTTAATCTTCCTTCAGCATCTGTATTAACTACTTCTATTGTCTTTCCTGCCATACTTCCTATTACTTCTCCTGGCTTGTAAGCATCTCCAGAAATTAAGTTTTCACATGCTGCTATAACTGCAATTACATTTAACTTAAGTCCTCTCTTAGCTATTACAGATAATGCACCAATAACTGAAGCTGCACCACCCATATCTGATTTCATATCAACCATACCAGTAGTTGGCTTAATTGAATATCCACCTGAATCATAAGTTAATCCCTTACCTACTAATCCAAGAACATTCTCCTTATTATCCTCGTCTCCAAAATATCTCATAACTATAAGCTTAGGTTCCTTTACAGATCCCTTAGCTACATTATAGAAAGCTTCCATTTTTAAAGCTTTTATTTTTTCAACTCCATGAACTTCTACTTCAAATCCACTTTCTTTACCAGCATTTACTGCAGCCTCTGCTAATGTTTCTGGATAAATAACGTTTGAAGGTTCATTAACTAAATTTCTTGCAATTATTATACCCTTTGCTACTTCAACACCTTCATTAATTGCATCTTCAATTTCCTTTGTTGCTTCCTTAACTCCACATCTAGAAATTGAAACATTTAATTCTTTTTCTTCTTTAGCATCAGTCTTATACTTATTAAATGTATAATTTGCAAGCTCTGCTGAAGTTGCCATAGCCTTAATTAACTCTTCAAGCTTAATAGCTTCAGTATGAGGTACTCTTAAGAATATATTTGTAATTCCTAATTCTTTAAGTTTTTTAATAGCCTTCCCTGTTGCTTCTCTTACCTTATCTAAATTTATATCTTCTTCCTTACCTAATCCAACTAATAATACTGTTTGAATAGTATCATTAACTGTTCTAGTAAATGAATAAGATTCTCCACTCTTACCTTTGAATAATCCTTTGTCTTCTGCAAAACTTATATTTTTATTTAAGTCCTCATTTGATACTTTTAAGTTATTTTCTAATAAATATATAACTAAAGCATCAGCTGTAGAACAAGTTAAACTCTTGTAACTTATCATTCTTATACCACCTTTCCTAAAGTTTTCTTTTTATTTATAATACCACTATTAAAATTTCTATTCAATGGATATAGAGTTATAATTATCAAATTTAATTGCATAAAATAGTTTATATCTACCTCTAATCAATTAATAATGAAAAATATTCTATACAAAAAATATTTTTCATTTTTATTGTATAGAAATTTTATTTTTGTAAATAATATAAATGTAGATACAAAACCTGTTTACGCAGGTCCCATCCCCCATTTATTTATAAAGCGCTTCGGCGCTTTTTTGTTTTGACCTTTTCTTAATTAATTTATAATTCTTTCATAGTAATCTATGTTTCAATAAATAATCTACATTTTGATTACTTATGTTATTTAAAGTGAAAAATAGTTTTGAAAATAAAGTGCATTAATTGTAAGCATAGACGCTTTAATTATTATATGAATTGATTGTGTAACTACCTAACTGAAATATTTTAAATATGAACCAGCTTAATAAGGTATAAAAAATTTATCGCAACTTATATACATTATTTTTTATTTTACTAAAATTATGTAAATTACAATTTTTAATGTTATAATTTATACATTAAATGTATATTTAGGGGGTTAATTATTTATGAAATATAAAAAACATTTAAAATCAGTTATAGTATCTGCCTTGGTTTTTACCTTTATGCTGATATCTTATGGATGCTCAGGTATAAGTAAAGCTGAAAAGTCATTTAATAACTTTACAGAAAAATGGGCTGAATCAGACTATACTGCTATGTATGAAATGCTAACTAGTGAGTCTAAAGAATATATTTCAGAAGAAGACTTTATTTCGAGATATACTAATATTTTTTCAGCCATTGAGGCTAAAAACTTATCTTTTGAAATTAATGGAGATAAGGTAAAAGATGATAATGGTGTTACTATTCCTTTTAAATTAACTATGGATACCATAACTGGAAACTTATCTTTAGATGATTATAAAGTATCTCTAGTTAAAGAAGATGGTTCTTATAAGTTGAATTGGGATGAAGGACTTATTTTTCCGAACATGCTTAAAGATGATAAGCTTAGAGTTTCAATAACACCAGCTAAAAGAGGTGATATTCTTGATAAAGATGGGCAATTATTAGCTACTGATGGAACTATAAATACAGTAGGAATTTACCCTGCTAACTTTAATAAAGCTAATTTTCAAGAAAAAATATCTGAAATCGCAAAGGCCTTGGATATTAGTGAAGAAAATATTACTACTAAGCTAGAAGCTAACACTAATCCCGAACACTTTATTCCTCTAGTTGATATATTACCAAATGATCCAAAACTAAATTCTCTTCGTAATAGAGAAGAAGAAGGCATTATAATTAACTCAAAGATAGGAAGAGTTTATCTTGGAGGAGAAGCCTTTGGTAGATTAATTGGATATGTAGGAAACATAACAGCTGAAGAATTAGAAGAAAATAAAGATAAGGGATATAATGATACAAGCCTTATAGGTAAAGCAGGATTAGAGCAAGTATATGAAGATACTCTAAAAGGTGAAGATGCTGCTGAAATATATATAGAACGTGACTATGATAAAATAACTATTGCAAGCAAGGAAGTCAAAGATGGAGAAAATATTACTTTATCAATAGATTCCGCATTACAACAAAAAGTATATAGCGAAATGTCAGGCGAAAAAGGTGCTGCTACGGCTGTAAACCCTAAAACAGGCGAAGTAATTGCTATGGTAAGTGCTCCTTCTTATGATTCAAATATATTTACTACTTACATTTCAAAAACTCAAAAAGCAAAGTGGGAAGAAAACGATCATGCTGATGAGCTAAATAGATTTAACAAAGTTTATGCACCAGGTTCAACTATGAAATTATTAACTTCTATTATTGGAGTTGAAAATGGAGTTATAGATCCTAATGCAAATATAGATATACATGGTTTAAAGTGGCAACCAGATAGTTCTTGGGGTGATTATAAAATCACAAGAGTTATAGATCCAGGTAGGCCTATAAATTTAAAAGATGCAGCTAACTTCTCTGATAATATTTATTATGCTCAAGTTGCATTAGATCTTGGAAGTGAAAAATTTATTAAAGGACTTAAGGATTTTGGAATTTCAGAGGAACTATCTTTTGAATATCCAATGGAATCCTCACAAATTTCAAATGATGGTGAGTTAAGTAAAGATATATTATTAGCAGATACAGGATATGGACAAGGTGAAGTAATGGTTACACCTCTTCACGTAGCACTATTTTACACTACTTTAGCTAATGAAGGTAATATAATGCAACCAAGGTTAGTTACAAGTGAAAATTCTGAAGCTAAGGTTTGGAAGGAAGGTTTAATATCAAAAGATAACTTGCCAACTTTAGTTGAAGCATTTACTGCCTTAGTTAATGATTCTGGTGCAACTATTGCAGATGGTGCAGTTCCAGGTCATAGAGTTGCTGGAAAATCTGGTTCAGCTGAAATTAAAAAATCTCAAGATGATACTACTGGAACAGAAAATGGATGGTATGCATCTGTAGATCCTGATTCATCTAAGATTTCTATGGCAATGATTATTGAAGATGTTAAAGGCAGAGGCGGCAGTCATGTAACTGTCCCTAAAGTTAGAAATGTTATGGACTATTACTTAAATAGATAGATAAATTTAGTTGTTACAAAATCACCTCATAATAACATATTATAAATTAGAACGAAATTGTAATATGAGGTGAGCTAACTTGTCAGAATTCTTTACATTACAATTGGAGTATTTATTAAGACTATTAATAGCTGCTTTATGTGGGTTAGCTATAGGTTATGAACGTGAAATTAAACTGAAGGATGCTGGTATTAAAACACATTTCATTGTTGCAGTGGGTTCTGCTCTAGTGATGATAATATCTAAATATGGGTTTCAAGATCTAGTTGGGCTAATTAATATATCTATTGATCCAACTCGTATAGCTTCGCAAGTCATATCAGGTGTTGGATTTATTGGAGCAGGATTAATTTTTATTAAAGAAAAAAGCATCGTAGGCCTAACCACTGCTGCTGGAATTTGGGCCACTGCTGGAATAGGTTTAGCTATAGGTTCTGGATTATATTTTATTGGATTAAGTGCAACTATTATTGTTATAATAGGTCAAATTTTTCTACACAGAAATATTAAATGGGTATTATGTTATTCTAAAACAGAAATTTTATCATTAATAATTGATGGAAATCCCTTATCTATTAATGAAATAAAAAAAATTATTACTGCTCAAAATATATCTATTATAAAAATTAAAGGAACTACTTCTAAAAGCTCCTCTTCTTTAATTAGTTTAGAAATTGAAATAAAAGTAGAGGAAGACTTTGATAAATTAAACCTAATATCTATTCTACAAGATAATCCAATTGTTAAATCAATAAAATTTTAAAACTGTATTAATAGGATATATACTAAATTTAAGTACTATATCCTCTTTTTATATCTATCAATTACCACATAATGTTATTATAATCTTATACATTCATGGAGGCATAATTTTATGAGAAAATACTTATTTATATTTACTCTTATAATTAACAGCTTATTTTTAATATCATGTAATGAAGATAATGTCCTAAAACCTGACTCACCAACCAATACTTCTATACTAATTAAAAATTATATTGATGCTGATAATTACGAAGAGTTCAAAGGGCTATTAAGTGAAGATCTAGATAATTCAATATCTAAAGAGGAATTTAATAAATTTAAAGATATTGTAACTGCCGGAAGTAATCATAATCTATATGATATTATTACTTTTGAAAATGGAGAAATGCTTTTAATCAAACTTACTTCCACTCCAGTTAATGATGAATACAAGGTCGAAGAAGTTATCCAAGTTCCAGCTGAACTTAAGACCTTCTTTAACTCCAATTAGCCGTATATCAAAAAAGGAATTTAGCTAAAAGCTAAATTCCTACTACATTTCTTCATCATTTCATTTTTTAATTCTTTAATTATTTAAGTACTACTTTTCCATCTTCAAACTTTTCAATAATAGCTAAAGATTCAACTCTAGCATTCATTTCTTCTAGTACACTTCTTCCTTCTTGGAAGCCTTTTTCTATTACTATTCCAACTCCAACTAAGTTTGCTTTAGATTGATTTAATATATCTATTAATCCTTTAGTTGCGCAGCCTTTAGCTAAGAAGTCATCTATAATTAATATATTTTCACCTTCATTTAAGAATTGCTTTCCTACTCTAACCTTATAAGTTTTCTTTTTAGTAAAAGAGTGAACTTCTGATTCATAAACTTCCTTATCTAAGTTTAAGCTTTCTGTTTTCTTAGCAAAAACTACTGGTACATAGTCAAAGTATTGTGATACTATAGCTGCTATACCTATTCCTGAAGCTTCTATTGTAAGTATCTTATCTATTTTTTGCCCTTCAAATCTTCTTTTAAACTCTTTTCCCATTTCATTGAAAAGCTTAATATCCATTTGATGATTTAAAAAAGAATCTACCTTCAAGATATTTCCTTCTCTTACTTTTCCTTTGTTAATTATCATATCTTTTAATAATTGCATGTACTTTTTCTCCTTTAAACTTAAGTTTATAGTATTCAAAAAACTTGTCCTACTTGTACTTTTAGTAATAAAGACTAAAAAGTTCCAATTATCATTTCTTTTCGTAGTTAGGATATTTACGGTTTCCTAGTAGAAACACTTGAACCATATTTTCAAGCATATACGAATACTATAATATTCTTTTTTTGATAATTATAATATTTAAAATAAGTTATTGCAAGTTTATTAATCTAAGGTAATAATATTCCTAATTTTAAAACTCTCTTTTATTAAAAACTCTTTAGGCGTTTTCTTCTTAATTTTTCATTATTCATTCTTAATTATTTATCACCTTTATTTTATCGCTATAAGATTCAATTATCCCCTTACTTCTTTCAAAAGATTCCACAACTCTACTTTTCCCCTCTTCTGTTAAGTATGGAGCATCATTTACTGTAGCAGGTACTACTTCATAGAATAGCTTACCTTCTTTTTCATACCAATTAACCCATGTTGGTAAATACTTTGTATATTCAACCTTAATTTCATTAGTATCTTCATTCTTACTAATGTTCACAAAAACTATAACTCCATCCTCTGTATATGGATTTTGTATTCTTTCAGTTCTTTGACTAGATAAAAAATTCCCCATAGAATAGATAACTGAAGTTTCATGTAATCCATCATCTGATTTTATAATGTCTATTGGTTGCAATGAATGTGGATGGGTTGCAAAAACTATATCTACATTATTATTTGCTAGGAACTTTGCCATTTTCTCTTGAGTTCTATTAGGCTCTAGTTCATATTCCTCTCCCCAATGCATATAAAATATTACTACTTCTGCACCATCAGCTTTCATCATATCTATTTGTTCCTTCATATTATTTAAGTCATCATCTAAAGAATCTTCTCTAAAAGTATTCATTAAAGGATATATTTCACTAGATATTGGAGTTCCATTTAGCCCCCTAACCCCACCTTCAGCAGTCATAGTATAGCTATAAGATATAATTCCAATCTTTATACCCTTAACATCTTTAATAATATATCTATTATCCTCAGTGCTTGATCTAGTTCCAATTATGTCAAACCCTTTATCATTTAAAGTTTCCCTGGTTCTATGATACCCTCTAATATCTCTATCTAAAGAGTGATTATTCATATTATTAAGAACATCTATTCCTGCCCATTTTATAGCATCTGCTAATTCATCTGGAGCATTAAAGCTTGGATATCCTGAAAATCCGTAATTTTCTATACCTGCTAAAGTTCCTTCTAAGTTTCCTATAGCTAAATCAGCATTAATTAGATAATCCTTAACATACTGCAAAGTGTTTTTAAAATCATAAGTATTACTTTCAGCATCATATTGTGTTTCTAATATTTCTTTATGTATTAAAATATCTCCAACAGCTGCTATTTCTATAGTTTTTATATTATCCTTTTTCTCCTCAGTAGGTTTCTTAATAACTTCATCTTCAGTTAATTCCTCTTTATTAGAGGCATTTAATAAAACTTCTAACTTTGGAATATAAAATAATCCAGCAATAGATATTATAAAAGTTACAATTAAAATAATAAGTATTCCCTTTTTCCTCATAAATCCTCCTTATTAAACCTATATATCAATTATATACCAAATAGTTATCTGCTCATATAAAAACAGTAATTAGTTTTGTGTAAAAACAAAACTAATTACTGTTTCTATATCGTGGGAATATTCGCCTATAAATAAATTAATATCAGTGTTTGCTTTTAAAATTATAGAATGCTCCCATCATACCTGCATCATTCTTATGTTTTGCAAACTCTAACCTCGTTTTTTCAGCAATGCTAGGCACAAGATATTTTTTTAAAGCCTTCTCAATTTTGGGTTTTAGATAAATATCCTGAGCCATAACCCCACCACCTAATACCACTACTTCTGGATTGATTACATAACAGATATTAGCAATTCCCATTCCAAGAACTTCAACCATCTCATCAATAGCCGTTATGCATATATCATCACCTTTTTTAGCTTCTTCAAAAATATGATAGCCATCCCATATCACTTCTGAATTCTGTTTTATCTCAGCAACCTTTTTAGTAAGAATGCTGCTTGCCCCTAATGTCTGAAAATCACTATCAAACATATGCATATATCCTATCTCACATGCACTATTACTAAACCCATGGAACACATTCCCATCAATCAGAATGCATCCTCCAATTCCAGTTCCAATCGTAAGGCATAGTGCCACCTTGCTACCAATGGCTGCACCTGAAACACTCTCTGCTAATCCTGCACAGTTCACATCATTTTCTACTTCACAAGGGATAGAAAACCTTCTTTCTAACTCTTCTTTGAATTTCGTTCCTGCATATCTAGGAATCAAAGGAGCTGAGTAAAAAATTTCACCTTTTTCAGTATCAACCATTCCAGCTGTTGAAATACAAATTCCTACTGGTTTATATACCTCTAAATAATTTTCAACTATTCTAAATACTTTATTTAAAATCTCAGGCCCACCTTTATGTGCTTCTGTATCAATCTTATCTTTTGTCAGTATTCTACCATACTCATCAATGATTCCGTATTTTATTGCGGTTCCTCCAATATCAATACTCACATAACTTTTCACATTTTCACCTCTTCTGAGACCTTATTTTTTAGCAATATGCTTTGATTGCTGTTTTAATCATAAGCGCAGCTTCCTGTACAACAGGAATATCTTCCTCCACTAATGCTACTAAAGGTTCTCTTACACCTCCTATATCTAAATTCTCATTTATTCTGAGAATTTCTTTGATTACTCCATACATATTTCCATGGCAGGAACACATTTTATATATAATTTCGTTAATATCGAACTGAAGCCTTCTAGCTTCTTCTATTCTATTTTCAATTATAAGATCATTAAGTTTTAAGAACAGTTCTGGCATAACACCATATGTGCCTCCAATGCCTCCTTCTGCACCAATCACACGTCCACTTAGGAACTGTTCATCTGGACCATTAAATACAATATAGTCATCTCCACCATCTACACAGAACAATTGAATATCTTGTACTGGCATAGATGAGTTCTTTACACCAATCACTCTAGGATTCTTACGCATCTCAGCATAAAGATTCTGTGTTAAAGCTACCCCTGCAAGTTGTGGAATATTATATATTATAAAATCTGTATTTGGAGCAGCATTACTTATTGAATTCCAATAAGCTGCAATTGCATATTCAGGAAGTTTGAAATATATTGGAGGTATTGCTGCAATTGCATCTACTCCCAAACTTTCTGCATGTTTTGCAAGTTCTATACTATCTCTTGTATTATTGCATGCAACATGAGCAATAACTGTAAGTTTTCCTTTTCCAACTGCCATTACATTTTCAAGAACAACCTTTCTATCCTCCACACTTTGATAAATACATTCTCCAGAGGATCCATTTACATAAACTCCTTTGACTCCCTTTTCAATATGGAATTGAGTCAATGCACGCACTCTATCTGGACTTATTTCACCATTTTCATCATAACATGCATAAAATGCAGGAATCACACCCTTATACTTATTCAAATCTCTCATATTCTTCTCCCTCTTCCCTGTACAGGCTATTTTATTTATTATAATTTAGCTCATCTACAAACTTTTTTGTAATTAGCTGAGGTCTTGTAATAATAGAACCAACCACAACACTATAGCATCCTAATTCAATTACACGTTTAACCTTTTCTGGTGTATTTATATTACCTTCTGCTATAACTGGATGTTTTACTTTTGCAAGAATTTCTCTAATAATCTCAAAATCATTATTTTCTATTTTAAGATTTTTACTATGTTCTGTATATCCAACCATTGTTGTACCAATAAAATCAAACCCTATATCATCTGCATGGAGTGCCTCTTCAACAGTAGAACAATCTGCCATGAAAAGTTGCTCTGGGTATTTTCCCTTTACTTCTTTAAAAAACTCATCTAAAGTCTTTCCTTCTGGCCTTAACTCACAAGTAGCATCAAGTGCTATAATATCTGGTTTCACTTCCATCAACTCATCAATCTCTCTCATAGTTGGTGTGATATAGACTTTAGAGCCATCGTAATCACGTTTCACAATTCCAATAATAGGAATATCCACTTGTGACTGTATTTCAGCAATATCTTCTTTTGTATTTGCTCGAATTCCAGCTGCCCCTCCTTCTTTCGCAGCTAGTGCCATCTTTCCCATAATAAATGAGGAATGAAGTGGTTCATGCTGTAGTGCTTGGCATGATACTATTAATTTTCCTTTTAAACCATTAACTCTCTTATTCATATATTTTCCTTTCTATAACACATTATTTAAAATTTATTTCTTAAGCCTATCTGGGAATTTCATACTTTCCAAATATTTTTCGAAAGATAAAGGACTGAATCAATGCTAATCCAGAAAATCCACATATAAGCAATATTGTAAAGAGCAGAAGCATAGATACTCCTGAATAAAATAGCATAGCTACAAATGGAACATTAAGCAAAATTAGTAATAATGTCCACTGAAAATTCACGCTACTAATCATAAATGAATTTTTAAACACTTCTTTTGTTGTGTATATAAATCTTGCCGAAATCGGAAATGCATATAAAAATATAATATAACTCCAAAATGCTGCTGCATAACATAGTATCTCTACTATCTTCAAGTTATCATATCCCATTGCTATTATTCTCAAGTCAATTGTAATAAAAAATCCTATTATAATTGCTATTGCTCCCAATATAGTTCCTTGCCTAAAATTTTGCTTAAATGACTTTAAGAACTCTCGTATAATATGTGATTCTTCATTTCTTACCATTTTTAATGTTATTGAATACATAGCAGTCAACGATGCTCCTATTGTCACAATGGGAATACAGCATATAATAAATAAAAGATTTAATATTACTAGATCAATTACCCTTGAAAAAAAACGCATAATTCCATTGTCCAAATTAAATATTGTACTTATTAGATATCCTCTATTTCCTGTCATATTGATCTCCTATCTCTCTTTTAATTACTATAGATACAACTTTATAAAATTATCCTTATTAATTTATTGTAATTTACCTCTTTTCTAATAACTTGATCTTTGAACACTAACTCCTAGCTACTTTGAATACACATTTTTTTAAATATCGATTTTCTTCTGTAACAATTCCAGGCTTATGCGCTTCTTCTGGCATACAAATAATAAATCTTCCTTTTCCCATCTTGCACATTACATACTCACTGCAATCAACTATTCCAAAATCTATTTCCTCTCTATATGCCTCGATCACCTCTTCTATGTCAAGGCCAACTGCAATATTTTCTGTTCCTTCTATGTCAATCTGTATATCCATATATTTTTTATGTATTTCAAAATTTACTTCATCTTCTTCTTTAGCTTCTGCCTCCATTACATTAAAAAACACTTTATCTCCTGCTATTTCTGTACGTCCAATTGGAAGTGAGTTCAAATCAGCTGTTTCCAGGAAATCAATTGCCCTGTCTAACCATAGTGATTGTCCTCTATATTTCCCAATGTTTTTTATGCTATCATATACCATATGAATCTCTCCTTTTTTATTTCAAGACAATATACAAAATGGAACTATCATTCACACGCCTGATAATCAAAAGTCTATGTGTTTCAATAGTTCCATCTCTATACATTAACCTTTTACAGCACCCATTGTAATACCTTGTGTAAATGATTTTTGGAAGATTAAAAATACAGCAACGATTGGAACTGCTGATAGCGCTGCCCCCGCCATGATCAATCCGTAGTTTGTCGCCATCTCAGCTTGCATAGTTGCCACACCCAGTGAAACTGTAAGTTTATCTCTTGATGAAAGCATTACTAACTGCATAAAGTAATCATTCCAAGTATTGATAAATGTGAATATTGCTAATGCAGCAAACCCAGGTTTTATAATTGGAAATGCAATGTTTATAAATGTTCTAAACTCTCCACAACCATCAATCTTTGCTGACTCTAATAATTCGCCAGGAATATTCTCACTAAATTGTTTCATTAAGAATACTCCAAAAGGCCACCCAACCAACGGAAGAATTACAGCTGCTAATGTGTCATGTATTCCTAAGAAATTAACAATTCTCACCAAGGGAACTAATACAACTTGCTTTGGCAATGCCATTGCTGCAATAAATACAGAAAATAGAAACTTCTGTCCATAAAATCTCTTCTTAGCCAGAACATATCCTGCAAGTGAAGATGTTATACATACTAAAAGCATTGTAACTGCTGCAATGAAAATGCTGTTAAATAACCATTTTCCTGCTGGATTTTGAATAAGTAATTGTTTAAAATTCTCCAATGTGGGAGCTGTTGGCCACCATTGTGGTGGAATTCTAATTGTATCAGGCTGAGTCTTAAACGCACCTGTCATAATCCAATAGAAAGGAAAGACAAAAATAATAGTTAAGATACTCAAAAGTGTTATTGTAATCACCCCAAAAGGTGTCGCTTTTTTCTTCATTATATTCTCTCCTTCCTAATATTCTACATCATTACCTAGAATTTTGAATTGTGCAAAGCTTATGAGACCAATTAATACAGCTAGGAATACTCCCATTGTATTTGCATATCCATATTCAGAAAGTTTAAATGCTTTCTCATATAGATAGTACATAATCGTACTGGTGGAATAGTTTGGGCCACCCGATGTTAATAGTTGAATCAATGCGAAACATTGGAATGAGTTAATTGTTGTGATAACTACTATATAAAGTGTTGTAGGTAATAAACTTGGCCATTTTATTTTCCAGAACACTTGAAATTCATTAGCACCATCTACACGGGCTGCCTCTACAAGAGACTTATCTATATTACCCAATGATGCAATATAAAGTATAATTGGTTGACCAACTGATGTCGTAAGTAAAATAACTATAATTGCAATTAGTGCATATCTTTTGTCTCCTAACCAGCTAATATTCTGATCAATAATGCTCCCTGTTTTTAACATATAATTCAATATACCTGATAATGGATCATAAATCCATTTCCATACAACTGTAACAGCTACACTTCCTGTAACAACAGGTAAGAAAAATACACAACGGAAAAATGAACGAGTAAATGCACTTTTTTCATATGTTTGTGAAGCTACAAATAAGGAAAATATAACGACAATAGGAACTGATCCTATTACAATAATCAATGTATTTATTAATGATTTAATAAATACCTCATCATTAAACATACGTATATAATTATCTATTCCAATAAATGAAAAATCAGTCATTGTGTAATTAAAGAAGCTTGTAACGAATCCCATAATCATAGGAGTCAGAACAAATATTACAAAAAATATTAATACTGGAGCCAGAAAAGTGTATGACACAATTGTCTCTCTCATCTGTAATTTGTTCGAAGTTTTCATATTTTTCCCCCAATCACTTATCTTAAGAAATAATATCCGAAAAATATTCTTCTTGCACATTATTTTAATGTGCAAGAAGAAATTAATTAATCCTATTTAGCTTTTATTGTTTCATTTGCCTTATTAGTAAAGCTGTCTAAAGCTGCTTTTGCTTCTACTTCTCCATTAGATACTGATTGAAGCATTGGGAACCATAAAGTTCTCATTTCAGCAAATCCATCAATTGTATTGTAGTAAGTAGAATAATACTTTGTCCAAGAACCAATTTCTTTCATTCTTTCATCCTCATATAACTCACCAAAAGATGTACGAACTGGGAATGCACCTGTTCTTATAACGTTCTTTGGACCCCATTCTTCGTCATCACAAATAAATTGTATAAACTTTTTAGATGCAGCTATTTTATCTTCATCACCCTTATCAAATACACAGAATCCATTTACTAAATATTCTAATTCTGCTTCACCATCATCTGATGGAAATGGCACTTCAAGATACTCAACTCCACTTGCTTCTAATAATTTTGCTTGTGTACCTGGCTGAGCTGATGACCATAAAAGTGTAAATGATGTTTGTCCATTTGCAAAGTTTTGAATATCAGCCGATCCATCATATTGAGAACCATTCATTAATAATCCATCTTTAATTAAGCCTTTAATTAATTCCATTGATTTAACAGAAGCATCATCATTAGTAGTATATTTTGTAAGTGTATCGTTTGTTATGCTAGTGCTATTTAGGTTTGTAAAGAAAGCACGTGTACCTTGGTCACCACCTTGACCATTACTGAATAAGGAACCTGGATTATACCCCTTACCTTTTAAGGATCCTAAAACCTTTACAAAGTCATCTGTTGACCAACCTTCTTTTACTAAATCAAGAACTCCTGCATCTTCTAACATTGCTTTGTTAAATGCCATGTAAAATGGACCAGTACTTATCGGATACATATAAGCAGTATCTCCATCTTTAGAAGCCTGTAACAATGCATCATTGTTTACATCTTTTACAAACTCCTCTGTAAACATATCATTTAAATTTGCCAATTTTCCAGATTTACCATAATTAATTATACGTCCTGGTGCATCAAAAAGAACATCTGCCATTGTACCTGCTTCAATTGCAGTTGTAATTTTTTCAGGTCCTGAAGTAAAGTCTATTGTTTCTAATTTTACACTTATATCTGGATTTTCTGCCTCAAATGCATCGATTATTTTTTGCTCCCAAGTTCCTACTGCATCACTTGAATTTTCTTGAGTAAATGTTGGGAATGCCCACCATGTTATTTCTGTTTTTCCACTGCCACTTTCATTTGGTGTATCACCACCTTTTTTACTACATGCTACAAGTGACATCGCCATTACCCCAGCAAGCAAAACTGATAATATTTTCCTTTTCATTTTCGTCCTCCTCCTAATAATAAAATTAAATTTTTATAGTCATACTTAAAATGCACCTTTCATAACCCTTTCATCTCTCACCTTAATTTTTAACTTTTATTACAGAAAATGTTTTGTAAACATTTTCTAAATCAACTATACTATACATGAAAAATTTTTTCAATATATTTTCCCAAAAAAAATAATTTTTATTTAAATTGTAATTTAATTGAATTAATGTTATTATTAAGTTGTCATTTGAGTAAAATATACTTAAGGAGGCTGAAAACATGATTGATAACAAAAAAACAATTCTTTGCTTCGGTGATTCTAACACTCATGGATATAATTCTTCCAACAGGGGGCGTTTCACAGAGGATGAACGATGGACTTGCCTTCTCTCTGAATATCTAGGAAATAATTATTCAGTCAAAGAGGAAGGAATGAGTGGTAGAACAACTGTTTTTAAAGATCCACTATTTGAAGGACTTGACGGTATATCATATCTATTTCCATGCTTGATGACACATGAACCAGTTGATCTACTCATAATTATGCTTGGAACTAACGATGTTAAGGAACGTTTCTCAGCAACTCCGCAAAACATTGCAAAAGGATTGGAACGTCTCACTCAGAAAGCAATATCCTCAACTGAAGCATGGCGTAATAAACCTAATATTCTATTGATTGCACCGCCTCCAATTGAAAAAGAGTATGAAAATACTGATGTTTCAGGAGAAATGGGACGAGGATGCGCCCAAAAATCAAAGATGCTTGCTTCTTTCTATAAAGAAGTAGCTAAAAGAAATGGATGTCATTTTTTAGATGCAGCTTCTATTGAAGGTATACATATGTATCCATATGATTATATGCACCTGAGCAAAGAAAGTCATAAACTGCTCGCACATAAGCTTTCTACACTGATTCCTCAGATTTGTTGACTTCTTCCTATTGTATTTGAATCCTTTAAAGTTATATACTTTATAAGCGTTATTAATAAATATCATTGTTATTTGTCTTAATATTTAGAGTTTCAATATATACTAATTAATGAAATCAAAAACAGCATGCAAATCCATATTATCTTACATGCTGTTTTTATAAAATTTACCCTCTTATCTTAACATAATTTAATCTTCCACCAGCTTTAACTACTTCTATTTCTTTTTCACTTAAATTAATATAGGCATTAAAGAAAGTTCCTTGAGTTACATTCTTAACTGTAGCTTTTCCATTAACTAAAGCTGATTGAATATCTACTATTTCAAGTTGATCTAATAACTGAGCCTTATCATAATCAACTTCTGCTTCAAATTCCATTGGAATAATTCCATTGTTTATTAGATTAGCTTTATGAATTCTAGCAAAGGATTTAGCAATTACTGCTCTTACTCCTAAGTATAATGGTGCTAAAGCAGCATGTTCTCTACTAGAACCTTGTCCATAGTTGTTTCCAGCAATAATTATTCCACCATTATTTTCCTTGGCCCTCTTAGGGAATTCTTCATCTACTGTATTAAAACAGTACTCAGCTAAATAAGGTATATTAGATCTATATGGTAGTAGCTTTGAATTTGATGGCATAATATGGTCTGTAGTAATATTATCTTCAACCTTAATTAATACCTTACCTTCAACATCTTCACCTAATTCCTTATTAACCGGGAACGGCTTAATGTTAGGTCCTCTAACAACTTCAACTTTAGATCCATCTTCAGCTGGTGCAACTATCATAGAATCATCTATTAAGAATTCTTCTGGCATATCAACTGTAATATCTACATCGCATTCTCTTGGATCTGTTAAGTATCCACTTATTGCTGAAACTGCTGCTGTTTCTGGACTTACTAAATAAACTTTCGCAGATAAAGTTCCACTTCTTCCATAAAAATTTCTATTAAATGTTCTTAAAGATACTCCATTAGTTCCTGGAGCTTGACCCATTCCTATACAAGGTCCACAAGAATTTTCTAGTATTCTTGCACCAGCACTAATTATATCTCCTAAAGCACCATTTCTAGCTATCATCTCCATAACTTGTCTTGATCCTGGAGCTATAACTAAACTTACATCATTATGAACCTTATTACCCTTTAATATTTTCGCAACCCTCATTAAATCTTCATATGAAGAATTAGTACAGCTACCTATTGCAACTTGATCAACTTTAACTTTTCCAATACTTTTAATTTCTTCTACATTATCAGGACTATGTGGCTTCGCAGCTAATGGCTTAAGCTCATCTAAATTAATAGTAATTTCTTCATCATAAGTTGCATCTTCATCAGCTTTAAATTCTATCCAATCTTCTTCTCTTCCTTGAGCCTTAAAATATTCTAAGGTATTCTCATCACTTGGGAATATTGAAGTAGTTGCCCCTAATTCAGCACCCATATTAGTTATAGTTGCTCTTTGTGGTACAGATAAGTTTTTAACACCTTCACCAGCATATTCAAAAACTCTTGATACTCCACCCTTAACAGTTAGTCTTCTAAGGACTTCTAAAATAATATCCTTAGCAGCTACCATGTGTTGTAACTTACCAACTAAATTTATCTTACAAACTTTAGGTGTAGTGATATAATATGCACCACCCCCCATTGCTAAAGCAACATCTAAACCACCTGCTCCCATGGCAAGCATACCAACTCCACCTGCTGTAGGTGTATGACTATCAGAACCTGTAAGAGTATCCCCTGGAACAGAAAATCTTTCTAAAAACACTTGATGGCATATTCCATTTCCAGGCTTTGAGAAATATACACCATACTTTGATGCTACTGTTTGAATAAACTTATGGTCATCTGCATTTTCAAAACCTTGTTGAAGCATATTATGGTCAATAAAAGCTACTGACTTTTTAGTTCTAACTTTATCTATTCCCATAGCCTCTAATTGTAAGTAAGCCATAGTACCAGTAGAATCTTGGGTAAGAGTTCTATCTATCTTTATTCCAATTTCCTTTCCAGTTTCTATAGTTCCTTCAACTAAATGGCTTTTTAATATTTTATATACTAAATTGTCCCCCATTTACGTATTGCCCCCTTTGCTAATTTACTTTTTCTTCTTTTAATCTTGAGTATTCTTTATATATTTGTACTAATTCCTTATCAAAAAGACTTCTCTTAAGTCTTACTGAAGTTGATCTTACCATTTCAAGAACAGCTTGAGCTGAAACATCATCAAGTTCAATTGCATACTCTTTAAATTTATTGATTATACCTGCTTTACCTGAATGCTTTCCTATAACTATTTGTCTTTCAAGCCCAACTATACCTGGGTCAAAGGCCTCATAATTCTTAGGATTTTTAATTGCTCCATCTGCATGAATACCTGACTCATGAGCAAACATATTATCTCCAACTATAGCTTTCCAAGCAGGTAATACTCTACCTGAAGCCCTTGATACATATTCAGAAACCTCTCTAAACATCTTGGTGTCAACACTTCCTCCATAGTTGTAAACAAACATTAATGCCATTAGCACTTCTTCAAGTGCTGCATTACCAGCCCTTTCACCTAATCCATTAACTGTAACTCCTACATGAGAAGCTCCACCAACGATACCTGCTATCGCATTTGCAGTTGCCATACCAAAGTCATTATGAGTATGCATTTCAATATCAAATTTTGTTTTCTCATATATATATTTAATGTCTTCATTTATCTTAAATGGTTCCATAACACCTACAGTATCACAATATCTAAATCTATCTGCACCAGCTTGTTTTGCTGCTTCAATAAACTCAATTAAGAAATCTCTATCTGCTCTAGAGGCATCTTCACCATTAACTGATACATATAAGCCATTTTTCTTTGCAAATTCTACAGATTTAACCATATTTTCAAGAACCCATTCTCTAGAAGTCTTAAGTTTATGCTTAATATGAATATCTGATACAGAAATTGAAATAGCTACTGCATCAACTCCACAGTCTATTGATTGCTCTATGTCTTTTATAACTGCTCTATTCCAAGCCATAATACTCGACTTTAAGTTTCTCTTAACTATACTCTTTATGGCTTCCTTTTCGTCCCCACCCATAGTAGGAATTCCTACTTCTAACTGATCTACTCCAAGGTCACTTAACATACTAGCAATTGCAATTTTCTCTTCATTAGCAAATACAACTCCTGCCGTTTGCTCTCCATCTCTTAATGTAGTGTCTACTACAAATATCTCTTTTCCTGTTTTTAAATTTTTAATGGACATAACCTTCCCCCTTACTTTAAAATTTATTACTTTTTTGAATATAACCCCAAGCAAAAATTAACATTTTCGATAATTATTAATTAATTTTACCATATACAGTTAATTCTAACAAGCAAAACAGCATTGATTTTTTAAAAAATTGCAAGTTTAAATAAATTTAATTCAGTTTTATCTTGTAAAATAATTATTTCCATTAATTTATTACAATTTTCTGCAATAAAAATATTAAAACTTGCATTGTTGAAATAAAAATAATAGTTGTAAAAAACCTCTTATTTTTACATATTTATTAAATTTTCTTTATAAATATTAGATATTGTAGATTTTTTGTGTAATATATGAGAAACTTTATGTATTATTTTGATTTTCTTCTATTATTTAAAAATATCTTACTTAAAAAATTAATCTTATCAATATTGATAAGATTAAAACTATATCAATATTGATATAGTTTGCAGTTATGATATAATTAAGTTATAAACTTTAAGTATTGTAGGAGGTTTCGTATGCAAAAAATCGCATTGATAGTTGATAGCGCTTGTGATTTATCTTTAGAGGTAATAAAAGAAAAAAATATTAGGTTACTTCCTTTGAGAATTTCTTATTCTCATGGGGAATATAAAGATAAAATAGATATTTCTGCTGATGAGATATATGGTAACTTAGAAAAAGAAGTTCCAAAAACATCTCTTCCAAGTGCAGAGGACTTAGAAAAAATATTAATAGATTTAGAAAATGAAGGCTATACTCATGTTATTGCCGTTACTATTTCTAGTGGTCTTTCTGGAACATTTAATTCTATTAGACTTGCTTTAGAAGAGCATCCTAACTTAACATCTCACGTATTTGATACAAAAATATTAGCTATGCCTGAAGGAATAGTTGCATTAGAAGTAGCTAATTTAATAAAAGAAGGTAAAAGCTTTGAAGAGATAGTATCAGAGCTGCCAACTATAAGAAAAAATATTATTGGATATTTCACTGTTAATACTCTAGAATACTTAAAAAAAGGCGGAAGAATAGGAAGAGTTGCTGGCACTATAGGTGACATGTTAAATTTAAAACCTATTGTAACTGTAGATGAAGAAGGTATTTATTATACAGTATGCAAAGCTAGAGGTAGAAAGCAGTCAATTTCAAAATTAATTAGCTTTTTAAAGGATGAGCTTAAAGAAAATAAATGTAATGTTTGGGTTCTTCATGGTGGGGCCTTAGAGGAAGCAAAAAGCGTTTTAGAGTCTCTTAAGGGATTAAATAATATCCTTAGCCTTGATATATCACAAATCAGTCCAGCCCTTGGAGTTCATGGCGGTCCTGGTTTACTTGGTTTAGCAATTCAAAAGGTTTGTTAATATGGATAACTTCAATCTTCATTTAAGTAGTATAGAAGATATCAAAGAAGAAGAAAAAAGACTACAAGAAGAATATAAACAAAAACTTGCAGAACTCAAAAAAATTCAAAAAGAAAAAGAGTCAGTAGGTCAAGTTTTTACTAAAGGCTTATTACCAATCTATGTGCTTCATATACTTAGTATAAGTCCTTCTAATGGAAATGATATCTCTACCAAAATAGGAGAGAGAACTAGTGGACTTTGGGTTCCTAGTACTGGTGGAATCTATCCATTATTAAAAAAATTAGAAAAAGATGAATATATTATCGGTGAATGGGACAATCCAAAGAAAAAATTTCAAAAAATTTATTCTCTAACTGATAAAGGTTTAGTTGAATATGAAGCTAGAAGACATCTTTTGCGTCCTAAAATAGAAGAAGCTCTAAGAGTTTTCAAAATAATTTATACTGATTTATATAAAAACTAATCTATATGAATTAAATTCATTTATTTTGAGCATAATAATATCAACTAATTTAGGTGGTGTTATTATGAAAGGAAAAGTAATAGATTATGACTTCTTTGAAGCTTATGTTGTTTTAGAAGATGATAGTATAGTTAAAGTACCTATAAATAGTATTCCAAACTATCAAAATTTAGGAGCAACAGTTAATATTGATACTAATAATATTAGTTGTAGTAGTAATAGCCCTAAAATACTTCAAGATAAATTAATTGACTACTTTTAGGTAAAATAAAAAGATGCTTTTCAGCATCTTTTTATTTTACAACAATTGCACTTACAGGACAGCTTGCTTCTGCATCCTTAGCTTCATCTTCATGCTCGCTAGGAACTTCAGGGTTTTTAGCAACAGCCTTTCCATCATCATCCATTTCAAATACTGCATCACATATTGATGGACATAATCCACAACCAATACAAGTATCTTTATCTACATGAGCTTCCATGGGCTTTCCTCCCCTTCTAATTAGTTACAAATATACTATTCCCTTAATGCAATTCTATTATGTGTAATTTTAATATAATCCTTCAAAAATTAATGAATATAATTCATTATCCATTACATATTCTTCAGCCTTACCATCTTCTAAAGCTTCAGTTAAATCAACATTTATAGGCAATTCACCAAGTAATGGCACTCCTAAATATTCAGCATGTTCTTCTGCTGACTTTTTACTGAAAACTTTTATTTTTGTATCACATCCTGGACAAGTAATATATGACATATTTTCTATTACACCTCTAATTTGTAAAGGCATCTTATTTGCCATAGAAATTACTTTTTTAACTATCATAGATACCATATCTTGTGGTGTTGATACAATAATAAGCTCAGTAATAGGGAAGCTTTGCATTACTGTTAAAGTAATATCTGAAGTTCCAGGTGGCATATCAATTAATAAGTAATCTAATTCACCCCATAAAGTATCTGTAAATAATTGTGTTAAAACACTACTTACAATAGGCCCTCTCCAAACTACTGGATCATCTTCCTTAGGTATTAAAAGATTCATTGATAAAACTTTAACTCCAGCCTTTGATTCAACTGGACTATATTTAAAGTTGTTTTCATCAATTGGCTCTATTTCAGCCCTCTTATTATTTATACCAAAAAATCTTGGCATAGATGGACCTGTTATATCTGCATCTAAAACTCCAACTTTATATCCTTTTTTCCTTAAAGTACTTGCTAGTATTCCAGTAACTGTAGACTTTCCTACTCCACCTTTACCACTTATTACTCCGATAACATTTTTAATTGTTCCATATTTCGGCCTTAATTTAGCTGGCTTTTGTTCAAAATTTAAAATTTTTTTTGTCTTTTCTTCATTATTGTTAGTTGAAAAACTTGACACAATAACACCTCCTACCAATTCTTCTCTACATCTTTAGGAACATCCTTTGAATAATAAACATTAATGTTCCATTCTTTGTATTCATTTTCTCCAACTATATAATAATAATATTCTTTGTTATTTATCTTATCTTCAACAGTAATATTACTCTTATATACAGTTGAACTATGCCCTCTATTTTTAATCCTTAATATTACGTCAAAATTTTCTTCATTGTTATTTACTAATTCTACATTAGGTGCTGTCTTTCTAGCCTTAGTTAGGAACGACTCTATATCTGTTGAAAAGACATATTTCAGACATTCAATATCACTGTTAATATCTATTCCTACTTTAATATTTGAATAATCTAAAGTTCCATCCAATTTCTTTATAACATCTAAAATTGGATTGTAATATATGTATTCAAAATCTCTAGGTTTTCTTATTATAGATAAGTTTTGTAAAATCCCTTCATCAAGTCTTTTTGAAACAGTGAAGCTTTGAGTATCATCATAAAAGTTTCCTTCATAAGCTCCTACAACATAATAAAAAGTCTTTACCTCTTCCCCCATTTTTATCTCAAATATATAATCTGGTTGTAACTCTGACTTCTGCTCACTAGTCTTAGCCTTTGATAATAAATCATACATATTAGTTATTGATTTGTCGTCAGTTACTAGAAACTTAAAGGATTTATCCCTCATACTTTGAATACTTATTTGATCTATTTTATCACTCTCTAAATAATCAAAATATGAATTATCATTGTTGAATTTTGATTTTATACTGTCAACTATCCCACAAGAAGTAAAGCTAAATGACAATATAATTAATAATGTTAATATTAATCCTTTGGCAGTCTTTTTCAATAATATCCTTCCCCTCTAAAAAAGGTTATCCCTACAATTTAAACTAATTAGGAGAAGTAATTACTTCTCCTAATTAAATAAATTATAATACTTTAAAGCTATAATAGCAAATCTTATTAGTCTATCATTTAAAACTAACTGAAATCATATCGAAAACAACTTTTATGCTATTTTTTACTTTGTTCTTTTTATAAGAATATTTTATTATAAGAACCCTTCCCTCTGAGTAATTCCTAAGATAATACTTATCTATATTTCCATCTTCCTCTAAGGTTATTACTTTCCAGATATAAATATTATTTTCGGTTTTAGTACTCTTTTTATTTTGGTCTATACTTTCAGCAAACTTCTCTAACTCCCCATCTACAATAGATATATCTCCATAAATGACAGTTTCATTATTAAAACTAATAATGAAATCCTCATCCTTAGAATCTTCCCTTACCTCCCATCCTTTAGGTAAAGAAACAGAATATCTCCCTTCCCTTAGACTATACTTAGTAAAGCCTTCAATATTATTATTTGAAATTGCAACCTTATTAATATTGTTTATAAAGAATCCCCTCATAAATGTTATAATTAACATAAGGGTCAGAAGTAGGGTGATGGTATATAATCTTTTACTTTTTAACATACTCATCAGGATTTATAAGTACATCCTATTATCTACCTATTCCATAGGTACAACAACAGTTGAATTTTTAAAGTCATAGAACATTAACCAACATCCACTACCATCCCTTGACTCATCACTAACCCAAGTTACAAATCCTGTCTTTCCTTCATAAGGTTGATCATCTATATTCCTCTTACCTGGAATACCATAAACAATATATCTAAGATTTCCTTCTTTATCACATTTATATCCTAACATGAAATATCTGTGTTGCCTTATATATGGATAATAATTTAGCATTGGATAGTAGGCTACTGCATATCTGTTGTAATTTGACATATTACACATTTCATGCAAATCACTTACAGGAACCTTATACCACTTACAATACTTAATTTCATCATATTTACTTCTGCAACATTCAAACCCATTAGCTAATCCTTCGAAGTACTCTCCTACGCTACCTCTAACTTTAAATTCTTCTTTATCTTCAATAGTTTCTTCATATTCATCAAATTTATTTTTTATATATCCTCTGCTTAAGTTTTCATCAATATTTAAATCATTCTTATCAAATGGATTTTTATCACCATTATTATTTTCAAATGGATTTTTTCTTATTTCCGCTTCTTGAAGTACTTCATTTTGACTAATCTCTTCTTGTATAACTTCTTCCTTTATGATGTTCTCTTTTATAACCTCTTCTCCAGTTAATCTTTCTTCAATTACCTCTTCATAATCTGCATCACTTCTATTTTCATCTTCTTGAACTAATTCAATTTCTTCCCTTATTTCTTCATCATAATCTTCAATAGGTTCTAATTCCTCTTCTTTAAATATTTCATTAACCTCTTGAATTATTACATCCCTATCTTCATCTTCTCTAGTTTCATCTTCTCTATGTTTATCACATTTCTTTTTGTCATCTTTCTTCTTATCATCCTTTTTCTTATCATCATGTTTATGTTTTCCTTTATCATGGGCTGCTTTTACGATCTTGTAGTTCTTCCAGCTATCACTTGGCTGTTCTCCATTAATAAAGCCACACATAATAACTATTGGAATTTCATTTTTCATCTTAGCAATAGCTGCTCCACTTATCTTGTCGTAGCCAATGCCAAGACCTCCAATATTATCAATGGAATATTCCTTTGTTACTTCTGCCTTTCCGCCTTCTGATACTGAAAGTTTTCCTAAATTCACTATCTTTTTAGCATCTTTTTTATTGCAAATAGCTAAAATGTAATAATCCTCATCCTCATCATGTCTTAAATTTTGAGCATAAAAGGAAATCTTACAAGTTTCACCCTTAGCCTCTATTTTAGAATATCCAGATAATGTTTTATCATTGGAACTAGAATATCCTCTTTCATCTTCTTGTAAAATAATAAAATTTCTATAAAGCTTATTTAATTGTGACAAACCTATAGATCCTCCATCTTACATTAATTCATTACATTATATGCTATCCATGTGCAAATATGTTAAAAATTAAGCTCGTGAGATTATTGTATATTACACCATATTTCTCACGAGCTTATATATTATAAATATTTATTTATCTTATCTGAAAGTAAAGCAAACTCTTCTATAGTTAAGGTTTCCCCTCTTCTTTTTGGGTCTATATTTGCTTCTTCAAAGGCTAACTCTAACTTCTCCTTTGGAAGACCGATACTCTTTACTCCATTCCATAAAGTTTTTCTTCTCATATTGAAAGAGCTTCTTATTACATCAAAAAATAGTTTTTCATTATCTACTGATACTCTTGGTTTATCAAGCTTATCTAACTTAACAACTATTGAATCCACCTTTGGTCTTGGCATAAAACATTGAGGTGGTGCCTTTCTTATTATCTTTGTATCACAATAATATTGAACTAGTAAAGATAGAGCTCCATAATCCTTGCTAGAAGGCTCTGCATCCATTCTTTCTGCAACTTCTTTTTGTATCATTATAGTTAAAGATTTAAAATTATATTTTTCCTTTAAAAGCTTAACTATAATTGGAGTTGTAACATAATAAGGTAAGTTTGCTACTAGCTTCACACTTTTTTCATCCCCTATTATTTCATTAAAGTTAACTTTTAAAGCATCATTATGTATTAAAGAAAACTTAGGATTATCTCCTATTTCTTCTTGCAATATAGGTATTAAGTCACTATCTAATTCTATTGCAACAACTCTTTTTGCCTTATTTAATAATTGAGCCGTAAGTGTTCCTACTCCTGGTCCAATTTCTATTACTAAATCATTCCCATCTACTTCTGCCCCGGCAACTATATCTCTTGGTACAGAGTCATCTACTAAGAAATTTTGTCCAAGTCCCTTAGAAAATTTAAAATTATATTTTTTTACTAATTCGGCTGTTTTAATCTCCACTATTTTTCAACTCCTAGTTTTCTTTCTATTTTTTCTATAGCTGTTATAAATTCTTCTTTACTAATTGAGTACTTATTTAGTCTTGTAAGCATTTGATTAGCATTTCCGTATCCTATACCTAATTCTTTTCCTAACATTAATCTTCTGCTCTTAGAATTAATGTCACCTGTTAACTTAAAATAAAACATATCTTCTGATTTATAGATTTCTTCTATAACCTCTTCAGAAACCTTTGCTCTATTTAAAGCTTCTATAATAACTTCTGGAGTAGCATTTTCCACACCTATATCATCGCCCTTAATTCCATCTTCTTGAGCTATATATGCATGCTTTATTCCTTTAACTCTTTTAGAAATTATACTTCTAATTTTTTCACCTGCAAAGTCAGGATCAGTTAATACTATTACTCCTTTTCTCCTTTGAGCATCCCTTATTCTATCTATTACTTTTGCATTTATTCCAAATCCACCTACTGCAATTACCTCTGCATCTACAGCTTGTTTTACAGCAGTTATGTCATCTCTACCTTCAACTACAATAACTTCTTTTATCAAAATATAACTTCCTTTCTGAAATATTTCTAGTATTAATTTATCCCTATCTAGTTATTATGTCAAATTATAATGTTGTAATAATTACTCAAAAAATAAATTAATTATATAATTTACTTTCAAAACTATTTTTTACTATAAATAGCATAGCTACTAAAACTATATTATTTCACAAAACATATATAGTTGAAATATCAATCATCTTGGGAAATTAGTATTTCAATAACGCCATATAATTTACTCCAATAAATTAAATTAATTCTAATACCCCTTAAGTTAGTTCAAAAACACAATGTTAATTCAAAAAACAAAAGGATGCTTTAACAGCATCCTCTTATTTTACCATTCTCCTGGATAAGCCAAAATATATACAGGAACGTTATATTTTCTTCCCCAGCTACTATATGCTTCTTCTTGTGAATTAACATATACATCAATGATATTACCTTTTATTGCACCACCAGTATCTGCTGCTACAGCTTTTCCATAACCTTCAACATATAATAATGTTCCTAATGGAATAACTCTTGGATCAACTGCTACAGTACTTATACCATTTGGATCTCTTACAGGTACAGTTCCTGTTGCTGTAACCCCACCACCACTATAGGCAGTTGATTCACAGTATAATACGCTCTTGTAGTTTAGTAATTGTCCACTTCTACTAGCAATCACTCTTCTAGTACCTTGAACAACAACCTTATTTACTGGTTCTGCTAATATTTTAGAGCTTTTCACAGCCTTAGAAAATTCCTTACCGTTTTTATAAATTACTTCATAAACGACTTCCTTTTCCCCTGCAGCTCCATCTTGCCTTACTTCTTCAAGTCCATGATCAAGACCTGAATCTTCTTCTAAAACTACATCAAACTCAATAGCTTCATTAGCTACTTCACTTTTAACTTCAACATCTACTAATGTTACTTGTAAATCTGAAGTAATTTCAGTCTCTAATGCTGGAGTTACTTCATCTACTCCTTCATTAAATTCAATTCCTTGTTCTTCTAGTTCTTCTTTCTCTACCTTCAGCATGTCTCCAATAGTCTCTTCAGCAGTATCGATTTTCGTAATCTTATCGCCTAAAGTTACCTCTACTGAAACAGCTCTTTTAATAGAAATTGTATCACCTTCAGATACATTACTACTTAAAGCTGGTTGAACTTTATCCTTTGGGTTTACTGAAATCCCTTTGGTATCCAACACATCTTTAACAGTCCTTTTATATGTGACGAATGTCTCTTCCTTACCGTCTATCTTCATAGTTACTGTCTTTTTCATATTTATGAACGTCACTGATAAAACAATAGTAGCAAATACTACTACCATCAGTATTTTTGCCTTTGGACTGTTAGAAAAGTTATTTTTCAGGTATTCTTTTAATTTTCCTACCATCTTCTACTTCCTCCCTTGGCAAGAGCGTCTTTTGCATTATAATTTAATCGGGCGCTTTTGTCAAACTTGACCTCCTGCAACATTAAAACTGTTCTTATAAAATGCAATTATATGCATACTCAAAATATAAATATAAATAATAGCGATATTACAGTTTCTTAATCTTACAGTTCTCTATAAAAGTAGATTCGTATCATACGTTCTAACCTTATCAAAGGCCTTATTGTAAAAATATTCTAGTACCATTGTTTAATTTTACTTTATATAGTTTTTTCCATCAACCTCTTAAAATTATCATTTACTGCTATATTTACTTCTTTTGGGTCTAATTCTTTTATAATAGCAATTTGTTCTATTATATATTGAATATAATCTGATTTATTCCTTTTTCCTCTATTTGGCGTTGGTGCCATATAAGGCGCATCTGTTTCGACAAGAATCTTATCTAGAGGAATATCCTTAACTACTTCTACTATCTTCTTAGCATTCTTAAAGGTTACTACTCCACCTATTCCTATATAATATCCAAGTTTTATGCATTCCTTCGCAAACTCAGAACTACCTGAAAAGCAGTGTACTATCCCCTTAACTTTAGGAAACTCTTTAATTATGTCTAAAGTATCAGCATGTGCATCCCTATCATGGATTACAACTGGAAGCTTTAGTTCTTCTGCAAGTTTCATTTGTTTTCTAAATACTTCTCTTTGCACTTCTTTAGGGGGATTCTCTTCCCAATAGTAATCTAACCCTATTTCTCCTACTGCAATTATTTTGTTATTCTTGCTGATTAATTCAACTATTTCTCTCTCCACATCTTCATTGAACTCACAAGCATTTTCAGGGTGTATCCCTAATGCACCATAAATAAAATCATTCTCTATAGTTAAATTATATGTTTTTTCTATACTTTCGTAACTTGATGCACAGTTCAATATTCCAACTACACCATTTAATTTAAGGTCTTTTAAAAGTTCTTCTCTATCTTCATCAAATGCATCATCATCGTAATGGGCATGTGTATCAAATATTATATACTTATTTTCCAAATTTTATACCTCCAAACTTAACTTTTTTTATTTATATTAACCATTATAGTACAAAAATATAAATTATAAACACATTTTTAAGTTAGAAGTATTAAATTGCGTAGTAGTTTTTAATATATTATGCTCAGACTCCGTCGCATGCTCCAAGTCGTCTTACGCACAATATGTTAAAAACTCCTTGAATAATTTAAATTTGTGGATACAAGCCTACTAAAGGAAGAAATTCAGACGAGCTGAATTTCAACAAAAATTAGTATAATCCTTTAAAACATTTTAAATGATGTGTTACTATCAAAGATAAATGGACGGTGAAGTAAGCATATGGCGAAAAATTAGTAGCTTTTACGAGCCTTAGAACTTATTTTTGCAGCCATTTGTCTTATGAACCGTCCATTTATCTTTGCGGTTATATTCGCATTTTATTACTTATTTGCAGCTTCCCAATCTTTTACGAATTTTTCTATTCCTATATCTGTTAATGGATGTTTAATAAGATTATCTACTACATTAGGTGGTATAGTTGCAATATCAGCTCCTAATTTTGCTGATTCTACAATGTGAATAGGGTTCCTTATAGATGCAGCTATTATTTCTGTCTTTATATCATGAGCTTTAAATATATCTTTTATTTCCTTTATAAGGTTTAGTCCATTAAATCCAATATCATCTAATCTTCCTAAGAAAGGAGAAACATAAGTTGCTCCTGCTCTTGCAGCTAATAATGCTTGAGTAGATGAAAATATTAGTGTCACATTAGTCTTGATATTATTTTTTGAAAGATATGATACCGCTTTTAACCCATCTCTAGTCATAGGTATCTTAACTACAATATTACTATGAATACTAGCTAATTCCTTCCCTTCTTTTATCATTCCCTCATAATCCAAGCTAATAACTTCTCCACTTATTGGTCCATCTACAATATCAGAAATCTCTTTTATTGTTTCCTTTAAGTCTCTTTTTTCTTTAGCTATTAATGATGGATTAGTTGTAACCCCACTTATTATTCCTAGGTCGTATATCTCTTTAATGTCATTTATATTTGCTGTATCAAGAAAAAACTTCATTATATAATCTCCTATCCTTAAAATTTTAAATAAACATTATTTATTTTTAATATTTATGTAAATCCATATACTATATAGTATTACTTATTTTTTTAATTATTTCTTATTCCATTTCACTCTTTGTATAAACGTGATTAACTTCATCTAAAGTTGGCATTCCAGTTTGAGCTCCAAGCTTAGTTACTGCTAAAGAAGCTGCAGTACCTGCAAATCTTACTATATTTCCCATAGAATAATTATTAATTATTCCATGTGCCAATGCTCCATTAAAAGTATCTCCAGCTCCTGTTGTATCTGTAACTTTTACACTCATAGCTTTAACAGTTTTTACTAAATTATCTTCTATATATGAAGAACCTTCTTTACCTCTAGTAACTATAAGCCTTGTACTTCTATACTTATTTTGCCAATTTACCATTTCCTTTTCTAGAGTTTCACTATCT
The DNA here is from genome assembly GCF_004794105.1 of Clostridium sartagoforme. Classification (GTDB taxonomy): domain Bacteria; phylum Bacillota; class Clostridia; order Clostridiales; family Clostridiaceae; genus Clostridium; species Clostridium sartagoforme_B. The sequence goes on from NZ_SRYR01000015.1 coordinate 34,532, forward strand.
TTTATATTTTTTCTACATATTATTTCAAATTCAGTCTCATTAGGTGTAATAAAATCAACATTTTCTAATACTTCATCGCTTATCTCCCTAGCTGGTGCTGGATTTAAAATAGTCTTAACACCATTTTCTTTTGCTACCTTAAGTGCATATTCTACAGTTTCCATAGGTATTTCCAATTGAGTTATTAATATATCTGCAGATTTTATTAATTCTATATTTTCATCAATTAGTTCTCTACTACAGAAATCATTTGCTCCAGGAATTACAACTATTGAGTTATCTACTTCAGTTTTAAGTATTGTAGCTATCCCCGTAAAAGTAGCGTCATCACTTTTTACTGAACTAACATTTATTCCTTCTTCCTTTAGGTGTTTAAGAATTTTATCTCCGAAGGTATCTTTCCCTACACATCCTATCATAGCTACCTCATTGCCTAATCTCCTTGCAGCTACTGCTTGATTTGATCCCTTACCTCCTATAAGATAATTCATTCTTTCGCCCTTAAGGGTTTCACCTATTTTAGGAATTCTTTTTACTTCCATTACTAAATCCATATTTAAACTTCCAACTACTACAATCCTTTTCATACTACCTCCAATCAAAACCGTTTTTATAATCAAAATCAATCTAATTCTCTATATTTTATAGCACATTACCCATATATTCTTATTAAATATGTAACCGGTTATATATTTAATTTAACATCTGATTATTATAAAGTCAATACATCGGTAAATGTTTTCAAGATAATTTTTATAAACTTCTGAATATTTTTATTCTATAAATAAATGAAATTAAATTTTCAAGGCATCGATATAATCGATACCTTAATTTAAAATATAACTTATATAAAGAAAAAAGACGCCCTTATAGGCGCCTTCAATTTAAATCTATTTTAGTAATTCAGAATAAATTTTCTTCCTAACTATTCATTTTATATTGTTCATCAAAATTCTATTTTCCTATGGTGGACTTTCTCTCTACTATTTTTAAATCTAATTTCACTTTCTCCATAGAAATATCTTCTTCATTTACAATCTTCTTTACAAGCAACTCTACAGCTAACTCACCAAACCTATACATAGGCTGCGCTACTGATGATATATCTAAATAATTAATATTTGATTCTAACCCATCGTAACCTATAAGTTTTATATCATCACAAAGTTTATACCCTAGATTATTTAAAGCCTTATAGCAACCTATTGCTAATATATCATTCCCTGCAAAAATACCATCTATATTTCTACCCTCTTCTAATAACTTTTTAGTTGCATTATATCCACCTTTTAAAGAAAACTCATCAATTCTAACTAATTCTGGTTTATATAAATTATTAACTTTAAGCTCTTCTTCAAATCCAATAAATCTTTCATTTAAGGATTCTATATATATGGGACCTGTAACATGGGCTATATTCTTACATCCACATTCAATTAAATGTCTAGCCGCAAGCCTTCCCCCGTCTCTATCATCTGATCTAATAGAAGGTATATTATATCCAGTGTACTCTCTATCTATAGCAACTACAGGCATACCTCTCTCCATTAACGCTATAAGATCTGAAGGTGTTGCAGTATATGATGCAATTATTATTCCATCAACTTGCTTATTTATAAGCATTTCATAATATTGCCTTTCCTTCTCTCTATTATTCTCAGCATTACATAGAATTAAATTAAAGCCAAGTTTATTAGCTGCATCCTCTGCAGCCCTAGCTACCTCTGGAAAGAATGGATTTAATATATCTGGAATAATTAGTCCTATAGTATTAGATTTTTTTCCAGCAAGTCTCCTAGCAACATCATTAGGAGTATAATTTAACATCTTCATTGCATTAATAATATTTTCCTCTGTCTCCTTGCTTACATATCCCTTTTTATTTATCACTCTAGATACTGTAGCAACTGATACTCCTGCAAGTTTGCTTACATCTCTTATAGTAGCTATGCTAATCACCTCTTGACATTTAATTATTTAATAATTATAGCATAAATAGGAGGTGCTGTCGTACAATGAAAAATTAATGAAAAAAAATTAATTCTAGTAATTCTATAAGAATTACATCAATAATTCTTCATTTCTAATTTTCAATTCTTAATTTGGGCTGTTTGTGCGACAGCCCCTTGTTACTTACTTCCTAGATTAGCTATATTATTAGCATGGTCACCTATTCTCTCTAAATTACTTACAATATCTAAGAAAATAACGCTTGAATCCGCTGAACAAGCTTTTTCATTTAATCTTCTTATATTACTTTCTCTAAGTTTCTTTTCTAGTGAATCAATTTCTTCTTCAACTATTTCAATTTCCTTATTATCTAATTGACCCTTATTTTTATAATGATCTATAGCTATTTCTATAGATTTTACTGTCTTATCAAAAATTAAGGATAGCTCCTGCTTAGCTTCATCACCAAGATGTATATTCTTATTCATCTTTTCCATAGCTAAATCAGCTATATTTTCTGCATGATCACCAATTCTTTCTATATCATTTATTACATGATAAGTCGAACTAAATAACTTTATATCATCTTCTGGAAGGTCTAACTGAGATAACTCTACTAAATAATCTGTTATATCTCTTTCTAAAACATTAATTATTTTTTCATTTTTATAGACCTTATCAATTGACTCTTGACTATTTTCAGTAAATGCCTTCATTGATAGAATAACATTCTTCTTTGCCTTTTCAGCCATTCTTAATGTTTCCTTTAACACTTGTCCATTTGCTATTACGGGTGTATCTAATAATTGCTTATCTAGATATATTGCACCTTCTTTTTCTATTTCCCCATCTCCAGGAAGTATTCTATTTACTATCTTAACTAAAAATAAAGATAAAGGAAGTAAAACAACTGTTACAGTTACATTAAAAATAGTATGCGCATTAGCTACTTGTCTAGCCACATTTACATCTGTTTTTTCAACTAAACTTATAAATGGTCCTATAAATGGGAAGAAAAGTATTGCCCCTATAGTATTAAAAAGTAAGTGTATTAAAGCCGCTTTTTTAGCAGTTCTATTTGCTCCTAATGAAGCTAGTATTGCTGTTACACATGTCCCAATATTACATCCTAATATTACTGGAAATGCTAGTTTCATATCTATAGCTCCAGTAGTTGCTAAAGCTACTAATATACCTGTAGTAGCTGATGAGCTTTGAACTACAGCCGTCATACCAAGACCTGCAAGTAATCCTAATAAACTATTATTAGCTACTACTAATACAAACTGTTGGAACCAACTAGCTTCTGCAACTGGCTTCATTGCTGTAGACATAGTTCCCATACCTAAAAATAATATTCCAAATCCTAGAGCTATACTTGCTATATCTCTAACTTTCTTTTTCTTTGCAACAAGTAAAACTATAGCTCCTACTCCGATAAATATTGGAGCAATTGCATCTAAATTAAAAGATACCATTTGTGCTGTTATAGTAGTTCCTATATTAGCTCCCATAATTACACCAGCAGCCTGTATTAATGACATTAATCCAGCATTAACAAAGCTTACAACCATTACAGTTGTGGCACTTGAGCTTTGAATTATAGCAGTAACTGCTGCACCTACTAATACAGCTATGTACTTGTTACTAGTTAACTTTTCTAATATTGATTTTAATCCTTCTCCAGCGGCATTCTCTAAACCATCACCCATTAACTTCATTCCATACAAAAATAAGCCTAATCCACCAATCAGGCCAGTTAAAACAGAAAAACTATCCATAGAAAAAATCTCCCTCATTATATTTATTATTGTTATTTTTGGATAATATTGTACTACCAAAATAAATATACAACTATTATATATAGTTGTAAACATGTAATTTTTATATAATAAAAAATAATTATATAAAAAAGCCATATAATATTAACATTTTATTTATTATTTTGTCACAATACTGTCATATTATTGAGGTATTATATATTTGTAAAGTAGTTAAAGCATTATTATTTACCCCTAAAACCATCTAATGGTCCCTAGATTAAGTATTTCCCCAAAGTAACTTAATCTAGGGTTTTTTCCTGTTTAAAATTAATTTTTCTCATCTTTCAATCTCTTTATTTCATCAGAAGCTCTTTTCCTATCTAACTTCTCAAATAAAGGATCTATGTTAGAAATTTTGCCTTCTTTTTTCTCTATATAACTCCAAATTGGCTCATCTAAACTTAAAGCTACTCTTAATTTTTCACAAGTCATTGGAATAAATGGTTCTAAAAGATTAGTTAAATTCACTATAACTTGCAAGGCTTCATAAGTATTCTTTTCTTTATTATCATATTCTCTATTAGCTTTCTTTATAAAATTCATAATATCTATAAGAGCATTTTTAAAGTGTCCCTCTTCGATATAATCCCCGATATCGAAATATAAATTTAGAATTTCATCTTTAAGTTCTTTTGATATTATTCCTTTTGGTACATTTGATTTATAATTTTCTTCAATTTCAGTTAATACTTTTTTTGTGAAATTTGAAAAGTTATTTACTAAATCTCTATTAGAAACATTAATAAAATCTCTCCAAGTAAAGTCTGTATCTTTTACTTCAGGTGAGTTTAATGTTAAATAATATCTAAACTCATCTACATTATAATTTTCTACAATATAATCTGCCCATATTGCCCAATTCTTAACTGATGAGAAGTTCTTACCTTCTAGCTTTAAATATTCACTTGAAATTACTCTTAAATTAGGATTCTTCACTCCTAGTCCTGCTAATATAGCTGGGAATATCACTGTGTGGAAAGGTATATTATCTTTTCCATGAACAAAGTAAACTCTTGAATCTTCTCCTTGCCAATAGTCCTTCCAATCTTCATCTTTGCCTTCTAAAGCCTTCATACTCGCTGTCAAATATCCCATAACAGCCTCAATCCATACGAATATCTTTTTATCTTCATAGCCTTCTAAGGGAACATCTACCCCCCAGTTAAAATCTCTAGTAACTGCTTTATCTCTTAGTCCCTCATCTAAATATCTTTTTACAATATTTTGAGCATTTTCTCTCCAACCCTTTTGTCTAATCAAAAGCCTTCTAACATCATTTTCAAAGTTAGAAAGTGAGAAAAATAAATGCCTTGTTTCTTTTTCAATAGTTTCATTACCACATAGCTTACATCTTTTTTCTAAAAGATCTTCATAGTCTATTAATTCAGAACAATTTTCACACTGATCCTCAGAAACTAATTCCTTGCAATGAGGACATTTTCCCTCTACATATCTGTCTGATAAAAATTCATTACAATTTTCACAATAAGTTTGTTCTATTACTTTGTCATATATATAACCTTTGTTATATAATTCTAAAATGAATTCCTTAACCTTCTCCTCATGATATTCTGAATGGGTCTTCTCAAAAATATCAAAAGAAAATCCAAGACTAGCAAAGCATTTCTTAAATTCAGCATGATATTTAATTGTAGCTTCTAATGGAGTTATCCCTTCATCTTTAGCCCTCATAGTTACCGGAGTACCATGACAGTCTGTCCCAGATAAAAATATAACTTCATCTCCCATAAGCCTATGATATCTAGCAATAATATCCCCCGGAAGCCAAACAGCTATTCTTCCTAAATGTAATGGTCCATTAGCATAAGGCCATGCATTACCTACTATAATGTTCATAAAAAACCCCCTTATAATAATTTGAAGAATGAAAGAATTAAAAAATGAATAATTATAAGAAAACTCAGCTTAAAGCTGAGTTTTCTTATAAATCCTTAACAATTCAGTTATAGCTGAATTATTCCCTCAATTCTTTAATTTTTTAATTCCTTAATTCTTTCATTTCTTCATTCTTTAATTTTTATTTTCTATCTAACTACGCTTCCTGTTGGTAGTTCCCCCGGATTTACTACTTTTAATAAGCTATCATCATCTGTTGATGCTGCAAGTATCATTCCTTGTGATAGTTCTCCTCTTAATGTAACAGGTTTTAAGTTAGCTACTAGAACTACATATTTACCAACTAATTCTTCTGGTTTATAGTATTGAGCTATTCCTGAAATTACTTGTCTTTCTTCTCCATTTAAATCTATCTTTAACTTAAGTAATTTTTTAGCTTTTTTAACTGGTTCACAAGCTAAAACTTTTACTACTCTTAAATCTATTTTTTCGAAATCTTCAATTGTAATTTCTTCTTTAATTGGAGTTATTTCTTTCTTCTCTTCCTTTTTATTAGCTGCTAGTTGAGCTTCTCTTAAAGCTTCTAATTCTGCTAATCTTTTATCAACATCTATTCTTGGGAATAAAGCTTCTCCCTTTTGAACCTTAGTTCCTACTACTGTTCCATCAAAACTATTTAATGATTCAAAAGTAGTGTTTTCAGTATTTATTTGCTCATTTATCTTCTTGCTTGTATCTGGTAAGAATGCAGATAGTAAAACTGAAGCAAATCTTAAACTTTCTACTAAGTTATATAAAACTGTTCCAAGTCTTTCTTTCTTTTCTTCATCCTTAGCTAATATCCATGGAGTTGTTTCATCTATATATTTATTAGCTCTTCCTACTAAATCAAATATATATTCTAAAGCTTCTGGAATTCTTAAATGATCTATTGCATCATTTACCTTCTTTGGAGTTTCTAAAGCTAAGCTAATTAATTCATCATCAATAGCTTCTTTTACATTATTGTTTGGAATTACTCCATCAAAGTACTTTTCAATCATAGCAACAGTTCTAGATAATAGGTTTCCTAAGTCATTACAAAGATCAGAGTTTATCTTCTTTATAAAGATTTTATTATTAAATAATCCATCTGCTCCAAATGGAATTTCTCTTAATAAGTAATATCTAACTGCATCTACTCCAAAGCTTTCAACTAATGTTACTGGATCAACAACATTACCTTTAGACTTAGACATCTTACCACCATCAACAAGTAACCATCCATGTCCAAATACTTGCTTAGGTAATGGTAAATCTAAGGCCATTAACATAATTGGCCAATAAATAGTGTGGAATCTTAAAATATCCTTACCTATTAAATGAACATCTGCTGGCCAGTACTTTTTGTATAATTCATCATTATCGCTTCCATATCCTAAAGCACTAATATAGTTTGATAATGCATCAATCCATACATATACTACGTGTCCTTCATCGAAGGTTACTGGAATTCCCCAGTCAAAGCTTGTTCTTGAAACACATAAATCTTGTAATCCTGGCTTTAAGAAGTTATTAACCATTTCATTTTTTCTTGATTCAGGTTGAATAAATTCTGGATGAGCTTCTATATGAGCCATTAATTTATCAGCATAATTACTCATTTTAAAGAAGTAAGCTTCTTCCTTTGAAGTTTCAACTGGTCTTCCACAGTCAGGACAGTTACCATTAACTAATTGTGTTTCTGTCCAGAAAGATTCACAAGGTGTACAGTATAAGCCTTCATAAGAAGATTTATATATATCTCCCTTTTCATATAATTTCTTAAATATATCTTGAACAGCCTTCATATGATAATCATCAGTAGTTCTAATGAACTTATCATAGCTAATATTCATCATTTTCCATAAATCTTTAATTCCTGATACTATTTCATCTACATGCTCTTTAGGAGTTATTCCCTTCTCCTCAGCTATTCTTTGAATTTTTTGTCCATGCTCATCTGTTCCAGTTAGAAACATTACATCATATCCTGTTAATCTCTTATATCTAGCAAGAGCATCTGCTGCTACTGTTGTATAAGTATTTCCGATATGAAGTTTAGTTGATGGATAGTAAATTGGTGTAGTGATGTAATATGGTTTTTTACACATATCATTATTCCTCCCTAGTATTAGTTTTCATTATAAAAAGCGGTTATGTAATTTTATTTTTCCCATATATTAAAAAAGTCTCTATATAGGTATTAAGACCTATATAGAGACGTAATATACGCGTTACCACTCTAGTTTATATTTATTTCACAATAAATATCTCAGTAGGTGACAATAATCACCTTGCAATATAACGGTTGCTCCCGTACTTCTCTAGCATAAGCTCAAGAAATATGCTCCAAGGCCATCTTCATCAGGTATCTTGACGCTAGCTTTCACCTCCCCTAGCTCTCTAAAGACAAAATATTCCCAACTACTCTTCTCTTCATTGCATTTTAATCATTGTTATTATAATCATATTCTATATTAAATTTACTGTCAATTATTTTCCCATTTTCTTTTTAATAAGCCTATCTATCATCATCTTTGTTAGTACTACCATAAATAAACTAAATAATAATACAAAGGTAATAGCTCCTTCTCCAAATAAGAATAAACTTATAGCATTAACTATAAATAGTAAAGTTCCTGTTGCTCCAAAAAGCTTAGCTGCTACTTTATTACAATATTCAAAAGATGTTTTATCTTTATCTGCATAAATACTTTTATAACTAATCTTATTCTCTTTATATTTAGTTGAATTACTTTCATATAATCCACCTAAAACAAATAGTATTAATGGTATTGCTTCTGCAATCAATAAATATATCCAAAAATTCATATGCCCCTTATCCTTTCACTTTTTCATTGCTTTTCTTCGTAAAATAATTTTATACACTTAATTATATATTAGCAACCTACTTTTAAGATAACTTGTTAAAATTCTATGATATAATGTATAAAAAAAGATTGGAGTTGATACTGTGAAAAATATTGAATTCCCTTCTATGGGTTCTAGAAATATCAAAACAGGACTTGCTGTTTTGATTTGTCTTCTATTCTGGCAGAATTCACTTTTTGCACCAATAGCAGCTGTAATCTGCATGCAAGATACTGTAGAAAACTCTCTTAAAATAGGTAGAAACAGATTAATTGGAACATTATTAGGTGGTATATTAGGACTAATTTTCCTTACTACAATTGACTTTTTCTCATTAAAACCTATTCTTCCATTAGTCACTGCCATTGGAGTTATTTTAATAATTTATTCATGTAATGTTATAAAAAAACCTGCAGCATGTTCAATTGCATCAATCGTATTAATAGGTATCCTTATATCAAATGGTTATGATGATCCACTTATGTATTCTATTAGAAGAACTATAGAAACTGCCTTTGGAGTGGTTGTAGCGATTCTTATTAATATGTATATTCATCCTCCAAAAGAGAAAAATTAGATAAATCAAACTAACTAAAGATAAGGAGATACTCTATGAAAATTACCTTCCCCAAGATCGGACTAAGAACAATTAAGACTGCCATCGCAGTATTTTTATGCTTATTACTTTTCCCAAACGAGCCATTTTTTGCTTGTATGACTTCTGTTTTTTGCGTTCAAGATACAGTTTCTAATTCTATAAATATGGCTATAAACAGAGGACTTGGAACTATACTTGGTGCTATTATCGGACTAACCTTCTTAATACTATGTAGATTTTTCACATATGAAATTGACATATATCCTATTAGAAAGCTTTTAGTTTATATAACTATCGCTATAGGAATAATTGTAGTTATATATATTTGTAATTTAATTAAAAAACCTGGTGCTATAAATATTTCCTGTATAGCATTCCTAGCTGTAACTACAGTTCATGCTTTTACCGATCCAATTTTCTATGCTACTAATAGAACTATTGAAACTCTTTTTGGTATATTTATAGGACTGTTAGTTAATAAATTTATTTCGCCACCAAATTCAAATAAAGCATAATTGTTAGTAGTTAATTATTAATGGAGCTGTTTTTGCGACAGCTCCATGATTTTATATTTTCACTTTACTTATATACTTCTAGTTTCATGTCTTAAGAATTCTACTTCTTCTTCATTTAAATAAGGACTTAATTTTTCAAAAACAGTTTTATGATAATCATTTAGCCATTTCTTTTCTTCAGGAGAAAGTAATTCTACATTTACACCATTTAAGTCTATAGGACAATATGATATTGTTCTAAATTTATAGAATTCACCAAACTCTTCTGACTTTACATCTTCAACTACCAATAGTGTATTTTCTGTTCTTATTCCGTGCTTACCTTCTTTATATACTCCTGGCTCATTAGTTAATATCATTCCTGGTTCTAATACAGTTGAATTACCTTCAACTCTAATTCCTTGTGGCCCTTCATGAACATTTAAGAAGAATCCAACTCCATGACCTGTTCCACATTTATAATCTATTCCACAATTCCATAAAGGTCTTCTTGCTAATATATCTAGGTTAACACCTGTAACTCCTCTTAAAAACTTAGCTGAAGATAATGCTATATGGCCTTTTAATACTAATGTATAATCTGTTTTTTCTTCTTCTGTAATTGGTCCTAATATAAATGTTCTTGTTATATCAGTAGTTCCATCTAAGTATTGTGCACCTGAATCTACAAGGAACATTCCTTCAGCTTTTAATTCATATTCACTTGCCTTTGTAGCACTATAATGCATCATTGCTGCATGATCTTTGTATCCTGCTATAGTTCCAAAGCTATCACCTTTATAATTTTCGCCCATAGCTCTAATTGCAGTTAATTTATCACTAGCAGATGTTTCTGTAATCTTTTCTTTTCCTATATTTTCCTTTAGCCATTTAATAAATTTAACCATGGCTACTCCATCTCTTACTTGAGAAACTTCCCAATTAGCTATTTCAGTACTGTTTTTTATAGCTTTTAATTTTGTAGTGATATTCATTTCTTTTATAACTTCAACATCTTTATCTAAAGCTATAAATAACTTAGCATTAAGCTTACCTGAATCTATTAAAGTTTTTCCTTTTATAAGCTTAACATCCTTTTCCACATCACTATATTCCGCTATTTCAAATCCTTCTTTATTTAATGCAGCTTTAGTTTCAGCATCTACTTTTTCTCCATTTATATAAAGGACTGCACTATCTAGTTTTATTATTACATATGAAAGTGCAACTGGATTAAAGTCAATATCATTCCCTCTTATGTTACATAACCAAGCTATATCATCTAATGATGAAAGTATATAATTTTCAGCTGATACTTCCTTCATATGATTTCTTACTTCTTCTAACTTTTCTTTAGCAGATTTTCCTGCATATTTAACATCATGTATAAAGATTTTATTCTTAGGAAGCTCACTTCTTGTGTTCCAAATACTATTTAATAAATCTTTATTCATATTTATAGTAAAATTATTTCCATTAGCTATTCTTAAATATCCTTCATATTGATCTACAGAGAAAACACTTCCATCAAAGCCTAATACTTCTCCTGAATTAACATTCTTTTTAAGCCATTCTTCAATACTTGGATATCCTGGAGTTCTCATTTTCATAAGAGAAATTCCACTACCCTTTAATTCATTATCTGCTTGAATAAAATATCTTCCATCTGTCCATAAATAAGCTTCCTTTAAGCCAACTAAAAGAGTACCCGCTGAACCTGTAAATCCAGATACAAACTCTCTTCCCTTAAAATAATTAGCTACATACTCACTTTGATGGGCATCACTACTTGGAATAATATAATAATCTATATTTTCTGACTTCATTACTTCTCTAAGTTTTTCTAAATTGCTCATACTTTCTCCTCCTTATTTTATCCGATCGCTACCATTGCTAACACTCCCCCCTTCTATAAGTGGGAGCTAAGCACTGCTACGCGCCTGGATTAGTTTTTCTAACCTTCAGATGGAGTAGGCATCCTGTACTCTGTGAAAGTGATTCACACAAAATACAAGATTTTGGTTCTCTACTTTTTAAGAAAACTCCACCTGAAGATAAGAATCACTTTATCTATCTAAGTATTATTATACCAATACAGGTAAATATAATCCATAAAAGAAACCTTAATGATTTATTACTATAATTCCATTACCTAATATTATCTAATCTTATAATTAAAACTTAAATACAAAAACTCAGCCAAAGCTGAGTTTCATCCTTAATTGTTAATTATTAATTATTAATTATTAATTGTTAATTACTAACTGCCAATCAGTTTTCCGTGCACTATTAATCTTTCTTCTTCAGTAACATTAGTACATGTTGTTAATGTTATTATTTTGCCTTTATCTATATCTTTAACATCAAAACTAAAAAATGATTTGCTTAAAGCTTCATTTATATAATTACTATAATCTTCATCATTGTTAAATTTATTTTTATAAGATTCAAGAGTTGCGTCTTCTGTATAAACTGAAAATATTTCATACTCTAAAGTCTTATCTTCTAAATAAATATATATTTTATTATTCTTATCAAAGTATTCATGGTTTTTTAACCTTCTTAAGGTTCCAAACATACTTCCATCTCTCATATTATGACCATATACCACCAAGTTTTTATCTTCCTCTATATTATTGCTTGCATCAAGGAATATGCTTCCGCCTTTATTGCTTTCACCTTTAAAGTTTTTATATAGATACTCATCATTATCTATACCTTGTACCACAGGATAATCTATTTCTGTCTCAGGTACTCTAATCCAGAAATTAAAATCACCATTTTGAGACTTAAGATTTTCAAATTCTTCTTTTGTAATATAATTCTCAGTCTTAATCGTTGGTACTACATCTTTAATTTCTTCATACACACTACTATTTTTATTATATTCAGTAAATATTTTATACAATTGATACGCTGAAATCAGAAATATAGCCATACAAATACATATAAGAACTTTTCTAACTATGTTTGCAATTAACCCTTTCTTCATAGACTCCCCCCCTTATCTCCATAAATTATCTTATATATCTATAATTACCATATTATCATACTGATTATATTATATACATTTAATAAAATTAAAGCCAATACTACAATATTAAATACTTTCAAAATAGCTGCTGAATTAAACTTTTTATTTAGCTTAGATCCTATCATTCCTCCTACTATTCCTCCTATTATCATATAAGGTAACATAGTTAAGTCAAATCCTGATAATCCTTGTGTTGTAATTATTGTAATTAGCTTTGATCCTTGAGAAAATAAGATTGTAATAATTGAATTTACCGCTGCTTCCTTTGTATCCATAGAGAAAAATAATGCTAGTACACAAACATTTATAGGTCCTCCACCTATACTTAAAAATGAAGCAATACTTCCTAATAAAAGGCCTATTAATATACAAGCAATAGAATTATTCACTTTATAGCTTTTATACTTTTCTTTATTATTCATATAGATATAAATAAAAATTAGAAGTATTGCTAATATAGAATTTTGTATTATTGTTACTAAAGATTCACTTACTACCTTTAATATTAAATTAATTACCTTGTCTCCAAGGACTCCTCCAATAATTGAACCAATACCAATAAATACTGTTTTTCTTACTTCTATTTTCACCTTATATCTAATTTGTTTTATTATTGATACTACAGCCATAGAAAAGACTGTAAATGAAGATAAAACGCCTATTGTTGATAAACTATAATCTCCTAAAAAATCTAAAAGTGGCTTTATAATAACTCCACCACCTAATCCAGCCATTGCTCCAAGTATTGTTGCTCCTAATGCTATTAAAAAATATGCTATCATATGTAACTCCTTTTCTATCTTTAAATGGCTTTAGCAGACTGTATTTAATAGTACAGTCTGCCATTTAATTTATTATTTATTTTTCTTCTTTTTTAGTGCAAATGCTCCGCCTGCTGATACAACCATAGTTAATCCTAAAGCTAATACTGAAGATGTATCTCCTGTATATGGTGTCTTACCACTACTCTCTTTATCATCTGCTATATTTCCAGTACTACTATTTCCAGAATTGTCCTTATCACTATTTACATTGTCCTCATTGTCGCTTGTACCATCTTTATCATTATCTACATCATCTTTGTCATTTCCTGCATTATCATTATCTATATCGCCTTTGTCATTGCTTTCATCGTCCTTGCCATTGTCTGTATCATCTTTGTCATTATCATCTGGTATTTCATTATTTGATACTTTTTCTACTTTCACTAGACAAGTAGCTTCTTTACCATCTACTGTAGCTTTAATTAATGTTTCTCCTTCTAATAAAGCTTCAATATTTCCTTCTTCATCAACTTTGACTATACTTTCATTTTCTGAAGTCCACACTACATTTTTATCAGTAGCATTTTCAGGATTAATAGTTGCTGTTAACTTACTCTTTTCCCCCACTTTTAAGGCTATTTCCGTCTTATCTAGAGTAACACTTTCTACTGCAACTTTCTTTGGTGATAATGTAAATTCGTATGTTTCACCAGTTCTTGAAGAAGTGTCTACAGAAATAATATTTTTAACTTCTGTTCCTTCTCCACTTACGTTAAAGTCTCCTAATCCATCTTCAGTGAATATAAAGTCTATTTTATCTTCAAGCTTAGTTGGGTTAGATACAGAAACCTTATACCCACCATCTTCTAATTCTTTAATCATAATAGAAGCTGGTCCACTAATTTCTAAATTATCAGAGATCTTAGTAGCTTCAAATACATTAATTGCATATATCTTCTCTTCCTTATGATAAACTGCATGGAACTTTTCGTTATTAGCTAATATTTCTATCTTTTGATTTTCACTATAAGCAGCTGTTTCTTCTGCTGTAGCATTTGGTAAGATTACATATTCATAAGTTCCTGCTGTTGGTGCATTTCCATGATCTATAGCTAATGATAAATAGCTTCTAGTATTGTCAGCAGTATCAGTAAATTCTGCTTTTGTATTTATTTCACTCCACTTATGAGTTCTAGTTTCTCTCTTAGTTGTAATTTCAGTTTTATTAGGGAATATATACCCAATATCACTGTTATCTACATTTCCTTCTAAGTGAGCCCAATTAGCTTCTACTATATTTTCATCTCCAACATTTTTAGTAGATTCTGCTCCATCTACTAAGAATGTATTATCTGCTGAATCCTTAATTTTTCTATTATCAATAATAGTTTCAACATCCTTATCTGTACTAGAAATATTTGAACCTACAGCTACTATCTCATTTTCAAACATAAACCATGATTTTCTAGCTGACATTCCTGTTGCTGTTCCATCAGCAGTTCTGTATGAAGGTAGTATTTCCATACCTGATACACCATTTACTCCATCAACTGTTGTTCCACCAGCCCAAGCTGAAGAATTTCCCTTATCAGTAAACTTTCTAGTTTGTCCATCGCTTGTTACACCTGGTAATCTCATTGGGTCAACTGTTGGCCAAAAATCCTCATTATATTGTTGTAAATCATTTGTATATATTTGAGTCATACCTTGTCCTGTATACCAAGCCCTAGTACTTTCTCCATTTATATCTTCATGGTTAGCAATTCTAGATGAACTCATACTTACTGTAAAGTTGTAGTCTGGTCTATTGCTTACAGCTCTATCCATATAATAGAATTGTTTATAGTAATTTCTTTCTGGTGATTGTATTATAGTTGCATCATTTAAAACATTTTTCATATTAGCAACATCGCCTGCTGATAATCCAATAAAATAATTTTCTGTTAATGATGAACCCTCATTAATCCATCTTTTGGTTATGCTCTTTATATAATTTTCTGCCTCTGCATTAGGAGCAATTGACGCTATTCTTAACATTGAAGAAATAATAAACTTACCTCTTGAATCCCCTTGTTGAGATTTACGTGATATAGCTCTACCCCTAACGTTGTCAGTTACATTTCCACCAATAGCCATTATTGGTTCATATGAATCTTTCATCCATCTGAACAAGTTGTAATAATCTGCTGTATCTATTTTGTGTTCTGTATCTTGAACTATGTATAATAAATTAGATAATGAATTTAAAAGTACTGCTCCATAACTTCCTGTGTAAGCTATATCTCCATGTTGAAGGAAAGAACCATCTATATAAAATCCATCTCCTTTAGTTACATATGGAAATACTTCTTGTACTACTGTTGCTGCATGGGATACTCTTTCATCATTTCCATCAGCTATCCCTCTTATTGCAACTATTAAAGCTTTATCTAAAAGATTTGCTCCAGTTTCCTTAAATGATGCAGATTGTCCAAGTCTCTTAGTTGCATCTGGTATGAATCTATCAACAGCTTCAATTAATTCTCCTTTTAGATCTCCAAAGTCTTTATCAATTAAAACAATAATATCTACTAATTCTCTTGGAGTTCCTATTTGCCAATCCCACCAGTTATTTGGCATCTTTGCAATATCTTTGTTATAATGCTTATTATGCATCTTTTCTGTAGCTTTTAATATTACATTTAGTAATTCAGCATTATTATAATAGCTCGAATCCTTTGTCTTATAAGCAACAGCTATTTCTTTTATTCTTTTAAATTGAGCTGTGATAGTCGCTGATTTTGAAGTTCCATCAACTAAAGCTGACCAAACATAGTCAGTTGCCATATCTATATCAGCACTTTCAATGGATTGCTTAACATTTTCATCCATTAACTTAATATTTTTCATTGCATCTGGATCATTTAATCCTGATAATGAATTTCCTGTTAATAGTTCTACCCATTTTTCTCTTAATTCTTCATATGATGAGACAGCTCTTGTATCTTGTTCAAATATAGCTGTATATTCTGCCTTAGAAATTTCATTAGCATGAGCTATAGTTGGTCCTGCTAATGTAACTACTGTTGATATAGTTAATGCCATTGCAATTAAGCTTTTTAAATTCTTTCTCTTCATTATTATCTCTCCGTTTCCCTTTATTAATTTAAACAATAAAATCTATCTTATCCTCAGCAATTCTGAATTAAATTAAATTAATACCTGTTCATTTTTAATTAAGGGGACATTTAATATCCCCCATATTCTATCCTAATATTTTGCAATTATAAGCAACTATTGATAATGCTATAAGTA
>NZ_SRYR01000016.1 GCF_004794105.1 Clostridium sartagoforme
ATTGACCCGTTCACGGGATCGTCGGTAAAAAGTAGCAAATAGGAAAACCACCCGACGAGGGTGGTAGCTGAAACTGTTTTGCGATTGGCAGTTATTCAGAGCACGAGTAGTGCCGCCAGTATCATGCCCTTATAGGGCTTAATCAAGCCACCAGCTAAGCTGGTGGTACATGACTAATATATTAATTGGAAATTATATTTTTAGTCATCTTTTGAATGTCTTTCTCCTATTTGGAAATCATCAGCATGTTCAAACATATATGAAACACTAATAGGATCATCACCAGTTAACTTTTTAAAATCATCTGTAAAAGTATCCATTTTTCCAAGTCTAATAGCTTGTGCAAATGTAACCATACCATCACTTGAGAATGGTGCTTCAGAATCTTCATCAAAAATCCCATCTGTTGTTCTAGGTACACCCATTGCATCCCATATTTGATAGTTTTCTTCATCAGTAATTTCTTGATAAGAAATATGATTTCCTGTTGCTTCATTACCATATTCAATAAAATCAGAAATAGTCATTAATTCTAAACCATTAATATTTAGAATGGCTTCATGGTATTCACTACCTCTATGTAAAGCATAAGCAACTGCTTTACCACAGTCAACTCTAGAAATATAGGCCATCTTACCATCACCCTGAGAATTCTTTAATACACCATCACCCTTAACATATGTAAAATAGTTTGTAATCATTGCTTCAGCATATTGAGAATTTCTTAAGAAAATGTAATCTAATCCAGCATCTTTTATATAATTTTCTGTATAAATATGATCTTTCTTTTCGACACTTGGATTAGTTTCATCTGCAGCATTTACTAAAGAAGTATAAATAATTTGTTTCACTCCAGCAGCTTTAGCAGCATCTATAGCTTGACGATGAGCCTTTTGTCTTTTAGGACCAACGAATGGCATAGAGATTAATGCTAATCTGTCAGCATTAGCAAATGCTTCTTTTAAGCCTTCTGTTTTGTTAAAGTTTGTAATATGTGTTTCAATACCCATGTCAGCATATTTTTTTAAAACATCAGGATTATATCCACAAAAAATTAAGTTATCTTTAGTTTCTATTTCTAATAATTTTTTAGCAGCAATACTACCTAGATTGCCATCAACACCAGTTAATAATAATTTACCCATATTTTCTCTCCTTTTTCTTTTGATAAATATATTATAACTAATATCAGTATCATTCAATAATTCTAAATAATAATAAGCTATTCTATTTTTGAATAATATCTAATAATAAAGAAATAGATTCATTATGATTACTTTTTAAATAACCTAATTCTATTTGAAAAGTATGTGTAGAATTCTTAATAGGTATCTTTCTAAGTTCTAAAGAAAAATCATTTAATTTATAATTGTCAGGAATAAAACCAATTAAATCATCAACAATAATCTGAATCATTTCAGAATCAAAATCATGGGCAGTCTTTTGAATGATAGGGAAATATCCATCTTTTTGACTCTTCTCTATCATCTTATCATAGGATTTACCAATAATATTTTTATCTAACATAATTAAAGGATAATTATACAATTGCTCATTAGTAATTTCACTTTCATCATATAAAGGATGATTACTACTCACAATAGCATTGTAATAACCACTATACAAGGAATATGTTTCAATATCCTTTTCTTTATCAAATTCCGAATCAATTGTAATAACAATATCATATACTCCAGCATGTAAAGCATTTGCTAAATCTTTCATCAAAACTTGTTTGAAAATAAGATTAATATGAGGATATTTTTTCTTAAAGGTCATGATATAAGGAAGAATCATCTGCGCTTCTACAACTGATGTATAAGCAATTTTTAAAGGAATACTTTGCTTATTATGAAAAGATGCCATCACCTCTTGCATTTTTAAGTATTGTTCATAAATGAGTTTAGCTTCTTTGTAAAACAATTCACCAGCTGTAGTAGGCTTTACAGGTGTAACACTACGATCAAATAATTGAATATTGAACTCTTTTTCTAATGAGTTAATATATTGAGTAATAGATGTTTGAGAAATATAGTTCATTTTTGCAGTCTTAGTATAGCTACCACAATTATATAAATCAATAAATGCTTTAATCTTTTCTATTTTCATATAAATTCCTTTCATATAAATTCTTCTGTTTTGTTATTATATCGTTTTCTATTTTAAAAACACGAATAAGTGTTGGTGTTTAATATCCTTATAATAACTGATTTTAATTCCTTATTTTCTAATTTTCTTAAAGATTTAGTTTTTTACACTATAGTTCTTTCTTAACTAAATATTATTTTACTTAGTTTGATTTAATGTGTCTACTATTTTATAATAACACCAAAATTGCAGATTCTTGGGCTTTGTTATTTCAAAACACTTGAATAGTATAAATGGATTGAGGCTGGAAGAGCTTCTTGGTATAATTAATTGTGTGAGATGAAGAATATTTTTATTTAAAGATTATGAAAGAGGGTAATGGGATGTCACAGATAACAAAAAAAGCTTTGGTAGCTTCCTTAAAGAATTTACTTCTAAAAAAACCATTAAATAAGATTACAATTAACGATATTACTGAAGATTGTGGTGTGAATCGAATGACATTTTATTATCATTTTCAGGATATTTATGAGCTGATTGATTGGGCATGTGAAGAAGATGCGAATAAAGTGTTAGAGGGTAAAAAGGCTTATGCGACATGGCAAGAGGGATTTTATAATATTTTTATGGAAGTAAGTAATAATAAGCCATTTGTAATGAATGTATATCATTCTCTAAGTCGTGAAAATATTGAGAATTACTTATATAAGTTAACATATCAGTTGCTTATAGATGTTGTAGAAGAAATGGCAAAAGATATACCCGTCAGAGAAAAGGACAAATGTTTTATAGCTAATTTTTATAAGTACTCTTTTGTTGGATTAGTTCTTAACTGGATTAAGAATGATATGCAAGAAGATCCAGAAGAAATTATTAAAGAGCTTACTATGCTGATGCAGGGGAATATTTTAAATGCCCTAGAGAATTATCGAACTGACAAAACTAAACAAAGTTAATAAAATGATTAAAAATTCTACAAATAAGCCTCTATGATAAAAAAATTATCATAGAGGCTTTTTTGCTGATGGTGAAGAATTCAAAAAGCTTATATAGTAAGGTTAATAAAAGAAATATAGTAAATAAAAATATTGAATGGAGGAATTAGATATGTATTATTCAAGTGGAAATTATGAAGCTTTTGCAAGGCCACAAAAGCCAGAAGGAGTAGACCATAAGTCAGCATATATTGTTGGGACTGGACTTGGAGCATTAACTGCAGCTTGCTATTTAGTACGTGACGGACAAATGAAAGGAGAACATATTCACATCTTTGAAAAAGATCCTATTCCAGGTGGGGCTTGTGATGGATTTGAGTATGCAGGACTTGGATATGTAATGCGTGGTGGAAGAGAAATGGACAATCATTTCGAAGTAATGTGGGATTTATTCCGTTCAATTCCATCAATTGAAACAGAAGGTGTTAGTGTCCTAGATGAATATTATTGGTTAAATAAGAAGGATCCCAATTATTCTTTATGTCGTGCTACTATAAATCGTGGTGAAGATGCACATACAGATGGAAAATTTAATATATCAGATAAGGGTGCAATGGAAATTATGCATTTATTCTTCACACCAGATGAAAAGTTATATGACAAGAAGATAACAGACTTCTTTGATGATGAAGTATTAGAATCAAACTTCTGGTTATATTGGAGAACTATGTTTGCCTTTGAAAATTGGCATAGTGCTTTAGAAATGAAGTTATATATTAAACGTTACATTCATCACATTGGAGGATTACCAGATTTTAAGGCACTTAGATTTACCAAATATAATCAATATGAATCAATGATACTTCCTATGATTAAATATTTGGAAGGCTTTAATGTACAATTCCATTTCAATACAAAGGTTGTTAATGTAGAATTTGATATTAAACCTGGTAAGAAATTAGCCAAGAAAATAGAACTTTTAGTAGATGGAAAAACAGAATATGTTGGCCTTACTGAAAATGATCTTGTATTTATTACAAATGGTGGATGTGTAGAAAATTCTAGTCTTGGATCACAAAATGAGCCAGCTATATTTAATCCTGAAATTAAGCCAGGTGGTGGCTGGGATATGTGGAGAAAGATTGCAGCACAAGATCCGTCCTTTGGTAATCCAGATAAATTCTGTTATGATGCAGAAAAGTCTAATTGGATGAGTGCAACTGTTACTACACTAGATCAAAAAATTGTTCCGTATATTAAGAAGATTTGTAAGAGAGATCCATTCTCAGGTAAAGTTGTAACAGGTGGAATTGTTACTGTAAAAGATTCTAACTGGTTATTAAGTTGGACATTTAATAGACAACCACAATTTAGAACACAACCAAAAGATCAACTTGTTGGCTGGATTTATGGTTTATTTAGCGATAAGCCAGGTAACTATGTAAAGAAGACTATGAGAGAGTGTACAGGTAAGGAAATTTGTATGGAATGGTTATATCATCTTGGAGTTCCAGAAGCAGAAATAGAAGAATTAGCTACTAATAGTGCAAACACAATTCCATGTATGATGCCATATATTACTACATTCTTTATGCCACGTGCAGCAGGGGATAGACCAAATGTAGTACCAGAAGGTTCAGTAAATTTTGCATTCCTTGGACAGTTTGCAGAAACACCAAGAGATACAATATTTACAACTGAATATTCAATGAGAACTGGTATGGAAGCAGTATATACATTGCTTAATGTTGATCGTGGTGTACCAGAAGTATGGGGAAGTACATTTGATGTTCGTGACTTACTAAATGCAACAGTTAAGCTTAGAGATGGAAAAGCTGCTACTGATATGGAGTTGAGTTTAGTTCAAAAAATTGCAGTTAAAGAAGGCTTAAAGAAGATAGCAGGAACAGATATTGAAAAATTATTGAAGAAATATAATGTGATTTAATTCCTATATTAAATATGAAATGGCAGATAATCTTAATGGTTATCTGCTATTTTATATCTAAATAATATAATGTTTGTATATGTTATTAATGTACAAAGAAATTCTTCATTCATATAAAAGATATTTAAAAATAGTCAAGGTATTCATATATTAACCTTGCTTTTAAGTCTACTTTATTGACAACCATATTTTGGAGGTATATTATTATCTATAAATTAAAACTTGGGCATTAAAAATTAAAGTAATGGAGGAAGTAAAAAGGGGGCAAAATTATGAGTTCATTGGAACTGATTAATATGAAAGTAAAATCATTTATAGTATTCAATAAGATATTTGAGGACAAGGTTATGAAATCATTTATTAATATGATTGATGTTAAGGAAAGTAGTACTATAGAAAAGGTTGAAAAGTATAGCAGCTTTGTTCGTGAGCTTTTTGAAAAAAATGAGAGTTTTTCTGAGTATATTTGGCAGCTTATTGTATTTGATGAAAATATCTATATTCGTAAATTATCTAATAAGG
This sequence comes from Clostridium sartagoforme, assembly GCF_004794105.1. Lineage (GTDB taxonomy): Bacteria > Bacillota > Clostridia > Clostridiales > Clostridiaceae > Clostridium > Clostridium sartagoforme_B. The sequence continues at coordinate 5,494 of NZ_SRYR01000016.1, forward strand.
AAGATGTTTCTGAGATGTTAGAAAGATGTGTGAAGCATGAACTTGAAACCTTGCAGGAAATTTCAAGAATAACATCTAGGGAGATAAAAGATGAGATTGGTTGTGATATATTCCTGCCAGAATGGACAACTAGCTTAGATTATGATTTTAAGATAATGTATCAGAATAGAATGGAGAATTTATTTACCTTAGGATACGGTATTTATGCAAATAATATTATGTTTACTTATAATAATGGGGGAATAGTACCTGCAAAATATCCTGATAGTATTAGATTATCAAGCCATATTGGATATGAAAGGCAGCAAAAAAGAATAATTGATAATACTTATGCTTTTTTGAAAGATAAACCAGCTGCTAATGTTCTTTTATATGGGGACGCAGGAACAGGTAAATCCTCTACAATAAAGGCAATAGTTAATGAGTTTGCTGATATAGGCTTAAGGATGATAGAAGTTAGAAAAGGGGATTTGCTTAAATTGCCTGAATTAATAGAGAAACTTGCCAATAATCCTTTAAAATTTATTATATTTATTGATGACTTATCCTTTGCAAAAAATAATGAAGAAATTGGAGCTTTAAAGGCAATTTTAGAAGGTTCAGTATCTGGTAAAACGGAAAATGTAGTGTTATATGCAACAAGTAATAGACGTCATTTAGTTCAGGAATCCTTCTCTGATAGAGATGGAGATGATATCCATAGAAATGAAACAATACAAGAGCAAACATCATTATCTGATAGGTTTGGATTAGCTATATGTTTCTCTAAGCCAGATAAAAAAGAGTATCTTGATATTATTCATGGATTAGTAAAAGAGTATAAGATTAAAGATATTGAAAATCTTGATATACTTGCAGAGCGCCATGCTATGGAGAGGGGAGGACGTTCAGGAAGAACAGCTCGTCAATTTGTGGAGTATTTAAAAAGTATACAAGAATGATATAAAAAGCTAGGTTGCTATGATGCATTGCAAGATGAAGAATAGATGGGCTTATAAGTAAATTATAGAATAATAAATTAGGAACTTCCCTTTATTAAAGAATTAGATTATTAGATAATTCAAAACTTAAGGGAGGTTTTTTTATTTTGTAGAATAGTAAGAAAATGAAAATTAATATGAATAAACATTGATATCATAGTAACAAAATGAACATGAATCAAATATTATATATTATGTAACAAATGAGGAGGAATTTAAGCTATGAATAATTATGATAAGCAAAGGCACGTTCATGAGTTTGTTGGTAGTGTAAGATTAGCTGAACTTAATAGTGATGATGTTCATAATCATCGTTTTGCTGGAGTTACTGGACAAGCTATTCCTTGTAAGGGAAGTCATATTCATCGTATAACAACTAGAACAGATTTCTTTAATGACCATTTTCATATTATAGATGTATTTACAGGTCCTGCAATACAAGTAGGGAAGGGTAGACATGTTCACTTTGTTTATGCAGTTACAAGAGAAAGTGATGGCCATAGGCATGCATTTATAATTGCTACTTTAATTGAAAATCCTATAGGAGAGAACGATCATTGCTAAGAGGAATTAATATAGTCTTTAAGTAATAAAATAATTAGGATTTAATAAATTATTATTTACGAAAAGTTTAAGATAGTGGATGTATTATAGATTTATATCCTCTATCTTTTTTTATTATAAATAATAGTATATATGCTCAAATAAATAATCTGCATCCTATGTGATTATATAACTTTAAGTAAAAAAATCCAAAAATTCACCCAATAATTTGAAATTATGGATATTTTAATTTGTATATAAGTTAAGCATACAATTTTATGTGTCAATTATTTTATATATTAAATATAACTTAATAATGCGTAAAAATTTTATTATAACTTATATATATATGCAAAAAAGCTATATCTCTGAATTTTGGAAAAACAAAGATATAGCTACTATATTTCTAAACTAATAATATCGATATTTTATTAAAATACTATACTTATCTGTATTTTCTAGAAGATTCATATTTATTTTTACAATTTTTGAAGTGATCTTCGTAATTGTAATCATAGTCTTTATCATAGTCTTTTTTACAATGGTCTTCATGCTTTCTTTCACAACCACAGTGTTTATCATCTACTTCACGCCAAGTGCCATTATATCTACAATCTCTATCATGTTTTTCTTCTTTTCTTTCGCAGCCACAGTGCCTATCATCTACTTCACGCCAATTACCATTGTTTTTGTGATCTTTATGGCAATCATCTTTGTCATGTTTTTTTTCTTTTTTATAGCATTTACAGTAGATTTCATAAGAGTCTTTTTCTTTTTCTTTACAACCGTAGTCTTTATCTTCGTGTTTCTTGCAATAGTCATTGTATTTTCTGTCTTCTTTTTCATAATCGCAATAATCTTTTCTAGGTTTTTCTTCTTTATGATGACACTTACAGTAGTCATCATAATCTTTTTCTTTATCATTTTTACAATGATCTTTATGAGGTTTTTCTTTCTCTACATAGCATTTACAATAACATTTGATTTCACGTTTTTCTTTTTTATCATCATGTTTCTTTTCACAATGATGATGTTTCTTTTCTTCTTTCTTATTACAGTAGTCATCATAGTCTTTATCTTCATATTCGCAATAAGAATCTTTTTTCTCATCTTTATCACAATAGCAATTCTCATCTTTATCATGAGATTTTTCATTATAATTTTCATCATCAAAGTAAATATAGAAATTATTATTTGAATCTTTGTTTCCCATGCTCAATCATTCCTCTTTAGTTAAATATATTTGGAACTGTAGAAAAGGGGCTTTAATTAAAAAGTCAATTTATCATCAATCCACAGTACCATATTCTATACTATGTTAAATTTAATCTAAATGTTACTAATTGAAAGGGTGAATATAAGAGTAAAGGGATAAAAAAATTATTTAATAAAGCCTCTATTTTTCATTCTTTTCATATCATAAAATAGTCCCATACCCGTGGAAAGTTTTCCAAAGCCAAGACTTTCGTAGAAACCTTCTTTTCCGGGAGAAGCATATAAAATAAAGTTGCAGGAAGGTGCTTGACTAATTATATTTTCTAATATTAATTTGCCTATCCCTTTACCTTGATATTCTGGTAGGATGGCAACATCATAAATAGAAGCTTGTCTAACACCATCTGAAATGGCTCTACCAAAGCCTATTAGTTTATCATTATCCAAAATGAAAATAGCAATTTCACTATTTTCAAAAGACTTTTTATGAATTTCAGCATTTACATATGACATTCCAACAGTTTTTAATATATTCCTAACTTCCTGCCAATTAATATTAATGCAATCAGTTTGAATTTTTATTTTCATAATCTATATCTCCTTTCAAATACTAAGGTTAATTTCACTGTATTATAGATCAATAATTAAAAAGTGATTTTATCTAAAATGAAATAAAAGTTTTTCATTAAGGTAAATTAATCATGAAGTAGCATTTTCTTATACTTACTAGGGCTAATTCCTATAACGTTTTTAAATAATTTGGAAAAATGTTGTAAATCTCCAAGACCAACACTTAAGGAGATATCAGTTAATGATTTATCAGTGGTCATCATTAAGTCTATAGACTTATTAATTCTATAAATATTTAAGTATTGGAGTACTGTTAAATTAGTTTCCTTATAAAATAACTTACTTAAATATCGAGATGATATATTAAGATAATTTGCAATATCGGATATTAATATTTTTTCAGAATAGTTTTCTTTTATATATTTGAAGGCAAGAAAAACATAGCGTGGAGTAATTTCTGTTTCATAAGTTAAAAGCAATGAGGATATAGTTTCTTTTCTCATAAAATATATTAATACTTCTATTAAATGAAGGGTACTTAGAATTTCTGAAAACTGCTGAGGATTATTTACTTCATCAACAATGGAATAGAGTAATGAAATCATAGCCTTGTCAGCTGTAGATTTATAGTAGTTATTTATTGATTCTAAAATAGAGAACAAATCTATGTTAAGGTTTTCTTTATTGACCAAAATAGAACCCAGCATATATGGATCGAAATGAATATGAATGAACTTGCAAGGAATATCTGTATCTAAGTAAAAAGAATGAACGGTATTTGGAAATATTATAATAATATTGCCAGCATCACCAACTACAGTTTCTTTTCCAATATCCATTTTACAAGAACCAGATATAAAGTAATAGATTTCAATACTTTGATGTATATGCTTTGGGAAAAAATAAAAATTGCATCTTTCTTGAATATTAGCATTTAAAATTATGTTTTTATTTATTGATATTGAATTATAAGATATTATACCTAAATCAATTTGACTCATTTTAAATCCTCCTCTTTATTTTATTCCGTATTATCCAAGTTTGATATTAAAGCGGACTTTATCATATAAGAAAAAAAAGTAAATAGTTAGTATAATAATTATAATACAAATAAAGTTAATATTAAAATAGAATTAATGAGTAGGAGGGGAAGATATAATGAAGAAAAAATTTAAGCTACCTATGCTAATAATATTATCAGGAATAATGGTACTAGTTGTATTCTTTTTTGTAATTAATAGTAGTAATTTAAAAATTAGTATTTCAGGTGTTGAGATTGATGAAGACGAATACATAAATACTATGAATAGTAAGAAGTACGAGATTACTCAATATTTTATATCAAAGTATGGGGCAAAAATAACAAGTGACTTTTGGGAAACTGAATTTAATGGAGAATATCCTTATAAAATGCTAGCGGATAGCACTATGGATGAATTATTAGTAAGACATAGTATTTACCAATTAGCAGAAGAAAAGGGGTATGTAGATTCTGCAGAGTATAAAGATTTTATAAATCGTTTAAATAATGAAAATAAGGCAAGAGAAGAAAAAATAAAGAATGGAGTACCGGTTTATGGGCTATCTAATTTTACTGAAGATCTTTATTTAGAGTATGAAACAGATCAGCTTCAAAAGACATATTGTGAAGACTTAAATAATGAGGGAATGGAAATTTCATTAGAGGATGCTACAAGGTATTATGATGAAAATAAAGATTCTTTATTTGTAAAGAATGATGATTTTGAGCTATCTTATGTAAAGGTATACTATGCGTCTTTAGGATTATCTGAAGATGAAGTTAAAGAGATAAAGAACAGAATGATAGAGGGAAGTAAAAAGATTGATGATAATAACTCCTTATCAGATTTAGTGGAAAATGATGAAATATTAAAAGACTATTTTACTCATGAATCTATTTTATCAGGGGAGTTATCTGCAAAAGCTAAAGCTATAGGAGATGTATTAGATATTGCTATGGACCTTAATAAAGGCGATGTAACACAAGTGATTGATGAAAATGGATGCTTATATTTAGTTCAATGCATCAATCGAGTAGACTACGACTACATACCATATGAGGAGGTGAGGGATAATATTAATAAAGCTATACGCGAAGAGCGATACGATAATATTATTGCAAGTCGTGTTGACAGTTTAGAAGTTAATAGTGATATTAACAAGGTTTATAATTTTACAAAGAAAAATGTAAAATAGGAGGTAGGATATGAGAAGTAAGAGGTTATTTAGGGTTATTTGTTTAGCATTATCTTTTGGAATAGTTAGTTCTTTATTCCCGAAAGATGTTTTTGCAATAGATGAATCAACTCGTACCTCTGGAAGAGATTACTACATAAGTAGTCTTAAAGGGGATAATAGTAATGATGGGTCAACAGAGAAGAAGGCATGGGAAACGTTAGACAAGCTTGAAGAGGTAGATCTACAACCAGGGGATAGAGTATTATTGGAATCTGGATCTGTATTTAATGGGTTCATACATTTAAAAGATGTTAGTGGTACAGCAGAAAATCCAATAGAAATTACAAAGTATGGTGGAGAAGAAAAGCCTATTATTAACGGAAATGGAGAAGGAATTTGGTATCAAGATTACATTGAGCCATTGGACAATGCTGGACATAGAGGCAAGGGATATGTATCATCAACAATTTTACTTTATGATACAGATTTTATTAAAATAAACAACTTAGAAATTACAAATGAATCTGATGATTTTAATTATTTAAGTGAAGGAGATAAGGTTTCACAAAGAATGGACCGTACAGGGGTTGCAGGTATTGCAAAGAATGGCGGAACAATGGAATCTATCCAATTAGAGGACTTATATATTCATGATGTTGATGGAAACATTCAAGACAAGCATATGAACAATGGTGGAATACAAATGAATGTATTAAAACCTGATAATGAAGCTGAAACTGGCATTGCAAGATATCAAGATATCTTAATTAAAGGATGTCATGTTAAGGATGTATCTCGTGCAGGAATCGTTGTAGGATATACTTACAATCATTCAAAATTTAATGGTGCAGCTCTTAATGATGAAACAGTTAAGAAATACGGACATACAAATATTTTAATTGAAGAAAATTATGTTCAAAACTCTGGAAATGATGCAATAGTTTCAATGTACGCATATCAACCAGTAGTTCAAAAGAATGTTTCAGATAAAGCAGGAGTTGACATGCTAGAATACAGCTACTGGCAAAATTTCTGTGCTGCAATATGGCCATGGAAGACTAAAGATGCTATATTCCAAAATAATGAGGCATTTGATACAGTTGGAGACAATAATGGTGATGGACAGGCGTGGGATATTGATTGGTCTGATGGAACAATATATCAATACAACTACAGCCATAACAATGGTGGTGGATCTATGCTTATATGTTTAAATGAAGCATATAATGGTGTATTCCGTTATAATATTAGCCAAAATGATTTAAAATCCTTAATTACATTTCAAGGAAATCCATTAGCTAAAATATATAATAATGTATTTTATGTAGATGGTGATTTAACTACTAGAGTGCACCATCCAGCAACAGGTAATAAGGATAGTGGTGCAGGTTATTTAGCAAATAATATTTTCTATAACACTAGTACAGGTAATCCAAATGATCCGTGGGAGCCATCTAATAATAAGCAATTTACAAATAATATATACTATGGATATAATTCAGTTCCAAGTACTGATAAATTTGCAATTACAAAAGATCCTATGTTTGTAAATCCAGGATCAGCACCAACATCTACAACTGGAAAAGTACATGATGTAAGTGCATTTGAAGGATACAAATTGCAAGATGGTTCACCAGCTATTAATGCAGGAGTATATGTACCAGGTAGTGGAGATAAAGATTTCTTCGGTAATGAAATAGGTTTAATTCCTGATATAGGAATACATGAAAAAAATATTAGTGATGAGTCTTCTGTAAATGAAATATACTCTAATACTTATGCCATTAAAGAAAGTAGTATAGAAGGAGTACCACAAAAGACATCTGTAAAAGATTTCTTAGGTAATTTCAAATATTCTAATGGTGTAAAATTAGAAGTTTTTAATGGAAATTCAATAGTAGAAGAAAATTCATTTATTAAAAATGGATATAAGTTAAAGGTTACTTTTATTGATAATAGTACTAAGGAATATTTAATAATAGTAAATAGAGAATTCGTAGAATATTCAATAGAGGGTATGACTGCTGATGATGGAAGCCATCAAAGTGGAAACTCAACAGAAGGTCCAGGAAGTTTTGCTATAGATAACAATTTATCAACTATGTGGCATACAAACTGGAATGGATCTAACCGTGAAGATACTTGGATTAGTATTGACATGGGAGAAGTTAAACCTATATCTATGCTTAAATATACTCCAAGAAGAAGCATAGCTAATGGTATCATAACTAAATATTCTATTTATGTAAAAGAAAATGAAAATGATCAATGGACTAAGGTTGAAACTGAAAGTAATGTTTGGGAAAGAAGTATAGCAGATAAATATGCATACTTTAATACTATTAATGCTAGATATGTAAAACTGCATGCAGAGGAAAGTTACACAACAACAAGTAATATTTACGCTTCAGCTGCAGAGATAAGATTAGGCGTTGAAAAAATTGATGAGGAGGTGAGATAGTATGATAAAGAAAATATTTTCTATAGCAGTAACATGTACCATGCTATTTCAAATGTTTAGCCCTTCATTAGAAGTTAAAGCAGAAACAACAAAGAAAGAATCAGTAGGAACTACTTATTATGTAAGTACCTTAGATGGTAATGATAATAATGATGGATTATCAGAAGATAAAGCTTTTTATAGCTTAGAAAAAATCAATGACATTGTCTTAAAACCTGGAGATAAAGTTCTTTTAGAAGCAGGTTCTGTTTTTACAAATGGATTCTTACACATCCAAGGTAGTGGTTCAGAGGAAGCACTAATTGAGATTGATAAATATGGTGAAGGAAGTAATCCTAGGATTGATACAAATGGACAAGGAATTTGGTATCAAGACTTTGGGAAACAATTAGATAGTGCAGGTCATAAGTACAAAGGCTATGTTTCTTCATCAATACTATTATATGATGTTGAATACATTAGTATAAAGAATTTAGAAATTACAAATAATGCTCCTGAAATAGAAGCTAAATATAATTATTTGCACACTATGAATCGTACAGGCGTTGCAGCTGTTGCTCAAAATAAGGGTACAATAGATAGTATTTATTTAGATGGATTAAATATTCATGACGTTATTGGAAACGTTTATGATAAGCATATGAATAATGGTGGAATTTACTTTACAGTATTTAAGCCTAAGAATGAATCTGAAACTGGGATATCTAGATACAATGATATTAAGATTGAAAACTGTATTGTAGATAACGTTAACCGTTGGGGAATAGCAGTTGGATATACAGCTTATTGGGATAAGTTCCTAGGTGGTGAGATTTCAGATGAAGTAATAGCAAAGTATGGTTCAACTAAAGTTGAAATTAGAAATAACTATATAAAAGATCCAGGCGGAGATGCTATTACTACTATGTATTGTGATAGACCGATCATAGAGTACAATGTATCAGATGGAGCTGCAAGGCAGATTAATACAACAGATTACTCTGAGACTGGATCAGGTAGAGTAGCAGCTGCTGTTTGGCCTTGGAAATGTAAAGATGCAGTATTCCAATATAATGAAGTTTTTGATACTGCTGTGAATCAAGATGGTCAAGCTTGGGATGCAGATTCAGGAGATGGAACTATTTATCAATATAACTACAGCCATAATAATGGTGGTGGAGCTGTTATGATTTGTGCTGGAGAAGCTGTTAATACAGTTTTTCGTTATAATATCAGCGAAAATGATTTAGCTGGTGTATTAAACTTACCATATCACCCTAAAGCAGAGATATATAATAATACATTCTATATTAAAGAAGGGGTACCATTTATTCGTCCTGGTATGACAGGGGGAGTTGCAGTTGTAGAAAATAATATTATTTATAATGCAGGTGCTGAAAAGGAAGAAGATTGGACAAGAGGAAATAGTAAAGTAACTTATAGTAATAATTTATATTACAACTATAAAAATATACCTACTGATGATACAGCAGCAGTTATAGGAGATCCTAAATTTGTTGATGGAGGAAGTGCTCCAGATGCTTATACTGGTATTACTCCAAGTAGCGACGAAAAAATAACACATGATATAAGTGCATTTGATGGATATAAGTTAGAAGATGATTCACCAGCAATTAATGCAGGAAAGTTTATTGCTAATAATGGGGGACTTGATTTCTTTGGAAATAAGGTATCCGGAACACCAGATATTGGAGCTTATGAATCAAAGGTTGCTTCTTTAGATCTTTATTCATCTGTATATGAAATAAATAGTGAAGATGGTAGCATTGCAGGTATTGAAAAAGATGTATTAGTTAAGGATTTCTTAAAGGATTTATCATATGATGATTCAGCTATTTTAGTTATTAAAGATAAAAATGGAAAGACATTAAATGATAATGACATAGTAACAGTAGGAAGTAAGGTTATATTATCTGCAAATAGTAAAACAAAGGAATATACTATTTCAGCTAATGTAGACAACTCTATTAAAGATAGTATATATATGGTAAAAGAAGATACTAAGACTGTATATCTACCAAGTTTAGAGAATAACCCAACAACAATAGAGGAAGTTTTAGAAGGAATAACAGTTCATAGTACAGCTACTGTTAAAGTATTTAATGGAGATGTAGAAGTAAAAGACGGAAAGATTGAAAATGGAATGACATTAAAAGTAACAGCTGAAAATGGTGATGAAAATTCATATTCTATTGAAGTGAAAAATAGTTATCAATGGGCTTTAGACTATACAGGAAAGCAAGGTAATATTTGGTTTGCTCAAAAGAAGGCAAATGGAGTATATAGTAATTTAACAAATTATGATGGAACTTATCCAATGTGGAATGGTAATAACTATGGTGGAGTTGGAATTGATGAAGCTAATCATTCAGTAGTGCCAACTGATGCAACACATGGATTGTTAATTGATACTTTAGGAACATCAGGACGTGAAGAAGGACATTCTATGGTTTATAGAGCTCCTAAGTCTGGTACAATTACTTTATCAGTTAAGGATGATGAACCATATTTACGTCAAGCTGGTAATAGTGGCGGAAAAGTTAAGTTAAGCTTTACTCATAATGGGGAAGAAATTAGCTCATATGAATTAGCAGAAAGCTTTGCTAAGATTGATGTAGAAGCTATGGAAATCAATGTTAATAAGGGTGATCTTATTCGTGTAGAAGCACAAAATATTGATAATCCAACAAAACCATCTATTCATATTACACCACAAATTCAATATCAAGATGTTGAAGTAGCTGATGCAGAATCACCAACAGTACCAACAGAAATAATAGCTGAGAATATAACAGAAAATACTGCAGATATCAGCTGGACAGCATCAACAGACAATATAGGTGTTGTAGGATATGAAGTATATAATGGTGATACTTTAATAGCAACAGTTAATGATGGAACATCAGTTAAAGTAACTGGACTTACAGCAGGAACAGAATACACTTTAAGTGTAAAAGCTGTTGATGCAGCTGGAAATAAATCAGAGGCTGGTACAGTAACATTTAAAACAATAGAAATAAAAGAAGTTGATAAAACTGAATTAGGAAAAGTTATAGAGTATGCTGAAGAGGTTAAGGCAGAGGGAGCTCTTGAAGATGTTGCTCCAGCAGTAGTTAAGGAATTTGAAGAAGCATTAGAAAATGCTAAGGCTGTTTTAGCAGATGAAAATGCTACAGAAGATGAAGTAAAAGCAGCTTCTGAGAGATTAATTGATGTAATTCATATGCTAGAATTCAAGATAGGTGATAAAGAACAGCTCGAAAAGTTAGCTCAAATAATAAATGCTTTAGATGAAAGCAAATATATACCATCAACTTGGTCTAAACTTCAAGATGAACTTAAAAAAGCTAATAAAGTATTAGCAGATGAAAATGCAATGGAAAAAGAAGTGAAAGAGGCTTATAACAAATTAATCAAAGCTTATTTAGACTTAAGATTAATACCAGATAAATCTAAGCTTGAAGAATTAATAAATAAAGCTGAAGCAATAGATACATCTAAGTACACTAAGAAAAGTGTTAATGCACTTAATAAACAATTAAAAAATGCTAAGGAAGCTTTAGATAATAAAGAAGCTACTCAAAAAGAGGTAGATGAAGCATCAAAGGGCTTAGAATTAGCTTTAGATGGCTTAGAATTAGTAGAAGGAAATAACAACAATAATAATGGCAACAATAATAACGGTAATAATGGAAATAATAGTGGCAACAACGGAAATAATAGCAGTAATAATGGAAATGGTACAACTAATAATGGGAATAGTGATACAGCTGGTAAGGGTAAATTACCTGCAACAGGTGGTACTTCAACATTTGCATTAGTAGGAGTAGCAACATTACTTCTTGGTGCTGGTTCAGTATTAAGAAGAAGAAAGTAATTTAAAATATTTAGGGTCCTATGGAGAAATCTATAGGGCCTTACTATTTATAAATTAATATATCAAAATTTAAGTGAATCTATAAGCTTATTGGTTAATTAGTAAATCACAATAAAAGAGTTGTTATTGATAAAGATAACATTGCGCAGAAGTCTTTAATATTGTGGATGGGATGATGATAAAGGAAGAAATTCAAGTGATATGACTTTTAATGATTCTTGTTTAGTGAAAAGATATCTAGATTAACATAAAGGCTTATCTGATGAATACTAATATGATGAAGCTTACTTTAAATAAATTATTATAATTAGAAATAAAAATAAAAATGATTTTAAAACAGTGAAAATGATTATAATATTAATGTAAATTATAATAATTGAATTAAAAATATTAAAATAATGAAATGTACTATATAAATTATGATATAATATAGTAGAAAATATCATCGGAATTCCCAGAAGATACGGAGGTTGAACAATGAATAAAGGATTAAAGCTAGACTTATCTAAGGTAGAACCTTATGTAAAGTTAGAACAAGAATTAAATTATATGGAAGCAATGGTTAAGGGTGCTCATGAAACTCTTACAAAGAAAACTGGTGCAGGAAATGACTTTTTAGGTTGGTTAGACTTACCTGTAAATTACGATAAAGAAGAGTTTGACAGAATAAAGAAATCTGCTGAAAAGATTAAAGGAAACTCAGAAGCACTAATAGTTATAGGTATTGGTGGCTCTTATTTAGGACCTAGAGCCGCAATTGAAATGCTAAATAGCAATTTCTACAACGTTCTTGGAAATGATAAGAGAAATACACCAAAGGTATTTTTTGTTGGAAACAATATTAGTTCAACATATTTAGCAGACCTTTTAGATGCAATTGAAGGAATAGATATAAGTGTTAATGTAATATCTAAATCAGGTACTACAACAGAGCCTGCTATTGCATTTAGAGTATTTAAAGATTATATGGAAAAGAAATATGGAGTAGAAGGTGCAAAGGAAAGAATATTTGCAACTACTGATAAGAGCAGAGGTGCTTTAAAATCACTAGCAGATGAAATGGGATATGAAAGTTTCGTTATACCTGATGATGTAGGTGGAAGATTCTCAGTTTTAACTGCTGTTGGATTATTACCAATAGCTGTAGCTGGAATTAATATAGATGAAATGATGCAAGGGGCTGCTGATGCAAGAGAAGCTTATGCAACAGATGACTTTAAGAATAATGATTGTTATAAATATGCTGCAATGAGAAACGTATTATATAACAAGGGAAAAGAAATAGAAATATTAGTTAACTATGAACCAGGTTTACACTACTTCAATGAATGGTGGAAGCAATTATTTGGAGAATCAGAAGGTAAGGATCAAAAGGGAATATTCCCAGCTGCTGTTGATTTTTCAACTGACTTACACTCAATGGGACAATACATCCAAGAAGGAAGAAGAACTATATTTGAAACTGTATTAAATGTAGAAAAAGCAAAGAGAGAAGTAGTTATTGAAAAAGCTGAAGGAGATTTAGATGGATTAAATTTCTTAGCTGGAAAAACTATAGATTTTGTTAATAAGCAAGCATTTAATGGTACATTATTAGCTCATAATGATGGTGGAGTTCCAAATATCGTATTAAATATTCCAGAACTTAGTGCTTACTACTTTGGACAAATGGTTTACTTCTTTGAAAAGGCTTGTGCTATAAGCGGATATCTTTTAGGAGTTAATCCATTTGATCAACCAGGAGTTGAAGCTTACAAGAAAAACATGTTTGCTTTACTTGGAAAGCCTGGATATGAAGAATTAAAAGCTGAATTAGAAGCTAAATTAAAATAATGAGAATAATAGTAGATGGAGATGCCTGTCCAGGTATCTCCATTATTGAAAAAATAGCAAAATCTTACAAGCTGGATTTGATAGTATATTGTGATATAAATCATTATATAGCTTTAGATTATGGAGAAGTAAAGATAGTAGATTCTGGATTTCAAAGTGTAGATATGTATGTAGTTAACACTTGTATAAAAAATGATATTGTTATTAGTCAGGATTATGGTGTTGCAGCTATTTGTCTTGGAAAGGAAGCTTTTGTTATTAATCCTAAAGGATATAATTATACTGATAAGAATATTGATAGATTATTAGAAGAAAGACATATTTCCCAAAAGATAAGAAAAGCGGGTGGAAGAACTAATAATCCTAGAAAAAGGACAAAAGAAGATGATATTAGACTTAAGACTACCTTAGAAAAGATAATAGAATGTAACTTAAGAGAATAAGCTGTAGAAATATAGAAGACGGTTTATTCTTATTTTTTTATATGTATGACAAATTTCGTTTTATATTTTCTTATGTTAACTGTATAATATTGTTAGGGAATATTTGAAATAGGGTGTGAGGGTATGAATGAATTTGAATTAATTTTTGATAAAGAAAGTCCAGCTTTATTAGGGGAAGAAATTAAGATAAAAATTATAAGCAATTATGAGAATGGTTATGAGTATAAATTTTTTATAGGATATCCCTGTGATAGAAGATGGAGCTGGGTTACATTAAAAGATTTTTCTATCAGTAAGGAATGTGAATGGAAGCCTGAAAGCATAGGATCTTATATGATAATGGTCAATATACAAGATTCTAGCGGGAAAGTTACTTCAATAAGAAGTGAATTTAGAATTATAGATGATATAGAAGTTTCTAATAAAGAGGAGGGCAAAGAAGTTAACAGTAATAATATGAAGTTAATTAAAGATGTTATTATAGATAAAACTTCTCTAACTTTAGGAGAGAAAATAAATTTAGACGTACTAACGTCAGAAGAAGAAATAATATTATATAGGTTTTGGATTAGGGGAAGTCAAGGTTGGGAGCCATTAAGAGATTATACTACTGAAAATAAATTTACCTATACTACTAACAAGGCCATGGATGGGGAAATTTTAATTGAATGTAAGAGACCTTCTTCATCTAATAATGTTGATGATTTTACAACTGTAAAGTTTAAGGTTAATGAAAAGCCTAAGATTGAAGTGACTTCTTTTGAATGTTTAACAGATAAATTATTAATAGGTGAGGAACTTGTCTTTAAAGTTGGTGTAAATCTTGAAAGCTCAAGAACTATTTTATATAAGTTCTTAAGAGTAGATAAGAATGGAAAAACTACTTGTATTCAAGATTATTCAACTAAGAGTAATATATCTTTTTATGAAAAAGAAAAAGGAAAGTACAAGCTTCTATGCTATGTAAGGGATATTTTCTCTAACAAGCCTTATGATGATAGGGCTGCAATGATTTATTATGTTAAGCCTTATGAGGAAATTAAAATAAGGAGTTTTTCTTCAGAACTTAGTTCACCACAATTATGTGGAAATACTGTAGCTTTTAAAACTAAAGTCCAAGGTGGAAATGAAGTTTTATATAGATATATAGTTGAGGGAACTGTAGCTGAGGATACAGGATATATTAGATCTAAAATATTTAACTGGGAAACTAAATCGGAAGGTGAATATAAGATTAAAGTCTTAGTTAAAGATATGTCTTACACTGGAGAATATGAAGATATTAAAGAAATAATTTTTAATGTCGATAAGAAAGGTGAGAAGCCTGTTAATATATTAGATATTACAGCTAGTAAAACTAGAGGCTGCATAAAAGGTGAACCTATTAATTTAAAGGTTAAGGCTGAAGGCGGAACTGAACTAAAATATTCTTTTATCGTTTATAAAGATGGAAAAGAAAAAGAAAGAAGTAAATATGGAGCAATGAACTGGGTAAACTTTACTCCAGAAGAAAGTGGAGAGTATGAAGTTGAAGTTAGGATTTTAGATAAGTATTCTCTTAGAGATTATGATGCTCATGAATATTTATTTGTAAAGGTTAAGGATTACCAAGAGGCTGAGATAGATTATGTACTGTTATCTCAAAATGAATTTTATTTAGTAGGAGATACTATAGAAATTGAAACAATAGCTCAAAACACTAAGAATGTATTATTAAGATATATTACTAAAATAAATGGGCATGAAGTTGAAGATACAGGGTATATAAAGAGCAAAACATTGAAGGTTAAGCCTAAGTGCCCAGGAAAATATACTTTTGAAATTTATGCTAAAAATGTTTTGTGTAAAGATGAGTTTGATACTAAAAAGGAAGCTATTATTTATGTAAATGAGGCTACACCAGTAACTAATACTAGAATTACCCTAAATTCAGATATTATTATTGAAGGCAAGGAAACTACTTTTGAAGTTAGTAGTGAAGGTGGCAAGGAAGTATGTTACGAATTTTATATTATGGAAAAAGGAAATTGGGTTAGAGTACAAGCTTATAGTAGAAAAAACTACTATACATTTTTCCCATTTGCTCCAGGAGATTATAAAATATTAGTATTAAGCAAGAGTTATTATAAAAAAGTAAACTATGAAGATTATGCATATTTAGAATTTGAAGTAAAAGAAGAAGTGTGCCAAGGCACAGTTTAGAATGTAGAATGAAGAAAAAAACTCCTATAGGAGTTTTGGAGATTAAGTGTTTTTAGTAATTCTAAAGAATTACATTAATAATTATTTATTTTTAAATTTTAATTCTTAATTACTAATTTGGGCTGTTTGGAACATATCAAATGCAGTATGGAGTATAAACGAGTGATGATATTTATGGAGGGTAAAGATGAAGATTTCTAAGGTAGAGGACATGTTGACTTTAACAATAAGTAAGGACATGCTTAAGCAAGCCATGGGTGATGGTATGGAGTTTGAATTAGTATATGAAGCACTAATAAAACAAATTGAGGAAAATGGAAGCCTATCATTATCTAATAATTCCTCATTAGAAGAAAGTTCTGATGAATCTACTATTAGCTATGTTACAGCATCAGCAGGTCAAAGACTTGAAGATATTCCACTAAGAATAAGAACTGTAAAAGCAGAAAGTGAAACAGTAGATAGTGAAAGTCTAGCTATAGGCAATGAAAATCTAGTTATAGATAATGGAAGTGAAATATCTAGTTTATATGATTCTCTTAAAGGTACTTCATCAGCAAGTATGGATGAGATTCTTTCCACAGTAGATAAGTATAGTGCCCAATATGGGGTAGATAAGAATCTAGTACTTGCAATAATAAAACATGAATCTAATTTTGATCCTAATGTAGTGTCATCAGCAGGAGCAAAAGGACTTATGCAGTTAATGGATTTTAACTCAGAAGCCTATGGACTTACTAATCCTTTTGATATCGATCAAAATATAAATGCTGGAGTTCAACATATTAAATCTTATTTAGATTTATATGATGGAAATGTAGAACTAGGATTAATGGCATACAATGCAGGACCAGGAACTGTAAGTAGAAGAGGCGTAAAATCAATTGATGATTTATACAAGATGCCGCAAGAAACGCAAAACTACGTAACTAAGATTATGAAACAACTTAATAAGATTTAAAATGCGTAGCATTTTAAAATGAAAAAATTAAGATAATGAAAGAATGAAAAAATGAAGGAAGATGTTTTGCAATGCAAAACATCTTTTGTTTTAAAGATTTCCTTTAAAAAATCTGTAAGGATTTTTTAGACATTCTTTCCTTTTTTAATTTTTTCATTCTTTCATTAATAAAATGCTTAGTATTTTATTCCCAATTTGCTAAAATGAAGATAAAGTAATAAAATAAGTCGTAGTAGTTCAAAATAAACTAAGAAAGAAGGTGCCTTTATGGAAAGACTAGACAAGGTTTTATCTAATTTAGGGTATGGAAGTAGAAAAGAGATTAAGCAAGCTGTAAGAAAAGGTCTTATAGAAGTTAATGGTGAATTAGTTAAAGATAATGGAATGCAAGTAGATCCTGAAAGTGACAGAATCATCGTAAATGGTGAGGAAATTTTTTATAGAAAATTTATTTATTTAATGATGAATAAGCCTGATGGTGTAGTTTCTGCTACATTTGATAATAGAGATGAAACAGTAGTTGATTTATTAGAAGTTGAGCATCAAGTTTTTAATCCTTTCCCAGTTGGAAGACTTGATAAGGATACAGTAGGACTACTTTTCCTTACTAATGATGGTGAGTTAAATCATAGATTAATTTCACCAAAGTGGAAGGTTGATAAGGTTTATTATGCTAAGATAGATAAGAAAGTTACTGAGGATGATGTGAATAAATTTAAAAAGGGAATTACATTAGATGATGGATATCTTTGTAAGGAAGCTAAGCTTGAAATATTAAATGCTACAGATGAGGGGTCAGAAGTAGAGGTTACTATTCAAGAAGGTAAATTCCATCAAGTAAAAAGAATGTTTGAAGCTGTTGGTAAGGAAGTAGTTTATTTAAAAAGAATAGAATTTGGTAC
This sequence comes from Clostridium sartagoforme, assembly GCF_004794105.1. GTDB lineage: Bacteria > Bacillota > Clostridia > Clostridiales > Clostridiaceae > Clostridium > Clostridium sartagoforme_B. Next base: position 23,680 of record NZ_SRYR01000016.1, read on the forward strand.
ATTAAAGTTAGATGAAGACTTAGAAGAAGGCGAATATAGAGAACTTACTGATGAGGAACTTGCAGTTTTAAAAGGCTTTTAGCGAATAATATGTAAAAATGAAATAAAATCATTCATAACAATAAGATTTTACAATTATCTTTTCAAAATTCCTTGCATTTTACATCTATATGCACTATAATATCTATGCAAGGATAAATAAAAGGAATAAATAGCCCCCTTTTTATTTATTGCTTATTGCTAAAGCGCAACCTAGCCCCAAGGGTTGCGTTTTTTTGTCGTTCAAATGTAAAAGTTTACTTTGTGGAAAAATTTTTATAGTTTGTAAGAAGAAAACTTTTTGAAGGTTTTTTTATAGCTTTAATAGCTAAAATATATATTTTATTGAAAAAAATACCATAATATAAATTGTAGGTATTGTAATATTACAGGAAAAAATATAGAGTTTTATTAGAATCAATTTAATTTATGACAAATATTGTATGGAAGAATAAATAGTGGATAAATGACGGAAAAAAATCTGTAAAAGCAATTAATGAATAAATAAATTCATTTAAAATTTGTTTATTCTTATTATGTAATAAGGGCTTTTAGGCAAGAATATAAAGGACATATGTGATATAATATGTTATTATACATAATGCTAAGATAGTAAAGTTATTTAGGAAAGATTAATCAAAGTTTTAATAAATAATCTGCATTTTGAGGCATTATGTTATTTAAAGTGAAAAAGTTTTGAAAGTAAATTATATTAATTGAAAGTATAGATAGAATATAATTTAAATAGATAGAGGATATTTATTACAACTTTTATAGTATGAAAGGAGTACGCAAGTCAAATGGATTTGAAAAAGTTACTTAATAAAGAACAATATGACGGAGCTACTACTGTTGATGGGCAAGTTTTAATATTAGCAGGGGCTGGTTCAGGTAAGACAAGAGTACTGACATATAGAATGGCTCATATGATAGAGGATTTAGGAATACTTCCTTATAAGATATTAGCTATAACATTTACTAATAAAGCTGCTAAGGAAATGAAGGATAGAGTTAAAGGCTTAATTGGTGATAGAGCAGAAGATATGTGGATTTCAACCTTCCACTCTACTTGTGTTAGAATCCTTAGAAGAGAAATAGAGAAGCTTGGATATAAGAAGAGTTTTACTATTTATGATTCTTCAGATCAAAAGACATTAGTAAAAGAATGCATAAAGGCATTAAATATAAATGATAAAGATATTAGCGAGCAAGAAATAATAAGTAAAATAGGTAAGGCTAAGGATAATATGCAAAGCCCTGCAGCTTTTATGAGAGAAAATGAAAGTAATTTTAGAGAAAAGAAAATTGCTGAGGCTTATGTGCTATATCAAAAGAGACTTAAGGAAAACAATGCATTAGACTTCGATGACTTAATTTCTAAAACAGTAGAATTATTTAAGAAGGATAAGGAAACCTTAGAGTTTTATCAAAGAAAGTTTCAATATATCATGGTGGACGAGTACCAAGATACTAATAAGGTTCAATATGAGTTTATAAGATTACTTGCTGATAAACATAAGAATATTTGTGTTGTTGGTGATGATGATCAATGTTTAGTTGAAGGAACATTAATCGAGACTGAAAAAGGCACAGTAAAGATAGAAGATTTAAAAGAAAATGATGAAGTTAAGGTTGCATCTGGAAAGGGTGAAACTAAGCTTTTAAGAATAAACAATATTTCAAAAAGAGAGTATTCTGGAACTGTTATAAAGATTGTAACAGAAGATGGAGATATTATAAAAGCTACTCCTAATCATATAGCATTTTCAAGATTAACATGTGATAAGAATAATTTTGTTGTTTACTTAATGCATAAAGAAGGAGTTGGATATAGGGTAGGAAAAGTTACGATTGATAGTAGCTTTGAAGAAGACTACACTAATATTTTAAGAGAAGAAATGCTTAAGGAAAAAGCAGATAAATTATGGGTCCTTAAAACTTGTGCTTCATTAAGTGATGGAATTTATTATGAAGAGCTTTATTCAATTAAGTATGGAGTTCCTAAGTTTTCATTTAATGCAAGTATAGTTAATGGTGGAGTAAGCGAAGATAGGGTAAATAACTTATATAATAGTATTAATACTTTTGAGTCAGCTGAAAAATTAATGGAGGAAAGATACCTATATTCAAAGTATCCTCATTATATTACATTAGAAAATAAGAAAGACAACGAAGAAAGAAAAAATATTAATGTAACTTTCTTCGGAGGAGAAGATAAAACAAGTGAAGGAGTCTATTCTCACAATATAGTAGTTAATTCTTTAAATGAAGAAAGTATAGCCCAAAAGGAAAATCAATATGATAAAGCAGAAGATTTTTCTACAAAATTATCATTAGAAAAGAATTTAGATATTATAAGAAAAGCTAAATTAACTAAGGAAAATGAATTTAGATTAATGCCAGTAGGTAGCTTAAAAGTAGGAATGACTATTGCTATTTTTAAGGATGGCAAGATAGTTGAAGGGAAAATAGTTGAAAAAGAAAGAGAAGAATATAGTGGATATGTTTATGATTTAAATATAGAACATGCAAGAAACTATATAGCTAATAATGTAGTTGTCCATAACTGTATTTATCAATGGAGAGGTGCAGATATTAGAAATATCTTAGATTTTGAAAAGGACTATCCTAATGCTAAGGTTATAAAGCTTGAGCAAAACTATCGTTCTAAAGGAAATATCTTAGATGCAGCTAACGTTGTAATAGTTAATAATGCTAATAGAAAAAGTAAGGCTTTAAGAACAGAACAAGAAGCTGGAAGTAAGATTAAGGTTTATAGAGCATATTCAGATGCAGATGAAGGAAACTTTGTTGCAAAACAAATAAGAAAGATAAAGGATGCAGAAAAGAAAGATTATAAAGACTTTGCAATTCTTTATAGAACTAATGCTCAATCACGTATATTTGAAGAAAGTTTAAGAAGAAATGATATTCCATATAAGATTTTAGGTGGAACAAGATTCTATGATAGAAAAGAAATAAAAGATATGCTTTCATATTTAAAGGTATTAGTCAATCCTAATGATAGTATAAGCTTAAAGAGAATAATAAATGTTCCTAAGAGAGGAATAGGAGAGGCTACTGTAGGTAAGGTATCTGATTTTGCAGAAAGCTATGAATTAACTTTATGGGATGCATTAAGTACAGTTAGAAATATTCCAACTTTAACACCTAGAAACTGTGGTGGAATAGAAAATTTTATGGAAATGATGGAAAAGTTCATTGAAATGAGTGAAGTGTTGCCTGTTTCTAATTTAATAGAAATGATATTAAAGGAAACTGGATATATTTCAGAGCTTGAAAAGTCAAAGGAAATAGAAGATAAGAGTAGAATCGAGAACTTAAAAGAATTGGTTTCAGATGCTGTTGATTTTGAAAGAAGCAGTGAAGATACTACTTTATCAGCTTACTTAGAAAAAGTATCCTTAGTTCAAGATACAGATAAGCTTGAAGATGATGCTGATACTATAGTACTAATGACTGTTCATAGTGCTAAAGGATTAGAGTTCCCAGTAGTATTTATGGTAGGAATGGAAAATGGTATATTCCCAGGAATGGCATCTTTTGATAGTGAGGCTGAAATGGAGGAGTCAAGAAGACTATGCTATGTTGGAATAACTAGAGCTAAGGAACAATTATTTATGACTTCAGCTGAAGTTAGAAGACAATTTGGAAGAACTGTTGCATATGCACAATCAGATTTTATAAATGAAATTAAGTCTGATCTTAAGGAATATGTATCAGGAGAATCTTTAGCATCAAGAACTGAAAATAGAAGCAGTATGTTCCAAGCAAGAAATAATTATAATAATCCTCATAGTTTAAGAAATAGCTCTAATGCTATGCAAAAACCTAAGATTCAAAGCACTCAAAGCTCAGTATCTAGTGATGAAGTTACTATAGGAAGAAAAGTAAAACACAGTAAGTTTGGAATAGGTACAGTAGTGTCTATTACAGATGCAGGAAGTGATAAAAAGGTCACTATAGCCTTTGATAATCAAGGAATAAAAATACTGTTATTATCAGTAGCGAATTTAGAATTAGCATAGGAGTGCGGTGCACGATGAAGAGTGCTGGCGCACAATGAAATAATTAAAAAATGAAGAAATTAAGAGTGTTGTAATAAGGAATAATGAGTAAGTGATAATTGAGGAAGTAATTCCTTTAGAATTACTAAAGAAATGAAGAATGAAAAATATTTATATAAAAGTTTTTAAGGATTTTATAAAGATATATATTAGTTAAGATGGTTTTGTGAAACAAAACCTCCTTCATTCTTTCATTCCTTCATTTTTTCATTTTTCATTCTTAATTTTTAATTAAAAAGGTGCTTTGCACCTTTTAAGTGAGGTGTTTATAAGTGGATAAAAAGAAAAGAATTGAAGAATTAGTAGAAGAACTTAATAGATATGCTTATGAATATTATTCTTTAGATAACCCTTCAGTTTCAGATAAAGAATATGATGAGAAATATTATGAGCTTAAGGCTCTTGAAGAGGAAATAAATTATGTACTTCCATACTCACCGACATTAAGAGTTGGAGATAGGGTATTAGAAGGATTTACGAAATATACTCATAAGGCTAGACTTTGGAGTTTAGATAAGGCTCAAACTTTTCAGGAGTTAAGAGATTGGCATAATAGGAATTTAAAGTTTATTAATGAAATGAATTTAAGAGGAGAAAATCTGCCAAGTCCAAGATATGTTTTAACTAAGAAATTTGATGGATTAACTATTAATTTAACTTATGATACAAATGGAGTATTAGTTGCAGCAGCTACTAGAGGAAATGGAGAAGTTGGTGAAGAAGTTTCAGCTCAAGTTAAAACTATAAAATCAATTCCTCTTAAGATAAATAATGAAGATGTTTTTGAAGTTCACGGTGAAGCCATAATGACTACAGAGGCTTTTGAAAATTATAATAAAAATTCAGAAGTGCCACTTAAGAATTTAAGAAATGGTGCAGCTGGAGCGTTAAGAAATTTAAATTTAAAAGAAACGGCAAAAAGAAACCTATCAGCCTTTTTCTATGATGTAGGATATAAGGAAGGAAGACCTTTTAGAAATTATGAAGAAATGTTGGATTTTATAAAGTCTAAGGGCTTGCCAATGGATGATTATGTTAAGTATTGTACTACTTTAGAAGAAATAGAAAAAGAAATTGCTTATATAAATGATATAAGATTTGATTTAAACTATGATATTGATGGAGTAGTAATTGCAATAGATGATATAAGAACTAGAGAACTTATGGGTTATACAGTGAAATTCCCAAAATGGGCAATTGCTTATAAGTTTGAAGCTCAAGAAGCTACTACTAAATTACTAGATGTTGAATGGAATGTTGGTAGAAGTGGTAGAGTAGGACCTACTGCAATTTTAGAACCTGTAGAGCTTGCAGGAGTAACAGTAAAAAGAGCTACTTTGAATAACATTGATGATATAAGAAGAAAAGGTGTTAGATTAGGAGCAGAAGTATTTATTAGAAGATCTAATGATGTTATCCCTGAAATTATGGGAGTAGTAAATGAGTCTTTAGAAGGTACTGAAGAAATATTAGTACCAGAATTATGTCCAGCATGTGGAGCTCATTTAATACAAAATGGTGTTCATTATTTCTGTGAAAATACTTTATCATGTAAGCCACAAATGGTTAAGACTATAGTTCACTTTGCTTCAAGAGATGCTATGAACATTGAAGGATTCTCTGAAAAAACAGCAGAGCAATTATTTGAAAAGTTAGATATGAAGTCTATTGCAAACTTATATAAGTTAAATAAGGAAGAGTTATTAACTTTAGATAAGTTTGGACCTAAGAAAGCACAAAATCTTTTAGATGCAGTTGAAAGAAGTAAAGAATGTGAATTATATAGGTTTATATATGCTTTAGGAATACCTAATGTTGGTGTTAAGACTGCAAAAGATTTAGTTAATAAATTTAAGTCTTTAGATGGATTAAAGAATGCTAAGTTTGAAGAATTAGTTTCTGTTCAAGATGTTGGTGATATAGTTGCACAATGTGTACTTGGATTCTTTAGTGAGGAAAAATCTATTTCTACTATAGAAGAATTACTAAGTCTTGGTGTAAATCCAAGATATGAAGAAAAAGAAGTAATAGCTAGTGTCTTTGAAGGAAAAACTGTAGTAGTGACAGGTACTTTAGAAAAGTATTCTAGAGGAGAAATAAAAGAAAAACTAGAAGGATTAGGTGCAAAAGTATCTGGAAGCGTAAGTAAGAAAACAGATTATGTTATTGCAGGAGCAGAAGCAGGATCAAAATTAACTAAGGCTGTTGAACTTGGAGTTAAGGTATTAAATGAAGAGGAGTTTGAAGGCCTAATAAAGGAGTAATGGAAATGAAAAAATTTGGATTAAAGGATTGGCTAACATTAATATGCACTTTATCTGCAATAGCAACTAGTGCAGTAGTAGTTCTAACCTTTTTAACAACATATCATTTCATAAATAGTATGCCAAGTTTTAATTCCTATCAGCCACTGCAAATAGGAGTAAGTATTACTATGGCTTTATGGGCAATAAGATTTTCCTTATATAGAGTAGGAAAAGAAAGATATATATATTCATCAATTTGCTTTCTTATAGCACTAGTATCAATGTTCTTTGCTGTAAATATGGTAATGTAAGATCAATTAATAATGTATAAGTAAGAATAAAACTTCTAAGGAGTTTTTAAAATTAAATAAATAAATAAATAAATAAATAAATAAATAAATAAATAAATAAATAAATAAAGCTGATGTAAGAACTTGGATTTGTTCTTACATCAGCTGAGTTTATTTTTTATATATATTTTTCTAGTTTTTGAATTACGTCATTATAAACACTATCTAATATAGTGAAATCTAATGTCTTTATATAATGACTTTCTAAGTCATCGTGTATTCTGTGGGCTTCTGATATTAAGAAGAGTGCCTTATTAATTAACTCCTCAAAATGATTCTTATCATATTCAATTTCAGATTTATTACTTAATAGTACAGATGAATTGCAAAAGTCTTCTATATTATAAGTCTTTCCTTTAAATGAACTCTTGCTAATTTCATTTTCTGTAACAATTGAAGTAGATATTTCAGGTATTAAAATATGCTCTATTCTATCTGGATTAAAAGGGTCATGTAGATATTCAACGAAGTAGCCCTTCTTTTGAGCAAGACTTCCTAATTCATTTAGGATTTTACTTTTGCTAAAGCCAGGACCTCCTCTTAAGATAAAAGTATTAGTATATTCAGAAACTAAGTCTTCTGCAAAGGTGATAATACCATCAGGTGTAAAGGCCGATGCAAACAAGTGTCTTTCATCACCAAACCCAGATTTTTGCTTAATAAAAACTTCTTCTTTAAGACTTTCACATATAGTAATAAATTTACTGTAATCTAAAGCTTTAGAATTTAGCTTACTCCAATCTTCATGAATAGGCTTTGCGGCTGCAAGGAATTTATAAGCCCTCTGGAAGTTAGTACTTATTTCTTTGTAGATATTAATTAAATATTTTTTATTTAAAGAAAGAGCATCATTATTTAAGGCAATCCCTAAATTTATAATTTCATCTACAGCACCAGGATAAATAGGATCAATCATATGAGGTGATGTGCCATCTAATAGTGCTATTTTAAGATCAGGAACTACTACTCCATCTAAAGAATTACTGTCAGAAGAACAATGATGATATTCTACAGAGTAACCTTTATCTAAAAAGTGAGCTCCAACCTTTTTCATTAAATGAGACTTGCCTGTACCAGGACCTCCTTTTAAACATAAAACTTTATTAGCAGTCTCTTTATTAATAATGTAACTGTAAAAGGAATGAAAGCCCCTATAAGTATTTCCACCTAGGAATAGATGTCTTTCTTTTTTTTGTGTCAAAAATATCACTCCTAAATATTGCTTTAAATAAATTTCTAATAGCAATATATGTATGTTGAGAAATTTTGGAACTTAAAATTATAGGGAAGGATAAAAGTATTAATTATTTCTTTTTTATAATAATGCATAAAGTTGAATAAAATATTAATAGAATAGTGATGTATAAAATTTCGACAATGTAATAAGAAGATTCAATGAAAAGTACACATATATAAGGAAAATAAGAGCTTTGAGTATCGAGGGTTTATATAGATTTACATTTGGATTTATGCATAAAAGTATTATATTTTAATAAAAAAATTATAATTATAAACTTTTTTCAAATATTTTATAAAAAAGTATTGCATAAAAATTAGTTTATGGTGTATAATTATGCTATCGTAAAGGACAGTAGAAATAAGGGGGATTTTTAATATGAAAAAAGGAATGTTAAAAAAGATATTTGCTATAGCTACAATTGGAGTAATGAGTTTAGGATTAATTAGCTGTGGTAAGAAAGATGTAGACAAGCTATCACAAATAAAAGAAAATGGAAAATTAGTAGTTGGATTAAGTGCAGATTATGCACCATATGAATTCCATATTATGAATGAAGAAGGAAAAGATGAAATAGTTGGATTCGATATCGATATAGCTAATGAAATAGCTAAGGATATGGGAGTTGAATTAGAAATACAAGATATGAATTTTGAGAATTTAGTAGCTGGTGTTTCATCAGGTAAAATAGATTTAGCAATTTCAGGTATGTCTCCTGATGATGAAAGAAGGAAATCAGTTGATTTCTCAGACATTTATTATGTTGCAGAACACGGATTTTTAGTTAAAGCAGAAAATAAGGACAAGTATAAAACTTTTGAAGACTTAAAAGGGCAAAAAGTTGGAGCGCAAATGGGAGCTATTCAAGCTGATATAGCTGAAGAAAAAATACCAGAAGTTGATCTTCAATTATTATCAAATGTTAATGATTTAGTTTTAAGTTTAAAAACTGGAAAGATAGAAGCTTTAGTAGTTGAATTACCAGTTGCTGAAATGATAGTTAAGAACAATCCAGAATTAGTAGTTGGAGAAGAAAAAGCAACAGACGCTGAAGGTGGTTCTGCTGTCGCATTACAAAAAGAGCAACAAGCATTATTAGATTCAATTAATACTACAATTAAAAGAATAAAAGATGAAAAATTATTAGATCAATTTATAGTAGATGCAACTGCATTAGCTGAAAAGCAAGTTGAAAATTAAGATATAAGTTGAAGTATAGATAGTTTTGAACTAACTCAGAGTTTCTGAGTTAGTCCTTAATTTTCATATAAAATTGATTTGCTGATTTTTATATAATAGACAAGGGGTGTAAGGTTTGACTTTAGATTTTAGTTTTTTATCTGGTTATATGAATTATTTTTATGATGGTGTTAAATGGACACTATTAATATCTTTTATAAGTGTTTTATTAGGTGTTTTATTAGGATCTTTACTAACATTTATGAAAAGATCTAAATTTACTATTTTAAAAGTAAATCCATTAAAAGTAATTGCATCTATATATATTGAAATAATGAGAGGAACTCCTATGCTTCTTCAAATTATGATAGTTTATTATGCATTTGATGAATTATTAGGGATAAATATGAAACCACTTACAGCTGGTATTATTGCAGTTTCTTTAAATTCAGCAGCTTATGTTTCAGAAATAATAAGAGCAGGTATAGACGCTGTCGATAAGGGACAATATGAAGCAGCAAGAAGTTTAGGTATGAGTCAATTTATGGCTATGAAGCTAATAGTAATGCCTCAAGCTATAAGCAATATATTACCTGCAATAGGTAATGAGTTTGTTACAGTAATTAAAGAATCTTCAATGGCATCTGTTATTGGGGTAGGTGAATTAATGTATAGTGCAAAAGTAGTTACTGGAAGAACTTTTAGAGCTTTTGAGCCCTTAATAGTAGCAGCAGTATTCTATTTTGTAATTACATTTACACTTGGAAGACTTATGAATTACATCGAAAGGAGAATGAAGGCTAGTGATAAACGTTAAGAATTTACATAAATGTTTTGGAGAAAATGAAGTATTAAAAGGCATAAATGAAAGTATTAAAAAAGGTGAAGTAGTTGTTGTTATTGGTCCTTCAGGCTCAGGAAAGAGTACTTTTTTAAGATGTTTAAATTTATTAGAAGTACCAACAGATGGAGAAATAATTTTTGAAGATAAAAATATAACAGATAAAAACACAAATATTAATGAAATAAGAGAAAAGATGGGAATGGTATTTCAGCAATTCAATTTATTCCCACACAAGACAGTTTTAAGTAACCTAACTATTGCACCTATAAATGTTAAAAATAAATCTAAGGCAGAAGCAGAAAAAAAAGCAAAGGATTTATTAAAAAAAGTAGGATTACTAGAAAAAGCAGATGCTTATCCAGCATCTTTATCAGGTGGACAAAAGCAAAGAATTGCAATTGCAAGAGCTTTAGCTATGGAACCAGATGTTATGTTATTTGATGAACCTACTTCAGCATTAGATCCAGAAATGGTTGGAGAAGTTTTAAGTGTTATGAAGGATCTTGCAAAAGAAGGAATGACTATGGTTGTAGTTACTCATGAAATGGGCTTTGCAAGAGAAGTTGGAGATAGAATATTATTTATGGATGGCGGAAATATAGTAGAGCAAGGAACACCTGAAGAAATATTCGATAATCCTAAAAATCCAAGAACACAGGACTTTTTGTCTAAAGTACTATAGTGGAATGAAAAATTAAATAATGAAAGAATGATGGATAAAACTCGGCTTAGGCTGAGTTTTTTTATTATAGTGAAATGAAAAATTAAGAATTAAAAATGGGAATTGTGGATAGAACTAAGTGCAAGACTGAATTTTTTATTTGGGTACGTTTTAAGATAATGTTGATATTAGATTATAAGAGAAGTGGACAAACTATCTGCCCACTTTTAATGAGAAATATATTAAAAACCATCTTTAGTACCTATATAGCCTTTTTTTCTTGCGTAAAATTCTAACATATAGTTTAATCCCCAAAAAATTATTATTGTTGTAAAAAGAAATATTGGAGGATTTCTATCAGTTACATTCCACGCTAAGTAAAAAACAAGTAATAAAACTGAATTCACTAAACCAAAAATCAATTGTGTAGTATAGTAATTATCATTTAAAACAATATATTTATCATTTAGCATATATACAGTTTTTTTATTTTTATAACATACGATATTGTAAACAATGAATATTGTTACAATAATGCAACCCATAATAAATAATAAATCCATAAAACTTTTTCCCCCTTTTATATTAAAAAGAATTTTATATAATTATTCATTACTCTATGTTTTTAGTATACACTAATTATGGGTTAAAATTACATAAAAATAATAATATTACATATAAGTTGATGTTCTGTTTTTAAAATACTTTACCATAGTAATTTATATGGAATATTTCAATGCACAATTAAGTTTTGCATTGTTAATTACACATTTATTAATTCTGGTAAGGCTCTTTTTGTTCTAGAAACTTTAAATGAAAATAAAATAGTAATAAGAAATTTAAGGGGGCAATAGTTATGAAGTACAGTTATGATTTTTTATTACTAGAGTTTAAGGATGTTTATTATATTGTAAATAAAGTGTTTGAAGAGGAAGAAATAAGGCTAGTTAATTCAAATTTAATTAAGTTTATAAAAGAGATAATTATTAAAGCTCACTTAAATAATAAAATTTTCTATAATAGTGAAAATTCCTTTAGCAAAAACCTGGAGATTTTATATAAGAGAAATATAATTCCATATGATTTAATGAGGTATATATCTAGTTATATTGAAGATTTATATTATTATAAGAAAATACTTACTACTAAGGTTAAGGATACGGAGGATTATAGAGAAAAATTAATTAATGAAGATATAGTTTATAATGCTTGTGTTTGGCTTGTGGTAAGCTCTGGAGAAGAGGATTATTCTTTATTTGTTAATAACTTAAATGAAGATGAAAAGATTGTTTTTAATAAGCACCTAAATAATATTGAAAGTGATTTTAAATATAACACTGCTTACGAAGATGAAGATGAAGAAGAAGTTGAAGAAGATATTGATGAAGAGGATGTTGAAAGTAGAGAATCAAAAGGAGGTCTTAACTTTTTAGGCTTTGATGATATAGAGGATAATTCTTTAGAAAATGAATTTGACGATGAAGACATAACATCTGAAGAATACTTATTAACAGGTGAATTGTATTATTTAGGTAAAAATTTGGATAAAGATTATTATAAGGCTAAGGAGTATTTTGAAAAAGCAGCTAAAGAAGGTAATGAGCATGCTGAAAGTTATTTAGGATTATTCTATGAAAAAGGATATGGTGGAGAAAAAAATATTGAAAAGGCATTGTATTGGTATAAAAAAGCTGCACTTAAAGGAAATATATTTTCTCAGTATTCCCTAGGATTTATTTATTATGAAGGTAAAGAAGTAGAGAAAAATAGTCAATATTCTTTTAAGTGGTATAGTGAAGCAGCTCAAAGTGGATTTGCTCCTGCTCAATATGCATTATCATATCTTTATAAGAATGGTGAAGGGTGTGAAAAGAGTAATTTTAAAGCTTACTATTGGCTAGAAGAGTCAGCTGATAATGATTTTGAAGATTCTTTTTATATATTAGGACAGTCTTATTTAGAGGGGAAAGAAATAGAATTAGATTATAATAAGGCTTTTCATTACTTTTCTAAAGGAGCTTCTAAAAAAGATAAAAACTCTTTAGAAGGTCTTGGAGATATGTATTACTTTGGACTTTATGTAAAAGAAGATAAGAAGAAGGCTTTTGAATACTATAATGAAAGCATAGCTGAAGGTAATATTGGATTATATTATAAATTAGGTAACCTATATGAAGAAAGTAATGATATAAAAATGGCTTTAATGAATTACTATAAGGGTTGTGCAAATGGTGATTTAAAATCAGTACAAAGGCTTGGAATTATGTATTATTATGGGGAAGGGGTACAAGAAGATAAAGATAAGGGGTTTGAATACTTAGGTATAGCAGCTGATAGTGAAGATCCACATAGCTTGTACTTAATAGGAAAGGTCTATTTGGAAGAAGGTAGAGAAGAAGATAAGGATGAGGAGAAGGAAGAAGGACTAGAATATTTAAGGAAAGCATATAAAAGGGGATCAGTTTATGCAGCTGAAGCCTTGGCTAATGAAGGGATAAAGAGCTTTTTAAATAATGAGTATTATAAGGAATTAGATATTTTATCTTATGTAAATAAAATTTTAGATGGAAATCTTATTTCAGGATATTATTATTATGCCTTGTTATTCCACTATGGAATAGGGGTTGAAGTAAATGATGAAACAGCTTTTATTAATTTAGTTCAAGGAGCAAAAAAAGGACATAAAGGAGCTATGGAAAAGTTAGTGGAATGGTACACAGAAGGGATTTTTGTAAACAAGGATATGAGTTTAGCTGATAAATGGGCTAGGAAGCTTTTTGAGTAAATACTTCTCTAATTTTCCTTTATAAAAAAGATTATTAAGAATTTATTATATATTAGAAGTTATATGTAAATTTATGGTATTGATGGATATAATTTAATTATAAAGGGTGAGTTTATAGTAGGGGATTATAAAATGAAAAAGAAGGTTTTAATAATACTAAGTATAATCGTAGTATTAGTTATTTTTAGTTTTGCCTATGTATCACTTAAGACTAAAAAATTAGAGAAACAGATGGTAAGTTATATTGAGGAAAAGGGATACTCTAGAGAGGATATTACTAAATTAGATGTAAGTCATTCTTTGTTTGGTGCAATAAAGTGATTCTTAGCTTCAGATGGAGTTTTCTTAAAAGGAATACCTTAATACCTTACTCCATCTGAAGCTTAGAAGAACTAATCCAGGCGCGTAGCAGTGCTTAACTCCCACTTTAATAAGATGGGAGTATTAGAAATGGTAGCGATCGGATAAAGTTAGAGGGTGGATGGAATATAAGTATAGTTTATAAGGATGAACCAGGCGTGGACTATTCTTACACCATTGAAAGAGGTGAGATTACTCTGTCAGGTTTTTCTGGAGATATTAAAGATAAAAGTACATTAAAGCATTTAGATATTGCTCAATAGATTAGTATTAAAATAATTTGTTATAAAATTTAGTTGGAGGATTTATGGAGAAAGAGACTAATAAAAAATTAGCCTTTGGATTTGTTACTTTATTATTAGCAGGTATAGGGATTTTGTTTGCTTTTACCTTTGGAGATATTAACTATGGAGATATTATATTAAATAATATAGGATTAAGACCTTGGTCTAAAGGGAATTCAGGGACTCACTACACTATCTATTATTCTCTTATATTTTTTATACCATCAGTAATTTTAGGATATAAGTACAAGGACAATTTTGGAGCTAAGATAGGAATGGGAATTTCTATTGTAATGATAGTATTAATTGCTTTTGGATTTATATTTGCTGGGTATTAGATATAAGGTGAAATAGCTTTTTAGCTGAAAGTAAGCGAAAGAGTTATGGAGGGGTATATGGTTAAAATTAGAAAAGCTAATAAGACAGATGGATTAGGGATAGCTATAGTTAATGTCTACACATGGAAAACAACATATTCAGATTTAATTCCAAGTGAAATTATTGATGGAAGAATTGAATCCTTAATAGATATGACGGCGAGAATTGAAAGAGAGATAGAAGATACTAATAATTATATTATTGCAGCTGTCAATGATACAATTGTAGGTTTTTGTACTTATGGTAAATCTAGAGATGACTCCTTTTTAGATTATGGAGAAATATATGCAATATATGTATTAAAGGGTTTTCAAGGATTAGGATTAGGTAAAAAATTATTTTTATCTGCAGCTAAGGAGTTAAAAGAAGAGGGATATTCATCTGTTATAATAAATTGTTTAAAGGGGAATCCATCGGTAGAGTTTTATAAGAGGTTGGGTGGAAAAGTTGTAGGAGAAAGAGAAGATGAATATAAAGGGAGTATGATTACTGAAGAGATAATAGGAATTAAAATATAAAAATTAATTGTAATATAGGATACAACAAGTCGGGGGAAGATTATGTTTTATTTTAAGGATTTTGACTTATTAACTGATGATGATATTGATTTAAAGATTGAAAAAAAGGTTCCAGCTAATGAAGAAAAAGGGCGTGTCCCTTCATATAAGTATAGGATTACCCTTCATAATATGGAAGATACTATTGGAGCTATTGATATAAGGATAGGACATAATGAAAATACATATTATGGTGGAAATATTGGATATACCATTAATGAAGAATATAGAGGTAATAGTTATGCATCAAAGGCTTGTAAAATCATAAGGGAAGTAGCAATAGTACATGGAATGGAAAAGCTTATTATTACTTGTAATCCAGATAATTTTCCATCAAGAAGAACTTGTGAAAAGTCAGGTCTTAAGCTAAGAGAATAGTAGATTTACCTATATACAATCAAATGTATGTAGCTGGTGAAAGGCAAAAATGCATATATGAATGGGATTTAAAGAACAAAAGGAGTGAAAACTATGATGAAAATATTTAAAAGTGTTACATTCTGGTTTTTTATTGCAAGCATAGTGGTAATTACAATCAATATAACAGGGAATGATGTTAAAAATATATTGTTAATTGGATTAAACCCTATATTGAATTTTGCTGTTTATACTGAACCATTTAGGAGTATTGCATGGAATGATGGACCTAATATTTTCATGTATATTGCACACTTAATTACTTTTATTTTTACAGCTGCTATAATTGATTTTATTATATATACAATTAAGTATAGTATTAAAAAGTCGATCTCTTTAAAAATAGAACATTAATAATTTTTAATTTAAATCGTGTTATAATATAGATTATTATATATTTGAATTTAAAAAAGGGGCTGTCGTACAAACAGCTCCTTTTTTTACTTAAGGAGTTTTGCTAAAATATAAAGCAATTTCTCCATCTGATATTAAGATTATAGTATTTTTATTTGTAATAGTGCCACCATTACATTTTCTGTTACAGTTTATATTTTTATAAACTATGTCAGCGTTCTGATCTAAAATAATAATTGCAGAGTTCTTCTCAGGATTTAAAAATTTAAATTGTAAATTATAAGAACCTGTATCATTAGGATCAAGCCTGTAAATACCTTCTTTATATACTGAATCAGTTGGAGGGATAGTTGCATTTGTATAAGCATATGTATTAGTTGTAAAAATCATAAGAAATAAAGCTATTGCAGATAATAAAATAGAAAATCTTTTTTTCATTTGTTTCACCTCACAAATATTATTTCCTTTATTTAATTAATTATAAATCTATATAGTTTTTTTATTATTAAAAGGATCAATAATTTATATGACACTAATAAATTATTAATATAAGAAAAACTGGTCAAGATATGAAACAAAATAACATAAATTAAGTAATAGATTGAAATGGAATTTCCAATATGATACAATATTTTTGTAAACGTAACCACAATTCTATGAATAATATTAGTGTGTACTAAACTTAAATATTTATATGTGAAGGGAGGAAAAATAAAAGTTACCAATATGTATAAATTGTCGTTGTTAAAATGTAAACTAAGTCATTAAAAGTATAAGATAAGTTTGTATATACTAAGTTTTAACTTTTAAATGAAAAAATATTATTCTTATTAATGAAAAAATTATTATTATAGGGGGTAAACTATGAATTTAAGATTGAAAAGAAAGATAGGGATAATTACATGTGGATTTTTGATTTCTTCAATATTTTTTCAGGCTAAAGATATAAAAACTGTAAGTGCAAGCAGCAATGCACAAGTAAAATTAGGTATAGACAATTTAGATAAAAATTTAACTATATTTGAAGGAAAAAAAGTAGGATTAATAACTAATCCATCTGGTGTGGATAGTAATTTTAAAAGCTCTATAGACGTATTATATGAAAAAACTAATCTAACAACTTTATTTGCAGCAGAACATGGAATTA
>NZ_SRYR01000017.1 GCF_004794105.1 Clostridium sartagoforme
GGTTTATTTTACTTAACTTTATTCTGTTCAATTTTCAAAGACCATTTTCTCTGTCACTCTCAAGCGACTTCATTATCTTATCACTTGTTGTTTTTATTGTCAACAACTTTTTTTAAGATATTTTTCTAATTTGTTGCCGCATCTCTCAGCGACGAGATTTATCTTAACACTTAAAATAAATATAGTTTTTAATAAATACAATCATTTATTAAATTTATTTTTATTTTTCTCTTATTATCTATATTTATCTATATTATTCTAATATTGATACACCAGGATAAGATTACGTTATATTATATTATATAATATTATACTTAAATGATAAAAAAAATCACAATTAATTTCATCATTTAAGATATAAATTAACTGTGATTTATATATATTTTCTTACTCTTCTATTTTATCTGAGTCATCTACAATAGCTATTTCATCTTCTATATCA
This sequence comes from Clostridium sartagoforme, assembly GCF_004794105.1. Classification (GTDB taxonomy): domain Bacteria; phylum Bacillota; class Clostridia; order Clostridiales; family Clostridiaceae; genus Clostridium; species Clostridium sartagoforme_B. The sequence continues at coordinate 443 of NZ_SRYR01000017.1, forward strand.
TTATCAATAGTTTCAAATGAATTAGATTCTTTATTATCATCAAGTACTAATTGTTCTTCTTTTTCTTCATTTCCACCTGATATTTTTGCAATTGCAGCTATTTTTTCTTCTTCAGATGTTCTCATTAGAGTAACACCCATAGCTGATCTACTTGTAACTGATATATCTGAGACATTTATTCTAATAGCAACGCCACTCGTATTTATAAGCATAAGTTCATCTTCTACTTTACATACTGTAGCTCCTATAACTTTTCCAGTCTTCTCAGATAATTTATAAGTGATTAATCCAGTTCCACCTCTTCTTTGTACCTTGTACTCAGTAACTGGTGTTCTCTTACCAAATCCATTTTCACTTATAACTAGAAGATCTTCATCTTCTACAGCTATATCCATACATACAGCTATATCATTTTTTCTAAGATTTATAGATCTAACACCTGAAGCTGTTCTTCCCATAGGTCTTACATCGCCTTCATCAAATCTTATTGCATTACCATCTTGGGTTACTATAATAATCTTTGCATCGCCACGAGTAACTTTGACCTTAAGAAGTTCATCTCCATCTCTTAAGTTAATAGCTATTAATCCATTTTTTCTAAGATTTTTAAATTCAGATAAATGTGTTTTCTTAACTAATCCTTGTTTTGTTGCCATAAATAAGAAACCTTCATTTACATCATCTCTTATTGTAAGAACAGTTTCTATTCTTTCATCTTGTTCTATAGCTATTAGGTTTATTATATTAGTTCCCTTTGCTGTTCTTCCCGCATCAGGAATTTCATATGCTCTTAATTTATACACTCTTCCCTTATTAGTAAAGAATAATACATCTGAATGAGTTGAAGTAATACTTACATGTTCTACAAAGTCATCTTCCTTAGTAGACATTGCCTGTATTCCTCTTCCCCCTCTTCTTTGAGCTGAGTAAGTATCTGCAGATATTCTCTTGATATATCCTGAATGAGTTAATGTAACTACTACATCTTCCTCTTGGATAAGATCTTCTATATCAATTTCATTCATTACTTTTTCTATAGTAGTTCTTCTATCATCACCATATCTTCTTTTTATTTCAGTAAGTTCTTCTTTTATTACTGATAATAATTTTTCTTCACTATTTAATATTGATTTTAAATATTCTATTTGCTTCATAAGCTCAGCATATTCTTCCTCAATCTTATCTCTTTCAAGACCTGTTAATCTTCTAAGTCTCATTTCTAAGATTGCTTGAGATTGCTTTTCGCTTAATCCAAATCTATCCATTAACGTATTCTTAGCTATTTCTGATGTTTTAGAAGATCTAATAATACTTATAACTTCATCAATATTATCAAGAGCTATTCTTAATCCTTCAAGGATATGAGCTCTTGCTTCAGCTTTATTTAATTCAAATACTGTTCTTCTAGTTACTACTTCCTTTTGGAACTCTATATAATGACCTAAAACTTCTTTTATGTTTAATATTTGAGGCTCATTATTAACAAGAGCTAGCATAATAACTCCAAAAGTATCTTGCATCTTTGTATGCTTATATAATAGATTTAGAATTACATTTGGATTTGCATCCTTCTTCAATTCTATAACTATTCTCATACCTTCTCTGTCAGATTCATCTCTTAAGTCAGATATTCCAACTATCTTTTTATCTTTTACTAAATCTGCAATGTTTTCAATAAGTTTAGCCTTATTTACTTGGTATGGTAGTTCTGTAACAACTATTCTATGTCTATTATTTTCTTCTTCTATTTCAGCCTTTGCTCTAACTACTACTCTACCTTTTCCAGTTTCATAAGCTGCTCTTATTCCTGCTTTACCCATAATAGTAGCACCTGTTGGGAAATCAGGGCCTTTAATTATTGTCATTAAATCTAATACAGTTGCTTCTGGATTATCAATAAGCATTATAGTACCATCTATTACTTCTCCTAAATTATGAGGAGGAATATTAGTAGCCATACCAACTGCTATACCTGATGATCCATTAACTAAAAGGTTTGGATATCTTGATGGTAAAACTACAGGTTCTTTTTCTTCACCATCAAAGTTAGGAATAAAATCAACTGTATTTTTAGAAATATCTCTTAACATTTCAGCTGCAATTTTGTTCATTTTGGCTTCTGTATATCTCATAGCCGCTGCACTATCACCATCTACAGAACCAAAGTTTCCATGACCATCTACAAGCATATATCTCATAGAGAAATCTTGTGCCATTCTTACAAGTGCATCATAAACTGACGAATCACCGTGTGGATGGTACTTACCTAAAACTTCCCCAACTATTCTTGCACATTTTCTATAACCTTTTTCTGGAGCTAACCCAAGATCATTCATAGAATGTAGTATTCTTCTATGTACCGGCTTTAGCCCATCCCTAACATCTGGAAGCGCACGACCAACTATTACACTCATAGCATAGTCTATATAGCACCTCTTCATCTCCTTATTAATATCTATTTCTACAACTTTTCCCTCATTTAAGCTCATGTACCTCACCTCGCTTTAGTACTAAATATCTAAATTACTTACCTTCTTAGCATTTTTTTGTATAAACTCTCTTCTAGGTTCAACCTTATCCCCCATTAGAATAGTAAATATCTCATCTGCTGCTATTGCATCTTCTATAGTAGCTTTTAATAATATTCTCTTATCAGGATCCATAGTAGTATCCCATAATTGAGTTGCATTCATTTCTCCTAGACCTTTATATCTTTGAATGTTGGTGTTATTATCTTTTCCACCTACTTCTGCTAATATTGAGTCTAATTCTTGATCTGAATATGCATAATACTCTTTTTTATTCTTTTTAACTTGGTAAAGAGGAGGCTGAGCTATATAAACGTGTCCACCATCTAATAGTCCCCTCATATATCTAAAGAAGAATGTTAATAATAAAGTTCTAATATGAGCACCATCAACATCAGCATCTGTCATAATAATAATTCTATTATATCTTAACTTGCTTTCATCAAAGTCTTCTCCAATTCCTGCTCCAAAAGCAGTAACCATAGATTTTATTGAATCAGCAGTTAGTATTCTGTCTAATCTTTGTTTTTCAACATTTAATATTTTACCCCTTAAAGGTAAAATTGCTTGGAATCTTCTATTTCTTCCTTGCTTAGCAGACCCCCCTGCTGAATCTCCCTCAACTATATAAATTTCACATTCTAAAGGATCCTTAGATGAGCAATCAGCTAACTTACCAGGTAATGAGGATCTCTCTAATACAGATTTTCTAGTTAATTCCCTAGCTTTTCTAGCAGCATCCCTAGCTCTTGCAGCCATAACTGCCTTTTCTATAATTATCTTTGCTACATTAGGATTCTCTTCTAAGAAAATTGAAACTCCTTCACCTACTATTGAATCTACAATGCTTCTAACTTCTGAATTCCCTAATTTTGTCTTTGTTTGACCTTCAAATTGAGGTTCAGAAATCTTTACTGAAATTACTGCTGTTAATCCTTCTCTTATATCATCTCCAGATAAATTCTTATCATTTTCTTTTATATGGTTGAATTTTTTACCATAATCATTAATGACTCTTGTAAGAGCAGTTTTAAATCCAGATAAATGAGTACCACCTTCAATAGTATCTATATTGTTAGCAAAAGAATATAGGTTTTCTGTGTATCCATCATGATATTGAAGAGATATTTCAGCTATTATTCCTTCTCTTTCTCCCTCTACATAGATAGGTTCTTGATGAAGGACTTCTTTATTTCTATTTAAGTATGTTACGAATTCTTTAATTCCACCTTCGTAGTGATATACTTCTTGTTTGCCTTCTTCTCTTTTATCTGTTAATACAATTCTTATCCCCTTATTTAAAAAGGCTAATTCTCTAAGTCTATTAGCTAATATTTCGAAATCATATTCTGTTTCCTCGAATATTTCTGTATCTGGCTTAAATGATACTTTTGTACCCTGCTTATCAGTATGACCGATATTTAACAAATCAGACTTAACCATACCCTTTGAGTATTTTTGTTGCCACATTTCTCCGTCTCTTGAAACAGTAACTTCACACCATTCGGATAAAGCATTTACAACTGATGCACCAACACCATGTAATCCTCCGGATACTTTGTATCCACCGCCACCGAATTTACCACCAGCATGAAGTACTGTCATAATTACCTCAACAGTTGGTTTACCCATTTTAGGGTGGATTCCAGTCGGCATACCTCTACCATTATCTACTACCGTTATAGAGTTATCTTCGTTTATATCAACTAAAATTTCATCACAAAAACCAGCTAAGGCCTCATCTATACTATTGTCAACTATTTCATATACAAGGTGGTGTAACCCCCTGGAACTTGTGCTCCCGATATACATACCTGGTCTTTTTCTTACAGCTTCAAGACCTTCCAAAACCTGTATTTGATTTTCATCATAACTTTGCTTATTGTTTTCCAATACAATCTCCTCCTTTAACGAACTTTTATTATAACTAATTGAGATTAAAAATTGGATCTATGGATTATAATCAATATTTGTTCTCTTAGTTAATGTTGAAGATGATATAGGTGATAAGTAAATCTTACTCATTTTATTTACTTCAGCTATAACAAAAGATTTAGGCTTCTCTTTAGAAATCCTCTCTACAAACCCATCTTCCTCTGCCATTCTTAAAAAGGCACTAGTATCTGAACTATACATTGTAGTTTGCAAATCAAAAATCCCAATTACATCTTTAATCGGAACAACAACATTTTCTCCTAAATGCAAAAACATAAGAACTTCCTCCCTTAGCTTAGGATATCTCCCTCCTTAACCTTAAAAACTCTAGAACTATCGTCTAGATAACTGGTTAAGTCTTCTATTCCTGTGCATGTTATTATTGTTTGAATTTCCCCAATAGTACTTAAAATATATCTTTTTCTATTAAAATCTAATTCTGATAAAACATCATCTAGTAATAAAACTGGATACTCAGATGTTAATTCTTTTATTATCTTTAGTGATGAAAACTTTATTGTAAGCACAGCACTTCTTTGTTGACCTTGTGACCCAAAGCTTTTAGTATCTATATCGTTAATTAAAACTGTGAAATCATCTCTATGTGGTCCAACACTTGTAGAACCCTTATCAATATCCTTACTTCTATTTCTTGATAATAGCTCATAAAAATTATTTTCTATATTCTCAAAGTCCCTAATTGTGCTTATATACTTAAATTCAACATCTTCTTTACCTGAAGATATATCACTATGTATATTTTTCCCATAATAATTTAACTTATTTATATATTTCAATCTTTCTTTAATTATATCTGATCCAAATTTTGCTAGTTGAATGTCATATATATCCAAAATATCTTTGTCTAACTTTTTATTTTTTAAAAGTACATTTCGCTCATTTAATATTTTATTATATTGGACGAGGTTGTAATAATATTTAGAGTCTAATTGGCATAACTCCATATCTATAAACCTCCTCCTAACTCCAGGAGAATCCTTTATAATTCTTAAGTCTTCTGGCGAGAACATAACAACGTTAAAGTTTCCAAATAATTCACCTATTTTAGATACTTTTATTTTGTTTATCCTTATCGCTTTTCTTCCATCTTTTAAAATATTAATGTCAATATTTTTATCGAGTCTATCTTTTCCTACTAAAACGCTAATATATGCATTTTCAGAATCCCAATTAATTAATTCCTTATCTTTAGATGTTCTATGAGATTTAGCAAATGCACAGTAATAAATAGCCTCAAGTATATTCGTTTTACCCTGAGCATTATCCCCCATAAATACATTTACGTTTTTCCCCAGTGTTATATTTAAAGACTTATAATTCCTATAGTTTAACATTTGAATTTTTTTAATAAACATTCTTTACACCCATTTAATTATAACATATTAGAGGAATAAAAGTAATTATTAGGTTTCTATAGCTAAATAACTTTATATTTTTCACCATTAAACTCTACTACATCACCTTGTCTAATTTTTTTTCCTCTTTGCGTACATATTTCTCCATTTACTTTTACCATCTCATCTAAAATATATATTTTAGCTTCAGATCCTAATGAAGCTGCACCACACCACTTTAAAAAAGAATCCAATTTTATAAATTCTGTACTTATTTTTACTTCATTCATTTCCATTTTTGTGTATAAAAATTCAATTTTTATACAATCCTCCTTTATCTTAATAATCTTACAGGTAACACAAGGTATTTAGAGTTATCCGTATTTTTACACTTTATTACACATGGGCTTACCCCTGAAGTCATTTCTAATTTAACTTCATCATCTTCTATATTCTTTAATACATCTAGAAGATATTTTGAGTTAAATGCAATTTGTATTTCTCCACCTTGCAGATTTATATTAAGCTCTTCTCTAACCTTTCCCAATTGAGAATTAGAAGTTATTATCATATTCTCTTCTTGGATATCTAATTTTATTAAATTACTATTGCTATCCTTTGCCATTAAAGATGCTCTTTCGATACAGTTTTGTAATTCTTGTTTTTTAACATCTAATAAAATTTTATATTCTTGAGGTAGTAAAGACGAATAATTTACGAATTTACCATCTAATAATCTTGAAATTATTTTTGTATTACTTAAGTTAAATAAAATATGATTATCAGTAAATGTTATTTTAACTATATCGGATATATCTTCAAGTATTCTTGATACTTCGTTTAATGTTTTTCCTGGAATAACAACTTCTATGTCATTATCATTATCTAAAAATTCAGTTCTTATTGCTAATCTATAACCATCTAAAGCAACTAAATTTAATTTTTTATCTTTTACCTCAAAAAGTATTCCTTGAAGTATAGGTCTTGTTTCATCTTGAGCAATTGCAAATGAAGTCCCTCTTATCATACTTTTTAAAATATTTTGTGGTACTTCAACTGAAAGACTTTCATTTATTTTTGGTAATTCAGGGTAATCATCACCATTCATGTAGACCAAGTTAAATACAGACTTTTGGCAAGTTATTTGAATAATTTCATTTTCAAGAGTTTCTATTATGATCTCAGAATTAGGAAGTTTTCTAATTATTTCTCCAAATAGTCTAGAATCAATAACTATTGATCCTTCTTCTTTAATATCTGCATCAACCATAGTTTCTATTGAAACATCCATATCTGAACCAATAAGTTTTAGTTGATTATCTTTAGCACTTATATAGATCCCTTCTAGAATGGGCATAGTCGTTTTACCAGTAATAGCTTTACTAGATATAGATATTCCTTCTTGTAGTTTTTGTTTTTCACATATAAATTTCATATAAAAACCTCCTTAACTTATAAACAAAAAATGATTTAAATTTTGTCTTAGATATATAGATAATATATAAATATATTTAATAATAGTAGTAGTAGGGGCTGTTGAAATGTTGATAAGTATCTCTAGCCCTTTAAAACACTAGTTTATTCACAAAAAAATATTGTGGATAAGTAAAGCAAAAAATCAGTGTCTTATCCACAGTATTAACAATTACTATTGTTTTTAGTAGTTATCAACAATTAATTTTATAAACTTATGTACAGTTGTTGATTAATTTTGAGTTAGCTTCTTTGTAATATCATTTACAGTGTGTTGTAGGCTCTCATCAGTGTTTAAAGAATCAGAAATTTTTTCATAAGCATGTATAACAGTAGTATGATCTCTTCCCCCAAACTCTTCTCCGATTTTAGGTAGGGACATATCTGTTAACTTTCTACTTAAATACATAGCAATTTGTCTAGGATAAGCTATATTTCTAGTTCTTCTTTGAGATTTTAAATCTTCAATTCTTAAATTAAAGTAAGCAGCAACAACATCTTGAATAACATCAATAGTTACATTCTTATTTTGCTTATTTGAAATAATATCCTTAAGAGCCTCGCCAGCTAATTCAACTGTAATAGGTCTATTTGTAAGAGACGAATAGGCTACAATTCTTATTAATGCGCCTTCAAGTTCTCTTATATTAGATTTAATTTTTGTAGCAATATACACCATAACTTCGTTTGCAACATTAAGTTTTTCTACATCAGCTTTCTTTTTAAGAATAGCCATTCTAGTTTCAAAGTCTGGAGCTTGAATATCAGCTATTAACCCCCATTCAAATCTAGATCTAAGTCTGTCTTCCAATGTAGGAATTTCCTTAGGCGGTCTATCTGAGGAAAGGATAATTTGCTTATTAGCGCCATGCAATTCATTAAATGTATGGAAGAACTCTTCTTGTGTTCTTTCTTTACCAGCAATGAATTGAATATCATCTATTAAGAGAATGTCTACTTTTCTATATTTATTTCTAAACTCATCATTTTTATCATCTCTTATTGCATTAATTAACTCATTAGTAAACTTTTCAGAAGAAACGTATACTACCTTTGTATTAGGGTTATTTTGCAAAGCATAATGACCAATTGCATGCATTAAGTGAGTTTTTCCAAGACCTACGCCTCCATATATAAATAGTGGGTTATAAGCCTTAGCAGGGGCTTCAGCAACAGCTAGAGATGCAGCATGAGCAAATCTATTACTATTACCAATAACAAAAGAATCAAATGTATACTTAGGATTTAATGTACTAGACATTTCATCATTTACAGTAATATTTGATTTATCTTCTGCAGATTTATTTTTATCTTCCTTTTCAGCAACTTCTTGGATATCAGATGCTACGATGAATTCTACATTATAATGTTTAGAGCAAGCAGCTTCTATAGAATTTACAACTAAATCCTTATATCTTTTTTCCAAAATATCTTGAGTAAAGGAATTTGGCACACTAACTCTTATTATATTGGAAGATATAGAAATCGGTTCGCAACTTTTAATCCAAGTATTAAAACTAACTTCACTCATTTCACCTTTAATTATATTTAATGTTTTATCCCATAATGATAGAAGATCATTACTCATTTTATATCCTCCATAAAAATTTTTTTATTTTAAATTTGTAATTAATAACATAGTATAAACATATTTATTAACATATAAAAATTGATGTTAATAAGTATAATATAAATATTCACATGTTAATAAATATGTTGATAAAAAAAGTGACAAATAGTTATCCACAATATAAGTATGTACATATTTTCACATTATTAACATGGTATAATAGTATTATTTTAGCTAAAAATAGAGTAAAAAAGATAAGATACAAAGAAAAATGGAACAAGTTATCCACAAAACAATCCACAGGTGTGGATAAGTATGTTGCAAAATAAAGTTATTCACATTCAATATTAATAATAACATAAGTTAAATGAACTATTCAAGAAGTTATCCACAAATAATATTATAATATTATATATATTTATCAACAGATCTTGAAAATTATAGTGTATTGACATCGAATAGCTCTCTATATATAATAATAAGGTAAATCTTAAAATTGGGATTATAGTTTTTACTATAGAAATTACAATATTAAAAGGGGGTGTAGTGAAATGTTCATGACATACCAACCAAAAAAGAGACAAAGAAAAAAAGAACATGGTTTCAGAAAGAGAATGAAAACTTCAGCAGGAAGAAATGTTCTTAAGAGAAGAAGACAAAAAGGTAGAAAAAGATTAACAGCATAAGGGCCGCAAATAGTGGCCTTTTTTCTGCAATAGCAGAAAAAAAGGAGAATAAAGTTTCTAATGATGTACAGGTTGAAAAAAAACAACGAATTTAAACTAGTTTATAGAAGAGGAAAATCTTCAGCTAATAATCTATTAGTTTTATATGTATTTAATAATAATAGAAATAAAAGTAAAGATGGAGATACTTATAATAAGGTAGGGATTTCAGTTAGCAAGAAGGTTGGAAACAGTGTTGTTCGTAGCAGGAGTAAACGATTGATAACTGAAAGCTATAGACTAAACGAAGAACAGCTAAAAAAAGGTTATGATTTTGTTTTTGTAGCTCGAAGTGCTATTAAAGAAAAAAACTTCTTTGAAGTTGAAGAAGCAATGAAAAAACTTTTTTCAAAGGCAGGCTTGTATAAGCAATGAAGAAAATTATGTTAAAATCTATACATTTATATAGAAAATATATTTCACCAATGAGACCACCAACATGTATATATGTTCCATCATGTTCACAATATGCTATTGAAGCAATTACTAAATATGGTGCAATAAAAGGTGGTTTTTTAGCAATAAAAAGAATTATAAGATGTCACCCTTTTGCAAAGGGTGGCTATGATCCAGTGAAATAAGGAGGTTGCGCGCTAAAATGATGAAGTTTTTACAACCGATAACAAATTTTTTAACGATTATATTTGAAGGAATGCACGATATTATCCTTAATATATTTAATATGGAACCAAGTGGTGTTTCATATATATTAACGATTGCTTTATTTACTTTAATTATTAGATTATTAATACTACCTTTAAATATAAAAGCTAATAGATCTAATGTAAGAATGCAAGAAATTCAACCAGAATTAAATGCTATTCAAAAGAAGTATGCAAATGACCCACAAAAAATGCAGGCAGAGTATTCAAAGTGCATGAAAGAAAATAATGTAAGTATGTTTGGTGGATGTTTACCAACATTATTACCTTTACCAATATTATTTGCTCTGTATTATGTATTTATGACTATTAATGTTAATCAAGTAACAGATGCATCTTTCTTATGGATACCAAATGTATTTGAAAAGGATCCATACTTTATACTGCCTGTTCTAGCTTTCTTAAGCACATATATTCCAAGTTTACTTTTAACTAAGTCTATGCCTAAGAAGGAAGACGGACAACAAATGAATATGGGAACTATGAACCTAATGATGGCAGGTATGATGGGGGTTATGGCTATTAACTTTGCTTCTATCCTGGTTATTTATTGGATCATAGGTGGAGTTATACAATTAGCTCAAACATATTTCTTAAATTATCTACCAGCTAAGAAAAAATTAGCTGCTAAAGAAGAAGAAGAACAGTTAAAAGTAGCTGCAAATGCTAAGAAAGCGACACCAAAGACTAAGAGAAAAAATTAATTATTATTTAGTATTATACTAGGTGGTGAATAGGGTATGAAAACATTCGAAATGTCTGGGAAAAATGTAAGTGAAGCATTGGAAAATGCATTAAAAGAGTTAAAGCTTACTGAGGATAAGGTTGAATACGAAGTTTTAGACGAAGGTTCTAAAGGCTTTCTAAATTTAATAGGTGCAAAACCTGCTAAAATTTTAGTAAAAGTAAAAAGAGACTATAAGGAAGAAGTAAAACTATTTATCAGAAATATTCTTAATGGTATGAATGTACAGGCTGAAATTAAAGTTAAAGAAGAAAATGATGTAGTTTATATCAATTTAACAGGACCTAAGATGGGAATTATAATTGGATATAGGGGGGAAACCTTAGATTCATTACAATATCTTGCATCTTTAGTAGTTAATAAAGAACATGATATACCTTATAAAAAAGTAGTCTTAGATACTGAAAACTATAGAAAAAAGAGAGAAGAAACTTTAATTAGGGTTGCTGAAAAAACTGCATATAAAGTTAGAAAAACTAGAAGAGCTTACAAATTGGAACCGATGAACCCATATGAAAGAAGAATTATTCATTATGCTTTACAAGATAATGAATATGTATATACTTTTAGTGAGGGCGATGAACCTCATAGAAGAATAGTAGTTGATATTAAAAAATAGGTGAGGAGGCCTCAAGGCTTTCTTACCTTTTATTTTTTTGTAAAATATATAAATTAGACAATATATTAAGGTAAATTTTTATTAAATAACATCCTACTTAGTAACATCTATGTAAATTATATTTATTTTGACTTAATATAAATAGTTTTGTAAAATGAATAATAGTTAAAAATGGATATACTATAAATATAGATTTATTTTTGAAGAGATAAGGAGGTTTAGAGATGAAAGAGTTTGATACAATCTGTGCCATATCTACAGCAATTGGAGAAGGTGGAATTGCAATAATAAGAGTATCTGGTGACAATGCATTAGGTATTGTATCCAAAATTTTTAGAGCAAAGAGCGGAAAAGATATAAAAGACATGAAAACTTACACTATGAAATATGGTCATATAGTAGATATTGATAGTGATGATATTATAGATGAAGTAATTATTAGTTATATGAAGGGACCGAAGAGTTTCACTGCAGAAGATGTAGTAGAGATTAATTGTCATGGAGGGGTTACTTCTACTAATAAAGTATTAGAAGCAACAATAAGGGCAGGAGCAAGGCTAGCAGAGCCAGGAGAATTCACTAAAAGAGCTTTCTTAAATGGAAGAATAGATTTATCACAAGCAGAAGCAGTTATGGATTTAATTACAGCTAAAACTGAGCTTGCTATGAAATCAGCATTAATGCAAAGTGGAGGATCATTATCTCAGAGGATTAATAAGTTAAGAGAGTATTTATTAAATGTATTGGCATTAATAGAATATGCAGTAGATTTTACTGAAGATGATGAAGAAGTTGATCCTAGTATACCAATAAGAGTTAAAGAAAGCTTAGAGAGTGCAGTAGAAGATATTAATAAGCTACTTAAAGGTGCTGATGAAGGAAAGATTATCAGGGATGGATTAAGCTTAGCTATAGTTGGTAAGCCTAATGTAGGAAAGTCATCTTTATTAAATGTTTTATTAAAAGAGAAGAGAGCTATAGTAACGGATATTGCTGGAACAACAAGGGATGTTATAGAAGAGTACATTAATTTAGATGGTATACCAGTAAAAATTATTGATACTGCTGGAATTAGAGAAACAGAAGATGTTGTAGAAAAAATAGGTGTTGAAAGATCTAGAGAAAAAATTAATGAAGCAGATTTAATATTATTAGTATTAGATACATCAAGAGAAATAGATAAAGAAGATAAAGAAATTATTGAAGCAATTAAAGATAAAAAATCTATAGTTTTACTTAATAAGATTGATTTAGATAACAAAATTGATGATTTAATTTTAGAAGGCTTTGAAAATATAATAAAAATTTCTGCTAAAGAAGATATTGGAATAGATGGTTTAAAAAATGAGATTAAGAATATGTTCTTTAATGGTACAATAGATAGTGAAAGTTTAATTGTGTCTAATTCTAGGCACAAGCAAGCGTTAATAAGAGCTTTTGAAAATTGTAATGAAGCTCTTGTTAGAGTTAAAAAGAATGAATTTTTAGATTTAATTTCAATATATGTTACAGCAGCATTAAAAGCCTTAGGTGAAATTACTGGATCAGAATTAGAAGAGGATTTAGTTAATAAGATATTTAGGGAGTTTTGCTGCGGAAAATAGGAGAAGATGAATATGAAATATAATGCGGGAGAATACGATGTAGTAGTAGTTGGTGCTGGTCATGCTGGTTGTGAAGCAGCATTAGCTACTGCAAGGATGGGATTAAAAACATTAATATGTACTACTAACCTAGATTCTGTTGCTATGATGCCATGTAATCCTAATATAGGAGGTACTGCTAAAGGACACCTAGTAAGAGAGGTAGATGCGCTAGGTGGAGAAATGGGAGTTAATATAGATAATACTTTCATTCAATCTAGGATGCTTAATACTTCTAAGGGACCTGCGGTACATTCTCTTAGAGCACAAGCTGATAAGAAAAAATATCAAGATAGAATGAAGAGTGTCTTAGAGAGGCAAGAAAACTTAAGTTTAAGACAATTAGAGGTTGTTGAATTAGATGTTGTTGATGGAGAAGTAAAAGGTGTTGTTACTAAAAATGGCGGATACTTTAGTTGTAAGGCAGTTATTTTAACAACTGGAACTTACCTAAGATCTAGAATTATAATTGGTGATGTTACATATAACAGTGGTCCAAATGGTTTATCTGCAGCTAATGAATTATCACAATCATTAATAGATTTAGGTATAGACTTAAGAAGATTTAAGACAGGAACTCCAGCAAGAATTAATAGAAGATCAGTAGATTTTTCACAGATGATAGAGCAACCTGGAGATGAAAAAATAGTTCCATTTTCATTTATGAGCGGGGATATTACTAGGGAGCAAGTATCTTGCTGGTTAACTTATACTAGTGAAGAAACTCATAATATAATTAGAGATAATATAGACAGATCTCCAATGTATAATGGATTAATTGAAGGGGTAGGACCAAGATATTGTCCATCTATAGAAGATAAGGTTATGAGATTCCCAGATAGAGATAGGCATCAATTATTTATAGAACCTGAAGGTGAAAATACTGAAGAAATGTATGTTGGTGGAATGTCATCATCATTACCAGAAGAGGTACAAATTCAAATGTTAAGATCTGTACCAGGTCTAGAAAATGTTGAAATAATGAGAACTGCATATGCAATAGAGTATGATTCAATTGATCCAACTCAACTTAAACCTACATTAGAATTTATGAAGATTAGTGGTTTATATGGAGCAGGACAATTAAATGGAAGCTCAGGTTATGAAGAAGCTGCTGGACAAGGGATAGTAGCTGGAATAAATGCTGCCCTTAAAATTAGGAATGAAGAACCTATGATATTAACAAGGTCAGATGGATATATTGGTGTTTTAATAGATGATTTAGTGACAAAAGGTACTAATGAGCCATATAGAATGATGACTTCAAGAGCGGAATATAGATTATTATTAAGACAAGATAATGCAGACTTTAGACTAACGGAAATAGGGTATAAGGTTGGTCTTGTAACTGAAGAGAGATATAATAAATTTATTACAAGAAAAAACAATGTTGAAAGTGAAGTTAATAGATTAAAGGACTTACAAATTACAAATAAAAAAGAAATCAATGATTTGCTGATTTCAAAGGGATCAACAGAACTTAAAAAGCCAATTAGTTTTTATGAGTTAATAAAGAGACCTGAGTTAGATTACTTTAGTTTAAGGGATCTAGATATAGATAGACCAGATTATGATGAAAATATAGGTGAACAAATAAATATAATTGCTAAGTATGAAGGATATATTGATAGTCAATTAGATCAAGTTAAGCAATTTAAGAAATTTGAAAAGAAGTTAATTCCTGATGGATTAGAGTATTCAGATGTAAAGGGATTAAGAACAGAGGCTATACAAAAATTAACTAATATAAGACCTATAAGTATAGGTCAAGCTTCAAGGATTTCTGGAGTATCACCTGCTGATATATCAGTATTACTTATATATTTAGAACATCAATATAAGAAATAAACCTAATGGAGGAAATATGGAGTATTTTCAATTAATGAAAGAAGCTTGCGAAGAAGTTGGACTAGAATTAACGGAAGACCAATATAATAAATTTATTGATTATATGAAGCTTTTACAAGAGTGGAATGAGAAAATAAATTTAACAGCTATTACAGAGGATGAGGATGTAATAAAAAAGCACTTTATTGACTGTATTAAGATATTTAAATCTAATGCTGTAAAAAATGCTAAAAGTATTATAGATGTAGGTACTGGGGCTGGCTTCCCTGGATTACCTATAGCTATAATGAATCCAGATGTAAAAGTTGTATTATTAGATTCATTAAATAAAAGGATTAACTTTTTAAATGCTGTAGTTAGTAAATTAGAGTTGAAAAATGTTGAAACTATTCATTCAAGAGCTGAAGATGGAGCAAGAAATGTTAAATTAAGAGAAAAGTTTGATGTTGCCACATCAAGAGCAGTAGCAAATATGGCTGTTTTATCAGAGTTTTGTATGCCGTATGTTAAGGTTAATGGATATTTCGTTGCTTTAAAAGGACCATCAATAGAAGATGAATTAAAAGAGGGACAAAAAGCTATTGTAACTCTAGGAGGAAGCTTAGAAAGAGTAATCGAAGTTACTATAGAAGAAACTAATTTAAAACATAATATTGTCGAAATCAAAAAAATTAGTAAGTGCCCTAAGACTTATCCTAGAAAAGCAGGTACAATTACAAAAAAACCTATTAAATAATTCTACAGAATAGAACATAATAATAGTATAAATATAGGATATATATTGTAAATATATATAAAATTGTATATATATGGAAATATATATAAGAATTTGTCTTACAAAAATAGGAAATAAAAGAAGGAAATAATAAAGAAAAATAGAATTTTTTAATTATTGAGTTAATGGTAATTAATATTATGAGGGATGGTTGGGTGCATATGAACAGAGAAATTACTAGTATAAATGTAGATAGGATATTTCCAAATACTTATCAGCCGAGAAGATTCTTTAATGAAGAGGCTCTAGAAGAATTATCTCAGTCAATAAAGGAGCATGGAATTATTCAACCTATAACAGTTAGAAAAAGAGGAGATAATTTTGAATTAGTTGCGGGAGAAAGAAGATGGAGAGCAGCTAGAATGGCTGAGTTAGAAGCAGTACCTTGCAATATAATTGAAATTACAGATACTGAGTCTGCAGAAATAGCACTATTAGAAAATCTTCAAAGAGAAGACTTAAACTTTATTGAAGAGGCTGAAGCTTATTATAATTTAATAAATGATCATAAGTTTACACAGGATGAGTTAGCTAAAAGGATGGGAAAAAAGCAATCCACAATTGCTAATAAGCTAAGACTTTTAAAACTTTCTTCAAAAGTAAGGGAATTATGTTTAGAGAATAAATTAACAGAAAGACATGCTAGAGCTTTATTGTCATTACCAAGTGAAGAACTACAATTAAAGGTTATAGATAAAATTATAAAAAATTCTCTAAATGTAAAGGCAACTGAAGAATTAGTTAATAAAGAATTATTAAAAATTGCTGGAGAAGAATTAAATAACAAAGATAAAAAAAGAGTTAAGAGTGTTTTTCCAGCTAAATTATATGTAAATACTATAAAGCAAGTATTTGATAAATTTAATATTCCTGCAGAGTATAAATTTAAGGATGAAGAAGAGTTTATTCAAATAACAGTATCTATTCCTAAAAAGTAGTTGGATTTATATTTAAATTTTATAAATTTAAGTGAAGAAGTAATACATTATGCCTAAATAAATAGCTAATGGCGTTAATTGTATAATATTTCTTCACTTTTTTATTATGTTAATCTTTCAATATTATTTAAAAGTATATATAATATTATTATGGGAAGGGGGGTGAAGCTCGTAATAGAGCTTTTAGATGAAGAAAGTTTGTATATTCAATCAAAAGGGTGGAGTTGGGAAAACTACTACTAATATTAATTTAAGTGCATATTTAGCTATGGCGGGTTATAAAGTACTAACCATAGATATAGATCCACAAGGAAATACTACTAGTGGATTAGGATTAGATAAGAGGAATTTAGAAATGTCTATGTATGATGTAATTACTTCTGATGCATCATTAAAAGATATTATTTTAAAAAGTGAACTTATTCAAAATCTTTACATAGCACCATCAACTATGGAATTAGCAGGTGCAGAAGTTGAGATTATAGGAAAACCGAATCGTGAAGTAATATTGTCTAATAAGTTAAAAGAAGTTGAAAATGACTATGACTTTATTTTTATAGATTGTCCACCTTCATTAGGAGTGCTTACTATTAATGCACTTACTTCTGTACAATCTGTATTAATCCCTATACAATGTGAGTTTTATGCCTTAGAAGGTGTTGGACAGCTAATTAATACTATAAAATTAGTTAAGCAATCACTTAATAAGGACTTAGAAATAGAGGGAGTAGTTATGACAATGTATGACTACAGAACTAATCTTAGCAATGAAGTTTTTGAGGAGGCAAAAAACTTCTTTAATGAGAAGGTTTATAAAACTACTATTTCTAGAAATATTAGATTAGCAGAGGCGCCTAGTTTTGGATTACCAATAATGTTATACGATGAAAAATGTAAGGGAGCGGAAGCTTACAAAACATTAACAAAAGAATTTTTAAATAGGCAAAAGTAGGTGAGTAATATGAATAAGAAATCAGCATTAGGAAAAGGATTAGGAGCATTAATTCCTAACGAAACACAAAATAATGATAAAAATAAGCCTTCTCTTATTTCCTTAAATCTAATTAAAAGTAATGATGAGCAGCCAAGAAAATCTTTCGATGATGAAAAAATAGCTGAATTAGCTCAATCTATTAAGGAACATGGTATAATTCAACCAATTATTCTAAATAAAAAGGATGATTACTATGTAATAGTAGCGGGGGAGAGAAGATGGAGAGCTGCCAAGCTTTTAGGACTAAAGGAAGTACCTTCAGTTGTAATGGATTTAACTGATAAGGATATATTAGAAATATCATTAATTGAAAATATTCAAAGACAAGATCTTAATCCTATTGAAGAAGCCCTAGCCTATAAAAAGTTACTAAGTGACTTCAATTTAACTCAAGAGGAATTAAGCAAAAGAATAGGAAAATCAAGAGTAGCTATAAGTAATATAATTAGGTTAATTGCATTATGTGATACAGTTAAGCAATATCTAATTGATGAAGTTATATCTGAAGGTCACGGTAGAGCACTTTTAGCTATTACAGACCCCAAAATACAAAGTGAAATTGCTCAAAAGGTAATAGATGAAAAGTTATCTGTTAGAGAGTTAGAGAAGTTAATAAAACATCTTAATAGCAATAAAGAAGAAAAGCCAGTAAAAAGAGAAGTAAATCCTTACTATAAAGATGTAACAGAAAGATTGCAAAATTATTTTGGAACTAAAGTTAATATAAGCAATAAGAATAATAAGGGTAAAATTGAAATTGAGTATTATTCAGAAGAAGATTTACAAAGGATACTAGAAATAATTAATTTATAAGTGTTTCACGTGAAACATTACAAATAAATAATGTTTCACGTGAAACATTATAGTGTTATTTCTCAATTTATTAGGAAGGGGCACTTATAATGGAAAATTTAATTAAAATAATAAATGAAAATTCAGCTTTTATTATAATAGGATTATTAGTTATAGTATTGCTACTATTAATAATGGTACTTGCATTAATGAGCACAACTAAGAAGCTTGAAAAGAAGTATAGAAAAATGATGCGTGGAGTTAATAATAAAAATCTAGAAGAATTAATAACTTCAAAGTTAGATGATATTGATAAAGCTATTGGAAAATCAGAAGAAGCCTTAAATAAATGTGAAGTAATAAAAGAAGAAATAAAGGGATGCGTAAATAAAGTTGCTATAATGAGATATAAAGCATTTCCTGATGTGGGAAGTGATTTAAGCTTCTCAATAGCAATATTAGACTCTTATAACGATGGTGTGATGATAACTGGAATTTATTCTAGACATGATAGTACAACTTATGCAAAGCCAGTTGATAAGGGTATTTCTAGATATGAGTTATCTGAAGAAGAGACTTATGTTTTAAATGAAGCAATCAATAAGAAATAATTAAAGGAGCTACAATGAAATGAACTATTGTTCATCACGAAGTAGCTCCTTTTTTTTATTAGTTTTAATAATGTGCTTTTCATATAATTCTAAGAAATAATGAATTCCTTTATAGATAGTATCAGATAAAAGCATGACAGTATAAAGCCTAGTATTTTGTAATGTTAAAAAATCGTATTTACTAGATATATTTACTATGCCAGTAATGCTTAAATCCCCAACAGAAGGTAGATTTCTATTAATTGCAGATCCAGGATAAACTGGTGCATTACTAATAAAAACTTTTCCAATATTAATAGTTTGCCCTAAGCAGGAATCAATAGCTATAATATAAGGATTTGTAAAATTAGAATTTATCTTTAAGATTATGCTTTCTAGATTTAGAGAATGAACAGGATTTTCTAAAGAACCATAAAAATATATGTTTTTTGATTCAAATAATGAAGATATATTTTTTAATTTATATCCAACTAAGGGTCCTAGTGAATCACCAGTACATCTGTCTGTTCCAATGCATAAAAAGATAACAGGTCTATTAGATTCAATGATATTAATTAGAGATTTATAAAGATATTTTCCAATTTCTATATATGAATATTCAAAGGATGAGTCAAACTCTTTTTTAAAAATTTCCATAGAAAAACCTCCCTTATGTAATTATTGACAGTAGGGGAGGTTAATATTCATTTTAAAATTTTATTTATTGAATCTATTGTATAATTAATGTCTTCAATAGTATTAAAGTAACTTATACTTAATCTAACTGTTCCATCAGGAAAACTTCCTATTGATTTATGTGTTAGTGGAGCACAGTGTAATCCAGATCTATTTTTAATTCCATATTTATAATCAAGTTCATAAGAAAGTTCAGCAGTATCCATTTTTGTAGAGTTAAAGGATACGCATGAAGTATAGTTAGAATTACTGAAGTCTTCATATAATTGTATATTTTCAATATCTTGTAAATTAGAAATCAACAAGTTTCTTAAATAAGAGTTTTTTTCATATATACTATTAAGGCCTTCCTTATTTATAAACTTAATACCTTCATTTAGACCGACAATACCCGGCATATTTAAGGTTCCAGATTCAAATTTATCTGGAAGAAAATCAGGTTGATCAAGCGAATAGGACATACTCCCTGTACCCCCTAAAATATACGGATTACAAATTTCATTAAGTTCATCTGTAATTATAAATCCACCAATACCTTGAGGCCCAAAAAGACTTTTATGACCAGTGAAAGCTAATGCACTAAGATTTAATTTTGTAAAGTCTATATCTAAAACACCTGCACTTTGAGCTGAATCTAATATAAAAAAGATACCATTATCCTTGCAAAGTCTTCCTATTTCCTCTATAGGTTGAATAGAGCCTAAAACATTAGAAGCGTGGGACAATATAATAAATTTAGTATTTTTTCTAATAGCACTTTTTATATCATCTACATTTATAAATCCAAATTCATTAGAACTTATAATAGATAATTCAATGAGGTTATTATTTTCTAATTTAAATAATGGTCTTAATACTGAATTATGCTCTATTGAAGAAGTAATAACGTGATCTCCCTTTTTTAAGCATCCATTTATAAGTATATTTAATGAAGAGGTTATATTACTTGTAAATATAACATTACTTATGTTATTAAAATTAAAAAAACTTGCTATAGTTTCTCTAGCATCTAATAAAAGTCTATTTGATTCCATACCATTATTATGATTTGACCTACCTGGATTACCTCCTATGTTAACTAAAAAATTATATATAGAATCAGAAACAACTTTAGGCTTAGGAAAAGTTGTACTGGCATTATCTAAATAAATGTTCAAATTATCAGCTCCTAAAAATTTTTATATATGTCTCAAGTAATAATATACATCAATAATCTAATAGCATTTATTATTATATCATTATAACTTTAAAATAATTCTTTAGTAAATTATCTAAATTGAAAGAGTCTGTTTTTTAATTATATATAAGTTGTTAAGATAGATTCATATTTTAAATATTTTTAATACAAAATGTAAATTAATAAAATATAAAATCTTTATTACAACTTATACAATATATATGTTTCAATAATAATATATATTTTGATGACTTATGTTATTTCAAGTAAAGAATAATTCTAAAATCAATTAAATTATAAGTAAAGAACAATTATAAGATTAATTGAAGGTATATATAGCTTAATTTTTATATAAGCTAATTGGAGAATTACATAGTTAAAATATTTTATATATGAATTACCTTAATATATAATGTAAAAATTTTATTGCTACTTATATAATAAAATTATAAATTAACTTATCTTCATTTACAAAGATAAATATAATATAATTAAATATAAAATAAATTATAAAGGAGACATTTATGAAATATTATATAATTGTTTTTAAAAATACTTTAGATGCAATGAATGCAGAAAAAAAATTAAATGAAATAGGGATGAAGTTTAGAATGATGCCCACTCCTACATCAATAACGCATAGTTGTGGAATATGCGTCAGGATAGAAGAAAAAGTGTATGTAGACAAGATTATTGCTAATAATATTATTAGTTATAAAAATATATATGAAAAAGAAGATAATAATTTTATTGAATTAAGCTAGGAGTTTTAATATGACAAATATTTTAACATTTATTAATACAGGTATTGAAGATGGAAAAATTGCAGTAAGCTTTAATTGGGAACAAGCACTAAATAGTACTATTAATTTAATTGAATTTATAGTGAGTAAAACTATAAGTATGATTTTACTAATAATGGTGATGTTTCTAATAATAAAAATAGGTAATAAGATAATCGATAAATTTGTTAAAAATCAGATTAATAGTAAAAGAAGTTTTTCTATGGATACTAAAAAGGCATTAACAGTAGGAGCTATATTAAAAAGCTCATTAAAATACATAGTTTACTTTTCAGGAGCTGCAATTATAATAGGGAGTACCTTTAAGGTATCTGCAGCAGTATTAAGTGCAGTAGGTTTCGTAGTAGGTATAGGTGCTCAAAGTTTGGTAAAGGATATAATAAACGGATTTTTCATAATATTTGAAGATCAGTATGGCGTTGGTGATCATGTAACAATAGGAGTATATAGTGGTATAGTTGAAAATATTGGAATAAGAGCTACTACTTTAAAGGATTTTAGTGGTGATATCCATAATATACCAAATGGCTCTGTGTTGGAAGTAACAAACCATTCAAGATATGATATGAGATTTATAGTAGATGTTGAAATTGCCTATGAAGAGGATATAGATAATACTATAAATATAATAACAAATACTTGTAAAAAATTCCAAAAATCAAATAGTGAAGATATAAGAGAAGATATAGAAGTATTAGGTGCCATATCTTTAAATGCGTCAGGTGTAACTATTAGAGTGGTAGGAAAATCTAAGCCACTTTCTCAATGGAAGATGGAGAGGGAATTAAGAAAAGAAATTAAGAAGTCATTAGATGAGGCAGGGGTAGAAATTCCTTATCCAAAGACTCAATTAGTAAATAATAATTAATACTTTAGGAGGATATTTTTATGGTAGAAAACTTTGACTTAGGTACAATTGTAGAAATGAAAAAACAGCATCCTTGTGGGAGTAAGAATTTTGAAGTAATTAGACTTGGGGCAGATATTAAAATTAAATGTGTAGGATGCGGAAGAATAATTATGATTCCAAGAAGTAAGTTCCAAAAGGATGCAAAAAAAGTAATAAAGGAATAATATAGTTATTTTTTTATCTTGCAAAAAAAATTAAACAATGATAAAATAATTAATTGTAATCCCTGCTGTACAAAGTACAGCCAGAGTCCGAGGGGAGGAGGTGAAAATGATGAGAAAGTACGAAACTATATTTATACTACACCCATCATTAGACGAGGAAGCTTGCAAAGCTGCAATCGAAAAGTTTAAGGGTGTAATAGAAAACGGTGGAGGAACTATAGAAAATGTTGACGTTTGGGGTAGAAGAAAGCTTGCTTACGAAATTTCAAAAGTTAACGAAGGATTCTATACATTAATCAACTTCAATGCTGATTCAGAATTACCTAAGGAATTAGACAGAATATTCAGAATTACTGATGGTGTTATAAGACATATCATAGTAAAACAAGAAGCGTAAGAGGTGATATTGTTATGAATAAGGTAATACTTATTGGAAGACTTACAAGGGATCCAGAGCTTAACTTTGCTGCTGGAAGTGGTACTGCTGTTACAAGATTTTCTTTAGCAGTAACAAGACCTTTTAAAAAGGATGAAACTGATTTTATCAATTGTGTAGCTTTTGGTAAAACTGGTGAAACAATAGCACAATATCTTACTAAGGGCAGACAACTAGCTATTACTGGAAGCATTAGAACTGGTAGTTATGATGCTAAGGATGGAACAAAGAGATATACAACTGATGTAGTTGTTGAATCTTTTGAATTCATTGGATCAGGTAATGGAAGTGGTGCTGGAAGAGACCAAGGTTTCAATGATAACTTTGGAGCTTCAAACAATTCTGGTTATTCAAATCCATCAAATAACTTTGGTGGAATGAATTTTGAGGAAGACATGACTCCTGTAGATGATGGAGATATGCCTTTCTAATAGTCTAAGAAGAAGGAGGGAATTAGCATGAGAGACATGAAGAGATCTGGAAAAATGAGAAGATCTAAGAGAAAAGTATGTGCTTTTTGTGTGGAAAAAGCTGAAGCTATAGATTACAAAGATATAACTAAGCTAAGAAAGTTTGTTACAGAAAGAGGTAAGATATTACCAAGAAGAATTTCTGGAACTTGCGCTAAACACCAAAGAGAATTAACAACTGCTATTAAGAGATCAAGAAACATAGCATTATTACCATTTACAACTGAGTAATATGATTAACCCCTGTTTTATCAGGGGTTTTTTGTTATACTAATACATAATAATATATTTACAAAATATGTAATATTATTTATAAGCTGTTGCATTAAATCATAAATATAATTAAAATATATATACAAGGGTAATAATATAGGGGTGAGTATGGTGAAAAGAGATGATTTAAATATAATGGCTAATATTAAGATGATAGAAAAGCTTAAGGCAAATTTACTATGTATAATAGGTGAATTTTATCATTTGCTAACTAAAGGAAGTAATGTGGCACAAGATGCGATACTAAATTGCATATCAGGAGCTGTAATTATTTTATATGTATTAGCTCAAAAATTAGGATATTCATGTAAAGATGTAGATGATGACATGAAGAATAAACTTCAAGTAGGAATAGCAGAAGGTCATGAGTATGAAAACGATGGAAGGAGTTTAAGTAAACTTCAATCACATTTAAAGGAGCGCCATTAGTCTTATGGAATGGAAGGAATTTTTAGAAAAGAGACTTAAAATTATTAGGCCTATAATTACACCAGTTCTATTTGTGGTAGCTTGTATTGGCTTTTATTATTTAAAAAGCGCTATACTTGGCAGTATTCTCTTATGTATTTTTCTTTTATTTAGTATAACTGAGTATTTATCAAGCGTAAAAGAAGAAGAAATTATAGATGAAAAAGTAGAGCAGATAAAGGTAGATATTAATGAAAA
This sequence comes from Clostridium sartagoforme, assembly GCF_004794105.1. Taxonomy (GTDB): domain Bacteria; phylum Bacillota; class Clostridia; order Clostridiales; family Clostridiaceae; genus Clostridium; species Clostridium sartagoforme_B. The sequence goes on from NZ_SRYR01000017.1 coordinate 25,230, forward strand.
TATTAATAGTAATATTTTCAATTTAATTTTTCCTGTATCAATTATAAAGGAATCAGGAGAAATATTTTGGAGTAATAAGGAATTTAGAAAATTTATCCCTGAAGAAGATCCTAGTGGATTAAATATTGTAAGTATAGCAAGAGGTTTAAACATATCTAGACTATTAGCTTGCGATAGAGATTTACATCAAAAAATAAAGATAGTAGATTCATTATATATAGTATATGCTAGTAGGATAGAAGGATATGATTTAGATGAAAATTTATATATAGTGTATTTCAATGATATAAGTAATTTCAAGAATATAGATAACACTAAGGAAAGTATTATGTTAATTGAAGTAGATAATCTAGCAGAAGTATTAGAAAATACTTTAGAGAGTGATAGGCCTATGCTTGTAGCTGATGTAGAAAAGAGTATTAATGCTTATGCTCAAAGGCTTAAGGCTATGATAACTAAGTATGATACTAATAAATATGTTTTATCTGTTCAAGATAAATATATAGATGAAGAGATAAATAATAAATTTTCAATATTAAAAGAAATATCAGAAATTGATAGAGGAAATAAATTTGAAGTAACTCTAAGTATAGGAATAGGTAGAGGAGGAACTTGCCCCTTAGAAAATAATAATTTTGCAACAACAGCTAAGGAATTAGCCTTAGGTAGAGGTGGGGATCAAGTTGCTATAAAAAATAATGATAAAATTAAATTCTTTGGAGGGAATACTAGGGAAATTGAAAAAAGAACAAGAGTTAGAGCTAGAGTAGTTTCCCATTCCATAAAGGAATTAATTTATGAAAGTAGTAATGTACTTATAATAGGACATAAGAATCCTGATATGGATTGCTTTGGATCATCAATAGGATTATCATCAGTAGTTAAACAATTAGGGAAGCAATGCAATATTATACTTGGAAAAGATGTATCAGCAATAGAGTATTTCTTAGGAAAGCTTAAAAGTGATTCAAGATACGATAATTTATTTATATCTGTTGAAGAAGCCTATGAACAAATAAATGAAAAAACATTACTTATTATAGTAGATGTACACAATTCTAGTTATATCTTAGAAAGAGGTATAGTAGATAAGGTTCAAAGAAAGATTATAATAGATCATCATAGAAGAAGTCCAGATACAGTTGAAGGGGCTATTCTAAGTTATATAGAAGTATATGCATCTTCTACATCAGAAATGGTAACAGAAGTGATTCAATACATGGTTCAAAGACCTAACTTAACAAGGCTTGAAGCTGAAGGATTATTAGCTGGTATATTTATGGATACAAAAGGATTTTCTTTTAAGGCCGGTGTTAGAACTTTTGATGCAGCATCATTTTTAAGAGCATCAGGAGCAGATACAATCGAAGTAAAGAAAATGTTTATGGATAACTTAGAGGACTTTTTAATAATAGCAGATACAATAAAAACAGCTGAGGTTAATAATAACCTTGCAATAGCTGTAGCACCTGAAGGGTTAAAAAAATCATTTATGGCAGCTAGGGCAGCTGATGAATTATTAAATATTTCAGGTATAAATGTATGTTTTGTTTTAATAAACATAAATGGAGATACCGTAATTAGTGGAAGATCCATTGGAGAAATAAATGTTCAAGTAATTCTTGAGGAATTAGGTGGAGGAGGCCATATGAATATGGCTGGAGTCCAATTAAGTAATACTACTATAGAAGAAGCAAAAATAAAATTAAAAGAATCAATAGAAAAACATTTAAAGGTTGGTGAATAACATGAAGGTAATATTATTACAAGATGTTAAAAAATTAGGTAAAAAAGGTGATGTTATAGAGGCATCAGATGGATATGCAAGAAATTTTTTATTTCCTAGGAAATTAGCTGAAGAAGCAAATAGTTCAAATATGCATATATTAAATGCTAAAAAGGAAAATGAAAGAAAGAAAAAGCTAGCTGAAATAGAAGCAGCTCAAAAATTAGCTTCTGAATTAAAAGGAAAAGAAGTTAAGATAGAAGCTAAAGGTAATAATGGAAGATTGTTTGGAGCTATAACTAGTAAAGATGTAGCGGAATTAATTAATAAAGAATATAAGTTATCAATAGATAAAAAGAAAATTGTTATGGATACAATTAAGGTTGCAGGTAGTTATGATATAGAAATTAAAATATATCCAGAAGTATCTACTAAGATGAAGGTAACCATTGTAGAGCAATCATAAGGAGGACTAAGTTTGAAGGCTTACGATGAAACAAATATAGAGAGTTTATTAGATAGTGATCTATCTTTAGACGCACAAGCAAATGTAATAAATCAGATATTAAATAATGTATTAGATGAAGGTGCCGTTAGAGCTAGGATAGTAAGATTTAAACTACAAAAGTATATAAACTCTATTAACATATGCGAAAGATTATATGCATTAAATGTAATTGCATCAGATGGTAAGGGACTAAAGGCAGTACCTAAGGAAGAAGAAATAAGGGATGTACTAGAAGATACAATTTATTATATATCAGAAAATATTGCTAGAAAATATGTTCAAAATAAAGTAGAAACTCAAGTGGAAAAGGCCCTTCAAGAAAGACAAGATAAGTTTATGGATGACATAAAGCTATCAATAATAAAGAAGCAAAAAGGCCCAGAAAGCACTAAAACAACAGTAAAACTTGAGAGATTAGAAGCATTAGATGCTAAAAATATAAATAAAAATGTTATGAGTCTTTTAAGACCAGAAAATTTTGAGGAGATAGTAGGCCAAGAAAGAGCTATTAAGTCATTAATATCAAAGATGTCTTCACCATATCCTCAACATATAATTTTATATGGACCACCTGGGGTTGGTAAGACTTCAGCTGCTAGATTAGCATTAGAAGAGGCTAGAAAATTAAGATTTACACCATTTGATGATGATTCTAAGTTTGTTGAGGTTGATGGTACTACATTGAGATGGGATCCGAGAGAAATAACAAACCCACTTCTAGGATCAGTTCATGATCCAATCTATCAAGGTAGTAAGAAGGACTTAGCAGAAATAGGTGTTCCTGAACCTAAGACTGGTCTAGTTACAGAAGCTCATGGTGGAGTGCTATTTATAGATGAAATCGGAGAATTAGATGAAATACTTCAAAATAAGCTATTAAAGGTTTTAGAAGATAAGAGAGTAGAATACTCATCATCATATTATGATCCAGATGATGAAAATACTCCTAAATATATAAAGTATCTTTTTGAAAAAGGAGCTCCTGCAGATTTTGTTTTAATAGGAGCAACTACAAGAGATCCAGGAAAGATTAATCCTGCTCTTAGATCAAGATGCACAGAAGTATATTTTGAGCCACTTTCATCACAAGATATTATAGGAATAATAGAAAATGCAGCTAAAAAGCTTAAAGTTGAAATAGAAGATGGTGTTGCAGAGCTTGTAAGTAGATATACTTTTGAAGGAAGAAAGGCAGTAAATATTCTAGCTGATGCATATGGATATGCCTTATATAATTCAAAGGATGATTTAAATACTAAAATTACTATTAGTGATGTAGAAGAAGTTATATCTATAGGAAGATATGTACCATATGAAATAATTGAAGAAACTAACAAGTTTGAAGTAGGTCATACTTATGGATTAGGTGTAAGTGGATTTATGGGTTCTACATTAGAAATAGAAACAGTAGTATTTGAATCTAAAAAGCCAGGCATGGGAATAGTTAAGTTTAATGATACAGCTGGTTCTATGGCTAAGGATTCCGTATTTAATGCAGCATCTGTAATAAGAAGAATGACAGATAAAGATATTAAGGATTATGATATACATGTAAATATTGTTGGAGGAGGAAGAATAGATGGTCCATCAGCTGGAGCAGCTATTACAATATCAATAATAAGTGCATTATTAGAAAGACCTATCAGACAAGATGTTGCGATAACAGGAGAAATATCCTTAAGAGGAGGCATTAAACCTGTTGGAGGAATATTTGAAAAGATATATGGTGCTAGAAGAAAAGGTATAAAACTTGTTTTAGTACCTAAGGCAAATGAAAAAGAAATTCCTTTAAATCTTCAAGATGTAGAAGTTAAGGCTATTAGTACTATTGAAGAATTAATGGATATAGTATTTGAAAAATAATATAGTTAAATAAAAGCTGATAATTAGAGTATTTAAGTCTATCTTATTAAAATTAGATTTAATAATATAATTTTTATCAGCTTTATTTCGTATCATTGTATAAGCTAAATTTTTTGTTAAGAGTTAAAAAGGAAAATTATAAAAAATTTAAATAAGAATATTAAATATAAAGCTTGTTGACTATAGTAGTAAATATATATATTTAATATAATATATATATTTGATATAATAGTTGTATTAATAATGAGGAGGTTACATATGGATGCACCAATAATGAGAAGTTTGCCTCAAAGTTTAGAAGCTGAGCAGTCAGTAATTGGGGCTATGATAATAGATAAAAGTGCTATTTCTAAAGCTCTAGAAAAGCTAAAAGATGAAGATTTCTATAGAGATGGTCATAAAGTCATTTTTAAGGCTATTAGAGAGATGTTCTCTAAGGATATGGCTGTTGACCTTGTAACCTTATTAGAATATTTAAAATCAACGGATAACCTAGATAAAGCAGGTGGAGTTACTTATATATCAGAAGTAAGCTCATCAGTTATAACTACTGCTAACTTAGAAGCGTATATAAAAATAGTAGAAGATAAATCTACTTTAAGAAAGCTTATTAAATCAGCAACACAAATTATAGAAGAAAGTTATAATAAGCAAGATAAAGTTGAAGATGTTATAGATATAGCTCAAAAGAAAATCTTTGATTTAGCAGAAAAACAAGGATCTAATGAATATGAATCATTAGCCAATGTACTAGAAAGAGGATTTTTAGAGATAGAAAGGCTATTCAATAATAAGGGATCTATAACTGGTGTTGGATCAGGTATAAGAGACTTAGATGCTAAAACATCAGGGTTCCAAAAAGGGGATATGGTACTTATAGCTGCAAGACCATCTATGGGTAAAACAACATTTTCTCTAAATATTGCAGAAAATGCAGCACTTAGAGAAGGAAAGAGTGTAGTTATATTTTCTCTGGAAATGTCTAAGGAGCAATTAGCATATAAATTGCTTTGCTCTGAAGCTAATGTAGATATGCTTAAGCTTAGAACTGGTAATCTAGATGATGATGACTGGGAGAGAATTGCAAGAGCTACAGGACCACTTTCTAAAGCAAAAATTTACATAGATGATACTGCTGGATTAAGTGTAATGGAAATGAGATCAAAGTGTAGAAAGATAAAAATGGAGCATGGTATAGATATGATTCTTATTGACTACCTTCAACTTATGAGTGGTAGTGCAGGAAGTGAAAGTAGACAACAAGAAGTATCTGAAATATCTAGATCTATTAAAGCACTTGCCAAGGAAATGGAATGCCCTGTTATAGCTTTATCTCAGCTTTCTCGTGCGCCTGAGCAAAGAGCTGACCATAGACCAATGTTATCTGACTTAAGAGAATCTGGATCTATAGAGCAGGATGCTGACGTTGTTATGTTCTTGTATAGAGATGAATATTATAATAAGGAAACAGAAGAAAAAAATATAGGTGAGTGTATTATAGCAAAACAAAGAAATGGCCCTGTTGGAACAGTTAAGATGGCTTGGATAGGAGCACACAGTAAGTTTGCTAATTTAGAACTTGTATATGAGTAAGAAATGAGCTGTCTTAAAGACAGCCTATTTCTTAATTAATAATGAAGAATTAAAAATAAAAAATTGTGGATGTAATTCCTACGGAATTACTAAAATAAATTAAATTTTAAAACTCCTAAGGGGGTTTTTTCCTTAATTAGATATTATTCATTATACATTCTACATTATAATTTATATTCCTATATTGAAGTTAGAGTCTAACTCCCTTTAGGAATTTTAATGTAGACTAGATTAGCATGTACAGAATTTTGAACCCTGTCTATATCTACATTTTTTAAATAAAAAATTCTTTTAAATTTATATAGTAAGTTTTCTTTACTTTTTAAGGAGAGGTTTAAAACTAAGAAGTTATTTACGTACTTTATTAATATTTCTTCTTTAGTAAGGTCTTGAAGAAAAATATAAATATCATAAAATTTATCTTTATCAACAATATTAATTATTGGATTTTTATTTTTATTAAGTTTATTTAAGTCTAATAAATTTTCTTTCATTATATATCCCTCCTTATTAATTAGTGTGCAATTTAAAACTTAAGATATCCTATGAGTAAAGTGGGGAAAAACTTAAATTATAAAAAAATAAGAAAAATATTTATAAAAAATCTTAATAAGGAAGTGATAGTAATGGATAAAAAGATCGGATTTATAGGCTGTGGAAATATGGGAAAAGCTATTCTTGGAGGGATTATAAATTCAGGTAAAATAGCACTAGATAATATATTTGTATCTACAAGAAGTAAAGAGTCAAAATTAAAGATAGAAGATGAGTTTAAAGTTAAGGCATCATTAGATAATAATGAAGTTACAGCATTTTCAGATATATTATTTTTAGCAGTAAAACCAAATATGTTTAAAGATGTATTAAATGAAATAAAGGACAGTATAAATAAGGATACATTAGTAGTTTCTATCGCAGCAGGTGTAACTGTAAAAGATATAGAAGATATATTAGGAACAGATAAAAAGATAGTAAGAACTATGCCAAATACACCAGCTTTAGTTGGAGAGGCAATGTCAGCAGTTTGTTTTAATAAAAATTTAAATGATAAAGAGAGAGAAGATATTTTCAGTATTTTTAATATGTTTGGTAAATATGAAATATTAGAAGAAAAGTATTTTCATGGTTTCATAGCTCTTTGTGGCTCATCTCCAGCTTATGTTTTTATGTTTATTGAAGCTATGGCAGATGCAGCTGTAAAGCTAGGAATACCAAGGAATAAGGCTTATAAAATGGCGGAACAATCTATTTTAGGGTCGGCTAAACTTGCATTAGAAACAGGAAAACATCCTGGAGAATTAAAGGATATGGTTTGTTCACCAGGTGGAACTACAATAGAGGCAGTTATAGAATTGGAAAATAGTGGATTTAGAAGTAGTGTAATAAAAGCATTAGAAAAGTGTGCAGAGAAATCAGAAAATATGTAATATAAAAAATCACAGGATGCGGATATTTATAAATAATTTATAAAGTTTTGTATCCTGTGATTTTTTATATGTTTTTATTATAACTTTAAAATAATTTTATTATAGATTATCTAAATTAAAGTAATTAATATTAAGGTACAATTTTTTGATTTTTATTATTTGTAAATTTTTGAAATCCCACTTTTTATTGCAGCTTCTTTTACTGCATTAGCTACAGCTTTTTGAACATTTAAATCAAAGGCTTTTGGAATTATAAAGTCATAGTTTAGATCAGTATCATTTACTGAATTTGCTATAGCATTTGCAGCTGCAATTTTCATTTCTTCGTTAATGTCTCTAGCTCTTACATCTAAGGCACCTCTAAATATTCCAGGAAAAGCTAAGACATTATTTACTTGATTAGGGAAGTCAGAACGTCCAGTTCCAATAATCTTAACACCAGCTTCTTTAGCAACATCAGGGAAAATTTCAGGTATTGGATTTGCCATAGCAAATATTATTGCATCTTTATTCATAGTTTCAGCCATTTCTTTTGTAACTAAATTAGGTGCTGAAACACCAATGAAAATATCAGCATTTACTAAAGCAGACTTTAAGTCACCCTTAATATTAGCTTTATTAGTTATTTCTGAAAGCTCTTTCATAGATGGATTTAAATTATCTATATCCTTATTAATTATTCCGCTCTTATCACACATAAGTATATTCTTTGATCCAAAGGAAACTAGTAACTTACAAATAGCTGTTCCAGCGGAACCAGCACCATTGATAACTATTTTAGTATTTTCAATTTTTTTATTTACAAGCTTTAAAGCATTAATTAATCCAGCTAATACTACTATAGCAGTTCCATGTTGGTCATCATGAAAAACAGGAATATCTAACTTTTCTTTAAGTTTATTTTCTATTTCAAAACATCTAGGTGCAGAAATATCTTCTAAATTAATGCCACCTAAGGAGGGAGATATTCTTACAATAGTTTCAACTATTTCATCTACATTTTGAGTATTTAAAACTAATGGAAAAGCATCAACATCTGCAAATTCTTTAAATAGTATAGACTTACCTTCCATAACAGGTAATGAAGCTAATGGACCTATATCACCTAATCCTAAAACAGCGGTACCATCAGAAATTACAGCAACTGTATTCCACTTTCTTGTATAAGTATAAGCTGCATCGGGATTTTTATGTATTTCTCTGCACGGCTCAGCAACTCCAGGGGTATAGGCTAAGGTCAAATCTTTCTCATTAGATATATTACAATTAGACTTAATTTGGAATTTACCTCTTAATTCTTCATGGTACTTTAAAGACTCGTCATAAATATTCATAGAACTACTCCTTCTAAATTATACTAATATATTAATTATACGAACTATACTTGTATAATGCAAAAAAATATTCGCAAAAATATTGAAAGTTTATTTTGACTTTGTTAATATGTATTAGTAAATTTATTTTATAAGAAGGACTCAAAAGAAGTTCTTCATAAAGGAGGCAAATATATGTCAGCATTTGTTGTTTTAGGAGCTCAATGGGGAGATGAAGGAAAAGGGAAAATGACTGATTATCTTGCAGAAGAAGCACAAGTAATAGTTAGATTCCAAGGGGGAAATAATGCAGGTCATACTGTTGAAGTTGGCGATAAACAATACAAACTCCACCTGATACCATCAGGAATATTATATGATAATAAATTAAATATAATAGGTAACGGAGTTGTTGTTGATCCTAAGGCCTTATTTACAGAAATAGATTACTTAGAAGGTGAAGGTGTTAAAGTTACACCAGAAAAACTTATTGTAAGTGATAGAGCGCATGTTATTATGCCATACCATAAAGTATTAGATAAGTTAAAAGAACAAGCTAGAGGAAAAAATGATATTGGAACAACAGGTAAGGGAATTGGACCATGTTATACTGATAAATTTGAGAGATCTGGAATTAGAATTTGTGATTTAATAGATGAGGAAACTTTTAAGGAAAAATTAAAAGAAAATATTGAAGCTAAGAATAAATATATAGTTAATGTTTTAAATGGAGAAGCATTAAACTATGATGAAATTCTTACTGAATACTTAGAATTAGCTAATAGATTAAGAGCATACGTACAAGATACATCAGTTAAGCTTTATGATGAAATTAAAGCAGATAAAACTGTTTTATTTGAAGGAGCTCAAGGTATGTTACTTGATATAGATTATGGAACTTATCCATATGTAACTTCTTCAAATACTACTGCATGTGGTGTAGCAAGCGGTTCAGGTATAGGGCCAACTATGGTTACTAATGCTGTTGGGATAGCTAAAGCTTATACAACAAGAGTTGGCAAAGGACCATTTCCAACTGAATTAGATAATGAAATTGGTGAATGGATAAGAGAAAAAGGACACGAGTATGGAGTAACTACAGGTAGATCTAGAAGATGTGGATGGCTTGATGCTGTTATTTTAAAAACAACAGTAAGAGTTTCAGGATTAACATCATTATGTGTTACTAAAATAGATACTTTAGCAGGTCTTGATAAGCTGAAAATTTGTGTAGGATATAAATATGATAATAAAGTTATAGACTATTTCCCAGCAAGCTTAAAGGATTTAGCAAAATGTGAACCAATATATGAAGAATTTGAAGGTTGGGGAGAAGAAGTAGCTGAAGCTAGAAGTTATGATGAATTACCTTTAAATGCTAAGAAATACTTAGAAAGAATTGAAGAATTAACAGGAACTAAAATTTCTATAGTAGGTGTTGGTCCAAGAAGAGATCAAACTATTAGAGTTACAAAAGAACTATAACATATATTAAACTGTCTTAAATTTATTATTTTAAATTTAAGACAGTTTTTTTTATTTAATATTTCAAAAATAGTTAAAACATAGATGAAAATAATTAAGATAAGCTATAAAAGATTGATGGTTACTCAATTTTAGTAAGGGTTTATTTTTTTTTAAAAGATATAAATATAGATTAATATTAGGGCAATTATATAAAAATAGAGATTTTTAATATAAATTTTTATAAAAAAGTAAATTTTTATGATAATATTAATATATATAGTATAGAAATAAAATAAGGGGTGATAAAGTGGAAGTGAGAAATTATAATAAGTTATCAGTTTCAGAAATACTATCTAGGTCCTTTAATGTTTTAGGAAATAATATAGTAAATATATTAAAAGTAGTAGGGATATATATGGTACCTACTATAGTAGTATTATTTGCTATTATTTTCGGCGTATTTTTAACTAGCTTTCTAAGACTTGCATTTATGTCTTCATACTTAGATATAGATGATATTTTTGGAATGATGGGGTTCGGTAGTGTATTTTTAGTCTTTATATTAGCAATTATATCTTCATTAATATTAGCTTATGCCAATGCTATAATTATTAAAATTATTGATGATGCTAATAAGGGAAATGAGGTAAGTTTTAAATCAGCCAATAGTTATGTATGGCAAAGAAAATGGAAAGTTGTAGGTCTTAATGTCCTAGTTTATTTAATATTAACATTTTCTATATTAATATTTGTTCTTCTAGGACTTTTAATATCAGCATTAACATTAGGAATAGGATTTATACTTTTTATACCTGTAATGATTGCAATAGGTGTTATAGTTACTCCCTTAACGTCAGTATTTAACTCAATGCTTATAGTAAATGATATAAGTATTACTGATGCTATTAGGGAAACATTTTTATTATTTAGAAAGGGATACTTCTGGTCTACAGTTGGCTATATTTCTGCTATTGCAGGTATTACTATAGGTGTGGGAATATTACTTGGATTATTATCAGCTATACCTTTCTTAGGATTTTTTATTATGATAATCGGTCAATTTCTTATACAGATTTATTTATTTGCATACACAACTATCTATGTTTTAGATAGAACTAAGCATTTTGAAGGTAATAATAATTTTGGAGACTTTAAGGGCTATAATAACAATAATTATTATGAACCAAATAACTACAATGGTATGAATAATAATTATAATAATTCAAATGGATATAGTAGTGTTAATAATGATTACAATGGATTAAATAGTAATAATGATAACTTAATTAGTAATGGAGATAGTAATAACAAAATTGAAGAAGTAGATAGTACAGCTACAGAAAATAATGATAAAGTTGATGATAACAATAATAAAAATGATGGATTTATTGATCCTATAAACTAGATAGATAAGATGAAAAGTAAGAGTTTAGTATTTAACTTGAGATGATGGGGCTGCTGAAAAAGCAGCCCCATTAAAAATAAATATTTATTAATATAATTTTTTCAGAATTACTAAAATAAATTGCTTTTTAAAACTCCTAAGGGAGTTTTTTTATTAAATTTTCATTATTAATATTTAATTTTACATCAGGGAAATAGTCAATAATATAGGAGGAGATAGAAATGGGGAAGGTTTTTACTAAAGAATATGAGTTACATTATTATGATGTTGATAAGAATTTAAGAGCAAATATGTCAACAATTATAAACATTTTATCTGATATAGGAACTAAACAATCAGAAGAACTGGGATCAGGTATGAGTTCGCTTTTAGATCAAAATATGACTTGGGTATTTTATAATTACCATATTAAAATTTTTAGAAGTCCAGTATATGGCGAGAAATTATATGTATCTACAGAGCCAACAGGTTTTAAAAAGTACTATGCATTAAGAAATTATGAAATAAAAGATAGTAATGGAAATGTAATTGTTAGTGCTAATGCTATTTTTCTATTAATTAATATAGAGAAAAGAAGAATGATGAGAATACCTGAAGAGCAATACGAAATATATGGAGTTGATGGAGATTTAAAGGGAGACTTCAAAATTCCTAAGCTAGAAAGATTAGAAGAATTTAAATATGAGGATAAATTTAAGGTTAGATATACAGATATAGACTCAAATAATCATGTAAATAATACAAAATACATTGATTGGTCTATAGAAACTTTACCAGAAGAAATAGTAAATAATTATGTCTTAGATGAGGTAAGGGTGACTTTTGAAAAGGAATGTAAATATGGAGAAGAGGTAAAAGTATTTACAGATATAAGAGAAGAAGAGGGAGGAGCCCTAGTTACTGTTCATAAAATTGAAGCTAGTGATGGTAGAGAACTAACAAGGTTAATTGGATGTTGGAAAAAAATTTAACTTAACAGAAGTATAATTTAATAAAGTAAGAAGGGCTGTTGCTAATAGGTTTTAACTTTAGTATTGCAACAGCCCTTCTATTTAATTGCAGAATAATATCAATAATATAGAATTTAATTTATTCTTTTATATAAATAAAATTTAAAATAAATTAATTATGATTTAGCTATATTGTTAGCTACAAAATATCCAGAACTCCAAGCCCATTGTAAGTTAAATCCACCACAATCACCATCTACATCTAATATTTCACCAGAGAAATATAGGTCTTTTACCAACTTAGATTCTAGGGTATCTGAATTTACTTCTTTAGTATTTATTCCTCCAATAGTTACTTGAGCTTGATTAAAACCATTAGTATCAATGCAAGTAAATTTCCAAGACTTTAATACATTAATTAAATTTTTCTTATCCTCCCAAGTTAACTCATAGCAAGGCATATGTAAGTTAGTTATTTTTGAAGCCTTAAGAATAGTTGGAATAAGCTTTTTATTTACAACTCCTATTAAAGAATCTATAACAGGTCTATGAGATAGAAGTCCAAAGTGACATTCTATAAAGTTTTCTATTTCTTTATGATCTTCTTCAGGCATCATATCTACAAGAATTTCTACTTTCTTATTATTTAATAAAGCTTTAGAAGCATGACCTGAAAGTTGTAAAATAGGTGGACCTGATATTCCGTAGTCTGTAAATAATATTTCACCAAATTCTTTTCTTATAGGCTCATCATCTACTAAAAGTGTAGCAAAGCCATCAAACTTAACTCCAGATATTGATTTTAAATAAGGACTATTTAATTTTAATTGAACTATACCAGGTATAGTATTTATTATTGAATGTCCTAAAGATTTTGCAAGATTATATCCAGTACCATCTGAACCAGTTTTTACAGCAGATTTTCCTCCACAAGCTAAAATTAATTTATTACATGTGAATAACTTTTTATCTTCATTGCTTGTGGATAATTTAAATTTTTTATCCTTGTGGATAGATTTTACTTTACATTCTGTGTATAAAGGAATAGATCTATCTTCTAAAGCTAATCTTAAGATATCAACAACTGAAGATGCTTGAAGAGATTTAGGATATAATTTCCCGTTTTTTAATTCTATAATAGGTAAACCTAATGATAGAAAGATATTTTTAGTATCTTCTACAGAAAGGAAAGATAGAGCTTTAGTGAAGAAGCCTGAATTTTCACTATGATAATTAAAAAAAGGAAATGAAATAGTATTATTAGAAATATTACATCTACCATTCCCAGTAGTAAGAATTTTTTTACCTACTCTATCATTACTTTCAATTATTGCAACATCTAGTCCAAGATCCTTTGCATTAATTGCAGCAAATAATCCTGATGCGCCACCACCAACTATAATTAAATCATGATGAATCATAATATATCTCCTTATAAAAATAATATTTGTCTGTTGAACTAATTATATTAAATTATAATATACTTTAACTAAATAATTAAGGTTTTTAATTTAGTATAAATTGATTATTTTACAAGGTTTTATAGGGATTAAACTCGTATAATTTAAAAATAAAAAAAAAGTTATTAAAAAGTGTTGACACTATATTAAAATTTATGTATTATAGTTAATGTGCTCACGGGGAAAACCTGTGAGGAAATAAATAAGGCTCCTTGGTCAAGCGGTTAAGACACCACCCTTTCACGGTGGTATCAGGGGTTCGATTCCCCTAGGAGTCACCA
>NZ_SRYR01000018.1 GCF_004794105.1 Clostridium sartagoforme
ATATTTAGCTGACTGATACTAATAGGTCGAGGGCTTGACCAATAAATTTTGGAAATGTTAAAAATTATTCATATGCAATTTTCAGAGAACAATCTGAATTAAATATTCCGTGGTAGCTCAATGGTGGAGCACTCGGCTGTTAACCGATAGGTTGGAGGTTCGAATCCTCTCCACGGAGCCATTTTAATTTTAAGAGTTTTATAAGAGTAGATTTATATCTATTGTTATAAAGCTCTTTTTATTTTATAAACAAAATAGATAATAAAAGTATATAAATTTAGAAATTGTTATTTAATAGAAAATTGTAACCCTTTCGTAACTATTATTCAACATATTGTAAAGATTAGTCTAATATTGTTTTGTATAATTATATTAAGGATATATAAATAATGAGAAAATTAAACTAGATATTAATAAATTTATTAAAAATAAGATTAGGGGATGAAAGTTATGAAAAGAAGAAGGACAACTAGAAGAAGCAAGAAAGTAAAATATATGAAGAAATATATACTATTCCTCACAATTTTATTTATAAGTACTTTTGCAATTTTCACTTTTGTAAATAAGTTTAGACATGATATTACTGAAACGAAAGCAGATATAATCGATAATAATTCTGATAAAAAAGAGACTGCAGAAAATAATAGTAAAAGTGATGATGATATTAATAAAGATATAGATGAAAGTGATGATAACATTAGCCAGGATATAGAGGAAAATGAAGAGGATTTAGATATTGAAAATAATAAAACTTTAGATAACTCAGGATACCTAACCTTAGAAGAAGATATAAATGCAGATGATGCATCAGTTGTTGTTCCAGAAACTATGTATAAATGGAACTTCTATAGAGAAGATAATAAAAAAATTGCATATTTAACTTTTGATGATGGACCATCAGAACATTCAACAGAACAGATTTTAGATATTTTAAATGCAAATGACATTAAAGCAACATTTTTTACTTTAGGAAGTTCAATAGAAAGAAATACTAGATCAGAGGAAATATTAAAGAGGATGGCAAAAGAGGGACATGCTATAGCAAGTCATGGTTATTCCCATCAGTATTCAATTCTTTACCCGAATAGGACTGTTGATGTACAAGCAGTTCTAAATGATTTTGAAAAAAATGATAAGTTGTTAAAGGACAAGCTAGGTAAGGATTTTTCTACAAGATTAATTAGATTACCAGGGGGACATTCAAGTTGGAATGGAACTGCTGCTTTAGATGTAGAATTAGAAAATAGAGGTATAATACAAGTAGATTGGAATTCACTAAATGGAGATGCTGAAGGTCATGATAAGCCTAAAGAAGTTTTATTAAAGAATCTTCAAGAGACAGTTCTGGATCAAGATGTTGTAATTGTCTTAATGCATGATACAGATAGCAAAAAAGGTACTGTAGATTACTTACAAAGTGCTATTGATTATTTAAGAGGAGAAGGTTTTGAATTTAGAACTTTAAAATAGGGAATAATTAAAGTGTTAGTAATTAGAAACTATTATTAATGTATAAAAACTCAGGATTGTCCTGAGTTTTTTATTAATTTTCATTAGTCCTTCCTAATTATTTATTACATAGGGTATAATTTATTTATAAACCTACTTATATAAAAATTAAAAGATCGATGCTTTCAATTGATGTGGTTTACTTTAAAAGTATTTTTCACTTAAAATTCTATAATACTGAAGATGTAAATTGTTTGTTGAAACATATATATAATATAAATTTTGAGGTGTTAATATGGAAAGAATATTATTAGTTGAAGATGAAGATAGCATAAGAGGATTTTTAAAGATAAATTTACAAAGAAATGATTTGGAAGTTATAGAAGCAGCTACAGGGGAAGAAGGATTAGAGTTAGCTAAGTCAATGAAGCCTCAAGTAGCAATATTAGATGTAATGCTTCCAGGAATAGATGGATTTATGGTATGCAGTAAGCTTAGAAGTGATTTTCCTAATATGGGAATAGTAATGCTTACTGCAAAAGGTCAGGATATGGATAAAATAATGGGATTAGAGTATGGTGCAGATGATTATATTGTTAAACCATTTAATCCTTTAGAAGTAGTACTTAGAGTTAAGGCCTTACTTAGAAGAGTTAATGGAAGCAAAAAAGAAAAGAGTAAGCTAGAGCTCGGACCTTTTGTATTAGATTTATATTCACAAAAGGTTATTAAAAATAGTGAAGAAATAGATGTTACCCCTAAAGAATTTTTACTCATGAAAATATTCTTAGAAAATCCAGATAAAGCTTTCTCTAGAGATGAGTTATTGGATCTAGTTTGGGGAGAAAATTACTTTGGAGATGTAAAAATTATTGATGTTAATATTAGAAGGCTTAGAGCGAAGATTGAAGATAATCCTTCTAATCCAAGTTATATAGAAACTATATGGGGTATAGGATATAGGTGGAAGTCAAGAGTATGAAAAGCATAAAAAATGAATTACTTAGAGGAATAGTTATTATAATTTTTTCAACAGTTATTCTACTTAATATTTTACTTATGATATTTATAAGAAAATATTACTATGATAATACTGAGGATTTACTAAAAAGCAGGATGGATGTATCAGTAAGCTTTTATAATAAGTATTTTTCTTCTAAAACTTTAGTAGAAAATATTTATGATAATGTTGATGCTTTTTGGAATGAAAATGATGCACAGGTAGAAATATTTGACTCAAAAGGTAATCTACTTATGGATTCGATAGGAGTAGATGACTTTAATTATAGTAATTCTCCAGATGTAGCTAGGGCTTTAAAAGGAGAAATATCAAGGTGGGTAGGAAAGGTAAGTTATTATAACAATAAGGTTATGGCAGTATCATACCCATTAGAAGTAGATGGAGAAGTAGTAGGTATATTAAGGTTTATCACTTCATTAGAAGAAATTGACGGCGTTATAGCAAATATAATGTTTATATTTATAAGTATTTCTGCTGCAGTACTTATTATGGGAGTAGTATTAAGTATAATTTTAGCTAATAGCATAATTGAACCTATAAAGTATTTAAATAAAGTTGCTGAAAAGATGGGGAGTGGAAATTTAAGTGTTAGAAGTACTATTAATAAAGAAAATGAGATAGGTCAATTATCTAATACTCTTAATTTTATGGCCAATGAAATATCTAAAAGAGAGCAACTTAAAAATGAATTTATATCTTCTGTATCTCACGAGCTTAGAACACCACTTACAGCTATAAAGGGGTGGACTATAACTTTAAATAGTAGCGAGACAGATAAGGAAACATTGAATCTAGGCTTTGAAATAATAGAGAAGGAAACTGATAGATTGTCTTTAATGGTGGAAGAATTACTAGATTTCTCAAGACTTATTAATGATAAGGTAACTTTAGAGAAAAAACAATTTAATATCAAAGATCTTATAAGTCATATAGAGTCATTTATGATACCAAGGGCTAAGAAGGAAGATATAGCATTAGTTATTACAAATAACGTAGATGAGTTTATATATGCCGATGTTAATAGGATGAAGCAGGTATTTATAAATATTCTAGATAACGCCTTTAAGTTTAATAAGTCTGGTGGAAAAGTTGAATTTAATGTTTATAAAATCGAAGATAAAATTAAGTTTGTGATTAATGATGATGGAAGTGGAATATCTAAAGAGGACTTACCTAAAATAAAAGAAAAGTTCTTTAAAGGAAAAAACTCAAAATCACAAAATGGTATAGGACTATCTATTTGTGATGAGATTATTCAACTCCATAATGGAGAATTTAATATATATAGTGAGCTAGGAATAGGAACTAAGGTTGAAGTTATTATTCCTATTATAAGGGAGGAATAATATGAAGGCATTAAAGAGAAGTGGAGTTTTGCTTTTGATATTATTATTTACTTTAATAGTAGGTTGTAGTAAAGTAGATGGAAAAGATACACAATCTATAAAGGCACCTAAGAATGAAGGGCTATCAATTGATGGTACTTGGAAAATAAAAAATATTGATATATTAGATGAAGAAATAGAAAATAAAGATGTATTATTAAACCAAATAGGAGATTTTATAAGTATTTCGAATAAGAAAATTTCTATCTTTAA
The DNA here is from genome assembly GCF_004794105.1 of Clostridium sartagoforme. Taxonomy (GTDB): domain Bacteria; phylum Bacillota; class Clostridia; order Clostridiales; family Clostridiaceae; genus Clostridium; species Clostridium sartagoforme_B. The sequence goes on from NZ_SRYR01000018.1 coordinate 4,069, forward strand.
TAAAGAATATTCTAACCCACGGTTTAAATTAAAGGTAGTTGATGAAAATTATATATTATCATATGAACTAAACCTAAAGGTTAAGGATGTTATTGATAATACTTCAAAATTAAATATTGTTTCAATTATTGACTCTAATAGTATAGTGGGAGAATTCTTTGATTTAGGTAACGATAGTGGATATTTATTTTACTCAGGTATGTTAATTGAACTAACGAGAGAAGATAAAGAACCTAAGGATTTAGACTATTCAAAGGGAAAAATAGAAGCAGAAATACTTAATGAAGATTATAATAGTGATGTAGGAGCTATGATAACCTTAAAAACTCCAAGAATATTAATGGAAAATGGTGATTATAGCGCTGAGGAGTATAGAACAATATGGGTATCACTTAAGGATCAGAAGCTACAACCTATTATGGAAAAAGATAATATTATATTTCCAAGGCTAAATGGAATATGGACAATTGAAAAAGATATATATAGTAAGGATAATAAACATATAGAATACTTTACTGCAAAGCCTTTAGATGGAAAAGTTGAAGAACATAGCTTTGTATTTAATACTGACCAAAATGTATATAAGAATATTAATTTCATTTCTAATGATTATATTTCAATAGAAAAATATGAAGGAAATAATTTTAATAATATTTTTACATCATTTCAAACTATTCCAGTTGATAATGTTAATTCTAATGTAGGAGTCAGTATAGATGAAATATTTTCAAGCGAAGCTAAAGAAAAATATAAAAAAGATTTTAATGATGCTGTAAATGCTTTAAATAATAATAAAAGTGATGTAGTTTCAACAATAGATTATACTAATTTTACTCTTAAAAGAAATGAGGGGAAATGGACTCTTAATGGTAAAATAATGACTAATGATTTAGACAATGATGGAACTACTTTTAAATTATCAATTAATCCTAATAAGAAACTATTAAATTATGATACATTGCTTATTCCTTGGAAGGATTTAAAGAGTAATTTCCCTTTTATTACTGATGCTTATACTGCGCCAACAGGGAGACTAGCATTTATTACATTTAACGATAAGCTTTTAATATATGAATTAGAAGATAAAACTATTAAGGGAAGCCCACTAGCAGTTATAAACCTAAAGAATGATGAAGAAATAATAATGGTTGAATGGGCAAGTGGTTCTTATGTATCTACTTGGTCTAGGGCCTTTAAAGATGGTATAGAAATAGATATGGAGGAGGATTAAAATATGTTATCAAAGGATATTTTATCTAGTGTTTTGGCTAGATGTTTAATAACAGGAGGAGACTTTGCAGAAATATTTGAAGAAGATACTTTAGATACTTCTATAAGTATTTTAAATGGTAAAGTTGAAAATTCCATTTCTGGTAGAACTCATGGAATAGGAATAAGAATTTTTAAGGGGTATAAGAGCGTTTATGCTTATACTAATAACAGCACTTTATCTGCTTTATTAGATACTGCAGAAAAGGCAGCATTAGCACTTGGGGAGTTAAAGGAAGATATAAGTATAGTTTTAAATAGAAAAGAAGTAATTAATAATAACCCTATTATATATATTCCATCTTCAATAGATGCAGATAAAAAAATTAAGGTTATGAAAGCAGGATATAAAGCTGCTAAGGAATATAGTGATGAAATATCTCAAGTATCAGTAGGATATTTAGATAAGGAACAAAATATATTAATAGCTAACACTGAAGGATTATTAACTGAAGATAGAAGAGTAAGAACAAGATTTTCAATTAGTTCAGTAGCTTCAGCTAATGGAGAAAATCAAACTGGCTTTGAAGGCCCAGGAGCTCATAAAGGCTTTGAGCTATTTAATGATATAGATCCAGAATATTATGGTAGGGAAGCTTCAAGAGTAGCTACTACTATGCTTCATGCTAAACCTTGTCCAGCAGGCAAGATGACAGTTGCTATTGATAATGGCTTTGGAGGAGTTATCTTCCATGAAGCTTGTGGACACTCTTTAGAAGCTACAGCTGTAGCAAAAGGAAATTCAGTATTTACTAATATGCTTGGAAAACAAATAGCATCAACTAAGGTTACTGCAATAGATGATGGAACTATTCCTAATGCATGGGGATCATTAAATATTGATGACGAAGGAAATAAAACTAGAAAGAATGTTTTAATTGAAAATGGAATATTAAAAGGTTACTTAATAGATAAATTAAATGGTAGAAGAATGGGTATGGAAGCAACAGGTAGTTCAAGAAGACAAAACTATAAGTTTGCACCAACTTCAAGAATGACCAATACTTATATTGCAGCTGGTAATGATGATGAAACAGAAATAATTAAATCTATTTCTGATGGATTATATGCAAAGAAAATGGGTGGTGGATCAGTAAATCCAGTTACAGGTGAATTTAACTTTGCTGTTTCAGAAGGATATATAGTTAAAAATGGTGAAATACAAGAACCAGTTAGAGGAGCAAGTCTTATAGGTAAAGGTAGTGAAGTTTTACTTAATATAGATATGGTAGGTAAGAATTTAGCTCAAGGCCAAGGAATGTGTGGTTCTGTATCTGGAAGTATTCCAACGAATGTAGGTCAACCTATGATTAGAGTAAAAGAAATAACAGTAGGTGGAAGATAAGGGGGGAATATATATGGAATTAAAAGAATTTATAGATAAGCTATTTGAAGAAGCTAAAAATAATGGATTTAATGAATATGAAGTTTATTATGTTGATAGAGAAAGCTTAAGCATAAATGTTTATAAAGAAGAAGTTGAAAAATATAGTTTAACAACTTCTTATGGATTATCTTTTAGAGGTAAAATAAATGGAAAAATAGGATACTCTTATACTGAGATATTAGACGAAGATGCTATAAAGATGTTAGTTAAGAATTCTAAAGAAAGTGCTTTAACTATTGAAAATGAAGATATTCAATTTATCTATGAAGGAGATAAAGAATATGTTGAAGTAAGCTCTTACTATGAAGCTTTAGAAAATCTTCCAGCAGATAAGCTTATAGATTTAGCATTAAGTATGGAAAAGGAATCTAAGGCATTAGATAATAGGGTAGCTAGCTTCGGTGGCTGTGGAATAGGATATAGTAAATCTATATATGGAATAATTAATTCTAAGGGATTAAATCTAAAAAATAAATCTAACCTACTAAGTGCATATGTAGTTCCAATAATTAAAGAAGGGGAAAATATGCATGATGGAATGGGTTATGTAACAGCAAAATCATTAGAAGATGTAAATCCTAAGAAGATTGCAGAAGATGGTATTAATGAAGCTGTTTCAAGAATTGGTGGAAAATCAATTCCTTCAGGAAAATATAAAACTATAATTAATAATGAGGCTATGGTTTCCTTGCTTTCAACTTTTGCTGGAGTCTTTAGTGGAGATGCAGCTCAAAAGGGATTAAGTTTATTAAAAGGTAAGGAAGGAGAAATAATAGCTAGTAATAAAGTAACTTTACTAGATGATCCTCATTTAGTAGATGGATTATCTTCTGTGCCTTTTGATGATGAAGGTGTAGCAACTAAGAAAAAAGATATAATTCATGAAGGTAAGTTAATGACTTTACTTCATAATTTAAAAACTGCCCACAAAGGAAATACGAAATCTACTGGTAATGGATTTAAGAGTTCTTATGCTTCACCAGTTGGAGTTTCACCAACTAATTTCTATATTAAAAAGGGAAGTAAATCCTTTGATGAATTATTAGAAGAGGTAGGAGAAGGAGTACTAATTACTGAGTTTGCTGGACTACATTCAGGAGCAAATTCAATAACAGGAGACTTTTCTTTAGCAGCAAAAGGGTTCTATATAAAAGATGGTAAAAAAGACTTCCCTGTAGAACAAATAACAGTTGCAAGTAACTTCTTTGATCTATTAAAAAATGTAGTTGAAGTAGGAACTGACTTAAAATTCCCTATGAGTAGTGTTGGAAGCCCATCTATAAGAGTAGAAGGTCTAAGCATAGCAGGTAAGTAATGAAGAATTAAGAATGAAAAATTGCAGAAATAATTCCTGCGGAATTAATAAATTAAAAGGAGCTGTTGCAAATGCAACAGCTCTTTCTCTATTTACAGTAATTCCGAAGGAATTACATCCTTAATTATTCATTCTTTAATTATTTAATTTTTCTCATTTCCAAAGTAGTTGCTTCTAATCATTTTATCTGATAGTAACATAATATTTTTATACATTTCTTTTTCTTCTTCTGTAAGGTTGTCGCCTACAACATCTAGGTTTGTTAGAGCCGCAAAGGATTTATTTGTATTAAGCAGGTTTCTTCCTAATGCTGTATTGATATACTTTTCATTTTCAACACCTAATAAGTATAGAAGTGTTGGCATTATATCTACTTGTCCACCCTTAACATCAAAAGTTTTTCCTTCAGTCATATCTTTAGACCAAATTATAAATGGAACAGTATGGTGACCGTTATCTAGGTACCAATCTTCCTTATTAGATAATTTTTCAACAGAGCTATTATAGTATTTATGAACTCCAGTATGGTCTCCCTCAATAACTACTACAGTATTATCTAATAAACCTTCACTATCTAATTTCTTTAAGAATTCACCAATTTGAGTATCTGTGTATTTAACACTTTCGAAATATCCACCCATTTCGTTTTTATCTAGTTCTTCATCTAAGCCTAGAACCTTCTTTTCTTCTGGAATAGAGTCAAATGGGCCATGATTAGTTAATGTTACAGTAAAGGCATAGTATGGCTCTTTTAATTCCTTTATCATTGGAACTACTTGAGTAAAGTAACTTTCATCTGATATTCCCAGACCTAACATTTCACTATTTTCATCAAATGAGAAGAAATCAACAAATTTATCGAAGCCTATTCCTGTAAGTCCATTTACATAATTCCAGAAAGAACCTTTATCTGGGTGAATAGCTATTGTACTATAATTCTTTTCTTCTAAAAGGTTAGGTAATGAATTATAAGTGTTTCCAGGATATCTAAAGAAAGTACTACCCCTTCTTACTGGGAACATTGAAGTATTAATCATTAAGTCTGCATCAGAGCTTGTACCTTCATTTACTTGCTCATAAATATTAGGGAAATATAGACCCTTACTTATTAAATCATCCATAACTGGAGTGATTTTTTGGCCATTTACTTCTTTACCAATAATAAAGCTTTCTAGTGATTCTACTTGAATAACTAAAAGGTTTTTACCTTCTAATAAGCCTGCATATTCATTATCAGGTAAGTTTTCTTTACTAGTATAAAATTCATCTATTTGACTTCTGTCCTCATCTTCTAATTCATAAGGCTTAGAGTCTTGATAAACATTATAAGCATCGAATATATGGTAACCTAATGGTGAAAAATATCTTGCTGTATTTGTTGGATCGTAGTTTGAGAATATGTATCCATTTTTAACATCTTCATTATTTAGTATATGAAGATTAAAAGGTACATAAGCTATAAAAACTATACTAGATATAAATATTACTAAAAAGCTAATAGGAGCTCTTCTTTTAACAGTAGTATAAGATTTGCTAGTAAAGAATACGAATATACCCAATACTATAAAGTCTAATATGAATAAGAAATCCATATTACTAAACATAGACATTATAGTTCCGCCCATATTATCTAAATTTGCAGTTTGAGTTAATAATAAAGCTGAAGGCATAGTATAGAAGCCTCTAAAATATGTTACATCTAGTACTATTAATGCTGTTATTATTGCATCAATTATAAATAAATAGACAACTCTTCCTTTACCTTTAAATAATAATGCAAAGCTAAGAAAGATAAGAATAAATGCATAATAATAGTTTATAAAAGGTTTTGCTGATTCAAGTCCAAGTCCAAAATCAAGTAAATATGGATCTCTATTAACAACAAAGCCTTGGAATATTATAGATTTAATTACTATGGCAACAAAAGGAATTAGGAATAATAATATTCTCATTATGCTATGAATAGTAAATATACCTAAGAATCTTTCTTTTATTTTTTCTACAAACTTGTCCAATATATCACACCTAAATAATGAACTGTACTAAATAAGTTCACTATTTTCCTTTCTATATAATTTAACAATAATTAAATTATATTATAGGGACTTTTATAAATCAAACAAGAAAATATTAATTTTTAATGTCAAGAGAGAGAATAAAAGGAAGATAAGTGTAAGCGGGACAACTATTAAAGGGAAGGCATTAAAATAAATATTGATAAATTAAATTATGTTTTGGTAAATTTGGGAATCATATTAGTAGGAGGTGTGACCATTTTGAAGAACATAATTAAAAGTATCAGTATTTTTTTTATGGCTTTATTTATTTCAATTGTAGTTTATCCATTTTTGCACGAACTAGGACATTCAATAATGGCTATTTTACTTGGTGTAAGAATAGTAGAAATCAATTTATTACCAACTCCTAATATTCTATGCGAAAATGTTGGTAATGAAATTACCAAAGAGTTATTAATAGGAAGTAGCGGAATAATATTACCAATAATAATATCTTTGAGCATAAGAACTAAGAAGTTTTGGGGGTGGTATTCCAATTTAATTTTAAAATGTATCTGTTTATTATCTGTGAGTATTTCTGCATTAGCAATTATATTTCAGAAAAGCAAACTATTTCTACAAGATGATATGCGTATTGTATTAGGCTTAGGGGATGAGGGTAAGATATTTTGTCTAATAATTATTCTATGTATGGCTGTAATATTAAGCTTTAATATTTATAAAGAAATTCATAAAAGAACTACTTAAAGAATTACAAGTTATAATGTTCATAAAAATAGAAAAAATTTTCAAATAAATTGGAAGTCTAGGTAACTTTGTAAAATTTTCAACTATTTTTAGTATAAATTATACATATTATAAGTGATGAGTATTGACAAGCTATATGGTTAATTTTATACTTTTATATAATATGTTGAAAATATGGTGTTTTTAACCATATTTGAGAAAGTGATAGTGTTATTTAAAATAATATAAATAAATAAAATCTATTGATAACTTTTAAAACTATGGGAGGATAACTAAGATGAAATTCAAAGCAAAGGTCAAAAATAGTGAGCTTACTGTAAAAGTGAAAATTTCATCAAATGAAGTAATTAGTGAAAGAGAAATAGATATCTTAGAAAATAAAAAAATAAGAGGGCTTCTTAAACCTAAACAAAGAAGGAAAAATCTAATAGATTATTCTGGACCTGCTGGGGTTTCACTAATTGAGCATTTAAAAAAGCCAATAACTAGATATGAATTTTTTTTTATAATGGCACAAATAGTGGATGCTACCAAGAAAGTTGAAAATAATAACTTATTTTTGAATAATTTGATTCTTGATTTAAGGTATGTTTATATTAATGAAAATACCAAGGAAATGCAGTTTATTTATATACCAGTTTTATCAAATCATATTCTTTTAAATATCATTGGGTTTATGGAGGCAATAGCATATGCTGTGAAGTTAATGCCAAATCAAGACTTTGATTTTGTTGCTAAATATGTAAGCTTTATAAGATCATTGAACCATTTCAATATATCTTCTATTGAAGCATATATTTCAAAAGAAGATAAGGATGTAGCAAAACAGATTAAGAACCAGAAAGTTAATGTGGATGGTTTTATTATAGACAAGCCAAAGGATTATTATGAAGATAAAATGGAATATTGCAATGAAGAGACTAGTATTTTAGAAAGTGATGAAGAGACAGGCCTTTTAAATGAATATGGATCAACAGGAATTCTAGATTCTTATGAAAAAGAATCCATGGAAGTATTGCATGATAATGAAGGGACTATGCTTCTTGATGCAAATGAAAAATTTAATATTGGTTCATACCAAGAAAATGTGCATTTTCCATACCTAGTAAGAACATCTAATAGTGAAATTATAAGCATAAATAAACCAGTTTTTAGATTGGGTAAAGAAAGAAGTTATGTTGATTATTTCGTAACAAATAATAATGCCGTGAGCAGAAGTCATGCAGATATTATTACACGAGGTAAGAGCTATTTTGTGTGTGATCAAAACTCTACAAATCATACATATATAAATGATAAAGTGTTGGTTATAAAAGCAGAAACAGAGATACATGAAGGAGATGTTCTTAAATTAGCAAATGAAGAATTTACCTTTCATATATAAAGTGATTCTTAGCTTCATGTGGAGTTTTCTTAAGAGGAATACCCTACTCCATTTGAGGCTTAGAAGAACTAATCCAGGTGCGTAGCAGTGCTTAGCTCCCACTTATGGAATGTGGGAGTATTAGCAATGGTAGCGATCGGATAAAAAGGTTAGTGGAATAAAAGTATTATAGAGGAGTGAGAAAATGCACTTTGTAGCCATAGCAGATACTGATATAGGAACAAGTAAAAATACAAATCAAGATAGTATTCTTATAAAGCATGCATCTACATTGAATGGTGAAGTTTTACTTGCAATTGTCTGTGATGGAATGGGGGGATTAGCAAAAGGGGAATTGGCAAGTGCAACAGTTATTCGTTCATTTTCAGATTGGTTTGATAATGAGCTAGCTAAGGAATTGAGTTCTCTTGATATGAAAGTTATTGCTGGAAAGATTGAATTAATTCTTAAAGATTTGAATTTAAGGATTTTGGAGTACGGGAAATATACTGGAATAAATTTAGGGACTACCTTTTCTGGAATTTTATTTGTAGATAATCAATATGTGATAGCCCATGTGGGAGATTCTAGGGTGTATTATATGGGATCTTCTATAAATCAGCTTACGGAAGATCAAACAGTAGTGGCAAGAGAAGTAAGACTAGGAAGAATGACTGTAGAAGAAGCTAAATTAGATAAAAGGAGAAATATATTATTACAGTGTATAGGAGCATCAAGAATAGTTAATCCACAAATAATATATGGACTAGCAGAAAAAGGTGCATATATGCTATGTTCTGATGGGTTTAGACATAAGATAACAGAAGATGAAATTTTTGAATCACTAAAACCTGCAAAGCTTACAAGTAAAAAGATAATGCACGCAAATGCAAAAAAAATGATAGATTTAGTTAAATCAAGAAAAGAGCGAGATAATGTATCAGTTGTTTTAATAAAAATAGAGTGAGGTAAGTAAGAATGACGGAGATAGGTTCTGTTGTTGACGGTAAATATGAAATACTTAAAGAAATTGGTAAGGGTGGAATGTCCGTTGTTTATCTAGCTATGGATAAGAGACTAAACAAGCAGTGGGCAGTAAAGGAAATAAGAAAAAAAGGTAATGGGAAAAATGATGAAGTAGTAATAAATAGTTTAATTGCTGAAGCTAATCTTATGAAACGACTAGATCACCCTGCATTACCTAGGATTGTAGATATTATCGATAATGGTACAACAATCTATGTTGTTATGGATTATATTGAAGGAGAATCTCTTGATAAAATTCTTCAAGAATATGGAGCTAACTCAGAAGAAGTGGTAATTGAATGGGCAAAGCAATTATGTGATGCACTTGGATATCTACATTCTCAAAAACCTCCCATTATTTATAGAGATATGAAACCTGCTAATATTATGCTAAAACCAGAAGGTAATATAAAGTTAATTGACTTTGGTATAGCTCGTGAATATAAGGAGCAAAACTTGGCTGATACCACAGTTCTTGGAACAAAAGGATATGCATCACCTGAACACTATGGCTCAAGGCAAACTGATGCAAGATCTGATATTTTTACATTAGGTATGACATTACATCACTTACTTACAGGAATTGATCCGAGACCAGATGATTATATATATGCTTCAGTTCGTCAATGGAACCCTGAATTATCAGATGGTATTGAAGCTATTATTGATAAGTGTACTGCAATTGATCCAGATAATAGATACCAGAATTGCTCAGAATTGATGTATGACTTAGAACATCCTAATTTGATTACAAAAGATTTTAAGAAGAGTCAAAAAAGAAAACTTAAATTATTTATTACGGTAGCAACATTATCTGTAGTAATGCTACTTTTAGGTTTTTCATCTAAGATATTAGAAGTGAATTTGAATAATAATTATTATGATACATTGGTGTCAGTAGTTTCTTCAACTTCTCTTTCAGAAAAAATATCTAGCTATAAAAAGGCAATAGAAATTTATCCGTATGATACACGAGCATATATGTATATGCTTGATGCTTACGAAAATGAGGGTAATTTTGGCAAAGAAGAAAATGATGAATTTTTAGCTCTTTATAATGCAAATAAAGATGGATTTGATGTTGAAAGTATTGAATTAGCTGAATTAAATTATAGAATTGGTATGATGTATTTTAATTATTATACTAATGATGATGGAAGCTATAGCTTTTCAAATAGAGTACAAAAAGCATATCCATTTTTTTTGACAAACTATGAAAATGAAAATATACCTGATAATTTTCAGTATAAAACACTATCTAATTGTTATTATCAAATTTGTTCATTTTATAAGAACTATATATTAAGTTCTACAAATGTAGAAGAAGCTTCAAGGGAAAAGTACTTAAAGCTTTTGGAAGTACTAGAAGAATCAATAGACTCTATAGAGGAATCAGGGGCTTATGATCAGCTGACATTATATAATGGAACATTTATGTTATTGTACGATCAAAGAACAAACTTGGAATCAGTAAATGTTGATAAAGAAATCGTAGTTTCACTGATGGACAATGTATATAACAATACTTCTTTATTATCAGTGCAAAAGGAGCAGTCTAAAAAGTTGAAAAGTGAGATACTTGATAACTATAGGGAGTACAAGGATGCAATAGAAAGAACTTATAATAATGCAAAGGAGAGAAGGTAACTTATGGCAGGGATATTATCGATAGTTTCAACTGTTTCTTTTGTATTAGCAGGGATATTCTTGATAATTGCAATTTTACTTTGGATTAAGTTTGGAATTCTTAATATTATTGGTGACTTATCAGGTAGAACAGCAAAAAAATCAATTGCTAAAATGAGAGAGAATAATGAAAAGATAGGTAAAAAGTCATTTAAACCAAGTTTTGTGAACTTAGGAAGAGGAAAATTAACAGATGCAATGAAAGGTTCAGAAAAACTTAATAAAAGTGATTTAAAAGATTACGAATATCAACCAGAAACAGGTATTTTAGAAAAGAATGAAATTAATGGATTATGCGGAATTATGACTGATATCTTAGAAGATAATAATCTAACTGGATTATTAAATGAAAAAGAAACAGAAATACTTAATAATACTACTACTACTTTATTAAATGAGGATATAGAGGATCATTTAGAGAAAGTAACTGGTATTGTTGATTTTAAAATAATTGATGAGGTAATAATTGTTCATACAGATGAATTTATTTCATAACTGATTTTCATTTTTTAAGAATAAAAAAAGGGGGTATAGAAAAGATGGGAAAGCTCAAAATCAAAATCACAGAACGAATTTTAGCTGGTTTACTTGTCTTAGCAATGGTAGTAGGCTTAATGCCTGTAACTGTTTTTGCAAAAAGTAATAGCAATCCAGATGAATTTACCATTTCTGTAAGGGATTCAGATGGTATTGTAGTTAGTGGTGCAGATGTTACTTATACAATTAAGGATGGTTCTTCAGTTGTGGAAACAGGAGAAGGTAAAACAGATGAAAATGGTTATATTGTTGTTGCAAATATGGACAAGTATTTAGATGCAATCACAAAAGTCGATGGAAGTACAATTAATATTAGTTATGTTGTTTCAAAAACTGGGTATAAAAAAGTAGAAACTAATAATGTGCCTGTTTTAGAGGTAGATGGGAGTATAGATGTAGTTCTAATTGATAGTATCCCTTTAACAGCTAAAGTATCTGTTACAAAGGTTGGAAGTGGTAATGTTAAAATCAATGATGCTGAAATTGAAGGTGCGGATACTACTGTAACAAAAGATAGTACAATAAAACTTGAAATTACACCAGTTGATATTGATGGTGGGAAAACTTATATCAAATCTTTAAAAATTGGAGAAAATAATATTACAGTTGGGAAATATGAATCATATACAAGTGACACATTGAAAATTACAGAAGATACTAAAGTTGCTGTTGAGTTTACTACAGAATTTAATGTTATAGCATCTTCAGGTGATGGTGGAACAATTAAACTTAATGGAAATAATGTTGACAAGGTAGTTATAGAAAAAGGAGAATCAGTAAACATATCAGTTACGCCAGATAATGGCTACCAAATTGCAAGTGTTTTAATCGACGGAAATACAGAAACAATAAGTGATGTTTCCGCATTTTCTAAGGAAATTACTGTGAGCAATAATATTACTGTTATTGCTACCTTTACAAAATTATATACAATCAAGGTGACATATGATGATAAAAAAGGAACAGTAGTTACAGATCCAGCTTGTATAGGAGGGAAAGTTGTTGTAACTGAAGGACAAGGTATTCTAGTAACAGCTACTCCAAATATGAATTACCGTGTTTCAAAGGTTGTAAAAAATGGTGAGCTTCAAGAATATGCAGAAAATAATAAGACGTATGAAGATAATATTACCAAGGTAAATAAAGATTACACATATGAGATTACCTTTGCACTTAATACTTATAAGGTAACATCTAGTAAGACAACTAATGGCACAGTTAGTATAGAAAATAGTTCTGTGGATTATGGACAAGAGACAAAAATCACATTAATTCCAGAAAATGATTTATATAGAATTGGGAAAATAACAATAAAAACAGATTCAAACCCTACAGGCATAGAACTAGATAAAAAAGCTGAAGACATTTATGATGAGCATGATGATGGGAGTTCAGTAGTTACATTAAAAAACATTACTGAAAATACTGAAATTGAAGTTGTTTTTGAGAAGGTACCAGTGGTAGAGGGAGATTGGAAAGAAAAGGTGTTTATTGAACCAAGTAAAGGAGAACTGGTGAATTCATATACGGACAAAGATGGTAATGAAGTATATGCTTACTCAAAGGGTTCAGTAGTAAGTATCAAGGCATTACCTAGTTATGATAGGGTAAATATTAAGTTTGCAGAAAAATCTAGCTATGAAGGCTGGAGAAAAGAAAAAGAGATTTCTTCAACTTATACAATTGAAGGATTAAAAGTGAAGACTAGAAGATGGGGAAATGAAGAAACAATTAAACTTAATAAAAAAATAATTATTGTTATTGATAAAACTGAGCCTAAAGTTACGCTAACTACAGAGGAAGCAAATAGTAATGGCTATTACAATAAAGATATAAAGGTTGGAATTGCTGCTATAGATCCAGATTATTATTCAGGGATTAAAACAGTGGAATATTGGGTTAAAAGTGATGGAGTTGAAACTCAGCATGATCTTATTAATGTCAATCAAGAAGCCACATACAACGGTAACATTATAGTTGATGCAAGCAAAAATAACAGTGACAATGTAGAAGTAATAGTAACAGTAACAGATTCTTCAGGAAATATAAAGACTGAAGTGAAAAAGCTGAAAATTAATACTACAAAACCTACTATTAGCGTAAGTATTGATGGAACACTTCATCCAGAGGCTAAAGCTGGATACTACAATGTAGTTAGGAAAGCAACTATCACAATTGTGGATAGAAAAACAAGTTTTGATGAAACAGCTGTATTAAATGGATTAAGTATTACAGCTAAAGGTGAAAAGGGTAATGATATTGCTATTTCAAAGTCGGAAATGTTAAGCGATTGGACACATAGTGGTGATACACATACGGCAACCATTACTTTTAAGGAAGATGCAAATTATGACTGGAAGTTATCTTATAAAAACAAAGCTGATTTAACAAACGATTCTATTACCCAAGCAGGTAATTCAATTTATAAGTTTACTGTTGATAAAGGATCTCCAGTTGGTTCTATTGAATTAGAAAAAAATTCATGGAATAGCTTAGTTTCAGTGCTAACTTTTGGGATATGGAGAAATAAGTCTGTTTCAGTAGAAGCAAAAGGAGAAGATTCAATATCTCCTTTATATGATATTCAGTACTATAAGTCTAATAAAGAAACAGCTTTATCGAAGGAAGAATTAAGTAAACTTTATGATGAAGGTAAGTTTGTAATTGAAAATTATACTGTTAATCCTGATGAACAGTTTGCAGTTTATGCAAGAATTGCAGACTACGCAGGAAATATATTATACATCAGTACTGATGGTATTATTGTGGATAATACAGCAAGTAATATTACACTAAATCCTGATACACCCAATAAAAGTGGCTTATACAATAAAGATGTTAATGTTGACATAGAGGTAAATGATAGTGTTACCCAGGACAAGGCATATTCAGGGATAAAAACTATTGATTATTTTGTAGAAAATAATGGAGTAGTCACTCAAAGTGGAAATTTATATAAATTTGATGAGATAAATCCTACTAAAGATAAGCTTAAGAAAGAGTGGACTGGAAGTATTAAGGTTGATGCTTCTAAAAATAATGACGATGATATCAAAGTTACTGTAATTTCTTATGATAATGCAGGGGTAAAATCTGAAAAATCTATTGATCTTTCTATAAATATTGATAAACCTGTAGTTAACTTATCTTTTAGTGATACAGCTAATAAAGTAGAAGAAGGTAGAGGATATTTTGGAGCAGATAGAGTTGCGACTATTGAGATTACGGATAGGGCATCTTCCTTTGACAAAGATATTGCAACATCAGGAATTAAAATTAATGCAGTAGATGCAAAAGGTAAAATAGTTGAGTTAGATACGAAAAGCATGATTAGCAGTTGGACTAGTGATGAAAATACTCATACTGCAACAATTACATTTTCAGATGATGGAAACTATATATGGTCATTTAATTATACTAATAAAGCAGATAATGAAATGAGAGAAATAAAGCCTATTGGAACAACTCCATTTAAGTTTACTGTGGATAAAACAAATCCAACAGGTACAATATCAATTGATACAAATATTTGGGATAAATTACTGAATGCACTTACCTTTGGTTTGTACAATAATTCAAGTGTACAGGTTAAGGCAACATCAGAGGATGCTACAAGCCCTACTAAAATTGAATACTATAAAACAAGCAATACTATTGCTATGAAAGCAGAAGAATTAGATAAAGAGAGCTTTGATTCCTATAAAGATTTTAGCATTACAGATGATGAACAGTTTGTTATATATTTAAAAATTACTGATTATTCTGGAAATTATATATATATAAACTCTGATGGATATATAGTAGATAAAGTTAAAAGTAATATTATCCTTACTCCAGATAAGCCGAATGTAAATAATTCTTATAATAAGGATGTAAATGTAGCAATTAATGTTATAGATGCAGAACCATATTCAGGTATTAAGACGGTTGATTATTGGATAGTAAAAGATAATGACACAGCAAACCCTACCCAAGAAGGAAACTTATATAAATTTACTAAAACTAATCCTACTCAAGAGGAATTACTTAAAGAATGGAATGGAAGTATTAAAGTAGATGCAGAAAAGAACAATAGTTGTAATGTTGTTGTGTATGTAAGAACTATTGATAATGCAGGAAATGAAGATACAAAGTCAATACCACTGGATATTGATGTAACTGCACCTAAAATAAAAGTAACTTATAACAATAATAAAGATAATAATGGAAACACTTATTTCAATGAAAGTCGTACAGCTACAATTGCTATTACAGAAAGAACACATCACTTTGATGCAAATAAGGCTACAGAAGGAATAGTTATTACAGCTGTTGATTCAAAGGGAAATGAAGTTAAACTTGATGCCTCAAAAGATATAAGTAGCTGGGAAACAACAGAAGGAACTAATGCAGATATGGCAACTCATACAGCTACTATCAAATATTTAAAAGATGCAAACTATACTTTTAAAATTTCTTATATAGATGAAGCTGATAATGTTAATAGTTCTATAGATACAGCTGACTCTGTTGCTCCATATAAGTTTACAGTAGATAAAAACAAACCAACTGGAACAGTTAAAGCAGTTTCAGAAGAAGGACGTGAAGTAACGTGGAGTGAATTAGTTGATTCTTTAACCTTTGGATTCTGGTCAGGAAAAAAGATTACACTTACAGCTACTTCTAATGATGAAACTTCTCTTATTGATAGTGTTAAATATTATAAAACTGATGAAGTAAAAGCTCTTAGTGAATCAAAACTAAAAGAAATAACAGATTGGAAAACATTTGATGGATTTGCTGTAGTACCTAATGAACAAGCTACAGTATATCTAAAAATTACAGACAAGGCTGGAAATACTACCTATATTAGTACGGATGGAATTATTGCTGATAATATATCTCCACGTGAGGAGGCTATCGCACCAGAAGTTACTGTAACACCTCAAAAGCCAATTAATGGCATATATAAAGAAGATGTAAAAGTTGATATAAAGGTTGATGATCCATTAGTTGGGGGAACATACTCAGGACTAAAAACAGTATCTTATAAAGTTTTGAATATGGGAAAAGAGACACAAAGTGGTACTTTATACTCATTTACAAATAATAATCCAAGTCATAATGAATTATTAAAGACTTGGACGGGAGAAATAACTGTTGATAGCAAAAAGAATAATAGTAATGATGTAGTCATTGAAGTTTACTCTGAAGATAATTCATTAAATTCCTCAAAGGATAAGGTCTCAATAAAGATAGATACAACTGCGCCTACTATAGATATTAAGTATAACAACAATAATACAGATAGCGAAAAATATTATAAAGAAGATCGTGTAGCAACTGTTGTAATAACAGAAAGAAACTTTAGGGCTGAAGATGTAAAAATTGCAATTACTAATACAGATGGTACACTCCCTACAATTAGTGAGTGGAAAGAATCAATAGGAAGTGGAAATCAAGATAATACTACACATACTGCAACAATAAACTACAAAGCAGATGGGGATTATACCTTTAAAATTGGGTACTCAGATCTTGCAGACAATAAGTGTGCTGGAGAAAATTATGAAATTGGAACAACTAATCCCAAGGAGTTTACTATTGATAAAACTTCTCCACAGATTTCAGTAACCTATGATAACAATAGAGCACAAAATGATAAGTATTTTAATGCTAATCGTACTGCAACCATTGTAGTTAAGGAACACAATTTTGATGTAAGGAGAGTTGAATTTACACAAAAAGCAACTAAAAATGGGGCGACAATAGCTATACCTTCTACAAGGTGGAATAGTAATGGGGATATTCATACAGCAACTATTTCATACAATGCTGATGGTGACTATACCTTTGATATTAAGATGAAGGATATGGCTGGAAATAATAGTTTAGAAACAAATTATGGTGGTTCTGTAGCAGCGAAAGATTTTACCATTGATACAGATATTTCTGAGCCACAAATTACAGGGGTTGAAAATGGAAGAGCATATAAGGGTGATATTGTTCCAGTAATTAACTTCTCTGATATTAACTATAATAATTACGAAGTTCGATTAACAAGAACTCGTATGGGTGAGAAGAATGTAGATGTTACTAAGGAATTTATAAAAACCTTAAATATTAGTGGACAAGGTGCTTCAGGAGCAAATGATACCTTTAAAAAGGAACAGAAAAATGATGGTATCTACACATTATATGTAAAGGTTAATGATAAAGCAGGAAATGAAAGTGAAAAAACAGTAACATTTACTGCAAACAGATTTGGTTCTGTATATGAATACAGTGATTATCTTGTATCGTTAATTGCAAATGGTGGAGTTTATACTAAAGGGATTGAAAAGGACTTAGTAATTACTGAGTATAATGCAGACCGTTTAGTAGGTGACTCACTTGTAATTCAGGTTACTCGTGATGGAAATCCAATAGAAGGAATTAAGTACAATATTTCTCCGGGAATAAGTAATCAAGTTGAAGTTGGTGGTAGTGGTTGGTTCCAATATCAATACACAATTAACAAAGAAAACTTCTCTAAAGATGGGGTTTATAAGGTGTCAATTGCTTCTAAAGATGCTACAGGAAATGCTCCTGAAAATGCAAACTACAAAGATAAGTCAATTACCTTTAGAGTTGACAGTACCGTACCTGAATTGACAAGTGTTGTAGGACTTGAAAAAGATATTATAAATGCTAAGGAAGTAACAGTAAAATATACAGCATTTGATGCTATTGGCTTAAAATCAATCAATGTATATGTTGAAGGCAAACAGCAAGGTGATGCAATTACTGATTTTTCAGCTGATATGAACAATTATTCAGGTGATTTTGTAATTACCGAAAACAATGCTGAAAAGAACGTGCGTATTGTTATAGAAGATATGGCTGGAAACATTACTGACACAGATGCAGAAGATTTTACAAGTGCATATGAGTTTAAAAAAGTAGTAACGGTATCTACAAATACCTTTGTAAGATGGTATGCAAATAAGCTTTTATTCTGGAGCTCAATTGTTGGATCTTTAGTGTTAGCAGCAGGAATTTGGTATTCAATTTACGGTAGGAGAAAAAAGGAAGTTGAAGAAGGTAAATAAATAATTTTGTAAATAGGACTTAAGCATGGTGTTGTCACACAATAAAAAATTAAGAATGAATAATTAATTAAAGTGACAGCTCCATGCCTAGGCTATTTATTAGAAATAATATCTTGAATTAGCTAGGTATTATTTGTGATAAATAGGGAATGTAAAGGGTGGATAAAAGATGAATGGATTATTAAAAGATGGAGTGATTACTGAATTAGATTGTGGTACTAATTTTGCATATATACTGAATGATAATGGTGAGTTTTTGATGACTGATTACAAGGTCTTGCAAAGCCAAGTAAATAGTGGGTTTATTAAGTGTATGAAGACTTTATATAATGGGAAAATACAGTTTTTCTATATGACAGGTAATTTGAAAAGTTTTGATTCTATGCTAGCATCTATTAACACTGAAACTTTTATGACAATTGCATCCAATCTTTTTGCTAGTATTATTGAAGTAAAAAATAATGGCTTTTTATCTTGTCAGAATATTGATATTTCTTTTGAAAAAATTTTTGTTGATGTAAATACATTAAAGGTTAGTTTGGTATATATACCAATAAGCAATAGGGTATTTAATAATTATGATGAATTTGAAAATGAATTAAGGACAAGTTTAATTAAGTTAATAAATAAATTGCCATCTCTTTCAAATAAAAAAGCAATGCAGTTTTCTATAGATTTATCTAATGGAACTTATTCTTTGGAGGACCTTTACAATTTAACCAAAGGCATTAAAGTAATATCCATGAAACAGAAAGGGAAGATAAATAATGATTCTGTTAATAAAAATATTCGTATTGTGGCAATAAATGCACCTATATTGGTTGAAATATTAGTAGATAAAAATGAATATATTTTAGGTAAAAATCCTTCTATGGTAGATGGAGTAATTACATTTAATAAAGCAATTAGTCGAGTTCATTGCAAAATAACAAATAATGATGGTGAATTTATGTTGATGGATTTGAATAGTGCAAATGGTACTTATGTTAATAGAGTAAAATTGTTGTCTAATCAGCCTCATCCAATTAAAAATGGTGATGTGATTCGTTTGGCAAACAGTGATTTTAAAATTATTGTAGATTAGGATGGTGTAGAAAATGGCAAAACCAAGAATTATTATAGCTGATGCAGACTTAAACTACATAATCCCCCTTCAGCTAAAGTTCATGGAGGAATTTTTTAATAAAGTTGATTTAGAAATTATTACTGACGAAGAATACTTTAAAAATTTATTTTTAGAGCCGCAAAGAGCAGATATTTTAATAGTGTCTGAAGATTTTTATGATTTATCTTTAAAAAAACATAATATTAGCAATTTATTTATCATGATGGAACAGTATGAGGAAGGTAAAACAGATGAATTAAATATTAATAGATTATTTAAATACACGAGTATAAAGGAAATTTTCAGTAAGATTACTGCAAAAAGTGCAAGAGCATTAAACATAAATGAAATAGTAAAGAAAGAATCACAAGTAGTTCTTGTTTGCTCAGCTTGTGGAGGTGTAGGAAAAACAACAGTATCATTAGGTATAAGCGCTAGTTTAACAAAGAACTATAAGAAGGTGCTTTATATTAATGCTGGAAGATTACAAAGCTTTCACAGAATGCTTAAAAATCAAAGTGTTATATCCTCAGCTGATATATATGCAAAGCTTGTAAGAGGAAATGAAAATATTTATTCAGATATAAAGCATGTTTTAAGAAAGGAGATTTTTAGTTATCTTCCTCCTTTTAAAGCAGCATTAATGTCATTAGGACTTACTTATTCAATCTATGAGAAGATTGTAATTTCAGCAAAGAATTCAAAGGAATATGATTATATAGTAATAGATGCAGATACAGCTTTTGATGAGGATAATGCGAAACTATTAAATATATCGGATAAAGTAATTGTAGTTAATGAACAGACGAGTACATCAATTTTTGCAACTAATATACTTGTTGATAATATAAATGGAACGAATTCTGATAAGTATATATTTGTATGCAATAACTTTAATAAAAATGAAGATAATGCAATTATTACTTCTAATATGCCATTGAAATTTGTTGTCAATGAGTATATTGAACATTTTGATAATTATGATCAGTTAAGTTGTGAAGATTTATCAAAGGATACTGGCATTCAAAAAACTGCATTTCTTGTAATTTAAGGAGGTTTCTATGGAAAAGGATAAAGCAGTAGTGATTTTTAATATAACAAAGAAAGATTTTAGTGTTGATTTAGAGATTCCACTCTTTATAACTGCAAATGAATTGGTAATAGCTTTGAATTCAGCATATGATTTGAAAATAGATGTTTCTGATATTAAGAACTGCTATTTAAAGGCAGAAAGACCAATAGCATTACTTAGAGGAAATAAAACGCTTGCTGAATACGGAATAAGAAATGGCAGTATTATTAATTATACAGAAGAGGAGAAGCTAAATGGAAAATAAATATAAAATAATAATTTCCAACAAAAATTTATATAAAGAAATTGAGCTTTCTTCTGAGAAGGAGTCAATTCGAGTTGGTACAGGAATCGAATGTGATACCAGATTACATAAAGATTTATTTTTTGAACCAATTGAGCTTTTTTTCATAAGAACTGAAGATGAATGGACTGTAACTTGTTCTGATAATCTATATTTTACAGTGGGTGATGTAAGAAAATTAATGACAAAGTCTTTAGAACATGGAGAACGCTTTATTGTAAAGTATAGAGAATCAAATAACGATGTTTTTTTTGTAGATTTTCTTATTGACTTTGAGAATAGACAAAGACATTTTGAACGGAAGATTAATATCTATAATATTAATCAATTAACTATAGGAACATCTACCAGCAATAACATTATCATGAAAAGTAGATATGTAAAAAATGATATGGTTATAGTTATTAACAATGGGGAAAGTCTGCAATTATGTGTTAAAAACAGCACATACGGTGTTTACCATAATGGGAATAGGGCAGAAAGTAATTTGATAATAGATAGTGGAGATTTTTTCTCTATATCTGATTTCATATTTTATTATAAAGATAATCATATTTATACTGAAATAAGAAAAGACTGCATTATAAATGCACTTTCTTATATAGATGAACCAAATCATAATAGTTATCCTAGATTTATAAGAAATACAAGAATTAAGAGTGTTGTTGATAATACTAAAATTGATATATTAGATCCGCCATCTAAACCTCAAAAACATAAGAATAATTTATTCATTAGCTTGATGCCGTCTATTGGAATGTTAATTGCTTCAGGTGCAATGGCATTTATGGGAGGGGCAATGATTATTTTTAGTATTGTATCAGGTGCAATGGCTATCGTTACCTCTATATTAGGAGTTATGCAGGGAAATAAAGATTATAAAAAAGAATGTAGGGAAAGAATTACTAAGTATAACTCTTATATAGAAAAGAAGCGTACTGAAATTGAAACAATAAGAGAGCATGAGCGAAACGAATTGGAAAAAATATATATTTCACAAGATTTAGAACTTGAAAGGGTAAATTCTTTTTCTAGCGATTTATTTGAGAGAACGCTAAATGATAAGGATTTTCTAAATATCCGTATTGGAACAGGCGATATTAAGGCAAAAAGACAAATTGACTATAAAAAACAAGAAAGATTAGAAATTGAAGATGATTTGCATAATCAGCCAGAAAATATTTTTAATGAATACAAAATGGTAAACCATGCTCCCGTGGTATGTGATTTAGTGACCAATAATGCAGTTGGAATTGTAGGCAATGAAGAGAATAGATTCTCTTTCCTAAAAAACATAGTCATTGATATAATTGCTAGACATTTTTATACAGAAGTAAAAATATTTTTTATAGTTGAAGAGGAGCGTACATCGAGGATTGAGTGGTTGAGATTTCTGCCCCATGTACACAATTCAGAGACAAGTATGAGGAATATTTCTTGTGATATAGAAAGTAAAAATCTTATTTTTGAATATTTGTATAAGGAATTATCATTAAGAGAACAGAATCAAAAATTTAGTGAATATTTAGTTATATTTTTTTATGATAACTGTGGCTTTAATAGCCATCCGATATCCAAATTTATAAGTAATGCAAATGAACTTGGTGTTACATTTATATTCTTTGCAGATGATAAATTTAACATTCCTATAGGATGTGATTCACTTATAAGTATTTTAGATGATAAAAATGCAGAGTTAATAAATGTTGTGGATTACAACATAACAAAATTTGAATATCCAACAGTTGATGACAAAATTGGAAGTAAGGTAGTTGAAATATTAACTCCTGTTTATACAGAAGAAATAACATTGGAAAGTTCTTTGACTAAAAATATTTCTCTATTTGAAATGTTGAAGATCTTGTCCGTAGACGATTTAGATTTATCAAAACGATGGAGTAAGTCTACTGTATTTAAAACTATGGCAGCACCTATAGGAGTATCGAAAGCTGGAATGATTCTTCTTGATTTACATGACAAAGCTCACGGGCCTCATGGGCTTGTTGCTGGAACTACAGGTTCGGGTAAATCTGAAATTTTACAAACATATATTTTATCAATATCAACTTTGTATCATCCATATGAAGTTGCATTTGTAATCATAGACTTTAAAGGTGGTGGTATGGTTAATCAGTTTAAAACAATGCCTCATCTTCTAGGTGCTATTACAAATATTGATGGAAAGGCAATAAATCGTTCACTAAAATCAATTAAGGCTGAGTTGAAAAAGAGACAAAGGTTATTCTCGGAAGCAGAAGTAAATCATATTGATAAATATATAAAGAAGTACAAAGCCCAAGAAGTAGATGAACCTTTACCACACCTAATTATTATAGTAGATGAATTTGCGGAGTTAAAAGCAGAGCAACCGGAATTTATGAAAGAATTGATTTCGGCAGCACGTATAGGTAGAAGTTTAGGTGTTCACCTCATATTAGCTACACAAAAACCATCTGGACAAGTTGATGAACAAATTTGGAGTAATTCTAGGTTCAAGCTTTGCTTAAAGGTTCAGAATAAAGAAGACAGTAATGAAGTTCTTAAATCTCCTCTTGCAGCTGAAATAAAGGAACCTGGAAGAGCTTATTTACAAGTTGGGAATAATGAAATATTTGAATTATTTCAATCTGCATATAGTGGTGATTCTGAAGGAATGGATGAAAATAATTTCAGAGAATTTTCAATTTATGAATTGCAAAAAAGTGGAAGAAAAAAGTGTGTTTTTGTAAGTAAGAAGAATAAAGAGGAATTAAAGTCTAAAACTCAATTGGAAGCAATAGTTGATTATGTTTCAGAGTATTGTAGTGTTAGAGGAATTAAATCCCTTCCTAATATATGTTTAGACGATTTAAAAACCGTTATTAATTGCCCAAGTATAATAAATAACAATAATAAGTTTATAGATATTGGTATTTATGATGATCCAGACGCGCAATATCAAGGGCAAACATTAATGGATATGAATAGTAAGAATACATTAATAATCGGATCGGCACAAACGGGGAAAACGAACCTGTTACAGTGTGTAATCAAGGAAATAGCTATTATGAATTCGCCAGCTGAGGCAAATATTTATATTATAGATTTTGGTAGTATGGTTTTGATAAATTTTGAACAGCTAAAACATGTTGGTGGTGTTGTTTGTTCATCGGAAGATGAAAAATTAAAGAACCTATTCAAATTACTACAGGAGGAAATTTCAACAAGAAAAGAAAAATTAGTTTCTGTTGGAGTAAGCTCTTTTTCTGCATACAAGGAAGCTGGTTATTCAGATTTAGCACAGATTTATCTTGTTGTAGATAACTTAACTGGATTGATTGAATTATATTTGGAAAATGATGATACCTTACTTACGATAATTCGTGATGGACTTTCAGTCGGTATTACAGCAATTATAGCAAATTCCCAAACATCAGGGATAGGCTATAGATATATGTCTAATTTTTCAAATCGTATAGTAATGCATTGTAATGATGTCAATGAATATTCAAATTTACTTGAACAAGTATCTATTCAGCCAGATGATACTCCAGGACGTTGCATCGTTGAAATTGATAAAAGAATGTTGGAGTGTCAGAGCTATTTAGCCTTTGAAGGAGAAAAAGAAATAGAACGCGTTCATAGTATAAAAGAATTTATAGATAAAATAAATGCTTTAACAATAAATATAGAAGCTAAACAAATTCCTACTATCCCTAATATTCTTTCAGAAGAAGAGCTTATAGGAAAATATAAAGTAGAAAGAAAGAACTATATCTTTCCAATTGGTATTACCTATGAAGAAGTTAAACCTTTCTACCTTGATTTTGCTAACCTTGGAGCAATTGGGATTTGTGGAAAATCAAATAGAGGACATGCTAATTTTATCAAATACATGTTATATAACTTTAGTGAAGAGAGGAAAAAGAATCCTGTTAGAGTTTGCATTTTTGATGATATATCTCGAAAATATGCAGAATTCAAGAATATGGATATCGTAGAGGAGTATACCTTAAATACGGATAGGATTATTGAAAAACTTAATGAGTGGTATGAGATTTTAGATAAAAGATATTCTGAAATGCTTATAGCTGAAGAAACTTTTTCACAGGATGAATTATTGATTTTAATTATTCAAAACAATGATGTTGCTAAAAAAATATTTGAAGATATGGATGCTATGAGACAGTATACAGAAATGGTTACAAAATTTAAGAATTTAAATATTTGTGTAATTTATTCGAACTATGAAAATGCACCTGTTTCATATGATGCACCAGAACCACTTAGAATGATAAAACAAGAGCAACATTTATTGCTTCTAGATGATTTAGATATGCTAAAAGTTTTCGATGTGCCTTATGAAGAAATAAAGGCAAATAGAAAGAAATTACAGTTAGGTGATGCTTACTATATAAAGGACAACGCTGTTACAAAATTAAAAGTAGTGCATCATATTAGTCAATCTTAAGCTATCAAGTTGGGAAACCAATTGATATATATATAATATAAAAAGGGAGGAATTTATTATGGCCAATCAAATTAGAATGACCCCTGAAAAAATGAGGTCAAGAGCATCTGAGTACACAACTCAAGCAAACCATCTTCAATCTATTATTACAAAGATGGATGCATTGTTAAGAAATCTTCAAGGCGAGTGGGAAGGTAATGCAAGCCAAGCCTATGCTGCAAGATTTGGAGAATTACGTCCAGGTTTTGTAAAAGCTAAGGATCTTATTGATGAAATTTCAACTGCTCTTAAATCAACTGCTCAAATTGTTGAAGAAACAGATAACTCTATTGCTTCACAATTCAGAAAGTAATAGGACTGATAAAAATAAACATAGCTTCTTATTCAAAATTTAGAAGCTAAAGAAAAAAATATTGTAAGTAATAGTCTAATATAAGACTATTACTTACACAAATTTAAGAAAGATTACACTTATGTGGTTAATATAAATAAAGGGGGTTAAGTAATGACGTCTGCAGAAATAAGAGAAAATATTAGATATAATGAGAACTTATTATATTCTTATCAAAATTCAGTTAGACAGTTAAATTCAAAAATACAACAACTCCAAAGACTCAGAAGTAAATTGCAATCCTTGCAAGGTCAATTCCAGGGAAGACAATCAACAAGAAAATCCAAATTAAGCAATATTTCTTCTAATAAATTGAATATTAAAATGGCTAAAACCTATATATCAGGAATGAATTCTTTGTTAAATGGATCTGAATACGCATCTGCATATAATGGTATATCCTCCTCGCAAGAAAGTGTTAATTCAAAGATTAGAAGTATACAAAGAGAAGTAGATTCTTATAATTATAAAGTTTCTTATCATAGGGATAGAATTAGTTATTGGCAAAGACAACTTAGGTATGCTGATGATTAGGAGGTATAAATATGGCAGAAAGTTCATTGAAAATCGATGATGATTATTGCAAAGAAGTAGCTGAATATTTTAGTAAACAAGGGGGCTACTTAGATGAATATGTAAAACAGTATATAACTATTTTGCAAGGTATTAAAAAAGATGCTATTAAAGGTGGAGATGTTGCAAAAGCATTAGATGCATACATACAATATGCAAAAAAATTAGAAAATCAAATAGGTAATATTTCAGCTAATGCACAGCAACAAGCAAAGAATTTTATAAAGGCTGTAGATGATGCTGATCAATATCTATTTTAAAGGAGAGTGAATTTGTGGCTGAAATAAAAATAAATATAGATTCCCTTGAGAGTAGAATACAAGAACTACAAACATTAGAAAGAAGGATTAGTTCAAATGTTACTACATCTCCACAAGTAGTTGGTGGAGGAAGTAGCGTTATCGAACTTGAAAAAATTGCTGATATGTATAAGACACTAAATTCATCAATGCTTTTATTAGTAACAAATACAGTTTCCTTTATGGACAATTTAAAAGAGAGTTATGTAGGGAGTGATAAAAAAGCTTCCAATAAAATATCTCAAAAATAAAAGTTTAATATTATATTATTTTTATTATATTAGTACTAGAGGTGGGGTATGTTACGAGATTATTCTGAATCATCAAAACAGAAGATTCTAAATCTGGTCAGTGAAGTCGAAAATGAAAAACTCTGTGATTTTACAGATTGGATTGGAGATAGATGGACTGATTTTGAGGAATTTACAGGTCAGTTAAACATAAGAAAATATGTAAATAACGTAAATGCTTATCATAAGAAGGTTATAGATAAAAATAATGCTACAAAAGATTCGATTGACAGGATTTTTAGTAATGTTGAAAATGTAAACAACACATATTATAATGTGTTTGCCAATATAGATTCCTTGCTACAGCAATGGAATAAGTATATTGTTGAATTACAGGGTATTGTTAGTCCATCTAATGGTAGATTTGAAGCAACATATATTGAATCTGCTATGAAAGATATTCTTAGCGATATAGAAAAAGATGAAATTAAATGCCTAAGAGACAAAATGGTTAAGGACGTTGGTGGAGAGTTAGTATTTAATGAAGAACTTATTTATGAATATGTTCAAAAAAATCCAGCAGAAATGACAGATGCTGAACAGAAACTTCTTATAGATATTCTTTCTGATTTGAAAGATGTAACTGCAACTTATGAAATATTAGCTACCTATGGTACAGATAATTTAGGAGTTGATGTTATTAACTCAGTTGCCTGGTTGGTCGATAATACTAAATATGATAGTTTTACAGCAGTAAGCGCCCATTATAATGAAATATATGTAAACTTACTAAACTATATATCTGAAAAAGGTGAAGATAGTAATACCTTTGCAGCATCTTTGATTAAGGCTTCCAATGGAGAAAGTACCTTAGAAATATTAGGTTCTAAATATTCAGAAAAAATTAATGAAGTATTTGGAGGAACATCTTTAGCTGTATATTTAGCAAAATATACAACTGAACATTCTGAGCAGTACTTTGTGAAGTTAAAAGCTAGCGAGGAAGAAAAATTAAAGAGCGCAGGAAAGATTAATAAATTTAATGAATATATTAAAGACAGACTTAATAAAAAAGGATACACTGATTATGATAAAAAAACCAGCTATTATGACAAATATGGGAATGAAATATCCAAAGATGATTCCCCTAAGTTTTATAAAAAACAGTTAACTATAGGAGAATTGAAAGAACAAGTTTCTGCATCAGTTTCACTATATGATGGAACTTTCAATATAGGTGAAAATGGAAAAGTTTCTGTTGTTGTTGGAAGAGCGGAAGCACATGCAAGTGTATCTGCAGGATTCTATGTTATTGGAGCAGATGGAGATAGAAAGTTTAGCCCTGGAGTAAATGCAGAAGTTGGAGCAAGTGTTACTGCTTTAGAAGCAGCCTGGGAACAGCAATGGTTTGGAAACGACATGCTAGGAGTAAATAGCGATGTTAAAGCAACAGTAGGAAAAGCAGAAGCTAAAGCGAGTATTGGGGCTCAAGTTTTTGATGAGAATGGTAAGTTAGATGTACAATTAGGAGGAGGAGCCAGTGCAGAGTTAATTGGTGGTGAAGTTAAAGGTTCTGTTGGAGTTAATGTATTAGGTGGAGAAGTTGGAGTTTCTGGAAGTGTTAATTATGGTATAGGAGCCCATGCAGATGTGGGATATAGAGATGGTATAATTAAATGTGATATAGGAGCATCCCTTGGAGTTGGAGTTTCTTTTGGATTTGAAGTAGACGTTGGAGGTATGGTTAATACAGTAGCAGATACTGCATCAGCAGCCTGGGATTATATATCAGATGGATGGAATGATTTTTGGGATTAGAGGTGATTAAATGA
>NZ_SRYR01000019.1 GCF_004794105.1 Clostridium sartagoforme
ATATTTAGCTGACTGATACTAATAGGTCGAGGGCTTGACCAATAAATTTTGGAAATGTTAAAAATTATTCATATGCAATTTTCAGAGAACATAGTTCTCTAAGGAAACTCACTAAGCAAAGCTTAGGAGTACAAGATTCTTGCTAAATCAAAGATTTAGAGAATCATAGCATCTGGTGATGATGGCGTAGAGGAAACACTCCTTTCCATTCCGAACAGGAAAGTTAAGCTCTACAGCGTCGATGGTACTGCACGGGCGACTGTGTGGGAGAGTAGAACGTTGCCAGGTCTTATAAGGCTCGATAGCTCAGTCGGTAGAGCAGAGGACTGAAAATCCTCGTGTCCCTGGTTCGATTCCTGGTCGAGCCACCAGGTATGGCGCTATAGCCAAGTGGTAAGGCAGAGGTCTGCAAAACCTTTATTCCCCGGTTCAAATCCGGGTGGCGCCTCCAAAAAAATCCTACAAGATTTCTTGTAGGATTTTTTATTTTTCTAATAATATTTTATTGTTAGAGTAGTATTTAAAAATACTACCTATAGGAATAGATATATTAGGATAATCATGTCCTAATTTAAATCCATATATGATTGGTTGCTTTAACGAAGATAATCTTTCTGTGATGACTTCATTAATTAGTGGGCTAGATTTTGAACCAATACAATTAGTAAAGCTACCGACTATAATTGCTGAAGATCTTTGAAGTTTTCCACAGGATAGAAGTTGAGAAAGCATTCTATCCACAACATAAGGATTTTCATTCACATCTTCTATAAGAACAATATTATTTTCTAATTTAACTTCATAAGGAGTTCCAATAGCAGAGCAAATTATTGAAAGATTACCACCTACTATTTTTCCAAAAAAATCCTTATTGTTTTTGATTATAAAATCATCATGACATACATCATTTAAATCATAAGATAATTTTTCGTCATTAGATAATAAAACTTTGAGAAAATATTCTCTTGTAGTTATATCATCAAAATTAGAGTTAATCATAGGGCCATGAAAAGTTGGAAAGTTACATTTTCTACTAATATAATTTAATAATAATGTTATATCACTATATCCAAAAAAAACTTTTGGATTTTTTTTGATTATCTTTAAATCTAAGTAAGGCATCATTCTGATAGATCCATACCCACCTCTAAAAGAAATAATAGCATCTATATTGTTATCAGCAAACATAGAATTTAAGTCATCGGCTCTATTTTTATCATCTCCTGCTAGATATCCAGTATTATCATATAAGTATTTACCTTTCTTTATTTTAAATCCAAACCTAGAAAATAAGTTTATCTTTTCATCTATAAATTCACTGCTTTCAGGGGAAGCAGGAGATATTATACCTATGGTAGAATTATAAGAAATATTTTTTAATTTATTTTTAGACAAAGATAAATACACCCACTTTTTAATATTTGTATTAATATATTATAGATTTACTATCTTTATACTAGGGAGATTTTTTTAATAAAAAAACTCACCATTATAAATGATGAGTTATATAAATTATATTTTTTATTATATTCATTATGAAAACATATCTTTTTTATAAAGAAGATAAGCAGCTCCGAAAGTTAGTAATAGAGTTATAAACATAGTTATTTCAAATCCATATTCATTAGTTATTAAAGGCATTCTAATAAAGTTCATACCAAAAATACCACCGATAACTGTAGGAATAGCCATTAATATCGTAACTGATGCAAGAACTTTCATCACTATATTTAAATTATTAGAAATTACAGAAGCAAAAAAGTCCATAGTACTTGCTAGTATATTACTATATATTTCTGTCATTTCTATTGCTTGTTTATTTTCTATAATAACATCTTCT
Source organism: Clostridium sartagoforme (assembly GCF_004794105.1). GTDB lineage: Bacteria > Bacillota > Clostridia > Clostridiales > Clostridiaceae > Clostridium > Clostridium sartagoforme_B. The sequence continues at coordinate 1,841 of NZ_SRYR01000019.1, forward strand.
AAGACATCTTGATCTTCTTCATATATTTGCATTATCTCAAGCTTTAGCATTTTTTCTAAGGTTATTTCATTTGCCTTAAGAGAAGTAGAAAAGTAAACTAATGACTTTTCTAATGAATGAAGCTGAATTAATTCCCTATTTTTCATTGATTTATGTAGTCTCTTTTCGATCATTAAGCTCTTCTTATCTATTTGTCGTAAATATACTAAATATGCACTGGAAATTTTACTTAAAATTTGTAGAATAAATCTAGACTTTTTAAATGAATAAAAGGATTTAACCTTCCCATTAATAAAATCTGTAAGAATTCTACTGTTTTTTAAACATACAGTTATTAATTGCTTATCAGTATGTATTATAGCAAGTGGATATGTATCATAAGTTAATGAATTATCTTCCATCTCAGTAAATGGTATATCGACTATAACTAATAAGCAATTATCTTCTATATCTATACGAGAGGTTTCTTCATCATCTAACGGTGCCTTTAAAAAAGGTAGTGGTACACCAGTTTTTTTAGATATTAAGATTAACTCTTCATCAGACGGAGCCACTATATTTATCCAGCATCCAGGTTCTAAGTTGTCTAACGCTTTTAGTGAAGGATTGCTTTCACTAATGCTTTTATATATTTGAATCATTTTTAAACCTCCATAAATAGACTTCAGAATTAATTATACTATTTAAACTTACATTTGTAACATATTTATAGCATTTTATTTTTTCAATAATCGACAATTAATTTATGATTATAATGAAGTAAACTTATACATTATTTAGATTTTTTTATTTACGAGATATATGAAGATATCTATAGGAATAGTGTACAAGCACTATTTAATTTATGGTAATGTAAGTTAACACTAAAAATAGTGTTATAATCATCAAAAAACAAATATGGCTAAATATCTAAATACTTAGTATAATCTCAATATTGTTTATTACAATTTAGTGATATCATGATGGGGGAAAATATTAAAATGATGCATAGGGAAGTCGTGGCTAAAAAAAGAGTGCCTGTTATTACTACTATTTTACTTACCTTAACAGTGGTGCTATATTTAGCAGAAGCTATTGAAAGGTCTAAGTTTAAAGATCATGTGATGGGGAATGTATTTAATGGAACACTTGTAATAATTACTTTACTATTAATAGCTAAGGAAATAAGAAGTTGCTTTGTTTCATATAAATATGCTGTTATAGCGGATAAGATAATAATTAATTCAATTAATAGCAAGGAAGAAAAGAACTTAGAAAGTATAAGAATGTCTGACGTTCTTTATATAGGAGATAAATATTCAATTCCAAAAAAGTACTTATATACTATTAGAACTAAAAAATACCTTTGTAATAGAGTTGGAGTAAAATCATATTATTGTATTTGTAAAAATGGAGATGAAATTCAAAAAATAAAATTTCAGCCAAGTGAAAAGTTTGTTAGCAAAATAATAAAAAGTGGCGGATTAAAATGTGACTTAAAGAAATAGGCTCTATTATAGAGCCTATTTTTTATAAAATTCATTCTTAACTTCTGCCAGTAAATTTTCATTAGAAATAATATCATATCCAGTAAAAGCTAAGGCTAAAGCTGCCTTTATTGCTTCATTAAATCCATATTCACTTACAGTTGCTTTAGCAAAATCTCTTGTTCCATATTTAGTGCTACTATCTTCTATTATTGAATAGAAAGGTTGAATACTTGGAATAGACTTACTAACAACTCCAAGACTTAATCCAGAATTTATATCTCTTGGACCACCAATATTTATAATTCCAGTTTCCTTTAAATTATGACTAAATAATCTATTTAAAGATCTATTTGTATTTAATTCTTCATTCTCAGGCTCATATAAAGAGAAAACACTTTGGATTCTGATAAGTTTAGATACATATATTCCAATTTCTCTTATCTTTTCTTCCACAACTCTTGCTACATCCATTTCTTTAGCTCTGATATAGAACTTTGCTTCTGCTTCTAGAGGTAATAATAAAGGGGTAGAGCCTCCATTTGATAATATTGAGGTTACTTCAACATCATCAGGGAATCCTTTTTCAACTATATTTAAAATATTTAAAGTTAATAAAATACCATCTAAGGAAGTATAACTTTTTTTGTTTAAAAAGCTTAGTCCTTTATTACCTATAAATTTTAAACTTAATGGAATTATGGCAGATGATGTACCACTTTCGCAAGTTACAACATCAGGATGAGCAAGCATGGCAATGTCAATGTCTTTAAAGACATCTTGTTTAACCATTATAGACTTAGTTCCTCCTAAGTATTCACCAGGACACCCAATAATAGTTACTGTGCCTCCGGTCTTCTCAACTATAGCTCCAAGAGCCATTGCTGCAGCTACAGAGGTAGAAGTAAGTAGATTATGACCTGTAATATGCCCTTCATTTTCAATTGCATCATACTCACATAAGAAGCATATCTTTGGATGTGAGGTTCCTTTAGTAGCATAAAAGGATGTATTTAATTCTAAAAAGTCCTTACTAACTTCAAAGTCATGTTTTTCTAATAAGTCAGTGATATATTTATAAGCCTTATGTTCTTCATAACTTTTTTCAGGATTTTCATATAAAAATTTATTTAAATTAATTAAATCTTCTTTGTGTTTTTCAATATAACTAATCATTTCTTGTTTCATAACATTATTCCTCCCAAATTATCATATCTTTAACTTTCCCTTAAATAGAGATAATTATTTATTAAATATAATTCAATTAATAATTTATATTTTTATAGTTTTATAGTTTTATAGTTTTATGAAATGGAAGTCATAACTATTATTTAAGTATAACATTGTAATAGGAAGCATAGCCTTTAATTTTTTTTATGAGTATAAAAAAAATTCACTTAGGCGAGAATTAAAATAAAAAATGGAGGTTAAAATGAGTTTCAAAAAGAAAAAAATCAATTTAAAAATAAAAGATATAGATAAAAATACATGTATAGTTTGTAGTAAAGAATTAGTTGATGATATAATTAATGATGGATGCTTATTATGCCATGAATGTAACAACGAAACAGTTAGCTTAAAAGTGACTGATAAAAAATATGAATACTATAAAGAGAGAATAAAAAAGTGGCTTATAAGCAATTTTAAAATAATAACATGAGGTAGTAGAAATGAACAAAGGTAAATTTATTGTATTTGAGGGCGGAGACGGTTCAGGAAAGAGTACTGTTCTAGAAATGGTATATAATTATTTAATTGAAAATGGTATTGATTGTATAAAAACAAGAGAACCAGGTGGTATAAAAATATCTGAGGATATAAGAGAAGTGATTTTAGATACTAAGAATACATCTATGGATCCTAAGACAGAAGCTTTATTATATGCAGCTGCAAGAAGGCAACATTTAGTAGAAAAGGTTATACCAGAATTAGATAAGGGAAGAATTGTGTTATGCGATAGATTTATTTTTTCATCACTAGCATATCAAGGTTATGCTAGAAATATAGGGGTAGATGAAGTATATCAAATTAATAAATTTGCAATTGGAGATTATATGCCTGACTTAAATATTTTCTTTGATGTTTCTCCAGAAGTTGGATTAGAGAGAATTAATAGCAATGATAATAGGGAAGTCAATAGATTAGATTTAGAAAAAGTTAATTTTCATCATAAGGTTAGAGAGGGGTACTATACTTTAGTTGAAAAGAATAAGGATAAATTTGAAGTAATTGATGCAGAAAAATCATTAAATGAAGTTTTTCACTCAGTTAAATCCATAATTACAAATTTTATCAAATAAATTCTATTAATAAGTAAACTTTTTAATTAAATTGCAAGACTTTTGTGATAAAATATTATTGAGGAGATTATTTATGAGGGAGGGGTTTATATGAAGTTAGTAATAGCAATGGTGCAAGATGATGATGCTATGGATCTAGTTGATGCTATAACAGAAGCTGGATTTAGAGTAACTAAACTTGCAACTACTGGAGGATTCTTAAAATCAGGTAATACAACTTTAATGATAGGTGTAGAAGCTGATAAGGTACAAAAGGTTATAGATGTTGTAGAAGATGTTTGTAAGACTAGAAAGCAAATCATTACTACTCCAACTCCTATAACAGGAAATGTAGATATGTTTATGTCATATCCGATTGAAATAGAGGTTGGGGGAGCAACAATTTTTGTAATAGATGTGGATCAATTCATTAAGATATAACTGGAGGAAAAGATGGGAAGTTTCATAGGACATAAAAATATAACAGATAGCTTTATAAAAAGAGTAGAATTAGGTGAGATTTCCCATGCTCATATTATTGTTGGTGAAGATGGTATTGGCAAAAGTAATTTAGCTAATAAATTAGCCGTTAATATATTAGGTAAATTAGAGGAGAAAGATTATATTGACATTATAAAATATAGGACTAAGAAGTCTTCTTTTGGGGTAGACGATGTAAGAGAAATTGTAGAAGAAGTATATAAGAAGCCCTATGAAGGTGATAAGAAAGTAATAATAATTTATGATGGGAATAAATTAACCGTGCAAGCGCAAAATGCTCTTTTAAAGACTATAGAAGAGCCACCAAAGGGAGTTTATATAATTTTATTATGTGAAAGCTTAGAGCTTATATTAGATACTATTAAGTCTAGATGTCAAATATATAAATTAACTCCTTTAAGTAAAGAAGAAGTAAGACTTTATTTAAATAGAATTAATAATAATGAATTTAGTGAAGATGAAATTAATGCTGCAATTGCATATAGTGAAGGAATTCCAGGAAAAGCAGAAGCCTTTTTAAAGGATGCATCATTAAAGGACTTAAGAAATACTGTAATTGATTTATTATTTATATTAACTAAAAATAATTTAAAAGAACTTTTAGATTTTGAATCTAAAATAGTAAGTTTTAAAGATAAAAAGGACGAATTATTAAGCATTTTAGCCTCCTTTATAAGAGATATTATAATTTATAAAGAAGTTAGTGATGGCACAGGGATAATAAACGGGGATAAAATAGATAATTTAAAAAAATTAGCAGTTGAAATGTCCTATAAGAGGCTTAGCAATATTATTGATAAAATAGGAGATGCTAGGAAGGCATTACTCAGCAATTCTAATTTTCAATTAACTATTAGAGTTATGCTTATAGGTTTTATGGAGGTTTAATAATGATAAAAGTAATAGGCGTTAGATTCAAAAAGGCTGGTAAAATATATTATTTTGACCCAAATGGCCTTAATATTAATAAAGGTAGCTTTGTTGTTGTAGAAACAGCAAGAGGTATAGAGTTCGGAGAGTGCGTTATTGGAATTAAGGAAATTCCTGAAACTGATATAGTAGCTCCACTAAAAAGTGTAATTAGAGTTGCAACAGAAGAGGATGTAGAGAAACATAATTCTAATAAAGTAAAAGAAAAAGATGCTTTAGATATTTGTTTAAAGAAAATAGAAGAGCATAAATTAAATATGAAGCTTATCGATGTAGAATATACTTTTGATAATAATAAAGTTATATTTTACTTTACAGCAGATGGTAGAGTTGATTTTAGAGAATTAGTTAAGGACCTTGCGACTATATTTAAGACTAGAATAGAATTAAGACAAATAGGGGTAAGAGATGAAGCTAAGATGCTTGGAGGATTAGGACCTTGTGGCAGACCTTTATGTTGCTCAACCTTCCTTGGAGATTTTGCATCTGTATCTATTAAGATGGCAAAAGAGCAAAACCTTTCACTAAATCCAACTAAGATATCTGGTATCTGTGGTAGATTAATGTGTTGCTTAAATTACGAACAAAGCACATATGAAGATATTAGAAAGAGATTGCCTAAGGTAGGATCTATAGTTAATATTGGAGAAACCAATGCTGAAGTTATTGGTAATAATACTGTGAAGGAAAATGTAAAGGTTAGATATAGAAGAGGCGACGAAGAAATTATAGAAGAATTTAAAATAGATGATATTGAATTAGTTGAAGGTGGATATGAAGATTCTGTAGATGAATCAGATATTAAATTAGAAATTGAATCACCTGAAGATAAAAAGTTAATTAAAGATTTAATAAAAGATAATTAAGGAGGGTATTAAATGAAAACAGTATTAAAGATTTCAAATCTTAATACAAATGAAGATGTTATAAGCATTAGAGAAGTTGTAGGAAGCAATGAAGGTGTTATAGCTTGTGAAGTCAGCTTAAGTAAAAAGGAAGTTAATATAGTTTATGATGATAAATCAGTAACTATAGATAAGATTATTGCTGAAGTTGAAGAATTAGGTTACAGTATTAATTAAGCTTGTACAAATTAATTCTTTAGAAGACTTTAAAAATTTTTACCCATGTGATAAAATAGATTTTGAAATAAATTCTATTATTAGGAGGTGCTAATTATGGCATTTTTAATTGAAGATAGCTGCATAAACTGTGGTGCATGCGCTGCAGAATGTCCAGTTAATGCTATAAGTCAAGGAGATACTCAATTCGTTATCGATGAGGATACTTGCATAGATTGTGGAAACTGTGCAAATGTTTGTCCAGTAGGAGCTCCAGTACAAGCATAATTTATATAAAGAACCGCTTATTTAGCGGTTCTTTATTATTTCCTCAAGAAAAATCACAGAAGGTTTATTATGAAAAGAAAGTTCATTAGTATAAATAGAAGTAGAATTATAGGCTACAGTATCTTTTATAGATGATAAGAAACTTAAAGGACCATTTAAATAGAAAAAATTTGAGGAACTTTTAAAACTCATAGGAATTACATATTTAGGTTTTAAAGTTAATGCAACCTTTGAAGCAGAATGTCCATCTAATAAAAAATGTCCTCCTATTGGTATAAAAAGAAAGTCCAAATCTGATAATTCTTTTACTAGATCATCATTTAATATGTGTCCGAGAGACCCTAGATGAGCTAATCTGAATCCATCAATTTCTAAAAGGTAAATTATATTTTCACCTCTTTTAAACCCATGAAAATTATCTCTATAGCTTAGGAAACCTTGAATTTTAATAAAAGAGTTTTCAAACTTAGATATAGAATTGATTATTTTATAATTAGAACTAATATAATCACTTATAATTTCTTCATTATGAGTATGACTAAATGTAATTATATCAGGATTTAAATCATATTTTTGTATATAGGGATATAATTGAATTGGATCTAAAAGAATCTTTTTTCCAAGAGAGTTTTTAATTAAAAAACTAGTATTACCAATCCATGTTATTTCCATATCTATCACCTCTTATATAGTTTAGACAAAAGATTATGTATAATTCCTTATTAGTAAAATAAAATAGGAAAATGGACATATTAAAATTAATAGGCTATAATTAAAGTCAAAGATGGTCAATTTTAAAAAGTAAGTTTAAGAAGGTGAAGATATGGCAAGAATTTCAGATACAATAGAAAATTTTATAAATGATATGTTAAATGAAGAAAAAGAAAGACAAGTCTTAATTCAAAGAAATGAATTAGCAGATAAATTTTCCTGTGCACCCTCTCAAATAAATTATGTATTAACTACAAGATTTACTTATGAAAAGGGATATATAATTGAGAGCAAAAGAGGCGGGGGAGGTTGTATAGTTATTAGAAAAATAACATACGATGATAAAGATGAGAGACTATCCTTAATATTGAGCTCTATAGGTGAAAGTATAACTTATGGTAATGCTTTATCTATTTTAGATCATTTGAAGGATACTAAGACTATAACTAATAGTGAATACGAAATTATTAAAATTACTTTAAATGATAGGACTTTAACTTCTGTTGAAGATAAAAATAAATTAAGGTCAGATATGCTTAAAGGAATTTTAACCGTAATATTATCATAGAGTATGTTATATATCTAGAGTTTATCTGTAAGTATAATTAGCAATAGGGTATGGAGGTATGTATGGTTTTTGGGAAATTTACAGAAAGGGCTCAATTAATGCTTGTTGAAGCACAAAAAGAATCGCAATTTTTTAAGCATGGATATATAGGAACAGAACATGTTCTTTTAGGTATATTGAAAGAAGGTGGCTTTGCCAATAGGGTCTTATATATTAATGGAATTACTATAGATAAAGCTAGAAAGTTTGTAGAAGAATACCTTGGATATGGAGACTTAGAAATCTCTATAGGTGAAATGCTTATTAATCCAAGAACAAAAAGAGTATTTGATGATAGTTTCGCTAAAGCAATGATGTATAATCATAGTTTTATTAACCCAGAACATATCTTACTAGCTTTACTTGATGATGTAGAAGGAGTCGCCTTTTCTATAATATCAAACTTTAAGATAGATACTAAGCATGTAAGAAATGAATTAGTAAGACATCTTAATAAAAGTGACTTAAATGAAAATAGGTATGCCGAAAAAAATAAAAATGTTAATGTCAAGACTCCTATGTTAAATCAATATGGAAGAAACTTAACTTTATTAGCTAAGGAAGGTAAGCTTGATCCAGTAATAGGCAGGGAAAATGAAAATAGAAGAATGCTTGAGATTCTTTGTAGAAGAGGTAAGAATAATCCTTGTTTAATAGGAGAACCTGGTGTAGGTAAAACAGCAGTAGTTGAGGGATTAGCCCAAATGATATCAGATGGAAATGTTCCTGAAATATTAAGAGATAAATCAATTATTTCTATAGATCTAACTTCAATGGTAGCTGGAGCTAAATATAGAGGTGAATTTGAAGATAGGTTAAAGAAAGTTATGGAAGAAATAATAAATGCTAAAGATATAATAATATTTATAGATGAACTCCATACTATAGTTGGGGCTGGTGGAGCTGAAGGAGCAATAGATGCTTCTAATATACTAAAACCTGCTTTAGCAAGAGGAGAAATTAAGTGTATTGGAGCTACAACAATAGATGAGTATAGAAAATATATAGAAAAGGATTCAGCTCTTGAAAGAAGATTTCAGCCAGTTATGATAGAAGAGCCTTCTAGAGAAGAAACTTATAAAATACTTAAGGGATTAAAAGAAAAATATGAGCTGCATCATATGGTGAAAATAGAAGATGAGGCTTTAGAAGCAGCAGTGGAATTATCAGATAGATATATTACAGATAGATTTATGCCAGATAAAGCCATTGACTTAATAGATGAAGCATCAGCTAAGATAAGAATAGAAAACTTAACTACTCCTCCAGAAATTAGTAGACTTAAAGAGGATATTGAAAAGTTATCTAGTGAAAAAGAAATAGCTATAAAGGGAAAAAGCTTTGAAGAAGCTTCTCTGTTAAGGGATAAAGAAGTAATTTTAAAAGATAAGTTAAGTTCTATAGAAATAGAAATAAATAATAGTGATTTTAGTAATATAGTAAATAGGGAGGAAGTAGCCAAAGTAGTATCAGTTTGGTCTAAGATACCTTTAGAAAAAATTACAGAATTAGAATCAGATAAATTACTTAAACTAGAAGAAACTTTAGAAGAAAGAGTAGTTGGACAAAAAGAAGCTGTTGTTGCAGTATCTAAAGCTATTAGAAGGGCCAGGGTTGGACTTAAGGATCCTAATAGACCTATTGGAACATTTATATTTTGCGGACCTACAGGTGTTGGTAAGACAGAGTTATCTAATACCTTGGCTGAAACCTTATTTGGAAATAGGAAAAATTTAATTAGGATTGATATGTCAGAATATATGGAGAAGCATTCTGTAGCAAGGTTAATTGGTGCCCCCCCTGGGTATGTTGGATATGAAGAGGGGGGACAATTAACAGAGGCTGTTAGAAGAAATCCATATTCAGTTATTCTATTAGATGAAATAGAAAAAGCTCATCCAGATGTTTTTAATATATTGCTACAAGTAATGGAAGATGGAAAATTAACAGACAGTAAAGGCAGAGGTGTTAACTTTAAAAATACTATTATTATAATGACTTCAAACTTGGGAGCCCATAATATAAAGAAAAAGAATACTATGGGATTTTTAAATGATGAGTCCTTGGATAAAAGTGAATATGAAAATATGAAGAATAGTATATTAGAAGAAGTGAAGAGGAGCTTTAAGCCTGAGTTTATAAATAGAGTTGATGAAGTAATAGTCTTTAAGAAGTTAGTGGATAGTGATATCTTAAAAATAATTAATATATTGCTTAATGGAACTATTAATAAGCTTAAAGATAGAAGAATAAGTATAAGTTTAAATGATGAAAGTAAGAAGTTCCTAATTAATAAGGGAGTAGATATTAACTATGGAGCTAGGCCTTTAAAGAGAATTATAACTAAAGAATTAGAAGATAAAATTAGTGAAGAAATGTTAAAAGGATGTATTAAAGGCGGAGACAATTTAGAGGTATATTGTGATGGAAAAGAGCTTTGCTTCAAGCATATATCCTAAAAAATCATAGTTTTTAATAAGTATAGAAAAAATTAAAATAGCAAATAATATCTTATAAATCATGCATATCTTAAAGTAATGTGCATGATTTTTTTATAAATGATAAAATATAATTGTTATTTTAAACAACTATTATACGTAAGTTATAACAAAAATGTGAAATATATATTTGAATTCTGAAAAATATGGTAATAATATAAATTATTATCTAAAAGTAGTTGCATTTTAAAAAATAGAAGTATATAATAAAAATAAATAATATACCCCTAGGGGGTAGGAGGATAAAAATGAGTAAGGAAATAAAAGAAAAAGAACTTATAATAATAGGTGGTGGTCCAGCAGGGCTAACTGCAGCAATATATGCAACAAGAGCAAAGCTTAATATGCTTTTATTAGAAGATCAAATTCTAGGTGGTCAAGTTAGAAACAGCTATACAATTGAAAATTATCCTGGGTTCAAAAAAGTTTCAGGCTCAGAATTAGCTGATTTAATGCAACAACAAGCAGAAGAACTTGGTGCAGAAATAGATGAATTTGATATGGTGGAAAGAGTTGACTTTAGTGGAGATGTTAAAATAGTCGAAACTAATAATTATATATATAAAACAGATACTGTAATTATTTCAACAGGAGCTACTCCTAGAAAATTACCTATTCCAAATGAAGAGAAATTCTCTGGAAAGGGAATACACTATTGTGCAGTATGTGACGGCGCAATGTATGATGGAAAAATAATTGGAGTAGTTGGTGGAGGAAACTCTGCATTAGAAGAAGCGTTATTTTTAACTAAGTTCGCTAGCAAAGTTTATATGATAAGAAGATATGACTACTTTAAGGGAGAAAAAGCAACAATAGAAGAAGTTATGAACCACCCTAAAATAGAAGTATTATTTAATAAAGACTTAGTTAATGTTGAAGGAAATAACTTCATGGAAAAGGCTATTATTAAAGATTCTATAGATGGAACGGAAGAAGAAATGCCTATGGATGCAGTATTCGGATTTATAGGAACAGAACCAAAGACAGACCACTTTAAGGGTCAAATTGATTTAACTGATGGAAAGTATATAAAAACAGATGAAAGTATGAGAACTAATGTCAAGGGTGTTTTTGCAGCTGGAGACGTTAGAGAAAAAGAGTTTAGACAAATTACTACAGCAGTAGCTGATGGTACTATTGCAGCTCTACAAGCAGAGAAGGTTATAGTTGAAAGAAAGAAAAACCAAAAGTAATAAACTTTTTAAAAATAACAACAAAAATAGTAAGGAGAGATAGTATGATTAAAATTTATTCAACATCTTGGTGCCCATCATGTGTTAAGGCAAAGAGATTCTTTGATATGAAGGGTTGGGAATACCAAGAAATAAACGTAGCAGATAAACATGAAGATAGAGAAGAAGTATTTAAGGTATCAGGACAAAGAACTGTACCAGTTATTGATATAGAAGGTGAAATTATCGTTGGTTTTGATAAAAATAAAATAGAATTAGCGAAAAGTAAGTAGGTGAATGGGATGTTTAGTTGTATAAAAGGAAAAGAATTAACGTTTAAAAATTTAGTGAACGGTGAGTGGACATCAAGCGAAAGTGACCAATTTATAGAAATATACTCTCCAATAGGAAATTGTTTAGTAGGAAAAGTTCCTGCTATGACTAAGGAAGAAGTAGACTTTGCAATAAAGAGTGCAGATGAGGCACAAAAGGCTTGGAGAAATGTGGCGGTAAACAAAAGAGCGGAAATATTATATAAGGCAGCAGATCTGTTAATTGAAAAAGCTGATGAAATGTCTAGTATTATGATGAGAGAAATCGGAAAAGACAAAAAGTCATGTGAGTCAGAAATATTAAGATCAGCAGACTATATTAGATTTACAGCAGATACAGCAAAGAATTTATCTGGTGAAAGTATTCCAGGAGATAGCTTCCCAGGATTTAAGAAAAATAAAATATCTGTAGTTACTAGGGAACCATTAGGAGTAGTTTTAGCTATTTCACCATTTAACTATCCAGTAAACCTTGCAGCATCAAAGATAGCACCAGCTTTAATTGCAGGTAACTCCGTAGTATTAAAGCCAGCAACTCAAGGAAGTCTTTGTGGTTTATACTTAGCAAAGGTATTTGAGCAAGCTGGAGTTCCAGCAGGAGTATTAAATACTATAACTGGTAGAGGTAGTGTAATCGGTGATTATATAGTTAAGCATCCAGATGTAGACTTTATAAACTTTACTGGAAGTACAGAAATAGGTTCAAGAATTTCTAGCATTACTAGTATGGTACCACTATTAATGGAACTTGGTGGTAAGGATGCTGCAATAGTATTAGAGGATGCAGATTTAGATGTAGCTGCTTCAAATATTGTAGCAGGAGCATATTCATACTCAGGTCAAAGATGTACAGCTGTTAAGAGAATATTAGTTGTAGATAAAGTTGCAGACAAGCTACTTGAAAAAGTTAAGGCTAAGGTTGAAGCATTAAAGGTTGGTAACCCAGTAGATGGAGCAGATGTAGTTCCTCTAATCGATATGAAATCAGCTGACTTTGTATGGGAACTAATTGAAGATGCAAAGGCTAAGGGAGCTAAATTAATATTAGGTGGAAATAGAGAAGAAAATCTAATCTACCCAACTTTATTTGATAATGTAACTACTGATATGAGATTAGCTTGGGAAGAACCTTTCGGACCAGTACTTCCTATAATTAGAGTAAAAGATAAAGATGAAGCAATTGAAATTGCTAATAAGTCTGAATATGGACTACAATCTTCAGTATTTACTGAAAATATTAATGAAGCATTCTACGTTGCAGATAGATTAGAAGTTGGTACAGTTCAAGTTAATAATAAGACTGAAAGAGGACCAGACCACTTCCCATTCTTAGGAGTTAAGGCATCAGGAATAGGTACTCAAGGTATCAGATATTCTATAGAAGCTATGTCTAGACCTAAGGCTACAGTAATTAATTTAAATAGATAGTAATCAGAAGAACTAATCCAGGCGCGTAGCAGTGCTTAGTTCCCACTTTGAGAAGATGGGGGTATTAGCTATTGTAGCGCTCAGATAAAGTTATATAAGGAACCTAGTAGAAATATTAGGTTCCTTATTTTTGCATTAATAGTGTAGTATGAAATTATAAATATATTAGATTGATATAATTAGGGAATAGGTAAAGAGGAGATATTGGAACGCATATTATATATAAAAAGGAGTAGCTAAATTAGCTACTCCTTCATACTTATGCCTGAATGTTAAAAATAAGATTTATATTTAACCTAAGGCAATATTTAATTCATACTAGATGTTTAATGCGCTATCTATAGCATTTTTATCAAATCCAACGATTACTGTTCCGTTTATATCTAAAACAGGAACTCCCATTTGTTTTGATTTATTTATCATTTCATCTCTAGCTTCCATATCTTCTTGTACGTTGAATTCTTCAAATTCTATATTAACTGATTTTAAATAATTTTTAGCTTTAACGCACCATGGGCAAGAGTTTGTACTATATACTTTAACCATTGCTAAATCCTCCTTCAAAATTATCAATAGATAATTAATATTATTTAATATAAAGTTTACACTATATTACTACTTAATTCAACATAAATATCATATTTTATTAAAAATAAGAATGTGATATCATATCTTTATAAAATAGTTTGGTTAATTATTTAATTAAACCTTGATTTTCTAAGTTTGAGTTAAGAACCATATTATCTAAAGAATTAATATTGGTATCGTTAATTCTTTCAGATAAATTATCTTTTTTATCATCTTTCAATATATTTTTTGATGGTATATTTGAGTAATATTCCTTGCTAACCATAGTATCATCTCCTTTGTTAGATATAGGATTATTATTTGCAATTTTTAAATTTATAATACAGACTAAAATAGTAGAAAATTTTCAACTGGTCTAGACATCTATAACTACTTTTAATATAATAATTATAGGAGGATTACTTAATGATAGATAAAAATAGTCCAATCCCAATATATTATCAACTGAAGAATGACTTAATAGCTAAGATTTCTGAGGGAATATGGAAGCCTGGTGAATGTATAGCTAGTGAAAGAGAGCTTTGTGAGGTATATGGTGTTAGTAGAATGACCATAAGACAAGCGATTGGAGAACTGGTACAAGAAGGTATATTACTTAGAGTTAAAGGAAAAGGTACATTTGTATGTGAACAGACCTTTAAGCAAAAGGATATGATGAGTTTTACTGAAATAGTAAAGCAAATGGGTGGAAAGCTAAAATCAGAAATTATAGATTTTTCTAAAATACAGACTCCAGAGGATTTATCAGATATTTTTTCTCTGGAAGAATTATATGTAATTACTAGAAAGCGTATAGTTGATGATGAATGTGTAGCCTTAGAAAAGGTATATATACCAGTAGATTATTGTGGATATATTGATAAAGAGATGTTACAAGGCTCTTTATTTACAATATTAGAGGGGTTTGGATATAAAGTAGACTATTCTAAATCCTCAATAGCAGCAGTTATTATGAATGCTGAATTGAAAAAAATTTTTAATGTAGATAAAGAAGTACCTATGTTAAAAATCATAAGTAAGACTTATGATCTTAGTAATAAGATGATATTTTTAGAAGAAGCTATATATAGATCTGATAAATTTACTTTAGAAGTAAACATATCAAGACGAGAGGGGAAATTAAGATGAAAATAATAATCACTAAAAACTATGAAGAATTAAGTAAAGTTGCAGCTAATGAAATGGCAGAAACTATAAAAAGCAATCCAAAAGCTATATTAGGATTAGCAACAGGTGGATCACCAATAGGTATGTACAAGGAATTAATCAGAATGAATAAAGAAGGAGAAATAGATTTCTCTACTATTACAACTGTTAACCTTGATGAATATATAGGATTAAGCGGAGAACATACTCAAAGCTATAGATATTTCATGAATGATAACTTGTTCAACCACATAAATATTGATAAGAAGAACACATATGTACCAAATGGTTTAGCAGAAAATATAGAAGAAGAATGTAAAAACTATGATGCTAAAATAGCAGATTTAGGTGGTACTGATGTTCAATTATTAGGAATTGGAAACAATGGACATATTGCATTTAACGAACCAGATCAAGAATTAGTAGCAGGTACTCACTTAACTGGATTAACTGAAGATACTATAAAAGCTAATGCAAGATTTTTCGATTCAATCGATGAAGTTCCAAAGACAGCTTTAACAATGGGTCTTGGTGGAATAATGAAATCTAAAAAGATTATAGTTATTGCAAGTGGTGAAGGAAAAGCTGAAGCAGTAAAAGCTATGGTTAATGGAAAGATCAGTACTAATATGCCAGCTTCAATGTTACAAATGCATAGAGATGTAGTTGTTATAATAGATGAAGCAGCTGCAAAGTTACTATAGAATAGATTTTTTAGATATAAGAGGATGTAATTTATACATCCTCTTATTTTTTGTTCCTGGAATAGAGAGTAATTTACAGTAATTGACAGTGGAAGTTCGTTATATAATGAGAAGTAGGAAGTAAAAGCCAATATTAATAGTATACAGATTGAGCTGTAAGTTAGACACTCCAGTATTTTTCGTGTAAAATAATTAAGGTATATAGATTAGAAAATTTATCCGATGGCTACCATTGCTAACACTCCCCACATTACTATAAGTGGGAGCTAAGCACTGCTACGCACCTGGATTAGTTCTTCTAACCTTCAGATGGAGTAGGGTACTCCTATTAAGAAAACTCCAGCTGAAGATAAGAATTACTTTATGTAAAAGAATAATAACTAGGATATAATATTATATAGGTTTCAATAAATAATATTATATTTTGAGAACTTATGTTATTTTAAGTGAAAAATAGATTTGAAAGTAAATTACATTAATTGAAAGTAGATAGCTTTTAATTTTTATATAAGTTGACTGTGTACTTACCTAACTAAAATATTTTACATATAAATTAATTTGATAAAAGGTAAAGAATTTATTGCAACTTATATACTGATAAAGTTATATGTTTGTTATATTATATTTTTATAGTAATTTAATAGAGATGTTATTCATAAAATAAAAAGATTGGTGGTTAAGCTATGGCAAAGATTAAATCCATATTTGTTTGTCAAGAATGTGGATATGAGTCTCCTAAATGGTTAGGAAAATGTCCAGATTGTAATAGATGGAATACTTTAGTTGAAGAAGTTAAAGAAAGTACAAAGGTTAGTAATTCAAAAGTTAATACTATTAAAGTTTTAGATAATATGCCGAAAAGTATAAGGGAAATTAAGTCTGGTGAAAAAGAAAGATATGATACAGGACTTAAAGAACTTAATAGAGTATTAGGTGGAGGGCTTGTTAGAGGATCATTAACTTTAATATCTGGTGATCCTGGAATAGGTAAATCTACATTATTACTACAAACGGCAGATGCTATTTCTAAAAAATATGGCAAGGTTTTATATGTATCTGGGGAAGAGTCAGAGGAGCAAATTAAAATTAGAGGAGATAGGTTAGGAGTTAATGCAAATGACCTATATATAATTTCTGAAACTAACTTAGATTTAGTAGAAGCATATATTAATGAATTAAAGCCAGTATTTGTTATTATAGATTCTATACAAACTATATATAAGGAAACTATTACTTCAGCTCCAGGAAGTGTATCTCAAGTTAAAGAATGTTCCAATACTATAATGAGAATAGGTAAGAATCAAAATATTCCTTTATTTATAGTGGCTCATGTAACTAAACAAGGCGAATTAGCAGGTCCTAGAGTTCTTGAGCATATGGTTGATACTGTTTTATACTTTGAAGGTGAAAGAACAGAAGATTTTAGAGTTTTAAGGACTATGAAGAATCGTTTTGGTACTACTAGTGAAATTGGTGTTTTTGAAATGGCTGAAGAAGGATTAAGAGAGATATATGATCCATCTAGAATATTCCTAGAAGATACTAGTTTTAATCAAGAAGGTTCAGCTGTTATAGGTATAATGGAAGGAACTAGACCTATATTAGTTGAGATACAAGCATTAGCTAGTGAAAGTAACACTCACTTAGCAAGTAGAACTGCAGTTGGTATAGATAATCAAAGGTTAAGACTTATACTTGCAGTTTTAGAAAAGAAACTAAGGGTACCTTTTTATAAATATGATGTTTATGTAAATGTAGTTGGAGGTCTTACCTTAGATGGAACTACTGGAGATTTAGGCTTAGCCTTAGCTTTATTATCTAGTGTAAAAAATGTTGGTATTAAGTTAGAGAGAACTGTTATAATAGGAGAAGTTGGGTTAACAGGTGAAATAAGACCTGTAACAGCTTGTGAAAGACTTATTAAAGAAGCAGAAAAAATGGGATTTGAAAATGCAATTATACCTGAAAGGAATAGGGATAAGGCAAAGAGTGATGTAATTAACGTAATAGGAGTTAGTAATTTAAGAGAAGCAATTAATAAGATATTCTAGTAGATTGGGTGAGTATATGAGGATAAAGTTTGATGAAGAAATAAAAAGTATCTTAAAGCTTATGAGTCCAGGAACAGCTTTAAGAGAGGGATTAGAAAATATTTTAAGGGCTAAAACTGGTGGATTAATAGTAATAGGTGATAATGAAGAGGTAATGAAGATAGTTGATGGTGGATTTAATATCAATTCTGATTATTCTCCAGCCTATGTATATGAACTAGCTAAAATGGATGGAGCTATTGTATTAAGTAGCGATTTAAAAAGAATAATATATGCTAATACTCAATTAGTGCCAGATCATACACTTACGACATATGAAACTGGTACTAGACATAGAACTGCAAATAGAGTAGCTAAGCAAACTGGGAATATAGTAATAGCTATTTCCCAAAGAAGAAATATAATTACTATATATAAAGGTGATTTAAAATATGTACTTCAAGAAAGTAGCATTATTTTAGCAAGAGCAAATCAAGCTATTCAGACTTTAGAAAAGTATGTTAATGTTTTAGATAGAGTAATTAACAATTTAAATTTACTAGAGTTTCAAGATTTAACTACTATATTTGATGTAGTTACAGCTATACAAAGAACAGAAATGGTTATGAGAATAGTAGAAGAAATTAAGAGGTACATAGTAGAGCTTGGCAATGAAGGTAGACTTATATCAATGCAACTTAGTGAGCTGATTAGGTTTATAGAAAGAGATGGAATATTATTAATTAGGGATTATTGCAAGGGTGATAAGGACTATAATGAAATATATAATGATATTCAAAAGCTTACATCTGAAGAATTAGTTGATTTAGATTTAATAGCTAAATTACTTGGATATTCAGGTCAACCTCTAACAGATACATTAATTTCTCCAAAAGGATTTAGAATATTATTTAAGGTTCCAAGAATACCAACCTCTGTTATTGAAAATTTGGTTAAGCATTTTGAACAATTAAAATATGTAATTAAGGCAGATACTGAAGATTTAGATAGAGTTGATGGTATTGGGGAAGCTAGAGCTAAAGCCATAAGAAGTGGTTTAAAGAGAATAAAGGAACAGATTTATCTAAAGAGCGAAATTTAGTAAATTTATGTATAAAACTAAAAAAAGTAGATAATAATAGAAAAGCAGGGGTTAACCTGCTTTGACTTTACCTAAAAGTATATTTACCTAATATATTAATTTTATTTTCTTCTTTTAATAATATATCGTATAGATTCAAATCTAAGCTATTACATAAAGAAGTAAGATAAAATATATTATTACCTATTTCATTTTCTATAATTTCACGACAGTTATTGCATAGATTTCCTTCTATTTGGTGAGTTAATTGCTGACTTAAGCTTTCGTTATCTAAGTCAATATTAACTTCATCATTACTTTTTTGTGTGTTTTCACTATGATTTTTACTATTTATTAATTCACCGATTTTAGAAGGAATATCTTGCTTTTTTGCATATATACTTATGCAACCACAATCAGTTACTGCCTTTGCTAGGGCACGATTAACCCTTGAATTTGATTCTGTTAACTTAGTCATTATATCTAAAATACTTCTGTGTCGTAGAAGAGATTCATTAACATCATTTTGAAAATTATCAAATATTATATCCTTCATTTATAGCTCAACTCCTTACAAGATTATCACTGTTTGGGAAGAATAATTTGCAGTTATGGGTGTAGTAGATGATAAAATTATAATAAATGAATTATTTTCTTTTTTATAGGGGGTATTTTAAATTAATAAGAAATTAATAATTCGCCATTTTAGTGAATACCTTTATATGGTATAATTAAGTGGATTAAGAACAAGTATTATTTTAAGGAGGTGAAAATATGTTAAAAAAGATTATAAGAGTTATATTTACTGCAATTGGATTAATAAGTGGTTATATATTAAGTGGAGTACTACTTAATATTAAAGCTTTAAGTGCAAGTAATTTTTTATCAAAATCAATTGGAATTATATCTTTTCGTATCTTTATAACTATTATTTTAGGAATTATATTTTATATTATATCGCCACGTATATATGACTCTATGCTTAAGATTATTGAATATATAGAAAAAAGCATTCAAAGATTTACAGCAACTGAACTTATTTATGGTGGAGTAGGGGCGCTAAGTTCTCTGATTCTTACGTCCTTGATAGGGTTACCCCTTAATAATATAGATTTATATGGACTTGGACCTATATTATTTGTGCTGTTAAATTTAATATTTGCAATTATATTTGCAAGTATATTTATTGAAAAGAAGGATGACATAGCAAATGTTCTTGTAAACTTAAAGAAAAGTAGTCAAAAGGAAAAGAAAACTAAGGGGCATTCAAAGAATAATCCTAAAGTTTTAGACACATCTGTTATTATAGATGGAAGAATTTTTGATATATGTCAAACTGGTTTCGTAGAAGGTCCTTTAGTAATTCCTAATTTCGTATTAGATGAATTAAGACATATCTCTGATTCAGCTGATTCTTTAAAAAGAAATAGAGGTAGAAGAGGTCTAGATATACTAAATAAGATTCAAAAGGAATTAGATATAGAGACTCAAATCTGGGAAGGTGATTTTCCTGAAATTCAAGAAGTAGATAGTAAATTATTAAAACTTGCTCAAACTCTTAAAGGAAAAGTTGTTACTAATGACTTTAACTTAAATAAAGTAGCTGAATTCCAAGGAGTTCCGGTTTTAAATATAAATGAACTTGCTAATTCTATTAAGCCAGTAGTTCTTCCAGGAGAAGAGATGAAGGTTATAGTAGTTAAGGACGGTAAGGAAGCAACTCAAGGTATTGGATACTTAGATGATGGAACTATGATAGTTGTTGAAGGTGGAAGAAGATTCATGGGAGAACAAATAGTAGTTATAGTTACATCAGTTCTACAAACAGCAGCAGGAAGAATGATATTTGCTAAACCTAAGGAAGATTAAGTAGGTGTTTTTATGGTTAGTGCTATAATTTTAGCCGGTGGAAAAGGCAAACGAATGGGAGCTAAAATTAGCAAACAATATATAGAGCTTAATGGTAAGCCATTATTATATTATACATTAAAGCAGTTTTTATCTTGTGATGAAATTAATAAGATTATATTAGTTTTACCTAAGGAAGAGATAGAGTATTGCAGAAATGAAGTTCTAGAAAAATATTCACTTAAAGTTGATTTAATAGTTGAAGGTGGAAAAGAGAGACAAGACTCTGTGTTTAATGGGCTAAGTGCGGTAAAGGATGAAGGCATAGTCTTGATACATGATGGAGCAAGACCATTTGTTTCTAAAAGGATAATTACTGAAGGAATAAAATATGCTGACCTTTATGGAGCAGCAGCTCCTGGAGTAACACCAAAAGATACTATTAAAATTAAAGATGATAAGAGTTTTTCTAAGGAAACTCCTAAGAGGGAGACATTAGTTGCAATACAAACTCCTCAAGTTTTTAAAAGTAATATTATTAAAGAGTGTCATAAGAGACTTAAAAATGATAACTTAATAGTAACAGATGATACCATGGTAGTCGAAGCTTATAATTATGGTGTTTATCTATATGAAGGTGAATATACAAATATTAAAGTCACTACTCCAGAAGACTTAATATTGGCTGAAAAGCTAATAAATGTAGTAGACTAATATATTGACAGAAGATTTACAAGACTATATAATTAATTAAGCTAAAATTAAATAGGTTTTAAATCAGTGAAGAAGAATAGTAAAATCCGCTTTTTCAGAGAGAAAATTCATGGGCTGTAAGATTTTCAATAGGGTTTGAACCAGCTTTGGAGTTATAGGTAAAAACTATCGGTTTAACATCGTTAAAATTACTAGAGTACAAATTTAGGTGGTACCGCGATTAATATTCGCCCTAATTATTTAGGGCGGATTTTTTTATTTTCTAATAAAATAATATCGCTATAGCATCTATAGATATAGGAGGAAAAGATTATGAAAATGTCTAACATGTTAATATCAACATTAAGAGAAGTTCCAGCAGAAGCTGAAATTGATAGCCATAAGCTTATGTTAAGAGCTGGAATGATAAGAAAAATGGCTTCAGGAATATATAACTATATGCCATTAGGATTAAAAGCTTTAAAAAAGGTAGAAGATATAATTAGAGAAGAAATGAATGATGCAGGAGCACAAGAATTTCTAGCTTCAGCAGTATTACCAGCAGAGCTTTGGCAAGAATCTGGTAGATGGGATGTATATGGTGAAGAAATGTTTAGGCTTAAAGATAGAAATAATAGAGATTTTTGTCTAGGACCTACTCATGAAGAAGTATTTACTGATATAGCAAGAAATGAAATTAAATCATATAAGCAATTACCAGTTAATTTATATCAAATCCAAACTAAATACAGAGATGAAAGAAGACCAAGATTTGGAGTTATGAGATCTAGAGAATTTATAATGAAGGATGCTTATAGCTTTGATAAGGATCAAGCAGGATTAGATTTATCTTATAATAAGATGAGAGAAGCTTATATTAAAATATTTAATAGATGTGATATAGATGCAAAACCAGTTGAAGCAGATTCAGGAGCAATTGGAGGTTCTGGTTCAGCAGAATTTATGGTTAAATCAGAAGTAGGAGAAGATGATGTAGTATTCTGCAGCGCTTGTGATTATGCAGCAAATATAGAAAAGGCTCCTTCTACACCGGAAGTTTCAGAAAAAGAAGATCTAAAAGATTTAGTTAAAACTGAAACTCCAAATATCAGAACTATTGAAGAATTAGTTAAATTCTTTAATACAACTGAAAAGAAATTTGCAAAGACTTTAATATATAATGCAGATGGAAAAGTTGTTGCAGTTATGGTTAGAGGAGATAGAGAAGTTAATGAAATTAAGGTTTCTAATGCTTTAGGTGGAGTAGTTAACTTAAATATGGCTACAACTGAAGAAGTTTTAGCAGCTACTAACGCACAAGTAGGATTTGCTGGACCAATCAATATAAAGGTAGATACTTTATTAGTTGATGAAGAAGTTAGAAATATGTATAATTTCATAGTTGGAGCTAATGAAACTGGATATCATATTGAAAATGTAAACTATGGTAGAGATTTCGAAGGTATAGTAGGAGATTATAGAAATATAACAGAAGGAGAAAAGTGTCCTTCTTGTGGAGCTAAGGTTAATATTTCTAGAGGAACTGAAGTAGGCCATATATTTAAGCTTGGAACTAAGTACTCTGAAGCTATGAAAGCTACTTTTATAGATGAAAATGGTAAGGAAAAACCATTTATTATGGGATGCTATGGTATAGGAGTAACTAGAACATTAGCTTCTATAATAGAACAACATAATGATGAAAATGGAATAGTTTGGCCTTTAGAAGTTGCACCATATCATATTAATGTAATTCCTGTTAATATAAAAGATGAAGCACAAATGGAAGTTGCGAGTAAAATATATGAAGAATTAAAATCTATCGGTGTAGATGTAGTATTAGATGATAGAAATGAAAGAGCAGGAGTTAAATTTAAGGATTCTGAGCTTATGGGTATTCCAATGAGAGTAACTGTAGGTAAGAAAATTTCAGATGGTGAAGTTGAATTTAAGCTTAGAACTGCTGAAATGGAAACTATAAAAATTGAAGATGTAGTAAATAGAGTAAAAGAAGAATTTAATAAAAATAAATTAACTATTAGATAGGAGGTAAATCAATGATACTTTATAATAGCTTAACGAGAAAGAAAGAGGAGTTTGTACCGCTTACTCCTGGAGAAGTTAAGATGTATGTATGTGGACCAACTGTATATAATTATTTTCATATTGGAAATGGGAGAACTTTTATAGTTTTCGATACAATAAGAAGATATTTTGAGTATAGAGGCTACAAAGTAAATTTTGTTCAAAATTTTACTGATATAGATGATAAAATGATAAAAAAAGCCAATGAAGAAGGGACTACAGTAGCTTGCGTTGGAGATAAGTATATAGATGAATATTATAAAGATGCAGATGGACTTAATATAAAAAGAGCATCTACAAATCCTAGAGCAACTGAATTTGTTCAGGATATAATTGATTTTATTTCTGGGCTAATAGAAAAGGGTTATGCTTATGAAGTAGCTGGAGATGTTTATTTTAGAACTAAAAAGTTTGATGGCTATGGAAAGCTTATAAAACAAAGTATAGAGGATCTTCAATCTGGAGCAAGAATTAATATTGATGAAAGAAAAGAAGATCCTATAGACTTTGCTTTATGGAAGGCTCAAAAACCAGGGGAACCTGCTTGGGAAAGTCCATGGGGACTTGGAAGACCAGGTTGGCATATTGAATGTTCATGCATGGCAAAGAAATTACTAGGTGAAACTATAGATATACATGCTGGTGGAATGGATTTAGCTTTCCCTCACCATGAAAATGAGATAGCACAAAGTGAAGCGTTAACAGGAAAGACCTTTGCTAACTACTGGATGCATTCAGCATATTTAAATGTTAATAATGAAAAGATGTCTAAATCATTAAATAACTTCTTAACTGCAAGAGAGGCTCTTAAAAATTATGATGCTGATGTAATAAGATTTTTAATGTTATCAGCTCACTATAGAGTACAATTAAATTTCAGCGGGGAGCTATTAGATTCTGCAAAGGCATCTGTTGAAAGACTTTATAATGCTGTAGCGAATCTTGAAAATTTAATTGATGAAGTTAAGAAAGATAAAATGGATGAAAAAGAAGAAGAGTATTTAAAATCATTAGATGTATATAGACAAAAGTATATTGATAAAATGGATGATGATTTTAATACAGCAGATGCTATAACAGCTATCTTTGATCTTATAAGAGATATTAATTCAAACATCAATATAGAATCATCTAAAGAACTATGTGAAAAAGCTCTAGAATTAATAAGAGAACTTGGTGGACCTTTAGGAATGTTACAAAAATCAACTAAGGGTAGTTTAGAAGAAGAAATTGAAAGATTAATAGAAGAAAGACAGCAAGCAAGAAAAGATAGAAATTTTGCTTTAGCTGACAAGATAAGAGATGACTTAAAGGCTAGAAATATTATTTTAGAAGATACACCACAAGGTGTTAGATGGAAAAAAGTAAATTAATTTAAAGGCTGCGAAAGTGCAGCCTTTATTTAAAGGAGATTAGGATGTTAGAGGATTTAAGAAGTAGGGAATTTAGTAGTGATGAAGCTAGAAGGCTAAATCCTTTGCAATTAGCTTTAGTTGGTGATGCGGTGTTCGAAATATATATTAGAAGTTATATTCTATCTGAGAACACTGAGCTGTCTGCACATAAGATGCATGTTGAGGCTATTAAGTATGTTAAGGCAAAAAGTCAATCTACTATCATTAAGGATATAGAAGAAGAGTTAGAAGAAGATGAAATGTATATTTATAAAAGAGGAAGAAATACTAAATCTGCCACTACTCCTAAAAATGCAAATGTGATAGACTATAGAAACGCTACCGGATTTGAAGCTTTACTTGGATATTTATATTTAATTGGAAACAAAGAGAGATTATTTTATATATTAGAAAAATCAACAAAAGTTAAGTTAACATAAGTTAATAAATGTTATAAGGAGTGAATAAAAGTGACAAAAGGAAATAGAGAAAGTAGAATGAGAGCTAGAGCTGAAAGAAAAATGCTTGAAGGTTCTACTAATCAAGGGAAATTTAAAAACTATGGATTTAGAGAAGAAAGAAAATCTTCTAATAATAGGAATAAAGCAATTGAAAGTCCTGAAGTTGAAGAAAGAGAAGATATAATAGTAGGAAGAAATGCTGTTATGGAAGTATTAAAAAGTGATAGAACTATAGAGGCACTATATATTGCTAATGGTAATATGGAAGGTTCTATTAAAGCTATAATTAATATAGCAAAAGAAAAAGGACTAGTGATAAAGGAAGTTGATAGAAAGAAACTAGACTTTATGAGTGCTGGTAATAATCATCAAGGGGTAATAGCTCAAGTTACAGCATATAAGTATTATGAAGTAGCAGATATGATAAACTATGCTAAAAAGAAAAATCAAGATCCTTTTATAATAGTTTTAGATGAAATAGAAGATCCTCATAATTTAGGTTCAATTATAAGAACAGCAGAGTTATGTGGAGCTCATGGAATAATAATACCAAAGAGAAGAAATGTAGGGGTAACATCTACAGTATATAAATGTTCAGTTGGAGCTATAGAGCATATGAGAATAGCTAAAGTTACAAATATAAATGCTGCTATAGATGAACTTAAAAAAGAAGGACTTTGGATATATGGTGCAGATATCGCTGGTACTGAGTATAGTTATGAAGTTGACTTTGGTGGTCCTTGCGCAATAGTAATTGGAAGTGA
Source organism: Clostridium sartagoforme (assembly GCF_004794105.1). Taxonomy (GTDB): domain Bacteria; phylum Bacillota; class Clostridia; order Clostridiales; family Clostridiaceae; genus Clostridium; species Clostridium sartagoforme_B. The sequence goes on from NZ_SRYR01000019.1 coordinate 27,908, forward strand.
AGGTAGAGGTATATCTAAGCTTACTTTAAAGAAATGCGACAAATTAGTAAAAATTCCTATGGTAGGAAGAATTAATTCTTTAAATGCTTCAGTTGCAGGTGGTATAATGATGTATGAAATATTAAAAGGAAGGCTATCAAAATAGCTTTATAGAAGAGGTATGTTTTGAAAATAATATTTGTTGATGGGTATAATGTTATAAACAGTTGGCCTAACTTAAAGTTTCAAAAAGATTATAGTTTTGATGGAGCTAGGCAAAGTTTAATTGATAGCCTACACAACTATTCAGTTTATGAGGGGTGTAAAATAATAATAGTTTTTGATGCCCATAAGGTAAATAGAAGCATTGAAAAGAAAGAAGATATAAATAAAAACATCAGTATAGTATTTACTAAAGATGGTGAAACGGCTGATTCTTATATTGAAAGAGAAGTTCATAATATAGGGAGAAGATTTGAGGTTTATGTTGTAACTTCAGACTGGCTTGAACAACAAACTATATTTCAAAGAGGAGCTGTAAGAGTATCTTCTCTTGAATTCTATAATGAAGTACTTGATACTGAAAGTAGAATAAAAAATAAAACTTTAAAAAATTCAAACTTATCTAAGAATAACTTATTAGATAATGTTGATGAGGAAGTGTTTAATAAATTAGAAGCTATGAGACGTAGTAAATGATAAGTTGATTATTGTAGCTATTATAGATAGGCTTGAAGGGGTGATATGTAGTGGAGGATAGTAGCAAGGTGAATACACATTTTAGTGAGTTTGTGAATAAGACAGATGAAGAAGTAGTTGATAAGGCAAAAACTGGTGATGCAAGAGCTCAAGAGTATTTAATAGCAAAGTATGAGAATTTTGTTAAAGCTAAATCTAAATCATATTTTCTAATTGGTGCAGATAAAGAAGATATTTACCAAGAAGGAATGATAGGATTATATAAAGCTATAAGGGATTTTAAAGCAGATAGGTTAGCAAGTTTTAAAGCCTTTGCTGAGCTTTGTATTACAAGACAAATAATAACAGCTATTAAAACTGCTACTAGGCAGAAGCATATCCCTTTAAACACATATATATCTTTAAATAAACCAATATATGAAGAAGAATCAGATAGAACTCTTATAGATGTTCTGTCGGAACTTAAGATAACTGATCCAGAAGAATTAATTATAGGAAAAGAGCAGTTAAAACATATAGAGGGAGAAATGGCTAAGGTTCTTTCAGATTTAGAAATGGAAGTGCTACAGTCATATTTAGATGGCAAGTCATACCAAGAAATAGCCTGCGATTTGGATAGGCAAGCTAAGTCTATAGACAATGCTCTTCAGAGGGTTAAGAGAAAGCTTGAAAAATGTCTATATAATGATAAATAAGTCATCAAATTTTTATTGACAAATTTTTTGAACAATAGTAAACTTTATAATTGGTATATTAAACTATAAGCCAATTTAACGAGGAAATGCTCACGTAGCTCAGTAGGCAGAGCGTCGCCTTGGTAAGGCGGAGGTCGTCGGTTCAATCCCGATCGTGAGCTCCAATATAGTTGAGCGCTCACTAGTTGTGATTATCGTAATTATAGATTGCTTTGATCTTTGTAGTGTGCTCAATATATTAACCCAAAAAACAGAAAACGCTAGGCAAAGTTTATTACAAAGATTAAAGGAGGATTTTACAATGGCAAAGCAAAAATTCGAAAGAAGTAAACCACACGT
>NZ_SRYR01000001.1 GCF_004794105.1 Clostridium sartagoforme
ATGATATTGTTGAAGATATAGATATAAAAGCTTTAGATGTTAAAAAAGGTGATAAAATTTACTTCATAATAACAGCTAATGAAAATAATGCTTGGGATGGAGGAAGATTAGAAGTTTCTATTAAGCCAGTTTAGAAATATGTAAATTAATAATATAAAAGGAGCTGCCTTAAAATGATTTAATTCATTTTAAGGCAGCTCTAATTTTATTAAAATATAACTTGTAATAACACTACATATTAACATTTCCAGTAGATCCTCTAAATATAATTGAAGTTTTTACATGCATTGTTCTAAAAGGAATTAGAGGATTTTCTATTCTTGAAAGCAAAAGGTTTGCTGCAAATTTTCCCATTTCATAGCTTGGGATATTAACTGTAGTAAGTTTCGGCTCAATTATCTTTGATTCCGCTGAATCATCGAATCCACATACTAATATGTCATCTGGGACAGATAAGCTAAGTTCTTTTAATACTTTTATTAAATATATAGCAATAAAATCATTAGCGCATATAAAGGCTTGTGGTAAATGTGACATTAAAGATAATTTATCTTTAAGTAGTTTGGATGAGGTAAGAAAGCTTTTATCATTTTCAAGAATTGATTTCTGAAAATCTATATCAATTCCAGAATCAGATAATGCAGTTGAATATCCCTTCCAACGTTCATTAAAACTTGCACAGTGATTAATATCACCGATGAATCCAATATCTGTTATATCATTTTTTAACAGGGTTTTAGTTAGCTTATAAACACTATGATAATTTTCCATTAAAAGAATATCAGCATTAAGTTCTGAATCATCATTATTTACTGATGAATCAATAAATAATGTCGGTAGATTTAAATTGCAAATTAATTTATTGTATTCATGGTTAAACATTTCTATACAGATTATACCATCAACTGATTCTGGATTAAAATTAATAGGCAAACTTAAGGAATCTACATCAGTATCTCTAATCAGATGCATAGATAGTCTAAAGCCTAAATTACTTATTGTTTTCTCGAAACCTGATAAAAGATTAGCACCAAAGTGAGAACTGTTTGGCATGTTGCATGTAAATAGTGCAATTTCCTTATTACCTATAGGGATTTTATTTTCTATAGGAATTTCACTATTTATTAAGGTGTTAAGGTGAGAAAATTGTTTATATCCCATTTCAATTGCTTTTTGAATAACTTTTGTTTTAGTACTTTCAGAAATTGTTCCAGTATTATTAAGTGCTTTTGATACAGTATTTCGAGACAGGTTTAGCATATCTGCTATATCTTGAACTGTAACCTTTTTATTTTGCATTATAAAATACTCCTTTACATTTATTAATAAAACTTTTTTATTAATGTTAATTTAATACTACCATTTTACTATACCAAATTAAAAGAGAAAAGGAAAGAAAAATAGTGTTACAAATGTAAAATAAATTTTGTGCAAAGGTTAAAAATTAAGTTGATAAATGTAACTACATATATTGACAATGTAAAATAAAAATGATAATATTAGATTATCACAGTAGAAAATGTTTACAGAAAGAGCAAAAATGTAAAGAAATAAACTGTTTATGTTACAAATGTAAATATGGATATAGAAGGGATGGGATTAAATTGAGAGAGGTAGAAAACCTTTTACCTAGTACAAAGAAAAATTCAAAAAATATTTTAAAAAAAGAACCTTCAAATGTTTTAGGGGGAATAAAGGATAAGTTAAATAATAATTTTAAGTATATGAAAAAAAATTATGAATTATATCTTTTTTTCATGCTACCACCTCTGATTTTATTAATTGTGTTTAAGTATGTTCCAATTGGTGGGATATTAATGGCATTTGAGGATTACAATCCTATTGCTGGACTTCTTAATAGTGAGTGGGTAGGTTTAAAACATTTCCAAAGATTTTTAAGCTCGCCAGATTTTATGCAGTTACTTATGAATACATTAAAGTTAAGCGTATATGGCTTATTATGGGGATTCCCAATGCCAATTATATTAGCTTTATTATTATCAAGAGTAAAGAGCGAAGGATTAAGAAAAAAGATACAACTAATTTTATATGCTCCAAATTTTATTTCAGTAATAGTAATTTCGGGGATGATAATATTATTCTTATCTCCTGTAGGACCTATTAATAACTTTTTAGGAACTGCAATTAATTTCATGACTAAGCCTGAAGCATTTCGTACTATATATATAGCTAGTGGAATATGGCAAGGAGCAGGATGGGCTTCTATTATTTATACAGCAGCACTTTCTAATTCAAGCAAAGAGTTAACAGAAGCAGCAATTATAGATGGAGCAAATGTTTTTCAACAAATTATATATGTTGACTTACCAGCAATAAAGCCAATAATGGTTATACAATTTATATTATCAGCAGGTAATATCATGAGTATAGGTTTCGAAAAAGCGTTAGCATTACAGACAAGTTTGAATTTGCCAACATCAGAAATTTTATCAACATATGTTTATAAAGTGGGTCTTCAATTAGGGGACTATAGTTTTTCTACTGCAGTAGGACTGTTTAATGCAATAATAAATTTAATTCTATTAATTATTGTGAATACAACTGTTAATAGATTGAATAAGGACGAAGAAGAAGCACAAGGCTTGTAGGAGGTGGATAAAATGATGAAAAAAGAAAAAAGTAGGCTTACAAAATCTGATAAATTTATTATGGGTAGTGGGTACTTTATATTAGCAGTATTTGTGCTTTTAATTATTATACCACTTGCGTATGTACTTATTGCATCTTTCATGGATCCAGTTGAATTAAGTAATAATGGAATAACTCTTGACTTTAGCAAATGGTCTTTAGAGGGATATAGAAGAGTTTTTGAAGATGATATGATTTTAAGAGGGTTCCTTAACTCTATGTTCTATTCAATTACTTTTGCCCTTATTTCAGTTGCAGTTACACTTTTAGCAGCATATCCATTATCAAAAAAAGATTTTGTGGGGAAAAAGTTCTTTAATGCATTATTTATTATAACTATGTTTATAGGTGGAGGTTTAATGCCAACCTATCTTTTAATGGATAAATTAAAGCTTATTAATACAGTGTGGGCAATACTACTTCCAGGGGCAATTAATGTATGGAATATAATGCTTGCTAAAACATATTTCAGAAGTTTACCTAAAGAATTAAGAGAGGCTTCAGCTATAGATGGTGCAAGTGAAATAAAACATTTCTTCAAGATTGTTTTACCAGTTTGTAAACCGATAATTGCAGTATTGATTCTATATCAATTTGTAGGACAATGGAATAGTTATTTTGATGCTATGATTTATTTAGATGATGCAAGCTTACAACCATTACAACTTGTAATAAGATCAATATTAATTCAAAATACTCCAGCAACTGGAATGATTGCTGATATTCAAAGTACAGCAGCAATGGCTAAGATTGCAGAGTTATTAAAATATTCAACTATAGTAATTTCAAGTTTACCATTATTAATTATGTATCCATTCTTCCAAAAATACTTTGATAAAGGTATCTTAGGCGGATCATTAAAAGGCTAAAAATAAATATAAAGGAGATTAAATATAATGAAAAAATCTATGATTAAAAAAATATTATGTGTCTCATTAGCAACTATAACAACATTATCAATGGTAGCATGTGGCTCTAAGGGCGGAAAGGAGACAAAAGTATATACAGATGTTTCATTTCCATTAGAAGAAACTGCAACTTTAAAAATGTTAACACATGCGCCTGCTATTTCAGAGCAAGATCCAAGTAAAAGGCTTATATTCCAAAGGCTAGAAGAAGAAACAAATGTGAATATAGATTGGACATGTTATGTGGATGATCAATTTGCAGATAAAAGAAATTTAGCATTATCTAAGAAAGATACTCTTCCAGATGTTGTTTTTGACTCATACATGAGTACTTATGATTTACTTCGTTACTCAAAGCAAGGAGTTATTATTTCAGTAGAAGATTTAATTAAAGATTATATGCCAAACCTTTCAAAAGTATTAGATGAAAATCCAGAGTATAGAAAAATGATTACAGCTCCAGATGGACATATTTATTCTTTCCCTTGGATAGAAGAATTAGGAACAGGTAAAGAAGCAATTCAATCAGTAGGAAATATTCCATATATAAATAAAAAATGGATTGATGAATTAGGACTTCAAGTACCAACAACTACAGACGAATTAGTTTCAGTATTAAAGGCTTTTAAAGAAAAGAAGCCTGATTCAATTCCAATGTCATTTATTATGAATAATGGAGACCAAGATCCAGGAATCTTACTTGGAGCATTTGGAGAAGGGGATAACGCAGATCATTATCTTGTAACAAATGACAAAAAAGTTATTTATTCAACAGTTCAAGAAGGATATAAAGAAGGAATTAAATGGCTTAATAGCCTTCAAACACAAGGATTATTAGATCCAGAAGCATTTACTCAAGATTGGTCTACTTATGTATCTAAAGGTAAGAATGGAAAATTTGGTATGTTCTTTACTTGGGATGCAGCAAACGTAGTAGAAAATGCAAGTGATTATATTGCTCTTCCAGCATTAGCAGGACCTAATGGAAATGTTAATATTCCAAGATCTAATGGATTTGGTGTTGATGTTGGTAGATGTGTTATAACATCAGCAAACAAAAACTTAGAATTAACAGCAAAATGGATAGATAGATTATATGATCCAGTTCAATCAGTTCAAGACAACTGGGGAACTTATGGTGATGAAAATAATCAAAATGTATTTGAATTAAAAGAAGATGGTAGCTTAAAACACTTAGAATTAAATGGAGCATCTCCTTGGGAAGTTCGTGCAAATCAATTCGTTGCTGGTCCTTTAGCTATCCTTGATGAGTATTATGGAAAATATACAACTATGCCGGATGATGCAAAAGCAAGATTAGATATACTTCATGGAACATATGTAGAAAATATGAAAGCAGAATATAATTATCCATTAGTATTTATGACTTCTGAAGATACTGAACAACTTACTCAATATGAAACTGCTGTAAGATCATTCACAGAACGTAAAAAGGCAGAGTGGATATTAAATGGTGGTATTGATGCAGAGTGGGATGCATATCTTGAAGAAATAGAATCATTAGGATTATCAAAAATGTTAGAAATTAAACAAAAATATTTAGATGAGTATTTTAAATAAAATAATAAATTAATGCATAAGAGACTATAGGTCTCTTATGTATTATATTAGAGAAAAAGGAAGGGTTTAAATAAATGAGGGAAAGAAATGCAGCAATTTTAGAAAAAGCAAAATTATATGAAAATGAATTTATCAAAAGTATTAGCAAAGATGAAAAACCATCATTTCATTTATGTGCGCCTATAGGATGGATTAATGATCCAAATGGATTTTCTACTTTTAATGATGAATATCATTTATTTTATCAATATTATCCATATGATACAATATGGGGACCTATGCATTGGGGACATAGTAAAACAAAGGATTTTATAAAATGGGAACAACTACCGGTAGCTCTTGCTCCTGATGAAGATTATGATATGGAAGGATGCTTTTCAGGTAGTGCTATAGAAGATGATGGTAAACATATAATTATGTATACTGGGGTTTTAGATAAAACTAATGAAGAGGGAAAGCGTATATTAAGACAAACTCAATGTATTGCAATTGGAGACGGAATAAATTATGAAAAATTAGATTGCAATCCAGTTATAACAAATGAAATGTTACCAGAAGGAAGTAGTTTAGAAGATTTTAGAGATCCTAAGATATGGAAAGATGGGAATGAATTTTATACTGTAGTTGCAAGTAGGAGTAAAGATGGTAGTGGACAAATTCTTATGTATAAATCAAGGGATTTAAGAAATTGGGAATATGTTACTATTGTTGATAAGAGTGAAAATAAGATAGGACGTATGTGGGAATGTCCAGATTTCTTTAAATTAGATGAAAATTATATTCTTGTAATTTCACCACAAGAGGTTAAGGCTGATAAAAATGGTTTCCATAATGGAAATAATACAGCATATATAATTGGGAAATATGATAAAAATAATAATAACTTTACTAGAGAAAAGTATAGTGTTATAGATTATGGATTAGATTTTTATGCACCTCAAACTTTTGAAGCAAAAGATGGAAGACGTATAATGGTAGGATGGATGCATTCTTGGGAGAATAGAATTGTACCACATGATTTTAAATGGTGTGGAATGATGACTATACCTAGAGAGCTTACAATTAAAGATGGTTTTTTAATTCAAAATCCAATTAGAGAAATTGAAAATTATTATAAGAATACTGTTGAATATAATGATTTATCAATTGAAAAAGAAATATCTTTAGAAGGAATTAATGGTAGGGCAATAGATATTACATTAGATATTGATGCAAGTAAATCTGAAGAATTCCAAATTAAAGTAGCAAAAAATGAAGAATATGAAACATTAATAAGCTATAACCCAAGAAAGAGTATAGTTACATTTGATAGAAGTTACTCTGGAAAATATGGAGATACACTTCATAGAAGAGATATTAGTGTAAAAGAAAATGATGGTAAAATAAAATTAAGATTAATTATAGATAAGTATTCTGTAGAGATTTTTATTAATGATGGAGAACATGTAATGACATCTACATTCTATACACCTTTAAATGCCACAGATATTACTTTTTCATCACAAGGATTAACTTTAGCTAATATTAAAAAACATGATATTATTGTGTAAAAAATAAATTGTTCTTACAATTATATACTATGTAATAATTAAGATAAATAAGCTTATAGGAAATGAGGATGTATGGTATGAAAAGAGTTATTTGTACAGGAGAAGCGTTAATAGATTTTGTATCTACAGATTTAGGAAGTTCATTAAAAGAAACAAATGGATTTGTGAAAAAGGCAGGTGGAGCTCCTGCAAATGTTGCTGCAGCTATATCAAAACTAGGTGCAGAAGCATATTTCTTTGGAACAGTTGGTAACGATGCCTTTGGTAGCTTTTTAGAAGATACTTTTAAAAATAATAATATAATGACTGATTTTATGTATAAGCTAGAAAATCATAATACAACTTTTGCATTCGTATCATTAATGGAGGATGGTGAAAGGGATTTTGAATTCGTTAGAGATGCCGATTCTTTTCTATCATATAATATGATTAAAGATGATTTGGATAAATTTGATTTATTTCACTTTGGAAGTGCCACTGCTTTCCTAGATGGGGAATTAAAAGGCACCTATTATAAGTTAAAGGAATATGCATTGAAAAATAACAAGATAATATCATTTGATGCTAATTATAGAGATAATTTATTTAATGATAAAAAGGATGAATTTATTAAATGTTGTATTGATTTTATTAAAGATAGCTATATAGTTAAATTGAGTGACGAAGAAGCCTTGTTAATTAGTGGTAAAAATACTATTAAAGAAGCATCAGATTTTATTTTAAATTTAGGATGTAAGAATTTGATAGTTACATTAGGTAAAGAGGGTGCAATGTTAACAACAATTGAAAAACAAGTGCTAGTACCAACTAAAAAAATGAAAATGAAGGATTCCACAGGTGCTGGGGATGCATTTATGGGAGCAGTACTTGCACAAGTATTAAATTCACCAGAAAAGGATATGGAAGAAATAATTAGATGTGCTAATATAGTTGGTGGAATAACTACTACAAAGGTTGGCGCTTTAGAATCTATACCAACATGGGATGAAGTTGAGAACTATTTGAAAGATATTAATAAATTTGAATAAATATTAATATTGATAAATTTGAATAATATTCTTATATACATAGGGGAAAATATATATTTTCCTCTTTTTTCTGTGCTCGGAGTAGGTGCGTACTAGTGGGTGAAAGTCTGATTTGTGGCTCAGAAAACTTATAGCTATATTTTTAATAAAAAACTCCTTTTAAAGATAAAAAGAAATCTGGCAACTGCCTTTGATTATCAGAAGGAGGACATTCATAATAAATAATGTAAATGAACTTTAAATAAATATAGAAGTAGAAATATAAAGTTAGAATTATTTACAAATAATTGTATGAAAAAAGTTAATATTGTTATATTATAATTATAGTGGTTACATACAAATTTAACCATTAATTATCTGAAAGGATGTGATGTTTTATGATGAGTTTAGTAAGAATTAACAGAAACTATATTGTTGTTTATGGGAAGGTGACTACAGTATAGAGTAATTTAATATCCTTCCCAATAACTTATGTTTCGGGAGGAAAAATGAATAATAAAAACTTACTAGAATTAGGATTAAATGAAGGATACATTAAAGAGGCAAGTATCTATAATGATGATTTTTATTTAGGAAGAGTGTCAGTACAATACAAAGATATTTATAAAGTATTTACTGAGGAGGGAGAAGTACTTGCAAGGGTATCTGGTAAATTATCATATTCTTCAAATAATACTTTAGATTATCCTGTAGTAGGAGATTGGGTATTATTAGATAGAACAGATAATAAAAATGGAGATGCTATAATTCATAAGGTATTGTCTAGGAAAAGTTATTTTTCAAGGAAGATTGCAGGAAGTAGATTTGATATACAAATAGTTGCTGCAAATATTGATTATATATTTATATGTACAGCTTTAAATAATGATTTTAATATTAATAGGCTTGAAAGATATATAGCAGTTGCATGGGATAGCATGGCAATACCAGTAATAGTATTAACTAAGTCAGATTTATGTGAAGATATAGATGAAAGACTTAGAGCAGTTCAGGAAGTTGCTATAGGAATAGAAATATTAGTAACTTCAAGTTTAAATGAAAATGGATATGAGAAAGTCAAAGAATATATAAAAAGTGGAACAACCATAGCCTTTATAGGCTCATCAGGAGTAGGTAAATCTACTTTAATAAATAAGATATTAAATAAAGATATATTAAAGACTAATTCAGTAGATGAAAATGACAAGGGAAGACATACAACTACCCATAGAGAATTATTTGTGTTAGAAGAGGGTGGTGTAATAATAGATACCCCTGGAATGAGGGAACTTGGATTAATGTCTGCTGATGTTGATAAATCCTTTAGTAATATTGAAGAATTAGAAAGCCAATGTAAATTTTCAGATTGTACTCATAAAAATGAACCTAAATGTGCTGTAAGAGAAGCAATTGAAAAGGGAGAATTAGACTTAGATAGATTAGAGAGATATAAGAAGCTCAAAAGAGAAGAAGAGTATAATTTAAAAAAGTCTATGCAGCAAGAGAAACAAAGAGTAAAGAGCATAATTAGGGGGAAGAGATAAGATGAGTATATATTTAAAAGATATTAATGAAGAGAATTTATTAGAATGTGCACTCTTAACCACTAATAAAGAGGGGAAAAATTATGTTTTTGAAGAATTTGTTGCTTCAAATGCTTTTTCTATTGCGCAATCAAAAATTCAAGCGGGTTGGACTGTAAAAGCAATATATAACGAGGACTTAATGATTGGATTTACTATGTATGGATATTGTAATGAGTATGATTTTTATGAAATATGCAGGTTTATGATAGATCATAAATACCAAGGAAAAGGATTTGGAAGAATTTCTTTAAGAAAAATAATTGAAGAGATGAAGGGAAATGAGGATTGCAAGGATATCTATATTTCCTTTGATCCAAAGAATAATATAGCAAGAAGGCTTTATGAAAGCCTTGGATTTAAGGATACAGGAAAAACTTTAGAAGAAGAATTGTTATTTGAATTAGAAGATAATTAATAATATTATGAAGAGTTGCTTATGCAACTCTTTTTTATAGTAACGAAAAATATTTTAATTATATGGAACCTTTGATTTAAGATAAACGTCTAATTAAGTGAAGGAAAGTTCACATAGCTATGTTAGATGGGGAAGGAGAGAGGTAATGAACACTTCAAGCATAATACCTATAGGTTTGCTTAGTAAGAGACGCAAGAGAATAGATAATAAAAATAGTAAGGTCATACTAGCTATAAATGGAGATAAAGAAGCCTTTAATAGTTTAATTGAGGAAAATATGAAGTCCTTATATATTGTTGCTAGAGGGATATTAAATAGTGAGTATGATATTGAAGATGCATTTCAAAATACCATAGTTAAGGCTTATGAAAAGATTCCATATTTAAAAAATCAGGAGTACTTTAAGACTTGGATAACAAGAATTTTGATAAATGAATGTAATAATATAATACGAAGAAATAAGAAGTTTATATATATGGAAGACTCACAAATTAATAATGAAATTTATGAAGATAAATATAAGGATTTAGACTTAATTAAAGCAATTGACTCTTTAAGTGAAGATTTAAGGCTAACTACATGGCTATTTTATTTTAATGATATGTCTATCGAAGAAATAAGTAGCCTTTTAAAGATAGCAAAGGGAACAGTTAAGTCAAGGTTAAGTAGGGCTAGAGAAAAAATATATAATATTATGAGTGAGGGATAGTCATGAATAATTATAATGAAGATAAGTTTAATGAAATTTTAAAACATAAAGCAAAGCAAGAAAATATACAAGCTCCAGAGAGCTTAAAAAAGAATGTGTTAAATACATTAAATAAATTACCTGATAGGAAAGTTAAAAGAAAAGGTAGATTAAGTAAAGTATCTGGTTTAGTGGCTGGATTAATTGTATGTTTATTAACATTTAATGTATTTATGCCAGCCTATGCAGAAAGTTTACCAGTGATAGGACCTACATTTAAAGAAATTAATGAGGCTATAGGAATTGGAGATAAGTATATAAAAGGTTCTAAAGATGTAGATATTACTAAAAAATATAAAGATACTACTATGACAATTAATAATATTTACTATGATGGGGTAGAGCTTGCTATAGCATATGAACTAAAGTCAGAAAGTGGATTTGATGATAAACCAATAATATTCCCTATAATAAGAAGTGGATTTAAGGGGATTCAATATGATAATGAAGAAAACAATGGAGAATTCATAGATGATAATACTTATGTAGGATTGGCATCTTATTCATTTACTAATGATAAGTTACCTGATAAAGCTAAAATAGAATTTATAGTTAATGATTTATATGGAAATTGGGTTGGATATTATCCTAAAAAGTTAGATTTTAAATTTTCTATAGACTCTAAAGATATGGGAAAAGAAGTCTATACTATAAATAAAGATATTAAATATGGTGAAGAATCCTTTAAGATTAGAGAGGTAATAAAAAGTAAGTTAAATACTGTTGTATATGTTGATATCTATAATGAGCTTAGTAAAGCAAATAAATATTATCAAGGTGATTATCTTAAAGAGTATAATTTTGAATTTATAGCATTGGATGATAAGGGGATTCCATTAAATAATAAGGGGATGGAGTTTTCTGGTGTCTTTAAAGCAAAAAAATCATTAATAGGGACTAGTATATTTAGATTTGATAAGATATCAGAAGAAACAAAATCAATAACTCTTATACCTATTATTAGTAATAGTAATCGTATGTCTATTACTAATAATACAATTGAAAATGTAAAATATACTATAGAAAAAATAAATGAAGATAATGAGACATTAGTAAAATCAAGCTCAGAAGAAGAATATATTATAAATGATATTGATTTCCAAGAAGATAAAACAGTAGTAAATTTAAAAGCTAAAAAATATTTAAGAACTTTGGAAGACATTCATATTTCTATTTGGGATGAAGAGAAATTAGATAAATATAATAGTTCAAATAAAGGTCAAGAAGACGAATGGTATAAAGGAACAACTGATATAGAAATTAAAGAGACTAAATTTAATGGATTAGATGATGGATATAATTTCACATTAACATTACCTGCATTAGATAAAAGTAAGGATTATTATATAGCAGCACCTAATAGAGATATAAAAGTCTTAGAAAATGAAAAAATAACTATTGATTTATCTAAAAACTAAGGATTATTAAATAATGAAAAAAGTATAGTATTAAACTTAAAGAGCTGCCATATAGCAATTTTAAATTACTAATGGGACAGCTCTTTCTATTTAGTAAAAATTAAATTTTATTTAAAGAAATATTACTAAAATTCCTTGAAGAACTCCAATAATGGAACCAAGTACAAGACCTAGGATTTCAATATGTTTTAGTTCTTTTTTAGCAACTTTAATTATTATATCTTCAAGTTTCTCTAAATCTAATTCATTTATTTTTTCTTCAATAATTCCTTGAATATTAACATTTTCTTTAGCTTTAATTAATAAATCATCAGTAATTTCACTAATTGCACTAGGAACTTCCTTATTTAATATTTCATCAATATAAGGGGAAGCCATCATTCTAAAGGGCATAGGAATAATATTTAGCTTTTCATTTATAATAGCTTTAATTTTTTCTATTATGTAAGAATTGAAATTTTCACCATTTGAATTATTTAATGCTTGCTCTAATATATCATTCATTGAAAGAAGTTCATTAGAAATTACTTCACCAATATTTGCTGCAATTTCTTTTTTTCTCTTAGGAATTAGTCCTAGTATTTCAAAATTTAAAATTGGAATTCTAATAGGTGTAATTGGTCTAAATAAAAGCTTTATAGCTAATATATTAGTTATCCACCCAATAAGTCCACCAACAACAGTTAATATTAAAATAGTTATAAGTTTATCCATAAGTTCCTCCTACATAAGTAATTATAATTACCTTATAAAACTCATAGATTATTTTATAATTAAAAGAGAATTATTTCAATATAAAATTGACTATGTAGTACAAGTATTATCCATTAGGGCTTTATAATATTTATTAACTTAATATTTTATAGAGTTTAATTTATTTTTTTATTGATTATTTCTTAAGGGATATGTAGCCGTATAAATTAGTACTAACTTTAGGGTGATTTATATTAGAAAAGTTGTGAAACAAATTAATTAAAGAAAAGGATAACTGTAAGGTAGAAGAAATAAGAATTAATGAATAATAGTACCACCAAGTATTAAATAGCAAATGGATGATAAGATTTGCATTGTGGTGTTTAATGCTATATTTAAGGGGTGAATTTCTCAACTTCCTATACATTGTTATAAGAGAATAATGATGATATTATTTAAGTGTTAATTATTGGTATAAATAACAAGGGATAAAGGAAACTTATGCTCTTATAAGGGGGAGAATAATGAGAAGGATAAGAAAAATTTCACATCAGCTAGCTTTATCTTTCATATTAGTAATCTTATTTATTGTTACAATTTGGATGGTTGGAATAGTAAGTATTAAGATTGTTAATGAAGGTACAGAAGTATTATACTCTGATAACACTTTAGGGATATCAAACATTTCTAAATTAAGTAATACTCAGCTTGAAATGTATATAAAGATTGAAGATTTATTAAATGCCAAAAGTGAAGATGAGAAATCAGAAATATTAACTGAATTGGAAGCAATACAGAAAAGTAGTTCTGAAGCAGTTAAGTCTTACGAAGAAGGTATAACTAGGGAAGAAGATAGAAGGCTTTTCACTGAGTTAGAGAAAAATCTTGAGGAGTATGAGGCTAGAAGAGGTCAGATTATTAAGCTGATAAATGAAAATAAACATGTTGAAGCAACAGTAATAATGCCAACTTATTATGAACTTATTGATAAGTGTAAATGGAAGATAAATAATCTTATAGATCTTAATAATCAGTGGGCAGAAGAAGCCTTAAATAAAAATGAAGATACATATTCATATTCTATAAAATTAACAAGTGTAATATTAGCACTAGCATCATTAATTGCAATTCTAATTTCAGTTAGTATGACAAGGGGGATAACAGGATCTCTTAATAAGATTTTAGCTCTTGCAAAGAGATTATCAGAATATAATCTTTCTGAAAGAATCGATATTAAATCTAAAAATGAATTTAAAGATATTGGTGATGCATTGAATAATGCTCAGGATAATGTAAAGGAACTTATTAAAACTGTAATAAATGGAGCTGAGGATATAACTGCCTCAAGTGAAGAATTATCAGCCAATATAGAGGAAATGACTGCTCAGCTTGAGGAAATAAATAATTCTACTAATGAAATAACAGCTGTGATAAATGAGTCAAGCAACACTGCTGAAGAGTTATATTTATCTATATCTACAGTTAAGTCAAATGTAGTAGTTTTAGCAGAGAAAGCTGAAGAGGGAAATGAAAATTCTAAGGCAGTAAAAACTAGGGCTGGAGAGATAAAAGTCAATACTAAAGGAATTATAGATAGCACTGCCAACGTATATGAAAAGGTAGAGGGAGAAATTATTGCAGCTATTGAAAAGGCTAAGGTAATTAATGAAATAGCTACCATGGCAAATACAATTGAGGAAATATCAGAAGAAACTAATCTTTTAGCTCTTAATGCAGCTATAGAAGCAGCTAGAGCAGGGGAGCATGGCAGAGGATTTAGTGTTGTAGCAGAAGAAGTACGTAACTTGGCTGAAGAATCTAAGAATTCAGTTCACTCAGTAAAGGAAACTATAGGTGATATTCAAAAAGCATTTTCAAGTATTGATGAAACTAGTAGTAAACTACTAGAATTTATTAATGGGGAAATTATGAAGGAATTCAAGAATTTTGTGAATATAGGTACTCAGTATGAAAAAGATGGTGAATTTATTAATGAAATGAGTATTGAAATATCAAATATGAGTAATGAAATAGCTGAAATAGTAAAGAGTATTAATAATGCTATTAAGAACTTAGTAGAAGTTATGACAACTTCCACGACAAGTGTAGCCTTAGTTAAGGATAATATAAATGATGCTACACATGAAATAGATCAAATTGCAGTTACAGCTCAAAGTCAGGCTGAATTAGCACAACGATTAAGTGAAGTTGTAGAGAAGTTCCTGGTATAAGACTTAGGAAGATGATAATAAAAATGAAGGAATGAAAAAATGAAAAAATGAAGGAAGGAGGTTTTGCTAGCCAAAACCTCCTTTATTCTAAAGATGCCCTTAAATAAAAATCTGTAAAGATTTCTATTTAAGAGCTTTTCATTCTTTAATTTTTTAATTCTTTCATTAATAAAATGCTAGCATTTTATTACTTATTAATCTTGAATGAACTCTTTAGTGATACTATTCTATTAAATACTAACTTATCATCAGTAGTGTATTTAGGGTCAACATTGAAGAATCCGTTTCTAACTAATTGGAATTTATCTTGTGGTTTTGCTATCTTAGCAGTAGTTTCTTCTATAAATCCTTCTAAAACTTCTAATGAATTAGGATTTATTTGTTCTAAGAAATGCTTACCTTCATTTTCAGGAGCATCATCTAATATTAATGGCTCATATAGTCTAAATTCAGCTGGTTTTGCAGTTTTTGCATCTACCCAGTGAATAGTTCCTTTTACCTTTCTTCCAGTAAATCCAGAACCACTCTTAGTTTCAGGATCATAAGTACAATGTAATTCAACTACATTTCCATTTTCATCTTTTATTACTTCATTACACTTAATAAAGTAAGCTCCAATTAATCTTACTTCATTACCTGGGAATAATCTAAAGTACTTTTTAACTGGTACTTCCATAAAGTCTTCTTGCTCTACATATATTTCTCTTGAGAATGGAACTTCTCTAGTTCCTGCTTCTTCATTTTTAGCATTATTTGAAACAGTTAGTATTTCTGTTTGACCTTCTGGATAGTTAGTTATAACAACCTTTAAAGGTCTCATAATAGCCATAGCTGTATTTGCTTTAAGTTGTAAGTCTTCTCTTATAAAGTATTCAAGCATTTGAGAATCTACAAGAGAGTTAGCCTTTGATACTCCAATTGCGCTACAGAAGTTTCTAATAGCTTCAGGAGTGTATCCTCTTCTTCTTAATCCAGATACAGTAGGCATTCTTGGATCATCCCATCCATCAACTATCTTTTCATCAACTAATTGTTTAAGTTTTCTCTTACTCATAACAGTATTAGTGATATTAAGTCTTGCAAACTCTATTTGTCTTGGAGTGCTTTCCATTTCACATTCTTTTACAAACCAATCATAAAGAGGTCTATGATCTTCAAATTCTAAAGTACAGATTGAATGAGTTATTCCTTCAATTGCATCTTCAAGAGGATGTGCAAAATCATACATAGGATATATGCACCATTTATCTCCAGTATTGTGGTGAGTTGCATGAGCAATTCTATATATAATTGGATCTCTCATATTTATATTTGGAGAAGACATATCTATTTTTGCTCTTAGAACTTTTTCTCCATCTTTAAATTCACCATTTTTCATTCTTTCTAATAAATCAAGATTCTCTTCTACAGATCTATTTCTATAAGGACTTTCTTTTCCAGGTTCAGTTAAAGTTCCTCTATATTCTTTTATTTCATCAGCATTTAAATCACAAACATAAGCTAAGCCTTTTTTAATTAGTAACTTTGCTTTATCGTACATGATATCGAAGTAATTAGATGCAAAATAAAGATTATCCCAATTTCCACCAAGCCACTTAACATCTTCTTTTATTGATTCAACATACTCTGTATCTTCCTTAGTTGGGTTAGTATCATCGAATCTTAAATTAAATTTACCTTTAAATTCTTCTGCAAGTCCTGAGTTTAATACTATTGACTTAGCATGACCTATATGTAAATATCCATTTGGTTCAGGTGGGAAACGAGTTATTATTTCACTATGCTTTTTACTTTCTAAGTCTTCAATTACTATATTTCTTATAAAGTTAGATGATATGTTTTCATTTGACATATTAGTACCTCTCCTAAAAAACTTTTTATTCTTATATATAGTTATATACTATTTTTTACTTTTAAATCAATTATCAATAAAGTGTTTATTTAATTTTAAACTATGAGTAAGAAAAAATAAAGGTTTGAAGCTAAATTATTCTAATTTGTATAATATTATCTTTTGAATAAAATGTTATATTTGTAGTAATATGGGTATAATTAATATATAATTAAATTACTAATAATATTTTTGTAAAGGATGGTATTTTATGGGTAGCAAAGTAAAAAGTTTTTTTGCATCTTTGGGGTATTTAGTATTAAGCTTTGGAATCCAACTTGCAGTTTCATTTGTTGCATCAATAGGTTTAATAATATATCACTTAGTAACTAATGTTAGCAGCACTGGAGAAAGTTTAGAGGCAGTAGTGGCTGATGTGGATTCAATGGTGAATTTTGTAGTAGGGGCAACTAGTTGGATATTATTATTTTCTTCTATAATAACTATACTAGCTTTAATCCTAATTTATAAAATAAAGAAAAGAAAAGTTAAAGAGGAATTATTAATTAATGGTACTAAGCCAATTAATTATTTATCTGCATTTTTATTAGGAGCACTTTGTTGGTTCTTTAATTCAGCAGTTTTAACTTTAGTTAGTAGTGCAGGAGTATTAGAAAATCAATTTAATAAGACTGATAATATACTTGCACCATTATTGGAGGGATCGCTTATTATAACATTTATTACTGTTGGAATAGTTGCGCCAATTGCTGAAGAATTCCTATTTAGGGGAGTAGTATTTAATACATTACAGAAGAGATTTTCATCAGCGTGGACTATTGTAATACAAGGGGTCCTCTTTGGAGTATTTCATTTGAATTTAGTACAAGGATCCTATGCAACAATTCTAGGAATAGTCTATGGATATGTAACTTATAAAACTAAATCTTTATGGCCAGCTATTATAATGCATATAGTTAATAATTCTATGCCTTTCATTATGACCATAATTTTTGGGGATTATAATTTTAGTACAACAGCGTCTCTAATACAAGCTATAGTAGCAGTTATAGGTATGGCAGTTATATTATTCTTAGTATCTAGAACAAATCCTAAAGTAAGTGAAGAAACTCCACTTGATGTTCAATATTGAATAAAAAAATAGAATAGGATAAAATTACAATTAATAATGAATAATGAATAATTAATAATGTATAATGAAGGAGAGTACTGTCGCGCAATTAACAATTAAAAATTAATAAAAAACTCCTAAAGGAGTTTTAATTCTTAATTTGAGCTGATAATATGACAGCACTATGGTTTGGAAGTTAACATTAGAAATTAATTTTAATACGAAAGAAATAAGTTAAGAGGTGACTGCTAATGATAAAATTAATTGCAACAGATATGGATGGAACTTTATTAAATTCTAAAGGTGAAATAAGTGAAGAGTTTTTTGAAATTTTCCCTAAGATTATAGAAAAAGATATAATTTTTGCAGCTGCTAGTGGAAGACAATATTATAATTTATTAAAGAAATTTGATAAGGTAAAAGATAAAATGATGTTTATAGCAGAAAATGGAACTTATGTATTATATAAGGGGAAAGAACTGCTTGTAAATTCTTTAGATAGAAACATAGCTATGGAGCTTATAGAAATAGGCAGAAAGATAGACAATGCTTATGTAGTTTATTGTGGGAAAAATTCAGCTTATATAGAAAGTGATGATGAAAGAATAGTTAGAGAAACTAAGAAGTATTATGAAAGATATGAAATAGTTGAAGATTTAACTAAGGTAGAGGATGAGGTATTAAAGATTACTATTTGTGATTTTTCAGGATCTGAGTTTAATAGCAACAATTATTACAATGACTATAAGGATAAGCTTCAAGTTACAGTTTCAGGAGAAATATGGTTAGATATAACTAAAAAAGGTGCTAATAAGGGAATAGCCTTAGATAAGATAAAGAAGGACCTTGGAATTTCTTATGAAGAAACTATGGTATTTGGAGACTATCTTAATGATTCAGAGATGATGGAAGAAGGATATTATAGTTATGCTATGGAGAATGGACATGATGATTTAAAGAAAGCATCTAGATTTATAGCAAAAACAAATGATGAAAATGGTGTTGTAGAAGCAATAAAAGATATATTAAAGATTTAAGTTACTAACTTATAATGAAAAATTAAGAATGAATAATGAAGAATTAATGAAAAAACTACTAATGGAGTTTCGAAAAATAATTATTTTCAATTATTAACTATTAATTCTTATTGTGGCTGTTTTTGTACAGCCACTTTTTAATTTTAAAGGGATTGTTTGTGAAACAGTCCTTATTTTTTTATAGATAATCAAATAGTCTACAAAATTTTTTTCTGAACTAAAAAAGAATTTCGCAATATAGTGATATTTTACAAAAAAGTACAGAAATATGGAGAATAGGACTAAGGTCCTGTTATTTTATGACTATTTTTAAGGAAAATAGGACTTTCAAATTACAGTAATTAGGATAAGAATATAATTAGAGAATAATTTTACATAATATTAGGTATAAAAGCTAAGTTGTTAGTTTAAAGGAGGCTTAATATGAGTTTTATTGAATTAGATGATATTCTATCAACTTCTGTATTATATGATGGCTATTGCAATTATAGTGAAATCTTTAAAATTCACAAACCAAGTATTAATAGTCTATTAAATAAATCTAACGACTATAATAATAAACTTTATACAAGAGAGTTTTTATATAAATTTAGGAATACATTTACAATAAATAAAGTAACATTTCCAATAACAAAGGGTGACATAATAAGTTATGAGATTTATAATGTTATTGATTTATTTAATAATGAAAATATAATAACTAAAGCACAAAATATATCTATGGAAGAAGATGAATTAGAAATTAATTTAAATAATATAGAATTGGACAATATAAAAATAAGAATTATCAGTAGAAGAAATATATATCCAAGAGCAGATGAAATATTAATAATAAAATCAAATAGCTAATAAAATTCACGGTTTTAAATAGATAACTGTGAATTTTTTGTTTTTTAGGAAATTATAAAAGTGATACTTTTTATTGTTGTCATTTGGTTATTTTTATTCTAAAGTTAATATATCATGACAAAAAGGAATAATAAAAGAGGGATATAATGAATTATAAAGATGAAGTTTTAAAAATTATTAATAATATAGAAGGCAGAAATGATAAAGCTATTGAAGCTGCTAAAGAAAGAGTTGATTCTTTGGCTAAACCCCTTGGAAGTTTAGGTAAACTTGAAGAAATAGCAATAAAGTTAGCTGGAATAACTGGAGAGATTAATAATGAAATTAATAAGAGATGTGTGATTATACTTTCCTCTGATAATGGAGTTGTAGAAGAAGGTGTGGCTTCAGCTCCTCAATATGTAACTTTAGCTCAAAGTATTAATTTCTCTAGAGGAAAGACAGGGGTAGCAGCTTTAGCTAAAGCTAATAACACTGATTTAATAGTAGTTGATATAGGAATTAACTCTGATATAGAAGTTCCAGGGGCTATAAATAGAAAAATAAGAAAAGGTACAAGCAACATAGCTAAGGGGCCTGCTATGTCTATAGAGGAGTGTCTAAAAGCTATTTATATAGGTATAGATACAGTTAAAATAGCTAGCAGGAAGGGCTATGAAATTATAGGGGTAGGAGAAATGGGAATAGGTAATACTACTACAAGCAGTACAGTTTTAAAAGCCTTAATTGGCTGTAGTGTTGATGAAGTAGTAGGAAAGGGAGCAGGTCTAACCGAAGAGGCTTTTAATAAAAAGAAGGAAGTAGTTAGAAAAGCATTAGAAATAAATAACCCAAGTTTAAAAGATCCTATTGATATTGTAGCTAAAGTTGGAGGGTTTGATATAGCTGGAATGATTGGAGTATTTTTAGGAGCTTCATATTATAAAATTCCAGTAGTAATTGATGGATTTATTTCTGCTGTAGCAGCTCTATGTGCTACTAGATTATCACCTTTTGTAATTGATTATCTAATACCTTCTCATCTATCTAAGGAAATAGGATATAATTTAGCAATTAAAGAAATGAATCTTGAACCAATGCTTAATTTAGATATGAGGTTAGGTGAAGGAAGTGGATGTCCTATAGCTTTTTCAATAGTAAGTTCTGCTTGTGCAATGATGAATAATATGGCAACATTTGCTGAGGCTGAAATTGATCCTAGTTATTTAGAAGAGATTAGAGATGAAAGTAGCTATAAAGTTGATACTTTAACTAAGTAGGTGAGGTTATATGATAATATTAGTAGTAGGTGGCTCTAAAAGTGGAAAGTCCATGCTATCTCAAAGAATAGCTAAGTATTTAGAAGATGCTAATGGAAATTTATTTTATATAGCAACAATGAAACCTAATGACAATGAGGATATGAGTAGAATAGATAATCATATTAAAGAAAGGGAAGGCTTTAACTTTATTACAATAGAGAAAAATGCAAATATTGAAGAAGTAGGAATGAACTTTAAAAGCATAGATACAGTTATGCTAGATAGCATTACAGCTTTAGTTACTAATGAAATGTTTAAAGATGGAGATTTTATAAATGAAGTTCATGATAAAATACTAGATGGATTAATGAAAATTAAGGATATTCCTAAGAATATGGTGATTGTTTCAGATTACTTATTTAGTGATTCAATTAAGTATGATGATTATACTGATAATTTTAGAAAAGAGCTTGGAAATTTAAATATATCTATAGCTAAATTTTCTGATGTAGTTATTGAATCATCTTTTAGCAATATTATTATTCACAAAGGTAAAGAAAAGGTAGGTTTTTTAAATGAAAAATTTATTTAAGGGTTTTATAATGGACATTACAATGTTTACTATTATACCTATACCTTATAAGGTTTGGGAGGATAGAGCTGTATGTCATATGATGAAATTATACCCACTTATAGGACTTATAGTTGGATTAATTAATTATCTAGTTTATTTAATAGCAAATTATTTTAACCTTCCATTAATTATAATTACTGCATTAACTATGATATCTCCTTTTATTATAACGGGAATGCTACATTTAGATGGTTTTATGGATGTTAGCGATGCTCTATTATCAAGAAGAGATAGAAAAGAAAAAATAAGGATTTTAAAGGATCCAAATACAGGAGCCTTTTCAGTTATATCTTTAGGAATATTATTTATATTAAATTTTTCTTCAGTATATGCAATAATCGAAGGAAATAAGAATATTATGGGGATAATTATTATACCTATTATATCTAGAGCTTTAATGGGATATATGCTTTTAAAAAAGGATACTATGAAGGAAAGTTCACTGGGAAGTTACTTTAAAACTGGTACTGGTAAAGTAGATATTGTAGTAATTCTATCTTTCTTAATACTTGCGTTAATTGGACTAGTATATTTATTAGGAATTAAAGGACTTATTTTAGGGGGATTTATAATTTTATCAGCGATAATATCAGTAAAGAAAAGTATTAAGGAGATTGGTGGAATGTCAGGAGATATTGCAGGATATGGATTAGTAATAGCAGAGGCTGTAGGATTATTTATTTTATCCATTAGTTAAAGAGAGGTGAGACTTTTGATTTTAGTTTTTGGCGGAGCTTATAGTGGCAAATTAAGTTTTGTAACAGAAAGATATAACCTTAAGGAAGAAGATGTATTTACTATTAATAATGAAGGAATAAAAGAAATAGATTTTTCTAATAAGGTAATATATAAGCTACATAATTTAACTTATAAATATGCTTTAGAAAATAAAGATATAGTTAAATATTTTAAAGATAATATTAACCTGTTTAAAGATAAAATAATCATTTGTGATGATATTTCTGAAGGAATAGTGCCTTTAAAAAAAGAAGATAGGCTTTGGAGAGAAACTACAGGAAAGCTTTTACAGGAAATAAGCAAGGAAGCTAATGAAGTGTATAGAGTTTTTTGTGGAATTCCTATGGAGATTAAAAAATGAAGAAACTAAATTTATATTTATTAAGGCATGGAAAAACATTAGCAAATGAAAATAAGCTATATTGTGGGTTTACAGATCTACCTTTAAGTGAAAAAGGAAGAGAAGAATTAGCTTTATTGAAAGAAAAGATAAGTTATCAAGAAGCTGAAAAGTACTATACTAGTGGAGCATTAAGAGCAAATGAAACAATTGGAATTATTTATGAAAATAATGAGTTTGAAGAAGTAAAAGGTTTCTTTGAATATAATTTTGGCGATTTTGAGATGAAATCTTATGAAGAGCTAAAAGACAATAAAGATTATATTAATTGGATAACTGATGAGTCTTTAAATTTTAAGTGTCCAGGGGGAGAAAGTAAGTCAGAGTATAGAAAAAGAATAAAAGAAGAATTTATTAGTTTTATTAAAAAAATAAAAGATAATAATTCAGTTCTTTTAATATCTCATGGAGGGACTATAGGAACTATTTTAGAAGAGTTTTATGATAGTAGTAAGAGTTTTTATGAGTGGCAGCCAAGCTATGGTAGAGGATATAAGCTTGAATTAGAAATATTAAAGTCAGAATTTAAAATATTGAAGATTATAGAGATATAAATATGTACATAAATCATTAAAGAAATCGGGAGAGATAAACTATGAAGGAATTAACTATAGGATATTTATTAGACTTAATAATAGGTGATCCCCAAAATCCTATTCATCCTATAAGATTAATAGGGGACTTATGCAAAAGAATAGAAAATTATTTTAGAAAAGAACTAAGCAATTCTCTTAAGATGGCAGGATTATCAACTTGGATATCCGTTGTTTTAATTGTTTTTATATTTACTAATCTAATTTTAAAACTTAGTTATAGTTTAAATTATATATTTGGAATAATAGTAAGTGGAATTATTATATATTTTTGTATAGCAACAAAGTCATTAAAAGTAGAAGCTTTAAAGGTTATTAAGGCATTGAAGGATAATGATATTGAAGAGGCGAGGCATAGATTATCTTATATTGTAGGAAGAGATACTAAAAGTTTAGATGAAGAAGGGATTCTAAGAGCTGTAGTTGAGACTATAGCTGAAAATATTTCAGATGGAGTTGTAGCACCAATTTTATATGCAGGATTATTTGGAGCACCATTTGCATTAGTATATAAGGCAGTAAATACTATGGATTCTATGTTTGGATATAAAAATGATAAGTATTATGACTTTGGATATTTTCCTGCTAAATTAGATGATATCTTTAATTATATACCAGCAAGAATTACTGGATATTTAATTATGATTTCAGCTTATTTTTTAAATCTAGATTACAAGAACTCATATAAGATATATATAAGAGATAGATATAATCATAGTAGTCCAAACAGTGCTCATCCAGAAGCAGCAGTTGCAGGAGCATTAGGACTTAAACTTGGTGGATCAAATTATTATTTTGGTAAGTTAGTAGAAAAGCCTACTATAGGTGATGAAGTTAAGAAAATAGAAATCAATGATGTTTACATAACAAATAAAGTATTGTACTTAGTATCATTTTTAAGTTTTAGTTTATCTATATTATTAAATTATTTAGGGAGTTTATTTTAATGAGTAAGGCTATTCATGGTGGAAATATAGAGGAATTATCAAGGATATATAATATTGATAAGTCTAAGCTTTTAGATTTTTCAGCTAATATTAATCCATTAGGTATTAGTAGTAAAGTTAAAGAGTCGTTAATAGAAGCTATAAAGGAAGCTAAAGTATATCCAGATATAAAGTATCATAACTTAAAAAGTGTAATTAGTGAGTTTGAAGATGTTAGTTTAGAAAATATAGCTTTAGGCAATGGTGCTGCTGAATCTATTTTTAATTTAGTTAGAGCAGTTAAACCAAGAAAAGTATTAATTCCTGCTCCAACCTTTAGTGAGTATGAGGAAGCTGTTTTAAGTATCGGTGGAGAAGTAAAATATTATTTTCTTAAAGAAGATAATGATTTTAACATAAAAGAGGATATATTAGATTATATTAATAAAGATATTGATATTGTTTTTATTTGCAATCCTAATAATCCTACTGGTAAGCTAACAGGGAAAGATATAATAGTTAGGATTTTAGAAAAAGCTAAGATAAATAATGCTTTTGTAGTAATAGATGAATCATTTTTAGATTTTATAAAAGACTACAATGAATATTCAGTAAAAGAATTTCTTTCTAAGTATAATAATTTAGTTATAATAAAATCTTTAACTAAGATATTTGCAATACCTGGAATAAGAATAGGATATACTCTTACTAAGAATAAAGATTTACTAGAAGAAATTAATAAGGTAACATCTCCTTGGAATATTAATATATTTGCAGAAAAAGCAACTATTGCTGCATTAAATGAAAAAGAGTATATTTCAAAAACAGTTGAATATATAGAAGAGGAAAAAGATTATCTTTATAGTAAGCTAAAATCTTTTGAGGGTCTAAAGGTATTTAAGCCTTCTGTAAACTATATTATGTTTAAGGCTTTAGTAGATATAGATTTAAAAGGGGAATTGCTAAAGAAAAATATAGTTGTAAGAAGCTGTAGCAGTTATATTGGATTAGATAAAAGTTATTATAGAATTGCAGTTAGAACTAGAGAAGAAAATGAAAGAATTATTAATGGATTAAATTGCATATTATCTATACATTAGTAATTGACAAAATATCTCATTAATAATATAATTCAAGTTGATATTTTAACTATATAACTATTAAAGGTGCTTTATAAGCTTAATAGGGAATTAGGTAAAAGCCTAAGCTACCCCAGTAACCGTAATATGGACGAAATCTATAACATACCACTGCAAAGTAGCGGGAAGGTTAGAAAGTAGGATGAAATAGAGCCGGGAGACCTACCTTTTTTGGGAATACTGTTATCCTCTGAGGGTAGGATAATGGGGATACTGTTATAGTTTTGAGTTATAGTTATAATGTTTTATTTATAAGTTATAATTTGAAATTATTTGATAAGTATTTTGGGCATACTCTTAGTATGCTTTTTTTATTTTGCAATACTTTGCAAAATTACCCTAATAAAATAATTAGGAGGACTTATTCATGAAAAAGAGAAGTAAAATTCTTGCTGTAGTATTATCCATGGTATTTGCAATTGCATTATTTGTTGGATGCACAGAAACTACAAAAACTATGACAGACAGGGAAGGTAATGAATTTACTTTACCTAATAAAATCGAAAAAATTATATCAACTGCACCATCTAATACTGAGGTATTAGTAGCTCTTGGGCTTTCAGATAAGCTAGTGGCTATAGACAAGTATTCTTCAGATGTTGAAGGAATTAATACTGAAATACCACAAATAGACTTTAGAAATCCTGATGCAGAAACAATAATTGGTCTTGAACCAGATATTATAATAGCTTCAGGTCATAATAAGGTTGGAGATAATGATCCATTCCAATTAGTAAAAGAAGCAGGTATTCCAGTAGTATATATTCCAAGTAGTGATAGCATAGATGGAATATATGGCGATATTGAATTTATGGCTGAGATAACAAAGACTGAGAAAAAAGGCAAAGAAATTGTAGATAATATGAAAAAAGATATTGAGGATATTAGAGCTATTGGTGAAAAAATAACTGATAAGAAAAAGGTTTATTTTGAAATAGGATCTGGTCCAACATTATTTAGTTTTGGTAATGGAACATTCTTAAATGAAATGATTCAAATAATTGGAGCAGAAAACATATTTGCTAATGAAGATGCATGGATTTCACCTACTCCTGAATCAGTAATAGATGCAAATCCAGATGTAATATTAACTAATGTTCCAGATATAAATGGAGTAACAGCTGTAGATGATATTAAGAGCCGTGATGGATGGGATAGCGTTACTGCTATAAAAGAAGGAAATGTTTATGGAGTAGATAAAAATGCTTCTGCAAGACCTTCTCAATATGTAGTAAAAGCTTTAAAGGAAATGGCTAAGGCTGTTTATCCAAATGAGTATAAATAAAGATAAGAAAAATAAAACAATGATGATACTATCATTCGTTGTGGTATTTTTAGTAATATGTATTGGAACTTCCATAGGGAGTTCCAATATTAGCATTATAGATATTATTTCAATAATATCTCATAAGATATTTAATACTAATTTACTACAAGGAATTGAGGCGAAGGATGTTTCAATTATATGGAGTATAAGATTACCTAGAGTATTATTAGCATTTACTGTAGGCGGAGCACTTGCTGCAAGTGGTGCAGTAGTTCAATCTATATTAAAAAATCCATTAGCTTCACCCTATACACTAGGAGTGTCATCAGGAGCATCACTAGGGGTTGGTTTATTAATAGTATCAGGAATATCTATCCCGTTCCTTGGTAATTTTTCACTACCTTTAGTTGGATTTATATGTAGTTTATTAACTATGGTAATTGTAATAGCATTTTCAAGTAAGGTTGATAAAGAACTTTCAAATACAACTATTATATTAACTGGTATGGTATTTTCACTATTCTTTAATGCAGCATTAACTACAATAACCGCACTATTTACTAAGAATATTGAAGCTATAACTATGTGGCAAATGGGTTCATTTTCTATGAAAGGTTGGAGTTATTTAAAAGCTGGAGTTCCATTTTTCTTAGTTGGAATAATTGGAGTTATGGCTTTTGTACGTGAAATGGATGTTTTAACCTTTGGTGAGGAACAAGCAAAATCTATAGGAGTTGATGCCGAAAAAGTGAAGAAGTCTTTATTTCTTTTTGTAGCAGTGTTAACTGGAGCAGCGGTAGCGATAAGTGGAACTATAGGATTTGTTGATTTAATTGCACCTCATGTGGTAAGAAAGATTTTTGGTTCTAAACATAGTTATGTTATACCTATGTCTGTTGTTTTTGGTGGATGCTTAATGGTTATAACTGATTTAATATCTAGGACTATTATAGTTCCTTCAGAGTTACCAGTTGGAGCAGTTACAGCTATGATAGGTGCACCATTTTTTGCATATCTATACTTTAAAAGATCAAAGTAGGTGATTAAATGTTAGAACTTAAAAATATTTTTTGTGGATACAATAATGTAGATGTAGTTAAAGATATAAGCTTTGATGTAAAAAGAGGAGAAAATATCTGTATAGTAGGACCTAATGGATGTGGTAAAAGTACATTATTAAAGGCTATATCTAATTTAATTTCTTATAAGGGAGATATTATTTTAGATGGGAAAAATATAAAGGACTTAAAAAGAAGAGATCTTGCAACTAAGGTTGCATTAATGACGCAAAGTACAAATATATTATTTCCATATAGCATCTATGATACTGTAGCTTTAGGAAGATATGCACATTTAAAAGGAGTTTTTTCAAAGTTAAGTAAAGAGGACAAAGAAATAATACATAATAGTTTGGAAATGGTAGGGCTTTATGATATTAAAGATAAGCTTATAAGTGAGCTTTCAGGGGGACAACTACAAAGGGTTTTTCTAGCAAGAGCCTTTGCGCAATCGCCTGAAGTAATACTTCTAGATGAACCGACTAATCATTTAGACTTAAGATATCAAATAGAAATACTACATTACTTAAAAAAATGGGCAAAAGATAATAATAAAATAGTAGTTGCAGTTCTTCATGACTTAAACTTAGTTCAAAGTTTTGGAGAAAGAGCTTTAATGCTTAAAGAAGGTAAGGTAGTTAATGTTGGAGTTACAAGAGAGGTTTTAAATAGCAAAGATTTAGAAGAAGTATATGGTATAGATATTAAAGAATTTATGGTTACTACTTTAGAAAAGTGGAAGTAAAAAGGAGGAATGAAGATGAGTAAAAAATTTGTAATGTCATATAGCTGTGGAAAAGATAGTACATTAGCATTATATAGAATGATAAAAGAAGGTCATAAACCTGTAGCATTACTTATTACTGTTGATAAGAAAGTCCTTAGATCATGGTTTCATGGAGTGCCTGAAGAATTATTAAATATGGTTTCAAAATCATTAGATATTCCTTTATTATTAGTAAAATGTGAAGGAGAAGAATATAAAGATGCCTTTCATAAAGCATTATTAAAAGCTCGTGATGAACTTGGAGCTGAAGCTTGTGTTTTTGGAGATATAGACTTAGAAGCACATAGAGTTTGGTGTACTGACAGATGTGATTATGCAGGAATTGAAGCTATATTCCCACTATGGCAGGAATCAAGAGAAGGTTTAACTTATGAATTTATTGATACTGGATTTAAAACAGTAATAAAAAATGTAAGATTAGATGTTTTATCAACTGATTTTCTAGGAAAGCAATTAACTAGGGAAGTAGTAAAGGATATAGTTAAAGCAGGTTCAGATCCGTGTGGAGAAAATGGTGAATACCATACCTTTGCTTTTGATGGTCCACTTTTTACTTTTCCAATTAATTTCAAGGAAAATGGAATAATAACAAATGAAAAATATGGATTTTTAGATATTGTAGGTGTAGTTAATGAGTAAGAGTATTATGCTGCTTGGAACTGCTTCATCTGTTGGTAAAAGTACAATAGCTGCAGCTTTTTGTAGATATTTTAAAAATAAGGGATTAAAAGTTGCACCCTTTAAGGCTTTAAATATTTCTTTAAATTCCTATGTAACTAAAGATGGGCTTGAAATGGGAAGAGCTCAAGTAGTTCAAGCAGAAGCATGTGAAATAGATCCAGAAGCTTGGATGAACCCTGTATTACTTAAACCAA
This sequence comes from Clostridium sartagoforme, assembly GCF_004794105.1. Taxonomy (GTDB): domain Bacteria; phylum Bacillota; class Clostridia; order Clostridiales; family Clostridiaceae; genus Clostridium; species Clostridium sartagoforme_B. The sequence continues at coordinate 29,294 of NZ_SRYR01000001.1, forward strand.
GTGGTAACAATAAGACTCAAGTTATAGTTAATGGAAGAGTTAAATGTAATATGGATGCTTACAAGTATAAGGATTTAAATAGGGAGTTAAAAGAAGTAGTTAAGGATATATATTATAAGGAAGGAAAGAACTTTGATTTAATTGTTTTAGAAGGTTCTGGCAGCTGTGCTGAGATTAATTTAAGAGACAATGATATTGCTAATATGTCTATGGCTGAAGCAAGTAATTCTCCTGTTATCTTAGTAGCAGATATAGATAGGGGAGGAGTCTTTGCTTCTATAGTAGGAACTATAATGCTACTTGAAGAAAAAGAAAGAAGTAGAGTAAAAGGCGTAATAATAAATAAGTTTAGAGGAAATATTGAAAGCTTTAAGCCAGCTATGAAGCAGCTAGAAGATATAATCAATATACCTGTTTTAGGGGTTATGCCCTACTTTGATATCCATATAGAAGATGAAGATAGTGTTACAGAAAGATTTAATGGAAGTAAGAATAAAGAAGCCATAATAGATATAGCTGTTATTAAGCTTGCATCCATGTCCAACTTTACAGATTTTAATGCTTTAAGTAGATTAAAGACTATAAATTTAAGGTATGTAGAAGAAGTAACTGAGATAGGTTCGCCAGATTTAATTATATTACCTGGAAGTAAGAATACTATTCATGATTTAAAGATAATTAAGGAAAAAGGAATATTTAATAAAATTATAGAATTAGAGCAAAAGGGAACTCTAGTATTTGGTATCTGTGGTGGATATCAAATGCTTGGTAAATTTATAGAAGATCCTTTATTTATTGAAGGAGAGAATAAAAGTGAAGAAGGATTTAAGTTTTTAAATACTAAAACATCTTTTATTAAAGAAAAAAGAACAAAGCAGGTTAAAGGAATAGCCTCCTGCAATAATATAATTAATTACAATGATATAGAGGTTCAAGGATATGAAATTCACAATGGTGTAACGTCTATTGAGGGTAATGAGATACCTTTTATTATCCTAGATACCGGAGAAGTTGCAGGTTTAGTAAATGATAAAGGAACTGTATTAGGAACATATCTCCATGGAATATTTGATAATGAAGAGTTTTTAAGAGAAATTTTAAAATACTTATTATCTAAAAAGAATATTAATAATATAGAAGAGGAGATAATTTCCTATAAAGAGTATAAATTAAGAGAGTTAGATAAGTTATCTAATCTACTTAAAGAAAACATTGATATGGAAAAAGTAGAGGAAATAATAAAGTAAGCTTAGAAGAACTAATCCAGTCCTGCAGCAGTGCTTAACTCCCACTTTGAGAAGATAGGAGTATTATTTATGGTGACTATTGGATAAATATCTAAAGATTCTCTTATAAATATCTTAATAATAACATAATGGTATAGCAATTTATTTCCTATTAAGTAAAATATAAATATACAGATTATATTTACCAGATTGGCTGGAGGGATTTATATTGAGTAATATTGTTAAGAACTTTATTTTTAAATATAACTTACAAGATGTAAAATGGATGGACTTAACTTGGTTATTAGTCATGCCAATAATTAATATAAACTATTTATTGGCTGGATATTTAGCCGAAAGTGGGACTAGCCTTGCTTTAGAATTAGATAAAGAAATACCTTTCATATCAGTATTTGTTTTCCCTTATGTTTATTGGTATATTTTTATTTTATTAGGTCTAGTTTTTATTTTATCTAAAGATAGAGAGAGGTATGGAAGAACTTTATTAGCAATATATGTTGCTATGTGTATTTGTTATTTATTTTATTACTTTTACCCAGTAGAGATATCAAGACCAGTAATTGCAAATACTACTATTCCAAATAGGTTAGTTAATATAATTTATGAAAATGATAGGCCTCTTAACTGTTTCCCATCAATTCATGTTTTAAACACTTATATAATTATGCGTTTTACTAAATTAAAAGATAATAAATCATGGTTTTGGTATACAAATATTAGTGGAATATTGATAATGCTATCTACTTTATTTATTAAACAACACTTTATTTTAGATGGGGTTATGGCTATAGCCTTAGGGGAAGTAGTAGTACTAATAATAAATAAAATAGAGGGTAAGTATATTAAGCAGATATTAGAGTTACCATATAAAGCTATTGATAAGATAAAAAAAGGACGAGATATTACTATTAGTTAAAGAAATATACTGGAGTTTTTCTATTTATTATTGTGATATACCAGAATCTTTACTATTTGTTCACAAAAAAGAAATAAATTTTTCTTGAAAACTATTTACAACTAATAATAATTATTATATAATAAAAACATCGAAAAAATAAATTATATAATAAATGTGGAAATTAGGAGGAGTTTAAAATGAAGAAATTTGTTTGTACAGTATGTGGATACGTTCATGAAGGGGATATGCCACCAGCACAATGTCCAGTATGTAAAGTAGGAGCTGATAAGTTTGTTGAGCAATCAGCAGATTTAGCATGGGCTGATGAACATAGAGTAGGAGTTGCTAAGGATGTAGATCCAAGAATTATGGAAGGATTACAAGCTAACTTTATTGGAGAATGTACAGAAGTTGGAATGTACTTAGCAATGTCAAGACAAGCTGATAGAGAAGGATTCCCAGAAGTTGCAGAAGCTTATAAGAGAATAGCATTTGAAGAAGCAGAACATGCTGCTAAGTTTGCTGAACTTATAGGAGAAGTTGTTGTTGCTGATACAAAAGCTAACTTACAAGCTAGAGTTGATGCAGAGCACGGAGCTTGCCAAGGTAAAAAAGATTTAGCTACATTAGCTAAGGAATTAAACTTAGATGCAGTACATGATACAGTTCATGAAATGTGTAAAGATGAAGCTAGACATGGACAAGCATTCAAGGGATTATTAGATAGATATTTCGGACAAAACTAGAATTTATATAATAAAAAAGACTTAGCACAATTGTGCTAAGTCTTTTTTATTTAAAAGTATAATTTTAAAGTGTTTCATCTATTAACTTATTTTTTGAATCAATACTTTTATCTATTAAAATATTATAAGACAATCCTAATAAAATTAATAATCCACCAATTAATTTCCCCATAGAAACTGTGTTATAAGAGTAATAATCTATTAAAATACCAATAGAGAGTTGTCCCAAGAAAACTATCAATGATAAATAAAATGATGATACCTTTGGAGTTGTATAATTTGATAGCATAACAACTAAAATTCCTATTCCTCCTCCTAAATATGCATAAAATGGTATATTTGAATAGGATTCAGGGTTAATATTTATATAGTCTTTAGTTATTATAAAGAGTAAGAAGGCTGATATTAATCCAGTTACATAATTTATAAATGTTCCTTGGAAGGTGCCTATTTCTTCTGCTATTCTTGAGTTGTAAATTCTTGATATCACAACTGATACACCAGCCATTATTGCTAATAAAACGTAAAAATAAAACATAAATCCTCCTTTTAATAAATAGCCATGACAACTATTCCTAAGATTATTAAAGATAATCCAAATATTTTTTTCTTCTGGAAGGGAACCTTTTTCATTTTCATTAGTCCAAAGCTATCTATAAGAAGTGATGAGAGAGTTTGCCCAAGAAGACCAAGGGATATTGTTAAAGATGCGCCTATTGCACTAAAACTTAAATTATTGAACAAAACTGTAAAAACTCCTATTATTCCTGCACTATACAAAAATATTGGAATATTTTTAGAAAAGCTAAGTTTATATTTTTTTATAATAAGTACTAAAAGTAAGATACTTAACCCAACAATATGAATTAGAAGTGTAGATGAGTAGTTGCCAATATAACTAGATAAAAGGCTATTAAAACTGATCATCATTGTTATTAAAAACCCAGTAAATAAAGATAAAATATTGTACATATAATTCCTCCATAATCTTTTAAAAACAATTTATCATAAATAAATGAAATTCTATTAGGACATATGTCATAATAGGAAGAGGTAATAAAACTATCAAGAGATTTTTAGGAGTAGATATGTATAAAGTTAAGGATTTAGATTTATTAAATAAATATATTAATACTCATAATATAGATAATTTGTTTAGTAGCAATATTAAAGAAAATATAGAGTTATTATTTTTTGATAAAAGAGAACTTATAATTCAAGAGGGGGAGGAAATAACCCATCTAATGTTCTTTGTTGAAGGTAAAGCTAAGGTTTATATGACACTTAAAAATGGTAGGTTGTTATTGTTAGATTTCTATAAGGAGTTAGATACCCTTGGAGATATGGAGTTAATTACTAATGATATAGCTGCTTGCAATGTAGAATCAATTGAATCATGTGTTTGCTTAGGAATACCAGTGAAATTTTTAAAAAATAATTATGATAAAGATATAAAGTTATTAAATTTCTTATGTAATTCCTTAGGGGAAAAGCTTAAGAGATCTTCTAAAAATTCAACTATTAATTTACTGTATCCTTTGGAAAATAGATTGGCAAGTTATATTATTTCTATTGGTGTCAATAAATATGATAAAGAGTTTAGATTTGATGAAACTCTTACTATTATTTCAGAACTTTTAGGTGCAAGCTATAGACACTTACATAGAACATTAAATAAGTTATGTGAAAAGGGGATTCTTTTTAGAAAGGAAGATTCATACTTAATAGTAGATTATAATAAGTTAGAAGAGTTAGCAGCAGATATATATAGGTAAATTAATTAACATAGAATTCATAGAATTTATATATTTAAAATTTTTACATATGATATAATTATAAAGGATAAGTTGTAAAAAAATTCTATAGAATGTATTGAAAAGTGAGGTATACATATGAAAAAGAAGAGAATTATAACTATGGTAGCAGCTATGGCTTTAACAGTAGGTTTAGTTGGATGTACTAGTGGAGGCATGAAACTACCAGAGGGAGACGTTAAAATAGTAAATCAAGCAACACAAGGTGTAGTGGAACTTTTATTAGAAGCATCTAATTATGGTGGAGATAAGAGCTCAGTAACTTCAGTAGTTTTACCAGTTGACTCGGAGTATGAAGTAACTTTATATAAAGAAAAGTATTCAATGGGTGAATTAGTGGAAGAGAAAGAAATAAGTAAATACACTACAGAAACTATTGCTAAGGACTCAATAATGCATATTATATTTAATGTTGCAAAACTGAATGATGGAGAAGCTGATAAGTCTATAATATCTATTGCTGAAATAGATAGAGAAAATAGTGAGGATAGCAAAAATCCATCTTATAAGGTAAGTAAATTTAATGATGAAGCTATAGATTTTGATTCAAGGACTTTAGTAGATCAATCTGGAAAAGATTTAGATGAAGAGCAAGCCTTAGCAGCATTCGTTAAATTTAATGAAGATGATAATGAAAAGGCAGCTATTAATTTAGATACTTATAAAGATGAAGTTTCTAAATACAAGGAAGCTACAATCTTCAAAATTAAAGTAACTAAAAAATAGTAAGCTATAGAAGCATTAGCTATCGTAAGATAGTCTAATTAAAAATTGATAAATAAAAATGTAGAATTGCTGATGTAATTTATTGAAGCTTACTAAAAATAAGTTAATTTCAAAACTCCTTAGGGAGTTTTTTTCTTTAATTCTTAATTGTCAATTGTGCATCATCACATTCTTGTTTTTAATTTTATATTTGATATATTTAATATTAATTTGTATAATTGTTATGAATTAAAATAAATGGAGTGAAGAATATGAGACTAAGAAAAAAGCCATGGGCTAGACCAGAACTAGAAGCCTGTAATTTCTTTATTATAAATCCAAGTGAAAATAAAGGTAAATGGAGAGAATCTTTTAATAATGATAATCCAATATATCTAGAGTTAGGCTGTGGAAAGGGTACATTTATAGCTGTTCATGGTTCTGAAAATAAAGATATCAATTATATAGCTATAGATATAAAAGATGAGGTTTTAGTATTAGCTAAAAGAAATATAGAAAAAGCTTATAAAGAAAAAGATCAAGAAGTCAACAATTTAAAACTTATGGCTCAAGAAATAGGATTAATAGAAGATGTATTTAGCAAAGATGATATTGTTAGCAGAATATATATAAATTTCTGTAATCCTTGGCCAAAGGAAAGACATAAAAAGAGAAGATTAACTTTTACTAAACAATTAGAAAAGTATAAGACTTTCTTAACTGAAAATGGAGAAATTTATTTTAAGACTGATGATGATAATTTATTTGAAGAATCTTTAGAATATTTTAAAGAGGCAGGTCTTAACATAGAATATATTACTTATGATTTACATAATAGTGATGTTAAAGGAAATGTAAGAACTGAACATGAAAATATGTTTAGTGAGCAAGGGATAAAAATTAAATTTTTAATTGCAAGAAAATAGAAATGAAGATTGATGATGTGATTTACTACTTTAGTATATTCATCATCAATTTTCATTATATTAAACTTTAATATCTTAATTTACAAATTAATTCTAGGGTGTTTAAGAAAACATCTATTTCATCAATAGAGTTATATAGACCAAAGCTAACCCTAACCATTCCAGGCATAGTACAAGTAGAATCTACTAAATATCTACTTGATTCATCTTCAGATAAACCTAAAAGTCTTTTTACATATGGATGTGCACAAAAGGCACCTTGCCTTACAGCAATTGCCCTAAGGCTTGCTAGAAGTCTTGCAACTTCCGCATGATATATATCTTTTATATTAAAAACAGCTATTCCAAGCCTATCTGAAATATTATCATTATCACCATAGGATATAATATTATTAATAGATTTTAATCCACATATGGCATGATTTAATAGAATTTGTTCATTTTTCTCTATAGTATCAAATCCTATTTTTTCTAGTTCTTTAAGGGATTGAACTAATGCAATAGCTCCAAAGAAGTTCGGACTACCAGCTTCATCTTTTTCAGGAGGTAATAAATATATTTGTGAACTATCTAATACTGCTTCTACAGTACCTCCTCCCTTAAAATCAGAATTTAATCTTTGAAATTCATCTTTTAAACCTATTATTGCTCCACTCCCAAAAGGAGCATATATTTTATGAGCAGAAAAAACTAGATAATCTATAGGGGTTACAGTTAAATCTATCTTCTTATGAGCTACTATTTGAGCTCCATCGACTATTAATTTAGCATTATATTTATGAACAAGATTGCATATATAATTTATATCATTTATATATCCTGTTACATTTGATGCCGCTGTAAGAGAGACATATTTAACTAAGCCATTATATCTTTCTAGCAAATCTTCTAATTCATCTAATTTCAATCTACCAAGACTATCTACTTCTATATATTTTAAGTTGCATTTTTCTCTCCAGGGCAAATCATTAGAATGATGTTCCATTCGAGTAGTTATTATTATATCTTCAGCCCTCTCAATTAATATATTAGATAATCTATTTATTCCTTCAGTTGTATTACTGACAAAAATAACAGTATATTTATCATGAGATCCATTAAAAAATTTTAAAATATAGTTTCTTGAGTCAAGAAATAATTTAGTAGAATACTCAGATTTCTGTCCAAGTCCTCGTCCAATAGCTCCATATAACTCGCAGGCTTTTGTTATTTCTTTTAGAACGCTTTTAAATACCGGAGTAGTAGCAGCATTGTCAAAGTTAATTGGAACAATTTCTTTATCACTAAGAATAGGAACCTTTTTATCAAGGCCTATAAATAAATTTCTATAATCTATAATCTTTAAATCCTCCATTAAAAAACCTCCCTAGATATATTATTCAAGGGTTATTAATATGGTGATTCAACAAAGCTATAGTTATATTAAGATTTAAGAGAACATATATAAATATATAACATATACTTATAGTGAAATATTTTTGGGAGGAAGTAGATGTATTCAGAAAATTCAAATGGTCAACAAGAAGATAATGATTTAAAATTTGTACCTTTAAATATTAGAGAACCATTTAAGAATAAAGACTCTAGTTGGTATCCAGAAATAGATACTAGCGCGCCAACTTTAAGTAACATATCTAATAATTTTATTATGGGTTTATCAGTTCCTGTAGATAATTCAAATTTAGAGGTGAGATCATTTAGAACCCTAGATTACTTGCCAAGAAATGAGATGAAAATGGGAAATCCAATGCAACAGGTTCTTGATGGGCAATTTAATAATAACCAAATGCTTGAGCAACAAATGAATAATCCTAACACTAATTCAAACAATATGAACCAGAATAATATGAATCCTAATATGATGAATCAAAACAATATGAACCAGAATAATATGAATCCAAATATGATGAATCAAAGCAATATGAACCCAAATAATATGAATCCCAATATGATGAATCAAAACAATATGAACCAGAATTATATGAATCCCAATATGATGAATCAGAGTAACATGAATCCAAACAATATGAATCCCAATATGATGAATCAAAGTAATATGAACCAGAGTAACATGAATCCAAACAATATGAATCCTAATATGATGAATCCAAATAATATGAGCAATTCATCTAATGCCAGTCCTATGAGTTTACAAGAAAAGCAGTTAAGTGAAGATGCTAGTTTTGATTTGGAATATCCATCAGAGACTCCAGGAGAAGAATTATTTTCTTATAATAATGCAGGGGGATGCAAAAATAAGGATTCAGAAAGAGAGAATACATTAAATAGTAATTTAAGTGCTGTAAATACTGTAAGTACTTTAAAGACTGTAAGTAATACAAATAACTTAAGTATAAACCCTGATAATGATGCTATTGTTGATGGATATAGTCATGAAAATCTTGACTATGAAGATTTTGAAATAAACTTAATTCACATGAAGCTGTTAAGAGAATTAAATGAAGATACTACTCATTCAAATTTCTTTAGGGGAGAAAGCTATAACTTACTTGAAGAGATAGATGAGATTTTTAATATTATTAAGAATGATGAAGATATTATAAATATTTTCAAGGCATATAATATGCCAGAACCTATTTATAATTTGGCAATCAATAAAATAATAAAAAGTACTTTAGAAAACACTACTTATAAGAGAGGTGAGTAAATATGTTATTTCGTCAAAACTTACCTAATTTACAGAGCAAAATAAGGTTTCTTCATGCTAATCCTTTTGCTCAAGCAGTAGATATATATTTAAGTGGAGAATTATATGGGAGGAACCTAAGTTTTTCTGATATTAGTTGTTATGAAATTATAGCAACTGGGGATTTTGAGCTACAAATATATAATTCAGGGACATATGATAGTCCTTTGTATACAAAGCAGATCAATATATTACCCAATACAAATTCCACAGTAAATATAGTTTCCTTAAGTGGAAGAATAGATACACTTATACTAAATGATGCAAATGTAAAAGGTGATCTATTAAGTTGTTTCTTAAGATTTATTCATTTATCACCTAATTCACCTCTTATAACTTTAGGATTACCAAATGATGTAAGCCTTTTTGGAAATGTAGAGTATTTAGAGACAACAGGATATTATCCTTTATCACCAGCTATTTATAATTTTAAGGTAAGCTTTGCTTCTGCAAGTGGATTATTTAAGTTTATAAGTGATAAAAAATTGGAGAATGGAAAATTCTATACAATATATATAATTGGATTATTAAATAAGAAACCTGGAATAGGATATTTATTAGTGGAAGATGGAAGAGATTCTTAGAATAGTTTATTGCTTAGAGATTAGAAAAATAGAAGTAGTGGCTGTCTGTGTGACAGTATCTATCAAAATAGAGATGGGGTTGCCTTATGGCAACCCCTAATTATTGTAATAATAGCTTAAGAGAAATTTAGTGGGAATACATATGACTAACTACAATTGTTAAAATCCCTAAGAATATTGAAAATAGGTAAACTTTATTATGCTTATATATTCTTGCTGTTGGTATTAATTCTACAAAGGCTATATAAAGCATTATTCCAGCTACCAAGGCAAAGGTAATAGCTAAAATTACTTCACTAATATAAGGTCTTAAAAATAGAAATGCTACTAATGCTCCTAGTGGTTCAGCAAGACCAGAGTAAAGTGTGTATTTAAAGGCTTGTTTTTTGCTTCTTGTAGAATAGTATATTGGCATTGCAATAGTTATACCTTCAGGAATATTATGAAGGGCTATGGCTAATGTCACATAAATACCTAGGGAAGTGTTTTGATATCCAGAGATAAAAGTTGCAACTCCTTCGGGAAAGTTATGTATTATTAAGGCTATCATTGATACTAAACCAACTCTATAAAGTTTTTCATTAGAATTTGTATATCTGTTAATTGATCCTTTAGGGTCATCAGGGATAAATTCATCTATTAAGTATGCGAGTAAGCTTCCTATTAATAAGAATAGACAAGATAAAATAATTCCTTTTAAACTTCCATGAGCTTTTGTTAATACTTCTTCAGCAGAAGCAAATAAATCAGTAAAAGATACTGTAATCATAACTCCAGCAGAATAAGCAAGGGAGAAAGTTATTAATCTATTATTTTTTTCTTTAGATAGAAACAATATAAAGGCTCCTATTACTGTAGATAATCCAGCAATTAATGACATGATTAATGGAATTAAGGATCTCATAATTAGTTTTTTCTCCTTTCGCTTTTATTTTTAGCTATTATTAAATATATTGTTTTTAAAAAATACTATGCAAAAAAGAGGAAATTTTATAAGATAAGAAAGAGATTAGAATAAGGTAGTTAATAATATAAGAGGAAGATTAAAATAGGATATTTAATAATATAAGAAAGAACCTTTATATAGGATTGGAGGGTAATATGATAGCTTACAAGATAGAGGAAAAGATTAATATGATTCCTTTAATTACAAAGGGAATGATAATTAATTCTAAGAATAGAAATTTTGAAACTATTAAATATGGGGATAGTATAAAGCAGTATTATAGATTTTTTAGAGGAAAAGAGAATAAAGCAACTATAGTATTTATTCACGGGGGTGGATGGTGGCACGGTAGTCCAAAGACTTCAAGTTATATAGGGAGTTTTTTTAATAAACTTGGATATAATGTTGTAATGGTTGGTTATAGACTTGTACCTCTATATAAATATCCAACTCAAATAAATGATGTATTTGAAGCTTTAAAGACTTTCATTAGTAATGAAAGTAGTATAAAGGATATTATTGTTATGGGATTTTCAGCAGGAGGAGAACTTGCTTGTAATTTAGTATATAACTTAAATAAGCAAGTTGAGTATGGTATTAATAAAGATCAGATAAAAGGATTAATTACTTTTGCTGGAGTACTTGATTTTAATAAATGTACTACTAAAAGGTCAATAGAACTAATAGAGTATTATATTGGGGATAATAAGGATTACTGGAATCCTATTGATTTAGTCAACTCAGAAGTTAATACAAAGGTTATGTGTATTCATGGAACAAAGGATCAGCTAATTGATATAGATAACTCTATTGCTTTTGTAGATAAGGTTAATGAATATGGGGATAATGCTAGACTAGTTACTATAAAAGGAAGACATCATTCAGATATTATGTCTTTATTTATTAATAAAGGAGAAAAGGAATCTAAGATAGTTTTAGATTTTATAGAAACAGTATGCAAGAAATAAAAGAAAGAAATTATTTATTAGACAATTTAAAGGTTATTTTAATATTTTTTGTAGTGTTTGGACATACAATTGAGTACTACATAAAGGATTCAAAGGTGCTAATGACTTTATATATCTTTATATATATTTTTCATATGCCATTATTTATATTTATTTCAGGATATCTTTCTAAGAACTTTTATAAGATGAAAAGAAAGGCCGTGAAAAATCTTTTAATTCCTTATATTATTTTTAATATGATTTGGTATACGGCAGTTTATATAGGCACTAAAAAGGCCATGTTTACAGTTATGTATCCAGGATGGACCTTATGGTATTTATTAAGTCTATTCTTTTGGAGAATCATTTTAAAATACATAGTTAAGATAAAGAATATAGTATTAATAAGTTTTATAGTAGGTATTATAGTAGGAGTAATCCCTGCAGTAAATGGATACTTATCTATATCTAGAACTATAGTATTTTTACCTTTCTTTCTTTTAGGTTATTACACTAAGGAAGAGCATTTTGAGAAACTTAAAAGTATTAATAAATTATTTGCTTTTATAGGAATAGCATTATTTTTATTTATAGCTATATTTGTAGTTAATTACAATATAGTCGATTATAAATTTCTGTATAATTCTTATTCATTTAGTTCATTAGAGGTTGGATTATTTAATGGATTACTATATAGAGGAATCTTATATATTTCATCAATTTTATTTGGTGCTTGTGTAATAATGCTAGTACCTAATAAAAAGCAAAGATATTCTAATATTGGTAAGGCAACAATGAATGTATATGTATTTCACATTTATTTAGTTATGCTTGTATATTTTTTTATACCTAAATGGAATATGGGTATAATTCAAAATATTTTAATACTATTAAGTCCAGTTTTAATTATTTATATTTTATCTAGAAAAAGAGTGAATAAGGTTTATGAAGGTATATTTTATCCTGTAAATAAGGGGATAGATACAGGGAAAAAGTCCTATAAATGGTTTAAAAGAAATTAAAATGGAAGAAAAATATTTACAAATATCAATCTTAGTACTATACTAGTGTATATACAGCAGTATAGTATTAAGGGGGATTCAATAATGGAAAGTAGAGAAAGAATTAGAAAGATGGTATTTGCAGCAGTTTTAACAGCAATAGCAATAATAATACCTGTACAATTTGGATTTTTAAAGGTAGTAATTGGACCATTTACTGCAACAATAGCATCACATGTACCAATGTTTTTAGCAATGTTAATATCACCATCTGTAGCAGTAGTTGTAGGAGTAGGATCAGCTTTAGGATTTTTCATTACTTCTCCTGCAGTAATAGCAGCAAGAGCAGCTACTCATATAGTAGTAGGATATGTTGGAGGAAAAATCATTGCTAAGGATAAGAATTTCAAAAAAGCAACATTAATAACTGCACCTATTCATGGAATCTTAGAAGGACTTATGGTTATTCCTTTTGGATACTCATTTTATCAAATTATAATAGTTGTTGCTTTAGGGACTATTTTACATCACTTTGTAGATGGAAGTATTTCTTATGCTTTAGCTACAGCTTTAGCGAAGGCTAGAAGAACAGAAGTATATAATGTTTTTTCTAACGAAGTAGCATAAGTGCTGGCGCACAATTAAGAATGGATAATGTATAATGGAGAATTAATAATTAGAAATATAGATTTTAGAAGGTAATTTCTTTAAAATTACTTTAATAAGAAAATATGTGCTGCTGCGCAATTAAGTGGATTAACTCGGCCAAGGCTGAGTTTTTTTGCTTTGTAGAAAATTATTTAGATGTTATTTTATAATCAAATTTATAAATTTTTATTTTAAAATGTATATAATTTCTATTGAGTGCTCAAAGGGAATAATAAAGAAGTTTATAAGAGTTATTTCTGTAATAATTTAATTTTATAATTCTAATTATGATATAATTAATTAAAGTAAATGATTACAAGGAGGAACTATGAATATAAAGGAAGTGCTTTCTGATAATCCTGTTATAGCAGCAGTTAAAAGTTTAAATGAGCTTGATATTGCTTTAGAAAGTAGTGTAGGAATTATTTTTATTCTATTTGGGGATTTAATCAATATAAAAGATATAGAAGAAAAAGTTAGAAATACTAATAAGCTATGTATAATACATATAGATTTAATAGAGGGTCTTGCATCAAGAGAAGTTTCAGTTAAGTATATAAAAGAAAGAACTTCATTTAAGGGGATTATTTCAACGAAGCCACAAGTAATTAGGGTTGCTAAAGCTTTAGGATTAATAGCTATTCAAAGGATGTTTATCTTCGATACATTATCCTTAAATAATATAAAAAATCATTTAGTAAAAGAGTGTGATGCTATTGAAATATTACCAGGGGTTATTCCTAAGGTAGTTACTAAAATTAAAGTCTCCTTAAATAAAGAGATAATTGTTGGTGGATTAATAGAAACCAAGGAAGAGGTTATTATGGCTCTTAATTCAGGAGCAACTTGTGTATCTACAACTAAAAAAGAAATATGGGAAGTTTAATATAAATAAGGGGTGTTTTTATGTCTAAATATATAGTTTCTTTAGATCAGGGAACTACTAGTTCTCGCGCTATTATTTTTGATAAGGAGCAAAATATATTAGGAGTAAGTCAAAAGGAAATAAATCAAATTTATCCCAAGAAAGGATGGGTTGAGCATAATCCTATGGAAATATGGGCTTCTCAATATGGAGTTCTTCAAGAAGCTATAGCTAAGGCTAATATAAAGGTATCTGAAATAGCAGCTATTGGGATAACTAATCAAAGAGAAACTACTATTCTTTGGGATAAGGCTACTGGCGAGCCAATTTACAATGCAATAGTATGGCAATGTAGAAGAACAGCAGATATTTGTGAGAAGCTAAAAGAAGATAAGGACTTTGTTGAATATGTAAGAGATAACACTGGACTTGTTATGGATGCGTATTTTTCTGCAACAAAGATAAAATGGATTTTAGATAATGTGGAAGGTGCAAGAGATAGGGCAGAAAGAGGAGAAATACTTTTTGGTACAGTTGATACTTGGCTTTTATGGAAACTAACAGAAGGAAAAATTCATGTTACAGATTATACTAATGCTTCTAGAACTATGCTTTATAATATAAAGGAATTAAAATGGGATTCTAGAATTTTAGAAAAACTAAATATACCAATTAATATTTTGCCAGAAGTTAAAAACTCTTCTGAAATATATGGTTATGCTGATATAGGTGGAAAGAATGGAGAGCTAGTTCCTATAGCAGGAATAGCAGGAGATCAACAAGCAGCTTTATTCGGACAAGGATGCTTTAATAAGGGAGATTCTAAGAATACTTATGGAACAGGATGCTTTTTACTTATGAATACAGGAGAAGAAATAGTAAAAAGTAATAAGGGTTTAATTACAACTATTGCAATAGGAATAGATAACAAAGTACAATATGCTCTAGAAGGATCTGTCTTTATGGGAGGAGCAATCATTCAATGGATTAGAGATGAATTAAGATTAGTAAATGATGCTCAAGATACAGAATACTTTGCAAAGAAAGTTGATGATAATGGTGGAGTGTATATAGTGCCAGCTTTCACAGGCCTTGGAGCACCTTATTGGGATATGTATGCAAGGGGAGCTATCTTTGGATTAACTAGAGGAGCTAATAGAAACCATATAATTAGGGCAGCTTTAGAAGCAATAGCTTATCAATCTAAAGATGTTTTAGATGCTATGGAAGAAGATGCAGGTTGTAAGATAAAAGCTCTAAAGGTTGATGGTGGCGCAAGTAGAAATGGATTACTTATGCAGTTTCAATCAGATATAGTAGGAGCTAAGGTAATAAGGCCTATAATTTCAGAAACTACAGCATTAGGCGCTGCATTTTTAGCAGGGCTTGCAGTTGGATTTTGGAAAAATAAAGATGAAATTGAAAGTAGTTTTTATATAAGTGAAGAATATGAGCCTAAGATTGAAATAGAAGAAAGAAACAAGCTATACAAGGGATGGAAAAAGGCTGTTGAAAGAGTAAAGGGATGGGAAGAGTAGACAGTTAACAATTGGCAGTTAACAATTAACAATTTAGGGGAAAACTCAGCTGTGGCTGAGTTTTTTATATTTTGGAGTTAGAGGTAAATAGTGAACTTAATTATTAAGTTTAAATCTTTAACTTATATCGATAAAGAAATTATTTTATAATAATTTTATATAGGATATGAGAGGGTTTGAAACTAGTTATTTTCAATATAAAGTGATATAATTTTTTATTAATGGAAATAGTTAGAATATCAAAGTAAGTTTGGAGGAGGAAGTATGGAAAATACATCACTTATATTAGAAGGCGGAGGAATGAGAGGAGTATATTCAGCAGGAGTTTTAGATTTATTATTAGATAGAAATATTGATATAAAATATTGTGTTGGTGTATCTGCAGGTGCATGTAACTGTGTTTCTTATATTTCTAAGCAAAAGAAGAGAAATTATAGAGTTAATATTAATTATATTAAAGATAAAAGATACTTAAGCTTCAGTAATTTAATAAAAACAGGGTCTGCCTTTGGGATGGATATGTTATTTGATTTGATACCAAATGAGCTAGAACCCTTTGATCATAAAACATTTATTGAATCAAATGCTAAATTTATAGTTGGTACTACTAATTGTGAAACTGGATTACCTGAATTTTATAATATCAAGGACTTTAATACTGATGGATATGATGCTCTTAAAGCTTCTATATCATTACCATTAGTTGCAAAAGTTATTAATTATGATAATAAAAATCTTTTAGATGGAGGAATAGCTGCTCCTATTCCAATTAAAAAGGCTATTGATGATGGAATAGAAAAACATGTAGTTATTTTAACTCAACATAAGGGATATAGAAAAAGTAAGACTAAAATGATGCCTTTAATAAAAAGAGCTTATAAGGATCATCAAGGTTTAATAAATGCAATGGAAAATAGATATAAGGTTTATAATGAAACTTTAGATTTATTAGATAAATTAGAAGCAGAAGGAAAATGCTTTGTAATAAGACCAAGTGCCCCTTTAGAAGTAAGTAGATTCGAAAAGAATAAAGAGAAATTAGATGCTATTTATAATCAAGGTTATAAAGATGCTGAGAAAATAGCAGAAGAATTAGTTAAGTTTTTAGAAAGCTAGTAAAGCTATTACACTATGGAAAGCGGATAATCAAATCAGGTGAGTAGTATAAGGAAAAGTTAAGACGTAAGCGGTAAGAGTTAAGAGAGTAGGAGAAAGCTACTAAGGAGTTTTTGAAATTAGAATTTTTATTTTTAGTAATTCTGAAGGAATTATATTAAAATGGATAATTGATAATGTACAATTGATAATTGAGGAGAAAACTCCTAAGGAGTTTTTATAATTAAAATATTTATTTACAGTAATTCCAAAGGAATTACATCAACAATTGTTAATTGACAACTGTTAATTATTAATTAAAAAAGAGGTGTTTTTAAAATGAGGATATTTCATATGGGTGACTGGCATATAGGTAAGCTTGTAAATGGATTTTATATGACAGAGGATCAAGAACATATTATAAATCAATTATATTTGGCTATTGAAGAAAAAAAGCCAGATGTATTAATAGTTGCTGGTGATCTATATGATAGATCAATACCTCCAGTGCCAGCAGTAGAGCTTTTAAATAATGCTCTTATAAAGATAGTTAAGGATTTAAATACTAAAGTCATTGCAATAGCTGGGAATCATGATAGTAATGAGAGGATAGAATTTGCTAGTTCTCTTTTGGATTCTTCTGGACTTTACATAAGTGGAAGTCTTAAAAAGAATATTGAAAAGGTAACTTTAGAAGATGAGTTTGGAAAGGTGAATTTTTATCCTATACCTTATGCTGATGTTCCATATATAAGAGATCTATTTCAGGATGAAGAAATAAAAAATTATGATATTGCAATGGAAAGAGTAGTTTCTAATATTTCCAAGGAAATAAACAGGGAAGAAAGAAATATTGCCATAGTCCATGGATATGTAACTAAGGTTAGTGAGGATAGTTATGAAGAGTTAGAAGTTAGTGATTCAGAAAAGCCATTATCAATAGGAGGTACTGAATATATAAGTTCTAAACATTTTGATATATTTAATTATACAGCTTTAGGTCATTTACATGGACCACAAAAAGTAGGTAGTGATAAGATAAGATATTCAGGATCTTTAATGAAATACTCTTTTTCTGAAGTTAAGCAGAAAAAGGGAATTACTATAGTTGATATTGATGAGAAAGGTGAAGTTAATATAGAATTTTGTCCTTTAAAGCCAAGAAGAGATTTTAGGGTAATAGAAGGAGAATTAAGCGATATAATTAAAGCATTTGATAAAGATGCTTTAGATAACGAAGATTATATAAAAGTAACATTAAAGGATAAGGGAGAAGTCTTAGATCCTATGGCTAAGCTTAGAGCACTTTATCCTAATGTTATGGAGCTTATTAGAGAAGAAAAGACTTTAAGAAATAATAATAAAAATGTAGCGTTAAATATAAAAGAAAAGTCAAAATTAACTTTATTTGAAAACTTTTATGAAGATATATTAGGAGAGAAGTCTTCTGAAGAAGAAATAAATATTATGGAATCAATAATTCAAGCTGCTGAAAAGGTAGGTGAGTAAGGTGAAGATAAAGAGATTAAAATTTAATGCTTTTGGACCTTATGCAACAGAAGTTGATTTAGATTTTGAAGAGAATTTAAATAATAAAAATATGTTTGTTATTACAGGTAATACTGGTGCTGGTAAGACTACTATTTTTGATGCTATTAATTTTGCATTATATGGAGAAGCAAGTGGTAGTGATAGAGATGGAAGAGCCTTTAGAAGTGACTTTGCAGATCCAACCTCTGATACTGAAGTAGAACTTTGGTTTTCTTTAAAGGGAAAGGATTACTATATAAAAAGAAATCCAAATTATTTTAGGGCAAAATTAAGAGGTGATGGTTTTACAGAACAAAAGGCAGGAGCTGAAATTAAATTTGATGATAAAAATATATCTGGGGCTAAAGAAGTTACAAGGTTAGTTGAAGATATATTAGGAATAACCTCTGAGCAGTTTAAACAGCTAGTTATGATTCCACAAGGTGAATTTAAGAAGCTTTTAAATGCAGATAGTGATAAGAAGGAAGAAATATTTAGGAAGATTTTTGGAACTAAGATTTTTTCTGATATACAGCAAAATATAAAGACTGAAGCTAATAACTTAAAGAAGGCTATAGAAAATATCCAAAGGGATAGAGAAAATAGAATCCGTGCTTTTTTATTTAGGGAAGATGATATTGATTTAAAAGCTTTAGTTTCTAATAAGGATTTAAATATTGATCTAATATTAGAAGGATTTTATGATTCAATTTCTAAAGATGAAAAAGATGAAAATATAATTAAAGAAAAGCTACAAAAAGTGAATGATGAAATAAATAAGTTATCTAAGGAATTGGCTTTGGCAAATGATATAAATAAAAAACTAGAAAATCTAGAAGTTTATAAGAAGGAATTTAATGATTTAACTTTATTAAAAGAAGAATATAGATGTAAGAATGATAAATTAAATAATGGTAAGAAAGCTATTACTGCCTTAAGCTATGAGGATAAGTATAAGGAAAAGAAGAATTATCTTTCTAAAAATGAAAAAGAATTAAATAGTAGTAATGAAAGGCTAAATAATTTTAAAATTTCCTTGGAAGAAGCAGAAAATCTGTTTAACCTTCAAGTAGAAAAGGAACCATTTAAAAATGAACTAATTAAAAAATTAGATGAGGTAGAGAATTTAAAAGCTAAGGCTTTAAATTATGAGGAAAATAAAGAAAAGTTAGATAATTATATTTTCGAAGCTAAAAAAATAAAGGAAGAAATTAAAAAATCTACAAAAAATAGTGAAGACAATAGTAAGCTTATAAAATCTCTTAATGAAGAATTAAGTAATATAAATAAATTTAAAGAAAATAGAAATTTATTAAAAATAGAAGAGCTTAATTTGAAAAATAAATTAGATAAGTTATATAAATTAAAAGAAGCAATAGAGAAATCAATAAGTGAAGAGCAAAGACATAGTAAGGGTGCAATTTATTACGAAAAGGCTGATAAAGACTATTTAAATAAAAAGGAAAACTATGAAAAGCTTGAAGATGCTTTTAGAAGAAATCAAGCAGGGATTTTAGCAAAATCCTTAAAGGATGGAGCTCCATGTCCAGTTTGTGGTTCTACAAATCATCCTATATTAGCTAAGCTAGAAACAGAAAATGTTACAGAAGTTTTGGTAAAAGAAGCAAAATCAATAAGTGATTTAGCTTATGAAAAGCGAGAAAAGTATTATAGGGAATTAACTAAGATAGTAACAGAAATAAATTCATTAAAAGAGAAATATATTAATCCTTTATATAAAGAAATCTTCTTAGAAGATATAAAGGATGAAACAGATAATCTTTTAGATAAGGTAAAAGAAGTTATTAGAGAAGATGAAACTAAGTTAAATAAAATAATTGAAGATTTAGTTAAAATTGAAACAGAACTATTAAAAGAAAGTAAGATTGTCCTTATGAAAGAAGAAAAAGAAAGAGATAATGAAGCTTTAAAGTTAGCTTTAGAAAAGTTAAATACTGAACTTTTAGAAAAAGAAGGAGAAGTAAAAACTCAAGAAGCTAATTTAAATAATATTTTAAAGGATTTTAAGGGTGAATTAAGAACAGTTTCAGCTTTAGATAAGGAAAAATTAGAATTAAATAAAGTTTTAAATGATTTAATAGAAGGTTATAAAAAAGCAGAAAAATATTATAAGGACAGTAAGTCAAACTATGATAAGGAAAATGGTAATAAGATATCCTTAGAAGCATTAGTAAAATCTAATAAGGAAGATTTAGATAAGGCTTTAGAAGATTTTAAAGAGAAGGTTTTATCATTAGGCTTTGAGGACTATAAGGATTATTCAGAAAAGAGAATAACGGAAGAGGAAATAGTAGCTTTAGAAAAAGATATTAATAATTTCAATATTAAGCTATCTAATGCTGAAAGAGTTTATAATATTGCTTTAGAGGATACAAAAAATCTGAAAATTCAGGATGTCAATTTCATAAATGAAGCATTAAGCGTTAAGAACGACAATAAGGAAAAAATAGAAAAGGTTGAAAAAGAAATATATTATAGAATAAATCAAAATAAAAAAATCATCGGTGAGTGTTTAAATTATAATAAGTTAATTGAAGATGATGAAGAAAAGTATAAAGTAGTAGGTAAATTAGCAAAGGTTATAAATGGAGATAATCCAAGGAAAATAAGTTTTGAAAGATATGTTTTAGCTGCTTATTTTGAAGATATTATTTCATCAGCCAATTTAAGATTTTCTCAAATGACTAATAATAGATTTGAATTATTAAGAAAAGAAGATATAGGTGATAAAAGAAAAGGTCAGGGGTTAGACCTTGAGGTATTTGATAATTATACTGGGAAGGCTAGAGATGTAAAGACATTATCAGGTGGAGAGTCCTTTAAAGCATCGTTATCTATGGCATTAGGTCTTGCTGATGTTGTTCAAAGGTATTCTGGAGGAATTCAGTTAGATACTATGTTTATTGATGAAGGCTTTGGAACATTAGATCCAGAGTCACTAGATAATGCTGTTGAATGTTTAGTAAACCTACAAAGTGATGGAAGAGTAGTAGGGATAATATCTCATGTTCAGGAATTAAAAGATAGAATAGAAGTGAAATTAGAAGTATCATCTACAAATAAAGGAAGTATTGCTATATTTAAAGTTTAAAAATAGGTTGCTAGAAAGCATCCTATTTTTTTATGTTATTGAGATCACCTACTCTTAGGTGTAAGAGAAATGCGTAATAGATATATAAAGGTCAAGTGGGAAGTTATGGTGTAATTTGTATGGAGGAATAGAGTGGCATAGTGTAGAAGTTTATAGGAGTTGAAGTTTTGTAATAAATAGTGTTTATATATAAGGTTCATGATATTCATATTAGCTTTTTGTCTGTACATAATTGAGAACTATAAAAGATCCATAAGATTAGATCTTAAAGGCTCTTTTATTATTATTTACAAAACAACAAAAATAGTTACAAACTTATTACGAATATTTACGAAATAGTAACAAAATATTAAAAATATTACAAAATAATACTAAATAGTATAATATAAAAATTGTTCTATAGACTAGTTGTAAAATTAAATTGAAGTAAAAAAAATCCATAGTGATTTTTCGTGTTAAAATTGAATTTGCTGAAACAATTCACGAAAGGAAATCACTATGGACACTAAAGAGAATATCACAAATACAAAGAAAAATAAACACTTAAGTTTACAAGAAAGGTGTTTTATCGAAATAAGATTAAAAGAAGGTTGGAGTGCTTACAAAATCTCTAAAAGTATTAACAGAACAATAAATACAGTGCTTAATGAAATTAAGCGTGGATCAGTAAAGCAAATAAAAAATGGAGTAGAGATTACAAGATACTTTGCAGAAGTAGGTGAAAGAGTATATTATCAAAATCGTGAAAATTGCAAGGGTAAATATAAACTTCTAAAATGCTCTAAATTTATAGATTATGTAACAAATAAAGTATTAAAAGATAATTGGTCATTAGATGCTTGTACCGGCGAAGCTTTAGCTTCTGCTCGTTTTAATAGTGATGAAATGGTCTGTACAAAAACACTTTACAACTATATAGACCTAGGATTTATAAAGATTAGTAATAGTGATTTGCCTATGAAGTTAAGAATTAATAAGCGTAAAAACATTGTTAGAGTTAATAGAAGAAAGCTTGGCAGAAGTATTGAGGAAAGAGATAAGACAATAGAGAAAGTATTGAGGAAAGAGATAAGACAATAGAGACAAGAGAAGAATTTGGCCACTGGGAGATAGATACTGTCGAAGGACTAAAAAATAAAAAAGATAATGTTCTTTTAACTTTAGTAGAAAGAAAGACACTAAATTCAATCCACAGGAAGATAGCTGCTAAGACAGCTGATGGGGTAGATGAAGCATTAAAAAGTATAAAAGATGAATTTGGTAGTAAATTTAGTGAAGTATTTAAAACAATAACTTCAGATAATGGATCTGAGTTTTCAAACCTTAGTAATATAGAAAATGATTGTTCTACTAAGGTCTATTTTACGCACCCTTATTCATCTTTTGAAAAAGGGTGCAATGAGAGGCATAATGGGCTAATAAGAAGATTTATTCCAAAATGAAAAGCTATATTCCAATATACTATCGATGAGATATCTCGTATTGAAGATTGGATTAATACTCTTCCTAGAAGAAAGTTAAATTATAAGACACCAGAAGCTCTCTTTTATTAATATCTAGATGATATTTATTCAATTTAACAAAAATAGTTCAATTTGATATTGCAATTTAGAAAATTGTTCTATATATTATGTAAAAAAAATTACAAAAATTGTCCGGTGTAAATTGTGGAAAAAAACTTACAAAACCTCTAACTTATATATTTTTTCATTATTATGTATGATTATTATTGTAAGAGGTGATTTATTGAGGGGGAAATAAATTGTTAAGCGGAAGAATGTTAAAAATAATCGATTATTTGCAAAGCAAAAAGGAAAGTACGTACAAGGAAATAGCATCCAGCTTAGATATAAAGGAAAGATATGTTAGATATGATATAGATAGAATTAATAGCATTCTAGAATATAATAAAATGCCATTAATTGAAAAACTATCAAAGGGAAGTATTGTTTTCCCTGATAATATTGATACTTCTATCTTAACTCAAGAAAATGATTTTATTTATTCTCAAGAAGAAAGAGTCTCTTTAATTTTACTTATTTTATTAATAGATAATCATAGACTAAAAATTAATAAAATAAGTTTAGATTTTCAAGTATCAAGATCAACAATAAAAAATGACATAACATTTCTAGAAAATAAATTATCTGAAAATAATATAAAAATTACTTATACTGATCATTTTTTTCTAGATGGATTAAAAAATAATAGAGTAGCTTTAGTTAATAATGAATTTAAAAAGTATGTACATTTACTAAAAGGTGAAAAACTAACTTTAAATGCTTTTGAATCTTATGCAGTAGATGTTATAGAAAGGGCCTTTGAAGGAATTATATTAAAGGATGTAATTAAATGGATAGACAAGCTTCTTGAAAATATGAACTGTATTTTAGCAGATGATGTTTATAAGTGGTATGTTTCAAATGTATTTGTAGTTATTTGGTTTATATTGAAAGGGAAAGAAAATCCATTAGAATCAACAATAAACAATCATTATTCTGATAGGTATGATGACTTTATAAGTGATTTAGAAGCAATTATAAAAATAAAAATAGATCAGAAAAAACAAAAGGTACTTATTAGATTAATAAACTATATTAATAATGATGTTGGTTTAGATGGAGACATAGACTTGATTTATATTGAAACAATGGTATCAAATTTAATTGAAGCTATATCAAAAGAAATGGATATTGACTTTAATAAGGATAATATATTAATAGATGGATTATTAAATCATATTATACCTTTAATGAAGAGGGTTACTGGAAGAGTAAACCTTTGCGATGAAGTATTTTCAATACTTCCTGAAAAAGATATAGATGTATTCTATGCGGTTTCAAAAGTTATTAAAGAGATTGACGGATTGAAGGAAATTAATAATTATGATGAAATAGCCTATCTAACTATACATTTTATTGCAAGTATAAGACGTATAACAAAGACATCAACAAAAAATATATTATTAGTTTGTGGACATGGTTATGGAAGTACTACTATGCTAAAGGAATCTTTATTGAATGAATTTCAAGTAAACGTTATAGATACAATACCAGTATATAAATTGAGTACTTATAGTAACTGGCGAAATATAGATTTTATAATATCTACAGTAAAAATAAATGTTCAAAATAAAATAGAATGTTTAATAGTTAATCCAGTATTATCAGATAAAGATTATACAAATATTGAAAAGAGTGGAATAGAGAGAAAAAAGATAATATCTAGTTGCAATGTTATAAGAGAAAAATTAAATTTTCTAGATGAAGTAGATAAAATGAAAGTTCTTGATATTATTAAAGAAGAATTTGGATATCAAATTTCAATTACACCATCAAAGATCAATAAACTTAGCGATCTATTATCTGATAATTGCATTGACTTTTATGAAGAAAATATGGAATGGAAAGTAGCTGTAAAAGAGGTAAGTAAACTACTTGAAAAGGAAAACTATATAGATGAAAGCTATGAAGAAGATATAATTAATACAATGGAGAGTGTTGGATTTTATTCAGTTACAGACAATAGTTTTGCATTATTACATGGAAGAGGCACTACTGGGGTTTATAGAAGTTGTATTAGTCTAATAGTTAGTAAGGAATTTATAGAATTTGGTGATAAGAAAGCAAAAGTTATTTTTTGTTTAGCAAGTAAAGATAGAAAAGAACATATTCCAGCCATTATAGTTTTAATGAGAATGATAAAAAACACGAACTTAATTAATAGATTAGAAAAGGCGAATTCATTAAATGAAATTAAAGAAATAATAAGAAAATCAGAGTTGGAGGTAACTTTATGATGGAATCAATTATACAGAAAGAATGCATTATATTTGATATAGAAGAAAAAGAAAAGAATGAAGCAATATTAACATTAGTAAAGAGGTTGAAAGAACAAGGTGCAATAACTACTACAGATAAGTTTTACGAAGATGTCCTTGCAAGAGAAAAATTATCTCCAACTTCAATAGGAAATGATATTGGACTTCCACATGGTAAGACAGAAAACGTTTTGAGACCAGCTATTTGTTTTGGTAGGTTGAAGGATAAAATTTTATGGAATCCTGAAACAGGGGAATTAGCTAATATAATAATTTTAATAGCTGTTCCAGGGAATGATGAAGAAAATACTCATATAAAAATAATATCAAGATTAGCTAGACAGCTAATGCATAAGGAATTTATTGATAAGTTATTAATTAGTGATAAAGAAGAAATTTTTAATATGTTAAGGGAAGGATTAGGTGAATAAAATGAATTGGAAAAAAAGTTTATCAGATTTAAAGAGACATACGCTAACAGGAACATCACATATGATTCCATTTATAGTTGCAGGAGGAATATTATTTTCTCTATCAGTAATGTTAAATGATGTTCCTGCAACTCCAACAGAAGGATGGCTAGCAGGATTAGCACAAATAGGTTTAGCAGGATTAACATTATTTATACCAGTTTTAGGTGGATATATTGCATATTCTATTGCTGATAAGCCAGGACTAGCACCAGGTATGTTAGGTGCATATTTAGCAAAAGAAGTTGGGGCTGGATTTCTTGGAGGAATGATTGCTGGATATATAGCTGGGGTTGTTGTAAAGCAATTAAAAAGAATTAAGCTTCCTACTTCATTAAAATCATTAGGATCAATATTCTTATATCCTTTATTCGGTACTTTAATTACAGGTGGTATTATTATTTGGGTAATAGGAGCTCCAATTGCAGCTCTTATGACTGGATTAACAGATTGGTTAGCAGGATTAGGTGATATCGGTAAAGTACCGCTAGCAACTATTTTAGGTAGTATGACTGCTTTTGATATGGGAGGTCCAATAAATAAGGTTGCTACATTATTTGCTCAAACTCAAGTAGACACATTACCATACTTAATGGGTGGTGTTGGTGTTGCAATTTGTACACCTCCAATAGGAATGGGATTAGCTACATTATTAGCTCCTAAAAAATATAATACTGAAGAGAAAGAAGCTGGTAAAGGTGCTTTATTAATGGGATGTGTAGGAATTACAGAAGGTGCAATACCATTTGCAGCTAATGATCCATTGCGTGTTATACCATCTATTATGGTTGGAGCTGCAGTTGGGAATATTATTCCATTCTTATTTGGAGTTTTAAATCATGCTCCTTGGGGTGGACTTATAGTGTTACCAGTTGTTGAAGGAAAACTTGGATATATAATAGGTATAGTTGTTGGATCTTTAGTAACAGCGATAATGGTTAATTTATTAAAGAAAACAAATAAAGATAGTGAAGTTAAAGTAGAAGAAGAAGATTTTGATTTAGAATTTGAAGAAGTTTAAAAGGAGTTGTAAAAATATGAAAATTGTAGGAGTTACATCTTGTCCCTCAGGAGTTGCACATACTTATATGGCAGCAGAAGCATTAGTTTTAGCAGGTAAGAATCATGGAGTTGAAGTAATTGTAGAGACTCAAGGAGGATCAGGAATAGAAAATCAATTAAAGAAAAAAGATATTGATGAAGCAGTGTGCGTAATATTAACAAATGATGTTTCTATAAAAGGTGAAGAAAGATTTAAGGGAAAGAAAGTTCTAAGAATGGGGGTATCAGATGTTATAAAAAAAGCTGATGCTATAGTAACAAAAATAGTAAAGACATTCAAATAATAAAAAGTCATATAAGGATTACACTTAAATATTAAAAGAGAGCGACAGTAGATATATTTACATAAAAATAATTTATCTACTGTCTTTTATTTAATCAATATATAAATATTTACGTGGAATTATAAATTTATTATGAAAGGATTGAGTGGTTATGGGAAAAAAATTTTTAGCATCATTATTAGCTTCATTTATGCTTGTAACAATGCTTCCTACAAATAGAATTACAGTTAATGCAGCAGTTTTTGATAAAAATTTAACTACAAACGCAAATACAAAGCCAGAAAAAGAAATGCTATTTGAAACATCTTTTGAAGAGAATGAAGAGGATAAGGAATTTTTAAATTCTACTATTGATGAAAAAAAGGGAAGCAACAATGTATTGGGGCTACCAAAAGAAGTAGTTATTGACGGAAGTATTAATAATGAAATAATTTTATCTAGTATTAAATCAAGTCCAAGTTTTAATGATAATGAAATTGCAGAAAACTTATTTGATGATTCAGTTAATACAAAATTTTTAGTTAATGATAAAAATGGTGTAAATAGTACAAATCCTGCTTGGGTGTCATTTGAAGTTAAAGAGAAAGTATTAATTGATAGATATCAGATTGCAGCAGCAAATGATGCTCAAGAACGTGATCCAAAGTCTTGGAAATTACTTGGATCCAATGATGGAGAAAAGTGGGATATTTTAGATTCTCAAAGCAATCAAACTTTCTCAACTAGATTCGAAAGAAAAGAATACAAAATTAATAATTCTGTAGAATATAAATACTTTAAATTGGAAATTACTGAAATTTATAAATCCAATGGAAACATGGTTCAATGGTCGGAGTTAAACTTAGGTACTGGAATAAAAGAAGATGAAGAAACAGCTAACAAAATGACAACAGTAATCACTAAGGGACCTTCAGAAACATGGAATCAAGCTTCAGGAAAGGGGTGGACTGGAAGTAAAGCAGTTGAAGTAGCAGGAGTTCATGAAGGGAATGAAAGAGCTTATTCCTATAATGTAATTTATAAGGATTTAAATATTAAAGTAAGTGAGGATACAAATTTAAGCTATACTATTTTTCCAAGTATGCTTGATGAAAGAGATTATGATTATGAATATACTCAAATGCATATTGCAGTTGATGTAGAATTTAGTGATGGCTCATTTTTAAGTGATCTAAATGCAATAGATCAATATGATACTAAGTTAAATCCTCAAGCACAGGGAGATAGTAAAATACTAACAACAAATCAATGGAACTATATAGCAAGTAATATAGGTAGTGTAGCAGACGGAAAGATAATTAAGAATATTTTAATTGCATATGACAATAATGAAAATCCAAAAGAAGATAATGCAAAATTTAAGACATATATTGATGATTTAAAAATTTATAATGAAGAATCAGTTACTGTTACTCATAAATCAGACTACGTTAATATATTACGTGGGACAAATGATTCGCCAAGTTTTTCTCGTGGATTAACAGTACCAGCAGTAACAATGCCTCATGGTTTCAATTTTTTTGTACCAGCAACCAATTCAAATGATAATAAAATTTATAATTATCAATTAGAGGGTAACTCGCTAAAACATATTACTATTTCTCATGAACCATCTTACTGGGTTGGAGATCGTGGAACATGGCAATTTATGATAAATACCTCAATTGATGCTACAAAAGTAACTAATGGAGATCAAATAAATGCATCCGCACGTCAAGCAGAGTTTACTCATGAAAATGAAACTGCAAAAGCACACTATTATTCAGTAAACTTTAATGAAGGATCAAATGCAAGCAATTCTAAAATGGAAGTTACTCCAACTGTACATGGGTCAGTTGTAAAATTCACATTTGATAAAGACTCCCAAAATAGAAATATAATATTTGATTCTACAAGAGCAAATGGAACATTAGAATTTAATGATGATGGGACATTTGAAGCATCAAGCAATCACAATAGTAATGGTATGGAAACTATGTATATTTATGGTGAATTTTCTGAAAAGCCAGATTATACAAGTACTCAAAATACTAAACAAGGAATAGCAAGCTTTAATAGTGAAGTTGTTGAAATGAAACTTGCTACTTCATTTATAAGTATTGAACAAGCAAAGAAAAACCTTGAACTAGAAATAACTAATACTGATAATTTTGATTCAATTTTTACTAAGGCTCAAGATACTTGGGATGATACATTAGATATGATAGATGTTAAAGGTGCAAGCAATGATCAATTAACAACATTATACTCTAATTTATATAGATTGAATGCTTATCCTAATCTATTATCAGAAAATACAGGAACTAATGATAATCCAACTTGGGAATATAGATCACCATATGGAGATCATGATGTAGTAGAGGGAAAATTATATTATAATAATGGTTTCTGGGATACTTATCGTACAGCCTGGGCTGCATATGCACTATTTACACCAGAAAAGGATACTGAATTATTAAATGGTTTAGTTCAACATTATCTTGATCAAGGTTATGTACCAAGATGGATAGCTCCAGGTGGAACTAATTCAATGGTTGGTACAAGTTCTGATGTTATATTTGGTGATGCTATTGCAAAGGGAATAGACTTTGATTGGCAAAGTGCTTATGAATCAGCAATTAAAAATGCAGCAGTTGCAGTTGATTCTTCAAATTTAACAAATGGTGGGCGTGCACAATTAAATAAATCTATTTTTGAAGGATATACAGCACACAACTTACAAGGTGAAGGTTTCTCTTGGTCAATTGAAGGTTATATAAATGACTATGGAATTTATAAACTTGCAGAAAAATTAGGATATGAAGATGAGGCAGAGTATTATTTAAATAGAGCATTAAATTATTCTAGATTATTTAGTTCTACAGGTGATACAGTAAATGATAAATGGTTAAGAGGAAAAAACTCTAATGGAGATTGGTCATATTCAGATGAAGATTTTAATCCATTCTTCTGGGGCGATGATTATACTGAAACTAATGCATTTAACATGTCAGTTTCTGTAACACAAGATGCACAAGGTTTAGCTAATTTATATGGTGGAAGAGATGCTCTAGCTGAAAAGCTTGATACGATTTTAGAAACTAATGGAGATTATTGGGGATATGGAGCTGTAGAAAGCGTAGGTGGTATTCATGAACAAAAAGAAGCAAGAGAAGTTAAATTAGGACAATATGGACATTCAAATCAACCTTCACATCATATTCCATATATGTATAATTACGCTGGGCAACCATGGAAAACTCAAAAATATGTAAGAGATATATTAGACAGATTATATGTTGGAAGTGACTTTGGACAAGGTTATATTGGAGATGAAGATAACGGTGAGATGAGTGCATGGTATATATTCTCTGCACTAGGTTTCTATCCAGTATCAATGGGAAATGATGAATATGCAATTGGTTCGCCATTATTTGAAGAAATGACAGTTCATTTAGAGAATGGTAATAGTATTACAGTAAAAGCTAATAACAATAGTGATGAAAATATTTATATTCAATCAATGAAATTAAATGGGGAAGATTATAATAAAAATTATTTAAAACACTCAGATATTGCCAATGGTGCTATAATTGAGTTTACTATGGGAAATACACCTAATATAAATTGGGGTTCAAGTGAAGATTCTTTACCTACATCAATTACAAAGAATGATGAGATACCAAATCCATTAGAAGATGTAACTATAACAAGTGTAAAAGAAATTGATGAACCATCTCAAGATGTATATTCTGACAGTGTTTATTCAAATGTAAAAGATATAAGAAATCTTTTTGATAATGATTCTAATACTTCAGCAATGTTAAATGATACTGGTAATAGTGAAATTATTTATAACTTCATTAAACCAACAAAAGTAAGTATGCTTACATTAACATCAGGTAGAACTGGAGAGGCTCCTAGTGCTTATAAATTAAGTGGAAGTAATGATGGAACAGAATGGGAAGTTGTTGATGAAAGAAGTAATTTAGAATTTCAATGGCAGCGTTATACTAGACCATTTAAATTAAAAGAAGAAAAATCATTTACAAAATATAAATTAGAATTAGTAGGTGGTACAGCTTTATCAGAAATAGAGTTATTAGGACAAGAAGGAGATACTTCTGGAATTGATGTAAATGTATTAAATAAATTAATTATAAGCGCAAGAACAATTGATCAAAGTAATTTACCACAAGCTGGTAAAGATCTATTGAATGATGCAATTAAAAATGCAGAAGCTGTTGCTAATAATGAAAATTCTACTCATGATGAAATTGTTAATCAATATAATGAATTAAATAGCGTTATTAGAAGAATCAATTCTATAAAAATAGCTAAAGATCGCTTAGAAGCAGAAGATTTTAGCGCAGCACATTCAAGTATTGTAAATGATGGAGAAAATATTGGTGGAGTAAAGAAAGATACTTGGGTTAAATACAATGATATTAGCTTTGATGGAAATGAAGATAGTTTAGAAATCTATTATTCTGCTCAAGAAATGGATGCTGGTGGATATATTGAATTGCATATAGATAGCATGGATAGTGAAGCGTTTGCAAAAATAGATGTACCAGTAACAGGTACTGATTGGAATAATTATGTTCTTGTAGAAGGTGATTTACTAAAGAATATCGAAGCAGGTTTACATGATGTATATTTAGTATTTAAGAATGATACAGAGAAAGCATATGTATCTAATGTAGATTACTTCAGATTTGGTAATAAAATAGATGCAGATATAACTAAAATTGGTGAAGGAAATATAATTAAAGGAAATGGATATGAGGGTAGACCTTATACAATGACTTTTGATGGAGACGTAAGATATGTATTTGTTAATGGTGTATCAGTAGATTTTGATAAGGAAAATAAATCATATACATTAGATAATTTAGAACCTGACACTAAGATTGTTGTTGTATTCGGAGAATTAGTTCCTTACGAAATTACAACTGAAGTTCAAGGTGGAAAAGCTGATGTTGAGATAAATAAAAATCAAGCAGTAGGATATGAAGAAATAACATTGAAAATTAAAAACATCGAAGAAGGAAAACTTTTATCAAAAGTGAAATTTAATGGAGAAGAGGTACAAGTTCCAAATTCTAGTGAAGGTGTTTATACTATTAAATTAATAATGCCATTTGAAGATTCTAAAATAGAAGTTATTCTAGAAGATAAAATAGAAATGCTTAATATTAAAGTTAATCAATCAGAGCATGGAATGGTTACTACCACAGCAATAGATAATAAAATAACTAAAGGAGAGGATTTAATAATTAATATAACTCCAGAAAGTGGCTATAAGTTAGAAGCATTAGTTATAAATGGAGAAGATGTAACAAGTTCAGTAAAAAATGAAATGCTATTGTATAAATCAGTAATGGAAGATTTAGAAATTAGCGCTACATTTGTTATAGATACAAATAAAGAAAGCATAATTCAAATGATTACAGCTGCAAATAAAGTAATAGAAAAAGGATTATTAGAGGGAGTTGACAAAAGTATTGTTGATGAATTTAATAAGGCTTTAGAAAATGCAATTAAAGTAAATGAAGATAAAAATTCAACACAACAAGAAATTGATGAAGCTGCTAATGCTTTAAGGGTTTCAATTGAAAATGTACTTGACTTTGAAAGAGTTGATAAGGAAGCATTAATAGCATTAATAGAAAAAATTAATGGATTAGATGAAAAAGAATATATATCTGGAACTTGGAATAAGCTACAAAAGCAATTGGAAATTGCAAATAAAGTAGTTGCTGATGAAAATGCTTTAGGAAAAGAAGTGACTAAAGCCTATGAAGATTTATTAAAATCGTTCTTAGAATTAAGATTAAAACCAAGTAAGGAAAAGTTAGAAGAGTTAATAAATAAGGCAGAAAGCGTTGATAGAGATAATTATACAGAAAAGAGCTTGAAGGCTTTAGACAAGGCTTTAGCAAACGCAAAAGAAGTATTTTTAGATGAAGAAGCAACAGAAAAAGAAATTGCTAAGGTTGAAAAAAATTTAGAAGTTGCTTTAAATAGCTTAGTTGAAAAAGATAATAATGAAGATAAGCCAGGTAATGGAGACAATAACGGAAATGAAAGCAACAATGGAAATAATAATGGAAATAACGATGAAAATAATGAAGGTAAGACAAACAATGGAGGAAAACTACCTAACACAGGTGGAACTTCAGCAGTTGCAACAGGATTAATAGGTTTAGCGGTAGCAGGATCAGGAGTAGCTATATTCAAGAAAAAAAATAGAAGAAAGTAATATTAAACAGTATATATATTAGCAAATAGAATTTTTGGAATTAGCAAACACTATAAAATATTAAGTGGCAATATCAAAATGAATATTTATACTATACTAAATGAAAGAGGTTTCTTAAATAGGAAACCTCTTTTGGATTTAAATGGTGAATAACTTAGAGGTGTTTCTTGATAGATGGAAATTTATAAAAAAAATACCTAATTTACTTGGTAAAAGTTATGAAAAAAAAGTTACAAAATCTATAACTTACAAACGTAATATTTTACATATATAATTATTATTGCTATAAGTGATTTATTCAAAATAGAATAATTACTAAGTGATGAATGGTGGAAGAGTCGATTATTTGTAATACAACAAAAGAAAACGATATCTTTAATTTTGATAAATATAATATCTTTTATGTAATTAATATATAAAGTTATATAGAATTATTGATTTATACTGTTTATTTTCTTTAAATAATTAGCTAATATAACTATCACTTTTTTACTTACAAAAATATACTTAAGTGATAAGT
This sequence comes from Clostridium sartagoforme, assembly GCF_004794105.1. Lineage (GTDB taxonomy): Bacteria > Bacillota > Clostridia > Clostridiales > Clostridiaceae > Clostridium > Clostridium sartagoforme_B. The sequence continues at coordinate 63,003 of NZ_SRYR01000001.1, forward strand.
TTATGTTAATAAAATTGAAACATATAAGTTTATTAATATTATATGTTTCAAGAAGATCAATTTAGAAAGCTATTTTAGTTTTCTAAAGTAAAATAATAATATTTTAAGGGGGAGAAAAGATGAAAAGTAAGAAATTGCTTCGTTTCATAAGCTGTAGTTTAGCTACGTTTATGACAATAAGTAGTATTCCAGGAACAGCTATTGGAGGATTAAAAGAAGTTCAAGCTGTTGAAAAAGAAGAAAGCTATACACAGTATGTAGACCCATTTGTATCTACAGAGGTAGACTATGGCCAACTTTTCCCGGGAAGTGTTGTTCCGAATGGATTAGTTAAACTAAGCCCAGATACTTATCCTCATAATACTCTAGATCATGCTGGATACGATTATAAGAAGCTTCAAATTCAAGGATTTTCACATACTCGTATTGAGGGTGTTGGTGGTCAAGGGACAGGTGGAGATGTTTTAGTAACGCCTACTTATGTAGAATATACTGAAAGACCAAATGCAGTAACTAGAGCTATGAAGTACACTAAAGATGTAGAAAGTGCAAAACCTGGTTACTATAGTGTTGAATTAACACCGAACACTGGAAAAGATAATGATGTTAAATCAGATACAGAAATGGGAAGAATCAAAGCTGAATTAACAACAGATCAACGTACTGGATATCATAGATATACATTCCCTAAGGCTGGAAATGTTAATATCTTAGCTGATTTAAATTATACATATCATGGAACTGATATTCGTGATGCCATTTTAGATGTAATAGAAGAAAGTGAAACTACTACTGCATTAGGTGGAAGATTTAGTGGTAGAAACGTTGGGGGATCTGGAAAATATACTATGTATTTTTATATGGAAACTAGTAAGCCTGCCAATAACGTTAAAACTTGGAATGGAAAAAAACTAAGTGATGAAAAGTCTCAAAAAGGAAATGATTTAGGTGCTATTCTTAATTTTGATGTTCAAGAAAACGAAGAATTAGAATTAAAAGTAAGTATTTCACCAATTAGCGTAGAACAAGCTAAAGTTGATATGCATAATGAAATTAAAGATTGGAATTTTGATGATGCATACAAAAGAGCTGATAAACAATGGAATGATGTATTAGGTAAAGTTAGAGTTGAAAGTTCTGAAAAAAGTGATCCTACTGGTGAGTTAAAGAAATTATTCTATACACATTTGTATCATATGTTTATGACTCCAGTAAATGCAACAAGTACAAGTGGAACCTTTAGAGGAACTGATGGGAAAATACATAATGCTAAAGATTATACTCACTATGATTCATGGACATTATGGGATGATTATCGTAAGTATCCTATGATTGGATTGGTTATGCCAGATACTTATAAAGATATGGTTAAATCAATAGCAAATGCATTAGATTATGGTATAGTAACATGGTCACATGATAAACAACCAGTTCCTAATGTAAGAACAGAACATGCAGTGGCTTTACTTGCTGATGGTGTTGCTAAAGGGTTTACTGATATAGATAACTTAGAAGAAGCATATGAAGAAGCTAAAAAAATTGCAAATAAAGTTATCACAGAAGAAGTAGAAGAAATAGGGTATGTTCCTAATCGTATGGATCGTACAATGGAATACGCATATGATGATTGGGCTTTATCAATTATTGCAGAAGCTTTAGGTAAAGAAGATGAAGCACAATATTTCTTAGATCGTTCATTTAACTATAAAAACATGTTTAGAAAAGATGCTGTACAATCCCCATTTAGTGATCGTAAATTAGGATTAGTATGGAACAAAGATAAAGATGGAAATTGGAGTAAGAGCAGTCCAACAAAAATTGGTGCAGATGGACTATATCAAGGTTCTATGTGGCAATATACTTGGTATGGATCAAACGATGTTAATGGTTTGATGGATTTAATGGGTGGTAAAGAAGCTATGCTTGAAGCGTTACAATATCTTTTTGGAGAACATGCTCCAGATAATGGTAATGCGATGTTGCACAATGCAGCTAATGAAGTAGAATTACATTCACCATATTTATTTAACTTTGTGGGTAGACCTGATAAAGCACAATATTGGGTAAGACAAATTTATACTGATGAAACATGGAATACAGGATATGCGAGTGGTGCTGTTAAAGAAAAAATGTATAAATTAAGTCCACAAGGATACTTAGAAACAATGGATGATGATGCTGGAACTATGGCAATGATGTTTGTATCAGCAGCAATGGGGATCTTCCCTATGACTCCTGGGGATACAACATTCCAAATTGGTTCACCATTCTTTGAAAGAGTATCTTTAGATGTAGGAAATGGAAAAACATTTACAATTGAAGCTAATAATGTTTCAGATGAAAATATGTATATTCAATCAGCAACATTAAATGGAGAATCATTTAATCGTACATGGGTAGATTACTCTGAAATCACTAGAGGAGGAGTTTTATCTTTTGAAATGGATAATAAACCTTCAGAGTGGGCAAAGGATGGTGTTACAGCTAAATCAAGTAGTGATAAAGCAAATACAGCATCTTATGATGACGATGAAATTGCTTATTCAACAGGAATGCTTGAAGAGTCTAAATTAAATGATGGTTCTTTTGATCAAAAATTAGAAATTACTTTAGAAACAAATGAATTTACAGGTGATGTAAATGAAGATTTAACTGCATTAGGAAAAATTAAAATTTCTAACCTTCCTAAAGGTCTTAAAGCTTCAGCTGTAAAAACAGATAAAAATAAAGTAGTTGTTTCATTGGATGGAAAAGCTGAAGGTCATGCTTTAAATGATAGTATTAGCAATCTAACAATTGAAATAACAGACTCTGCAACAAAAACACCTATTATAAATAGTATTCGTAAAATAAAAGATAACATTAAAGTTATGTTTGATGATGATCAATTATCATATTCATTAAATGAGTTTAATGAAGGTAAAAATGATGATGGATCTATAATAGATACAGCTACAATTACTTTAAGCGGTAATTCAGTATTTACTGGAAACCTTAATGAAGATTTTGTAGAGACAGAAAAAGTAATAATAACAAACCTTCCAGAAGGATTAACTGCAAAAGTTATAAAAACAGGAGATAAAACTGTTGTATTAAGTTTTGAAGGAAAAGCAAAAAGTCATGATTCAGATGTTGAAATTGAACTTTCATTTAATGATAATGCATTTGATGGAGCTAAAGCTAGTACAATTCATATGAGTTCTCGTGGAGGAATGACAGCATTATTATTAGATTTTGATTATAATCATACGGCTAATTTGAGAAGAACTATTGCAGAAGCGGAGTATATTAGAGCTAGTGCTTATAGCAAAGCATCTTATCAAGTTTTACTAGATGAAATTGAAAAAGGAAAGCAGCTTTTAGAAAAAGAAGATGCTACTAGCAAAGAAATAGAGCTAGCTATTGCTAATATTGTAGATGCTCAAGAACATTTAACTATTCCAAGTGATGGATTTTCAAGATTACAAGCTGAAAAAAGTGATGCATGGTCTGGTGAAAGCTTAAAGAATGAAAATGGTAATTTAGGTGGGACATATGATGGTGCTTGGATAAGATATGATGGACTTGATTTTGAAGGATTAAATCCATTAATCTTAGAACTTCGTTATGATAATGCAAGTGATCGTTGTGCAAGTGATAGTAGTCTAGAAGTAAGGGTAGATGGATTAGATGGTCAATTAATTGGTACTGTTGAGTTACCTACTACAGGAAAAGCATGGGGGACATATAAAACAATTCAAGTGGCTATGGATAATCCTGAAATATTAAAAGGTAAACACGATGTATACTTTGTTTTTAGAGGAACAACTGGTGAAAAACCTTATATAGCAAATGTAGATTATTTACAATTTAGAGAAACAGCAGTTGTCAGTAAAGTTAAGTTAGAAGCTGAGAGAAGTGATACATGGTCTGATGGAAGCTTAAAGAATGAATCTATAAATTTAGGTGGAACATATGATGAGGCTTGGATTCAGTATAATAATGTAAACTTCGATAACCTTAATGCGAATAAAATCAATGTTAGGTATTCTACACGTGTAGATGCTTGTGCTTTAGATGCACGTATTGAAGTGAGAAAAGATAGTAAAGATGGAGAATTGTTAGGAACTGTAAATATGCCATTAACTACTGGATGGAGTGACTATCAAGTTGCTACTGTTGAACTAGATAAGCCATTAACTGGTGTTAATAATATTTGCTTTGTGTTAAGAGGAACTACTGATAGTAAAAGACTATATATTGCAAATGTGGATTATATGGAATTTGAAAAATCAGGTGTTACACATATTGAAGCAGAAGATAAAAATGATTGGAGTAATGGAGAATTAAAAATTGAAAACATTAGAGACAGCAACGGAAATGAATTAACTGGTGTTGGAGGAACAAGAGGTAATGCATGGTTACGCTATAATGATGTTGAATTTAACGGAAAGACAGAAGCTACAGTACGTTATTCTCATAATCCATCAACTGGTGATAACAATTCAAGAATGGATATCTACCTAGATAATATGGATGGAAATCCAGTAGGATCAATTGAATTACCAACTACAGGTGGATGGGCAAATTACACATTTGCAAAAACAATATTAAGCGAAGAGATTACTGGAAAACATGATGTTTATATAAAGTTACACACTGAAAATCCTAGTAAGTGGGTAGCAAATTTTGATTGGTTTGAGTTTGGACAACCAACTGCAGAAACAGATAAATCTAAGTTACAAGCAAAATATGATGAAAACAAAGATATTCTTAGAGATTCTGGTAAATATCATTATGTAGGATTTAATATTTTCAAAAATAAAATACTTGATGCTAATATGATATTAGAAAAGAAAGATGCAACCGATAATGATGTAAGAGTTGCTATAAAAAATATTGATAATGCTATTGCTACATTACAATATAAGATTGCTTTTGAATTAAATGATTCTCTTCTTGAGTTAAAATCAATCAATGAAGCTGATTATACAAGCGATAGTTATGCAAGATTTATAGAAGCTATTCAATATGCTGAATCTATTAAAGATGGTAGTGAATACGATGTTTATAAAGGTGCTTATGATGGATTAATAGGAGCACGTTCACAATTAACTTTATTAAATAGAAATGATTTAAATGAAATGATTAAGCGTGCTGAATCAATTGATTTAGATCAATATTTAGATGAAGGAAAATCAGAATTTAAAGCAGCTTTAGAAAATGCTAAAAAAGTTTATGAAACAGTTTCATTAACACAAAAACAAGTTGATGATGCTACAAAGCCATTAGGAGATTCTATAAATGCTCTAAAGAAAATTCCAGAAAGTGTATCTAAGGATGAGCTTAATAACCTTATTAAAGAAGTAGAATCTTTAGATAAGAGCAAATATACTGAAGAATCATGGAATGTTATGATAGATGCATTAGCAAAAGCAAAAGAAGTTGCAAATAATGAAAATGCAACTCAAGAAGAAGTAGATGAAGCTTACAGAAATCTTGAAAATGCTAAGAACTCTTTAGTTAAAAATGAAGATAAGCCAGGCGATGGAAATAAGCCAGGTGATGGAGATAAGCCAGGTGAAGGAAACAACAACGGAGATGGGAGTAACAATGAAAATAATGATGGTAAGCCAAACGATGAAGGAAAATTACCTAATACAGGAGGTAACTCACCAGTTGTTATAGGTTTATTAGGCTTAGCGTTATCAGCATCAGGAGTGGCTATATTTAAGAAGAAAAATAAAATCAAATAATTACTATTAAAGATTTGAATAGACACAGGGGGAATATGGAACAGTAGATATATTCCTGTAATGTTAAATCAGTAGAAGTAAGGTTTTGATAAGGTTATAGTAAAATAGAAATAAGTAGTTAATTTTTATAGACTTAAAAGAATAAACTTTTAAGTCTATAAATTTATTTTTAGAAATATGAGTAGTCTAATAAAAGAATTTTGGAGGATTAGATGAAAAAGTAAGAATAATTTCTATTTATAGTCTAATGAAGGAGTTAAATGAAATTGAAAATATTAAAAATGTAGCGATAATATATAGAAATGATATTTACATAGATATAGTTCCATTAAGTTGCTCTAAAGTTTATGAATTAAAAGAGTTGAGAGAACAAATTATTAAATAGAATATTTATTCTATAGGTGATTCACGGAATGACGAAAGTATGTTGGAAATAGTAAAAAAATTGTTTTGTTTTTAATCATATATAGGATGAATTGGAAAATTTATATTGAAAAATCAGTTTAATAGGAGGAGTATTATGTATCCAATTAGATTCGAAAACTTATATTATGAAAAAATTTGGGGGGGAAGAGACTTTGAGGCATTCAGAGATAATATGCCTGATGGAGAAATCGGTGAAACATGGGATATAGCTTGCCATCCAAATGGAACAGGAATAGTTGCTAATGGTGAATTAAAAGGTATTAAATTTGATGAATTAATAAATAAACTTGGACATGATTTAGTTGGTAATAAGATAACTTTAGAAAAGTTACCACTACTTATTAAATTAATAAGTTCAAAGGAAAAATTATCAGTTCAAGTTCATCCAGGAGATGAATATGCAGCAAAGCATGAATGTGACTATGGTAAAACTGAAGCTTGGTATGTTATGGATGCAAAGCTAGGTGCTTCATTAATAGTTGGAACAAAAAATTGTACTAAAGAAGAATTTGAGGAAGCAATAAAAAATAATAAAGTTGAAGAATATTTAAATAAAATAGAAGTTAAAAAGGGAGACTGTTTTTTAATAAACAGTGGATTAGTACATGCTATTTGTGAAGGTGTTATTATAGCTGAAATACAACAAAATAGTGATGTTACTTACAGAGTATATGACTATGGAAGACCTAGGGAAATACATGTAGAAAAAGCTCTTGATGTTATTAATTTTGATCTTCAATGTGAAAACTTAAGTGAAAAAACAGAAGAAGAGTTCGATGGATATAGTCATATCTTACTATGTAAAAATGAATACTTTGGAATTGAAAAAATAACGATAGATTCACAATATAATGATATAAGTGATATAGAAAAATTTGATATGCTAACTTGCGTAGACGGAGAAGGAACAATAGAAGGAAAAGACTTTACAGAAAGAATAAGAACAGGAGATAGTTATTTAATTCCAGCTAGCTTAGGTGAATACACAATTAGGGGTAAAGCTATAATTTTAAAAAGCTATCCGGTTATATAGTTTTTTAGTTATGAAATAATTATTCTTAAAAAATATAATAAATAGAAAATAAAGGTGCCTCTAAGTAAATAAGTTGAAGATATATGATTTACTTAGAGGGGAAATTGTCTATGAGTATGATATTATTAGCTATAACTGCAATTATAATATTTGTAGCAATATTAATAGTAATTAAGCTTTACAAGGCATAAATTTAGGCATTAAAGCACTTATAGGACTGTTTGTATGACAGCCCCTTTATTTTTATCAAGTAAAAGGGATTTAAATAGTAGGAATATAAATTAATATTATAATAATTAAAAATTGTAACTAATGTTACCGAGTTTAACTTCTAATGTTTATATAATATAACCATAAAGTAATTAATTAAAGAATTCGAAATAGGGGGAATTGTTTTATGGAAAATAAGATGTTTTGTTTTCAATGTCAAGAAACAGCAGGATGCACAGGATGTACTCAATTTGGAGTTTGTGGTAAGTCACCTGACCTTGCAAGAATGCAAGATCTTTTAGTATATGTAAGCAAAGGATTATCAGAAGTTACAACTAGACTTAGAAAAGAAGGAAAAGAAGTTTCAAGTGAAGTAAATCACTTTATAACTATAAACTTATTTACTACAATTACTAACGCTAATTTTGATGATGAAATATTCTATGAAAGAGTAAAAAGAGCTTTAGAGATAAAAGAAGAGTTATTAAATAAATTATCAAATAAAGATTGTTTATCAGAAGCAGCATTATGGAATGCTACTACTAGAGAAGAATATGATGAAAAATCAAAAGTAGTTGGAGTATTAGCAACTAAGGATGAAGATATTAGAAGTTTAAGAGAACTTATAACTTATGGATTAAAGGGATTATCAGCTTATATGAAACATGCTAATGAATTAAGCTATGATAATGAAGAAGTAAGTGCGTTTATGCAAGAAACTTTAGCTAAATTATTAAATGATAACTTAACAGTAGATGAATTAGTTGCCTTGACTTTAGAAACAGGTAAGGTAGGGGTAGATGGTATGGCTCTACTTGATAATGCTAACACTGGAACTTATGGACATCCAGAAGTAACTAAGGTTAATATAGGAGTTAAAAATAATCCTGGAATATTAGTTTCAGGACATGACTTAAAGGATTTAGAGCAATTATTAGAGCAAACAAAAGGAACTGGAGTAGATGTTTATACTCACTCAGAAATGTTACCAGCTCACTACTATCCAGCATTTAAGAAATATGATCACTTTGTAGGAAACTACGGAAATGCTTGGTGGAAGCAAAAAGAAGAATTTGAAAGCTTCAATGGACCGATATTAATGACTACAAATTGTATAGTGCCACCAAAAGATAGCTATAAGGATAGAGTATTTACAACTGGAGCTGCAGGATTCCCAGGATGTAAGCATATAGATGGAATTGATGGAGAAGCTAAGGATTTCTCAGAAATAATTGAACTTGCAAAAACATGTAAGGCTCCAATAGAAATAGAAAATGGAGAAATAATTGGTGGATTTGCTCATAATCAAGTAATGCAACTTGCTGATAAAGTAGTTGATGCTGTTAAATCAGGAGCTATAAAGAAGTTCTTTGTAATGGCAGGCTGTGATGGAAGAGCTAAGTCAAGAAATTACTACACTGATTTTGCAAAGGCTCTACCAAAAGATACTGTAATATTAACAGCAGGTTGTGCAAAATACAAATATAACAAATTAGACTTAGGAGATATTGCAGGAATTCCAAGAGTTCTAGATGCAGGTCAATGTAATGATTCATACTCATTAGCGTTAATAGCATTAAAGCTTAAAGAAGTATTTGAATTACAAGATATTAACGATTTACCAATAGCTTTCAATATAGCTTGGTATGAACAAAAGGCAGTTATAGTATTATTATCATTACTATACTTAGGAGTTAAGAATATTCATTTAGGACCAACACTACCAGCCTTCCTTTCACCAAATGTTGCTAAGGTATTAGTTGAAAACTTTGGTATTGGTGGAATAACTAACGTAGAAGATGATTTAAAAATGTTTTTAGCATAATATAAATATTTAATGAGGCTGCATTTATTGCAGCTTTGTTTTATTATTTAGGAAATTATCAAGTAGTTTTTTTATGTAATATTATGCTTATTAGTTTATAATATCATGTATATAGATAATTAAAACTATAATGAGTTACAAGCGAGAGGATAAATTATGATAGAAGTTTTAAAAAAGACATGTTTCTTTAAAGGCATTAATGAAAAAGAAATAGATGAAATATTAAAAAGTCAGCTATACTTAGTAAGGGAATATAAAAAAAATGAGGTTATAGCTAATCAAGGAGAGAAGTGTAATAGTTTATCAGTAATTCTTGAAGGAAAAGCTGTTATTCAAACTATTTATGAAAATGGAAAGGTACTAACATTATCTAATTTTAATGTAAGCGATGTATTTGCAGAAGCTTTGTTATTCTCCAAGGATAAGGAATATCCTGCAACAGTAATGGCAGTTGAAAACTGTAAGATTTTATCATTTCCAAAACAAAGTGTATTAGGGATAATGCAAAAGAATGCCAAGTTTGCTGAAAATATGTTAGAACTTTTATCACAAAAAATAGTTATATTAAATAGAAAAATTAATTTAGTAGAGTTGGATTCTATAAGAAGAAAAGTATGTAAAATACTATTAGATAATTATAAGAAAAATAAAAGTTATATATATAAAATAGCTTCTAAGAAAGAGTTAGCTGAAGAGCTTGGAATACCAAGACCATCACTTTCTAGGGAATTAATAAATATGAGAGATATGGGGCTTATAGAATTTAATTTAAAGGAAATAAAAATAACTAATTTAGAAGGATTGGAAGATGAGTTTTTCTCATAAAAAATAGAGCAGATTTGGATAATAGAAATCTGCTCTATTTATTTGGGTATATATAAATTGTAAAGGGATAACTATCTTATACATTAATTATAATGCTAATTTTTAAGAAATTAAAGAGTTTGATGAAAAAAATTTTTTAAAATAAAAATTTTAGGGAAAATTGTATAAAAATAATATAAATTTAGTATAAATTAATTTTAAAATAAAACCTATATACTTAATATATAAATTATGGTAGAATTATACTATAATTATTTAATGTGCTAAGAGATTTAGAGAAAGCATAAAAATAAGATACGTCTTATTTTTGTGCTTTTTTTGCATTTAGAAAATTATTAGGTCAATATCTTCAAATTTTTTATAAATTTAATTTTATTGAAGATAACTAATAATAAGAATAGTACCCAAAAAGGATCTGGCATAAGTAAAAAGTCATTAATAAAGTAAATATAAAAAATAATATATAAAATAAGATAACTTTAAAAAATTAAAAATGAAGAAATAAAAATAAAAAATGAAGAAATGAAAAAATGAAAAATTAATGAAAAAACTCCTAAAGGAGTTTTGTAGGTTGAAATTTATTTATAGTAATTCCATAGGAATTACATCAATAACTATTAATTGTTAACTGCTAATTGTTAACTGAAAAAAGGGGTGTTTATATGTATGATGTTGCAATAATAGGTGCTGGAATAATAGGTGCATCTATACTTAGGGAATTAAGTAAATATGATTTAAAAGTTATAGCCTTAGAAAAAGAAAATGATGTGGCAATGGGAACTACTAAGGCTAATTCAGCTATTATTCATGCAGGATATGATCCTAAAAATGGAACATTAATGGCAAATCTTAATGTTAAGGGAAATGAGATGTTTGAGGAATTATGTAAGGAATTAGATGTGCCTTTTATAAGAAATGGATCCTTAGTTTTAGCTTTTGATGAAGAAGAACTTACTTTAATTAAAGATCTTTATGAAAATGGAGTAAAAAATAATGTGAAAAACCTTGAAATGATAAGTAAAGAAAAAATATTGGAGCTTGAACCTAATATAGCTAGTGATGTGTTAGGTGCTCTTTATGCTAAGACAGGAGGGATAGTTGGTCCTTTTGAATACACCATTGCATTAGTAGAAAATGCTATAGAAAATGGTGGAGAAATAAAAGTAAGTGCTGAAGTAGTTAGGATAGAAAAAGATGATGTTTTTACAATAAAGCTATCTAATAACGAAGAGATAAAAGCTAAATATATAATTAATGCAGCAGGAGTTTATTCAGATAAGATTCATAATATGGTTTGCAAAGAAAGTTTTAAGATTACTCCAATAAGAGGAGAGTACTATGTTTTAGATAAGGAAGAGGGAAAGAATTTTAGCCATACTATTTTTCAATGCCCATCGAAATTTGGAAAGGGAGTATTAGTGACTCCAACTGTACATGGAAATTTAATAGTTGGACCTAATGCAGAAGAAATAGAAGATAAGGAATCAGTTAAGACTACAGCTGATGCTTTAAGCTTTATTAAAGATAAAGCAAATAAAACTACTAAGATCATTAATTTTAGAAATTCTATTAGAAATTTTGCTGGGCTTAGAGCAGAAGCAAATACTAATGATTTTATTATAGAAGAAAATAGTGAGGTTAAGGGTTTTATTGATGTAGCTGGAATGAAGTCACCAGGGTTATCAGCAGCACCTGCCATTGCTTTAAAAGTAGTAGATATTTTAAAAAATTCAGGGATTGATTTAAAGAAAAAAGAGAACTTTAATCCATATAGGAAGCAAATTAGATTTATGGAATTACCTATAGAAGAAAGAAGTAAAATCATTAATGAAGATAAGAATTATGGAAGAATAATTTGTCGATGTGAAGAAATTACTGAAGGTGAAATAATAGATTCAATTAAAAGAGCTTTTGGAACCATTACATTAGATGGTGTTAAGAGAAGATGTAGACCTGGAATGGGAAGATGTCAAGGTGGATTTTGTGGACCTAGAGTGCAGGAGATAATAGCAAGGGAGCTAAATATACCTTTAGAAGATGTAGTTCAAGAAAAAGATGGCTCCTATATTCTAACTAATGAATCAAGATAGGAGGGGTATTAATGTACGATTTAATAGTAATAGGTGGAGGACCAGCAGGTCTTGCAGCTGCATATGAAGCTAGTTTAAATGGAGTACAAAGTATATTAATAATAGAAAGAGATACAGAACTTGGAGGAATATTAAATCAATGTATTCATAATGGATTTGGACTTCACACTTTTAAGGAGGAATTAACAGGACCGGAATATGCAGATAGATTTATTAACTTAGTAAGAAATACAAATATTGAAATAAAGCTTAATACTATGGTAATAAGTATGGAAGATAAGAAGGTTCATGCTATTAATGATAGTGAAGGCTATATGATATTAGAAGCAAGAGCTATAGTACTTGCTATGGGATGTAGAGAGAGAACAAGAGGAGCAATAGGAATACCAGGGGATAGGCCATCAGGTATATTTACAGCAGGGGCAGCTCAAAGGTATGTAAATATAGAAGGTTATATGCCTGGGAAAGAAGTAGTTATACTTGGATCAGGAGATATTGGATTAATTATGGCTAGAAGAATGACCTTAGAAGGAGCAAAGGTAAAGGCTGTAGTGGAACTTATGCCATATTCTAATGGATTAAATAGAAATATAGTACAATGCCTTGAGGACTATAATATTCCTCTATATCTTTCTCATACTATAACAGACGTAATAGGTAATAAAAGATTAGAAAAGGTAGTTATTTCAAAGGTTGATGAAAATAAAAAGCCTATTAAAGGATCAGAAATAGAATTTGAATGTGATACTTTACTATTGTCTGTGGGATTAATACCTGAAAATGAACTATCTAAAAAAGCAGGAGTAATATTAGATAACAGAACTAGTGGGTTAATAGTAACTGAAAGTATGGAAACCAATGTTGAAGGAATATTTGCTTGTGGAAATGTAGTTCATGTTCATGACTTAGTAGATTTTGTTACAGAAGAAGCTAAAAATACTGGCAGATCAGTAGCAAAATACTTAAAGGATGGTTTTAAGAAAACTTCTTATTTAAATATAGTTAATGGAGAAGGAATTAATTATACTGTACCTCAAAAAGTATCTATTGAGGATATTGATACTAATATTACGATTTTTATGAGAGTTAATAATGTTTATAAAGATAAGAGTATAAAGGTTATATCAAAGGGAAAAGAAATAGCAGCATTTAAGAAAAAACATTTAGCACCTTCTGAAATGGAAAGGATAGTTTTGAAAAAATCTATATTAGAGGGATTAGAAGAATTATTATTAATTTCTTTAGAGTAATAGTGGAGGAAGATTTATATGATAAAAAACTTAATTTGTATTTGTTGTCCAATGGGATGCCACTTAGAAGTAGATATAGATAAAAGTTCTGTAAAGGGAAACAGTTGTAAAAGAGGAGAAGACTATGGAATAATGGAGGTTACAGACCCTAAAAGAATAGTAACAACAACTGTAAAAATATTAGATAGTAGTGAAAAATTATTACCTGTAAAAACAAAGGAAGGTATTCCTAAAGATTTAATATTTAAATGTATGGAAGAGTTAAAGAAAGTGAAGGTAAAGGCTCCAATAGGAGTTGGAGATGTAATTATAAAAAATATTCTAGGTACTAGTGTAGAGGTAGTATCAACAAAAGCAATTATAAAGTGATTCTTAGCTTTAGGTGGAGTTTTTTTAGTAGAGAAATAAAGTCTTGCATTTTATGTGAATCACTTTCACAGGAGGTAAGATGACTAACTCCATCTGAAGTTTAAAAGAACTAATCTAGGAGTGTAGTAGTGCTTAGATACCAATCATATAAGTGGGAGTATTGCAATGGTGTCCATGGGGTAAAATAAGAAATAAATATATGGGGCCAAATATAGTTGGTATATATTTATATATTTTTTTATTTAAAACACGGATAATAATGTTAATTAATTGACAAATATTTGTACTAGAGATAAAATTATAATAACTTTTTGGAAAAAATTAATAATGTAGGAGTTGAAATGTATGAAGGCTATTTTAACAGTAATCGGACAAGATAAGGTAGGTATAGTTGCAGGTATTAGCAATAAGTTATTAGATTTAAATATTAATATTTTAGATGTTAACCAAACTATAATGGACAAGTATTTTACAATGATAATGATGCTAGATTTAAGAGAATCAAATACTCCTTTTGATGAAATTAAGAGTTCATTAGTTGCAAGAGGAGAAGAACTTGGAGTAGATGTAAAAATTCAAAGAGAAGAGATATTTAATTCTATGCATACCTTATAATTATTATATTGGGGGTTAAGAAATGAACAGCAATAATATTTTAGAAACAATAAAGATGATTGAAGAAGAAAAATTAGATATAAGAACTATAACTATGGGTATATCCCTATTAGATTGTATAGATTCAGATGGAGATAAGGCTAGAGAAAAAATTTATAATAAAATTGTAAGTAGTGCAAAGGACCTAGTTAAGGTAGGTAAAGAAATAGAAAATGAATTTGGTATTCCAATAGTAAATAAAAGAGTATCAGTAACTCCTATATCAATAATTGCAGGAGCAACTGATGAAGAAAATTATGTTAAGTTTGCTGAAACTTTGGATAAGGCAGCAGAAACTTTAGGAGTAGACTTTATTGGAGGTTTTTCAGCTTTAGTTCAAAAAGGTTATACTAAGGGAGATAAAATCTTAATAGAATCAATACCAGAAGCACTAGCAAAGACTAGTAAGGTTTGTTCATCAGTAAATGTAGGTTCATCAAGATCTGGAATAAATATGGATGCAGTTAAACATATGGGAGAAATCATAAAGAGAACTGCAGAATATACTAAGGAAACTAAGGGATTTGGTTGTGCAAAGCTTGTAGTATTCTGTAATGCTGTTGAAGATAATCCATTTATGGCAGGGGCCTTCCATGGTGTTGGAGAAGCAGATAAAGTTATTAGTGTTGGAGTTAGTGGACCAGGAGTTGTTCAAAGAGCTATAGAAAAGGTTAAAGGAGAGTCTTTTGATGTATTAGCGGAAACTATTAAAAAGACTGCTTTTAAAATAACTAGAATGGGACAACTTGTTGCAAAGGAAGCTTCAGAAAGGTTAGGAGTACCATTTGGAATAGTTGACTTATCTCTTGCACCTACACCAGCAGTTGGTGACTCTGTTGCACATATATTAGAGGAAATGGGACTTGAAGTAGTAGGAACTCATGGAACTACAGCAGCTCTAGCTTTACTTAATGATGCAGTTAAAAAAGGTGGAGTTATGGCATGTAGTCATGTTGGAGGATTAAGTGGTGCATTTATACCAGTTTCTGAGGATGCAGGTATGATAGATGCAGTACTAAATGGATCACTAAACTTAGAAAAGCTAGAAGCAATGACAGCAATATGTTCAGTTGGACTAGATATGATAGCAGTACCTGGGGATACTCCAGCTGAAACTATAGCAGCCATGATAGCAGATGAATCAGCTATAGGTATGATAAATAATAAAACTACAGCTGTTAGAGTTATACCAGCTCCAGGATGTAAGGTTGGAGATTTAGTTGAATTCGGTGGATTACTAGGAACAGCACCAGTAATGCCAGTAAATAAATATTCTTCATCTTTATTTATTCAAAGAGGTGGAAGAATACCAGCACCAATACACTCTTTTAAGAATTAGAAGAATGAAATAAAAATATTTATAGGGGTGAGCTTATATGAGAAATATAAAATATCTATCAAAACAAGGATCTAAAATTAAACCTAATGAAGATAAAATCACTATAATTGATGGTGCTGCTTGGGTATTAGATGGAGCTACAGGAATTACTGGTAAAAGAATAACAGAAAAAGAAACAGATGCCCTTTGGTATGTTGAAAAAATAAATAATTATTTAATAAAGAATATAAATTCTTCTAAGAGTCTTAAAGATATTATGAAATCTGCTATTAGAGAAGTAAAAGAAAGTTATATTACATATGATGGATATAAGAATTTAGATGAAGTAGATTATCCTTGTGCTGCAATAGCATTGGTAAGATTTAATAATAAAGAATTAGAGTATTATGTAATGGGAGATTGTACTTTAATATATAAAGAAAAAGGTGATAATGCAGTAGAAATAGTAGATAAGAGAATAATAGAACTAGAAGAAAGAATATTAAATTCTATGGTAAAGGTATCTAAAGAGAAGGAAGTATCAATTTTAGAAGCGAGAAGATACTGCGATAATGAAGTGCTTGATGTTAGAAAGATGAAAAATAAGAGTAATGGATATTGGATATTAGAGCTAAATGAAGAGGCTATTGATAATGGATTATATGGAAAAATAGCTATATCTAAAGAAGTATCTATTAGTTTAACTTCAGATGGGTTTTCTCAATATTATGATACTTTTAATTTAGCAGAAGGATATTCGGAATTTATTGATATTGTTAAAGAAACTAATATAGACGATTTATATAATAATTTATATTTAAGCCAAGAGGATGATAGTGAGTGCAATAACTATCCAAGACTAAAAAAGAGGGACGACTCAAGTATAGTATATTTTGAAGTATAATAAAAATTAAAGAATGAAAAATTAAGGTAGCCTTTGGCTACCTTAATTATCTATGTAGTTTTTAACATTTTCTAGTACAGAATCATCACCTACATAAACTATAATATCATCAGTATTAATTATAAAATATGGTCCAGGTGATAAGAAAAGGTCTCCATCTCGTTTAACTGCAATAATGGTGGCTTTTGTATTATGCCAGAAGTTTAATTCACCAATGCTTTTGCCTACAGCCACACTGTCTTTTTTAACTATATTTTCAAAAGGAATAATAGAACCAACATTTCTAAGTTGAGTGGCAAATTCTATAATTGATGTAATATTTTTTTCAAGTTTATTATCAATTTCTTTTCTCATTTTAATTAAATCAAAGGTTTCATTATTTAAATTCGTAAAATCTGACTTAGTCTTAAATTTATATAAAAATTCTTTTGCTGCATTCTTATTATTAATTATAATACCACTTTTTTCATTTACAGTAACAACATCCATATCCTTAAGTAAAGCTAAAGATCTTCTTATTGTCTCTGGAGAAACATTGTAAATACTTACTAAAGTAGTTCTTCCAGTGATTTTTTCGCCTTCAAGGAATTCATTATTTATTATTCTATGAGCAATATCAACTGCAATTTTAATATAGTTTGGTGTCTTAGTTTGTTTAGACAAAATTAACCACTCCTTTACAATAAGAATTCTAACATACTAAATAAGTAAAATCAGCAAATTTCGTAATATAATTTAACTTTTGTATTAAAAACTTTTAGAATAATAATGTTAAATATAGTAGATAATTTTAATAAAGTAAATAATGGCAATTTATATAGAGAAATCTTTAATCACATTGAATTTAAATTTTACATAGCCTATAATTGAATTAACTATATATATTTTAATTAATATTATATATAAGTTTTATAATGTTAAAGCTATAAAATATATTACATTTTAATATATAGTTTAATTTTAAAAATAAATTACTAAAAGTTATATTGCATAGAAACTATTAGTTTTAAAGATTAATTAATTTTAAATTATTTATTACAACTTATAGTAGTTGGAAATAGAGGTACAAGGATGGAGAAGGAAGGTTTAATCTTAGAAAGAAAAATTTTGAAAAATAAAAGAGAGAAAATAAATGAAGAGCTTTTAGAAAAAAGGAAAAGTTATGATTTTATCGAGAAAAAACTTAGGGCTTTAACTAAGGAAGCAAAAGGAAACTATAATGAAGAGAAAGAAACTACTGAAAAAATTAGTTCTTTTTTAAAAAAAGATATTCAAAATTACGAAGAAGCTGCTATGGCACCTTATTTTGGTAGAGTTGATTTTAGAGAAGCAAAAGGTCAAGAAGAGAGTATTTACATTGGAAAACAATCTATTAGTTCTACAAAGGATGGAGAAGAGATAGTGGTAGATTGGAGAACTCCAGTTGCAGATCTTTATTATAGCGGAACAGGTGGATATTCTTACTACAAAGCACCTAATGGAATAATTGAAGGAAACCTTTCTTTAAAGAGAAAATTTTTATTTAAGGATAGTAATTTAGAAGAAATATTTGACGAAGGAATAAATGAAATAATAGTCAAAAGTGGTATAGAAGAAACGGATTTAGTAGATGAATTCTTAAAGATTAATTTAGAGGAGAGTAGGGGGAAGAAGCTAAAGGAAGTAGTTGCTACCATTCAAAAGGAGCAAAATGAAATTATAAGATGGCCTAAAAATCTTCCTATAATAGTTCAAGGTTCTGCTGGATCAGGAAAAACAACAGTTGCATTACATAGACTTGCATACCTAATATACAGGTATTCAGAACTTATAAAAGGTAAAGACATATTAGTTTTAGCTCCAAATAAATTATTTTTAAATTATATTTCTGATATACTTCCAAATCTAGGAGTAGAAGAAGTAAATCAAACTACTTTTCAGGAGCTTGTCTCTAAGTTTTTAAAATCAAAATTCAAGGTTAAAAGTAAGGATGAAAAACTTAGAGAGATAATTGAAAATGAAGATGCTCTGAGAAGTAGGCTTATTATCAATTCCTCTAAAATAAAAGGTACATTATCATTTAAAAATATTATTGATAGATATATTGCAATTTTAGAGGGGGCTTCCGTTGACGTAGATAACATTACTATTAGTGGATATACTCTATTTAATAAAAGAGAAATAGTGAGACTTTATCTAAAGGATTTAAAAAGTTACCCTATTAATAAGAGAAAAGATGAAATAAAAAGGTATTTAAACTTAAAAATAAAAGAAAAAATAGAAATACTATGTCTTCAAGTAGATTTAGATTGGGATGGAAAAATTAAAGAGGTAAAAAGAGAGCATGAAGATAGTGGAGAAAGACGTAAAAAGCTTATAGAAATATACTCAGAAAGAGATGCTATAAAGGATAATATAAGGAGTAATTCAAAGAAGGTAATGAATGATTATTTCAAAGCCTGGAGAGGAATTAATTCTAAAGATATTTATCTAGATTTATTTAAAAATGATGAATTATTTGATATGGCTACTATGGGCAAAATCCCAGAAGAGATATCTAATTATATGAAAGAAGAAGTGATTTCAAATTATGATAAGGGGATAATAGACGAAGATGATTTAGCACCTATTTTATATATTAATATGTTGCTTGAGGGAATCGATGAAAAGTCTAAGTATTCTCATATAGTAGTAGATGAAGCTCAAGATTATAATCCTTTCCAAGTATATTTAATAAATAGATTAACTAAGGGAAATTCATTAACATTAGTTGGAGATATAGGTCAGGGGATTTACTATTATAAAGGAATTAGGGACTGGAAGGAGATAGTTGATAAAGTTTTTGAAGGAAATGCTACCTATATACAACTTACTCAAAGCTATAGATCTACAGTAGAAATTATTGAGTTTGCTAATGCATCCTTAGAAGCACAAAAATTAGATTTGAAAAAAGCTAAACCTGTATTAAGACATGGTGATATACCTAAAATTATTAAATGTTCAAATGAAAAAGAGGCAGTCGGAAAAATCCTTACAGTTATTGAGGAGATTATAAATAATGGAAAAAGCAGTATAGGAATAATAACTAAGAGTCTAGAAGAAGGAAAAACTTTGGAAAAGATATTAAAAAAGAATAAACTTAAAAATATTTCCTTAGTAAAAGGCAATGAAAAAGAAAATAATGATGATATAGTTATAATTCCATCATATTTAACTAAAGGATTAGAATTTGATGCAACAATTATTTATAATCCAAGTAAAGAAAACTATAGTGATACTTTGTTAGATCAAAGACTTCTATATGTTTCATTAACAAGAGCTCTTCATTATGAATATATAATAGAGATAGATAATCTTTCATCTCTGATAAAGTAATTTTTAGCTTCATATGGATTTTTCTTAAAAAGTAGAGAAATAAAATCTTGAGTTTCTGTGAATCAATTTCACGGAGGTCAGTATTCATATGATATCTGAAGCTTAGAAGAATTAATCCAGGAGTATATCAGTGCTTAACTCCCACTTTTGGAAGATGGGAGTATTTGCAATGGTAGCCATAGAATAAATCCATAATATCACAATAGTGAAAAAAGTTGAAAAATATACTAAAAAGTCGAAAAAGAATTGTTTGACTAATGAGTTTATGGTAAAATATTACTAGTGTTACGAAGGACTAATTGAAGTTGGAGGTAGGTATATGTTACAGGAAAAGCTAAAGGAAAACATCTATTGGGTTGGTGTTAAAGACCCAGAATTAAAAGTATTTGATATAATAATGGAAACAAAAAAAGGAACCACTTACAACTCTTATGTAATTAATGATGAAAAAGTTGCAGTTGTAGATACTGTTAAGACTGGATTTTATGATGAATTTAAAAAGAACTTAACTAATGTTATTGGTGATAAAAAAGTTGATTATGTTATAGTTCAGCATACTGAATTAGATCATAGCGGATCATTAATTAATTTGCTTGAAGATTATCCAGAAATAAAAATAGTAGGTACTAGAGCTGCAATAACTTATTTAAAAAATATTTTAAATAGGGAATTTGAATATATTGAAGCTAGAGAAGAAATATCACTTGGGGAAACTACTTTAAAGTTTATAACAGCTCCAAATCTTCATTGGCCTGATACTATGTTTACTTTTGTAAAAGAAAGAAATATGCTATTTACATGTGATTTCACTGGATCACATTATTGTCCAGAAGGAAGCATAATGTCAACCTTAAATGAAGATTATTTTGCTGAAATGAAATATTACTTTGATTGTATAATGGGACCATTTAAAAGATTCGTGTTAATGGGACTTGATAAAATTAAAGGATTAGACTTTGATTGCATTGGGACTAGCCACGGACCGGTTCATATAGAGAATATTGATAAGATATTAAATCTATATAAAGAATGGGCTACTGAAGAAAAAGTAGATGATAAAAAGATAGAGATTTTCTATATTACTGCATATGGAAATACAGAAGAAATGGCTAAATACTTAAAAGAAAAAGTAGAAGAAAAGGGATATAAGGCAGATATAACAGAGATAACTTCTATTCCTTTAGAAGAATGCATAGCAAAGCTTGAAAAGGCAAAAGGATTTATGATAGGATCTCCTACTATAAATCAAGATGCAGTTAAACCTTCTTGGGATTTATTATCTCTAGTTAGTCCAATAATAAATAGAGGAAAGGCTGCTTTAGCATTTGGATCCTTTGGATGGAGTGGAGAAGGTGTAAAAATGTTAACAGCAAGACTTAAGGATTTAAAGTTAAAGACTGTAGATCCAGGATTATCATTTTGTTTTGTTCCTTCCGATGAAGATTATAAGAAGGCAGATGAAGCAGTAGAAAACTTTATATCATTAATGTAATTAAAAATAGCAAAAAGGTAACTAAGAAATAAGTATAGCTATAGAATATAAAGATTAATAACAAGTTAGAATTATAGGAGCTATTGTTTTAGTGGATTAAAATCCTCTAAAGCAATGGCTCTTATTTGTATTTAAGTAATTTGGAACAAGTTACTAAATTAATTCTTTCATTTTTAATTCTTCATTTTTTTTATGGTATGAGTTTTTAGTAGTATTCATATAATAGACTATATTTATGGTAATTAATTTATTTTTCTATTCCCTAATATGGATTATAAGAATATTTATATAGTAAATAAATTAATAAAGGGGGGACTGCTTTTTTTGAATTGCTAAGTCAATTTGAAGGTAGGAATATTATGATTAGAAAATTAACTTTTGATGAAGTGAAGTTTAATTTTAAATTTAAGCAATTAGAAGAAAAAGGAACAGTTACTACTATTCCTGAACTAGATTCGGAGTATGATAAGATAGGAAGGGCTCTTAGTATAAAAAAGGAAGGTTACAATGTATATTTAATAGATTCGTTTTCAAAAGAAAAATTAGAAAAGCTTACAGCATATATAAAGGAGCAGTATAAGTATTTACCACCTCCAAATGATGTTTGTTATGTTATCTTAGAAGATTATAAAAAGCCAGAAGTCCTTTTTATTGCTAATGGAAATGGAAAGAAATTAGTTGAAGCATTAAAAGAGGTTAGGGATAGTTATATTGATATAGTAGAGGAATTTTATAATACATCTTCAGAAGATGAAAAAGATGAATTAATCGAAGAGGTACAAAGTAAAAGAAATAATTATATAAGTGAGTTAATGGAATTAGCTAAGAAAGATGAGTTTGAGGTAAAGATTACTAGTAAGGGGTTTGCTTTTATCCCTTTAATAAATGGTAAAGCTATAAGTGAAAAGGAATATGATACTTTAGAAAAAAATAAAAAAGAAATTATTGTTGCAAAGGCCATAGTTTTAAAGAAGAAGGCAGAGGTTGTCCTTAATAAGATAAAAGAAATAGAAGTAAGTTCCATTGATAAATTAAAAGAACTTTATGGTGATTTTTTAACTAAAGAAATGGAATCTGTTAAAGATAAGGTGTTATTTGAATTTATTGATGATGATAATGCCTATGAATATTTAGAAAGATTGTTCATATTAGTTGAAAAAGAAATAATAAATTCTTATACTATGAGTCTTGATGAGGATGAGGAGAAGATTTATGATGCTATAAATAGATATAATATTCACCTATTAGTAGATAATAGCTTAGTTTCCTCTCCACCTGTAATATTTGAAGAAGATCCAAGTATAAACAATTTAATGGGATTCTTAGAATTTGAAAATCATAATGGAGTTTACACAACAGATGTATCCTTAATTAATAGCGGTTCATTATTAAGGGCAAATGGTGGTTGTTTAATAGTAAGAATGAATACTTTGGCTAGTAATGGATACGCATATTATCATTTAAAGAAGGCGCTTATGACTAGTAAAATCACTTATGATATTTCTAAGGCTTATTATGAGGTTATTTCTATTAATACATTAAAGCCTATGCCTATCCCAATTAATGTTAAGGTTATTTTAATTGGAGATATGGAGACTTATGATAGCTTATATAGCTTAGATGAGGATTTTGGTAAGCTATTTCAATTAAGAGCAGAATTTTATCCTATTGTAGAAGCCAATGACAATGTTATTTCATATGTTGAAAAGGCTATATCTAGGAAGATAGATGAGAATTTATTACTTCCAATATCTAGTGAAGCAACAAAAGAAATTATTAAATATCTTGCAAGAAAAGCTAATAGTAAAACTAAGGTTAATGTAGATATTTCAGAAATAGATAAATTTTTAATATTATCCAATACTATAGCTAAAAGTAAAGAACAAGAAATAATAGATGGCAATTCTATTAGAGATGTAGTATATTCTAGAGAAAAGTTTGAAGAAGAATATGATAGACTATATAAAGAAGACAAGATATTAATTTCGGTAATAGGAGAAAAAGTAGGAGTTATTAATGGGCTATCTGTTATTAATAATGGATATTACTCTTTTGGGAAACCCCTTAGAATAACATGCGTTTCTCATAAGGGAACTGGGAAAATAGTAGATATCCATAAAGAAAGCAGATTAAGTGGAAAAATCCATGAAAAGTCTATAAATATCTTAAAAGGTTTATTTAATAGTATTATAGATCCATATGATGATATTCCTGTAGACTTTTATTTAAGTTTTGAACAAGCTTATGGGATAATAGATGGAGATAGTGCATCAGTTGCAGAGGCTATTTGTATCTTATCTTCTATTAGTAAAAGACCTATAAGACAAAATGTAGCTGTAACAGGATCTATAAATCAATTAGGTGAAGTTCAAGCGATTGGCGGTGTAAATGAGAAAATTGAGGGATTCTTTAGAGTTTGTAGTCTTTTAGACAGTGTAAAAGATAAAGGTGTATTAATTCCATCATCTAATATAGATGAATTAATATTGATTCCAGAAGTTGAAGAAGCAATCGAGGTTGGAGATTTTAATATTTACTCAATGAATAGCCTTGATGATGCAATTGAAACATTAATATTAAAGGAAAATGAGACATTAGAAGATTTTTATATAAATATTAAGAATGAAATATATAAGTATAAGAAAAAGTAAATAATGAACAATGTAGAATTAATGAAAAAACTCATAAATGAGTTTTGAAAAATATATTTTGGTGCTGTCACATAATTAAGAATTAATAAAAAATTCCTGTAGGAGTTTTAAAAAGAGATTAATGTTAGTAATTCATACAGAATTACTAACATTAATTTTTAATTCTCACTTTGATCTGATAATGAGACAGCCTCTTCATTAAAAATTTCAAATTTTAAACTCTTAATTTTAAATTTTTTTATGGGGCTGTTTGAGAAAACAGCCTCATTTTTGCGTTGTGGATTGTGATTTATTGATTTGATTTTCCCTACAGGTATAAATTTTTTTATGACAAATTAAGTATAGATTCTAGAATTAAAAAATAATTTACAATAAATTACATAATTATATTTGACTATGAATAAAATAGTATGTTAGAATTATGGAAAAGAGTGGAAATTTATTAAAGGGAGGTGAATGCTCTAAGGTTATAACTTTGGAGTTTAAGTATGCATTTAAAGTTTAATAAAGTAGAAGATAAGTTAATTGTTAGTTTAATGGGGGAATTAGATCATCATAGCGCTGAAGAGGTTAGGGTTAAGATAGATGATAGAATAGATAGGGATAACATAAAAAAAGTTATATTAGATTTTGGTGGTGTTACATTTATGGATAGCTCTGGAATAGGAGTTGTGATAGGAAGACATAAGAAAATGAAAAATAGGGATGGAAGGTTATGCATAGTTGAAATTAATAAGGCGGTTAATAAAGTTTTTGAGATTTCAGGTATGTATAAGCTGATTAATGTTTATAGAAATGTTGATGAAGGTATAATGAATATTTAGTGGAGGGTTTAAAATGGTGGATAATAAAATTTGTATAGAATTAATGAGTAAATCTCAAAATGAAGGATTTGCAAGAGTTGCAGTAGCTGCCTTTGTATCTCAGTTAGACCCGACTATTGAGGAATTATCAGATGTTAAAACTGCTGTATCAGAAGCTGTAACAAATTCTATAATTCATGGTTACGAAAACAAAAAAGAGGGAATAATAAGAATAGAAGCCAGTATTTCTGCAAATGAAGTAACAATAAGTGTAGAGGATTTTGGAAAAGGTATTGATAATATCGAACAAGCGATGGAGCCATTATACACTTCTAAACCTGAATTAGAAAGATCAGGTATGGGATTTACAGTTATGGAATCATTTATGGATAATTTAGAGGTAGTAAGTGAAGATGGAAAAGGAACTAAGGTTATTATGAAAAAGAAATTTTATACAGTAAGTTAGGTGAAATATATGGACAACGGAATTGTAAGAAAAGAGGTGTATAATTATGAAGAGAATTCACAATTAATACCTCTAGCCAAGGAAGGTAACCAAGAGGCTATGAATAAGGTTATTGAAATGAATTTACCTCTTGTTTCATCCATTAGCAAAAAATTTCTTAATAGAGGCTATGATTATGAAGATATTTTTCAAATAGGCTCTATAGGTTTAGTTAAGGCTATTAATAACTTTGATGATAAGTTTAATGTTAAGTTCTCAACTTATGCAGTTCCTATGATTATAGGAGAGATAAAAAGGTTTATTAGAGATGATGGAATAATAAAAGTTAGCAGAAGTGTTAAGACATTAGCTAGAAAGATTCATTTTGACAAAGAAGCTTTAACTAAAGAATTAGATAGAGAACCTACTATTGATGAATTATCTAAATATTCAGGAGTTGAGAAAGAAGAGATTATGTTTGCAATAGAATCCTCTGTAAATATGCAATATCTTTACGACACTATTCATCAAGATGATGGAGCTCCTGTTTTACTTATAGATAAATTAAGTGAAAAAGGTGAAGATGATACTGATATGATAAACAGGATTGCTTTGAAAGAAGCTATTAGGAGCTTAGATAGCAAATCAAGGCAAGTAATTATGCTTAGATATTTTAAGGATAAAACACAAGTGCAGGTAGCTAAACTTTTAGGTATTAGTCAAGTTCAAGTATCTAGGATTGAGAAGAAAGTATTAGTGATAATGAGAGAAAAATTAAAAGAATAAATGTATATTTAAAATGAAAATTTTGTTGTATTAAGTAGAATAAAAGAGGCTGTCTAGGACAGCTTTTTTTTATTTGTCCTCAATTACTAATTTAAATTTTGGAATATAGTCTTTACTTTTAATTTATCTAAAGAAGGATAGTAAAGATATATTTGCAATTAAATTCCAGTGTTATATTTGTATAAAGTGGAATAATAAACTTATAAAGTGATTCTTATCTTCAGGTGGAGTTTTCTTAAAAAGTAGAGAACCAAAATCTTCTATTTTGTGTGAATCACTTTCACAGAGTACAGGAATGCCCAGTGCTCCATCTGAAGGTTAGAAGAACTAATCCAGGCGCATAGCAGTGCTTAGCTCCCACTTATAGAAGGTGGGAGTGTTAGCAATGGTAGCGATCGGATAAATATTTGAAAGGAGAATTAATATGGTAAAGAAAAAAAGACCTACAGAACAGCAAATACAAGAAAAATTTCAAACTATTGCAGAACAAACTAATCCAAAGCCTAAAATAGCTAGAAATTGTTCAAGAGCCTTTTTAGTTGGAGGAGCTATTTGTACACTAGGTCAAATCTTTCAAGAGTTACTTATAAAATATGGTTTTCCAGAAGATGATATAAAAATGATCCTTCCGATAATAATGGTATTTTTAGGGGCATTATTAACTGGAGTTGGAATATATGACAAGATAGCAACATTTGCTGGAGCAGGGACTGTAGTGCCTATAACAGGATTCTCTAATGCAATAGTTGCTCCAGCTATAGAATTTAAACAAGAGGGGTTTGTTTTTGGTGTAGCAGCAAAGATGTTTACAATCGCAGGACCGGTCTTAGTTTATGGAATAGGTAGCTCAGTGATAGTAGGAGTTATTTATTATATTATTCAACTGTTTACATAAGAAAGGTGAAATTTATTATGGAAAATACTAATACAAAAAAGCTTGGTAAGCAAACAGTAAAACTAAATAATCCTCCCAAGATAGTTGCTACTTATTCAATAGTTGGTCCAAAAGAAGGGGAAGGACCTTTAGGTAAATATTTTGATGAGGTATTAAATGATGATTTATATGGTAAAGAGAGTTTTGAAAAAGCCGAAAGTGAAATGATATATACAGCAATTACTGCAGCAATTAATAGGGCGGATTTAACAGAAGAGGAGGTAGATTATCTATTTGCAGGAGATTTATTAAATCAATTAACATCTTCTTCATTTGCAGCAAGAAAGCTTAATATACCATTCTTTGGATTATATGGGGCATGTTCTACTATGTCAGAATCTCTAAGCGTTGCTTCTATGATGATGGATGGTGGCTTTGCAGATTATGTTGTTGCAGCAACATCTTCACATTTTAGTTCAGCAGAAAGACAATTTAGATTTCCTTTAGAGTATGGAGCTCAAAGGAGTCCTTTAGCTCAATGGACAGTAACGGGTGCAGGAGCAATGCTTCTAGCTAAAGAAGGAGATTTTCCAGAAGTAACTTATATTACAACTGGTGTAGTTAAAGATTATGGAATTAAGGATCCTAATAATATGGGAGCTGCGATGGCTCCAGCAGCAGTGGATACAATTTCAAGGCATTTTAAAGATACAGGAAGAGAACCTAAATTTTATGATGCAATAGTCACTGGAGATTTAGGTAAGGTAGGTAAGGAAATTATAAGCAAGCTACTATTAGAATATGGATATGACATTAGAGAGAACTATTTTGATTGTGGAGATATGATATATGACGATACAGTACAAAATACTGATTCGGGTGGTAGTGGATGTGGATGCTCTGCAGTAGTTTCCTGTGGATATTTTTATAAAAAAATGATTAGAAAAGAGATAAAAAACATGCTATTAGTATCAACAGGTGCATTAATGAGTACTACATCATCTCTGCAAGGTGAAAGTATTCCAGGAATAGCTCATGCCGTTGCTATAGAGTTTAATAACATAGAAGGGAGATAATGCTATGACTTATGTAAGTGCATTTATTGTAGGTGGTATTATATGTGTTATAGGTCAAATATTGATGGACACAACTAAATTAACTCCTGCTAGGATATTGGTAATATTTGTAACTAGCGGAGTTATACTTGGTGCTTTTGGAATATATGATAAATTGGTGGATATTGGAGGAGCAGGTGCTACTATTCCCTTACCTGGCTTTGGTAATTCTCTAGCTAAAGGAGCTATAAAAGCTGTTAAAGAACAAGGGCTTTTAGGAGCATTTACAGGTGGGATAACAGGTACAGCAGCAGGTATAACAGCGGCAATTTTCTTTGGATATCTTATGGCACTAATATTTAATCCAAAGACAAAAAGCTAAGATATAAGATGTAAATTAATTATTGAATTATAGATAAATTAAAAAAATCTTTTAAAAAACAATCTAACAACTTATACTATAGGTGTTAGGTTGTTTTATTCTATATCGAAATATAGTAATAGATAGTTTATTGTTATATTATAGATATTCTATGGTGATTAGAAAGGAGGAGGGTCATGAGAGCTTATTATAAAAATACATGGATTAATGTAGTAAAAGATTTGGGAAGTGATGTACATAAGGGGCTAGATGAAGCTGAATGCAATGTAAGAAGAGAAGAAGAAGGAAATAAGCTTTCACTTCCATATAAAAAGGCTTTATTAAATTTATTATTAGAAATATTAAAACAAAGGTATTTATATGTATTTATAATAGTTATAGGATTTTTCTTATATTATAACCTTTATCCTATGGCAATAATTACGGCAAGCTTAATTTTATTTATTTTAATTATGAAAATATATCATGATGTCTTTAAAGAAAAGGAGATAGAAATTCTTCAAAACTTAAACACTACTCAAGTATTAGTACTTAGAGATGGTATAGAAAAGTTAGTTGAAGCAGAATCTCTTGTAAAAGGTGATATAGTATATTTTAGAAAAAACTCTATAATAGCTGCAGATATTAGAATTATAGATTCAGAAGATATTAAAGTAGATGAAAGAGGAGTAACAGGGGATAATTTTATTAAGGAAAAGTATTCTGTTAAGATGGAAGATGATGTTAACAGCATAGGTGAAATTAATAATATGCTTTTTAGAGGATCGATAATAAAAAGTGGACAAGGTAAAGGTGTAGTAGTTGAAGTAGGTAATAATACTCAATTAGGTAAATTAGTAAAAATAATAAATAATACAACTGAAAAAAAGGACTTAATTATAAAAAAGCTTCAAAACAAAGTACTAAATATAGCCTTGTGTCTTATATTAGTTCATGTTAACTTAATGCTAGTTTTTCCAGGTAAGTTTACTGATAAGGTAGTGCTTCTTGCTCAGGGAATATTTGCAATAACTACTATATTGATACCATTCATAATGATTTATTATGGGAAGTTTATAAGAAAAAAGATATATGAAGAAGATAAGATTACAATAAATAATTTTTCAGTTTTAGAGCTATCTAAGAACATTAAGATTTTATTCTTAGAAAAGATAGGTAACTTAAGTAAGGATGAGTTATATGTAAACAAGCTATATAGTAACGATCAAATATATAGTTTTAATAAAATTGATTCAGGAGATATTAATTTAAGAAGACTTATAGATATTTCAGTTATTTGTAATAATGCAAAGTCTAACAATGATAATAATTGGATTAAAGGAAATATGTATGAAGTTGCTTATGCAAGGTATGGAATGGAGCACTCTATTCATAAAGGAAGTATGGATGTTTCAAATAGAAGAAAATTTGAGCTGCATAGGTCTTCAAGTAAGGATATAATAACTACAGTAAATAAGACTAAAAGGGGATATAGAGCTAACTCCAGAGGAGATTTGGAAAGCCTTTTAAGCAGTTGTACTCATATACTTATTAATGGGATCGAAAGAGAATTAACATCTGAAGATATAATCAAAATAAAACTTGCTGATTTAAATTTCTCTAAAGAAGGGCTACTTACTGAAGGATTTGCTTATAGGAGTTTTAATTATGAACCTTCATCTTATGAAAATATAGAAAGTAATTTAGTCTTTGTAGGAATAATTGCTTTAGAAAATCCATTATTTGATGATGCTAGAGAAGATATAAAGAATATTTTAGATGATGGTATCTTACCAGTTATTTTTACTGAAGATAATAAGTTGCAAGCAGAGGTTTTTGGAAGAAGAATTGGTCTGATTTCAAATGAAGATCAAGTTACATCAGGAGTTGAACTAGAAGCATTAAGTGATGAAGAATTAATCAGTGTAGTTTCTAAGGCTAGAATATATTGCAGAATAAGTCCAGAGATGAAAAATAAGATAGTTTCTTTATACAATAGTGATGGTTATAATTTTGTAGCTGAAGGTAAAACCCTTGGAGATTTGTCATTAGTGAGTTTAGCTAAAGTTGGAATAGCAAAAGAAAGCTTTTCTATGTTACTTAAAAAGATTGCTGATATTCATACGGAAGAAAGTAGTATAAAAGCATTCTTCAATTTAAGAAAGAGATATAATGAAGTTGAAGAAGGGATAAAAAGAGGAATTACTTTTTATACTTTAATAGTATTATCAGAAATTTTTATGCTTAATTTTCAGTATTTTTTCACATCAGGAAATTTAGAAATGGAATACTATATAGCATTAATAAATTTAATTATAGTAACTCCGGTAATATTAATTAATGCTCTTTATGGTAGGGGCGAAGAGAGTAATAAGAAGCTAATTTTAAGAGCGTTGTTATTTATTATAATTCCATCCTTTGCAATATACTTCTTAAAGGAAAGTTACAGTTTAATAGTCTTATTTTTATTAGGGGGTATGAGTATACTAGATATTATCATCAATTGTAGAGTATTCTCTAAAGGTAATTTTAAAGGACTTAAGTTATTATTAGTTACAATGTTAGGATATGCTTTATCTATAGTGGCAGTTTTATTTATATATAAGATATCCTTTACTCCTATTACTTTAATAATATCAGCTTGGCTATTATTTATTTTCTTATTAGGAGGTTTAATTATTAGAAAGTGGTAAGACTTTAAATGAGGTGAGCCATTTGTATAATAAGAACAAGGAAAATATTCTGCTTCATATATTTGTTGCTTTTATTCTATCATCAATTTCTTATTTATTAATATATAAAAATAAATGGCTAGCAATTATTATTGTTAGCTGTTTTTTTGCTTACTATATATTTATGTCAATAACTGAAAAAAGATATTTTTATTTACTGTTATCCTTATTCTTTATTATACCTATAATAAATAATTCTATATATTATAATATAAAATTTGAAAATAAAGAGGTAGTGAGGATATTAAAGACATATGGCTATGGCGGCCTAGGAGAGATAGAAGGTAGAAAGGTATATCTATCTGGGGATATAGGGGATGTAAGTATTGGAAGCAAAATAGAGGCAACAGGGGAGTTTATATACGATGCTAATATTGAAAAGGGTACTGTTGGAGATTACAACTTAAAAAGTATGGAAACAATGCCTTTAGATTTAAAAGGAAGATTATTTAAAGTTAGAGAAGATATATTTAATAAAATTAAAGAAAAAATAGGGGGAAGAAGGGCAGCGTTAGTAACGTCTATAGCTTTTGGATATGATGAATTTTTAGATAAAGAAGATGAGGATGTAATGAAGAATTTAGGTGTATTACATGCTATATCTGTATCTGGATTACATATGGCCCTTGTATATTCATTACTAAAAAAGTTATTAGGAGAAAAGACAGCTATTTTAGTTTCAATATTTTATGTGCTTTTTACTGGAGCTGCAGCATCAACAGTTAGATCCTATATAATGCTACTTATATTAAGCCTTGCACCTAGACTTAAGAGGAATTATAATCCAATTGCCTCCTTGTCTTTAGCAGGAATAATATTAATTATATATAAGCCCTATAGCATATTTGAAATAGGTTTTCAGTTAAGTTTTCTAGCAACATTAGGAATAATAATATTTAATAAGGATTTAAATAAGAAGTTATATAAACTACCTAAAGTATTAAGGGAAGGAACTGCAATTTCCCTTGCCGCTCAAGTTTTCACTATACCATTTATGATATTGTATTTTAGAGAGTTCTCTATAGGGTTTTTATTAGGAAATTTAATATTAATTCCATTAATTAACCTAATAGTTATATTGGGGAATGTTATTGTTTTATTTTATAATCTACCTATAGTATTTAATTATTTAAGTTTTCTTCTCTATTATTCAACTTTAGGGATAGATTATTTATCAGATAAGTTACTAGTATTTTTACCTAAGTCTTTTTATCTAAATGATTTAATGGCAGTTGCATATATAATTCTTATGATATCAGCTTATTTTTATAATAAGGGTTATAAAAGAGCAATTTATTTCAATTTAATATTCCTAGTCTATCTTGTAGTTAATATCTATAGTCCTATACCTAAAATAGAATATTATAAGGAAGGTGTAGTAACTATAAGTTATAAAGGAGAAAAAGAGATATTTCTTCTGAAAAAGGGAATCAATATTGAAAAATATAAAAAGATTTCTTTGTCTAACAATATAAACAAAGACTTTAATGTAATTAACTTAAAAGGTAGAGGGAAAATTTATAGAGATAAAAATAATTTGATATTAAATTATAATAATAAAGAATATTTAATTAATTTATCCAAAGGGAAAATTGCATCTAATTATGATATAATAGATTGCAAATATAGTAGCTATAGTAAAATAATTTTATTTAATAATGATGTTTTAGTTTTTAATTAGGAAAGGTAGATTAAATTGATAGATTTTGACGTTTTAGAAGGTGAAATAAAAAAAGGAAAAATAGAAAATTCTTATATATTTTGTGGGTTAGATGAAGAATTAATTAAAGAAGGAGTAAATTTAATAGTAGATAAATCTATAGATAAAAGTCTTTTAGATTTAAACTATATAAGGCTTGATGGATTAACTACTACTTTTGAAGATATTATGAATGCATGTGAAACTATGCCTTTTATGGGAGAAAAGAAAGTTGTAGTTGTGTATAGAAGTAATTTTTTTAAGGATAAATGCGATGCTTCTTTAACTAAATTATATAATGAAGTTTTAAAGTATTTAAAGGATCTACCTCCATATACAGTACTGGTAATGTATTATTTATTTAATGATAAAAGAGATACACCTAAAAAAAGTAGTAAGATAAGATCTTTAGAAAAGCTAACTAAGGTAGTTTATTTTGATAAGTTAAAGAAGGATAGATACTATAAAAAGGTTGAAGAGATATTTAAAGAAAAAGGAAAAGAAATTGGAAAAGTTGAACTGAGATACTTTGCAGAAAAGGTTCAGCATAACTTCGATATAATAAAAAGAGAAATAGATAAGTTAATATCTTATGCGGATGGTAGACAAATTACTAGAGCCGATATAGATAAGCTTATTTTAAATTCTAGTGAAGATGATATATTTGATTTAATAGATTTTATTTCTCAAAGGAAAGTAGAAAAAACTTTGGAATTACTTAATGAATTACTTTCTACAAGTGACCAACATATGCTTATAATATCCAATATTGCAAATAATTTTAAAAGATTATATGAAATTAAGATACTTGTTCAAAATGGAGAAAATATTAATAGTATATCAGGAAAATTTAAGTTACCTACCTTTGTTTGTGAGAAATTAATAAATCAATGTAATAAATTTACTGTAAAGCAATTACAGGAATTAATGAAGATTTGTTTAGATACAGAAAATAAATTAAAGACATCTGGTGTTGATAAAAATATGGAAATGGAATTAATGGTTTTTAAAATTTTCATGTTAAAATAGATAAAATAATAGCCGACCTTAGGGTCGGCTTCTTATTTGATTACGCCATAGCGTTTAACTTTGCAGCTAATCTTGATTTCTTTCTAGCTACCATGTTCTTGTGACATACTCCTTTTTGAGCAGCCATGTCTAAAGCTTTAACTGCTTTAGGGAAAAGAACGTTAGCTTCTTCTACGTTTTTTGCAGCAACAGCTACTTCAAACTTCTTTACAGCAGTCTTTAAAGCTGATTTAACCATTCTGTTTTGAGCAGTTTTAGCTTCAGTAACCTTTATTCTCTTTTTCGCTGATTTAATGTTTGCCATTTCAAATTCACCCCCTTAATAATTTTATAGGGCCTCTTTTGCAGCTTTGGGGAAATCTGCGTTCGAGTTCGTTTTTAACATACTAGATTATATCATTGAAACTTTATAAGTTCAAGTATTAAATTGAAACATTAAGGAAAAATAAAAGGGATAATAGTTTTTCATGGAGGTAAATATGAATAATGTATGGACTGATTTAGCAATTGAAGCACGCGATATGTATACTAAGGAAAATAAAAGAGAACTTGATGGGGTTATAGTAGATGAGGAATTTGAAGATGATATTAAAATTACTACTGTAACCATTGAAAGTGATGAAGCAGGGGAAGAACTTGGTAAGCCTAAAGGGAATTATATTACAATAGATTTC
Source organism: Clostridium sartagoforme (assembly GCF_004794105.1). Taxonomy (GTDB): domain Bacteria; phylum Bacillota; class Clostridia; order Clostridiales; family Clostridiaceae; genus Clostridium; species Clostridium sartagoforme_B. The sequence continues at coordinate 97,597 of NZ_SRYR01000001.1, forward strand.
CCAGAAATTACACATTATGATGGGGAAACTATGGATAAGGTTTCAAAGGTTGTGGATAATGTTTTAGTAAGACTTATAGATGCACCAGAAGAAAAGACTGCATTAGTAGTTGGACTTGGTAATTGGAATGTTACTCCAGATGCTTTAGGCCCAAGAGTTACTGAAAAAATTATGGTTACAAGACATTTAAAACAAGTTATGCCTGATGCTATAGATGATTCTGTTAGACCAGTATGCTGCATTTCACCAGGAGTCCTTGGTATTACGGGAATAGAGACTGGAGAAGTTATAAAGGGCTTAGTGGAGAGAGTAAAACCTGATTTTGTAATATGCATAGATGCCTTAGGGTCAAGGAAGCTAGAGAGGGTAAATAGAACTATTCAAATTAGTGATAGTGGAATATCACCTGGAGCTGGAGTTGGAAATCATAGGATGAAGATTAATGAGGAATCTTTAGGTGTTAAAGTTATTGCAATAGGAGTACCTACAGTAGTTCATGCAGCAACAATAGCTAATGATACAATAGATTTAGTAATAGATGAATTATCAAGGCAAGCTAAGAGTGGCACTGAATTTTATAAGATGTTAAGTTCTATGGATAGAATGGAGAAAAACAATTTAATTAGGGAAATATTAAATCCTTCTTTTGGTGATTTAATGGTAACTCCAAAAGAAGTAGATACTGTAGTTGAATCTTTATCTAAAGTAATAGCTAATGGTATTAATATGGCAATACAACCTAACCTTGATATGGAGGATATAAATAAATTTATGAATTAAAATAATCATACTTAAAATTAATATATTTATTTTATAAATTTATTAATAATTATGTAACTCTCTTAATATAAATAATAGAGGAAGGGGGAGTTGCATGTATTCTTTAGGACAAAGATTACCTAGAAAAAATTTAAAAAGGGGTGGTAGTTCAGGATCTGGTAAAAGTAATTTTAGTGTTGGATATTTTATAATTATAATAGCTTTTATAATTTTTTTAATAAGGTCTGTTAATATTATTAACAATTATGGAGAAAGAGGTGGCTTCGCATATGTGCAGATGCTTAACTTTTCAGTTCCATTAGTAGAAACTCAAATATATGATGAGGCTCAATATGCTGATAATCATTTATCATTAAAAAATGTTGTACTTGAAGCTTTAGGAATAAAGGGAATGAATGGATATAGCATAGTTGCTAAAGAAGTTAGCTTGTTTAATAGCATATTAGGGAATGATTCGTTAAGAACTCCCATTAGTAAGTTAACACCATTTTCTTTAAATAATAATAGTATAGCTAAAATGACTCCAGAGGAGATTGCTGAGCTTAATAAGGTAAGTGCAGCCTATGACCCTTCATTAAAGAAAACATTAGATAATACTAAGCCAGAAGTACTTATTTTCCATACTCATACCACAGAGAATTTCGCTGAAAGAGATGCTTTAACTACTGATAATGATTTTAATATATCAGGGGTTGGAGATGTTTTAGCAAAAGAACTAGAAGAAGGATATGGTATTTCAGTGCTGCATGATAAGACTAATCATAGCGTTTCTTATAATGATAGCTATGCTAGGTCTAATGAAACCCTTAAAAAATATTTAGATAAATATGGTGATTTTAAAGTGATAATTGATCTCCATAGAGATGGAGTTGATGGTGCTAGAGCAGAACAATTAAAAAATGTATATACGATGAATATGAATGATCAGAATATAGCTAAAATGATGTTTGTTACTGCGCCTAATAGTAGTAGGTATGGTGCGAATAAAGCATTTGTTGAAAATCTATATAATATAGGAAATGAGTTATTCCCAGGATTAATAAGGGATATTCATGAAATTGATCCAGCAGCAACAGCTATTAATTATAGCTTAAGTGATAATTTTATACTTATAGAAAATGGTTCTAATGTAAATACAGCACAAGAAGCGAAATTAACAAGTAAGTATATTGCAAGGATAATTGCTGAGTATTTAAATAGATAAAAATGAATAAAAATTAATTTTTATGAGCATCCTTTAGATATAAAAACTAGGGGGTGCCATTTTGTTTAATAAGAAAGTAATTTTAGGAGTTTTTATATTTTTTATAATTGTAAGTTTAGGATTTATTAAAATTAATACTATAAATACTAGGGCTTTATCACCAGTGGGAAATACAGAAGATAATTATGAATTAGTAAAAGAAGAGTTTGGAGAAGAATTTCAAGAGTTTATAAAAGATGATGCAGAAGTTAAAATATATACATCAAAAGATGATGAGAATAATCCAAGTGTGAAAATTGGAAATAAGGAATTTATAATTGATTTAAATAATAGAGTCACAAAGCAAATGTATAATATAGGTGGCTTTATTTACAATGGATTTAATAATATAATAAATAAATTTGATAAAAAGTCAGATAATAATAATGAGACAATTAATTCAAGTGAAGATAATGCAAGTGAAGAAAGTAATATTAAAGATAGTGATGGGGATAATTCTAATAGTAGTAATAAAGCAGTTGATAGTATTATAGACAATTATTTAGATAGTATAAATAATAATGAAGAAAATAGTGCTAATGAAAATGATGAAGATAGTAATAGTACTAATGAAGATACCAACAGTACTACTAAAGATGAAAGTAATAATAAGGAAAATAATAGATCTAACAATGATATTAATAGTACCAATAATGAAAATACGGAACTAGATAATATTATTAATAATTATCTAGAAAGTATAGAAAATTAGAAGAATAGTATCACTATAAACATTTATATTGACATATAACCTAGGCTTTGTGATATAATTTACCTTGATTCAATTTATAATGGGGGTGAAGTGACTATTTGCCTAAGTGCAATAGTTTTATATATGAGTAAAAATAGACAACAGTATATTAGAAATTTTTCTATAGTAGCCCATATAGATCATGGGAAATCAACCCTAGCTGACAGATTATTAGAAGCCACAGGAACTCTTACTCAAAGAGAAATGGAAGAGCAAATCCTTGATAATATGGAAATAGAGAGAGAAAGAGGTATTACTATAAAGTCTCAAGCAGCAAGACTTATTTATAGAAGACCTAATGGAGAAGAATATATTTTAAATTTAATAGATACTCCAGGACACGTAGATTTTACATATGAAGTATCTAGAAGTTTAGCAGCATGTGAAGGTGCAGTATTAGTAGTTGATGCTACTCAAGGTGTTCAAGCACAAACTTTAGCTAATTGTTATTTAGCTTTAAATAATGATTTAGAAATAGCACCAGTTATTAATAAGGTTGACCTTCAATCAGCAAGACCAGAAGAAGTAAAACAAGAAATAGAAGATATTATTGGAATAGAAGCAGAAGATGCTCCTATGATTTCAGCAAAAACTGGGCTTAATATTCAAGATGTATTAGAAACAGTAGTTGAAAAGGTACCAGCACCTAATGGTGATGAAGAGGCTCCTTTAAAAGCTTTAATTTTTGATTCATACTATGATAGCTATAAAGGTGTAGTTTCTTACGTAAGAATATTTGATGGTAAAGTTAAGCCGGGAAGTAAAATAAAGTTAATGGCAACTAACAAAGTTTATGAGGTAACAGAAGTTGGAGTATTTACTCCTAAAACTCTTCCTATTAACGAATTAAGTGCAGGTGATGTTGGTTATATTGCTGCATCTATTAAAAATGTAAGAGATGCAAGAGTTGGTGATACTATAACTGAAGCGGATAGACCAATAGCTGAAGCATTACCAGGTTATAAGCCTGCTGTTCCTATGGTTTATTCAGGTATATATCCAGTAGATGGAGCTAAATATCAAGAATTAAAAGATGCTTTAGAAAAGCTTCAAATTAATGATGCAGCACTAAACTTTGAACCTGAAACATCAATTGCTTTAGGATTTGGATTTAGATGTGGATTCTTAGGATTATTACATATGGAAATAATCCAAGAAAGAATAGAAAGAGAATTTAATTTAGATATTATTACAACTGCGCCATCAGTTATATACAAGGTAATAAAGACTAATGGAGATGTTTTAGAACTTACTAATCCAACTAATCTTCCAGAAGCAACTGAAATTGAATATATGGAAGAGCCAGTAGTAAAGGCTAGTATAATAGCTCCTTCAGATTATGTAGGTGCTGTAATGGAATTGTGTCAAGAGAGAAGAGGAACATTTATTGATATGCAATATCTAGAAGAAACAAGAGTTTCTATAAATTATGATATTCCATTAAATGAAATAGTTTATGATTTCTTTGATACATTAAAGTCTAGAACTAGAGGATATGCATCCTTAGATTATGAATTCAAAGGATATACTCAAACTGAGTTAGTTAAGCTTGATATAATGCTAAATGGTGATGTTGTAGATGCTTTATCTATGATAGTACCAAGAGAAAAAGCTTATGATAAAGGTAGAGGAATAGCTGAAAAGCTAAAAGAAATAATACCAAGACAGTTATTTGAAGTTCCGATCCAAGCAGCAATAGGGTCTAAAATAATAGCTAGAGAAACAATTAAAGCTATGAGAAAAGATGTTCTTGCTAAATGTTATGGTGGAGATATTTCAAGAAAGAAGAAGCTGTTAGAAAAGCAAAAAGAAGGAAAGAAGAGAATGAGACAAGTGGGCTCAGTTGAAATTCCTCAAGAGGCATTTATGTCAGTATTAAAAGTAGACTAATGTGCTATAGCACAATGAAAAATTAAGAATGAATAATGAAAAATTAATGAAAAAAATCCCATGGGAGTTTTCGAAATTAAGTATTTTGAGTAGTTTAGAATAAAGTACATTAAAGATTATAAATTAAAGGGGCTGTTGCAGTACTGAAATTAGTATTGTAACAGCCCTTTTGTGATAGATAACTATAAGAGTAAGGTGGTAATTGTATTAGTATATCAACCTTTGTTAATATACTTTAGTATACAGTAATGAATAATAATATGTTACAAAGAAATTTACTTTAAATATATATTTTCTATAAATTTATATAAATCTTTTAAATTAGCTGACTTACCTATTTCTCTTAGAAGAAAAATTAATTTATAGTCATCTAATTGTATAAACTTTGGGACTTTAGGGTTTATTCTAAAATAGTTTTCTTTCAAAATTTCTTTTGAATATAAATCCTCTAAAGTAGACATTCCATCCATTAATAAGGATAAAAGTGGAGACTTCATTTTTGAGAAAGGATGAAATGACCATTGAATAATTCCCCAGTTATGAGTTTTCCCACTAATTCTTTCAGGGCTATCACCTGTGCCTATAGATAAAAGAGTAATATCTTTAGGTTTTAATAAAGGAGTACTTTCTAAAAGAGATAAAATAGTAAGTGCCGTGGGGGAATTAGCAATTACTCCACCATCGATATACCCTTTATAAGATGGGAAGAAAGTAGGCGCAGCAGAGCTTGCCATAATTGCATCTACTGCAGTAATATTATTTGTTTTACTATTAGGTAAATTAGTAAAAAACTCTGGGAACCAAGAACCTGTTTTTGTATCTCCTAAGTAAAAGGTAGGTATAAAAATATATTTTTTAAAATCAGAAATCAAAAACTTTTCTGGGAAATAACTTTTTACTATTTCTTTTAAATTATTATTTTGGAATTTAGGCCTAATTAGATTTAAACTTGACTTTGAAAAAATTTTCTTAGATTCCTTTTCAGTATATAAACTATTAATTAGGTTTAAATCATAACCTTTAGCTAAGAGGGAGGCGATTATAGAACCTGTTGAAGTTCCAGCGAAAAGATCTATGGAATCTAAAAAATTAGGGAACTTAATTATTATTCTATTTAAAATTTCTAAGCTTAAGGCACCTTTTACACCTCCACCATCAAATGCAAGTATTCTAAATTTCTTCAATTTAACCTCCTAAATAAAGATTTTTTATTATAATATTCAAAAAAATTTTTATTGATATATAAAGATATAAGTAATTAAATCAGTAAATAAAAAATATATTTAATTTGTAAAGTAAATTTAGTGAGGTGGGTTTATGATAGAAGTAAAGATTAGAGATTTAAAGAAAAAGGGAAGGTCTTTAAGAAATGAGGGAATAATAACCGGGACTTTAAAAAGAAAGGATGGAAGAATATTTAACATAGAGATGAATGGAAATAATTTAGATACACTAGTTAATAGAGATGGATTATCATTAAGTTTATCGATATCTTTTGAGCGTGAAGTTATTAATACTAAGATTACTAGAGTTCAAAGAGATGTTTTACATCATAATATAATAAATGTAGACTTATTAGAAAAATAAAGAGTTCTTTAAATTACGTGGGAGTCTTTAACATATTATGCTCTGTCTCCGTCGCAGGCTCCAAGTCGACCTACGCACAATATGTTAAAGACTCCTTGAGTAATTTAAACTTGTAGATGCAAGCCTACTAAAGGAAGAAATTCAGGCGAGCTGAATTTCAATAATTGTTGTTTAGTGCGTGGAGAATTCTACTAAAGTATTGGTATAACATAATAATATGAATTAAATTTAAGATTTTAAAATGATTAAATGTACTAGAAAAGATAAATAGACGGTGAAATAAGCATATGGTGAAAAAATAGGCATTGAATACTTAGTGAAGTTGAGTGAAACGATAACTGAGCTTAGTATGAAAGTCCATCTACTGAAGCTTGTCTGAAGTAGATGCTCATATTAGAAGTAAAAGATGTTAGACCTTAGAGTTGTTGGTTTGTCTGAGTGTAGCCAGTTTTACCAAAACTCTTGCTCTAGCATCTTTTACGAGCCTAGAACTTCTTTTTGTAGACATTTAGCTTATGGGCCGTCTATTTATCTTTGAAGTTATATTCGCATTTTATTACAACTTAGATATAATGAGTATAATAAGAATTTATTTAAGAAAGAGTTGATATTATGGAAAATAAAAAAGAATTATCCCTTTATATACATATACCATTTTGCAAGCAGAAGTGTTTCTATTGTGATTTCCCTTCTTACGCCTCAATAGATTACTTAAGAGAAGATTATGTTAAGGCTTTATGCAAGGAAATAGAAGAAAAGGCTATTGATTATAAAATAAAAAGTATTTTTATTGGTGGTGGAACACCGTCATACCTAGAGACTAAAGAAATAGCTAAGCTACTTAAAACAATTAGTAAGTTAGATTTAGAAGAAGGTATGGAGTTTACTATGGAGTGTAATCCTGGAGCCTTAGCAGAAGAAAAACTTAAAACTATGATAGAAGGCGGAGTAAATAGAATTAGTATGGGACTTCAAGCAGTTCAAAACTCATTACTTAAAGATATAGGAAGAATTCATACCTTTAAAGAGTTTACGGAGAATTTCAATCTTGCAAGAAAGGTTGGATTTAAAAATATAAATGTTGATTTAATGTTTGGACTTCCTAATCAAAGTTTTGATGAATGGAAGGAATCTTTAGAAACTATTGCTGATTTAAATCCAGAACATATTTCTGCTTATAGTTTAATTGTTGAAGAAGGAACTGCTTTTTATAAACTTTGGGAGAGGAATAAATTAATATTACCCACAGAGGAAGATGAAAGAAGGATGTATTCAGAAACTAAAGAAATTTTAAAAGCAAAAGGTTATCATCAGTATGAAATATCTAATTACTCAAAAGAAGGATATGAGTGCTATCATAATAAGGTTTACTGGGAGAGTAAGAATTACTTAGGTGTTGGATCGGCATCTACTTCATTTATAGATGGTAAGAGGATAAAAAATATTGAAAATGTAAAAGCTTATATAGATGGAATTATGGAGGGAAAGTCTATAGTTCTAGAGGAAAATGAAAATTCTAAAGAAGACAATATTGAAGAGTTTGTATTTATGGGATTGAGAATGATAGAAGGAATAAGTAAGGAGGAGTTTAAGAGAAGATTTAAATCAGATATATATGAAATATATAGTAAGGAAATAGAGAAGAATATTGAAAATGGGCTTTTATTAGAAGTTGGTGATAGGCTTAAGTTAACTGAAAAGGGAATTGAATTTTCCAATTTAGTTATGAGTGATTTTATATTATAAAGTCTATAGAAATTTGAAGTAAAAGTTAGAAAAATAAAGAAAAATAAAAATAAATTAACTTAGTAAAAGTAGAGTATTTATTTTATCCATTAATAAAATTGACAAATAAGCCAAGAACGAATATATTGATATTGTAGTCATTAGCACTCGAGAGTGATGAGTGCTAACAGGTAGAGGTGATATAATGGCTATTGATGAAAGAAAAATAAGAATACTTCAAGCTATCATTAATGACTATATCATGACAGGAGAACCAGTTGGTTCGAGGACTATAGCAAAACGATATGACTTAGGAGTGGGTTCAGCCACTATAAGAAATGAAATGGCTGATTTAGAAGAAATGGGTTATCTAGAGCAACCACATACTTCTGCAGGAAGGGTACCTTCAAATAAAGGGTATAGATTATATGTTGATAAACTTATGGAGCTTGGAAGACTAACTGAAGATGAAGAGCTTAAAATTAAGGAATATATAATTGATTCTGCTATGTATGAAGTTGATAAAATTGTAAAGCAAGCATGCTCATTATTATCAGAGCTTACTAATTTAACTAGTGTAGTACAGAAACCCTCTGTAAGAAGTAGTTACTTAAAATCTATTCAATTGCTTACAATAGATAGTCATAATTTGGTTTCAGTAATAGTAGCAGACAATGGTGTTATTAAAAATCATAGAATAAGAGTTAATAACATGCCTACAGCTGAAACTATTCAGATGATAAATTTAGTATTAAATGCAAGACTACGAAATTTAACTATTGAAGAAATTAACTTAGAAGTTATTAATAACTTGAAAAAGGAATTAGGCGGTTTTGATGAAGTTTTTAATGGAATACTTCCAGCTTTATATGAAACATTAAAGGAAACATCAAATAATGAGGTTTTTGTTGAAGGGGCAACTAATATTTTTAATTATCCTGAATACAACAATATAGAAAAGGCAAAGGAAATATTATCATTAATAAATGACAAAGAAAATTTATTAGAATTAATTGAACCTGGGAATGATATTACTATAAGAATAGGTGAAGAAAATGATTTTCCAGAAGCAAAGGACTGTTCAATTATTTCCGCAGTATATTCCTTAGATGGCAGACCTATAGGACGTATTGGACTTATAGGGCCTAAACGAATTAATTATTCTAAAGTGGTTGCCATAATGAATCAAGTTATGAAAGAACTTAATAAGAGTTTAAGAAATCAAATTATAGAATAAGAGAGATGAGGTGTTTTTGTGGAAGATAACAAAGATATTTTAGAAGAAGTTGACAACACTTTAGAAGCTGAAGCACAACAAGAAACTGAACTTAATTCTGAAGAAACTGCTAATACTGAATCAGAAACTAATGAAACTTCAGATACTCTAGAAGATTCAGAAAGCCTAGACGAAAATGAAGAAAATAATGATAAGGAAAATGAATTAGATATTATGCGTAAGTTAAAAGATGAAAATAAGAAATTAAGTAATGAGGCTGAAGCTTTAAAGGAGAGACTTCTTAGATTAACTGCTGAATATGAAAATTATAGAAAAAGAACAGCTAAGGAAAAAGAAAGTATTTATACAGATGCTTGTACAGATGTATTAAAAGAAATGATTCCAGTATTAGATAACTTAGAAAGAGCAGTTCAAGTAGAAGGAAATGCTGAAGATATTAAAAAGGGAATTGAGATGACTATAAAAGGATTTAATACTTCTTTTGAAAAATTAGGCGTTGAAGAAATTGATGCTACTGGAGAATTTGATCCAAACTTGCATCAAGCGGTAATGCACATTGAAGATGAAAATTATGGTGCTAATGCCATAGCTGAAGTATTCCAAAAGGGATATAAAAGAGGAGAAAAGATAATTAGATATACTGTTGTAAAGGTAGCTAATTAATAATAAAGAAATTTTACTAACTTAAATATATATTTTAGGAGGAAATAAATTATGGGAAAAATTATAGGAATTGATTTAGGAACAACTAACTCTTGTGTAGCTGTTATGGAAGGTGGAGAACCAGTCGTAATTTCTAACTCAGAAGGAGCAAGAACTACTCCATCAGTAGTATCATTCCAAGCAAATGGAGAAAGATTAGTAGGACAAATAGCTAAGAGACAAGCGATCACTAATCCAGATAAAACAATAATTTCAATTAAGAGACATATGGGTACTAACTATAAGGTAACTATAGATGGTAAGGATCATTCACCACAAGAAATATCAGCAATGGTACTTCAAAAGATTAAAGCTGATGCGGAAGCTTACTTAGGTGAACCTGTAACTCAAGCAGTAATTACAGTTCCAGCATACTTTAATGACTCAGAAAGACAAGCAACTAAAGATGCAGGTAGAATTGCTGGTTTAGAAGTTTTAAGAATAATAAACGAACCAACAGCTGCTGCTTTAGCTTATGGATTAGACAAAATGGATACTAACCAAAAGATATTCGTTTATGACTTAGGTGGTGGTACTTTTGACGTATCTATCCTAGAACTTGGAGATGGTGTATTCGAAGTATTATCTACTAATGGGGATACTAAACTTGGTGGAGATGACTTTGACCAAAGAGTAATGGACTTTATAGCAGAAAGCTTTAAGGCTGAAAATGGAATAGATTTAAGAAATGATAAGATGGCTCTTCAAAGATTAAAAGAAGCAGCTGAAAAGGCAAAGATTGAGTTATCATCATCAATGCAAACAAACATTAACTTACCATTTATTACAGCTGATGCAACAGGTCCAAAGCATATAGACTTAAACTTAACTAGAGCTAAGTTTAACGAAATAACTCATGATTTAGTTGAAAGATCAATAGAGCCAATGAAGAAAGCATTAGCAGATGCTAACCTTTCATTAAGCGATATTAATAAAATAATATTAGTAGGTGGTTCAACTAGAATACCAGCTGTTGTAGAAGCAGTTAAAAACTTTACTGGTAAGGAACCATCAAAGGGAGTTAACCCAGATGAATGTGTTGCTGTAGGTGCAGCTATTCAAGCAGGTGTATTAACAGGAGATGTTAAGGATGTATTATTATTAGATGTTACTCCATTAACATTAGGTATTGAAACTTTAGGAGGAGTTGCAACTCCACTTATCGAAAGAAATACAACAATACCAACTAAGAAGAGTCAAGTATTCTCAACTGCAGCAGATGGTCAAACATCAGTTGAAATTCACGTTGTACAAGGTGAGAGACAAATGGCAGCTGATAACAAGACTTTAGGTAGATTCACACTATCAGGTATTGCTCCAGCACCAAGAGGAATTCCTCAAATCGAAGTTACATTTGATATAGATGCTAACGGATTAGTTAAGGTTTCAGCTTTAGATAAGGCTACAAATAAGGAAGCTAATATTACTATTACTGCTTCAACTAACTTAAGTGATGATGAAGTAGAAAAGGCTGTTAAGGAAGCTGAAAAGTTTGCTGAAGAAGATAAGAAGAGAAAAGAAAAGATAGAAGTTAAGAATAACGCAGATCAAGTTTCTTATCAAACAGCTAAAGCTTTAGAAGAATTAGGAGATAAGGTATCTGCTGATGAAAAAGCTAAAGTTCAAGCTAAGTTAGATGAATTAAATAAGGTTAAAGATGGCGAAGATCTAGATGCAATTAAGAATGCTATGGAAGAATTAAATAAAGAATTCTATGCAATTTCTTCTAAGATGTATCAAGATGCTAATGGAGCAGAAGGTGCAGGATTCGATCCAAACAACATGGGTGGTGCAGGCGCTAGTGAAGCTCCACATGATGACAATGTAGTAGATGCAGATTTTGAAGTTAAAGACGATAAATAGTTGTAACCTATTAGTCAGAGATATATAATATATGAGGGAAGGCAAAAGTCGTCTTCCCTTTTGTAAAGTTTAAAATGGTGGTGAAAAATAGATGGCAAATAAGGACTATTATGCAGCCCTTGGGCTTGAAAAAGGAGCTTCTGATGAAGAAATTAAGAAAGCCTTTAGAAAGCTTGCTATAAAATATCATCCTGATAAAAATCAAGGCGATAAAGAAGCTGAAAATAAATTTAAAGAAATAAACGAAGCTTATCAAGTGCTTTCAGATCCAGAGAAAAAGGAAAGATACGATAAGTTTGGAACAGTTGATTTTGACGGCAGTGGATTTGGATCAGGTGGATTTGGTGGCTTTGACTTTTCTGATATGGGTGGCTTTGGAGATATCTTTGAAAGCTTCTTTGGCGGCGGCGGTGGCGGCGGCAGAAGAAGAAATGGCCCACAAAGGGGATCAGATTTAGAATATACTGTAAACTTAACCTTTGAAGAAGCTGTTTTTGGTGTTGAAAAAGAAATAGCAATAAATAGAAGTGAATCTTGTGAAACTTGTAGAGGAACAGGAGCAAAGGCTGGTACATCTAAGAAAACATGTCCTACATGTAGTGGAACAGGACAAATAAGAACTCAAAGACAAACTCCGTTAGGAAGTTTTGTTAGTACTACAACATGTAATAACTGTGGTGGAAGTGGTAGTATAATTGAAGAACCTTGTACTACTTGTCATGGAAAAGGTCATGTAAGAAAGAATAGAAAAATTAAGGTTAATATTCCAGCAGGTGTTGATACTGGAAATGTTATGCCTTTAAGAGGTCAAGGAGATCATGGAACTAATGATGGGCCTCCAGGAGATTTATATGTAAGAATTAATGTTTCTCCTTCTAAGAAGTTTGTAAGAAAAGGTAATGATATTTACTATGATACTCATATTTCTATGGGTAATGCAGCTTTAGGAGTAGAAATAACAGTTCCAACAGTAGATGGAGATGTTAAATATAGTGTTCCAGCAGGAACTCAATCAGGTACATTATTTAGACTTAAAGGAAAAGGTGTTCCAAGAGTTAACTCATCAGGAAGAGGAGATCAATATGTTAAGGTAATTGTTGATATTCCTAAGACTTTAAATGACAAGCAAAAAGATGCTTTAAGAGCATTTATGGAAGCTTGTGGAGAAAAAGTTGGAGAGACAACTCATAAGAAGGGATTAAAGGACCTTTTTAAATAGAAGTTTAGAAAATATAGTTTAATATTAAAACCCACTAATATTTCTTTAGACATTAATTCTAGAGAAATTTGGTGGGTTTTATTTTTTCACAGAGCGCAGGATATCTACTCTATCTGAAGGTTATAATAAATAATTTAGGCGCGTAGCAGTGCTTAGCTGTGAGAGGGTTAGAAATGGTAGCAATAGGATAGGGTTAAATAATTAAATTATTAGTTTAAAATAATTTATAATACATAAGCTATAAGATGAAATGAATAATACATAAGGTGGAAGATAAGAAAAGCTTATGATATATATAAGAATAAACTATAAATAGAACCTTACTATTAGTGATATAATTTAAGTTAGCAATACATAATAAGAGGTGGAAGATGGAAAAGTTAAAAGAAGTTTTATATGGAGAAATCGAAGGATTTAGAAAAGTAGGACATCAGTTTATTAACGGAGAACTTAATTTAATGCAATTTAAGCATGCTTCAGGTGGATTCGGAGTTTATGCTCATAAAGGTGGAAAAGACTTTATGATAAGGCTTAGAATTCCTTCTGGAATAACTAATGTTTCAGAGATGAATAAAGTATACGAGTTTACTCAAAAATATGGGTTAGAAACAATTCATTTCACTACTCGTCAAGCAATTCAACTTCATGGATTATCAATAGATGAAATTTGTGATTTGATGAAAGAAGCATTAGATAATAATATTTACACTAGAGGAGCGGGTGGAAATTTTCCTAGAAATGTTGCTATTTCACCATTATCAGGTGTGGAAAAGGATGAAGCCTTTGATGTTACACCATATGCAGTTGAGGTAGGAAATTATTTTCTAGAAAGAATATATACATATAAATTACCTAGAAAACTTAAAGTTTCATTTTCAAGTAATGAAAAGGATGAAGCACACTGTACTGTACAAGATTTAGGATTCCTTGCAGTAAATAAGGATGGTAAGGAATATTTTGAAGTGTATTTAGGTGGTGGACTTGGTCAAAATCCTAGAAAAGCTGTTAAGCATAGAGAGTTAATTGAACCAAAAGAAGTCTTATATTACGTTGAAGCTATGGTAAGACTATTTATGGATGAAGGTGACTATACTAACAGAAATAAAGCACGTGTTAGATATATAGTTGAGAGATTAGGTGAAGAAGAGTTTTTAAATTGTTATGAAAAACATGTTAAAGAAGTTAAGAATGACAAGAGTTTAGCAATTGAAGTTAAACCTAAAGTATATAATAAAAAAGGAATAAAAACTAATGTAGAAAATTCAAGATTAGTTGAACAAAAGCAAGAAGGATTATATAGTGTTTATTTACATCCAATCGGTGGTCAGTTATTAGTTAAAGATTTAAGAGCTATTCTAGATTTAATTGAAAAATTTGAAGATGTTGAAATAAGACTTTCAATGAGTGAAGGTGTGTACTTTAGAAATTTAAATGGTACAGAAGCCGAAGAACTACTAAAGTTGACTGAAGAAATGAGTGCTAAAACTGATTTTGAACAAAGTGTTTCTTGTATAGGAGTACCAACGTGTCAAGTTGGATTATGTAATAGCCAAGGAACATTACATGATGTTCTTAATTACTTCAAGGACAATAATGGTAGATTAGATATATTACCTAAGATACATTTCTCAGGATGTGGAAACTCTTGTGGAGTACATCAAATAAGTGGAATAGGTTTTACAGGTAAGAAAAAGAGAGTTGGAGATGCAGTTGAAGAATGCTTTACTTTATTTGTAAATGGAGCCTATGGAGTTGAAAAAACTAGGCTCGGAGAACCTTATGCAGATATACAAAGCAGCAGAATTCCTGAATTTTTATTTAGGCTTTCTAAGAAGGTTGAAGAAAGTGGGGTAAGCTTTGAAGAATATTTAACTAATAAGGCAGATGAATTTAAGGGCTTAGTAGAAGAATACTCTGTTTAATTAATAATAATCTTAAATTAACACTGAAGTTTTTAAATAAGAAATATTTGCAAATAATAATTATTAGCAGTATAATAAAAATATATTATTTTATGAGAAATATGGAAAAGATAAAATAGAAGTTTTAATTTAGGAGGAATAAAAATGACAGTTGTTAAATTTCAAGGTTCACCAATTACGTTAGAAGGAAAAACTGTATCAGTTGGAGATAAATTACCAAGTTTTAAAGTTGCTACTAATGATTTAGGAGAGTTTACAGAAAAAGATTCTAAGGGAGTTAGAGTGTTCTTAACAGTTCCATCAATCGATACACCAGTATGTAATATGGAAGTTAAGAAGTTCAATGAGCAAATTGATGCTTTAGAAGGGGTTACTTGCTACACTGTATCAATGGATTTACCATTTGCACAAAGTAGATGGTGTGCTTTAGAAGGAGTAGAAAAAGTAAAGACTTTATCTGATTATAAGGATAGAAGTTTTGGAGCTGCTACAGGTACTTATGCTAAGGAATTAGGATTACTTACAAGAGCATCATTCGTAGTTGATTCAAATGACAATGTAACTTTTGTTGAATACTTAGAAGAAATGACTAACGAACCAAGCTATGAAAAGATTTTAGAAGCGGCTAAAGCAGCTAAATAATTTCTGGTTTATAATAAGCTGTAGTATTAACTGTTGAATAAACAGCTAATACTACAGCTTTAATTTTTTGCTTTAATTAATGAAGTATAGAGGTAAAACAATACTAGACAGAAACTTAACATAAGTGTAAAATATTAAATTAGTCAAATATATCTGAAAGGACTGATTATTTAATGGAAGGAACATGGATTGAAGTTAGAGTAATTACTAAAAGTGAAGCTCTAGAACCAGTTTCAGGCATTTTTTATGGATTAGATTGTAAAGGAGTTGCAATTGAGGATCCTAATGATATCTTAAAAAGAGAGCAAGGACCTTTAACTTGGGATTTTGCTGATATTAATGTTTTAGAACATAAAGGCGCAGTAGCTGTTGTTAAAGCATATTTTGCTGAAGAAGATGATATAGAAAATATATTAAATTATGTGAATGAAAAAATTGAAGAATTAAAATCAATTGGCTTAGACTTAGGAGAAGCTAAAGTTGAAAGCGAAAAGATGTATGAAGAAGATTGGGCTAATAATTGGAAGAAATATTATAAGCCAACTAAGGTAGGAGAAAGAATAGTAGTTAGACCTATATGGGAAGAATATAAAGAAGAAAATGATGAATTAGTATTAGTTTTAGATCCAGGTATGGCTTTTGGAACTGGTACTCATGAAACTACTAGAATGTGTATTCAATCATTAGAAAACTATGTTAAGGAAGATAGCGTAGTATTCGATGTAGGATGTGGTTCGGGAATACTTGCAATTGCAGCAGCTAAATTAGGTGCTAAGAAAGCAGTTGGAGTTGACTTAGATCCAGTAGCTGTTGAATCAGCTAAAGAAAATGTAGGTTATAATAATTTAGATAATATAGAAGTTTTATATGGAAACTTAGTAGAAGTGATAGATGGAAAAGCAGATATAGTAGTTGCCAATATTATAGCTGAAGTTATATGTATTTTAACAGAAGATGTAAAGAGAGTACTTAAAGATGATGGTTACTTTATAACATCTGGAATAATTCATGATAGGGTAGATATGGTTACTAAAAAGTTAGAGGAAACTGGCTTTGAAGTTGTTGAAATAAACAAAGATGGGGAATGGAACTGTATAGTTGCCAAAGTAAAATAGGTTTTAAGGAGAGTTTTCAATGCATAAGTTTTTTACTCCTAAAGAAAATATAATAGATAATCAAGGTAAAATTTTAGGTGATGATGTAAAGCACCTATATAAAGTATTAAGGCTAAATGAAGGGGATCAAATTGTCTTAAACAACTGTGAAGGTCAAGAGTTTTTAGCGACTATAAAAGAAATAACTAAACAAGAAGTAATCTTAAATATTGAAGAAAAGTTAGAAATCAATAATGAAAGTTCAATAAAGATTTATCTTTATCAAGGTTTACCAAAGGCTCAAAAGATGGATTTAATAGTTCAAAAGGGGACTGAACTAGGAATTGCAGAATTCATACCTACTTTAACAGATAGAGTGGATATAAAGCTTAAGGGTGATTTTAAAAAGCTAGATAGATTGAATAGGATTGCGTTAGAAGCTGCAAAGCAAAGTAAAAGAAGTATAATTCCAAAGGTTTTAGAACCAGTGGATTTTGATACAGCTTTAAATAATCTTAAAAACTTAGATTTAGTTATAGTTCCTTATGAAAATGCTGAAAATTTCGGAATTAAAACACTGTTTAATAATGAAAATATTGATATATCTAGTATAAAAACTGTTGGAATATTAGTTGGTCCAGAAGGTGGATTTGAATTAGAGGAAATAAATAAGCTAAGAGAAAATGGTGCTTATATAGTAACTTTAGGAAGTAGAATCTTAAGAACTGAAACAGCTGGTTTTGTGGCTACTTCTTTAGTTCAATATGAGCTTGGAGATTTAGGAGGAAGTAAATAATGAAAGTTGCATTTTCAACTCTTGGATGTAGAGTTAATGTATATGAATCTGAGGCAATGGTAGAAAAATTTATTAGAGAAGGCTATGAGGTTGTAGAAGCAAGTGAAGTAGCTGATGTATATGTAATTAACACATGTACAGTAACTAATATGGGAGATAAAAAATCTAGACAAATTATAAGTAGAGCAAGAAGATTAAATGAAGATGCTATTATAGCAGTAGTTGGATGTTATTCTCAAATAGCTCCAAAAGAAGTTGCTGAAATACCTGGAGTTGATGTAGTTCTTGGAACTAGAAATAAAGGTGATGTAGTATATTATGTAAACAAGGCTAGAGATGAGGGGAAATCTCAAGTTCATGTTGAAGGTGTACTAAAGAATAAAAAGTTTGAAGAACTTAATATAGAAGAGTACCAAGATAAGACTAGAGCCTTCTTAAAGATTCAAGATGGATGTAATAGATTTTGTGCTTACTGTATAATACCTTATTCAAGAGGTTCTGTATGTTCAAAGGATCCTAAAAAGGTAATAGAAGAAGTGAATAAATTAGCTGAACATGGATTTAAAGAAATTATTTTATCAGGAATTCATACAGCTTCTTATGGACTAGACTTAGAAGGCAATGTTAATTTAATTGATATTATAGAGGAAATAGAAAAGGTGGAGGGAATTGAAAGAATCAGAATAGGTTCAATTGAACCAGCTTTCTTTACTCCTGAAGTAATTGAAAAGATTAAAGGCTTTAAAAAGTTATGTCCTCACTTCCATTTATCTCTTCAAAGTGGTTGTAATGCAACTCTTAAGAGAATGAATAGAAGATATACTGCAGAAGAATATGCAGCGTCAGTTGAGCTTCTAAGAAAAACTTTACCTGATGTTTCAATAACTACTGATGTAATTGTTGGTTTTCCAGGAGAAACAGAAGAAGAATTTAATGAAACATATGAATTCTTAAAGAACATTAAGCTTACCAAAACTCATGTATTTAAATATAGTCCAAGAAAGGGAACAAAGGCAGCTGATATGCCAGACCAATTAGATGGAACTATCAAAGAAAAAAGAAGTAAGCTTTTAATTGAATTAAGCAATAAAAATGAAAAAGAATTTATAGAAAAGTACATCGGTAAAGAAATGGATATTTTAGTAGAAACAGAGCTTAAGAATGAGCCTGGAGTATATGAAGGATATACAAGAAACTATATCAAAGTACATGTGCCTTGTACTTGTGCTGATGTTACTGGTAAAATAGTAGATATAGAAATAACTGAAGCAAAAGAAGAATACGGAATAGCAAAATTAATGTAAAATGTAGAATTAATAATGTAGAATGAAGGAAATAATTTAGCTAAAGCTAAATTATAAAAACTTGATTTCAGAAACTCAGTTCGCTGAGTTTCAACCTCAATTGTTAATTGTCAATTTTTAATTATTAATTGTTGGAAGGGTGGTGAGTTTATGAGTTGTATTTTTTGTAAAATAGTTTCTGGTGAAATTCCAAGTAAAAAGCTTTATGAAGATGATAAAGTATTAGCTTTTTATGATATTAGCCCTGAGGCTCCTGTTCACTTTTTAGTAATACCTAAGGAACATATTAAGAGTGCTAATGAAATAAATGAAGAAAATGCTAGTATTATTTCACATATATTCGTAGTTATTAATAAATTAGTAAAAGAACTAAATATAAATGAAACAGGTTATAGAATAGTTAATAACTGTGGAAAAGATGGAGGTCAAACTGTTGATCACATGCATTTTCATGTTCTAGGTCAAAGGGATTTGAAATGGCCACCAGGCTAAATTGTTTGTTACAAATAGTTGACTTTAGGGTACACCTATTGTATAATATAGCGTGTGTTATTAAGCCCGTAGCTGAGTTAAATTAATTAATTTGAGCTAGCGGAGGGAGGGATAATAGATGTCAGAAATAAAAGTTGGAGAAAACGAAACACTTGAAAGTGCGTTAAGAAGATTCAAGAGAAAATGTGCTAGAGCAGGAGTTCTTTCAGAAGTTAGAAAGAGAGAACACTATGAAAAGCCAAGCGTGAAGAGAAAGAAAAAATCAGAAGCTGCTAGAAAGAGAAAATTCAAGTAGGATAATTTTGATTTAGACTAAATAGAACTTAATTTTTAATTGAGTTGGCTATTATTGGAAACTATGATTATCCAATAGAACTAAATGTATTTAAATACATTAAAGTTGAGGACTATATTTATATAGTTATCAAAAAGTATAATGTTGTTATACTTGAATTAAGGGAATAAATAAGATTAATTTCTTATTATAGTACCTTCCTCAGCAGTTAATATGGGAAAATGAAATTATTAAAGAAACGGCTACACCACCGGTATTAATAACATTTGGGTATGACTCTGTGTTATATCAAAATTAATTTAAAGATTAATATTAACTGATAAATAAGCAAAAGGAATTTTCCTTTTGCTTTTTGCTTTATCTAAGAAACTTTTTTCAAAACTATAAGGTGTAATTTTCTAAATATTTTTATCATAAAGTACTATTAGAAATAATATAAGGAGAGAAAATTATGCAAGAAAAATTTGAGAAGAGTAGGGATATTATTGCAGAAAAATTTGATTTGCCGAAGGATGTAGTATTAAATTTACCTAAGATTACGATAATAGGTAATAATGAGATTACAATAGAAAATCATAAGGGGATAATATTGTTTGAAAGGGATATAATCAAGATTAATACTAAGGTAAAAGTAATAAATATTCAGGGAGAAAACTTTGAAATACTATATATTGGGGATTCAACAATCACTATAAGTGGTAGATTTAAATCAGTTTCTTACGAGGTGTAGTATGGCGAAGGGTGTTTTTGAAAGTGGAAAAGTTATATTAGAAATTAACATATTGAAACCAGAAAGACTTTTAAACATATTATGGAGTGAGAATATTAGGGTTATAAATGTAAAGAGAATAGATGTTGTAACTATAAGGATTACTATAGAATATGAAAATTACTTATCTGTAGTAGAAGTTGTAAAAAGGCTTGGTGGAAAAAGTAAAATAGTAGGTAGTAGAGGGATATTATTCTTAGTTGGAAAGTTGAAAAGTAAAGTTTTCTTAGCTATTGGTGGAGGAATGTTTATAGCTATTTTACTCTATTTATCAACATTTGTTTGGAGTATTGAAATTACTACTAGGAAAAATGTTTCTCCATATGAGTTAAGACAGCAACTATATGAATTAGGAATTAAACCTGGAATAAGTAAAAGTAAGATAGATTTTAAAGATATTGAAAAGAAATTAGAAAATATGAATTCAGATATTCTGTGGTTAAGAGCAAGGGTAGAGGGATCTACATTAAAGGTTTCAATAGAAGAAAAAGTTAATCCTCCAGAAATTAAGGAAGGAAACTTAGGTAACTTAGTTGCAAAAATGGATGGGGAGATTAGTAGAGTATATACATTTGCAGGGAGATCTGTAGTTCATTCTGGGGAATTTGTTAAGGCTGGAGATGTAATAATAGAAGGTATAAACGGGAAGGAAGAAGATCCTTATGAAGTTGTACCTGATGGAGTAGTTATGGCGAATACATTCTATGAAAAAAGCATAAAGGCAAAATACCAAGGAACTGAACTAAAAAGAAGTGGTGAAAAAGATAGTGATATATATTTAAATATCTTTGGTAAGAAAATTTATCTTAAAAAAGCTATAAAAGATTTTAAAGAGTATGATAAAATAGAGGAAAGTGGAAATATAATAAATAAAATTAATTACTATGAAAAAAAAGAAATTCCTATAGAATTCAGTAAAGAAGAAATTGTAAATAATTCTATTCATGATTTAGAAAAGTCTTTATACAATGAGTTAACTAGAGAAGCTAATATTGTAGATAGAATAGTTAGTACAAGAGAAGACTCAAATGATGAGTTAGTAGTAAATGTAGTTTTTGTTGTTGAACAAAACATAGTGAATTATGAAACGATAGATTATTAAACTACAGTAGTAAAGGGGGATGAACTTGTTTTTTAAAAAAGATATAAGAAAAGAAGAGTTGAAGTACAAGAGATGGCTAATATATATAGCCGTATTTTTAATGACATATTTATTATTGTTAACATCTATAGCGCCTAAAAAGCATAACTTATCAGTTGGAGATATAGCTCCTGTAGATATAAAGGCTCCTATTGATACTATAGATGAGATGGCAACTCAAGAAAAAGTACAAGAAGCAATAGCAAAAGCAAAAGAGGATAAACAGTATTCAGTTAAAAGTGAAGTTAAGACGCAGGCTATTGAGAATGTAAATAAATTGTTTAGTAAGATTTTATCAGAAATTTCATCTAGTAAAGAGGCTAAGGATAAATTAACTGAGGTTAAAAAAGTAGAGGCTTTTAAGCTAAGTGATGATGAATATAATACTTTACTTGCATTATCAGCATCTCAAGTATCTGATGTACAAACTATAGCTGTTAATACATTGGAAGAGGTTTATGCAAAGAATATTGAAGATAATAATTATGAAGCATTACAGAATGCAAGGAATATAGCTTTAGAAGAACTTCAAAGTAATAATTTAGATATGGCTCTTGAAGATTGTCTAACTACAATAGTATATTCTCAAATAAAGCCTAACTTTTTTATAGACACTGAAAAAACTGAAGAGAAAATTAAAGAAGCAGAAAAAAGTGTTCAAAAAGAAATTATTAAAAAGAATCAAATAATAGTTAAAGAGGGAGAGCCTGTAACTGAAAGACAAATAGAAATTTTAGAAGAGCTTGGATTGTTAAGTAATGGTATTACTAAAAGTAATGTATCATCATTTTTAGCATTAGCAGTTTTAGTAGCCTTAATATTATTTATTCAATTCAGTTATATATATAAAGAAAGATCAGATGTATTTAAGAGTACCAAGCTAATAACTCTTATAAGCAGTATTAATATTATTGTTTTGGGATTATCTATGGGGCTTAATATAATTTCACCTTATATTATACCTGTAGTTTGTGGAGCTATTCTAATGACCATTTTGATTGATTATAGGATATCTTTAGTAACTAATCTTTTAAACTTAATATTTATATCTATTATAGTTGGATTTAATCCATCAATAATACTATTATCAATTTTAAGCATTATACTTGGTTCTACAGCAGTTAAGAAGGTTCAACAAAGAAATGATATTATATATTCAACTGGATATATTGCAGTAATAATAGGAGTTTTAGCATTAACAATTGGTATGATTTCATCTAATAATTTAAAAGAAAACTTTATTCAAACAGGTTACACATTAATAGGTGTTGTTTTATCAGGAATTTTGGCTGTTGGATTATTACCATTTTTTGAATCCATATTTGATGTAGTAACTAATATTAAATTATTAGAGCTTTCTAACCCAAATCAACCATTAATGAAAAAACTTATTATGGAAGCACCAGGTACTTATCATCATAGTATGATGGTGGCTAACTTAGCTGAAGCTGCAGCCGAATTAGTTGGAGGTAATCCTGTAATTGCTAGAGTAGGCGCATATTATCATGATATAGGTAAGACTAAAAGACCATATTTCTTTGGTGAAAATCAAATAGCGAGAGATAATCCTCATGATAAGATTACACCGAATTTAAGTACTTTAATTATACTTTCTCATACTAAAGATGGATTAGAGATGGCTAAAGAGCAAAAGATACCTAAAGTAATTCAGGATATTATAGTACAACATCATGGAACTACTTTAGTTAAGTATTTCTACTTTAAGGCTAAAAAAGAAGCAGAGAATCCAGATGAGATTAAGGAAGAAGATTTTAGATATCCAGGGCCAATTCCTAATACTAAGGAAGCAGGAATACTAATGCTTGCGGATAGTGTTGAGGCTTCTGTTAGGTCTATTACAGATCCAACTAAAGGTAAAATTGAAGAAATGGTTAATAATATAATTAATGATAAACTTAATAATAGGCAACTAGTAGATTGTGATTTAACATTGAAAGATGTGGAGATAATAAGAAAGAGTTTCCTTAAAACTTTAGATGGAATTTATCATCATAGAATTGAATATCCATCTGAGGCAAAAACTAAAAAGGAAGTAAAATAAGGCTGTCATAGACAGCCTTATTGACAATTAACAGTTAACAATTAATAATTGACAATTAAGGTGATAATTTGTTCCAAATTACTTTAATAAAGTTTTTTTGATATAAAAATTATTAGTAAGTAATATTTAGAAGTGTCGTATAGTAATTAATGTTTAACGATTGTTAGTATATATAGCTTGGAAATCTTTATTAATAATTAAAAATTAGCAATTGAGGAAGTAATTTATATGAAATTACTTGAGATAGGAGAATTGATTTTTATAGTTAGTAAATTTTTAATAAGTAATAATAAATAGGTATTAGGTGATACTTAGGTAGTTTAAATTAGTGGTTAACAATTATTAGATTATATAGAGTTTAGATTAAAGCTGAAAATATAAGGAGAGAAAAATGTTATATACAGAAAACAGACAAGATAAAATTGAAGTTACAGATGAATTTGTAAATAAAATTACGGAAGTATGTAATTTTGCTTTAAAAGAGGAAAATATGGATATACCTTATCAAATTTCATTATTATTCGTTGATAATTCTGAGATAAAAGAAATAAATAATGAGACTAGAAATATAGATAGAGAAACTGATGTATTATCATTTCCTATGCTAGATTTTGAAGAGGGAAAAGTATATAAAGACATTTATGTTGACTTTGAATTCGATGAAACATTTAAGGATGGAGAAGAGCTTATATTAGGAGATATGGTTTTATCTTTAGAAAAGGCCTTAGAACAAAGTGAGGAGTATGGTCACTCTTATGAAAGAGAAGTTAGCTATTTAGTGGTTCATTCTATCTTACATTTACTTGGATATGATCATATGGTAGATGAAGATAAAGTTAAAATGAGAGCAAGGGAAGAGGAAATATTAAATAAATTAGATATTAGAAGATAGTATATAAGTTGCAATAAGTACTCTATATTTAATTGAATTATTATCTTCAGGTATAGAGTTTGGGTAAAGTAATTTATATTAAAGAAATTAAATAGTCGATGATTTCGATTTGTAGTACTTTATTAAAGAATGGGTATTACCTTTTAAGCTATAAGGCTATAAGAAGTAAATTATTAATTGGAACATATATACTAAGTATAGGGGGAGATTATGAAGATAAAAAAGTTGGTTGAAAGTTTTAACTATGCAATAGAAGGTATTATACACACGGTTAGAACTCAAAGGAATATGAGAATCCATTTAGCAGCAGCTTTATGTGTGCTTATAGCATGCTTTGTTATAGATATATCTAAGGCAGAATTTTTAGTTTTAGCTGTAACGATAACTTTAGTTTTAGCAGCTGAAGTTATTAATACAGCTATAGAAGCAACTATAGACGTGAGCACAAATCATTATCATCCTTTAGCTAAGATTGCCAAAAATGCAGCAGCAGGAGCAGTTTTAATTACTGCTATTAATGCTTTAGTTGTTGGTTATGTGATATTTTGGGATAAAATTTCTTTAGTATCTTATGATGTAATACATAAGATGAAGGAATCTGATCCATATATGGTTTTAATAGCTTTAGTAGTAGTTACTATTGCAACGCTAATTGTTAAATCTATATATGGAGAAGGTACACCTTTAAAGGGAGGAATGCCTAGTGGTCATAGTGCTCTTTCTTTTTCAATTGCAACGGCTATATCTTTAATTACTGAAGAACCCATATGTATAACACTTAGTTATTTAATGGCATTTATTACAGCGCAAAGTAGAGTAGACTCCAATGTTCACTCTGTTTTTGAAGTGATTGTTGGAGGGCTTTTTGGGACCTTACTTACGCTCTTGATATTTGTTATTTTTAAAATATAAATTTAATTAAATAGATGATAAAAGTTCTTAAGAATGCTATAATTTTAAAAAAGAAACTTTTAATAATTTTCAATTATTAATTAGTGTTGCTATTAGGTAGCACCTTAAACTAGGAGGAAAAATGTTTAAATCAGGATTTGTAACGATAGTAGGAAGACCTAATGTAGGTAAATCAACATTATTAAATCATATAATGGGGGAAAAGCTTTCTATAGTATCTAATAAACCTCAAACAACAAGAAATAATATTCAAACTATATTAACTGGTGATAATCATCAATTAGTCTTTGTAGATACTCCAGGAATACATAAACCTAAGCATAAGCTAGGGGAATATATGGTTAACTCTGCAAAAGACTCAATTAAAGAAGTAGATTTAGTTTTATTTTTAATAAATCCAGATGAAGAAATAGGAAGAGGAGATAAGTTTATAATAGAAACTTTAAAAAATCAAAAAGCTCCAGTATTTTTAGTGGTAAATAAAATTGACGAATTTACTCAAGATAGAGTAGCAAAAACCTTACAAATGTATTCAGAGGAGATGGATTTTAAAGAAATTATTCCAATTTCAGCTTTAAAGGGAAAGAATGTAGAAAAGCTAGTTGAATTAATGATAGATACTATGCCAGAAGGACCTAAGTACTATCCAGATGATATGATAACAGATGTTCAAGAGAGATTTGTAATATCAGAAATAGTAAGAGAAAAGGCTTTAAGAACATTAAGGGAAGAAATACCTCATGGTATTGCTGTTGATGTAATTCAAATGAAGCAAAGTCCAGCAGGTACATGGCATATAGAAGTGGATATGCTTTGTGAAAAAGATTCTCACAAAGGAATAATAATAGGTAAAAATGGTCAGTCTTTAAAGAAAATAGGTGAAAGTGCAAGATATGAAATAGAAAGGTTTTTACATTCTAAGGTTAACTTAAAAATATGGGTTAAGGTTAGAAAAGAATGGAGAGACAATCAAAACCTATTAAAGGAGCTTGGCTATAAGAAGATGAAATAGGGAGATGGTTTTTCTGTCACTACATAAGGTGAGAGCTGTAGTTATTAAAACTATGGAATATAAAGAAAATGATAAACTAGTATGGTTATATACTAGCGAATTAGGAAAGATAACAGCTATAGCTAAGGGATCAAGAAAGAGTAAGAGTAAGTTTTTGTCTATTACTCTTCCCTTATGTTATGGGGAATATATATTGTTTAAAGGAAAAAACTTATATAACCTTCAAGAAGGAAAAATAATAAGTTCTTTTCAAGGCTTATTAGATAATTTAGACAAATTAACATACTCATCTTATATATGTGAGCTTATTGATATATGCATTGAAGAAGGGGAAGTAAATCAGGAGCTATTTAGAAGCTTTATTACATGCATGTACTTGCTTAATACAGATGCATTAGATTATGAGCTACTTATAAGAGCCTTTGAGCTTAAAATATTAAGTGCTACAGGTTATGGGTTAAATTTAGACTATTGCGCAAGCTGTAGAAAGAGGATTACAGTGTCTAATTATATATCATTATCTAGTTATGGAGGACTTTGTGAAAGTTGTGAAAAGGTTCATGGAATTTACATTTCAAAGCCTGCATATAATTCAATAAAGTTTTTAATGAAGACTCCTATGGATAAAATATATAAGTTAAATGTAAATGAAGAAGTGAAAAGGGATATAAGAAAAGTGATTACACATATTATATCCTCAAATTATTCTAAAAAGCCAAAGAGTCTAGAAATGTTAAATTATATTTAAGGAGTGATTAAAGATGGAGATTACTTTAGAAAAGGTTGATTTAGTTATTGAAAGAACTGGTGTTACTTATGCAGAAGCAAAGCATGCTTTAGAAGTAAGCAATGGAGAGGTGTTAGACGCAATAATTTATATTGAGAGTATAAAAGAAGCTGATGCAGAAGCAAATGAAAAAATAAAAAGTGAAAGTATAGAAGATTTTAAAGAGTGGCTTAAAGAATTAATCAATAAAGGGAATGTAACTAGAATTAAGATTAGTAAAGATGGTAAGGAAATTGTAAATGTACCTGTAAATGCTGGAATAGCTGCAGGAGTTATAGCTATAATATTACCACCTGTATTAGCCTTTGTTTTAATTGCTGCCGTAGTTACTAAGATAACTGTAGAAATAACTATGGCTGATGGTAGCGTAGAAGTAGTAAATAAATATATAAGCAAGGCAGTAGATGAAATAAAAGATGTTGCTACTGATGTTGCAGATAAAGTTAAGAACAAAGTTGATGAAGTAAAAAAAGATAAGTCAAATAAGGATGAATATAAGATTTACAAAAAATCTACAATAAATACATCTGATGAAAATGATAATTCTTTCACATATACTGTTAATTTTGATGAAGAAGAGTAAATTAAAGGAAAACAGAGGTAAACAGTGGAAAGAGTAAAATAAAAGAATGAAAATAGGGATATTCGGTTAAAATGAGTGATTTTTCAGAAAATTAAGTATAGTCAAACTATTATAAAATGTTATAATTAGTATGTAAATATCAAACTAATCAAAATTATCTGAATATTCCTATTTAATCTAGAAAGAGGGATAAATTTGAAGTTGTCAGAAAGGCAAGAAGAAATTATCAGACTAGTTAAAAAAGGACAGCCTGTAACTAGTGAAGCTTTGGCAGAAAAGCTTGGAGTTACCAGAGCTGCTTTAAGGGCAGATCTTGCAATTTTAACGATGATAGGGGTATTAGATGCTAGACCTAAGGTTGGTTATGTATATTTAGGTGAGGCTCAAAATACTAGAATATTAGAAAATATATCTAGAGTTTTAGCTGGTGAAATTATGTCTAAGCCAGTTACTGTTACTGAGGAAACTACAGTATATGATGCAATCGTATTCTTGTTTTTAAATGATGTGGGTACATTATTTATTGAAAACAATGGGATTTTAGTAGGAGCTGTTTCAAGAAAAGACTTTTTAAAGAATGCAATAGGCGGAACAGATATACATAAGGTTCCAGTTGGAGTTATTATGACTAGAATGCCTAATATAGTATGTGGGTCTACAGAAGATAGTGCTTACGATTTAGCAAAAAAAATAATAGAGCATGAAATAGATAGTATTCCGATAGTTGAGAAAATTGGGGATGGGTTAAATGAAAGACCTCAATTTAAGATTGTTGGAAAAATTTCAAAAACTAATATTACAAAGCTCTTCGTAAAACTGGGTGAGGGTAATTAATTACAATATTTAATTAGCTAGCTACAGCCAAAGGCTGTTAGTATATACATCAATTTGATTGAACGGAGGAGTATTGAGATGGAGAAAAAGAAGTATGTTTACCTTTTTAATGAAGGGAATGGGTCAATGAAAAACCTTCTAGGGGGTAAAGGGGCAAATTTATCAGAAATGATTTTACTAGGAATTCCAGTACCACAAGGATTCACTGTTACAACAGAAGCTTGTAATAAGTATTACGAGGATGGGAAAGTAATATCAGAGGAAGTAATTGAAGAAATTCATCAAAAAATTACTGAACTTGAAAAGATAACTGGTAAAGAATTTGGTAGCTTAACTAAACCTTTATTAGTATCAGTTAGATCAGGCGCAAGGGTTTCAATGCCTGGTATGATGGATACAGTATTAAACCTTGGTTTAAATGATAAGTCTGTAGTTGCTATGGCAGATTTAACTGGAAATCCAAGATTTGCATACGATTCATATAGAAGATTTATTCAAATGTTCTCTGATGTTGTTATGGACATTGAAAAGAGATTATTTGAAAATCTAATAGATGAAATGAAGGAAGAAAAAGGTGTTGAATTAGACACAGACTTAACTGCTGATGATTTAAAAGAACTAGTAGAAAAATATAAAGAACTGTACAAAAAAGAAATGGGAACAGACTTCCCTCAAGATCCTAAAACTCAATTAATAGAATCAATAACAGCTGTATTTAGATCATGGGATAATCCAAGAGCTATAGTGTATAGAAGATTAAATGATATTCCAGGAGAATGGGGTACAGCAGTAAACGTTCAAGAAATGGTATTTGGTAATAAGGGAGAAACTTCAGGAACAGGAGTTGTATTCTCAAGAGACCCTGCAACTGGTGAAAATGTAATATATGGTGAATATTTAATGAATGCTCAAGGTGAAGACGTTGTTGCTGGAATAAGAACACCTCTTCCAATTGCAAAATTAGAAGAGCAAAACCCAGAAATATATAAGCAATTCACTGATATTGTTCATACATTAGAACATCACTACAAAGATATGCAAGATATGGAAATAACTATAGAAGAAGGTAAGTTATACTTCCTACAAACTAGAAATGGTAAGAGAACAGCTCAGGCTGCTTTAAAAATTGCTGTTGACCTAGTTGAAGAAGGAATGTTGACTAAGGATCAAGCAATACTTAAGGTTGAACCTAACCAACTAGATTCATTACTTCACCCAGCTTTCCATACTGAAGACTTGAAGAAAGCTACTCCAATAGCTAAAGGTCTTCCAGCATCTCCAGGAGCTGCTTGTGGTAAGATTGCATTTACTGCAGAAGAAGCTAAGGAAAGAAATGAAAAGGGTGAAAGCGTAGTTTTAGTAAGACTTGAAACTTCACCAGAAGATATCGAAGGTATGATAGCTGCTAAGGGTATCTTAACTGTAAGAGGTGGTATGACTTCTCACGCAGCAGTTGTTGCTAGAGGAATGGGAACTTGCTGTGTTGCAGGATGTGGAGCTTTAAAGGTTAATGAAGAAGCTAAAACTTTAGAAGTAGATGGAAAAGTTTATACAGCTGATGATTTCATCTCAATAGATGGATCAACAGGTAATATATATGGAGAAGCTGTTAATACAGTTACACCAGAAATTTCAGGACACTTTGCTACATTTATGGGATGGGCAGATGAAATAAGAAAACTAAAGGTTAGAACTAATGCTGACTCCCCAAGAGATACTAAGCAAGCTATGGAGTTTGGAGCAGAAGGTGTTGGATTATGTAGAACTGAGCATATGTTCTTTGCAGAAGATAGAATTATGGCAGTTAGAGAAATGATAGTTGCTAAGAGTGAAGAGCAAAGAAGAAAAGCTCTTGAAAAATTACTTCCAATGCAAAGAGAAGATTTCGTTGGAATATATGAAGCTTTAGAAGGAAAGCCAGCTACTATTAGATTCCTAGATCCACCTCTACATGAATTCTTACCTCATAATGATGATGATATTCATGCTTTAGCTAATGACCTAGGCATTACTTTTGAGGAGTTAAAGGCTACTGTTAATGAATTACATGAGTTTAACCCAATGATGGGACATAGAGGATGTAGATTAGCAGTTTCTTATCCAGAAATAGCTGAAATGCAAACTAGAGCAGTAATAGAAGCTGCTATAGAGGTTAAAAATAATAAGGGTTATGATGTAGTACCTGAAATAATGATTCCGTTAATTGGAGAAATTAAGGAATTAAAATATGTTAAAGATGTAGTAGTTAATACTGCTAAAGAAGTAATGGAAGAAAAGGGAGTTCAATTAGACTATAAAGTAGGTACAATGATTGAAATTCCAAGAGCTGCATTAACTGCAGATGAAATTGCTAAAGAAGCAGACTTCTTCTCCTTTGGTACAAATGACTTAACTCAAATGACATTTGGATTCTCAAGAGATGATGCTGCTAAATTCTTAGCTGACTACTATGAAAAGAAGATTTATGAACAAGATCCATTTGCAAAACTAGATCAAACTGGTGTAGGTGCATTAGTTAAAATTGCAACTGAAAAGGGAAGATCAGTTAAGAGTGATCTTAAGATTGGAATATGTGGAGAACACGGTGGAGATCCATCATCAGTAACATTCTGCCATGATATTGGATTAGATTATGTTTCTTGTTCACCATTTAGAGTACCAATTGCTAGATTAGCAGCTGCACAAGCTCAAATTAAAAATAAAAGATAGAGTAAAAAGGACTGCTTAGGCAGTCCTTTTTTGCAATTACCAATTATCAATTTAAAAATTACTTGGCAATCTATTATATAATTAAAGAATAAGAATAGTATAAAGAAAAATATAAATTAACTGGAGGGAATTATGGGAATGTTTAAAAATATGATAAAAATAAGCATAGATATTCCATATGAGAACTACACTGTTTATCCAACAGTTAGCATTACAAAGGATGCTATTATTAATTACTGTATTAAGGAAAATATCGATTTTGAGTTCTTGGAAAATAATTCAGATAATAATATGCAAGTAAAGCTAGACAATAAGCTCTATGAAATACTACGCTTTAATGCTGGGAGAGGTGGCTACGGAATCAAATGTAGACCAGTTTAATATTAATAAAATGCGAGGCATTTTATTAATTAAAGAATGAAAAAATTAAAAAATGAAAGAGGTTTTTTATATGAAAACCTCCTTTATTCATTCTTTTATTTTATATGCTTAGAATTTTGTTCAAATATTCTATTTATCTTTGTTATTACTTAACGATTTTAAATATCTAAATGAATAATTAATCATATAAAGGATATGTATAAAATTTATGCTTTTATTATAATCAGAACTATAATATTTATTTGTAAATCTGAAAAATAATATATTATTATGCTATCTTAGCAGTTTATTAAAAGTCCTATGCACTAAATAATAATAGTTGAAATTCAGCTTGTCTGAATTTCTTCCTTCAGTATCCTTACATTCAAAAGATTAAGTTATTCAAGGAGTCTTTAACATATTGTGAGTAGGTCGACTTGGAGCTTGTCGAGGTCGACAGAGCACAATATGTTAAAGACTCCTGTGAAATCTATATCTTAATATTATAGTGTTTTCTTAGGGCTTTACTTAGATCGTAAACAAATTCTAATTGATTCTTACTTTTATTTATGTTTTTTTCCATAAGAGAAATAAAGGAATTTTTATTGCATTTTCTTATATTTTTATAATAGTCTCTAGAAAGCTTCCAAAATTTCTGAGGAAAAGCAATGTAAGCTAATATAAACTTTAAATCTGATGGACTAAGTTCATTTTCTTCCATATAGGCATCTAAAATATTTATTGTTAAATTAGTTTGCCAATTTGTATTATCCCTTTTTAATAACCTTCTTAAAAAATAAGATATATCTTTTACTGAATAATCAAATTTACACTTATCAAAGTCTATTAAGGCTACATTACTACCATGTACAATAATATTTTTATTTACGTAATCTCCATGGCAAAGAGATGTAGATAATTCATCACTTATTATAGAGGAAGAAATCTCATAAGAAATCTTAGCTAGTTCTAAGTTATCATCTACATTATCTAATATTAGATTTGAAAATCTATCATCATATTTATGAGCATTACCAATGCTTTGAAGTAGTTGGTTAAAATGTTTCCCTATAGTCTCATTGTAATTTTCAAGACCAATCCTTTGTGCACTACCTGATATAGGTTTGAAATTTTTGGAGGTTGTATGTAACTTTCCTAAGGTTTTAGATGATAGAAGCACATGATTAATATTATCAAAATCACATTTATCTCCATCAAGCCAAGGGGTTAAAATAAAAAGCATATTCTTATATTTAACATATCTGTTTCCGTCTACAGTTGGTAAAAGCTTAGGAACAAGAATTTTATTTCTATAGCACCATTCCATAGCAGAATATACATACAAAAGATTCTCTTCATTATAGTAAACTTTTTTTAAGCAAAAACTTTTATTATCAACATCTATCCTATAGACAGCTCTTTGTTTTTCTGTGTCTTTAAATTTTATACTAAATACAGCAGCATTCTTTAAGTTATATAAAGTTAATATATTGTTTTTAATTTCATCTATAGGAAGAAGCTCATCTTTTATAGAGGGTGGTACCTTTCTCATGTATATCTCCTTTTTTATTATTTATTACTAAGATATTAGTAAAAAAAAGAAAATATACTTGGTATTAAATATAAAATTATAAAATATGTTTAAATAGAGGAAAATAGAGAAAAATATAGAATATGTAATATAGAGGTGAGATAGATGAATGTAAGAGAAAAAATGGAGGGTTTTGAGAGGTTGACATTGCTTCCTCAAGCAACATTTAGTAGTGAAAGTCTAGGAAGAAAAGAAGAGGAAGAGAAGGATTCCTTTAGAACTTGCTTCATGGTTGATAGAGATAGAATAATTCATTGTAAATCTTTTAGACGTTTAAAGCATAAAACTCAAGTGTATATTAAAACTTTTGGAGACCACTATAGAACAAGACTTACTCATACATTAGAAGTATCTCAAATAGCAAGAACTATAGGTATAGGAATAGGGATTAATGAATCATTAATTGAAGCAATATCATTAGGCCATGATTTAGGTCATGCAGCTTTTGCTCATAATGGTGAGGAAGTAATTAATGAATTTTTAGATGAAGGTTTTAGGCATAATGAACAAAGCGTTAGAGTAGTTGAAAAACTTGAAAGAGAAGGAAGAGGACTAAACCTAACGGAAGAAGTAATAGATGGAATCCTACATCACAGTGGCTTAAGCAATAATAGTAATAATAAAGCTAAAACTTTAGAAGGTAGAGTAGTTAAAGTAAGTGATAAGATAGCTTATTTAAATCATGATATAGATGACTCTATAAGAGCTGGACTTTTAAGAGTAGATGATTTACCTAAAGAAGTAATAAAGGTCTTAGGGAAAACCCATTCTGAAAGAATTGAAACTTTAGTAACTGATGTAGTTAAAAATACAACAGTAGCTTTAGAAAAAGGAATATTTGATATTGAATTTAGTAAAGAAGTATGGGAGGCTATGACAGAACTTAGAAGGTTTATGTTTAAAAATGTATATTTAGGAGATATTCTAAGAGTAGAGAGGAATAAAGCAAAATTTGTGTTAGAAAATATCTTAAATTATTATTATAATCATGAAAATGAATTACCTGATATTTATAAAAAAGTAGCTAAGGAAGAAGGCTTAAAAAGAGCTGTAGCTGACTATGTTGCAGGGATGAGTGATGATTATTGTTTAAATATGTTTAATAATTTATTCGTTCCTAAACTTGTAATTTATTAAAAATAAAATAAACAAAGTTTAAAAAAATAGAGGAAATTTAATATTGATAAAGAATATAAATAAAGAAGAATTAAAAAAAGCCTATAAAAACTTTCAAATAAAGAAGGATTTTAATAAAAAATGTCGAAATTATTATAGGTTGACCAAAAATATAAGTAAGGAGGTGAATCTCCTTGCAGATTTCTGAAGAGATTCTAGAAAAAATTAAAGAAGCAAATGACATTGTAGATGTAATTTCTGAGTCAGTTAGACTTAAAAAGTCTGGAAGAAGCTTTTCAGGATTATGTCCATTCCATAATGAAAAATCCCCATCTTTTTCTGTTTCACAAGAAAAGCAGATTTATAAATGTTTTGGATGCGGCGAATCAGGGAATGTAATTACTTTTGTTATGAAAAACAAACATATGCCTTTCATGGATGCAATCAAATTTTTAGCTGATAGATCTAACATTGTTCTTCAAGAAGAAGCTAGAGTAAATCCCACTGCAAGAAAAAAAGAATTATTATATAAAGTAAATGTAGAAGCAGGCAGGTTTTTTTATTCTAACTTAAGAGCTAATAAAATTGCAAAAGAATATTTTCTAAATAGGGGCATAAGAGAAGAAACTATTAAAAAGTTTGGATTAGGATATGCAAAGGATAGTTGGAATAATTTATTATTTCATTTGAGAAAGCTTGGATATAAGGATGAGATCTTATTAGAAGCTGGATTAGTACTTACTTCAGAAAAGACTGGCAATAATTATGATAGATTTAGAAATAGAGTAATGTTTCCAGTTTTTGATTATAGGGGGAAGGTTATAGGCTTTGGTGGGAGAGTCTTAGATGATTCTAAGCCGAAATATTTAAATTCTCCTGAAACTTTAGTTTTCCAAAAAGGTACTAATTTATATGGGCTAAACTTTGCAATAAAAAGTAATATGCAGGAAAGATACTTTATTATGGTAGAAGGATATATGGATTTAATAACCTTGCATCAATATGGAATTACAAATGTTGTAGCGTCATTAGGTACTGCATTAACAGAAAATCAGGCAAGATTATTAAAAAGGTATGCTGATAAAGTAATCATTTCTTATGATGCTGATGTAGCAGGGCAAACAGCCACTATGAGAGGGTTAGAAATATTAAAAAATGCAGGTTTTGACGTTAGAGTTTTAAGTATTCCTCAAGGAAAAGATCCAGATGAATATGTAAGAAGTAATGGAAAAGAAGCCTTTATTAAGCTAATTAATGACGCAGAAGGTTTAGTAGATTACAGGATTAAAAAAGCTGGTGAAAATATAAACTTTAAAGACAGTAATGACTTGATAAGATATGGTAAAAAGGTTACAGAAATATTGGCAAAGGTAAATCCTATCGAAAAGGATATCTATATTAAAAAGATATCAGAAAATACAGGTATAAGAGAACAGGCTCTATATGACTTACTATCAAAAGAAATGACAAAAAATATTAAAAATCAAGAATTTATGAATAATAAGGAAGAAAATGGAACAAAATTATATAAGGAGCCTGCATTTCTTAAGGCAGAAAGAGCTCTGTTGAAATTATCTCTAGAAGATGAATATTTTGATTTCATTAACAAACTAATAAACCAAGAAGAGTTAATTCTTCCAGAACATAAAGAGATTTTTTCTATTATTAAAGAAGCTAAAAAGGGAAACATAAATAATATAATAACTTTTTTAGAAACAAGGTGTACTGAAATTAAAACTATTGAAGAAATTGTAAAAATTAAGGATCAAGAAGTTTTAACAGGAAAAGATAATAAAAAGCTTATAGAGGATTTAGTTAGACAGATTAATAATTATAAATTGAATACACGTAAAAAAGAATTAAAGCAAAAGCAAAAAGCTTTAGAGGCACAAGGGAAGATTGAAGAGTCTATACAAATTGCAATTGAGCTAAATAAGCTAATGAATAGCTAAAGAGAGGTGTAGATGCAGTTGGCAATAACGGAAGGAGGTAAAAACATGTTAGATGAAAAAACAAAAGCTAAGCAGGTTAAAAAAGATAATGATGATAGAAATAACAAGATGAATATTGTAAAGAATCTGCTAGATAAAGGGAAGAAAAGCGGTACTTTAACATATAAAGAAATAATGGATGAGATAGAGAACATTGATTTAAGTCCAGAACAAATTGAAAAAATTTATGAAGTTCTAGAATCAATGGGTATAGAAGTAATTGGTGAACCAAATGGTGCAGAAGAAGTCGAAGAAGAAATAGATTTAACAATTCCAGAAGGTATTGCAATAGACGATCCAGTAAGAATGTATTTAAAAGAAATAGGTAAGGTGCCACTATTATCTTCAGAAGAAGAAATAGAACTTGCTAATAGAATTGAAAATGGTGATCAAAGAGCTAAGAAAAAGCTTGCTGAAGCAAACCTTAGACTTGTAGTTAGTATTGCAAAAAGATATGTAGGAAGAGGTATGTTATTCCTTGACCTTATTCAAGAAGGAAATCTTGGACTTATCAAGGCTGTTGAAAAGTTTGATTACAGAAAAGGCTTTAAGTTTTCTACTTATGCGACATGGTGGATAAGGCAAGCAATTACTAGAGCTATTGCAGACCAAGCAAGAACTATAAGAATTCCAGTTCACATGGTTGAAACTATTAATAAGCTTATCAGAGTTCAAAGACAATTATTACAAGAACTTGGTAGAGACCCATTCCCAGAAGAAATTTCTAAGGTTATGGATTTACCTGTAGATAAGGTTAGAGAAATTCAAAAAATTGCTCAAGAACCAGTATCCCTAGAAACTCCAATAGGTGAAGAAGAAGATTCACACTTAGGAGATTTCATTCCTGATGATGATGCTTTAGCACCAGCAGAAGCAGCAGCATTTACAATGCTTAAGGAACAGTTGATCAATGTTTTAGATACTTTAACTCCAAGAGAAGAAAAAGTATTAAGACTTAGATTTGGATTAGATGATGGTAGAGCAAGAACTCTAGAAGAAGTTGGTAAAGAATTCAACGTAACTAGAGAAAGAATTAGACAAATAGAAGCAAAAGCTTTAAGAAAGTTAAGACATCCATCAAGAAGTAAAAAACTAAAGGATTACTTAGATTAGCACCTATTGGTGCTAATTTTAATTTTAGCAAGGAGAAGGAAATTTATGCAACTAAGCAAAAGATTAAGTTTTATAATAGATAATTTAGATGAAAATACAACTGTTTTAGCAGATATAGGAACAGATCATGGTTATGTACCTTTATACGCAATAAAAAATGGTTTATGCAGTAAGGCTATAGCAATAGATATAAATAAGGAACCTTTAGGTAAGGCAAGATTAAATGCTATTTTAGAAGGTGTTGGAGATGAACTAGAATTTAGACTTGGAAGCGGACTTGATCCACTTGAAGTAGGAGAAGTTGAAACAGTTATTATTGCAGGAATGGGTGGAAATCTAATAAAAGGTTTATTAGAAGAAAACTTAGATAAGGTAACTGAGTTAAATTATTTATTATTACTACCGGCTCAAAATCCAGAAGTTTTAAGAGAATATTTATATACTAATGATTATGAAATAATAGATGAATTACTTTGTGAAGAAGAAGGAATTTATTATGAATTATTTAAGGTAAGAAAGAAGTCAGGAGAATCTATGGCATTAGATCCAATATACTATGAATTTAGTCCAAGACTTTTAATGAAAAAAGAGCCTTTAATGAAAGAGTATTTAATTTCTAAGAAAAAAGAATATGAAAAAATATTAGGGCTTATTACAGAAAGTACTATTAATGCTAGAGAAAGAAGAAATGGTGTTATTGAGAAAATAAGTATTATAGATAATATGATTAACTATTTTTAAAATAAAAAATTACATAAGTTTAATATAAGATGTGGCTATTGCAGGATATAAGATTTTAAGTTTAAAATTTTTTGATGTTATCTATCTAAAGAAAAAATTTTAACAATATCTTTAGTGCGATAGCTGCATTTTATTAATATATAAGTCATGATGAAATTTTTATATTTTCTTAAGTTAGTTAATATGCAAAATATTTAGATTAGGTAATTACATAATGAAATTATATAAAAATTAGAAGATAGATTATTCTAATTAATAAAATTTACTTTTAAAAGTATTTTTCACTTAATGCAATTTACTTTCAAAGCTAGTTTTCACTTAAAATAGCATAAGTCTTAAAATGTAGATTGTTTATAAAAACATATATATAATGGAAATATAACTTTAGAAATTTAATTTAAGATAATAAGGAGGCAGGAGAATGAAAAAGTTAAAAGAAATTATTGATATAATGGAGGACTTTGCTCCATTAAATTTAAAAGAGGATTTTGATAATGTTGGTTTAATGGTTGGAGATAAGGAGTCAGAAGTAAAAAGAGTTCTTTTAGCATTAGATTGTACATTAGATGTAATAGAAGAGGCTAAAGAAAAAAAGGTTGATTTAATAATTACCCATCACCCCTTACTATTTAAAAAGCCAAGCAGTATAACTACTGATACACTAACAGGCAAAAAAATAATTGAATTAATAAAGAATAATATTAATCTTTATTCTAGTCATACTAACTTAGACTCAGCAAAAGAAGGATTAAATGAAACTATAGTAAATATTTTAGGATATAATTCTGAAGAACTTATAGAGATAAATAAAAATGCAAGAAATTCTAATGAGGGACTTGGAAGAATAATTAGGTTAGAAGAGGCTATTTCATTAGATGAATTTGTAGATAATGTTAAGAAAAAGCTTAATATAAGCAATGTGAAATTAGTTAAAGCTTCAGATAAGGTTAAAAATATAGCTGTTATAAATGGAAGTGGAAGTAGCTTTTTAGATATAGCTTATAGAAGAGGTGCAGATTGTGTTATTACAGGAGACACTACTTATCATTATGCTTCAGACTATAAAGAAATGGGAGTATCTATAATTGATACAGGTCATTTCCATTCTGAATGGATAGTATTTTTAGAAGTAATAAATAAGATTAAAGATAAATTAGAAGATGTAGAAATACTAGTATCTGAAAATAGTGAAGACCCATATACTTATGCTTAAATTATAAGAGTTTACACAATTTTTCTCCCTTAGCATAAAGTAATAATAAGATATATAAGTTGTAATATAGGTTCTTAATCTTATTAAGATGATACTGTTGCAGAAAAGATAATAATGAAAAATTAATAAAAATACTTCTATAGGAGTTTTAAAAATTAATTAATTTTAGCAATTCAGTAAGAGTTATATAAATTATTATTAATTTTTAATTTTTGATAATTAATTTAGAGTGATAATGCGACGATCAGATTAATTAGAGAACTATGCTCAGCCTATATAAATAATTAAACTATATGATTTCAATTGATGGAATCTCCTTTAAAATTATTTTTCTCTTATAATTTTATAAGGATTAAAATTTAGATTTCCAATTGAAAGATATAGTATTATAGGAGTTGAAGCTATGGGAAAATCCTATTATTCCAAAAGAAAAGGTGGATCTTGGGGGAAAGTCTTTCAAGATGGAGTAAAAGATATTTTTGAAGGTATAGGCAAAAGCCTTTCCAAAAGAGTTCCTGTTATAAGAAATTGTTGTAATCCAGCTGCAAGGATATGTATTTTTGTACTTATAGCAATAACACTTTTATTTTCAGGGATTGGATTTTACTCTTGGGTTATTTTAATTATGTTAGTAATAATACTACAATTTGTGTAGACTTACAAAAAATTCATTTGTATTATTAATAAAGTTATGGTAATATAAATTTTGCGAGTAAGACATGCAATCGCTGCTAGACTAGATCTAGGAGAGGAAAGTCGGAGCTCCATAGGGCAGGGTGCTGGATAACGTCCAGTCAAGGCGACTTGAAGGAAAGTGCAACAGAGAGATACCGCCTAAGGTTAATTACTAACAAGATTTTTAGTTTTGCTAGTAACTTAGGTAAGGGTGGAAAGGCGAGGTAAGAGCTCACCAGCATCATGGTGACATGATGGCTATGTAAACCCCACCTGGAGCAAGGTCGAATAGGGAAACATAATGGAGTAGCCCGCTCCGTTTCCGGGTGTACCGCTTGAGCTCATTGGCAACAATGGGCCTAGATAGATGATTGCTTAATACAGAACTCCGCTTACGGCTTATCTCGTAACGTGAAAAACACTAGCTTAACGGCTAGTGTTTTTCTTTTCTTCCCTTATTTTTCCCTTAATAATATTTATGATGAAATTTAGAATGTAATAAAGAGTATATAAAATTAATTGGAATATAGATTATTGGCATATGAAAAAGATAAAAATTAATAAAATTACAAAGTATAAGGCAATAAGATAAATTCTTATATGTCTTATTTTTTTATTTAAATTAAGAGTTGACGTATTTATTAATATTAACTAATTTAAAGTAGTTATAAGAATGAAATTATAAAAATAATATTTAATAAGTGATTTATATAAATTTCTGTAATGAGTAAAATAAAGTTTACTGTTAAATTAAAATTTAAATATAATGGTATATTTTGATGCAACTATATAAAGTGCTTTTACTTATGGCAAGTAGTCTAGAAAAAGTATAAAAACTCGTAATTATCTTAGTATCTATAAAATGTGGAATTAAAATTTATATACATACATATGTTAAATAAAAATAAGTAGGTAGAAAGAGTATTATGAAGAAGTGTAGAATTCAGAATAAAGCTAGGCATTACTCTTGTGATGGATGCATAATTAATAATAAGGTTTTTATAGTGGAATCAGATGGACGATTATTTTTACCCAAAGAATTATTTTTAATTAATGATGAAGATTGGTATGACTATTGCGATGGGGATTTAACAGAACTTGAAGTAGATAATAAATGGGGATACGTAGATATAAATACAGGAGAAATTAAAATAGAGCCTATTTATAGTTATGCAACAAGTCTTT
Source organism: Clostridium sartagoforme (assembly GCF_004794105.1). Taxonomy (GTDB): domain Bacteria; phylum Bacillota; class Clostridia; order Clostridiales; family Clostridiaceae; genus Clostridium; species Clostridium sartagoforme_B. The sequence continues at coordinate 138,825 of NZ_SRYR01000001.1, forward strand.
TAGATGGTTATGTTCATGTAGCATTAGGGGGAAGAGATTTAACAAATGAGATATCTAGAGGAATTGTAGAAGGTGTAAAACATGGTGTTATAGATTATACAGGTAAAGTTGTCATTCCTTTTGAATATGATTTTATTATAGAGTATGCACATGACAATTATTTTCAAGTTTATAAGGATGAAAAATGGGGGATTGTGGATAAAGGTAACAATATCATAATAGCAATACAATACGATGACATAAAGTATAGTGAGGATGGTTATTTAATTTTTTGTGGTAATAGATACCCTACCGAAATTCCATTAGAAGATCAATATGAATACAGTATAACTGCCTGTGATTCAATAATAGATATAAGTGCCAATAATTACAAAACAAAATGGGGAGTTTATAATAAGTTTTATAAATTAATTATTCCGATAGTGCTAGATAAAGAGCCTGTTTCACCGTATATTAAAGATAAAATTTTTAGAGAATGTTTTATTTTAAAAAAAGACGATAAATATGGCTTAATTTCTAAAGAGGGAGTTATATTAGAAAAGATAGAACTAAGCAAAAGACAAATAGTCAAAGCAATATCAAAAGTTATAGGTATAGAAATTAGAAGTAGTAGAAGCGTTAGAAATTTATAAAATGTTATTGGATAAGTATGGAGTTTAATTTGAGGGGGATATTATGAAGACAACGGATTATCGAGAAAAAGTAATACAACATATGGAGAATTATAAAAAGAATTTTTTAGGTATTACTGCAAAAGGAGCTTATAAAAATTCATATAGCAATTATGGTCATATTTTACCAAGTACTAATGGTGAAATACCCATCTACAACTTTTTGCCATCTATAGATATTCATGAGGAAAGATTAAAAAAGATAAAATATCATCAATATGCACATCATTTAAATTCATCTCAATTAATGTGTATAAATTTCTTTTTGCCATTAATAAAAGATAATATTTTTTTGAAAATATTGAAAGTAGCTACTAACGTAGAGTTTGGCAGTGATGCAGAAGTAAAAGAGATAGAATTTGAAAAATCATTTAAAGCCAGTGATAACACGAACTTTGATTTGTTTTTGGAACTTTCAACTGGAGAGAAATTTTATTTTGAAATTAAATATACAGAACAAAATTTTGGTGGGAATTGTTATGTAAATGGAAGTCTAAAAGGAAAGTATCAGAATAAGTATTATGATTATTATGAGAAATACTTACAAGATTCATTGATGGATATAAAAAGTAAAAATGATTTTTTTGAAAATTATCAGATTAACAGGAATTTATCATATATAAAGAGTGATAATGACTATGTAATATTTATTTTACCTTTTGATAGTGAGGATTTATTAAGTGAACTTAAAAATATAGTAAGTAAGAACATATCATTAAAAAATCAAGTGAAAATAGTAGATTGGTCGGAATTGTGTAAGATAGCACTGGCAGAGAGTAGAGATACAATTTTTCATCAACATTCTAATTTATTTAAAGACAAGTATATTATTTAGTAATAGCGTTGTTTAGTTAATGATGTCTAATAAAAATAAATTAGTTATTTTTATTATTAAAATTAATAAATAAAATTAATATTAATTTTAAAAATAGTATTATATTCAAGCTTAATTGGAATAATAAGATTGTTCTGATTAGAGGTGAAATATATGATACCTATTTTAATGTTATTGTGGTTAATAAGTATATGTTTCATATTAATATTCTTTTATGGAGCAACTAGAAAAGAAAAAGATATGGAATATAGAAATAGATTATTAGCACATGAAAAAGAGAAAAATTAATAGAATTATAAAAGATAAGGCATTAAGAGAAATTCTTATATGTCTTATTTTTTATTCAAAATAAGGTTGAGGTATTTATTAATACTAACTAATTCAAAGTAGTTATAAGAATGCAATTATAAAAATAATATTTAATAAGTGGTTTTAAATATAAGAAATATTAATAATAAATGGGGGATTAGATATGGAGAATTTGTTTATTATTTTGACAGTTGCATTAATAGCTGAAAGTGTTTGGGAAACTTTGAAAATGACTTGGCAGAAAGGAAAGCTATGCTTAGATAGAGTAGGAGCATTAGTTGTGTCATTAGTAATTTGTATAGATATAAAGCTAGATATGTTAACTTTGCTTGGTATTAATACTACAATACCTTTTATAGGGATAATCTTAACAGCAATTTTAATATCTAGGGGATCAAATTTCTTACATGATTTATTAGAAAGAATTGGACAAGTAAAAAATAAGTAAGATATAAAACTAGTGTATCAAGGGTTTTCATAATTATACTTTACTAGATAGATTTTATGTGTTATTTCAAAAAAGCTATTTTACAAATTAGAGAGGGCTCTATTCAATATAAATACAAATATAATAATTTTAAAGTCAAAGATATAATTATAATCAATCAAAAACTTATTTTAAATCAGGAAACAAATGATGTATAATTATCCTATATATGTAAAATTATATTTAAGGGTGGTATATCATTATGAGTAGGAAAGCTATTACTCTATTAGTAACTTTAACAGCATTAATAATTATTTCTATACTTATTAATATAGAGTTTAAATCAGAAGTTTTTAATGAGTCAGAAGATACTAAAGAAGTTATATATTATGACTATGATGAAGAGATAAAAGAGATAACTAAGCAAGTAAGGGGTTCTTCAGAGAGATTTAAGCTAGGAGAGGTCTATGAGGTAGATTCTATAGATGTATTAGAGAGTGATGTATTACTTGCGGCAGTTTCTGAGGAGCTAGTAACTAAATCATCCAAAACCAGTACTATAAGTACAGAGTTAAAAAGTAGGGCTGAAGTAAAGGGGATTAAACTTAATAATAAATTTTCAATTAAATATTCAAGCTTGTATACTGGACCAGGTGCTGGAGAGGCCTTAGGTAATAATAAGGAAAATGGCTATTTAACTCACTATATACCTATTGTGTATTGCAGTGGTGATATTTTGAAAATTAATTATAAAGTAAGTAAAAAAGGAGAGTTTATTAGGAGTGAAGAGGTTATAGTTGCAGTTAGAAAAGAAACTTCTAATTATATGATAGGAGCTCAAAGTGCTGAATATTTAAACGTTGAGAATTTACAAGGAGATAAATTTAATAAATTTGATAATTATACTGATTATAAGGAAAACCTATTAGAAGCAGTAGATTTAGAGTCATATGTTAATTTTTAAAAATGCCAGGCAGAAGGCAGTATGTATATAATTCTACCTGACAAAATAGTTAACTACTTATTATATGATAAGTTAGAGACGAGTTTAATGTCAATTAGAATTTTATGTATATTAAAGTAATTATGATATTTCCATAAACTTGATTTATAAATTTTGATTTCGTATACTTAAATCAAATGAAGAATTTGAAAGGAGATTTATATGAAGAATTTATTTACACCCTATAAATTAAAGAGTCTAGAATTGAAAAATAGAATAGTATTTCCACCAATGTGTCAATATTCTGTTGAGAAGAAAGATGGAATTGCAACAGATTGGCATTTTGTTCACTATGTAAGCAGAGCAATAGGTGGAGCAGGATTAATCATTATAGAAATGACTGATGTAGAACCTGATGGACGTATTAGTGACTATGATTTAGGCTTATGGAGTGATGAGCAAATTGAGCCATTAAGAAGAATAGTTGATGAGTGTCATAAATATGGTGCTAAAGTTGCTATTCAAATAGCTCATGCAGGTAGAAAGGCTGAAGATGCAGAAGTTCCAGTAGCGCCATCTCCTATAGCCTTTGATGAAAAGTCTAAGACTCCAAGAGAATTAACTACAGGAGAAGTTAAGGAAATGGTAGAGAAGTTTAGATTAGCTGTTAGACGTGCAATTAAGGCGGGATTTGATACTATAGAAATACATGGAGCTCATGGATACCTTATTCATCAATTCCATTCACCACTTACAAATAAAAGAAATGATGAATATGGTAAGGACTTAACTCTTTTTGGTTCAGAAATTATTAAGGCAGCTAAAGAAGAAATGCCAGAAGATATGCCATTAATAATGAGGATTTCTGCTATTGAATATGTAGAAGGTGGATATGGAATAGAGACAGGAATTAATCTTGCGAAAGCATATAAGGAGGCTGGAGTAGATATGTTCCATATAAGTGCTGGAGGAGAAGGTAAAATAGCTGCAGCAGGAAAGCCAGGAACTCATGCAGCTTATCAAGTACCTTATGCTAGAGCAATTAAAGAAAATATCAATACTGAGGTAATTGCTGTTGGAAGGTTAGATGAACCAGAGCTTGCAAATTCAATTATAGGTAATGAAGAGGCAGATTTAGTTGCTGTAGGAAGAGCTATGTTTAGAAATCCATATTGGGCATTAAATGCAGCAAGTAAATTAAATGAAAAAGTTAAAATAACTAGACAATATAAATTAGGTTTTCCTAGAGAGATACAGGAATAAGCAAGTAAAGTTATTAAAAAAATAATTAGATGAAACTAAGGAGAAATATTTTATGAGGAAAATAAAATATCCTGCAATTTATAAGCATTTTAAAAATAATTATTATGCTGTAATGTCCGTAAGTAATTTGAAAAGCATTGAAGGAGATTATAATGATTTCCACAAGCTTATTGCTTATCATACAGAGTTAAATAAGAATATTGCAATATATAAAAGTGAAAATGGATATTTTCATAATGAGATATTAGATAATGTTTTAGTTTTATATAAAGCTCTTTACGATGATAAGGGGATTTATGCAAGACCTTTAGATATGTTTTTAAGTAAGGTTGATAAGAATAAATATAAAGATGCTAAACAAGAATTTAGATTTGAATTAGTATATTAAAAATAAAAAGGTAAGAAATTAAAATCCATTTATAAATTTAGCCTTGACTAATTTATAAATGGGTTTTATTTTTTTACTTAATATAATTATAAAATTGAGCACTTCCATTTGTCATATTTAATTTTGTTTATTATTTCTTAAAGCTTTCTAACTATACTTATGGTTTAGAGGAATGATGGGATTTTAGGATAAGCTTTCTTTATTTAGTTTTTCTAACTATGGTTGAATTGGCTTTATCATACCTAAGTAATAAAGGCAGAGTCATAATAATATAAATATATAAATGTAGAGATTATTAACAATTATTTTAGAGGTAAAGATGAGAAAAAGGGCTTTGTATGAATTATTTATTGGGTTACTTTCTTTGATGTCAGGGATATTTATAATTATTGATCTTATGTATAGACTTCCAGCATCGGTGATAAGTATAGCCTATACTATTATGATTATTAATAGTGTTATCTTTGTTTTTGATTACATAATTATTTTGATTTTAGATACTCATAAGAAAAGAAAAGTTAATATTAATTTTTTAGATTTGCTTTCAATCATTCCAATTCAAGTAATATTACAAATTACTATTTTGATAAATAGAGGTAATTTTATTAATATTGATATACCTATAAATATAATTAAATTTATTTTTGTAATTATATATCTTTTAAAATTCAAAAATAAGATTAGAGGAGCTGTAATACTTAATTCCTTTAATCATATGATTATTATTACTACAATAATATTAGTTTTGACTTCAGTAATAATTGCCTTACTTGAAGATATGACATTTTTAGATGCACTTTGGTGGAGTGTTGTTACCTTCACTACAGTAGGATATGGAGATGTATTATTAGCAACTAGTATTGGCAAGGCTGTAGCTATATTATTAATGATTTTTGGAATAGGATTTATAGGAGTTACTACTAGTACATTAGCTGCTTATATAATTAATAAAGAAATAAACTTTAAAAAGTCGGAGACTTTTAGGGAAGAGACTTTAGAGTATATAAAGTATAAAATAGATAATCTTGATAAAACATCGGATGTAGAACTTGAAGATATATATAAGACTTTGAAAGTTTTAAAAGGAAATAAAAAGTTATAATAAGAGTTCAAAGTCTATAGGTAATAAAGAAATGACATAAGATATAAAGAAGTAAAGGAGGTTTTGAATGGATAAAGAATTATTTAGAATTATAGAAAACATAAGATATAAATAATCTTTTCAAAATAAAAAAATCATGTCATTTTCCTTATTATAAAGAGATAACATAAGATAGAGAGATGATTAATAGCAAATTTAATAATTAAAAATATTGAAAATTTATACAATATACTTTAAACTATATATAAATATGCAGATGTGGCGGAATGGCAGACGCATCATCTTGAGGGGGTGACGGGGGAATCCTCGTGCGGGTTCAAGTCCCGCCATCTGCACCATATTTTTAAAGTAAGTCGATTGAAATAACAATCGACTTTTTTAGATTATTTATTAAAATAAAAATAATAAATACCTTGTTTAAGAATAACTAGATGAATTAAAAAAGATAAGGAGAAAAACTATGGATTTTATACCTGCAAAAAGTATTATTTCTAATTATAAAGAAAATAATGAGTGGTTTGGATGCAATTATAATATGAATATTTATAAAGGGTGCTGTCATGGCTGCATTTATTGTGATAGTAGAAGTGATTGCTATGGTATAGAGGATTTTGATAGGGTAAGAATTAAGGGAAATTCAATAAATTTAATTGAAAAAGATTTAAAATCTAAAAGAAAAAAAGGCATAGTTGCCACAGGGGCAATGAGTGATCCATATAATCCATTTGAGGAAAAGTTTTTATTAACTCGTAAGGCGTTGGAATTAATAGATAAATATAATTATGGGGCAGCAATTGCTACTAAAAGTGATTTAATTATTAGAGATATAGATGTATTAAAAAGAATTAAAGAACATTCACCTGTATTATGTAAAATTACAATAACAACAGCAGATGATGAACTTAGTAAGAAGATAGAGCCTAATGTTTGCCTATCATCTGAAAGGTTTAAAGCTATTAGGGAATTGTCTGATGCAGGGATTTACACAGGAATTTTATTAATGCCAATTCTTCCTTTTATTAATGATACTGAGGAAAATATAATAAGTATTGTTAGAAAAGCTAAAGAAAATGGTGCTAAATTTATATATCCTGCTTTTGGTGTAACATTAAGATCAAATCAAAGAATGCACTTTTTTGATAAGTTAGATAAAGAATTTCCTAGAATAAAAGAAAGATATATAGGAGAATTCCAAAACAATTATATGTGCTCAAGTCCTAAAGCTAAGGAACTTTATAAGATTTTTAGTGAGGAATGTAGGAAGCTTGGAATTATCTATAAAATGAAAGATATAATAGAAGACTATAAAAAGTTATATAAGAATGAGCAAATCAGTCTCTTTGATTTGTAATTATATAAGAAATATTTATTGTTTAATAATTATAGGATGGGTGCCATCCTTTTTTATTAGCTTAAAAATTGATAAAGAGTTTTGTCTACAATAAGGAGTTTTGCCTAAGTGCATTTTAATATGGTATTATTAAAACATAAATATTATTAGATAAATAGGAGGAAAAATGATAAAAGCATTATTATTTGATTTAGACGGAACATTATTAGATACTAATGAGTTAATTTACAATTCTTTTTATAGAACTTTTAAAGATAACTTAAATATAGAGCTTGGGAAAGCTGAAATAGCAGATTTCTTTGGAAGACCTTTAGGAGAACCTTTTAGAAAACATGCAAAGGAAGAGGATGTAGAAAGATTAGTAGCTTATTATAGAAATTACAATGAAGAGCTACATGATAACATGTGTCATGCCTTTGAAGGGGTAAAAGAAGTTTTAGAGGCATTAAAGGAAAAGGGAATTAAGCTTGCTATAGTAACATCTAAGAGAGCAGAACTTGCAATTAGAGGAATGAAAATAGCTGGAATATATGATTATATGGATGTGATAATTACTCCAGAATCAACAAAGTTACATAAACCAAATGGTGAACCAGCTTTAAAGGCATGTAGTGAACTTGGGGTTAGTCCTAGTGAAGCTATTATGGTAGGAGATAGTATTTATGATATATATTGTGGCAAAAATGCTGGATGTAAGACTTGCGGAGTAAATTACACTTTTATTGATTTAGAAGTTTTAAAGGAATCTAAACCAGATTATTTTATAGACAAGCCTATAGATTTATTAAAGTTAATATAAAGTGATTTTTATCTTCAGGTGGAGTTTACTTAAAAAGTAGAGAAACAAAATCTTGTATTTAGTGTGAATCACTTTCACAGAGTGTAGGAATACCCAGTGCTCCATCTGAAGGTTAGAAGAACTAATCCAGGCGCGTAGCAGTGCTTAGCTCCCACTTATAGAAGGTGGGAGTGTTAGCAATGGTAGCCATCGGATAAAAAATGATTCTGAATAATTTATAAGTAATGATTTAATATACTATTCAAATATTAGAAAGTTATTACTAGGAGGAGAAGTTATGAAAAATATAGTTATTTTAGATAAAAAGACTTTAGGAGATTTAAACTTTAGTGAACTTGAGAATTTAGGTAATGTTACTTACTATGATTCAACTAAGGCTGAAGAAGTAGAAGATAGAATAAAGGATGCTCATATAGTTTTAACTAATAAGGTTGTTCTTAAGGAAGAAAATCTTAAAAATGCAAAGAACTTAGAGTTAATTTGCGAAACTGCAACAGGGTTTAATAATATTGATATAGAATATGCAAAGGCTAAGAAAATTGCAGTAACTAATGTAGCAGGTTATTCAACTAATACAGTGGCCCAACATACTTTTGCAACAGTACTAGCATTATATGATAAGATTGCATACTATGATAACTATGTGAAATCACTAGATTATGCAAAAAGTGGACTGTTTACAAATGTAAGTGTTCCTTTTTATGAGTTAGAAGGAAAGACATGGGGAATAGTAGGTTTAGGAGCAATAGGTAGAAGAGTTGCTAAGATTGCTGAAGCTTTTGGAGTAAAGGTTGTTTATTATTCAACTTCAGGTAAAAATTCTAATAGTGAATATGAAAGAGTTACTTTTGATGATTTATTAGCAAAATCAGATATAATTTCTATACATGCACCATTAAATAAAAATACAGAAGGTCTTATTAATTATGATGCATTAAAGAAAATGAAGAAGAATGCAATATTAGTTAATATGGGAAGAGGTCCTATAGTAGTAGAAAAGGACTTAGCAAAAGCTATTGATGAAGAATTAATTGCAGGAGCTGCTTTAGATGTATTTGAAGTTGAGCCTATAAAAGAAGATAATCCTTTAACAGCTGTAAAAAATATAGAAAGATTAATTTTAACTCCACATATAGCATGGGCAAGTGTAGAAGCTAGAGATAGGTTATTTACTGAAGTTATTAATAATATAAAAGCTTTTTACAATGGAGAAATAAGAAATAGATTAGAAGTTTAAAAGATTTAGAAAATTCAAAAATAACATTGACATTGGAAAATTTTTGTAGTATATTACTAATTAACTAAATATTAAAAGGCTTGGAATGAGAGTAGTAGAAGGCATGAGATATTAAAGAGAGTTGGGGTATGGTGAGAGCCCGCATATTATCACTTTTGAACTCGCTCAGGAGCCACAAGACTGAAGGGGTATTAGGTCTTGTCGGTATATAATACCGTTATTTAAAGTAAGTTATAAGCTTGGATGGTACCGCGTAAATCGCTCCAATATATGGAGGGTTTACGCGGTTTTTTAATTTCCAAAATAGTAATTAAGGGGGCATTTAAATGAATTACAAAAAGTATAAAAAATTTCAAACTATTAAATTAAAAGAAAGAACATGGCCGGATAAAGAGATACAAAAGGCTCCGATTTGGTGTAGTGTTGATTTAAGGGATGGAAATCAAGCACTGATTAATCCTATGAATGTTGATGAAAAAATAAAAATGTTTAATTTATTAGTAGAACTTGGTTTTAAGGAAATCGAAGTAGGTTTTCCTTCAGCATCACAAATAGAGTTTGAATTTTTAAGAACATTAGTAGATAATAATTTAATTCCAGAGGATGTTAAGGTACAAGTCTTAACTCAGGCTAGACCACATCTTATAGAGAGAACCTTTGAAGCTTTAGAAGGAGTAAAAGAGGCAGTCGTCCATATTTATAACTCAACCTCTATACTTCAAAGAGATGTAGTTTTTAATATGAGTAAAGATGAAATTAAGGCTATTGCAGTAGATGGTACTAAGCTTGTTAAAGAGTACACTAAAAACTTTAATGGCAAAGTTTATTTAGAGTATTCACCTGAAAGTTTTACTGGTACAGAAGTAGATTATGCTTTAGAAATATGTGAAGCTGTTTTAGATGCATGGGGAGCTACAGGGGAGGAAAAGGTAATAATAAACCTTCCTTCAACAGTTGAAATGGATACTCCAAATGTATTTGCAGATCAAATTGAATGGATGAGTAGTAATTTTTCTAATAGAGATAGAGTTATATTAAGTGTGCATCCTCATAATGATAGAGGAACTGGGGTAGCTACAGCTGAGCTTTCATTAATGGCTGGAGCAGATAGAGTAGAAGGAACTTTATTTGGAAATGGAGAAAGAACTGGAAATGTGGATATTATTAATTTAGCATATAATATGTTTTCTCATGGAATAGATCCAGAGCTTAAATTAGATAATATCAATAAAATTATAGATGTATATGAAAAATGTTGTAAGATACCAGTTCATATAAGACATCCATATGCAGGGGAATTAGTATTTACTGCATTCTCAGGCTCTCACCAAGATGCAATTAATAAGGGTATGAAAAAATATATGGAGAGAGGCAATAAATATTGGGAAGTTCCATATTTACCTATCGATCCTAGTGATTTAGGAAGAGAATATGAAGCATTAGTAAGGATTAATAGTCAATCTGGTAAGGGTGGAGTTGCTTTCGTTCTTGAAAGTCATTATGGATATAAGATGCCTAAGAAGATGCATAAGGAGTTTGGAGCAGTAATACAAAAAGTAACTGAAAAATGTGGTGAGATTTCACCAAAGGTAATTATGGACAAGTTTAGTGAGGAATATTTAGCTATAGAGGAACCATTTAAATTAGTCAAGTTTAAGGTTGAAGATAATGATAATATAGAAACTGAAGGAAATAACACTAAAATTAATATTACAGTTTCTTATAAGGGTGAAGATAAAACATTTAAGGCTAATGGTAATGGACCAATAGACTCATTAAAGAAGGCATTAACTAATAGTAAATTAGTAGAAACTACTATTTTAGATTACGCCGAACATTCTTTAGGGGAGGGGTCTGAAGCTAAGGCAGCAGCTTATGTAGAAGTGAAGAGAACAGACAATGGAAATGCAACTTTTGGTGTAGGTGTTGATAGTAATATAACTGTAGCTTCTATAAAGGCGGTATTTAGTGCTATAAATAGACTTTATAAATAGATAAATAAGTGGTTCTGTTGCACAATGAAAAATTAAGAATGAATAATGAAAAATTAATGAAAATACTACTTATGGAGTTTTAAAAATGAAAGTAAGTTTATTAAATTTGTAATAATTGCATCAATAATTTTTAATTCTTAATTTAAGCTGATAATGAAACAGCTCTATAGATAGAAAAAGATAAAACTATAGCTTCCAATATATAAGTTATTTAATGAGATCATTATTGGATCTAACTTTCTTATTATATTGGAAGCTTTATTTATTTGTTTATAAATTAATTACTTCTTCATTTTTAAGTGTTAGTTTGCTATCTTTATATTCATTAAATAAAGATAAAACTAAATTTTTAATAGCTTTACCTATGATAAAGTAGCAATTATCATTTAAGTTAGCTAAGGATATTCTAAAGGACCATTGTGATGATGCAAACCCATCTCCATTTAGTAAAATAATTGAATAGTCTTTTGCTAAATCATATAGAAAATCAAAAGGTTCATAATTATCTAAAATATAATTTGCAAAATCTTCACCATATATCCTCTTTGACCAATCAATTATATTAATTTCAGTATAATAAGATGCATCCATAGAATTCTCTATAATTTCTGATTCAAGGCCTTCAAATAATAAAGCTTTTCTTTTTCTACATATATTAATAGTAGAATTTTTATATGAATTTTCTTTATCTATAAGAGTAAAACCACAGAATAAAGCCATTTGCACTTGTTGTGGAGTAGAAAGACCTGCAGTATGGTTTAAGGCTACTTTTCTACTATCAGCAACTAGCCTATCAATAAATTGTATATTATCTGGGGTTAGACTTAAGTGCTTGTACCTTTCGTTTGTATCAATTTTGTTGGAAGAATTAGATATTAATTTATTAAAAACATTATTTTTATGTAAGAGTATAGTTCCAAGTCTCCAACCTGTTACTCCAAAGTACTTAGATAATGAGTATACACAAATAGTGTTATAAGGTAAGTATGAAATAATTGATTTAAAATTATTTACAAAGGTACAGTACACATCATCTGTTATAATCATTAGATCTTCATTATATGTTTTAACTACATCGACTAAGTTTTCTATGCATTCTTCAGTAAGGGCCATAGAAGCCGGGTTATTTGGATTTACTACAAATAATGCCTTAATATTTTTATCCTTAAGCTTTTCTAGTTCTTTTCTTGAATATTGATAAGTTAGGTTATTATTTTCATCTACTTCATCTGCATGAATATGTACCACGTTAAAATCATATTCAGGAAGAAGAGGTATTTCTAAATAAGGTGTAAATATTGGTGTCATTAAAGCTATAGTATCACCCTTTTTTAGAAGGTTATTATATGTTAAGGAATCAAATATATAGCACATGGCTGCAGTACCACCTTCAACTGAAAAAACATCAAAGTTCTTATTATAAGTAGGTGAACAGCCAAGCTCCTTCATTAAATAGTTATTAACTATCTTTTCTATATGTATAAGATTTCTATCAGGATATGGATAGTTATCTCCAATAATTCCGTCAACTAATTCAAATAGAAAATCATCTTCATTAAAATTATATTCTTTTATAGAATAATCAATTATATCTTTTAAAAGATTAACACCTTGAGTAGAATGATTAAGGCTACAATAAGCTTTAAATCTTGAATAAATATCTTTCTTATTAGCCATTCCTGCAAGGGCATTTAATGAAAAAGTTCTCGAACATTCTTCTAATGCAAAGTTACCTAAAGCAAAGAAGGCTTGTCTAGGTGATGAAGCAATCCAATTTGGATTTCCTCTTCCAGCATCTAATACTGTTCCTTTAAATTTATCTTTATTTAGGTTGGCCAGTGAAATTAGTTTATCTTTTAATTCAAAGGGGCTTATCCTACCATAAAGATTTTTAAGGGTATCTTTATCTAATCTTTCGTTCATTTCAATTCTCCTAATTTAATTATCAACTATATCTATGGTTAAATAAATAATCTACATCTTGTAGTTTTATAAAATCTTAAGTGAAAAATTTTTAAAGTAGATTATACAATTTAAAGCATGTACAATTTTAATTTGTATTTAAGGTAACTATACTCTATTAACATATTCTACTTATTATATATAACCTGAAAATGTAAAAAATTATTATAACTTATATATTAATAGTATATAGATAAAGAAATAAAAAGCAATTATTTCTTGCAAAAATATAATTATATGAATTTAATATTGCAAAATATAATAATTTATAAAAAATAGATAATAACCTAGGGAAATTATTAATAAAAAAATAAAAGTATACATCAGAAAATATTTTATTTATATTTTAAAATTTAAATATGTATTGAATATATTGAGATATACATATATAATAACAATATAATTTTATAACGTTCGGTTGAAGGTAGCGGGAGAGTGATTTTTATTAAATCCACCGAAGAAGTAAATCTTTCAGGTATTAGGACCGTTGCTGGACGAACCTCTGGAGAGACTCGAATAGAGCACCGAAGGAGCAAAATGGAGCTGGCTCAAAATAGAGAATGAATAATTAATTTTGAAATTCCAGTAGGATTTTTAAAGGAAAATTATTCTTAATTCTTAATTGAGTAAGACAGTTACATTGAAACTCTCAGGTAAAAGGACAGGGGAAAGGATAGTATACTATCATATAATTTAAAATGAAGAAATTAGTAAAAAGGCTCCTTTTGGAGTTAAAAAATCAAATTATTTTTATAATTTGAGTTAATTTACATTAATAAATATTCATTTTTAATTGGAAGGTCTTTTACTATCTATTCTCCTCCGTAAAGATAATTTAAGGGGGACTTTTTTTATGTTAAAACAAATTGAAACTTTTTTAAATGCAGTGGATACTATTATATGGGGACCACCATTACTTATTTTGCTAGTTGGAACAGGTGTGTACTTAACATGGAAACTAAAGTTATTACAAATATTTAGATTACCATTAGCTATTAAGTATATATTTTCTAAGGAAGAAGATAATGATGAAAATGCGAAAGGTGATGTTTCAAGCTTTGGTGCATTATGTACAGCTTTATCAGCAACTATTGGTACAGGAAATATAGTAGGTGTTGCTACAGCTATTAAGGCAGGTGGACCAGGAGCATTATTTTGGATGTGGATAGCAGCTTTCTTTGGTATGGCTACTAAATATGCTGAAGGAGTACTAGCTATTAAATATAGGGAAGTAGATGAAAATGGACAAATGTCAGGTGGACCTATGTACTATATAAAAAATGGTTTAGGACTAAACTGGCTTGCGAATATATTTGCTATATTTGGAGTAGGGGTAGCCTTGCTAGGTATAGGTACTTTTGGACAAGTTAAGTCTATTGCAGATGCAGCATCAATAGGATTTAATATTCCTACCATAGTAACTGCAGTAGTAGTAACAGTTTTAGTTGCATTAGTAACTCTAGGTGGAATAAAGAGGATTTCAAAAGTATCAGAAGCAGTAGTTCCAGTTATGGCAGGATTATATATAGTTGGAGTTTTACTTGTATTATTCTTCAATTTTAATAAGATTCCAGCTGCTGTTTCTTTAATTATAGAAAGTGCCTTTAATCCTAAAGCTGCTTTAGGTGGAGCAGTTGGTATAACTATTACTATAGCAATGCAAAGAGGTATTGGAAGAGGCGTATTTTCAAATGAAGCAGGACTTGGAAGTGCTCCAATAGCAGCAGCTGCTGCTAAAACTAATTCACCAGTAAGACAAGGGTTAATATCAATGACAGGTACTTTTATTGATACTATAGTAATTTGTACAATGACAGGGTTAGTTATAGTAATTACAGGTACCTTTAGTGGATCATTAGAAGGAGCAGCCTTAACAACAGCAGCCTTTGAATTAGGTTTACCAATAGCTGTTTTAGGAAAGTATATAGTTAATATTGGACTTATGTTCTTTGCCTTTACTACAATATTAGGGTGGAATTACTACGGTGAAAGGTGTATAGAATACTTATTTGGAATAAAAGGAATAAAGCCTTATAAGTTAATATTTATTGCCTTAGTAGCAGTTGGACCTTTCTTACCATTAGAGATGATATTTATTATAGCAGATATAGTAAATGGATTAATGGCATTCCCTAACTTAATAGGACTAATAGGCCTAAGGAAGGTAGTAATATCTGAAACAGAAGAATACTTTAAAGAGTTGAAAGAAAAATCAGAGATAGTAGAAGTAGCTTAGACAATTGAAAATAAAATAATTGAAACTCAGCTTAGGCTGAGTTTTTTTAGTTGGATGAAAACCACATTGATTAATAACAACTAAATTCAAAGTTTATGAATAATACCAGAAGCAAAGGTATAAATTTCTTGTTGCCCCTAGGATAGTTAAGTTATCTAACTAATCTTACCTAATTTATTTAGTAAATATAAATTAATTCTTAAGTTTTAATGATAAGATTTAATTATAGGAAATATTATTATAATATATAAGTTATAATGAGAAATATAAGGTGCTGTGGCACAATGAAAAATTAATATGTTTTACTAAATAATAATTTTGACTTTTAATTTTTAGATTTATAGTGATATTGATAATTAAAACATAGACATGCTATTAAGCAAATTTAGAGGGGTGAGTTCTATATATAAGGGTAGTTACA
This sequence comes from Clostridium sartagoforme, assembly GCF_004794105.1. Taxonomy (GTDB): domain Bacteria; phylum Bacillota; class Clostridia; order Clostridiales; family Clostridiaceae; genus Clostridium; species Clostridium sartagoforme_B. The sequence goes on from NZ_SRYR01000001.1 coordinate 154,763, forward strand.
GTGGTTTAAATAACTACAGCAAGGTAAAGTTTACTAATAAAAATATAAAAGCTGTAATTTTTTTATTAGTATGTTTTATTACAGTAATGTCTGTAATAACAGTAAAACTAATTGGATTATTTAATAGTTCCAGTAATAAGATGATTTTATCAATGGAAGAAATACAAAGTTATATAGATTTAGCAGATAAATATACTATAAATGGATATCAATTAAATTGGCAGGAGATAGCTGCAATTAATTATGTTATTAATGATAGTAGTTTTTCAATTAATGAAGATATATCAGAAACTATAGTAAATAGTTTACTCAAAAAAGATAAGGATGGGAATATTGTTGGTTTAAATAGCTTTAAGTCTGCAATTAAATCTTTTGATTTAAAAAGTAATGATGAAAAAGAGGCAATTGAAAAATTAAATATTTTAAAAAATAATTATATTCATACAGAGCTTGCAAATGATGTTGATAAGAAAAAATTTATCAGTGATGTTGAGAGTATAGCCTATGAAAATTATAAAAAATATGGGATTTTACCATCTATAACAATATCACAGGCTATTTTAGAATCTGGCTGGGGTGAATCTACATTATCAGCAGAATATAATAATCTTTTTGGAATTAAAGCTGACAGTAGATGGGATGGAAATAGTGTAGATTTAGAAACTATGGAAAACTATGATGATGTAATAGTAGGTGCTTTTAGAGCTTATGATAGTTTAAAGGAATCTATAAGAGATCATGGAAAATTCTTATATGAAAATGATAGATATGCACAAAACGGATTATTTAATGGGAAAACATACAAAGAGCAAGCACAAGCTTTAGAAAATGCAGGTTATAGCACTGCAAAAGATGAAGTGGGAAACTTAATTTATGCAGATAAGTTAGTAAAAGTAATTCAAGAAAATAATCTAATGATATTCGATACAGAAGCCAAAAGAAACAATTAGAATTAAATTGAGTAGAAGTCTTTAACATATTATGCTCTGTCTCCGTCGCGAGCTCCAAGTCGACCTACGCACAATATGTTAAAGACTTCTTGAGTAATTTAATATTTTTGATGTAGTGATACTAAAGGAGGAAATTCAGACGAGCTGAATTTCAACGATTGTTGTTGAGTGTGTGGAAAATTTTGATGAAGTACCATGTGGCAGAATGGGTTATTTTAAATTGTGAATTGTTAGAAAAGATAAATAGAAAATGTGAAATAAGCATATGGCGAAAAATTAGAAGTACTTTGTGAAGTGAAAGCTGTTAGGACTTAGAGTTGTTGGTTTGTCTAAGCGTATGCGAGTTCTACCAAAACTCTTGGTCTAGCAGTTTTTACGAGCCTAGAACTTCTTTTTGCAGATATTTAGCTTATGGAGCATATTCTATTTATCTTCGCATTTTATTTTATTTTAAATTTTGTTTCTGAGTCTATCAGTGGAATTTCTTTTTTGGAAACAGAGGTAACTTTTATGAAATAGTTACCTTTACTAATTAAGCTTATAAATTTAACTAAAGTATGCTCTGTTCCTTGGACTCTACCGTCTACAACAATGTAATATCTAAGCATAAATACCTCCGTAACTTATAATTATAAGAATTATAACATGATTTACTAAAGAATTTTAATTTTTCTGAAAATTATGTTAATAAAAATAGTAAATAGATGGTATAATTTAGAGGAGAGTTTATTTATGGAGGAAGATATATGGAAAAGACATTAGTATTGATTAAACCAGATGCAGTAAGAAAAAAGTTAATAGGTAAGATCATTAGTAAGTATGAAGAAAATAATTTAAGCATTATTAAGCTTAAAATGGAAACAATTACTGAAGAATTTGCTAGCATTCATTACTCAGAGCATATTGGGAAAGGGTTCTACAATAATTTACTATCATTTATTACTTCAGGGCCTTTATGCGCATTAGTATTACAAGGGGAAGATGCAGTAGAAAAGGTAAGAGAAATAAATGGAAAGACAGATCCAGAGTTAGCTAAAGAAGGTACTATTAGAAGGCTATATGCAGAAAATAAAACTGAAAACTGTGTTCATGCTTCTGATAGCTTAGAAAGTGCAAAAAGAGAAATTGAATTATGGTTTGGAAAATAAAGTCGGTATATATTATAAATAAGTATGGTAAAAAGGAAAATAGGATTTCATATAAGCAAAAAAGATTATAAACTTATAAAGATTAGTAAAAAGAGATACTGAAAGGTTAGTATCTCTTTTTGTTTTAAGTTAAATTAATAATAATACAAATTATGGAAATATTATTGGGGAATATTGAAATAAAGCTAAACAAAAGTTAAAATTATTATGGAAACTATTTTCATAATTAGCAATTATTGAATATTGTTACCAAAATATTATTTATAGGGGGAAAATTTATGAACAGAAAGAGAATTATGGCACTTTTACTGACGTCATTATTAGTTACTAATTTAGGGACTAATATGGTTATGGCTGATATTAATGATATAGAATATGTGAGGCAATATTCACAAATGTATGAATCAGAGCCTATTGCTGAAAAATTAGTAGCAAAATCGGAGATTACAGCAACAGCGACAAGTGCTCAATCAGGTGAAGGAGCAGATAAGGCTATTGATGGTAATACATCGACTTTATGGCATACTCCTTGGACTGGGGTAAATATAGCTGAAAATCCACAAAGTATAACCTTAAGTTTAGGAAAGGTTAGAAATGTATCATCAATTCACATAACACCAAGACAATCAGGAAGTAATGGAAAAATAAAAGATTATAAAGTTTATGCAGGTGATAATCTAATTGAAGAAGGAACTTGGAAAACTGATTTAGCTACAAAATATATAATTTTAAATGAGCCAATAGAAACTGATAGTATAAGAGTAGAGGCGATTTCTACTATAGGAGATACAAACAATAAATATGCAAGTATAGCAGAAATAGATGTATATGAAGCTGATGAAGCACCTTCTAAATTTGCTTCAGCAGAAAATTTACAGATAAATAATGGCGTGGGCGGTGATTTATCTGACCATTTAGAAAAGGTTTTAAATAAAGAGGAAGGTACTGCAGTTATTAGATTTCAATCTACTAACTCAGGACTACAAAGTTTATTTAGTATAAGTAATAATACTAGAGCAAATGAGCATTTTCATGTATATGTAAATGGAGGACAAGTAGGTTATGAATTAAGAAAGCAAAGTGGAAACGTTTCTACAGGTGTTATAAGTAAATCCTTAAATAAGGGTATAAATACTATTGCCTTTAGAGCTGAAAAGAATAGTGGATACTCAATATATTTAAATGGTGAGAAAATATTAAATAATAATGTGGATACAGCTAATTTCTTAGCTTCACTAGAGGGAGCTAATACATTTAAATTAGGTACAACTGATAGAAGTGCTGGCTCAAATGAGTATAATTTTACAGGTAAAATTGATTTCTTTGAATTTTATGATAGACCTTTAGTAGATAGATATCTTACAGAAATAACAGGACAAACAGCTACACAAGCACTACCATTACCTGAAGGAGCTATTAAAACAGATCCAGTAGATGTATTTACTCCAGGTGAGCTAGGATCTAATAACTTTAGAATACCATCATTATTCACTACAAAGGAAGGTACTTTAATAGCTGGAATAGATGCAAGAATAGGTGGAGGACATGATTCACCAAATAATATAGATAGTGGAGTTAAAAGAAGTACTGATAATGGGAAAACTTGGGATTCTGGACAAGTGGTATTAAACTATCCAGATAATGCGTCAGGAATAGATACGGCAATATTACAAGATGAATCAACTGGTGAGATTTTTATGTTGGTAGATGCATTCCCACATGGGGGAGGTACATGGCAAGCACAAAGAGGTAGTGGTTTTTCTGATATAGAAGTGAATGGGGAAACTGTTAGAGCTATGAATTTAACACATACAAATGGAAGTAAGTATTATGCGATTCCAGGAGATGAAGGTTCAGAGTTTGGTAATGTTATAGACTCAGAAGGAAATCTTACTTCTTATAAAGTAGATGTAGAAAATAATTTATATAAATATAATGTAAAGATTGGTAATACTTTTGGAGCAAGCAGTGAGTTAAAAGCATACATGACTTCCTACTTAGCACTTGTTTCAAGTAAAGATGATGGAGTAACATGGAGCAAACCAAAAATAATTTCAGGTCAATTTAAGAAGGAGTGGATGAGTTTTCTTGGAACTGGACCAGGAAGAGGATATCAAATAAAAAATGGAGAGAATGCAGGTAGATTAATATTCCCTGTATACTCATTAAATAGAAATCAGAAGCAATCTAGTGCTGTTATATACAGTGATGACCAAGGGAACACTTGGGAAATTGGAGAATCAGTAAATGATAATAGATTAGTTAATGGAATAACTATTCAAGGTGAAACATTTACTGGAGTATCAGGGGAGGAAATGACAGAAGCGCAAGTTGTTGAAATGCCAAATGGAGAATTAAAAATGTTTATGAGAAATCCATCTAGAGGCAATCCAGCTGTTGCAACAAGTAAAGATGGTGGAGAAACTTGGGAAGATATAATTGATTATGAATTAGACTTAAAAGAGCCTTACTGTCAATTAAGCGTAATAAATTATGAAGGAGAAATTGATGGGAAGCCAGCAGTAATTTTTGCAAATCCAAATTCAAGTACAAGAGCAGAAGGAACAGTGCAAATTGGATTAATAAATAATGTTGGAACAGAAGAAAATCCAGTTTGGGATTTTGAATGGAAATATAAGCAATTAGTTAAACCAGGTTATTATGCATATTCTTGCTTAAGTCAATTAGAAAATGGGAATATAGGACTATTCTATGAAGGTACTCCTACAGAAGAAATGTCATTTACTGAAATGAATATTGAGTATTTAAAGGCAGATCTTTTAGCAGATGCTCCAGCAGCAATATTGAAATCAATTACAAGCATTGATAATGTTAAAAGATATACTCCAGGAGATACATTTAATTTTAAGGTTACTTTTGATCAAACAGTTAGTCTTATTGGTGATAGAAATTTAACTCTTATAATTAATGGTAAGGAAGTATCGAGTAGTGCAACTAGAATTAGTGGAAATGAATATAAACTTACAGGTGTTTTACCAGAAGATATAGGTGTTGGTACACATAAAATATCAGTGAAAGCGAAGAGTGGGTTAGAAGTAATTAATTCTATTGGAAAGGTAATGGATTTATCTAATAATATTGAAACAGAATCTACAATTATAGTTGAAGATAAAGCAGTAGAAGAAAAGGTTAAGTTTACTTTAAATGGAGAAGAATCAATTAAAGCAGGAGAAAATTTAGATGTAAAATTAGCATTATCTGATATAGGAGAATCAGAAGAAGTCTTTGCTGTAGATGCTAACTTAACTTATGATGCAACAAAGTTTGAGTTAGGAGAAGGAAGTATTACGGCTATTGATGGGGAAAAGACTTCTGTTTCATATAAAGAAATTGAGCCAGGGAAGGTTAGAATTATTATAGCTTCTTTAGGAACACCAATAGTATCTGCAGAGGAAATAGTTAATATAAGTTTAAAAGCTAAGGATACTATAGGTTTAACTGATATAGGAATATCAGGAACTTATGCTGATGGAATGGGTAGTAATAAGGAAATAGTAGCAAGTAGTATTTCTGTAGATATAAAAGAAAATATAGTAGTAGATACTAGTAAGTTAGAAATTTTAATATCTGAAGGTGAGATGTTAGAAGAAGAAAGCTATACTCAAGGAACGTGGGCAAACTTTATAGAAGCCTTTAATGGAGCGAAATTAGTAATTAATAAAGCTGATGTTACTCAAGAAGAGGTTGACACAGCAGCAAGTTTATTAGAAAAAGCAATTGCTGGTTTAGAAAGAGTTGAGCAAGAAAGTATATTTACTAAACATTTAGAAATTGCAATTGAAATGGCAGAAGATATAACAGAAGAAGATTTAACTGATGTTATTCCAGTTGTAAAAAAAGAGTTTAAGGAAGCTCTTATTGAAGCTAAAGATATTATGACTAAATTAGAAGCTGGAAATGATATTACCCAAGAAGTTGTAAATAAATCTTTTGATAGATTGGCTAAAGCAATGCATAGTTTAGAGTTTAAGGGAAATAAGACTGAGTTATTAGCATTAGTTGAAACCATTAAAGGATTAAATGCTAAAGACTTTACAAGAGAAAGCTTTAAAGTACTTCAAGATGTATTAAATAGCAAGGATGTACAAGATGTAATAAATGATGAAAATGCGTTAGAAGCAGATATTACAAAAGCTTATAATGCCTTATATGATGCATTTACTAAACTAGAGGTAGAATTAGTTAATAAGGATATGTTAAATAGTTTAATAGTTAAAATTGAAAAGTTAACTGAAAATGAATATATACCGTCAACATGGGAAAATTTACAGGGAGTATTAGAAATATCTCGAGGTGTAACTGCTAATAATGAAGCAACTCAAGCAGAAGTTGATGAAGCATATTTTAACTTATTAAGAGCATATTTAGATTTAAGAATAAAACCAAGCAAAGATAAACTTGAAGATTTAATAAATAAAGCTGAACAATTAGATTCTAGTAAATATACTAAGTCAAGCTGGAAAGCTTTAGGTGGCGCAGTAAAATCAGCAAAATCTGTATTTAAAAATGAGGAAGCTACAAAAGTGCAAATAGAAGAGGCTGAAAAAGGAATAGAAATTGCTATCGCTAATCTTGAACCTAAAGAAATTGCAAGCTCTGGTAATAATGGAATTGGAGAAGACAATGATAACGGTAGTGGAACTGGAGATAACAACAATAACGGTAGCGGAAATGGAAGTAATAATGGCAATAATAGCGGTGAAACTGGAAGTAATAATGGAAATAAGGGTAGTGGAACTGGAAGTTTAGGACATAATCAAAAATTACCTAATACTGGTGGTGTTCCTTCTGCAGCAATTGGATTATTTGGTACAGTATTAGCTTTAGTTGGTGGATTTTTTGTTAAAAAGAAGGATGGTCATCAATAAGAGATAGCTATTAGTTATATAAATTGATATGGTTATTTAGGAATATGAATTTAAGAATTAAAAATTAATAAAAAACTTTTAAAGAAGTTCTAAATTTAAAACTTGTAATGGGGCTGTTCTTAAACAGTCCCATAATATAAAAGTTTTAACTTCTAATAAAACGGAGTTTTTTATCAAATTGATATTATGAAATATTCATAATGTAATTAGATCTGACAAATTTATTGATATAAGTAGCGATGTAGAGTAGATAAAGAATTTAGATAATGGAACAGTTGCAATTAAATTTAAAACAAGTCTGTAAATCAAAATAATACGCTATTTTCAATATCTGATAAAAATTCTACGAATAGTTACTTTGAGGTAAAGTTATTAAATGGTCAAATTAGATTAGAAACAAAAGATAATGGAAGTAATATGATGTCATATACAGCTCAAAATAAAAATTTCGCTAATGGAAAATAGCATACTCTATGTAGATGGAGAAATATCTTATGTTGAAGTATATGATAAAGCTTTAAGTGATGATGAAATAAATAGTATAAGTGAAAAAGTAGATAGTAATAGTGATTTTACAGAAATAAGAACTAAGGCTCTTCAAGATGGTGTAGCAAATTCGTGGGTTTTAATTGGTGATAATTCTACCAGTGGAAATGGTGTTACTTATGGATATAAGAACTATGTAGAGTACTTTGAAGAAAGAGTTCGTTGGGAGTTAATAGGAAGTCCAATGATAAATAGAGAAAGATATGTTATTAATTCTGGAGTTGATGGATCAGATTCAGAAAGTATAAATACAAATTTTGATAAGTGGGTAGCTGAATTTGATCCAGAAATAGTCTCTATAATGATAGGTGGAAATGAAAAGGGGACTGCCGAAGAATTTGAAGCTAATTTAAAAGAAATAATTGAAAAATCTAGAGAGATTAATATGCTACTGAAAAAGTGAAGTTTTTCAATTAATATTTTATTTAAAAGCAAAAAAGAGATAATAAAGCTAAAGCAGTTTTATTATCTCTTTTATAATATATAACTATATTTTTAATGTACTAATTTATTTTAACTTTCAGCCAAGCATCATCATAAAGTTTAATTTTATTTCCTAAATCTATAAAGATTTCACATTTATCTAAAATTTCTTCTGCTGGATATACTGTTTCATCTTCTTGAGTTTCCTCATCTAATAATTCATATGCGCCCATATTTGGAGTAGCATATCCAATATAATCTACATTTTCAGCAGCATTTTCAGGCTCTGATAAGAAGTTTATAAATTCTTCAGCTTCAGTTTTATGCTTAGCGCCTTTAGGGATTACCATAACGTCAAACCATTTATTAGAACCTTCTTTAGGAACTACATATTGTAAGTTTAAATCAGGAGCTTCCTCTTGAATATAGATTGCATCTCCAGAATAAACTGTAGCAAATATTGCTTCGCCATTTATCATCTTATCTTTTACTTCATCCATTACATAAGATTGAACTAGAGGTTTTTGTTTAATTAGTTCATTAACAGCTTCATCTAACTCTTCTTGATTTGTAGAATTTAATGAATATCCAAGTCTAGTTAGTGAAATTGCAAGAGTGTCTCTAATAGAATCAAACATAAAGATCTCACCTTTATATTTTTCATCCCATAAAGCATCCCAGCTATCAATTTCACCATCAACTCTATCTGCATCATATATTATACCAATTGTTCCCCACATATAAGGAATAGAGTATTCGTTGCTAGGATCGTAAGAAAGATTTTTAAAATCTTCTCCAATATATTTAAAGTTAGGTATATTATTAAAATCTATTTTTTCTAGCATATCTTCTTTAATCATTTTTTCTACCATGTAGTCAGAAGGGAAGATTAAGTCATAGGTACCAGGGCTATTTTTAACTTTTTGATACATTATTTCGTTAGACTCATAAGTATTGTATATTACATCAATACCAGTTTCTTTTTCGAACTTTGAAATTAAGTCTTCATTAATATAGTCACCATAGTTAAAAACATTTAATACTCTTTTACCATTTTCTTCGTTATTACCACATCCTACAAAAAGAGAGGTAGTTAATGCTAAAGAAGATACAACAGCCAGTAATCTTTTAAGCTTTTTCAACTTTATCACCCCTTGATGTAAATTCTTTTCTATTTGCAATTAATAAAAGTGTTAATACTGTTACAAACATTAGAGTTGAAAGAGCATTAATTTCAGGCTTAATTCCTCTTCTAGCCATAGCAAATATTTCTATAGAAAGGTTAGTAACTCCTGGACCTGCTGTGAAGAAGCTTATAACAAAATCATCTATAGACATTGTAAATGCCATAAGCATACCTGCAAAGATACCAGGGCTAATTTGAGGTAATATTATCTTTCTTAAAGTATATGAAGGTGTTGCTCCTAAGTCTAAGGCAGCATCTTCTATATTCTCAGGTAATTGTCTAAGTTTTGGTAATACTGCAAGTATAACATAAGGGATGTTAAATGTTATATGTGCTAGAAGCATAGTAGTAAAACCAAAATCTAATTTAGTAAGAGGTCTTAAGAAGATAAATAAACTCATTAAGGCAATCCCTGTTACTATATCAGGGTTTAGCACTGGTAAATAATTTATATTTAATAATAGTGCCTTTTTTGGACCTCTCATTTTATTAATTCCAATTGCAGCAAGTGTACCTATTACAGTTGCAACTAATGATGAAATAACTGCAATTACTACTGTATAAAATAGTGCTTGCATAATAGTTTCATTTTGGAAAAGTTGTTTATACCACTTTAAAGTAAAGCCTGACCAACTTCCCATAGTCTTAGAATCATTAAATGAAAAGATTATTAAGGCAGCAATAGGTAAATATAAGAAAATAAATATTAATACTAAATAAAATTTCTTAATGAAATTTTCAAAACCTTTTACCATAATTGTCCGCCTCCTTCCTTAGAATCTGATTTATCAAACATATTCATAATAGCCATACAAACTAATATAATTACCATCATAAAGATAGATATAGATGAACCGAAGTTCCAATCACCCATCATTGTAAATTGTTGTTCAATTAAGTTACCTAAAAGCATGTATTGACCACCACCTAGTAATCTAGAAATTACAAAGGTAGATACAGCTGGCATGAATACCATAGTTATTCCTGATATTACTCCAGGCATACTTAGAGGTAAAGTTATTTTTCTAAATATCTGCATTCTGCTTGCACCTAGGTCAGCAGCAGCATTTAGTAAGTCATTATCTATTTTAGTTAAAACAGTATATATTGGTAAAACCATAAAAGGTAAGAAGTTATATATCATACCTAAAATAACTGCACCATCATTATATAAAAAGTTAAATGGTCCAAGTCCTATTTGTGAAAGCATGTTATTAATGAATCCGTTCTTACCTAGAATAGGTAACCAAGCATAAGTTCTTAAAAGGAAGTTCATCCACATAGGAACTATAAATAACATAATTAATATATTTCCTTTAGATGGTTTCATTTTAGAAATTATATATGCAACAGGATAGCCTAAAATTAAGCACCAAAAAGTTGATAATAATGCAAGTTCTAAACTTCGTCCAAATACTTTAATATATTGAGGTTGAAGTAATCTAGTAAAGTTTTCTATTGAAAAACTATACCCTCCATCAGGGTTAGCTATTGTAAAGCCAAAAAATAATACTATTAATAAAGGAATTACTATGAATAAACCGCTCCAAAATATAAATGGATAAGCTGATAGACTTTTTCTATTTTTCATTATTGAGAAACCTTTCTCATAATATGAATATCTTCTGGATAAATATCTAATCCTACTTCAGAATTAACTTCAGCAAACTTAGTATTGTGAATTATCCAAGTTTTATTTTCTTCTTCAACTTCCATTTCATAGTGAACTCCCTTAAATATAATTGACTTTACGATTCCTTTAAGCATTCCATCATTTGAATCAACTATTTTAATATCTTCTGGTCTTACAACTACATCTATTAATTCATCCTTATTAAATCCTTTATCTACACAATCAAATATTGTATTACAGAATTTAACCTTATAATCTTCAAGCATTACTCCATCTAATATATTACTTTCTCCAATAAAGTCTGCAACGAATGCATTAGAAGGTTCATTATATATATCTTCAGGAGATCCCATTTGTTGAATCTTTCCTTTATTCATAACTATAATTGTATCTGACATTGTTAATGCTTCTTCTTGATCATGAGTTACGAAGATAAAGGTAATTCCTAATCTTTGTTGAATTCTTTTAAGTTCCAATTGCATTTCTTTTCTAAGCTTTAAATCTAGTGCACCAAGAGGTTCATCTAATAAAAGAACTTCTGGCTCATTAATTAGTGCTCTTGCAATAGCAACTCTTTGTTGCTGACCACCACTTAAAGATTCTATTTTTCTTTTTTCAAAGCCACTTAAAGATACTAGTTTTAGCATTTCTTTAACTTTTGAATCTATTTCATCCTTAGGAGTTTTCTTAATTTTTAAACCAAAAGCTATATTTTCATATACATTCATATGAGGGAATAAAGCATATTTTTGGAATACGGTGTTTACTGGTCTCTTATATGGAGGTAATGTGGATATATCCTTACCATTAAATAGAACTTCACCATTATCAGCCTCTTCAAAGCCTGCAATGATTTTAAGTGTAGTAGTTTTTCCACATCCGCTTGGACCAAGTAATGTTAAAAATTCATTTTTTCTTATTTTTAAAGAAAGATCATCTAAAACACAGTTATCTTCAAAAGTTTTAGAGATTCCCTTTATTTCAATTATATTTTGTTCCAAAATAAACACCTCTTTCTATAGATTAAAATGATGGTGGAGTACTAATCCATATTACCTTTGCTTGGGTTTTACCAGCATTAGATATATAGTGATTAGCTCTAGGCTTAAAATAAAAGCTTTCACCTTTTTTCACCTTAAATTTCTTTTTACCTAAATGTAATATTATAGTTCCCGATAATACAAAACCAAATTCTTCACCCTCATGTGGTTCTTCTTCCACATATTGCCCTTGAGGTTCTAAAGTTATCATTATTGGTTCCATTTCGTTCTTTTGTGCATTAGGTATTAGCCACATTAATTTATATTTTAACTCTTCGTTTTCCGTTTCAAACATATCTTCATAAGTAAAAGCAACTTTTTCCTCAGTAGCATCACTAAAGAACTCTGTTAAGTTAGTTCCTAGAATTTCTAAAATATCAATTAATGTTGCTATTGATGGAGAAGTTAAATCATTTTCTACTTGTGATATAAAACCCTTAGATAATTCACATCTATTTGCAAGCTCTTCTTGAGTTAATTGCTTTTCTATGCGCAATCTGCGTATTTTCTCACCGATTTCCATAATATACCTCCATCTGTTATAAACTTATAAGTTCTAATTAATATCCTACATTAACCTTCATTATATTCTATTTTAATGAGATTTATGTAAGGCTAGTACTTTAGTAACCTATATATAAATTAAAATTATATGATTTCAATTCTTTATATTTTTACTTAAGCAAGATTATTAATTTATAATTTTATAAATTAAATAGTATAAAGATAATTAATTGAAACATATATACTAAACCTTAGGTTTAAAATTACTAAACAAACAAGGTATATTATAATTACTTATTGGGAATAAATCAACATTTTTTTGGAAAAATATAAAAAAAATTATTCTTCGTAAGCATTGATATTATTAAGATAGAGGAGTTTTTAATAAAAAAGGTTTAATAAAACAACACTTAAAGTTTAGTAATACTAAATTTTTATTTGAAGTAAAAATTTATGGTAAAAAATGAAATATATTTGAAGCAAGATGAATTCTTAAGTCTATGAAAAAGAGTACTTATATATTAATTAGTATTATTAAGCAAATAATAATTTTTTATATTTATAGAATGTTTGTGCTAATTTCTTGATTATAGGTATAATTTATGAGATATTTAATTATAGTTAATTATTTAAGATATAAGCTGTGGGTGATATAAAATGGATAGCAATATTAATTTGTATAGAAGGAATGGGAAAAGTGTATATATTAAAATGCCAGAGTTTAATGAGTTAGCTTATGTTAAAGAACTTTGGAGTGATAAAAAGAATATTGGTGATACTGGAGAAATATATTCATTTTCAAGAGATAAGTGGGAAATGTTTTATAAGAAGATGGTATATCCAACTGATGGCAAAAACTTTTATTGTCTTGTATATACTCTAGAGAATGAGCCTATTGGAGAAGTAAGTTTTCATGGATATAATTCTGCTACTAAGGTAGCAAGAATTAATTTGAAAATACATTATAACTTTAGAAGAAAGGGTTACGGTGAAGAAGCCCTTAGATTATTATTAGAGTATTATTTTCTTCAATTTGGAGGACAAGCTATAATTGATACAGTCCAATCAGAAGAAGCTAAACTTTTGATGAAAAAACTTGGATTTGAAGCAATTAATAGTTATAAAAGTCATTGGACATTTAAATTAACTAAAAAGACTTTTTTAGAAGGAAATTTAAATAGTAAAAAAGTCGTGGCTATTTTAGAGTACAATGATTATCATATTATAGAAAGAAACTTACCTTTTGAAATATTTAGTAAAGCAAATGATATATTAAAGGAAGAGTATTTTAGCTTTTATTATTTATCAGTTAAAGATATAGAAAATAATCTTGAAATAAAGAAGATTAGACCAAACTTTTTATTTATCCCTGGGGGAAAGGGGATTAATAAGATTTTAGATAATAAAGAGGTCTTATTGTATATTAGTGAGGTTTATAAAGAATGTGATTATATTACGTCTTTTTCTAATGGATTGCATTTATTTAAGGATTTAAGTAATATTGAGGGAATAATGATTCCAAAAGCTAAATGGAAGATTGAAAATACTATAGAGACAAATAAATCCTTTGTAGACAATGGGAAAATAATGATTTCCTCAAATTTAATAGGACATATAGAGCTTTGTTTATGCATAATTAAGAAGGCTCTGGGGGATGATATTTCAAAAGAAGTAGCAAAAGAAATAGGATACTGTGTTGATAAGTAATTTGAAACTAAGAATTAAAAATTCATTTTTAATAATTCTGAAATAATTCCATAAATAATTCTTCATTAGTCTCTATTGTACAATTTTTATAAAAAAATTATAATATTATAGGTGAAATGATTTCACTTATTATTTTTAGAGGAGAATAACATATGCTAAAGGGTAGAATTCATTCCATTGAAACAATGGGTCTAGTAGATGGGCCGGGAATAAGAGTAGTAGTTTTTTTTCAAGGGTGTAAACTAAGATGTCTTTACTGTCATAATCCAGATACTTGGAGTGATAAAGGTGGAGAAGAGTATACAGTTGAAGAATTACTTGCTAAAATTAAAAGATTTAAGAGCTATTTTAAAACATCTGGTGGAGGAGTAACTTTTTCAGGTGGAGATCCATTAAGACAACCAGAATTTTTATTAGAGTTATTAAAAGAGTGTAAGAAAGAAGGTATTCATACCTGCATAGATACTTCAGGAGTTGGCTTTGGAGATTACACAGAAATTTTAAAATATACTGATTTAGTATTATATGATGTAAAGCATCTTACTGAGGATGGATATTTAGATATGACTGGTTCTAAAATAGATGAAAGCAATAAGTTCCTAGAAGACTTAAAAAAATCAAATGCAAAGATTTGGGTAAGACAAGTAGTTGTTCCTGGAAAAACTGATAGTGAAGGTTATATAGGTAAATTAAAGGAATTTGTTGATACATTAGATAATGTAGAAAAGGTTGAACTTTTACCATATCATTTATTAGGTGTAAATAAGTATGAAGCTTTAAAGCTTAAGTATAGACTTGAAGGTGTACCACCTATGGATAGAGAAGAGTGTCAAAGATTAAAAGAAAAGTTTTTTAATGAATATTAAAATATTAAAAATAAATGGAGGTTTATATAACCTCCATTTATTTTTTTAATAATCTACTAAAGTAACCAGCAGGGATTAATCCTTTTTTCATACCATGAATTACTGTTAAGTAAGTAGCAGCAGTATCAAATCTTGCATCATGATAATTTCCACTACCTTCAAATAATTCATCTGCTTTTTTAGCTATTTCATCCTCAGATATTTGAAGATAATCTATAACCTCTGAAAGCTTAGGGTTTTTAACTGTTCCTGATGGGTTCAGTATATTACAAATAGGTTTGTAATATGCCATTGTACAGAAGGTGTTTTTTGGATCCCAAGTAGTATCCACAAGGCCAGCTTCCCAAAGCTGCTGTAACTCATGTTTTAAAAACTTTATATCAAACTGTACATTATGACCTATAATAAAATCTGCATCAAAGAAGTCAGGCATAAACTCATGAACAAACTCTAAGAATTCTTTTCCATCTGAAAGTTCATATAATTTTTCTAATGAAAAACCATGAATTGCTTCAGCTCCTGCATCCATGCTATCAACTGTAAAGAAAAAGTTTTTTCCGGTAGTTTTTTGTGGCTTAGTTGAGGCATCTATTATTATATAGCTAAGCTGGCATATATTACCTGGCTTAATACTAGTAGTTTCAGTATCAAAAAATAGTAATTTCATAATTTCCTCCTTATTTAGTTTACATATTATATAATAACATACAATAATTTAAACAGAAATAGAGGATATAAAGTTTTATTTAAAGATTATTTGAAATTACTTTTAATAATTCAATACAAGTTTCTAAAGTTTTCTTATTTTTATCAAGTACTGGGTTAAACTCAACAAAATCCATTGACTTAACTAAAGAGGTATTTAGAATGGTTTCTAAAACTTCTTTTCCTTCTGAGAAAGATAATCCATCTTCTACAGGAGTACCAGTACCAGGTACATATTTAGGGTCTAAGCTATCAATATCAAAACTTAAATGGATATTTTTAATATTTTTCTTATTAATAGCTTCTAATAATTCTTTAAGGACAGTACTAATGCCCTTTTCTTTTATATCTTTCATGGTCCAGATATTTAGATTATAGTTCTTGATTATTTCAAGCTCACCTAAATCCAAATCTCTACAACCTAATAAAAATACATTTTCCGGTTTAACCTTTTGACTAGAGGAATAAATGTTAGTTAAAGTTTCGTGTCCAATTCCCATTGAACTAGCCAAAGGCATGCCATGAATGTTTCCTGATGGTGAAGTCTCAAGGGTATTAATATCACCATGAGCATCAACCCAAACTACTGCAAGATCATTTTCAAAATATTTACTAGCTCCAGCAATGCTACCTATAGCAAGTGAATGGTCTCCACCTATTACTAAGGGCAGAGTGGAATTTTCTAAAGCCGTATAAACTTTGTCAGCTAGTCCAATATTTGATCTCACAACTTCATCTAAATACTTCATTTTTGCGTTAGCTGCGTATTTATCATTTGAAGAAACATTTTTTACATGAACTTCGCCCATATCACAGACATTATGGCTTTTATTAAAGATATCTAGAAGGTTGTTTTCTCTTAAAATTTTCGGGCCTTGTTCTACACCTGGATTATCGCATCCGTAGAACAGAGGCATATCAATAATACTAATATTCATTACAAACAAACCTCCAAATAAAAATTGATTTTTAGGGCAATAAATATATATTAATAGCTTAGCTCAAATATGTAAATAAATTTTAGAAAAAAATATTGTTAAATTTTATTATTAATTATTATTTAATAAATATTAAAAAATTTAACTATTAATATCACTAAAAGACCTAAAATTAATGTCTGAATTTGCGATATATAAGCACTAATTATAATAGTTTAATATTTCACCATAAGGTTCAATTATTTCTATTATTTCTGTATCATTTAAAATATTATCAAGGGAATAATCATAAATATTTAACCTTATACCTTTTTCATAAAGTTTTCTTATTATTTATTCTTAATTACTTCTCCTTAATTTATATATTCCCTTAATTCTTAAGCATTATAAGATGATATTTTTAGTAATATATGTTTCAATAAAAAATGCATTATATGCTATTGTAGGATTTTAAGTAAAAATTAATTTTAAAGTAAATTACATCAATTTAAAGCGTATATAGATTTTAATTTTTATATAATGTTGTTAGCTAAGGAACTATTCTATTTATTAAATATAACTTGATAAAATGTAAAAAAATATTACAACTTATGGAATTGGTATTATATTGAAATAGCTACACAATAAAAATAACTAGGAATAAATCTAAAATATAGAAAAATCCCTAGTTAATTTATATTAATTTAAGATATCATTTCACTTAGTTTTTGGAGAGCCTCTTCCTTATTATCAAATGAAAACTTATTTTCTTTAATATAATTTTGATCTATTTCAGGAAGATTACCTAAAGGTTTTGAATCTGAATATACTTTTTTCTCTGATTCAATAATATTTCCACTATCATCAGTTTTAAAAATAGAAATATAACCATCTTCTTCACCTAAGTAGTATTTATTTGCTTCTAAAGAACTTGCAGAAGTAACTTCTTCTCTAGTGTAAACTAATTTTTCTTCATTTTTTTCTGAAAGCTTATATCCTTTTCTTGATAGTTCATTAGAAAGCTCTTCTAAAGTAAGTTTTTCTTTAAAGCCTAATTTTTCTTTAAGTTTAAGTAGTGTATCAATCATATCTACATTATCTTTAGTATTTAGAGATACAAAGATATCATCACTTAAGTAATTATTTTCTGCATATACATTTGAATTTTCATTTTCTACATTATTATTTTTACTATTAGGATTAGTTATATAATTAGTAATATAATAGCTAGCACAAAAAGTTATGGCAAGTAGTGTAATAAATGAAACTAATAATGAAGCTTTTTGTTTTCTATTTAGGTTTCTATTTTTTGAATCTTTATTTTCTAAATTATCCATTTTTATCACTCCTTGCTAAGATTATTGACATAAACTTCAAATGTTATACTAGTTTTTTATATGAAAATATAATAAAATGAAACTCTAATATATAATTCTTAAGATTATTACGAAATTTTAATATATTGTTATTAATTTGTAATAAAAAAGACAAACTAATTCTGTATAATATAATAGATAATGCTATGAAATAGTTTAAGTTAATTATATAATAGGAAGATAAAGGGAGGAATATAGATGAATGAAAATGATAACGTTAAAAGACGAAATATGAAAAAGAAAAAAAATAAAAAGAAAAAAATAATATTATTTTCAATTTTGGGGGTACTGTTATTAGCAGCGGCAATTGTAGGTGGATATTATTATTATATAAGAGGTCAAATATATGTTGAAAGTAAACCTAATCCAACAAAGGAAGTTACATATGACGAGGTAGATGGAATTACTAATGTGCTTTTAATAGGAACTGATGGTAGAACATTGGATGAACCAGCCAGATCAGATTCTATAATAATTGCTACACTAGATAATAACAATAAAAAAGTTAAGTTAACCTCAATTATGAGAGATACTGTAGTAGAGATTCCTGAGTATGGAGAAGATAAGATAAATGCTGCTTTTGCTTATGGATCTATTAACGAAGATGAAAATGGAAAAATGAGAGGTGCTGAAGGTGGAGCATCCTTATTAATGGAAACTATCGAAAATAATTTCGGCTTACATTTAGATAAGTATATTATAGTTAATTTCTGGGGATTTGAAGCTATAATAGACGAAATTGGTGGAATTGAAGCAGATATTAAAGATTATGAAATAGAAGAAGTTAATAAATATATTGGAGAAGCAACAGGAGTAAACTCACCTCCAATAACTGAAACAGGATTACAAACTTTAAATGGTCAACAAGCTTTATCATATGCAAGAATTAGATATGTTGGTAATGGTAATTTTGAAAGAGGGGAAAGACAAAGCAAAGTCTTACTTCAAATCGCCACTAAGCTTAAGGAAGTTAACCCAATAAAATATGTATCTATTGCAAATGCATTAGCAAAAGAAGTTAAGACTAATATTGATATTCCTGAAGCTTTAAACTTAGCGTATACAATATACAAGCTACCAACTCTTGAATTTGAGCAATTGCAAATTCCTCAAGCAGAATTAATTGCTAGAGATTATTATTATAAGGATAAAGGTTGGTGTCTACTTATAGATTTAGAGCAACATTCACAGATTATGCATGACTTTATCTTTAACAACATAACACCAAATCCAGATGAGTTTGATTTAATATCATTAGCAAATACTAAGGCTAGATATGAAGATAAAGAAGCAAGATATAATGCCCTTTATAATATAAAACCAGAAGAGCATGATGATAGAAATTCAGATAATACAACAGTGACACCACCAAAGAAGGAAAATAATAACTCTAATGGAACAACAGGAAGTGGTGAGCAAAAACCACCGGCAGAAGAAGGAAATGATAAAAAACCACCAGCAAATGGAGGCAATGAGCAAAAACCACCAGCAGATGGAGGCAATGAGCAAACACCACCAGCGAATGGGGGCAATGAGCAAAAACCGCCAGCAGATGGAGGGAATAATCAAACACCACCAGCGAATATAGGGAATGAGCAAACACCACCATCAACTCAACAATAGAAAGTTATATAATAATGGCTGTCGAAAGACAGCCATTAATTAATAAATAAAAAAGCAGAGAAGCTAGTTAATAGCTTTTAGAATTTAGAAAGTTTATAAAAAGGAGAATTATGTTAGATTTTATTGAAAGTACATTATTATCAGTACCTGCAGTATTAATTGCTTTTATAGTTCAAGGTTATGGAAAGGCATTAGTTGCAGATAGGTTAGGTGATAAAACACCAAGATTTCAAGGGAGATTGTCACTAAATCCAACGGCTCATATAGATCCAATTGGATTTTTACTTATTTTGATATGTGGATTTGGATGGACTAAACCGGTAGAAACTAATCCAAGTGCTTATAAGAGAGGGTATAAAGACTCTATAAAGGTTGCTTTAGCGGGACCAATTGCGAATTTAATTACAGCTTTTGTATTTGCATTTGTTTCTGTGATTTGGGTTAATACAGCTTATATAATATTTCCTTCTGTAATTGTTCGTTTATTTATTAAGATATTTTATTTAGTATGCGCTATAAATATTAATTTATTTATCTTTAATCTTATACCTATTCCAGGTCTTGCAGGATTTGAAATATTTAAAGCTGTTAGTCCAAAGAATTTTTATAAGTATGCTGGAAAGTTGTACGAATATCAAATGATTATATTATTAGGAGTAGTACTTTTAGCCCAATATATTTTAAGTATCCCATCAGGATTAATATATAAATTATTTATTAATATAGCATACTTAGTAGTAGGAATATTTTTTAACTGATTAAAATATAGATTAGCTTTATAAAAATCATTTTTATAATTTAGAATTGAAAATATAGTTAAAAAGAGCTACCTTTTATTTTGGTAGCTCTTTTAATATTTAAACTCTTATAGAAGTTTTTCATTTAATTATTCTGTTGTTTACTATTTGATTTGAATCATTTAGTTTCAATTAATTAAATAGCTTTTATTACTAAGTTTTTATTATATACTTCTTTGAATTTTTCACTTGCTCTTAATGCTTGGCGAATTTCAAAGTCTACATCTATATCTGAAGAAACATCTATAGTTACATCTTCTTCATCATAGCTAACTTTTAATTCCTTAATAGCACCTACTAAACTTCTATCTAAGCCTTCTGCTATCTTAACTAAAACGCCAATATAATTAACATTTTTAAAATCTAATTGATTTATAATAGAAGAAAAAGGTGAAATAGGTGTTTGATATCTATTAAATCTATGAGATGCAGCTATTGCAGCACTCATTAAAAGCTCCTTATGAGTTAGTCCATTTATATAAGAATTTAAAATTATATAAAAGGAATGTTTGTGATGGTTATAATAGTTTATACTTATTCCAGAATCATGCAGCATAGTAGATGTTTTTATAATATTATAAAATTCATCCCCTAATTTATGAAGTGGTTTTAAGGCTTCAAATAAGTTTAATGTAATATTAAAAACATTTTTAGCATGATTTATATTACCGTTTAAAGTGTTTAATATTCCGTTTAAACTATAATCTAATATATCTTTAGGAATAGTGTAAGTTTTTTCTAAGTACTCATACATTAAGCCTTCTCTTAATCCCCTGCCAGAAATTATTATTTTACTACAATGAACAATGTTAGCAATTTTTTTAAATATGGCAGTACCACCAACAATGATATCAGCTAATTCAGGTTCAATACCTTCTAACTTTTGTCTTTGTTTATAGTCCTTACATTTTAATAAATTAAATATTTCTTGTACATCTAAATCGGAAAGTTCATAATTAT
The DNA here is from genome assembly GCF_004794105.1 of Clostridium sartagoforme. Lineage (GTDB taxonomy): Bacteria > Bacillota > Clostridia > Clostridiales > Clostridiaceae > Clostridium > Clostridium sartagoforme_B. The sequence goes on from NZ_SRYR01000001.1 coordinate 176,033, forward strand.
GAGGAATATCAAAAGGATATCTTTTTCTAACCCTATCTATTTTTCCAACATTTCTAATAGTTGAAGCAATTCCTATAATTGAATCAAATTTAGTATCCTTAAGCCAATGAACTTCATCTAATAATTCGTCAATAAATTCTAATGCAGTAGTTAAATCTTGAGGAATAATTCTATCATGTAAATTAAAGTGATAAGTGAAGTTAACACTTCCTATAGGTAAAGTTATACTTTTTATAATATCATCACCTTTTATCCAAGCTATATGAGTATCAGTTCCAGCAACTTCAACCATAAGTGAATTAGTGATAGATATACTTTTTCTAATTCCAAGAAAATTATAATTTATTTCTTCTTCACAAGATAATACTCTTATATCTATATCAAGCTCATCTTTAATTAAGTTAAGTAATAAATCCTTATTTTTAGCATCCCTTAAGGATTCAGTAGCAACAGCAAAAATTTTACTAGCACCTGAAACTGTACATAATGATTTATAAGCTCTTAAAGTAGATATTATAGTTTTAAAGTTATCATTAGATATACAATATTCATTTACTAGATCATGTCCTAATCTAATAGAAGTTTTTAGCTCGTCAATAATTTTGAAATAACCATTTTCATCAACCTCGGTCAACATAAGTCTAAGGGAGCTTGGCCCTATATCAACTATCCCAATTCTATCCATATTAACTCCTTAAGTAAAAATTATGAAAAACTTTGATATAAACTATTATATATATGTTTTAATAAATAATCTACATTTTGAGCTCTTATGTTATTTTAAATGAATAATAGTTTTAAAGTAGATTGTACTAATTGAAGGAATTCATCCTTAAAGTTTTATATAGATTAAGTGTGTATTACAAAACTTAAATATTTTACAGATTGCTAACTTAATAAGATATTAAAAATATATTTAAACTTATATTTCATTTTAATTTTCAAAGTATAGTGAATAGAGTTGATTTTAGGTTGACAATAAATCTTCTGTTTATGTATAATGTTGATATTATAATAGAATAATAATGATAATATCTGTGAAGAGAAGAGTACTATATTTGATTCTTTAAGCGAGTAGGGGATGGTGGAAGCCCTATAAGATAAAGTATGTGGAAAAGAGCCTCGGAGATAGCTACTGAAATTTAAGTAGGATAGTTCGTTTGCTGCGTTAAAGCATTGAGTGGCATCATATATGCAATCAGAGTGGTACCGCGGATTTGTCCGTCTCTTATTTATTTAAGAGGCGTTTTTTTATTTATATGAAAATTTAAGGAGGATAAAAATGGATTATAAAAAGAAAGTTGCTGAAGCCATTAGAAATCATGTTGATATGGATGTTGAAGCTATAGAAAAGTTAATAGAAATACCACCAAAGAGTGAGATGGGGGACTATGCATTTCCATGTTTCCAATTAGCTAAAGCTTTTAGAAAAGCACCTAATATGATATCTGAAGAGCTAAAGAATAAAATAGATAATGATGGATTTGAAAAGATAATAAATATAGGACCATATGTTAACTTTTTTGTTGATAAGGGAAGTTTTACTAAAAATACTATAACTAAAGTATTAAATGAAGGAAAAGAATATGGTTCAACTAATATAGGAGAAGGAAAAACTATATGTGTAGAATATTCATCACCTAATATAGCTAAGCCTTTCCACGTAGGACATTTATTCACTACAGCTATAGGTAATTCATTATATAAGCTGTTTAAGAAAGAAGGATACAAGGTTGAAGGAATTAATCACTTAGGTGATTGGGGAACTCAATTTGGTAAGTTAATTTCTGCATATAAGAGATGGGGAAATGAAGAAGCCTTAGAAGAAAATGCAATAGATGAACTTCTAAGAATATATGTTAAGTTCCATGATGAGGCTGAAAAGGATCCTGCTTTAGAAGATGAAGGAAGAGCTTACTTTAAGGCTTTAGAAGATGGAGATAAAGAAGTTGAAGCTTTATGGAAGAGATTTAGAGATTTAAGCTTAAAAGAGTTTGCTAGAATATATGACATATTTAATGTAGAGTTTGATTCATATGCTGGTGAAGCATTCTACAATGATAAGATGGATGTTGTAGTAAATGAATTAAAAGAAAAAAATCTTTTAGTAGAAAGTAATGGCGCTCAAGTAGTAATGTTAGATGAATATAATATGCCACCTTGTATAGTTTTAAAAGGTGATGGGGCTTCTATTTATGCAACTAGAGATTTAGCAGCAGCTATGTATAGAAAGAAAACTTATGATTTCTATAAGAGTATTTATGTTGTAGGAACTCCTCAAGCATTACATTTTAAGCAAGTATTTAAAGTATTAGAGCTTGCTGGACATGAGTGGGCTAATGATTGCGTTCATGTAGGCTTTGGTTTAGTTAAATTTGCTGATAGAAAGCTTTCAACTAGAAAAGGTGAAGTTATATTATTAGATGACTTAATTAAGGAATCTGTAGATAAGACTTTAGAAGTAATAAATGAAAAGAATCCTAATTTAGAAAATAAGGAAGAAGTAGCTAAGAAAATAGGTGTAGGTGCTATTGTATTCACGTATTTAAAGAATTCTAGGGAAAAGGATATAGTATTTGATTGGAAGGAAATGCTTTCATTTGAAGGTGAAACAGGTCCATATGTTCAATATTCTTATGCAAGAGCAAACAGTATCTTAACTAGAGCTGGAGAGATTTCAGGAGAAGCAGATTACTCTAAATTAGATACCAAGGAAGAATTTGAACTTATTAAAGCATTAGAAGGATTTGCAAAGCAAATACACTTAGCAACTGAAAAGTTAGAGCCGTCTATAATAACAAGATATGCTATTGAAGTAGCTAAGCTATTTAATAAATTCTATAACTCTCACTCAGTATTAAACTTAGAAGATGAATCATTAAAGGCTGCTAGATTAAGCCTAGTTAAAGCTACATGCCAAGTAATTGAAAATGCTTTAGCATTAATAGGAATAGAAGTAGTGGAAAAGATGTAATACCCAAATAGCTTACAGTTAAGTCATTAGCTGTAAGCTTAATTTTCTTTTAAAAATAAATGGCCATATATAAAAAATTAACAAATAATATATAGTCAAAATTATTAATTATGATATATTAATAATTAAAAAGGGGGAGATATTATTTTTAATAAGTTAAAATATAAAGATATACTTTTATTAGTTTTATTAGTACTTTCAATAGCATTAATAGGGTATAAACTAATAGAAAATTATAATTATTTCTTTAATATAATAGGTAAATTATGGTCTCTATTATTACCTGTAGTTTATGGCTTAATAATAGCATATATATTAAATCCTTTAGTTAAATTTATACAGAGAAAATTTAAAACCAAAGATGGTATAGCTATATTAAGTTCATATGTGCTTTTAATAGTTATTTTAGTAGTTGTAGCCATATTCCTTATTCCTAATATGGTTAACAGTCTTATAGACTTAACAAGTAACATACCTTCTTATATAAAAGAGTGCCAATCTTGGATGAATAGTTTATTAAATAATAAGGAAATTCAAGATATCATTACTTCAACTGGAATAATGGATAATATAAATGATTTAATATCTAAAATTGGTACAATATCAGTGAGCATATTAGAAGGTGCTATATCTTACGTAGTAACTATATCTAGCCAAGTAGTTAAGTTGTTTATAGGATTACTTATATCAATTTACGTACTTATTGATAAAGATAGAATAATAAGAGAAAGCAAGAAGCTTACATTTCTTGTAGTGAAAGAAAAAAGAGCAGTTAAAGTAATAGAAGCAATAAGAATTTATCATAGTATGGTAGGTGCATATATTGGAATAAAGGCAATAGATTCTACAATTATAGGATTTATGGCACTGATTTTACTTACTATAGTTAAATCAGAGTATGCATTTCTATTAGCTATAATAGTTGGTATAACTAATATGATTCCATACTTTGGGCCTTTTATAGGAGAAGTAGTAGGGTTCTTATTTAATGTATTCGTATCTCCATCAAAAGGTTTAATAGTATTCTTAGTTTTATTAGCACTTCAACAATTTGATGGTTGGTACTTAGATCCTAAGTTAATAGGTGACAAGGTAGGGGTTAGACCATTACTTATAATAGTAGCAGTATTAATTGGAGGAGGCTTCTTTGGAGCCTTAGGAATGCTTTTAGCTTCACCTACAGCTGCAACAATTAAGATATATTATGAAAGACTAATGATAAAGAATAAAGAAATAATAAAAAATGCAGAGAAAGTTTAATATATAAGTTTATATTAAAACAAGATATAATTAGAAAAACTATTAATGAGGCTATTAAAGATGGCAACATTAATAGTTTTTTAATTTATAATTTCATCCATTTAAATTCTAACTTTGTAATTGGTTTATTATGATTAGAATCAAAAATTGTATGTAGAGTTGTTAACTCATTTTCACTACCTAATATTACATCACTATTAACTTCTAAAGTGACTCCATCAGTAGCTTCTTTCTTAAATAAGACTTTTATATTTGAAATTTCATAATTATTTATAATATCTCTAGGTAAGGTGTCAATGGCAATATCCATATATTTAACGTTGTTAACATGTTTATTAATATCTACATCGCTATAACGAACATGATAATCTTTAGAATATTTAATTTCATCAATATTTAAGAAATCATCCAATGGAATATTTTCCTCTAGCTCTTTTTCAATACCATAAACATCATATTGCTCAGGGGAAATTTTTACTGTCTTCCTTTTTTCAAAATCAATTAAAATTGCTGTAGAAAGACCTGATATAAGAGTATTTTCTTTTGAATCTTTTATTGTAAAACTTCTATATCCATATAATTTCTTCACTCCAACAATGTCAGTTTCAACAGTTATAGTATCACGAAACTTAGGATATTCAATAATATCTAAGTCATATTTTAATAATACCCATATACAATTATTAACTAGACCATTATCAGTTTCCCCTAATGAGTCACTTTGAGATACTACTACATCCCATAGATAATTCATTAGTGAAGAGTATTTACATTTATAATGTGAATCAACATCATATATATTTATAGTATATTTTTTACTGAATTTACTACCCATTTCATTCTCACTCCCTTTATAATTTTCAAATAAATATTTATTGCAGTTTGATTAATTTACAATTATTGAACACTTTAGTATATTCTTTAAAACTTACTTTATTAATCTTATCCATTTCACATGTTTTTTATTATCTTTGAGTCATTAATTAATTACAAATTTCCTAGGATACTTCACCATATTCTTGAAGGTAGCTATTTATATACTACTTTTAACCTAAAATTTAATGTTGTAGAATATTTTATTATATATAATAAATATTATATCATAGATTTAAATGGTTAATTATAGAAGAATATATATAAAGGGAGCTGTGATTTGCAGCTCCCTACTTATAAATATTAACATTATTAATTAGATGAAAAACCATGGCCAAAATAGAAATGAGTTGTTAAAACCACAGCATCTATTTCTGCAGCAGCATCTATTTCTGCAACAACATCTATTACATCCAGAAAACATACTAATTCCACCTTTCTCTTTTGTATACTTTAGTATATTCATATAGTTACATAATTGTTCCAATGTATATTAGTTTAAATAGGAAATTATTAAATCTATAAGATATAATAGATTATGATTTGCTTGGGTTATAAGATAGTCTAAAATAAAAAGGTTGCTTGATAAGTTATATTAAGTTAACTTACAAACAACCTATTACTTATTTAATTTTCAATTTTTCATCTTTATACATTGGGCAGTTACTTGAACAGCTATTGCAATTACATCCGCCTTTAGATGACTTTCTAACTGATTTATATATTATATATAAGGCTAATGTGATAATTCCTAATGTTATTAGTATTTCCATTAAAACACCTTCTTTATTATATTAATAAATTTGCAATATTATATACTATAAAGGAAACAATCCAAGCTAGTAATAATTGATACGAACTTGAGAAAATAGTAAATTTAGTTCCATATTCTTTCTTCATAGCACCTAAAACTGATATACAAGGAGTGTATAAAAGTACAAATACTAAGAAGGAAATAGCAGAAGCGGCTGTAAAATATAAAGGAAGTACAGCTGTAAGATCCCCAGCAAATATAACTCCCATTGAAGCTACTACTGTTTCTTTTGCAAGTAAACCAGTTAATAGAGAAACTGAACTTTGCCAATTTCCAAATCCAAGAGGCTTAAATATAGGAGCAATAAAACTACCTATAGAAGCTAAAATACTATCATTTACATCAACCATACCACTGAAATTAAAGTTTGATAAGAACCAAATTATAACGCTCATAGCAAATATTATAGTTCCGGCTTTTACTAAGAAGCTCTTTGCTTTTTCATATATTTGCTTTAATACACTTTTTAAAGCTGGCATCTTATATTCGGGTAATTCTATAATAAAAGGTTCTTCATCTTTTTTAAATATTGTATTCTTAAATAAGATTCCTAATAGGAAGGCTAATATTACTCCTAATAAATACAACATAGCAACAACAAGCCCAGTATGATCAGGGAAGAATACTGCTCCAAAGATTGCATAAACAGGAAGCCTAGCATTACAACTCATAAGTGGAACAAGTAGAGCTGTTAGCTTTCTATCTTTTTCACTTTCTAGAGTTCTTGCAGACATTATTGCAGGAACAGTACATCCAAAGCCAACTATCATTGGGATAAATGCTTTACCTGATAGACCCATTTTTCTCATTAGCTTGTCCATGATAAAAGCAACTCTAGCCATATATCCACTATCTTCCAGTATTGAAATACAAGCAAAAAGTGATAGGATAATTGGAAGTAGTACTAAAATACCTCCAACACCAGCAATTATTCCATCAACTATAAGTGATTGAAACCATGGCTCAGTATTAGATAATAAGCTAGATATATAAGGAATTAAACTATCATTTAAGTATCCATCTAATAAATCAGATAAAGGCTGTCCAATCCATGAAAATGTTATTTGAAACATTAAAGCCATAGTTAGAATGAAAATTGGGTAGGCTAACCATGGATTAAGTAGAATATTATCTAACTTGTCCTTAAATGTTGACTTATTTTCATCAATAGTTTTATTACATTTATTTAATAAGTCTTCAATGTAATTGTATGTATCTTTTTCATCTTTAAAAATTAATTTAGAATCTTTTTGATTATTCAAATAACTATCATTTTCAATAACTTTTTTTATTTCGTCTACTCCTTGCTCTTTAGAAGCTATTATTGGTATAACAGTAACATTTAAAAGGGTAGATAATTTATTATAATCTAAGTTAATACCTTTTTTTTCGGCAACATCAATCATATTAACAGCTAAGATTATAGGTTTATTAAATTGTTTTAGTTGAGTTGTTAAATAAAGATTTCTATCTATATTAGAAGCATCTATTATATTTAATATTAAATCAACTTCATCCGTTTCTAAAAATTTCTTTGATATTTTTTCTTCGTTTGAAAAAGTGTCCATTGCATAAATACCAGGTAAATCAACGATTTTAGTATCTTTAAAGAAACCTTCCTTTTTATCAACTGTTACACCAGCCCAGTTACCAATCCTTTGATTAGAGCCAGTTAATGAATTAAAAAGTGTTGTTTTACCTACATTTGGATTACCGAGTAGAGCTATTGTTTTCATTTAGATTCCCCCTATACAGCTAGTACAATATTTCTAGCATCTTTTTTCCTAATAGCTAAGTCAAATCCCCTAAGATTTATTATTAACGGATCACCTAAAGGAGCTACTCTCTTTAACTTAATTTCAGTTCCTTCAATACAGCCTAGCGCTAATAATCTTTTTGCTAATTTTGTATCCCCAGCTATTTCTTTTATAATTGCTTTTTCTCCTAAATTTAAATCGCATAAACTCATATCTTCCACCTCGAATTGAAAATCATTATCAAAATATTATGATATTATAATAGCAGAATGTTAAAAAATAGTCAATAAAAAGCTTTCGATAAATGAAAAAAATTCTCAATTAAGTTTAAATTGAAATACATTATAAAGTTGATACAAAATTTTTGCCATATGATTATTACATCCTCTATTTATCTTTAATAGTAATTAATTATTTAAAATGTAAATTATTTATTGAAAGGTTAATATGTTATGAACATATTTTGTATTACATAATATTATATAAGTAGGGGGAATAATAAATATATTTATTTCTATATTTTAATAAAAGGTGATATAATGTTATAAGAATAAACTGAAATTTTAGGTGATAAGGTTAACTTAGAAAGAGTGGTAATGTGATTATTAGAGAAAATGTAATAGAGGTGAGTATAAAAGACAAAGAATACATGCTAAGTACAGCAAGTATTAACAGGTCACCTGAAGAACTAATATTTTTTGACTTAGAACACTACGTGTATAAGAAGCCAAAATGTATAGGTGTGTTTGGGGCTTGTATTTTTGAAAAAAACAAATTGTATGTAACACAATATATGATCGAAAACAAAAGAGAAGTTATTCAGATTTTAGATTTAGCTAAAAGGTACTTTATAAAAATGAAAAAAAAGGGGAAGAAAGCCATTGTCACCTTCTCAGGAAATAACGATTATACAGTAATTAATTATTTATTTAAAAAGTATGGCATTGAGTTTAACTTTTCAAGGGAATTTGAAGATATAGATATTCAAAGAGAATATGAAAAAGAAATGGGGCACTCCATTGGTCTTAAAAATTTAGAAAAAGATTTTAGTATTTTTAGAGAAGGAGAAGTAATAAGTGGTTCAAACTTAGCAAAGACTTTTAGTAAAATACTAATGGATAAAGATTATATTTTAAGAATGCCAAAGGAAAAAATAGAAACTATACTTGTATATAATGAGCAAGATGTAACTAACTTATATAATATTTATATGTTATGGAATGCTTATTTAAAGAAAGAAGAAGAAATCGACGAAAATGAAGAGTTAGAAGAGGAATCCTCTATAAATGAAGTTGAAGAAATAGATAATGTAGTAAGTAATTAATAAGTATAAGAAAATATTATTAATTTAAGAAGATATTCTTAAATGATAGATGCTCCTAAACCATTAGGAGCATCTATCATTTAAAAGAAGTATCAATAGATTCACCATTAGAAGAAATTACTATAGTTCCGTTAATATCAGTTCTATAAACTTTAATATCTGATAGAGTACTTAAGGTTTCTTTAGTAGGATGACCATAAGTATTATCTTCACCAACAGAAATAATTGCTATACTAGGATCAATTTTATTTAAAAATTCTTTTGAAGTAGATGTGGAAGAGCCGTGATGTCCAACTTTTAGGATGTCACTCTTTAAGTTATAGGAGTTGTTGATTACTTCCTCCTCTAAATCACTTTCAGCATCACCTGTAAATAGAAAAGAAATTTTACCATAGGTAACTTTAATTATAGAAGAATAATTATTTAAATTTTCATAGTTAGTTAAATTAGGGGCTAAAACTTCAACTTTGGTGTTATTACCTAGATTAATTGAACTAACACCAGCCTTTAAGATATTTATCTTTAAGTTTTTTCTAGATAGACTTTCGACCATATTTTCAAAAGCAGAGGTATTACTGCTAGCTTTTGGAGCATAAAATGCCTCCACTTTATATTTGTTTATTATATAAGCCATGTTTCCTATATGATCTTCATGAGGATGGGTAGCTATAACATAATCTATTGTCTGCAAATTTAAAGTATCTAAATATTTAACAAGTTTTTCTTTTTCTGATTTAGGCCCAGAATCAATTAACATCACTTTATTATTCACTTGAATTAATATAGAGTCCCCTTGCCCTACATCTATAAAACTAACATTAATATCATTTGGATTTATTATATTATTAGAATTAATTATGTTCTTTATTAATATGAAATTAGCAATAATAAGAATTGCTATAAGAGAAAATTGAAGATTTTTAATATATCTTTTTTTTATATACATATAGTACAAAATAAGCTTTTATGCTTACTCTCCTTATAAAATATGGGTAATAGTGGTATAATAATATTACTTTAATATAAATATTATTGACACATATATATTAAAATATAATTGAAGAAAAAGAAATGAGCTTATATAATAAGATAAGAATAAGTGATGGTGGTGAATAGATGTGAAGTTTTTTAAAGTTATACATTATGGGTTATATATGCTGGCTATGCAGCTAAAAGCAATTAAAAGAATATATATTCTTAAAACTAAGGGGGAAAGGGCTGCAGTTGACTATGCAGGTAAAGTAGGATTAGATTGGGCTAAATATACTGTTCATAGAGCTATTGAAATGAATGTTACTGTAATAGGTAAGGAAAACATTCCAGATGTGCCATGCTGTTACATAGGTAATCATACAAGTATATTAGATATACCTTTATTAGTTGACTCAGTTGGAACATGTATGGGTTTTGTTGCTAAAAAGGAAATGGTTAAAACACCTATTATAGGGTATTGGATGGGTAAATATAATTGTGTCCCTCTAGATAGAGAAAATCCAAGAGAGGCAATTAAAGTAATTAGAGAAGGTAGCGAAAATATTAAAAATGGCTATAGTATGGCTATTTTCCCAGAAGGAACTAGAAGTAAGGATGGAGTTCTTAGAGAATTCAAAAAGGGAAGCTTAAAGCTTGCTACAATGGCTAAAGCACCAGTAGTTCCAGTTACTATAGATGGAGCATACAGGGCTTTTGAAATAGATGGGAAGTTTAAGCCTATTGATATTACAGTAACCTTTGGAGAACCTATATATACTGCTGACCTTACAAGAGAAGAAGAAAAGCAGTTAATGGATAAGGTAAGATCTATAATTGCAAAAAATTTAAATCAAGAAGCTTAGCATAAATGGAATTTATAATAGATAATTGAAGATAAGACTTCTAATGCATTTTTTGAAAATAAATTTAGTAATTCTGGAGGAATTACGTCATAAATTGTTATTTGTTAAGAGTTATACTTACAAGCAGAATGTTTTAAGTAATAACTCTTTTTTAATTCGTATAATTTATAATAAGCCTTATATATTAATTTGGAATATAGTAAAATTGAAGGCCATTTAAATAAAAGTAATATTTAAAAACTTTTAAATGCGAATAATCAGTATGAGTTTTTTATTTGATATTTTTATTAAATCAATAAAAATAGGAGGTATAAACACAGTATTTACGATTACAGAAGAGGTTGATGTTAGAAAGAGATAAAAATTTTAAAAAATGAAAAAATGTTCTTTTAAAACTTGCATAATATATGATATAATAGATAAAAATTAAGTGAAAATGAAATTTTTAAACGACATATATTTCAAAAGGGGGCAGAAATATGCGTAAAGAGTTTTCTTTAAGCAATGATAAGGTATTAATAAATTTTACTGCTAAGTATTGTTCTACATTTGAGGAGTTAGTTGAAAGTGATGGCTTTAGAAGAGTAATTGAGAACTATTTATTAAAGTCTCAAAAGAAACTTACATTAAGTTTTAGATATTTAAGAGATTCATTAAAAACTGATGATGTACATGAGATATCTAATGCACTTACAAGGGTATTTAAATACTGTACAGTTATGAACGTTCAAGAAATTATTGAAGCAAATCCAAACTTCGAAGAATTATTTAGTGATAAGGACAAGTTTATTGCTTTTATTGAGGATTTATATTTATTTTGGAGAAGACTAGAAAGATATACTTTAGTTCATAGCAATAAGTTACAAGAGGGACTATCAGCAGTTAGCTTTACTCAAGCAAATTCATCTTTATCAAATTTAATCTTAAAACTATATAGAAAGATAGAAAAGAATGTTTTAGGATATAAACCAAGTGTATTTAGACAAATTCCAGTTGGAGGTAATGCATCAATTATCTTAAATAAAGTATTATGGCCATTACCAAAAGGATATGAAGCTTTAGAAGATATTGAATTTATCGATAGTATTTTATTAGAAACTCCATTTATTACTTATCCTAAAAAGAATACTAGAAGTGGTATGTTTAGTGAAATATCAAAAAATCCATTAAATTATACTAATTTAAATAAGGATCATTGGTTCTGTTATCCAGCTAAGGTAGGGGAATTACTTGCATTTATTTATTTCCATAGAGATTTTATGCAACATGGAATAACTCTATGTAACCTTTTTGAGCTTGCAAGATTAGAAGAATACAGAGGAAAGAAGCCGGATTTAGTTTATGTATTTGGAGCTAAAGATGGAGAAGGCGACAAGAAGACTGTATTCTATGATGATAAAGATAATGATATAATGGTTGGTTATGTAAATCATTCAGAAGAAATAGATTACTTCGGATATATGAAGAAGATGACACTTACACTTCATAATTTAGTTATGATAAAAAGAGGATATCTACCAATTCATGGTGCTATGGTAAATATAGTGCTTAAAGATGGAAAGAATGCAAATGTAGTTATTATGGGAGATAGTGGTGCTGGTAAGTCTGAAAGCTTAGAAGCATTTAGAACTTTAAGTGAAGATTATATCAGTGATATGACTGTTATCTTCGATGATATGGGTACATTTAAAGAAAAAGATGGTAAGATAATTGGATATGGTACAGAAATTGGTGCCTTTGTAAGATTAGATGACTTAGATCAAGGATATGCATTTAAAGAAATCGATAGAAGTATATTTATGAACCCAGATAAGATAAATGCAAGATTAGTAATGCCTGTTGCTCCATATAAAGAAGTAGTGAGAGGATATGAAGTTGACTTATTCTTATATGCAAATAATTATACAGATGTTGCAGAAGGTGAAAATTCTATAGAATACTTTAAAAATCCAGAAGATGCTATAAAAGTATTTAAATCAGGAGCGAGAATGGCTAAGGGAACTACTTCTGAGAAAGGACTTGTTGAAAGTTACTTTGCAAATCCATTTGGACCAGCTCAAAAACAAAATGAAACAGATGTGTTAATTGAAAGATACTTTAATGCAATGTTTAATGGAACTGTAAAAGTTGGACAAATTAAAACTTGTCTAGCATTAGAAGGGCAAGAAAAAGAAGGCCCAAGAAAAGCTGCAATAGAATTATTTGATATAATTAGAAATATAAAATAAATTTGTAATAAAGCCTACCTTTAAAGTAGGCTTTTTTTGATGTACAATAAGTTATCAATATATTATTATGTAGGAGATGAGTATTAATGAGAAAAAATATGAAATCATTTTTAATTGTATTAATAGCAACAATAGTAATTTCTTTATTTCATCTGCCTGCCTATAGAATTTATGGTGCTAGTCATAGTTATGGTACTACTAAAGGGCAAAAGTTCTTAAAAGAGTTATATTCTGATAATGAAAAAAGTAAGGAAATAAAAAAGGTTCCATATAAGGTTTCGTTTTTATTTAGAAATAATAAGATGAATTTTAAAAAAGATATACTATATAAAGATAATAGGCTTTATATTTCTATATCTGATTTTATAAAATATTTTGGATTGAATGAAAAAGTAAATGATAATGAAATAGCAATAGGAAATATAATAAATGTAGATTTAAAGGATAAAACTTTTTATAAAAATGAAAGCAAAACTCCATTAAGAGGTGATATATTTAAAGCAGATGGAGAATATTATATTTCTATTTTTGATTTATGCGAAATTTTAGATCTTAATACATATTGGGATTATGAAAGTAATAAAATTTATATATCAAAGAAGGAAGCTAGTAAACCGAAGGAAAAGATACATGGAGATAAAAATAAGAAAGGTTATATAAGATTTGAGGATTTTACAGCAGGAGATGTATATCTTTCACAATCTGCCTTAGAAAAGATAAGGAAAGTAGCAGACTATATGAATGAAAATGATGAATCTTTTAGTGTTTCATGGATACCAAGGTATATAAATAATAATGATAAAATAGATAATGATATTTCTAAAGAAGAAACAATGGAAAATTCTAACTTTATTTTTACGTTAGATTACTTGATAAACAGAGGCGGAAATATTGGTTTACATGGATATACTCATCAATATAAAGATACTGATAGCGTAATAGGAGCAGAATTTGGTGATGATAATTGTAATGACCCTGAAGAAATAAGAGGTAGAGTAGAAAGTGCATTAAAGATAGCAAATAATATTAATATTCCAATTAGTTACTGGGAGACTCCCCATTATAATACTACAGCTAGTCAGCAGAAAATATTTGAGGAATATTTCAAAATTATATATGAGCCAGCAATAGGAATTTATAATAAAAAGATAATTACAAGTAAGAATAATAGAATTACTAAATATATTCCAACTCCATTAAGTTATGTAGAGGATGATACTGGAGAAGGGATGCTAAGTAGGATAAGAAAAAATAAAAATCAAGAATTTAGTTTATTTTATCATTTAAGTATGGAGATTAATAGCATAGATGTTTCTATTGATAATAATGGAGAAATTATTTTTAAGTATGATGATAATTCAATACTTAAGAAGATAGTAAGTCTAGCGGATGAATTAGGATACAGATTTAGTGATATTAATGAAATATAGAATTAGTAAAGAAAAAATATTTTGCTTTTAAAGTAGAGGTTTTACATGAAATTGAAAAAGATAGGGAGTATCAAATACTCCCTATCTTTTTATAATTATAATTAATCATTAGAACTCATATACTTACTTTTTGCGAAAAATGAAATGCTATATAGTCCAGCAACACCTACTAAAGCGTAAATTACTCTACTAAAAATAGAAGCAACTCCAAATAAATTATCAACTAAGTTAAATTGGAAGAAACCTATGAGTCCCCAGTTAACTGCACCTATGATAACTAGTATAAGCATGATTGCATCAAGTACTTTCAACAATATCACTCCCTTTATTGATTTACAAATATTATTATAACCAAAAGGGATGATATTATTCAGTTAGAAGCTTATATTTCTATCTATAGGTTGATTTAAAGAAATAATTGTATCTGTTCTTTGAATTCCATTAATAGAATTAATTTTGTTTAAAAGTATATCTTGAAGGTCAGATATATTCTTGCACACTACTTTAGCAAAAATTGAATAATTTCCTGTTGTTAGATGTAATTCAACCACTTCTTTTATTGTAGATAATTCTTCAAACACTGAATCAAAAGAAGAAGTTTTATCTACGTAGATACCAACGAAGCAACAAACGTCATATCCAAGCTTTGGTAAATTTAAAAGTATTCTAGTACCTTTTATAATACCAAGTTCCTCCATTTTTTTCATTCTAACGTGAATAGTTCCACCACTTACATGACAAATTCTAGCTATTTCTAGGTAAGGAGTTCTGCAATCTTTAATTAACAAATCTAAGATTTGTAAATCTAATTCGTCTAACTGATATGATAAATTCAAACTCATAAGACCACCTCATTAACATTTTATAATTTCTTACTATATTCTATCAAATAATTTTTTAAAATAGAAGGGTATTTTAATAAATTTAATAAAAAAAATATAAAAATTTATTATTTTAACAATTTATGGCTTTAGTTTATAATAAGAATTAATTGATATTAATTTATGAATAGTATTTCTTTTACAAATAATTAAATTTATATTACTTGAAAATGTAGAGGATTTCTTTTAATATATTATATAGATACAATAAGGAGGCATTATATTATGATGAATGTTTTATCTACAATAGCTTATTTTGCAATTACAATTGGATTAATGATTTTATTGTTCACTTTCGGTAGAAAATATGTATTTTCTAGAGTAAGAATAAATAAATGGATTCCTTTAGCTATATCTTTAGTATTATTTGCAGTTCAAATTTTTGTGAAAATTGATAATACGTGGGTTACTATGGGACTAACTTTAGTTGTAGTTTGGTTCTTTATGTGGTTTATCGATATACAAAGCACTGGTGGACCAAAGAAACAAGAGAAGAAGATAGAAATTAGACCTAAAGCTAAACCAAATAGAGTCAAACATATTAAAAATCAAAAATAATAAAAGTTTGAAGTAAACATGGAATGCAACTACTGCATTCCATGTTTATTTTCATTAATATAATTATTTATAAAAATAGGAGAACTAAAGGCTATTTTATTATCATCTTGGATAATCTTAATTAAATACCAGGTTTCATTATCTTCCCTATTATGTTCATAAAAATACTTAATACTATTTAAACCTATATTTTCTATTGTTTTTATTATTTTCCCTTTATTAGTTAAAATTTGTATTTCTCGTATTTTATATCTTATATCTTCTGAATAAATCATAAAACGTATCTTATTAGTATTAATAGAAATTTCTTCTCCCATAAATCCATTATTAGCTGTAAAGTATAGTTTTAAATATCGTGATTCTGTAGAGAATGTTCTTCTTTCACGAAAAGCAGAAACTATATTGCTTGTTGATAGGCTATTGCATAAGCAAACTGTTAAGTTCTCAGAATCGCCGAAGTTAATTTTATGGTTATCTTGACCATTAATAGCCCCAAGCTTCCATCCTGCATCTAATAAGTTAAAGTAGTACTTATCGTGTCTTGTATATTTACTAGAGGGATTACCATTACCTACTTCTACTGATGTTATTAATTTATTTAGAATTGGATTATATGGTAAGTTTATAATATTCTTATGTGGATGATTTATTGAGATAAAGGAATCTTCATTATTAAGCATCCAAAGTACTAAAAATCTTAAATCACGTACAACACCAGAAAAGAAGCCTTCTGAATTAATAATATTTAAATCCCCAAACTGGGAAGTTTTACACTCAAAGCCAACCATAGGCAAGAAATTATCAATTTTCTTTTTTATTTTTGAGGCATAAATCTTTGTACCTTCATATTTATCATATTTAGAATCTTTTATTTTAATTTCCTTAGATAAATGAGAATTATGATCTGTAATAAATAAGAAATTTAATCCAGCCCTATATGCATATTCATAAGCTTCCATGGGAGAACCTTTGCCTGTAGAAAACTCTGTATGACAATGAGGAATACCATAATAGTACCGTATATTAGATGTATCAAATTCTTTTATTTCTTTTATTTTTTTTCTTCCCAAAATAAGCCCCTTATAAATTATTATCTATCTATATATAGTATTTAATAAGTGGAAATAATGACAATAATATTAATGAGTGATAAAATAACTTTAAATATATAATTAAAGGGTGATGAAATGATTTTAGAATTTAATGGTATTAAACCTGTTATCGATAAGACTTGCTATATCTCTCATAGTGTTGATATAATAGGGGATGTTGTAATTAAGAAGAATGCAAATATTTGGTTTGGAACTACAATTAGAGGAGATATGAGTAATATTTTCATTGGAGAAAATACTAATATTCAAGAAAACTCAGTAGTACATGTAGATTTTGAACTTGGAACATATATAGGAAATAATGTTACTATAGGACATCGAGCTATTATACATGGATGCACTATATCAGATAATGTTTTAGTAGGAATGGGATCTATAATCTTAAATGGAGCTAAAATTGGCAAAAATACTATAATAGGAGCAGGGTCTTTAGTAACTCAAGGAAAAGAGTTTGAAGATGGAGTTTTAATTATGGGAAGTCCAGCAAAAGTTGTAAGAAAGCTTAATGAAGATGAAATAAAAAACATAGAAAAATCTGCAAATAATTATGTGGAAATTAGCAGAAAATATATGTAAGACAAGGAGAAAATATGATTAATATAGGTGAGTATAATTTATTAGAAGTTAAAAGGGAAAAGGATTTTGGATTTTATTTAGGGGATGCAGGTAGAGAGACTGTACTTTTACCTAAATCAGTTCTTGAAGGAAGAAAAATTGAAGTTGGAGATAATGTAGAAGTATTTGTATATAGAGATTCTAAAGATAGACCAATAGCAACTTTCAAAAAGCCTTTAGTAACAGTTGGAGAAGTTGGGTACTTAAAGGTAGTATTCCAAAGCGAATTTGGAGCATTTGTAGATTTTGGATTAGACAGAGATATTTTTGTACCTTTAAAAGAACAAAGATTCAAACTACAAACTGGAACAAAATACCTATTTTATATTTATGTAGATAAAACTGGAAGACTTGCAGCGACTACAGATGTAGAAAACTATATTCTTAATGCAAAAGAAGAAGAAGTTGAATATAAGGTTGGAGATGAAGTAGTAGCTCAAGTTTATGGAAAAACTGAAAATGGATCAGTTCATGTAGCTATAGAAGGAAAATATAAAGGCCTTATTTTAGCTAATGAATATTATACAGAAATATATCCTGGAACTGAAATGAAACTTAGAGTAAAGAGATTATATGAAGATGGAATAATTGGTCTTACTCCAAGAAAGACTAGATTAAACGAAAGAGATCAAATAAAAGAAGATATTTTAAAATATCTAAAGAAAAATGGTGGATTTATGCCATTTAATGACAAGTCATCTCCAGAAGATATCAAGGCTACTTTCAATACAAGTAAGAATTACTTCAAAATGGCACTTGGTGGTCTTATGAAGGATGGTAAAATAGTTCAAGAAAAAGAAGGAACTAAGTTAATATAGTATAGTACAGTTTAGAATGGCTGAATCGAAGATTATTTAAACTTCGATTCAGCCATATTTATTTTTTTCAGATATAAGTTTATTGGATTAGAGATAGTTGAAGGATATAGATATATTTTTAATAAGACTTTTCATATAAAGCAAGAAAGATATTTTCAAAGTATTGAAAAAGAAATATCAAAATGATACAATTGAAATGTAAAGGATTAGAAAAAATTGAATTTATTATATAAAGGGTGGTATTGAGATGAATAGAAAAGTAAGAATAGGAATTGATGTTGGGGGAACATTTACTGATGCAGCTGTAATAGATAATGAAACATATGAAATTATAGCAAAAGATAAAATCCCAACTACTCATCATGCTGAAGAAGGGGTAGCAAAGGGAATAGTTACAGTTATAAATAAAGTATTAAAAGATAATAAAATTTCTCCAGATGATGTTGTATTTATTGCTCATGGTACAACCCAAGCTACTAATGCTCTTTTAGAAGGTGATGTAGCTAAAACTGGTATTATAGGTATGGGGAAAGGTTTTGAAGGTGAAAGAGCAAAGGGTGAAACAAATGTTGGAGATATTGAACTAGCTGCTGGAAAATATCTTCATACAGTTCATAGTTATATAGATTCAGGAAATTTAACTGATGAAAGAATTAAAGATGCTATTTTAAAATTAAAGTCTAATGGAGCAGAGGTAATAGTTGCTTCGGAAGCATATTCAGTGGACAACCCTGAAAATGAAATTAAGGTAATTGAAAGTTGTAATAAAGAAGGTTTATATGCTACTGGTGGATATGAAATATCACAGCTATATGGGTTAATGGCTAGAACAAGAACAGCTGTAGTTAATGGAGCTTTAATTCCTAAGATGATGGAAACTGCAAATATGACAGAAACATCAGTTAAAAATGCCAATATTAAAAAGCCACTTATGATAATGAGATGTGATGGTGGTGTTATGACTGTAGAGGAAGTTAGAAAACGTCCAATATTAACAATGTTATCAGGTCTTGCAGCTGGAGTTGCTGGTGCACTTATGTATGAAAAAGTTTCAGATGGTATATTTTTTGAGGTAGGAGGAACATCAACAGATATATCTGTAATAAAAGATGGGAAAGTAATGATTAAAAATGCAGAAGTTGGAGGCCATAAGCTTTACTTAACATCATTAGATGTTAGAACTCTTGGTATTGCAGGCGGAAGTATGATTGTTGTTGAAAATGGTAAAATAGTTGATGTTGGACCAAGATCAGCTCATATTGCTGATAAAGAATATGAAATTTTTGCAGATGAAAGTAAAATGTCAAATCCTAAGGTTAAATATATAGCGCCAAGAAAAGATGATAAAGCTAATTATGTAGCAATTGAATGTGATAATGGATATAGCTATGCATTAACAGTAGCAGGAGCTGCAAATATATTAGGATATGTTCCAGAAAATGATTATGCAAGGGGAAATGATAAAGCTGGAAGAAAAGGCTGGGAAGTATTAGCAAAGGAAATAGGAATATCAGTAGAAGAAGCATGTACTCAAGCTATGAATATAGCTATTAAAAAAGTTAAGGTTATAGTTGAGAATTTAATTAAAGAATATGATTTAAATACTTCAATTATAAGATTAGTTGGGGGTGGAGGTTCAGCTTCAATTATTACACCTTATTTAGGTGAAATGATGGATATGAAATTTAATATTGCCAAAAATGCTCCATATATATCTACCATAGGTGTTGCCCTAGCTCTTGTAAGAGAGCAGGTTGAAAGAAATGTAGCCAATCCAACAGAAAATGATATTAGAAGAATAAGAGCTGATGTTATGGAAGCAGTAACTAAAGCAGGAGCGAATCCAAGTACTGTTGAAATTTCAATAGAAGTAGATTCACAGAAAAATATCTTAAGAGCTGTAGCAACAGGTGCAACTGAGCTTAGAACTAAGGATTTAAACACTGCTAAAAAGACCGATGAGGAATTAAGGGAAATAGCAGTAACAGCCACAGGAGTCCAATGTGAAGAAATTGAATTAGTAGCTAAGACTGGTAGATGGAATGCTTTTACAGCTAATAAAATAGAAAAGAAATTATTTGGATTAGTAAAGAAGAAAAAATATCTTGTAAGAGTTATTGATAATGAAGGGGTAATAAGACTTCAAAAAGATAATGGAAAGATATTGAGGGTAACTAAAGGAGATGTTAACTATAGATTTTCTGAATTTGTAGACCATATGACCACATATTCAGATGCTGGTGGAATTCTTCCTAAGGTATATTTATTTTTTGGGGAAAAACAAGTAGATTTATCAGGAATGACAAGTAAAGAGCAATTAATATCTGTTGTTAATATGGAATTGGAATTTATTGATGAAGATAGTCAAATTATTGCGGTAGCTTCAAGGGAAAATTAGTAAGAATAAAAATGGAGAGCTGGGAATTAATAGCATAAATTGTATTAGTCCTAGCTTTACTAGATAAGAAATATAATATTTAAACCTTTATTGAGAAGAGTTGAATTTAGGAGATTAAGGCAACTGATTGGTAAAAATAGTAGCATTAAGAAATAATATAAATTATAATGATATATGGAGTAGAAAATATTTGGGTTGTCTTTTAATAGTAGTAAAATATGAATTGAAAGATTGAAGAGTTTATATTGAATGTGTTGGAATTAGAATGTGTAAGACATCATAGATGTACTTATTATTTGCATTAGATATATGAAAGTCAAATATAAATTTTACTAATAAATTATAAAATAAAGGTATGTGAATATAGTGATGATGGTAAAGGATAAAAGTGACTTAACTAAGTCAGAGGTTAAGATATTAGATTATTTACAAGAGTATATGAATAGTAGTATATATATGACAGTTACAGAAATTGCAAATAACTGCGGGGTAGGTGAAGCCACTGTCACGAGATTTTGTAGAAAATTAGGCTTTAGAAGTTTTCTTGAGTTTAAAATGACAATGGTACAAGAGTTTCAAAATAAAGGTATAACAGAAGATGATATAAAAGAAGAAGCTGTTTTACCAGAGGATTCTGTAGAGTTAATAGCAAGGAAGCTAGGAGATTCTATTAGCAGTACAATATTTAATAATTTAAAGGCTCTTAATTATGATTATATTGAAGAGGCTACTAATAGAATTTTAAAGGCAAATAAAATATACTTTGTTGGAGTTGGATACTCAGGGGTATTGGCAGAAGATGCTTATTATAGATTTATGGATTTGGGGCTAAATTGTAGTTATTTTAGGGATATAAATGCATTATCAGCAGTAAGTAAATTTTTAAAATCTGATGATGTAATTATAGTTATTTCACGTAAGGGAAATACTGTTGAAATAAATTCTGTAATTGAAAATATTAGAGAAAATAAAGTTAATGTTATAGCTATTACTGAAAATTTGTTATCAAAATTAGCTAGAGTAAGTGATATTACTATTAACTATAATTCGCATAAAGTTGATGTAGATGATAAAGTCATACAAAGTAAAATTATAGAAAAATATGTATTAGAATTATTATATATAAATGTAGTTAGAAAGAATTCTATCAAATAAATTTTAAATGCTATCAGTTTAAAAAAGATAATACTTTTAAACTGATAGCATTTTTCATTTTAATAAAAATAATTTTCAAATATGGAATTAAAATTCAAAAAAATGAAAATATACTATCAAAAACTATTGCTAAACGTTTTCAAGGGTGGTATTATTAATACGTAGTAAAAAATGGATGAAAAGTTAATTTATATTAATTCTTTCTCAAAGACTAGCAAAGTTAATAACAAATTTCAATAAGCTTATGGAATGTAACAAAAGATGTAAACAATATTCATTTAGAGTTTTGACTTAAAATAAGAGTTATTATTTTAAGGGTTTATGACCCACATAATTAAAAAATGAGGGGGAAAAGAAAAGTGATCAGAAAAAGAAAAAAAATCATGTGTATTTTAGCATCAGTAGTTATAGCGGTAGGAGTTTTAAGTGCTAATGTAAGCGCAAATGTTGAAAAAGTACAAGGTAGTAATGTTGCGGATAGTATTAATGCGAGTATTCCAGAAGTAGTAAAAGAGGAAAATACTCCAAATCTTGAACTAATGTATGAAGTATATATTGAAAACAGAGATGGTGGAAGTATATATCAACAATATCCTGATGGCACAACAAGAACAATGGGTAATGTAATACGCGCAGGTAAATATTCAGCTGATTCTTCAGCAGGTTTTTGGGCCTCACATTATGATGCAGGTAATGATGGTAGTCACTCTTGTATAACTGCAACTGCTTCAAATAATGTACACATAAGGGTGGGTCCTAATGAAAGTTATGATCCAATAAAGGCTGCAGAAATAACTAAAGAGTCAGTTCCAAGTTTATCACCAAAGGATATAGAGGCTGCAGGTGTATGGATGCCTAAGCAATTTACAATAGGTACTGAGGAAGATTATTCCTTTGCAGCAATAAATAATACAGCAGGCTTCGCTGACAATATTATTTATACAGATATGGCTGGAGGAACTGAAATATTCGGAGGTATTAGTGGAGCCTTTGTTGGAAACCCAGTACACTTCTTAGATAGTGATGGAGAATGGAAGTCATTAGATTACTATTACAATGGTTCTTATGATAAACCAATACCAGAAGATTTAAAGATAATAGTAAGTAAGCCTTCAATAGATATTGGTTCACCTACTAGTATAGAATTTGAAAACTGGGCAGCTGGAGATACAGTAAATGGTGAATATAAAGATACTAATGGTAGAGTACTATTAAATTACGAAGATGGTACATCAAAACATATAGCAGATATAATTCAAAGAGTTAAGGGTACAGGAAGATTTGGTGGAAGTGAATATTCACATGTTGGTACATTTAGGGCAAGTCATCCAGGTGTAATTTGTTTATCAACTTCACCTAAAACTGGTAGAACTAACTGGGGAAATGCTTCTCATTACTCAGGTGGAATTCAATTAGTTCCAGCAAATCATGCAAAATTCTTGGCTTATAACGTTGATCAAAAAGCATTTATAGATGGACAATTTAATCAACAACCACACTATGGAATAATTGGAGCTGTAGGTTCAACAGCAGAGAATTTATTTAATCCGGATTATGCAATTGATGGAAAGATATCTTATGATCCAATTTGGGAGGCGGTTGCACCACTTTATTCTCAATATATGAAACCAAAATATATTGATGGAGATAAAGAAAATAGCACAATGTTTGTTATATCAGAAGACTTCGGACAAACCTATCAAGAATCTCCTACGATTATGGGATTAACAGGCTTTAAAAACAATGCAAATTCATTTGAAGAGTCTCCTGTTGCTAATTGGACCAATATAAAAATACTTTTAAAATACTAAGATTATAAGTGAGGTTATATTATGATAAGAAAATCAAAAAGTAAAATTGCTATAATTATTGCTATTGCATTATCAGCATCAGCTATTTCAAGCTACAAAATTAGTACTGTTTTTGCAGATGAATTAGAAAATAAAAAACAAATAGATACGATTCAAGAAGTGGAAAGTGAAGAAAAAGCAGAAAATATTACAATTGATGAAACAGAGTTAGATAAAGTACTTTCAGAAGATGAACTAAAGGTAATGTTTCCGGATGAAAATTTAAGAAAGGTAGTTGTAAGAAATGTAACGTATACTGCCTTTGCAAATCCTCAAGGAATACCAGGTCTTGAAGAAGACACAGTTACATTAAGAAAGTTACAAGCAGTTAAATACTTACTTGCTAATGAAGAACGAATAGAGTCTCTTGAAGGAATACGATATTTACCAAACTTAATAGAATTAAACTTAGAAGGAAATCATATTTCTTCATTATCAGAAGAAATTACAACCTTAAAGTCCTTAGATAAATTAATTTTATCAAGAAATAAGTTAACTGAAATACCTGGATTCATTGGTAACTTAACTAAATTACGTTGGTTTGATATATCAGAGAATGGCTTAACATCAATACCGGTAGAAGTATGTAATATTAAGACCATAGATAGATTAGATATATCTCAAAATAAAATATCATCATTGCCAGTTGAAATTAATAATTTAACATCATTACAAAGATTAATAGCTTATGACAATGAGTTAACTGAGTTACCAATAGAGGCTGGAAAGTTAACAGTTTTAAGAGATATAAGTGTTTTCAATAATAAGTTAACATCGCTACCAGAATCTATTGGAACATTAACTAACCTTAATTATTTAAGAGTTGCTAAAAATCAATTAACATCACTACCAGATAGTATAGGTAATTTGAAAAACTTATTTACTTTATCAGCAAATAACAATGAAATAACTTCTATACCAAGTAGTATAAATGGCTCAACTAAAATTGGTGAAATAAATTTATCAAATAATTTAATAGAAAACTTAGATTTTAGCCTTTCACTACCTGTATTAAAGGAAGTAAATTTAAGTAATAATAAGTTAACAGAAACACCAGATTTAAGTGGTTCAACGAATTTAAGAAAAGTAAATCTATCTAAGAATGAAATAGTTGATGGAAGAGCAGCTTCATCTTGGGCAAATGTTCAATATTTAGATCTTTCTAATAATAAACTAATAGCTGTACCACTTATAACAACGATAAAACAACTTGATGTATCATACAATGAAATTACAAAGATACCATCAGAAATAACTACTATGACCACAATTAATAGTTTAGTTCTTAATAATAATAAAATAGAAGAGTTGCCAGTAGAAATTGGACAATTGTTAACATTAACAGGTTTAAATATAAATAATAATAGTATTAAGACTTTACCAACAGAAATTGGAGCTTTAGCTAAATTACAAGGTTTTTATGGGAATGGTAATGGAATAACTGAAATGCCAGAATCCTTTAGTGAACTTAAAGAATTAAGATTTCTTGAGGTGGCAGACAATAATTTAACAATTATTCCAGATTCAGTATCTAGTCTTGAAAAGCTAAAGAAAGTAAATATTAAAGATAACTATCTTACAAAACTGAATTTCAATGAAAATGTTAAAGTAGTAAGCACTGGAAACTTCCTAGATAGAGAAGTTGAAATCAAAGCAATTTCTAATAAGAAAATAGACATAAAAGTAGATGAGGTAATAAATCTATTAGATTATGTTGAGGTTATTGGAAGTGATAGAAAGTTAAATTCAGAGGTTGTAGAAGTAATACTAGATTCTAATAAAGGGGTCTTTAAAATAGGAGAAACACCAACAACAATAATTGGAGTACAAAAAGGTGTTGAAAAAGTAACTATAAAATTAAAAAATTCTGAAGGCAAGAAGTTTGAAGCAAGAGTAGATGTAAGAATAAAATAAGTGTTATAGAAATATTACTTAGTTCAGTGAAGTGCTATGATTAGTGATTGGAAAAAGCCATATCTTTAAGATATGAATTTATATGAAAGTTTTAGCGTTAATAATTATAGATTTTATAAATTCATTAAGGACTAAGACTTAATTATAGCACTGGCTGAATGAAATTTTCAAATTAATGAAAAAATAATATCAAAAACCTTGAAAGTAAAAAATTGGTATGATAAAATATAGTTAAATTAATAGTTAAGGAGGACAGTATGAATCTTTTAGATAAGTTAAATGAAAAAAAGTTAACATTGATTGTAAGTTTGCCAGCAAATGATGTTGAACTAGCTAAAGCAGCTATTGAAGCTGGAGCAGATATGGTCAAAATACATTTAAATGTGGAACACAGAGCAAGTAAAACAAGGTTTGGGTCTCTACAAGAAGAATTAGAAAATGTTAAAGTAATAAGGGATTTATGTAATACACATAATATATCTTTAGGTATTGTTGCAGGTGGGCATAATGAAATTCCAATGTCAGAAATAGATGGAATAATGGAAAATGGATTTGAGTTTATATCATTATATGATAAGCATATGAATCCATTAATAATGAAGAAAGATATCTATAAAATGGTAGCCATAGATGATAACTATGATATAGAGCTTGTTAAAGTTTATGATAGTTTATCTATAGATATACTTGAATGTTCAATTATGGATCCCCAAACCTATGGTGAGCCTCTTACTGTAAGAGAAATATTACAATATAAGTCTATACGCAATTCAACTAACACACCTATTGTAATTCCAACTCAAAGAAAAATAACCCCAGAACAAAGTTTGATACTTCAGGAAATTGGTATCAATGGCATAATGATAGGAGCTATAGTAACAGGTAAGACGAAAGAATCTATTTACAAATCAACTTTAGAGTTTAGAGAAACTATAGATAACTTTAATAAGGAGTAACACTATGGAAAATGAAAAGGTTTTATATATACCTTTAGATGATAGACCAGTAAATCTTACGTTAGTAAAAGATTTAGGGGGGATATCAAATATTGATATAATAACACCACCTAAAGAAATGCTGGGACAATTTTTAAAAAAGGGACAATGCCATGAAATTTCAAATTGGCTAAAGAATACTAAAGGACAAGTTTTGCTAATATCATTAGATATGCTTTTATATGGAGGGCTAATTGCTTCAAGAAGTTCAGAGACTTCAAAGGAAGAAGCCTTAGAATTATTAAAGGCTGTAAGAGAATTTAAAGAAGAAAACCCTAAAGTAAGGATTTATGGTTTTTCAAATATTATGAGACTATCTATTTCCATTTCAGGTGATGAAAGTGAAGTATGGTGGAGAAAGATAAATAAATATAATGAGCTAAGATATAAAATTGAAATCTTAGGAGAGATTAATTTACAAGGTAATTTAGATAAGTTAATATCTGAAATACCTGAAAACGTTTTAAATAATTATTTAAATTCGAGAAAAAGAAATCACATGTTGAATATGGAAGCTATTAATCTTGTTAAAGATGAAATATTGGATTTCTTGATTATGTCTCAAGAAGACTGCTCGCCTTATGGACTTCATTGGATAGAGCATAAAATAATAAATGAAGAAATAAATAAATACTCTTTAAAAGATAAAATTTATGTATATCCAGGAGCGGATGAAATAGGACAAATTTTATTGGCTAGGTATATAAATGATAGTACAAAATTCTATCCTAAGGTCTTTGTTGCTTATGATAATGAAGTTGAAAGTGACAATATACCTAAGTTTGAGGATAGGCCTTTAAAAGATAATATTAATGAGCATTTAAAAAGCTTAGGAGCAATAATTGTAGATGATATAGAGTCCTGTGATTTAGTATTAGCAGTGACTACACCTAATATGCCCTATATAGATATGGCAGAAGATAGTATGGATAACTATAATAAGAAAAAAATTATAGATGACTTTGTATCTAAGCTAAATGAATACTATTCTAAAGGAAAAGTAATAGCCCTAGCAGACCTATCTCTTGCTAATGGTGGAGATTTATATTTAATAGATAGATTAAGAGAAGATGATTTATTATTAAAAATTAAAGCATACAGCGGTTGGAATACTGCAGGTAATGCATTAGGTACTGCAATTGCTCATGGGAATATTATTTGTAATTTAATAAATAATGGTAAATTAAACTTAAATAGCTCCATAAATAGTTTAAGATTTCTTTTAGAAAGATATGCAGACGATCTTTTCTACCAAAGCATTGTAAGAAGAGATACAGCCAAAATAGTTCTTGAAGAAAATTTAAGTATTTTCAATATGGGAAATATCAATGTAAGGGTAAATAACTATGTTGAAAAAGCTTTGGATACTTTAATGAAAGAATATTTTATAGGAAGAAACATTGATTATTTAGAAGCAAAAGGTATGGTGTCTGAAATTGATGTAAAAGCAGCATTACCTTGGAATAGGGTTTTTGAAACCGAATGTTCTATAAAATTAAAATTACAGGAGGTTTAAAATGGATATAAAGGGTTTTAAAGAATATGACATAGTAGTAATCGGAGGGGGACCTTCTGGATTAATAGCAGCTAAGGCAGCAGCTACAGGTGATGCTAAGGTTTGCTTAATTGAAAGAGGTGGATACCTAGGTGGGTGTGCTACAAAATCTTTAGTTATACCTCTTATGACTTTTCACGCGGGAGAAAAGCAAATAATTAGGGGGTATGCAGAAGAACTTATAGAAAAAATAAAAGAAGAAGGTGGAACTATTGGACATATAATGGATCCATTAGGTGTTGCAGCAACTGTAACTCCAGTAGATACAGAAATTTATAAATATGTAGCGCAAGAGTATTTACTTGATGCTGGTGTTGAAATTTTATATCATACAGAAGCTTTAGAAGTGAAGAAAGAAGAAGATAGTGTTACTTGTATAACAGCCAAAACTCGTTCAGGTATTTATGATATAAAAGCTAAGTATTTTATTGATGCAACAGGGGATGCTGAAATAGCCTACCTAGCTGGCTGTGAAATGAAGGTAGGAAGAGAAGTAGATGGAAAATGCCAACCTATGACTTTTATGTTTAAAATGGATAATGTAGATGTTGATAAAATAATAGATTATTCAGATAAACATCCCAATGAATTTGTTATAAGTAATGAAATCAACTCTCTATCAGAGGTAAAAAGAATAGCGATTTCAGGATTTTTCTCTAAGGTGGAAGAAGCTAATAAAAATAATGATTTAAATCTAAATAGAGATAGAGTACTTTTCTTTGAATTAAATAGAAGAGGAGAAGTAGCTATAAATATGAGTAGAGTAATAAATAAAAAATCTATTGAAGGCTTTGAACTTTCTGAAGCTACTATAGAAGGTAGAAGACAGGTAATAGAGATATATAAATTCCTTAAAAATTATGTTCCAGGCTTTGAAAACTCAAGATTACTACAGTCAGCAGATGAGATTGGTGTCCGTGAGTCCAGAAGAATAGTAGGTGAGTATGTAATTACTGAAAATGACATCATTCAAGGGAAGATATTTAGTGACACAGTAGCCTTAGGTAGTTGGCCTATTGATATTCATGATCCAGAAGGGAAGGATATTACCATTAAGGAAATGAAGATGGGAGACTATTATGGAATACCATACAGGTGTTTAATTCCAAAGGGTATAAAGAACTTACTAGTTACTGGAAGGGCAATAAGTTCTACTCATGAGGCATTTGCTTCAGTTAGAGTATCACCTATATGTATGGCATTAGGACAGGCAGCAGGGATTGCATCAAAAATAGCTTTATTAAATAAGTTACCTTATAAAGATATAGAGATAAATGAATTAATGATTGAACTAAAAAAGTCAAATCAAGTAATAAGTTAGATCGCAATTATTTATTGTTTCAAGTTTAAATAAAAGGCCTTTAGTATAAAAAACTAGGGGGAATATAAAAAATAATAAAATTTTGGAGGTATTATAAAATGGGAGATGCATTAAGTTTACAGGTAATATTAATTTTATTAACATTTGTAGTTATTACAGGACTTATGATTGCTAAAAAGTTACCAACATTATTAGCTTTACCTTTACTAGGTATTATTATTGCAGTGATTGCTGGGGTTCCATTCAAGACACCGTTAGAGGAAGGTGGACAAACAATAATGGGACATGTTATTGGAGCGGGTTCTGCAAGGTTAGCAACAACTATGATTGCCACAATATTAGGTGGAATGTTTGCTAAAACTATTCAAAAGCAAGGAGTATCCAATGCTATAGTAAGAAAAGCAGCAGAGCTTGCAGGGGATAAACCATTAGTTATAGCTTTTGTATTAACAGCAGCAGTTTCAGTAGTTTTCTCAGCACTTGGGGGAGCTGGGGCAGTTATAATGGTAGCAACAATAGTAATACCTCTTATGCTATCAGCAGGTATTAAACCAACAGCAGCTGCCGGTTGTTTCCTAATGGGGCTTGGTTTAGGGGGATTATTTAATGTAGCTAACTATCAATTCTATGTTGATGCAATTGGAATGGATATGGAACTTGTAAAATCAACTTCTTTAGTATTAGGATTAATTTCTGTAGCTGTAACAGTTGTATATATATTAATTAATGTTAGAGGTACTTCAGTAAGAAGTACATGGACTATGCCAACAGGAACAACAACAAATGTTGTTCAAAAGGATGTTAATATTTTTGCTTTACTAGCACCAATAGTACCAATTTTATTAGTATTCTTCTTTAAGTTATCAACTGAAGTTTCTTTATTAACAGCGGTTATTTATACAATATTAGTAACAAAACCAAGAGATTTCATACAAATTACAACAAGCTCTTTAGTTGAAGGAATTCAGGATGTTGCTGGGGTTTTAGGTTTAATGATAGGTATTGGTATATTATTAAATGGTGTTGCAGCAGAACAAACAGTATCATTAATGCAACCACTTATTTCAGCAGTATTACCAACTTCACCAGTTCCATATATAATATTATTTACAATCTGTGCTCCTTTAGCGTTATATAGAGGACCATTAAATCTGTATGGATTAGGTTCTGGAATCGCAAATGTTATGCTTGCAGCAGGAACATTAAGCCCAGCAGCAATTGGTATGGCATTAAGATCTACAGGTGTAGTTCAAGGTATATCTGATCCAACAAATACTCATAATGTTATAGTGTGTGATTTTGCAAAAGTAGATGTAAATGCCGTATTAAAATCTACAATACTTTACACAGTAATAATAACTTGTGGAGCTTTAATATATACTGCAATTACTATATTTTAGTTAAGAAAATATTCTTAATTTAAAAGAAGGATTAAGAGTTAAGTTGTTTTAAAAACCAAAACTTAACTCTTAATTTCCCAAAATATAAAGTGGTGGCGCTAGGGATAGGTGTATAAGCCTTTTTTGATAAATTTGAGGGGAGTAAATTAAATGAATAATTTATATTATTTAAATGATGAAATTTTATCCTTTTTAGAATTAAAGGAAGATATAGTATTTCATAAAATACCAAAGAATAAAATAAGGTATTTTCTTAATGAGGCTAGTAATATTGGTAGAAAAGAAGCTAAGAAATATAAAGATATTACCTTAGAAAAGTTACTTAAGGATAATGGAGTGGAAGTAATTATTGAAGAGACTTGTCCCACTAAGAAATTAGATATAAGAGGTGAGATAATCTTTGATAAAAAAGAAAAGAAAATAACAATTTATAAAAATTCTATAGATCAACTATATAAATCTTTAAATGAATCAGGATTTAAAGTGAGCAGAGAGAAGGTTTATCAAATTCATTTGGCACATGAGTTTTATCACTTCCTGGAGTTTAAGAATAAAAAGAATACAAACGAATTGTTAGAAAAGGTGGAGACAATTTCTATAGGACCAATAAAGAGAAAATCTTCAATACTAAAAACTAGGGAAATAGCAGCTCATAGCTTTTGTAAGGAGTTATTAAATCTTAAATTCCATCCAAAGCTTATGGATTATTTATTTTTAATTGAAACTAAGAAAGTAGATAAAAATGATTTTAAAAGGTATATTACAGAATTAAATAATGAATATTTACACCTCTGATGTTAATTAAATTAATAATTAACATCAGAGGTGTATTATTTTATTCTTTAGGAATTTATAATAAGATAACTAGATTAACTAAGCCAATTGACTTCATATATTGATAGAGATGATGATGGAACAGGAACTTTAGAAAGATATAAAAAAGAAATTTATTTAGGATAAAGAAGTTATTGACTTTATTACTTTATTGTGTTAAAGTATTAAATAAGAAAAGCGTTTTTAAAGAAAATAAAGAGGGGGCAATTAATTATGAAATTTGGGAAAAAATTATTAGCTTTAACAGTAGTATCTGTTATGTCATTATCATTGATATCATGTGGGGAAAAGAAAGATCAAAGTGTATTAGATAAGGACAAGCTTATTTTAGGTTTTGATGATACTTTTGTACCCATGGGATTTAAAGATTCAAATGGAGAGTATGTTGGATTTGATATTGATCTAGCTAAGGCTGTTTCAGAAAAGTTAAATAAGGAAATAGAGTTTCAACCTATAGATTGGAGTATGAAAGAAACGGAACTTAAGAACGGAAATATAGATTTTATTTGGAATGGATATAGCATTACAGACGAAAGAAAAGAAAAAGTTGAATTTTCAACTCCATATTTAAATAATAGACAAGTTATTATTACTTTATCAGATTCCAAAATTAACACTAAGGCAGATTTAAAAGATAAAGTTGTTGGTGCACAAAATCAATCAAGTGCTGTTGATGCAATTGAGGCTGATGGGGATACTATAACTACCTTTAAAGATGGTAAAGTAGTAACTTTTGAAACTAACAATGAAGCATTAATGGATTTAGAAGCAGGAAGATTAGATGCTGTAGTTGCTGATGAAATATTAGCAAAATACTACACTAAGCAAAGAGGGGCTGAAAAGTATAAAATTTTATCTGAAGATTTTGGTACAGAAGCGTATGCTGTAGGAATGAGAAAAGAAGATAAGGATTTAGTTGATGCATTTAATAAAGCATTTAATGAGTTAGTTGAAGATGGAACAGCTGGAGAAATTTCTGTTAAGTGGTTTGGTGAAGATATAATTGCAAAATAATTAATAAAGTAATAAGGAGGCGTTTACCTTGGAATTAATAAATGAAATTATGGAATTTATTCCTCAAGCATTAGAAGGCTTAAAGGTAACTATAGGAATATTTTCGATAACCTTAATATTATCAATACCTTTAGGAGTAGTAATTGCCTTAGGAAGAATATCTAAAATAAAAATACTAAAATCTATTACTGGAATCTATGTTTTAATTTTACGAGGAACACCTTTATTATTACAAATTTTATTTATATTCTTTGGATTACCTCTTATTAATATAAATATACCGAGATTTCCAGCGGCTATTTTAGCTATGGTATTAAATTATGGGGCATACTTTGGTGAAATATTTAGGGCAGGTATATTATCTATAGATAAAGGACAATTTGAAGGGGCAGAGGTACTTGGACTAAGTAAAAAAGATACTTTCTTTAGAATAGTACTACCTCAAGCTCTAAAAAGAGTTTTTCCACCTGTTGCCAATGAGGTAGTAACTTTAGTTAAAGATACATCATTAATTTATGTAGTTGGTTTAGATGAATTATTAAAGATAGCGAAAATAGCATCTAATAGGCTATCGTCTATTATGCCATTTGTAGTAGTTGCAGTATTTTACTTAGTATTCAATGGAATACTAACAAAGCTTTTAGAGACTATGGAGAAGAAGTTTGATTATTATCAATAGGAGGGAAGGATATGCTTAAGATTAAGGGGTTAAAGAAAAGTTTTGGGGAAACTGAAGTTTTAAATGGAATAGATCTTGAAGTAAATTCAGGAGAAGTAGCAGTTATAGTAGGTCCTTCTGGCGGTGGTAAAACAACTTTATTAAGATGCGTAAATGGACTGGAGTTTTGTGATGAAGGGACTATTATGATAGAAAATAATTATTTATGTGAAAATGGAGTTTATAAGGAAAAGAAAGATTTTAATGAAGTAAGAAAATCTATAGGATTAGTATTCCAAAACTTTAATCTTTTTCCTCATATGAGTGTATTAGGGAATTTAATAGAAGCACCAATTAGGGTTTTAGGGGAAAAAGAAACTAAGGCAAAGGAAGATGCAAAAGAGATACTAAGATTTTTAGGATTAGAAAATAAAATAGATAGTTATCCTTATGAACTGTCAGGAGGACAAAAGCAAAGAGTAGCTATAGGACGAGCTTTAGCTTTAAAGCCTAAATTAATGTGCTTTGATGAACCTACATCAGCTTTAGATCCAGGTTTAACAGGAGAAGTAGCCGAACTAATAAGATCCCTTGCAAAAGATGGAATGAGTATGCTTATAATAACTCATGATATGGATTTTGCAGAAAAAGTAGCGGATAAAATATATTCAATGAAGAATGGAACTCTCCTAGAAGGGAACGTATTTACAAATTGAATATAACGACAATGATAAATAGAATATGCTCCATAAGACATATTCTATTTATCATTGCGAGTATATTACAATTAATAATAGCCAAAGAATTTGTTGTGGAAATGATATGTATTAAATAAAAATGAGAGCAGTAAAAATGAAAAATGAAGGAATGAATAAAGGAGGTTTTGCATGGCAAAACCCCCTTTATTTTAAGATGTACTTAAAAAATCTGTAAAGATTTTTTTATAAGCATTCTTTAATTAATAAGATGCTTTGCATTTTATTACATACTTACAGTTATTTTTTTGATTTAAATATGACTTTTATTAATTCATTTATTACAAATGGAATTAGTGAAATTAATATTACTATTCCCCAATCATATAAGCTTAATGAATAAACCTTAAATATACTTGCAGTAAATGGTATTGTTATTATTGCAAATTGCAATAGGATACCAAAAGCTATGGATGCTAGTAGCCATTTGTTTTTAAAGAAGCCTATTTGGAATATAGATTTTCTTTCGTTTCTCATTGATAAGGAATAGAAAAGTTGAGAAACACTTAGTACTACAAAGGCCATTGTTTGAGCATGTTTTAAGGAGTCAGGATATAATTTTTCTCCTAATACAAAAGCGATTAAAGTGGTAGCACCAATTAATATACCATTTATTATTAGAAGAATTCCCATTCTACCTGCAAATAAACTTTCATTTGGAGCTTTAGGAGGTAAGTCCATAACTCCCTTATCACCTGGATCTACTCCTAAAGATAGAGCAGGGAAACTGTCTGTAATTAAGTTTACCCATAGAATATGGATTGCTTGTAATGGGGTAGGCCAGTTTAGTAAGATTGCAACAAATAATGCAACTACTTCTCCTAAGTTACAGCTTAAAAGGAATATAATGGATTTTTTTATATTATTAAATATATTTCTTCCTTCTTCTACTGCTTTTACTATAGTGGTGAAGTTATCATCAGTTAGTACCATATCAGCTGCACCTTTAGCAACATCTGTACCTGTTATACCCATTGCAACTCCAATATCAGCAGCTTTTAGTGAAGGAGCATCATTAACACCATCACCTGTCATAGATACTATATTACCGTGAGCTTTAAATGCTTTTACAATCTTTACTTTGTGTTCAGGAGAAACTCTTGCAAAAACTTTATAATTATTAATAATCTTTACAAACTCATCATCACTATAAGTATCTATTTCACTTCCAGCCATAGCCTCAGAAATATCTTCGGCAATGCCTAAATCTTTAGCTATAGCAACAGCAGTGTTTTTATGATCACCAGTTATCATTATAGTTCTAATTCCAGCGTTTTTACTTACATCAATAGAAGATTTTACTTCTTCTCTAGGTGGATCTATCATTCCCATAAGACCAACAAAGATTAAATCAGTTTCAAGATTATTTACTACAATGTTGTTATTATCAATTTCCTTATAAGCTAAGGCTAATACTCTTAAGGCATCATCTGACATTTTATTAGATGCTTCTAAAACATTATCTTTTTCATCTTTAGTAAATTCTTTAACTTCATTGTTTATTAAAATTTTATTTGATATTTTTAATATGCTATCTATTGCCCCTTTAGTAAACACAGTATTTTTATTATTATAATTATTTACTGTAGTCATTAGTTTTCTATCTGAATCAAAGGGGATTTCATTAATTCTTTTGTTAGAAGCTGTTAAATCTTCCTTTAGTATATTAAGTTTATTTCCAACTTCTATTAAAGCAACTTCAGTAGGGTCTCCGGTTTGCTTTCCATCCTTTGAGGTGGCATCATTACATAAAATCATACCATCTACTAATAGTTTTGCTTCTTTATTATTAATATCGATTTTATCTAAATCTATAATTGTTCCGTCTACAAAAAACTTCTTTACAGTCATTTTATTAATTGTTAATGTACCAGTTTTATCTGAACAAATAATATTAACTGATCCTAGAGTTTCAACAGAAGGTAATTTTCTTATAATTGCATTTTCTTTAATCATTCTTTGAACTCCAAGAGCAAGAACAATTGCAACAATAGCAGGTAATCCTTCTGGAATTGCAGCAACAGCTAAGCTTATTGAAGTCATAAACATTTCAAGAAAATCTCTTCCTTGGAACATAGATACTATAAACATAAGTATAGAAACACCTACAGCAGCAAACCCTAAGGTTTTTCCAAGTTGAGCAAGCTTCTTTTGAAGTGGGGTAGTATTATCTTCCTCAGCATCAAGCATTTTTGCTATCTTACCTATTTCTGTATTCATACCAGCTCCCACGACTATACCTACACCTCTACCATATGTTACTAGCGTAGACATAAAGGCCATATTATGCTGATCACCAATAGGCAATTCTGAGTTATCTGTATTAGTTTCTGAATTTTTTTCAGAAGGGACAGATTCACCTGTAAAAGCTGATTCTTCTATTTTCAAATTAGCAGCTTCAATAAGTCTTAAGTCAGCAGGTATATATCTACCAGCATCGATAATAACTATATCTCCAACTACAACTTCTTCAGATTGAATTTCTATTATATTTCCATCTCTTTTAACTAAAGCCTTAGGAGTGGACATGTTTTTCAATGCTTCTAAAGCCTTTTCAGCCTTAGACTCTTGAATTACACCAATTATAGCATTCACAAAGATAACTATTAAAATTATAATTGCATCACTAACTTCTTTAACTGCTATAGAGATAATAGCTGCAATTAATAATATATAAATCATTACATCATTAATTTGGGCTAGGAATAATTGAAACATGCTTTTTTTCTTTTTTCCTTGAAGTTTATTTAATCCGTTTTTCTCAAGTCTAGATTTAGCTTCATTTGAAGATAACCCATTAACTTCATTAGAGGATAATTCTTTTATTATTTCATCAGAATTTTTACTATACCACATTTTTACCTCCTAATTATAAAAACTATGCATAACTATAGTGTATTAATTTTTAGCTATAATAATACATGGAAGAAGTGAGGAAATTTAAATTTAATGTTATAATAACTTTAAG
Organism: Clostridium sartagoforme; assembly: GCF_004794105.1. Lineage (GTDB taxonomy): Bacteria > Bacillota > Clostridia > Clostridiales > Clostridiaceae > Clostridium > Clostridium sartagoforme_B. The sequence goes on from NZ_SRYR01000001.1 coordinate 213,329, forward strand.
GATGGTGGAAAAATGGAAGTTGGAAGAATTAATAGAAAAGAAATAATACAGCAGGATAGAAGAGTTGTATCAGAAAAAAAAGATTTTTCACAAAGCTTTAATCAAGCTAAAGAAAGACGTTCTGAAGAACAACTTAAAGAAATGATAGAAGAAATACATAAAAAAGGAAATAGATTAGTAGCTACAAAAACATATGGAGATGTAGTAGCATATAAAAAAATGATCAAAGAATATTTAGAATCTATTCTTAAATTTATGTATAACACAAAAAAAGATATTAGCTTTTGGCAAACTCAATATTTTATAACTGTAGATACAATAGATGCTAAGCTTGAAGAATTAACTACAGCACTATTAAAAGGTGAAACAGATAATTTAAATATAGCTTCATCAATAGATGAAATACAAGGTTTAATAGTAGATATTTATAGATAACTTGTAACTATGTTGTATATTACTTGAAAATTATTATCAATAAAGATATTATAAGTTATAAGAATTATTAAGAAATAATATATAAACGTACTAAATTATGTACTAATAGAAGGAGGAAAAATGGTAAAAAGATTTATTAGTTATTATAAACCCTATAAGAAGTTATTTTTCTTTGATTTACTTGCAGCATTTACTACTGCAGCTTGTGATCTTGTTTATCCAATGATGACAAGAAATTTAGTTAATGATAGTATTCCTAATAAAAATATTAGAATGCTAGTTGTTTTTGGAGTAACTTTGCTAGCTATTTATTTTATAAAAGCAGCATGTGGATACTTTATGCAATATTATGGACATGTTATGGGTGTACATATGCAAGGAGATATGAGAAGGGATATGTTCTTACATCTTCAAAAGTTACCTAATACTTACTTTGATAACAATAAGACTGGTGATTTGATGAGCAGAATGATAAATGACCTTATGGATATTTCAGAGCTTGCTCACCATGGACCAGAGGATTTATTTGTTTCATTAGTAATGTTAATTGGTTCCTTTACAGTATTATGCACAATTAATATTCCATTAACTCTTATTATATTTGCATTTATACCTTTTATAGTTTTATTTACATGGAAGCAAAAAAATAAGATGTTAACTGCTTTTATGGAAACTAGAGTAGAAACATCTGCAGTTAATTCTAATTTAGAAAACTCTTTATCAGGAATAAGAATAACTAAGGCATTTGTTTCACATGAGCATGAAATAGACAAGTTCCAAAAGGGAAATAATAGATTTAAGTCAGCTAGATCTAGAGCATATAAGGTTATGGCAGAATATTTTGCAGGAGTAGGCTTTGGAATAGATTTTTTAGACTATGTAGTTTTAATTGCAGGTGGGATTTTCACATACTTTAATATAATTAACTTAGGAGATTTCTTTGCTTATCTTTTATACATAAAATTATTTACACAGCCAATTAAAAAGCTTGTAAACTTTATGGAGCAATATCAAAATGGAATGACTGGTTTTAAGAGATTTACTTCTATAATTGATGAAAAGACAGAAGAGGATGGAAAGATAGAGCTTAAAGATGTTAAAGGAAATATTGAATTTAAAGATGTACACTTTAGCTATGAAGAAAAGAGCATACTTGAAGGAATTGACTTAAATATTGAAAAAGGTAAGATGCTTGCTCTAGTAGGACCTTCTGGTGGAGGTAAAACTACTTTCTGCAACTTAATTCCTAGATTTTATGATGTTACAGAAGGTGATATAACTATTGATGATAAAAGTGTGTTTGATGTTACTTTAGAATCCTTAAGAAGTAATATAGGAATAGTTCAACAAGATGTGTTTTTATTTACTGGAACAATAAAGGATAATATATTATATGGTAATCAAAATGCAACAGATGAAGAAGTAATAGCAGCAGCAAAAAGAGCAAATATACATGACTTTATTATGAAACTAGATGATGGATATGACACTTATATTGGTGAAAGAGGAGTTAAACTATCAGGTGGACAAAAACAAAGAATTTCTATTGCTAGGGTATTTTTAAAGAATCCACCAATATTAATTTTAGATGAAGCAACTTCAGCTTTAGATAATACAACAGAGTATATGATTCAAAAATCCTTAGAAGAGCTTTGTAAGGGAAGAACTACTATAGTAGTTGCACATAGATTATCAACTATTAAAAATGCAGATGAAATCCTAGTTTTAACTGACAAAGGAATTGAGGAAAAGGGAAGTCATGAAGATTTATTAAAGGTTGATGGACTTTATAAAGAATTATATGAATCACAATTTTTAAATTTAAAGAAATAAAAATATAATAAATAGGAAAATATAATATAGTATATATGATTTCAAGAATTTAAATTTATCAAATAATAGTAAGATAAATTTAAATTCTTAAAATATATGCTATTGACGATATTATGTAGAATAAAGTAAAATATCAATATAGATACCCACTAGGGGTATAATAGGAGGTAGTTTATATGGTAGAACACGGAAGTGAATTAAATTTTGAAGAATTAGTTTTAAAAAATGAAGGAGTAGTTTTAGTAGATTTTTGGGCAAAGTGGTGCGGTCCTTGTAAGATGATAGCTCCAGTAGTAGAAGAAATATCTAATGAAGTTACAGATGCTAAATTCATAAAGGTAGATGTGGATGAAAATGAAAATTTAGCAAATAAGTACGATATAATGAGTATTCCAACATTAGTAGTATTTAAAAATGGTGAGCCTGTTGAAACATTAGTAGGATTTATGCCTAAGGATAGCTTAAAAGAAGCTGTTACTAAGCATTTATAATTAGAGGTGAAACTTTGAGTGAAAGATATGATATTGCAATTGTAGGAAGTGGACCTGCAGGTTTATCAGCAGCTTTAAATGCAAAAATAAGAAACAAAAGCTTTATTATTTTTGGAAATAAAAACTTATCTAGTAAAATAGAAAAAGCTCCTGGGATAAATAATTATCTTGGATTTCCTAATATAAGTGGAAATGATTTAAAGATAAAATTTCAAGAACATATTAAAGAAATGGAAATAGAAATAGCTGAATATAGAATAGATAGTATTTATGCAATGGGAAGTCATTTTGTATTAATGTCAAATGATAAGTCCTTTGAAGCTACATCAATTATTTTGGCGACTGGAATTGAATATACTAAACCCTTAGTAGGAGAGCTTGAATTCTTAGGAAGAGGAGTTAGTTATTGCGCTACTTGCGATGCTAATTTTTATAAAAAGAAAAGAGTTGCGATATTAGGGTATAACAAAGAAGCAGAAAGGGATGCAAACTATGTATCTGAAATAGCTTCTGAAGTATATTATGTACCTATGTATAAAGAGCCATATAACATCAATGATAGTATTACTATTATTAAAGATAAACCTAAGAAGATATTAAATGAATCTAATAATAGAACTTTAGTTTTAGAGAATAATGAAATTGAAGTTGATGGTATTTTTATAATAAAGGATTCCATTTCACCCGCTCAATTAGTCCCAGGATTATTAATTGAAGATGACCATATTTCAGTAGATAGATATATGAAAACTAATATTAAAGGTTGCTTTGCAGCAGGGGATTGTGTAGGAAAACCATATCAATATATAAAAGCAGCTGGAGAAGGCAATATTGCATCATTAAGTGCAGTAAAGTACTTAGATGAATTAAAGAAAAAATAGTATATTTTAATAACAAACTTTAAGGAATAAATAATGTTTAAAAAAGTAAGGATGAAACTAGATATTTTAATGTTTCATCCTTTATATTTTAATAAATTTATAAAGTTGTACTAATTAGTCAATTTTTTTTAGGATAATACTTTTTTATTGGGGGAAACTGTATTATTATAAGAGTATGAAATAAAAATACTTACGAAAGGGTGAGGTTAATGAGTAAAAGAAATAAAAGTAGTAAAGTTAATCCATTATTAGTTGTAGGGGCTATAGCAGGAACAGCAGCAGTAATTGCAGCTGCAAAGAAAATAAAAGATAATAATGATAAAAAGGCTAAGATGATAACTTATTCAGAAGGTTTTGTAGAAAGTGGAGATAGACAAATCTACTTTGTTGGTGGTGGATTAGCTTCTCTTGCAGGTGCAGTTTATTTAATTAGAGACTGTAAAGTGAAGGGTGAAAATATTCATATTATTGAAAGCGCCAATATATTAGGTGGCAGTAATGATGGAGCTGGAAATACTCAAAATGGATTTATAGTTCGTGGCGGGAGAATGCTAAATGAAGAAACATATGAAAACTTCTGGGAATTATTTAGTAGCATTCCTTCAATTGATATGCCTGGTATGAGTGTCACAGAAGAAATATTAAATTTCGATCATTTACATCCAACTCATGCACAAGCAAGGCTAATTGATGAAGATGGGAATATTTTAAATGTTAAAAGCATGGGATTCAATAATGCAGATCGTTTAGCTTTAGGAAAATTAATGATGATGCCTGAAGAGAAATTAGATGACTTAACTATTGAAGATTGGTTTAAAGATACACCACATTTCTTTACTACAAACTTCTGGTATATGTGGCAAACTACTTTTGCCTTCCAAAAGTGGTCTAGTTTATTTGAATTTAAGCGTTATATGGAACGTATGATATTTGAATTTTCTCGTATAGAAACTTTAGAAGGTGTTACTCGTACTCCATATAATCAGTATGAATCATTAATATTACCTTTAAAGGAGTATTTAAATAAGTATAATGTAGATTTCAGTATCAATGCTACTGTTACAGATATAGATTTTAAACCAGGAGATGGAATAACTGCTACAGCAATTCATATAAAGTCAGAGGATGAAGAAAGCATAATTGAGTTAAGAGATGAAGATTTATGCATAGTAACGAATGGATGTATGACTGATTGCGCGACTTTAGGAGATTTAAAAACTGCACCAGAATATCTTCCAAGTAATCCTCCTTCAGGAGACCTTTGGGAAAGGATAGCAAAGAAGAAATTAGGACTTGGTAATCCAGTTCCATTCTTTAATCATCCAGAGCAAACTAATTGGGAAAGCTTCACAGTTACTTGCAAAGGTAATAAGCTATTAAAGCTAATTGAGCAATTCTCTGGTAATATACCTGGAAGTGGAGCTTTAATGACATTTAAAGATTCAAGTTGGTTAATGAGTATTGTAGTTGCTGCCCAACCTCACTTTAAGAACCAACCAATGGATACTACTATTTTCTGGGGATATGGACTTTATACAGATAAGGAAGGAGACTATGTTAAGAAGCCAATGAAAGAATGTACTGGTGAAGAAATTTTAATAGAATTATTACATCATTTACATTTTGAAGATAAACAAGATGAAATTATGGAAGACATAGTTAATGTTATACCATGTATGATGCCATATATAGATGCTCAATTCCAACCAAGAAAAATGACTGATAGACCTAAGGTTGTTCCAGAAGGTTCTACAAACTTTGCATTAATAAGTCAATTTGTAGAAATACCTGAAGATATGGTATTTACTGAAGAATATTCTGTTAGAGCTGCAAGAATAGCAGTATATAAATTATTAGGTGTTACTCATAAGTCAATAATACCTGTAACGCCTTATAAGAAGGATAAAAAAGTTTTATTAAAAGCGTTAAAGAAATCATATAGCTAGAGTTAAGAAATAAAAAATAGGGATAAGTTAATAGTTAAAAGTTTAAAATGAAAAATTAAAAGGGAAAGAGTTGAGAATGTTTGTAATGAAAAACTTCCTCAACTCTTTTATTTTATAATTTATTCTCAACTTATAATTATAATTAGCAATTACCCTTTATCAATTACCTATATATGGTTGATACATCATAAATGCATGATTTTCAGTGATGTATTCATCATTAATTTCTTCGTTAGCAATATTATAAACTTTTCTATATAGTACATTATTTCTAATATAATGACCAAAAAATCCAGGAGTCATTGAATGTTCTTTTTCGTAAACTTCATATCTATAATTACATCTTTCAGTTGAGCGCCATTCACCTATAAGATTTTCTTTTGTAAGATATAGTTTAAGCTGATAAGGAGTTTTGGTAGTGTTCTTTATTTCTAAATCTAAGTAATTATAAAAACATGTAGCACCAGAACCAAAGGGTTGGGTTCTATTTACATCAGGAAAAACATCATGACTATGTCTATATCGTTCTGTAACAGTTAGAGGGGAATGTAAAGTTATCCAATAAATTAAATTAGATAATTGGCATAAACCTCCACCAACACCAGATTCAAAGTCACCATTAGGGCTAAGAACCATCCCATCTTTATAACCTTTTCCATAAGTAGGTTTTCCGATTAGTTTCCAATAGGAAAAGTATTCACTAGGCATAATAATAACCCCATCTAGCTTTTGTATTGCTAGTTTTAAATTTTCAACTTTATTATGTTGTAATGACATATCAACATTAAGTAACTTTCTATAAAGAGGTGTACTGTGTGTGAAAATTACATGGTTTAAAGTATCTTTATTAATATTTTTACTATATGTATTTTGAGAGAACCACCAGTAAAAATATTTTCTCATTTTATAGTAAGATTGTCCTAAAGTTAATCTTAATTTACTTCGATTAATAGGCTTTTTCTCAATATAGGTCATAATTTCAACTCCTAAAAGATAATACAATATAATTGTAAAATAAAGGGATAATATATACAAGTAGTTAAATATATAAATTAATTTTTGAGATTAGGCAATATTTAGTATAGAATATGGAAGTGGAAATTATGAATGGAAAAAATAAAGAAATGAAGATTATGAAATAAATGAATTAAAGAATGATAGTATTATTTTATTAAATAAAAATGAAAGAATTAAGGAAATAATTTAGCAAAGCTAAATTAGGAGGATCTTATCATCCAAACTCTCTAGGAGCTTATTCCATAATTCTTTCATTATTTAAATATTTAATTTTTTAATTATTTCAGTAATGTTAAAACTCTTAGAGTTTTAACATTAAATTATAATTTCTGGCTGTGCTAAAGATTGTCCCATCATCTCATCAATTAATTCTTTAACATATAAAAGTTTATCAATTCTATAGGCATTTCCACCGCAGAATACCAATCCATTTTCAACGTCACCTTTTACAGATTTAATTAAGGCAGAACTTATACAGTACGGAGTAGTACCTGGGTTACAAGGAATTAAACAGTCATAACATTTAGTGATTTTAACTCTTTGAGTTTTTAATGTTTCAGTCAATTTATTTCTTATTGCTCTTCCAGGCATTCCTACGGGACTAATTGTAAGCTCGATATCTTCTTTTTTGCAATTTACAAAAGCATTTTTGAAGTTGGGATGAGCATCGCATTCATGTGTTGCAACAAATCTTGTAGCCATTTGAACACCACTTGCTCCAAGATTTAAGTATCTCATCATATCTTCATGAGTAAATACGCCGCCAGCAACAATTACAGGGATTTTTTTGTCGAAGTCTTTTTCAAAATTTTTAACTTCTTCAATTACAGCTGATACATATTTATCGAAATTAACTATATCATTATCTAGATTGTTTTTCTTAAAACCTAGATGACCACCAGCTAATGGGCCTTCTACAATTACAGCATCAGCAGTTCTATTAAAATGCTTTTTCCAGTAACTAAGTACTAATTTACAAGCCTTAGCAGAAGACACTATAGGAGCTATTTTAATTGAGCTTCCTGCAGTTATTTCTGGTAAGTTTAGAGGTAATCCAGCACCTGAAATAATTAAATCAGCTCCAGCCTCTATTGCTGTTTTAACATGTTCTATATAGTTATTCATAGCTACCATGGCATTAACACCAATAATACCATTTAAGCTTATTTCTTTTGCTTTTTTTATATGTTTAGTTAATCCTCTTAAGTTTGCAGCAAGGGTATTTTTTTCGAAATCTTCCTCCATATATCCTGGGTGAGCAGCTGAAATAACGCCTATAGCACCATTCTTTGCTACATTACCAGCAAGATTAGATAAAGACACTCCAACTCCCATTCCCCCTTGGATTATAGGGACTTTAGCTATTAAATCACCAATTATTAATGGTTTTATATTCATAATGTATCTCCTTTTAGTTTGATATAATAATATTTTGATTATCAAAATATTATTATTAGTATAATCTACAAATTAAAAAAAGACAATATATGTTTTATAAATAATTTACAGTAACTTACTTCTATGGAGTTTAGAAGTAAAAATAATATATAAATTAAATGGAGTAATTGAAAGAATAGATTATTAAGTTTTAATTTATGATTAAAAAAATGTATCTTTAAGAAAAATATGATTTATTAAATTTAAATTACTATTATTGACAAAACAAAAAAATGGTATTATTATGGTGATATTACTTTGACAGTCAAAATATTTGAATAGAAATTCATAAATATGATTGGTAGAGTATAGAATTTAATAGCTTAAAGTAAGGCTACAAAGATTAAGTATTAATTTATTACAAACAAATGCTTTGATAATAAAAATATTTGATAAAAAAATAAATTTTAATTTATTTTAGAAAGAGGCGTTAAATGGAAGGAGTTAAAATACTGGGGGTTGGTAAGTATTGTCCAGAAAATGTAGTTACTAATTTTGATTTAGAAAAAATAGTAGAAACTTCTGATGAATGGATAGTAAAGAGAACTGGAATTAAGGAAAGAAGAATATCTGATGGGGAAGGTACTGTGGAAATTGCTTATAAAGCAGCATTAAATGCTTTAAAAAACAGTAATTGCGGTAAAGATGACATTGATTTAATAATCGTAGCTACAACCTCACCAGATAAGATAATGCCGTCTACAGCGTGTAGTGTACAAGGGCTTTTAGACTGCAAAAATGCAGCTGCCTTTGATATATCAGCAGCTTGCTCCGGATTCGTATATTCTTTAATTATAGCAGATAGTTTAATAAAATCTGCAGGTAAGAAAAGAGCACTGATTATAGGAGCAGAAGTTTTATCTAAAATAGTTGATTGGTCAGATAGAAGTACTTGTGTACTTTTCGGTGATGGAGCAGGGGCAATGGTGATTGAAGCTTCTGATGAAAATTCAATTATTAGTTCTTGTTTTGCATCTGATGGAAAACTAGGAGAAAAAACTTTAGTAGCAGCTGAAATTAATTTAAACACACCTTTTGCAAAAAGTGAAAATATAGAAAAAAGATATATAGAAATGAAAGGTGGGGAGGTCTTTAAGTTTGCAGTATCTATATTACCAGAGATAGTAAATGATGTTTTAGATAAGGGGAATGAGAATTTAGAAAATATAAAATATATAGTTCCTCATCAAGCTAACTCAAGGATAATAGATGAAGCAGCAAGAAGACTTAAAGTAAATAGGGAAAAGTTTTATGTTAATGTTGATAAATATGGAAATACTTCAGCAGCAAGTATTCCAATAGCATTAAGTGAGCTTTCTGAAAAAGGCCTTATTAATAAGGGAGACAAAATAATCTTAGCAGCCTTTGGTGGAGGATTAACCTGGGCTAGCACATTAATTAAATTTTAGGAGGAATAAAAAATGGTATTTGAAAAAATTAAGGAAATCGTAGTTGATCAATTAGGAGTTAATGAAGAGGATGTAAAGATTGAAACAAACTTTATGGAGGATTTAGGAGCAGATTCTTTAGATTTATTCCAAGTAGTTATGGATTTAGAAGATGCTTTTAACGTAAAGGTTGAGAATGTTGAAAACATAAAAACTGTTGGAGATGCTGTTAAATATATTGAAAGCGTAGTTAAATAATAAACTGAAATTTTAATTTAATAATAAATTGGAGGACATCATGGACAATAATATTTGCAATCTGTTAAATATAGAATACCCTATATTTCAAGGGGCTATGGCATGGGTTTCAGATAGTTCATTAGCAGCTGCAGTTTCAAATGCAGGTGGTCTTGGAATAATTGCAGGAGCAAGTGCTCCTGCAAGCTATGTAAGAGAAGAAATAAGAAAAGTTAAAGAACTAACTGATAAGCCTTTTGGTGTTAATATTATGCTACTATCAGAGAATGCAAAGGAGCTAGCTGATATAGTGGTTGAAGAAGGTGTTAAAGTAGTAACAACAGGTGCTGGAAATCCGGGTAAATACATGACAAAGTGGAAAGAAGCGGGTATAAAAGTTATTCCTGTAGTTGCTTCAGTAGCATTAGCTAAAAGAATGGAAAGAGCAGGAGCTGATGCAATAATTGCTGAAGGTTGTGAGGCTGGAGGCCATATTGGGAAGCTTACTACTATGGTGTTATTACCACAAGTTGTAGATGCTGTAAGTATTCCAGTAATTGGAGCAGGTGGTATAGCTGATGGTAGGGGGGTAGCTGCTGCCTTTATGCTTGGAGCTAAGGGGATTCAAGTAGGTACTAGATTTTTAGTAGCTAATGAATGTACTATTCATGATAATTATAAGGAAGCTGTAATTAAGGCTAATGATATAGATACAGTAGTAACAGGAAGGCCAACAGGTCATCCAGTACAAGTAATAAAAAACAAGCTAGCTAGGGAATATTTAAATTTAGAAAAGCAAAATGCACCAATAGAAGTCTTAGAAGAGCTTGGCAAGGGTGGATTAAGAAAGGCTGTAAAAGATGGAGATATAGATGGTGGATCTCTTATGGCAGGTCAAATTTCTGGTTTAGTATCAAAAAGACAAAGTGCTAAAGAAATAATTGAAGAAATGTTTCAGGAATTTGAAAATATTAAAAAGAGCCTTTAAAGGAGAGTATTATGAAGATAGCATTTATTTTTGCAGGTCAAGGTTCCCAGTACATAGGAATGGGGGAGGAATTATATAATAATATTCCAGCTTGCAAGGAAGTATTTGATAAAGCAAGGGAAGCCTTAGGCTTTGATATTAAAGAATTAATTTTTAATGGTGATAGTGAAGAATTAAATATTACTGAAAATACTCAACCTTCAATTTTAATAACTTCTATTGCTGCTATGAAAGCATTAGAAGAAAAGGGACTAAAGCCAAGTGTAGTGGCTGGCTTAAGTCTTGGAGAGTATTCAGCCTTAGTTGCTGCTGATGCAATTAACTTTGAAGAGGCAGTAGTTTTAGTTAAAAAAAGAGGAAGATATATGCAGGAAGCAGTTCCAGTAGGAATTGGCGCAATGGCTGCTATTATTGGACTAAGTGTAGAAAAGATTAATGATGCATTAAAGGAAGTATCAAGTTTTGGAGTTGTTGAAATTGCAAACTACAATACTAATAAGCAAATTGTAATTGGTGGAGAGAAAGATGCAGTGGAAAAAGCTAAAGAGTTATGTATAGAAAAGGGAGCTAAAAGGGCAATAGATCTTAAAGTTTCAGGACCTTTCCATACATCATTACTAGAAGAAGCATCAGTTAAGCTTAGTGAAGAGTTTAAGAATGTAACTTTTAAAGATCCAAATGTTAAAATTATATCTAATGTTACAGCTAATTTTATAAATAATAAGGAAGAAATTAAAGAATTACTATGTAAACAAGTTAAGTCTTCAGTAAGATGGAGTGAAAGTGTATCAAAAATGCTAGATTTAGGTGTTGATACATTTATAGAGCTGGGGCCTGGAAGAGTTTTAAGCAGTTTTATTAAAGAAATTAGTAGAGAAAAAGGCTTAAAGGTAAGTATTTATAATATTGAAGATATGAAATCTTTAGAAAAAACATTAGAAGGGATTGAAAATAGAAATGGTTAAAAATAAGATTGCTATAGTTACAGGTGCAACTAGAGGAATTGGAAAAGAAATAGCAAGAACATTAGCACAAAATGGAGCTAATATTGCTTTTAATTATAGAACTTACAACGAGGAGATAGAATCTTTTATCAATGAACTTGAAGGATTTGATGTAAGAGTATTAGCATTTAAGTGTGATGTCAGTAAAGAAGAAGAAGTTAATGAATTTATTAAGGAAGTTAAGAATAGATTTGAAAGAGTAGATATCTTAGTTAATAATGCAGGAATAACTAAAGATGGATTAATTATAAGAATGAGTGAAAAAGATTTTACAGATGTATTAGATGTTAATTTGACAGGAACGTTTAATATGACTAAAGCAGCTTCTGGTGTTATGGTAAGACAAAGAAGTGGCAAGATTATAAATATATCTTCTGTTGTTGGAGTAGCAGGAAATGCAGGACAATGTAATTATTCAGCTTCCAAGGCTGGTGTTATAGGATTATCTAAATCAGTAGCTAGAGAGCTAGCAGGAAGAAATATAAATGTTAATGTTATAGCTCCAGGATATATTAATACAGATATGACTAAGGTTCTTCCAGAAAAGGTTAAGGAAGAAGTATTAAAGACAATTCCTATGAAAAAAATTGGAGAACCAAAGGAAATAGCTAATTTAGTTTTATTCTTATCATCAGATTTATCTAATTATATAACTGGTCAAGTGATAAATGTAGATGGTGGAATGGTGATGCATTAAAGGAGAGTGCTAATATGAAAAGAAGAGTAGTAGTTACAGGTTTAGGTGCAATTACACCAATAGGTAATTCCATAGATAGCTTTTGGAATTCAATTAAAGAAGGAAAAAATGGAATAGATAATATTACTTTATTTGATACTGAGGATTTTAAAGTTAAACTTGCTGCTGAAGTTAAGGATTTTAATGCTGAAGAATATATAGGTAAAAAAGATGCTAAGAGATTAGATAGATATACTCAATTAGCATTAGTTGCAGCTAAAGAGTGTATGAAGGATAGTAATATTGATTTAGATAAAGTTGATAGAGAAAGATTTGGAGTATTATTCGGTTCTGGAATAGGTGGACTTATGACTATAGAAAATCAAATAATAACTATGCTTAATAGAGGACCAAGTAGAGTATCTCCATTAACTATACCAGCATCTATTTCTAATATTGCAGCAGGAACTATAGCGATAGAATTTGGACTTTTAGGAACTTGCTTAAGTGTTACAACAGCTTGTGCAACTTCAACTCACTGTATAGGAGAAGCTTTTAGAGGGATTAGAGATGGGTATATGGATAGAGCTTTAGTTGGTGGATCTGAAGCTTCAATATGTAAGTTTGGTATTTCAGGATTCCAAGCATTAACAGCTCTAAGTAGAAGCGAAGATAAAAATAGGGCATCTATACCATTTGATAAAGATAGAAATGGATTTGTCATGGGTGAAGGGGCAGCTGCTTTAATTTTAGAAGATTTAGATAGTGCATTAGAGAGAGGTGCTAAAATATATGGAGAAGTTGTAGGATATGGTACTACATGTGATGCCTATCATATTACATCACCAAATCTAGATGGTAATGGTGCATATAGGGCAATGAGAGATGCAATTAATGATGCTAGAATTAATACCAGTGATATTAATTATGTTAATGCTCATGGAACATCTACAGAAATTAATGATAAGGTTGAAACTTTAGCTATAAAGCAAGCATTCGGTGAAAATGCTAAGGATGTTTATGTAAGTTCAACTAAATCAATGACAGGTCATTTACTAGGGGCTGCAGGTGCTGTAGAAGCTATAATTTCTATTAAAGCCTTAGAGGATGGATTTGTTCCTGCAACTATTAATTATGTTAATAAAGATGAAGAATGTGACTTGAATTTAGTAGTTAATGAAGGAATTAAAAAAGAAATAGATTATACTATGTCTAATTCGTTAGGCTTTGGTGGACATAATGGATCAGTAATATTTAAAAAGTGGAGAGGGAAATAAGATGTTAAGTTACGAGCAAATTAAGGATTTAATAGAATCTGTAGACTCATCTTCTCTTAGAGTTTTTGAATTTGAAAGCCAAGGAACTAGATTAAGACTAAGTAAAAATGATGAAGCTATTAAGGAAGTGCAAAGTCTTTCAGTAGAAACTAATGAAGCTAAGGGAAATATTTATGATTCATCAATAAATGCTAATTTAGTTTCTAATAATGAGTTTAATAATATTAATGAGAGTAATATAGAAAAAGTAGAGATAAAGGAAAACTTAAATATAGTTAAATCACCATTAGTTGGAACTTATTATTCTTCAGGATCACAAGGAGGGAAACCTTACGTGGAAAAAGGAGATAAGGTTAAAAAGGGTGATGTTCTTTGTATAGTCGAAGCTATGAAAATAATGAATGAGATTGTATCTGAATTTGATGGCGAAGTTGTAGAAGTTTTAAGAAATGATGAGGATATAGTTGAATTTGGAATGGAATTATTTAAAATAAAGTAGGTGAATTTTATGGATATAAAAGAAATAATGGAGATTATACCACATAGATATCCATTTTTATTAATTGATAGAGTTGAAGAACTATTGGATAATAAAATAGTGGCAATTAAGAATGTAACTATGAATGAATATTTCTTTCAAGGACATTTTCCAGTAGAACCTGTTATGCCAGGGGTGCTAATTATTGAGGCATTAGCTCAAGCTGGTGCAGTAGCCTTACTTAAAAGAGATGAATTTAAAGGTAAGATTGCATATTTTGGTGGAATAAATAATGCTAAGTTTAGAAAAAAAGTAGTTCCAGGTGATACTTTAAGGTTAGAAGTTGAACTTACTAAAATAAGAGGTATTGCAGGAATAGGAAAAGGAATTGCTTATGTAGATGATAAAAAGGTCTGTGAAGCTGAACTAACCTTTATGGTTGGATAATAAAGAGGTGTTTTTATGATTAGAAAGGTCTTAATAGCCAATAGAGGTGAAATAGCAGTAAGGATAATAAGGGCTTGCAAAGAGCTTGGAATACAGACGGTAGCTATTTACTCAGAAGCTGACAAAGATGCTATGCATACTGAGTTAGCAGATGAAGCTATTTGTGTTGGAAAGCCTAAATCAAAGGACTCATATTTAAATGTTAGTAACATAATTAGTGCTGCAGTAATAACAAAGTGCAATGCTATTCACCCGGGATTTGGATTTTTATCAGAAAATGCAGAGTTTGCAGCCATTTGTGAAGAATGCAATATAAAATTTATAGGTCCATCAAGTAAGACTATAAGTATAATGGGTGATAAGTCTAGGGCTAGAGAAATTATGAAGAAGGCTAATGTGCCAGTAATACCTGGTAGTGATGGTATAGTTGAAAATATAGAAGATGCTTATATTGAAGCAGAGAAGATAGGTTATCCAGTAATGGTTAAGGCTGCTTTAGGTGGTGGAGGTAAAGGAATTAGAATAGTTCACAGCAAAGAGGAATTAGAAAATGCCTTCTTTACAGCAAAGTCTGAAGCAATGGCTAACTTTGGTGATGACACAATATATATGGAAAAATTTATAGTTAATCCTAGACATATAGAGTTTCAAATTCTAGGAGATGAGCATGGGAATATAGTGCATCTTGGTGAGAGAGATTGTACAGTTCAAAGAAGAAATCAAAAAGTATTAGAAGAGGCCCCATCCTCTATAATAAGTAGTGTGCTTAGAGAAGAAATGGGAAAGGCAGCAGTAAGAGCTGCAAAAGCAGTTAAATATTATAATGCAGGAACTATAGAGTTCCTAGTAGATAAGTATGGAAGCTTTTACTTTATGGAAATGAATACTAGAATTCAAGTTGAGCATCCTGTTACAGAGATGATAACTTCCATAGATATAGTAAAAGAGCAAATTAAAATTGCAAATGGTAGTGATTTAAGTTTTTCACAAGAAGATGTATGTATAAAAGGTCATGCAATTGAATGTAGAATAAATGCTGAAAATCCTAAAAAAGGATTTATTCCTTCACCAGGAAAGATTGAATTTTTAAATCTTCCAGGGGGGAATGGTATAAGGGTAGATACAGCTGTTTTTACAGGATATAAAATACCTCCAACATATGATTCAATGATAGCAAAGCTTATTGCATACGGTAAAGATAGGGAAGAGGCAATTAATAAAATGCTAAGAGCCCTTGATGAGTTTGTAATTGAAGGAATTGACAATAATATAGATTTTCAAATAGATATTTTAAATAATGAGAAATTTCGCTTAGGAGACTTTGATACAAGTTTTATAAGCAAAGAATTTAATTTATAGTTGGTGAAATAATATGGGGATTTTTAAGAAAAGACAGTACGGGGTTATTAATATAACTCAAGTAGAAGAAAAAGATGTACCAGTAGTTCCAGATGGAACTTGGATAAAGTGTAATAAATGTGGGAAGATACTATATAAAAAGGCTTTAGAAGAAAACTTAAATATATGCCCTAGCTGTAATAATTACTTTAGGCTAGGTAGCTATGAAAGAATAGCACAAATATGTGATAAAGGAACCTTTAAAGAATTTAATAAGTATATGAAGTCCAGAAACCCAATGGATTTTCCGAACTATGAAGAAAAATTAAAAGAAAATGTAGAGAAGAGCGGAACAACTGAAGCAGTAGTTACAGGTGAAGGTGAAATAGCTGGTAATAAAATAATTATTGCAGTTATGGATTCTAATTTCTTAATGGGTAGTATGGGGACAGTAGTAGGGGAAAAAATAACTGTGGCTGTTGAAGAAGCTACTAAAAGAAAGTTGCCTATAATAATTTTTACAGCTTCGGGTGGAGCTAGAATGCAGGAGGGAATATTATCTTTAATGCAAATGGCAAAAGTAAGTAGTGCATTATCAAAGCATAGTGATAGTGGACTTTTATACATTACAGTTTTAACGGATCCAACAACAGGTGGTGTAACTGCTAGTTTTGCAATGCTTGGAGATATAATATTATCAGAACCAAATGCTTTAATAGGTTTTGCTGGGAGAAGAGTTATTGAAGGAACTATTAAAGAAAAATTACCTGATGATTTTCAAAGTGCAGAGTTTTTATTAGAAAATGGATTTATAGATAGTATAGTAAAAAGAGAAAATTTAAAGTCATCCCTTGCTACTCTTCTTAAACTTCATGAAGATTTGGAGGTGTAGCTAAATGAAAAATATAAAAGCTTATGATAGATTAGTAATAGCTAGAATGGTTGAGAGACCAACTACTTTAGATTATATTGACAAAATATTTGAAAATTTTTATGAATTACATGGAGATAGACTTTTTAAAGATGATAAATCTATAGTAGGAGGAATAGCCTTTCTAAACAATAGACCTGTTACTATTATCGGAATTCAAAAAGGAAAAGACTTAAAAGAAAATATGGATAGAAACTTTGGTTCACCTAATCCTGAAGGTTATAGAAAGGCCTTAAGATTAATGAAACAGGCAGAAAAATTTAATAGACCAATAATTTGTTTTATTAATACATCAGGAGCTTACTGTGGAGTAGGAGCAGAGGAAAGAGGTCAAGGAGAAGCTATTGCTAAGAACTTAATTGAGATGGCACAAATTAAGGTGCCTATAATTTCTATAATTATAGGCGAAGGTGGTAGTGGAGGAGCTTTAGCTCTAGCTTGTGGAGATAGGGTATGGATGCTGGAAAATTCAGTTTACTCTATTTTATCACCTGAAGGATTTGCTTCTATTTTATTGAAGGACCCTAGTAAGTCAAAAGAAGTTGCAGAAATCATGGGTATTACTGCTTATGACTTATATGAAAAAGGAGTAATAGAGAAGATAATAAAGGAGCCTAAAGGAGGCGCCCATAAGAGCTTAGATTTAATAGCAATAGCTATTAAGGAAGAGCTTATTAATGAGTTGAAGATTTTAAGTAGTAAGACAAAGGAAGATCTTCTTGAAGAAAGATATCAAAGGTTTAGAAAATTTTAATATTAATATCTATTTTAACTACGGTAATAGAAAAGTAGTTAAAGTAGATATTTTTTTATTTAAAAAAGGCTTTACAAAGATTCATTAGTAATTTTACATTGTGCAACAGTGAAATTTGGTTCAATGGAGATCTTTAGAACACTGTATTTCTATAATAAATGGTAAAATACTAATTTAGAGTAATTATTTTGAATCCATTAATTTTACTTTTAAAATTAATAGGGTATAATATAAGAAATTACATAATATAGATAAAATTAAGGGGGATTTCAATGAAAAGAAGAGATTACATATCTTGGGATGAATATTTTATGGGTGTTGCCATTTTAGCTGGGATGAGAAGTAAAGATCCTAGTACACAAGTTGGAGCATGTATTGTAGATAATGATAATAAAATTTTAAGTCAAGGATATAATGGTCTTCCACGTGGTTGCTCAGACGATGAATTCCCATGGAGCAGAGAAGGTGATATGCTTGAAACAAAATACCCTTATGTAGTTCATGCTGAATTAAATGCAATACTAAATAGTAGGGGAACTAACCTAGTAGGAGCCAAAATATATGTAGCATTATTCCCATGTAATGAATGTGCAAAAGCAATAATTCAATCTGGAATTAAAGAAGTTGTCTATTTATCTGATAAATATGCGGACACAGATATAGTTAAGGCATCTAAAAGGATGTTTAGCTCAGCAGGTGTGAAAATGACAAAGTTAGAGCCGAAAAGTAAGAATATACAAATTTCTTTTGATATTAATGAAATTTAGATTTAGCAAGTACTTAAGAACTATGAAGTTTTTAAGTACTTTTTTATTCTTTAGGAAATTAATTTTTTAAAAACCTGAGGATAACTTTAATAATTGGCAGAAACACATGGTTTGTGAAATAGATTTTTTATTGGCAACTTATTTCCATAAAAATAACCTTCTATAGTATAATAAAAATATAAAGTGATTCTTATCTTCAAGTGGAGTTTTCTTAAAAAGTAGAGAGCCAAAATCTTGTATTTTGTGTGAATCACTTTCACAGAGTTCAGGATGCCTACTACACCTGAAGGTTAGAAGAACTAATCCAGGCGTGTAGCAGTGCTTAGCTCCCACTTATAGAAGGTGGGAGTGTTAGCAATGGTAGCAATCGGATAAATTCTTAGGAGTGTAATATGAAGATAAATGAATTTATAAAGCAAATAAAACTTAAGATTAAAGCAATTTATTTAGCTTTTAAAAATGAAAATACACCACTATTAGCAAAGATATTTGCTGGTATTACTATAGGATATGCATTATCTCCAATAGATTTGATACCAGATTTTATTCCTATATTAGGATACTTAGATGATTTAATTATTCTTCCACTATTAATTTATATTTCTTTTAAGTTAATTCCAGGGGAAATTATGAAAGAATGTGAAGAAAAAGCTAATGAAGTATGGAAGGATGGAAAACCTAAAAGGTTAATTTATGGATTACCAATAATAATATTTTGGATTTTAGTAATAGGATTTATAGTTTATAGATTTTTTATAAAATGATATGTTTACAATTTGGAAACATAATGATAAGGTTTATTAACATTTTTAGTTGATAATTGAATTATTAAGGGGTAATAGGTGAGATAAATGAGAGAAAATATTTTAATTATTGAAGATGATAAAGATATTAGTGAAATTTTAAGATTTGCTTTAATGAAAGAAGGATATAAGGTTAAGGTAAATCCTAATGGGTTAGAAGCCGAAGAGGAAATTAAAAGCTTTAAACCAGATTTAATACTTTTAGATATAATGCTTAATGATATAGATGGCTTTAGTGTTTGTAGAAAAATTTATAGTTATAAAATACCGATAATTATGATAACAGCTAGAGTAGATATTATGGATAAGATTTTAGGCTTAGAAATAGGTGCTGAAGATTATATAACCAAGCCTTTTGATATAAGGGAAGTAGTAACTAGAATTAGGGTTGCTCTTAGACGAAGGGAGGAAATTAAAAGAATATCTGTTATTAAAGAAGATAGTGAAATAATTATAAATAATGTAAAAATAGACGAAGGATGTAGAAGTGTTTATATTGATAATGTAGAACTTCAATTAAAACCTAAAGAATTTGATTTATTACTATTTTTATCAAAGAATTCTAATAAAGTTTTTTCAAGGGATCAATTATTAGATTTAGTCTGGGGTTATGATTTTATTGGAGATACTAGAACAATAGATGTACACGTAACAAGAATCAGAAAGAAATTGGGAAATAGTTTAAATATAGAGACTGTGTTCGGAGTTGGATATATTTTAAAGGTGAATCATGCTAACAATTAGAAAGAAATATGGAATATTATTAGGATTTATATTTGTATTATCAGTAATTTCTTTAAATTTAATTATGGATAAGTTTTTTGATAAAAGTTTTAAAGATTTAGTAGCACAGGATATGAAAGAAATTTATAATATTTCATTTAAGAATTTAGATGATTACTTAGCCTTAAATAGTATAGAAAAAGATAGTTTAAAAGAAGAAGATTTTGATTCTAAGATTATGAAATTTATTGTAGAGAGGGTTAATGCTCAAGGTGTCTTTTATGATATAGAGGGTGAAGTTATTTCAACAGGATTAACTAATAGTTCAGTTGTTGATTTAAATATATTTAAGGACTTACCATTATCTTTTTATGAAACTAAAAATAATAAAACAATGTTGGATATAGAAAATAAGAATGGAACTATATTAGGTAAATTAAGTATTCCTATATATTCTAGTAATAATCCACTAGGAGTACTAGTTTTAATTAAAGATTATACTAGTGATTACTTAAGAGATTTAAACATAAAAAAACTGTTAAATATAATAGTAACTTCATTGTTTTCTTTGATATTTTTAGCAATTTATATTTTTTCTTCAGGAATAACTAAGCCAATAATAGTTTTAAAAAATAAATTATTAGAAGTATCTAAAGGCTCATACCCAGAAAAGATAAATAATACTTCAAAAGATGAGGTAGGAATACTAGTAAATAGTTTTAATGAAATGACTGAAAAACTAAAGGCAAAAGATCAGCAAGAAAAGAATTTTTATAGGAATATAACACATGAATTAAAAACACCTTTAACTAATATTTCTGGATATGCGCAAATATTAAATGAAGATGATTTTAATGATGTGGACTTTAAAAGAAATGCATTAAATAGAATAATATCTGAGAGTAATAGAATGCATGACTTAGTTATGTCATTACTTAATATATCAAAGCAAAGTAGTGATTTAGAAGAATATAGTTTTGAAATGGTTAAAATAAAGAATATAGTTCAGGAATTAATTGAAATAAGGAATCCAATTATTCAAAACAAAAGCCTGAATATAATTACGAAGTTTGAAATAGAAGAAATTACAGGGAATAAGCAATACTTAAAAATGTTATTTAATAATTTAATAGATAATGGAATTAAGTATTCATATGAAAATACTACTGTAGAAATACAAATAAAAGAGGTAGATAGGATTTGTGAGTTTTCTATAACGACTACAGGAAAAACAATACCTATAGAGTTTAAAGAAAAAATATTTGAACCATTTGTAAGGGTCGAAGAAAAAGGATTTTCATCAAAAGAATCTAGTGGTCTTGGATTATATATTTGTAAAAATATAGTTATAGGACATAAAGGTGAAATTACTCTTGATTTAAATAAGGATAAATCAAAATTTATAGTTAAGCTCCCTAAAGATTAACAACTTGGAAATAACTTAGAATTAGTTTAAAAATAATATTTTATTACAATTAATCTATAGAAAGGGGAGATAATAAATGAGAAATAAAAAAATAAGTATATTACTTATAAGTATTGCGTCAACTATATTAGTAAGCTGTTCAACTAAGGTTCCAAATGAAGATAAGGGTATTGATACTGTGGTAATTGATGAAAATGCTAAAGAAACAGCTAAAGCAAATGATAGTTTTGATATAATTAAGCTACAAAAAAGTGAGAATATTATGATTAATAAAAAGTATTCATATGAATTAATGGAGAATGGTAAATTACTGCACTTTAATTATTCAGAAAATGGATATGGCTCTGATGAGCAATTTCCAAAACTATATTTAAATAGCATTGAAGTAGGTACTATTACTGATGAGACTGATAATAATAGAAATAAAATTAGTTGGGATAAAATAGATATAGAAGGCCAATTGTTAACTGATTATTGGGTTAGATATAATATATATAATGTAAGGATTTTAATAGATAATAAAGTCTATATGTTAGATGATAACTATGAGCTTAAAGAAATAAAAGCATATGAAAAATTAATCAAAGATAAAAATGGTGACTTAAATAGATTTGATTCAAGTTATGATGGAAAGTTAGATATTCATTATTTTGACGATGGGAACGGAATTGAAAAGATAGTAGTAATAGATCCTATAAATGATAAATATTATGAAATTAAAGGAGATATTCTCAATGATTTTATAAATAAGAAATTAAATATTTTAAGCATTGAAAATGAAAAAATATATGTTTCAATATTAGATTCTATGAGTGAAGCAGATAGTATTGTAGGTTATATAGAAAACAATAAATTGTATAATTTTTTTGAAATAGATAGTGCTATAGAAATTAAGGCAGGAATGGATGTAATTTATAGGAATAATAATATATTGTTTTCAGGCTACGTAGAAGGTAACTATGGTCTTTGGAGATATGACATAGATAAAAAGGAATTATATAAAGAGGCTAACTTAAAACATACTAATAACTTCTCTACTTTAAATAGAGATAAAAATCTAATGGTAATTAGTAGTTATGACAGTTATGGTAAACAACATATAAGTTTAGCTAGAGTAAAGCAAAATTTAGAAATATCTAATATTCAAGATATAACTGATATAATAGCACCTACGAAAGATATTAAATTAAATAGGAAGTCTTTAAGAGGTTGGGTAGATAGTAATAAATTTTATGTTGAATGTAGTGATTACGAAATGATAGACAATGAAGAAACTTTAGTTGATAATTATTATGAAGTATATGAATTGAAAAATTAAATTACGATTTTAAGAATGAAGAGTACTGATCTTAGATAGATTGGTACTTCTTATTTAGAAGATAGATCTTTGAAAGTAGTTCATTAAATTTTAAATGATAATTTGGGAGAATAAAAGTTGACAAAGTAAAAATTATTATGGTAGTATATATAAAATATTAAGAGGTGGAGGAAATATTATGAAAAGCATAAAAGAACAAGTTCAAAAAATTTCACAATTAAATAGAGTACTCTTATTATTAGCCGAGTTAATATAGCAATTATATTTATGATTAGATAGATTTATATTAATTACTGTCATAGATGTAATTGCTACTTTAAGTAATTATATCTATGACGGCTAATTTATATTTTATAGATAAATAGTCTCGTAGATTTATATGAGGCTATTTTTTGTACTATTTTTTAGAAAAAATAAGTCTCATAGATAATATGGGACTTTTTTATATCCTAGGTTAAAAAGTTCCATAAATAACTATGGAACTTTTTTAATATAAGGGAAATTATAAAATTTTAAGTTATAAAGAAGTGATATTTATAAGTCTATAATTGATTCAAAAGATAAAAGTAGTAATAGAAATTTTATAGTTTCTTGAAATTTAGCTTAGGAGGATTAGGAATGGAAGAAAATAGGGAGCAATGGGGAAGTAAGATAGGATTTATACTTGCAGCAGTTGGATCAGCAGTAGGATTAGGTAACATATGGAGGTTTCCATATGTAGTTTACTCAAGTGGAGGAGGGGCATTTTTAATACCATATTTCTTTGCAATATTTACTGCAGGAATTCCTCTTTTAATATTAGAGTATGGAATGGGACATAAATTTAGAGGATCTACACCACTTTCACTAGCAAGAGCTAATAAGAAATTTGAATGGTTCGGATGGTGGTCGATAATTAGTTCAGCAATTATATTATGTTATTATTCAATGATATTAAGTATGGCAATGAAATATTTAACTCTTAGCTTTAATAAGGGATGGGGAGAAGATTCAAATTTCTTTTTTTATAATGATTTTTTGAATTTATCTGATTCACCTTTGAATCTAGGTGGAATAGTTTTTCCTATACTAATAGGTATTGCATTAATTTGGTTTATAAATTGGTTTATATGTTATAAAGGTATAAAGTCTGGTATTGAAAAAATGAATAAAATATTATTACCTTGTTTACTAATAATAATGATAATTATAGTTATAAGAGGAGTTACATTAGAAGGTGCTGAAGTTGGATTAAATAAATTATTTACTCCAGATTGGAATAAAGTAAAAGATCCTAAGATTTGGATTCTAGCATATGGACAAGTATTTTTCTCCTTAAGTATTGCTACTGGAATTATGATGACATATTCAAGTTATCTTCCTAGAAAAACAGATATAAATAACAGTGCATTTATGACTGTATTTGCTAATTGTGGATTTGAATTTTTATGTGCTATTGGAGTATTTGCAATACTTGGAGTAATGGCAACAATTGAAGGTGTACCTGTTGAAGAAGTAGTAACAAGTGGAATTGGTCTAGCATTTATAGCATTCCCTAAGGTCTTTACAATAATGGGAGCTTGGGGAAATATATTAGGAGTTCTATTCTTTGTATGTCTAGCATTTGCAGGGATTACTTCAGCAGTTTCATTAGTTGAAGCCATATCAGCAGCGATAATTGATAAATTTGGATGGAAACGAAAAAAAGTTGTAACAGGTATGTGTATTATTGGATTTTTAGTAAGTACAGCCTTTGCAACAAATGCAGGTTTATATTTATTAGATATTATGGATAACTTCATAAATAATTATGGAATAGTAGTAGTTGGATTGTTGGAAGCTTTCGTAATTGGTTGGATAGTTAAGCCTAAGGTAATAAGAGAACATACAAATGCTATTTCGCATTTTAAGATAGGGAAATGGTGGGATTTTATTATAAAGTATATAACACCTACAATATTATTAATAACACTAGTTCAAAGCATTATAACAGAGTTTAAAACTCCTTATGGAGGATATGATTTAACATCTTTATTATTATATGGTTGGGCAATTATTGCATTAGGAATTATAGGTGGAATATTAATAAGTAAGAAGCCTTGGAAAACAGAAAATGAGGAGGTTTTATAAATGACAAGTTATGCTATGTTTTTTTTAGGATTAGGAGCAACAATTCTTTGGGGTGGATTAATAGTAACATTAGTTATAAATTTTAAAAATGAAAAGATGCAGAATGAAGCTAAGTAAAAAAGAAGTTTCAAATTTGTTTGAATTTCAAATGTATTACTAAGTGAAAAATATAAATGATATAATAGAGTATGACTATATGAAAAATAGGGGTAAAAGATTAATGAGAAAGTTATCAAGAAGGGTTAAAGTAATGATTATATTAGCTTTACTTATAATAGGGTGCATTATATTTTCTATATGGCAAAATAATAGTATTGTAATTTCTAAGTTTGATTATAATAGTTTTATTATTTCTGAGGAATTTAATAACTTTAAGATAGTTCATATTTCAGATTTGCATAATAAAGTATTTGGTAAGGAGCAAGATAAATTAATAGAAAAGGTTGAGGCTTTGGAACCAGATATAATAGTTATTACTGGTGACTTAATAGATAGACGTAGATATAATTTAGAAAAATCCATGTATTTTATTAATTCTGCTGTTGAGATAGCTCCTGTTTATTATGTATCTGGAAATCATGAAGCATGGTCTGGAAGGTTTCCTGAAATTGAAGAAAGACTTATTGAATCTGGTGTTAAAATAATAGATGATAGTGAAACAGAAATTAGAAGAGGAAATAGCAGCATTAAGCTTTTAGGTTTATCAGATCCAGATTTTCTAACATCGGATTATATTGATGGAACTGATACAAGCAAACTAGAAGAGAATTTAATTAGATTGTCAGAGGGTGAAGAGTTTAAAATTTTATTATCCCATCGTCCAGAGTTATTTGAATTATATTCAGATAATAATATAGATATGATTTTTTCAGGACATGCTCATGGTGGACAAATTAGACTTCCTTTTATAGGTGGGCTTATTGCTCCAGATCAAGGGTTATTTCCTAAATATACTGCTGGAAGATATACTAGTAATACATCAACTATGTATGTAAGTAGAGGCCTAGGAAATAGTTTATTTCCTGTAAGAGTATTTAATAGACCAGAGATAATATCAGTAACCTTAAAATCTGATAAATAAGAAATGAATTATGGAGGGGTATATGTATATAGATAGTCATACTCATTTAGATTTTTTTCAAGATAATATTGAAGATGCAATAAGAGAAATTAATGATAATAAGATATTAACTCTTGCTAATAGTATGGATATAGAGAGTTATTTAAAAAACAAAGAATATAGCAAAGAAAGTGAATATATAAAGCCATCCTTTGGTATTCATCCTTGGAAGGCTGCCGAATATAAGGGGAACCTGGAGGTACTTATTCCATACATTGATGAAAGTGAAATTATAGGTGAAATAGGATTAGACTTTTTATGGGTAGAAGATAAGAGTACCTTTGATAAACAAAGAGAAATATATAATTTTATATTAAAAGAAAGTATTAAAAGGAATAAAGTAGTTAGCCTTCACACTAAGGATGCTGAAGAAGAAATATATAAATCGCTAAAAATGTATAATTATAATAAAGCTATTATTCATTGGTATAGTGGAGATATAGAAACATTAGATAAATTTATTGAACTGGGATGCTATTTTACTATAAGCGTAGATATAGGATATTCAGATAGAACTAAGGAAGTATTAGATAGAGTACCTATAGATAAGCTTCTAATAGAAACTGATGGACCAACAGCTTTGGAATGGGTTAATGGAGAGTATGGATATCCAAGTGAAATTATAAAAGTTTATGAAAAAGTTTCAGAAATTAAAGGATATAAAATAGAGGATTTAATAAATATTGTGGAAAAAAATTATTATAATTTATTAGGTAGTTGATAACTAATAATTATTATCAACTAAACTTGACAATTAGTATATAAAAGCATAAAATGGAAATATAAACTTAATAAAAATCTGGGGAGGCAGTGAACTGTCTGAGATAAAATTGATACAATTTTGACCCATATACCTGATTTGGATAATGCCAACGTAGGAAGATTATGTATTGTTTTCAATTACAAATTTAGCTATTATTAAGCAGCCTTTCTTATTCAGGAAACGCTGCTTTTTATTTTGCTAAAAATAAGGAGGAAAAAATTATGTCATTATGTAATGTTAGTTTACAAGTTATTCCCTCAGTAGAGGAAGAAAGGATTTATCCTGTGGTGGACAAGGTTATAGAATATATAGCTTCTACTGGAGTTAAGTATGAAGTTGGGGCAATGGAAACTACAATGGAAGGGGAACTTGAAGAGTTACTTGAAATTGTTAAGAAGGCTCAAGAAATATGTACTGAAGAAGGTGCATTAAGAGTAGTTTCTATGGTTAAAATAGACTATAAAAAAGAAGGCGTGACTATGAATGAAAAAATCGGAAAATATAGGTAGCAAGTTAGCTCCAATTATTTTTGTAGTATTGCTTTTAATAATATGGCAAGTGGTAGTAACAGCTGGAGGTATAGAAAAATATATAATGCCAGCACCAACAGACGTTATTAAGGTTTTAGTAACTGAGTTTAAAACTATGATTCCTCATATATTAGCAACTTTATATGAAGGAATGGTAGGATTTTTAATTGCTATAGTTTTATCTATTATTTTAGCTATTATTATGGATAGATTTAGTTTAATTAAGAAAGCACTTTACCCAGTATTAGTTATATCTCAAACTATACCAACTGTTGCATTAGCACCTTTATTTATTATATGGTTTGGATTTGGTGCCTTACCTAAAATAATAGTAGTAGTAATAGTGTGCTTTTTCCCAATAGTAATTAGTATAGTAGATGGACTAGAAGGGGTAGATAAGGATTTAATAAATCACTTTAAATTAATGGGAGCATCTAAACTTAAGATATTTTTACACTTAAAGCTTCCTTATGGGATGATTAACTTCTTTTCAGGCATGAGAATAGCTGCAACTTATAGTATTATGGGGGCAGTAATTGGAGAATGGCTTGGAGGAGATAAAGGCCTTGGGGTATATATGACTAGAGCAAGAAGTGCCTATGCTTTAGATAAGATGTTTGCAGCTATAGTAATAATAGTTGTAATAAGTATGGCTATTTTTCTTTTAGTATCTATAATGGAAAAAGTATTTACTCCATGGAATAATGAAAGAATAAATAATAAACAAGGGTAATAAATTGAGGTGAATATAATGTTAAAAAAGAAAATAATTTCAGTAGTATTAGCGTCAGTAGCAACACTTGCATTATTTGCTGGATGCAGTAAAAATAATGTTTCTGATTCTAGTAATGAGGATTTACAAAAAGTAACTTTAATACTAGATTGGACACCTAACACTAATCATACAGGTTTTTATGTAGCTAAGGAAAAAGGATATTATAAAGAGTTAGGATTAGATGTAGAAATAATACAACCATCTGAAGGTTCTTCTCTTCAACTTCTAGCAGCAGGAAAGGGTGACTTTGCTGTTAGTTATCAAGAAGATCTAACATATGCAAGAACATCAGATAGTCCATTACCAGTTATGGCAATAGGAACTATTATTCAACACAATACATCAGGTTTTGCTTCACCAAAGGAAAAAGGGATAGAGACTGTTAAGGATTTTGAAGGAAAAGTTTATGGTGGATGGGGTAGCCCATCAGAGCAAGCTATATTAAAGGCTGTTATGGAAAAGAATGGAGCTGACTTTAGTAAGTTAACTACTGTAGATGTAGGTACAGAAGATTTCTTTATAGCAACTAAGAATAATTTAGATTTTGAATGGACATTTGAAGCATGGACTAATATTGAAGCTAAGCTTAGAGGTTTTGATATAAACTATATTCCAGTTAGAGATTTAGATCCAGCTTTAGATTACTATACTCCTATAATTGCAACTACAGAAGATACAGTAAATAATAAGAAGGACTTAGCTAAAAAGTTTATGGAAGCTACAACTAAAGGATATGAATATACTATAGAAAATCCAGAAGAAAGTGCTAAGATTTTAGTAAGTCAAGTACCAGAAATAAGCGAAGAATTAGCTGTAGAAAGTCAAATTTATTTAAAGGATAAATATAAAGAAGACACTGAAGTATTTGGGGAAATGAAAGAAAGTGTATGGGATAATTACACTAAATTCTTATATGATAATAAATTAATAAATGTAGAAATGAAATCAAGTGAGGCTTATACAAATGAGTTCTTATCAAAATAAATTGATACTTAAAAATGTATCTAAATCCTTTGAAAGTATGGAAATATTAAAGGATATTACTATAGAAGTTAAAGAAGGGGAACTTGTATCTATACTTGGACCTTCAGGAAGTGGGAAGAGTACTATCTTTAATATCTTAACTAATATAATAAAAGCTGATTCAGGTGAATCGTCAGTGAATGGAAGCTTAAGTTATATGTATCAAAAAGATATGATGGTGCCTTGGAAGAAGGTAATAGACAATATAGGAATACCTTTAGTTTTTAAGGGGAATAGTAAAAAGAATTCAAGAAATGAAGTTTTGAAGCACATTGAAGAATTTGGGTTAAAGGGATTTGAATATAAGTATCCATCTCAATTATCAGGTGGTATGAAGCAAAGGGCAAACTTCTTAAAAACATATTTGACCTCAAATGATATTATGCTTTTAGATGAGCCTTTTGGAGCATTAGATTCTATAACTAGAAGAAAGATGCAAAGATGGCTTATGGATTTAACTAAAGATATGAATTCAACTATTTTATTTATCACTCATGATATTGAAGAAGCTATACTTCTTTCTAATAGAATATATGTAATATCAGAAAAGCCTGCAGTAATTAAAGGTGAAGTTATTGTAGATTTGCCTAAAGAAAGAAATGACGAAATAGTAACTAGTGAGAAGTTTATAGAAATAAAAAAAGAAATATTATCATTAATGGTAAATTAAATATTATAAATAAAGGACTATAACTAGGAATATAAATTCTTAGTTATAGTCTTTTTAGTTATATATTATACAACATGTTGTGTTTTTGGTAAAAATAAACACTATATATAGAAGGGAAAATGAAAAGTCAAGACTTGAAAGTAAATTTTTATTTATGTAATATAGAGAAAGACAAAAAGTAAAGGATAGGTGAAGCATGTTGATAGTTGTTGGAGGGATGATTGGATTAGGTAAGAGTTCAGTTGCTGAAATTCTTGGTGAACATTTTAATTCAGAAGTATTTTATGAAAGTGTAGATGATAATCCTATACTACCTTTATTCTATAGTGAAACTGAAGAAGAAATTCAAAAAAAGAGATATCCATTTTTATTACAACTATATTTCTTAAATACTAGATTTAAAAGTATTAAGGAAGCTTTAGTTAATGATAATAATGTTTTAGATAGGTCTATATATGAAGACTGGTATTTTGCAAAGAAAAATATGGAGCTTGGCAGAATAAATGATCTTGAAATGAAAATATATGAAGATTTATTACATAATATGCTTGAAGAGCTAGAAGAACTACCAAAGAAGGCTCCAGATGTTATGGTTTATTTAAAAGGTTCTTTTGAGACTGTTTTAAAAAGGATAGCATTAAGAGGAAGAGAGTTTGAAATAGATGAAAGCTTAAAAGAATACTATAATTTCTTATGGAAAGATTATGATGATTGGGTTAATAATTATTATAATGCATCTGAAGTAGTTGTAATTGATATGGACAACATGGATGTTGTAAATAATGAAGCTGATAAGGACAAGCTTATTGAATTAGTAGAAAATAAGCTTAATGAAGTAAGATCAAAATAAAAATTAGAATAGGAATAATTTACATTTCATAATTATTGTTAATTAGAGGCTGTCTTAAGATAGTCTCTAATTTTTTTTATTTATAGTTTTATGAATGTAGAAAATTCATGTTTTTACTATAAAAACTTAACTTAAAAGTATTTATTATAATTTTACACTAATTATAGTGAGTGCTTTCATAAATAACTATATTAATAGAATGATATAAAAAAATATGATAAGCAAACTAGAAATTTTATGAAAATGAGAAATTATTAAAGCTAAATTCAAAAATCTAGCCTAAATTATATTATTTGTTTTATTTTATAAATTTTAATTTTGAAAAAATAGGAGTAATATAAAATGACTAGAAAATTTTTTACAGGAGATGAGTAGATGAAGAAAGAATGGGCAATTTTACTTGTAATTTTACCTATGACATTTATGACTACTCTTGATAGTAGCATAGTAAATGTTGCATTGCCAACTATGGCAAGAGAATTGGGAACAACTATGGCAGGTATTGAGTGGATAGTTACTAGTTATTTAATAACTATCTGTGCATTGATATTATTATTTGGGAGATTTGGAGATGTTATTGGAAAAAGCAGAGTTTTTAGATTTGGAATTGCTGTTTTTACAATAGGATCTTTACTTTGTGGTTTATCTAATACATTAGTAATGCTAATTATATCAAGAATAATTCAAGCAGTAGGTGCAGCAGCAGCAATGGCTACAAATCAAGGCATAATTACAGAAACTTTTCCACCTTCAGAAAGGGGGAGGGCACTTGGAATGACAGGAACAGCTGTTGCATTAGGTACTATGGTTGGACCAACTCTTGGAGGGTTAATAGTTTCAGTTGCACCCTGGGAGTTTATTTTCTTAATAAATATACCAATAGGGGTTATAGTTTACATAGCAGTAATGAAGACATTAAGCTTTAGGAAGACTGAAGATAAGGTCCCTTTTGATATTAAGGGAACAATTTTATTTATGTTAGCAATAGTTTTACTTTTCTGTTCTATAAACTTTGGTCAAAGTATTGGTTTTACTAACCCAATAATAGTTGGAGCGTTAATTTTATCAGTATTATTTTTAATAATATTTATTAAGGTTGAAGATAAAATTAAAACTCCAATGTTGGATATAAGTATATTTAAGAACAAATTATTTTCTCTAAGTATATTTTGCGGGTTTACGTCTTTTATATCTATAGGAGCAATAAATATAATTCTACCTTTTTACCTTCAAGATGTATTGAAATTAGGGCCGAGCATTGCGGGATTAATGATGACGGTTTCGCCTATAGTATTAGCTGTGGTTGCACCTGTAAGTGGATATTTATCAGATAAGTTAGGAAGTGAAAAAATATCAGCTTTAGGTCTAAGTATAATGACATTAGGAATTTTCTCTCTAATTTTCTTTAGAGAAAGTACTCCTTTATTAATTGTTGGGGTTTTAATAGGTACTGTTTCATTAGGAAGTGGTATATTTCAATCACCTAACAATTCTCTAATTATGTCAACTGTAGATAAAAGCAAACTAGGGGTCGCAGGTAGTATTAATGGATTAATTAGAAATTTAGGAATGACTACTGGTATAGCTCTTTCAACTAGTCTTTTATATTCATTAATGAGTATTAAGATAGGATATAAAGTAGCAGGGTATGTAGATGGTAGAGCAGATATTTTTATTTATGCAATGAGATTTGTGTTTATTGGTATTGGTAGTGTATGTTTAATAGGAGCAATTCTAACTATTCTTAGGTTAATAAGAAAGAAGGCATAAACTGCCTTTTTTTTATTTGGAATTATATTCTAAAATATAAAATTTTTATTTGCAAGTGTAACAATGTTACGATATAATGATACTATATTAAAGAAATTGCATTTTTAAATAGGGATTAATATAACAATGTTACAAAGAAAATAACAATATTTTATAGGAAACTCTGAAAGCAGAGTAAAAAAGGGGGAAATATGAAATTTAAACTTTTAAAAGAAAAAAACTTTTCACTTTTAATGTTTGGAAAAGTGACGTCTTTAATTGGATCTTATATGCAAAGTTTTGCATTATCCTTATTTGTTCTTAATACTACAGGATCAGCAACTAAATTTGCATCTATACTTGCAGTTGCTTTAATTCCACAACTTATACTATCACCTTTTGCAGGGGTTATAGTTGATTGGTTTTATAGAAAAAATATATTAATAGCTTTAGACTTATTAAGTGGGATAGTAGTAACTGTTTTTGCTGTTTTTTACTTTATTACTGGAGAGATGCCATTAACATATATTTATATTTTAGTTATTAGTCTATCTCTAATATCAACTTTAGATAACCCAACTCTTCAAACCATAATTCCAACTATAACAAAAAAAGAGGATTTAGTTGAGGCCAATGCATTAAACTCACTTTTAATGGCAGTTGGTAATGTAATTTCACCTGCAATAGCAGCATTTGTTTATGGTAGTTTAGGATTAAAAGGTGTATTTATAGTAAATTCTATTTCTTTCTTTGTTTCAGCAATTTCAGAAGTATTTTTAGTTATTCCTAGAAATGTAAAGGAGAAGGGGAAATTATCTTTAAATAAGTTTGTTCTAGAATTTAAAGATGGAATTGGATTTATAATAAAGAAAAAAGATATAGTTAATGTTGTATGTTTAGCTATAATATTAAATTTTGCATTAGGTTCCTTTTCTGTTGGAGGAGCTTATATAAGTAAAATCATTTTAAATGTTTCAGATTTTCAATATGGTTTAGTAGATACCTTCGGTGTTGCAGGTATGATACTTGCAACTCTTCTAATAGGATGGCAATCTAAAAAGCGTTCTTTAGGGAAAAATCTATACCTAAGTTTAATGATATCATCAATATTTTTAGCAGGATATGCTATTGTTTCATCAGAATCATTAGTATCAAATGGAAACTCAATTTTTTATTTATATTTGTTAATGCTTGCTATTACATTTTTTATGTGCATTTTTATAGGACTTGCAAATACTTTTTTAAGTGTAGGAATGCAATCAATAGTACCATTAGAATTTATGGGAAGAGTAACAACAGTTGTATCAACTGGAGCAATGATAGCATCACCATTAAGTAGTATGTTATATGGATACCTTTTTGATAAGATTAGTGTGGCAATAATATTCTTAGTTTCTTCAGGAATAATGATAATAGCAATGCTATTATTTAAAAAATCATTATATGAAATTAAGATTGATGAACAAGTAGAGGAAGAAAACTGTAACTTGGACGCTGAACCAGTATAAGTATTAATAATTAAATAATGAAGGAATGAAAAAATGAGGAAGGTTTTGCTGTGCAAAACTTTTTTTATTAAATTTTCAGTTAGGCATTTTAAATGGTAAGTACTGGTTAGTTAAGAAAAATAGAGTATGCTCCATAAGCATACTCTATTTTTTCTTTTCATTTTAATTTTATTTAAAAGTGTTGAAGGATGCGTCTGATGGCATTCTCCAATCGCCACGAGGACTTAGAGATATACTACCAACTTTAGGACCATCAGGTAATGCACTTCTTTTAAATTGTTGAGTAAAGAATCTATAAATAAATTTATCTAACCATTTTTCTATTTCTTCTTCACTGTAATCATCTTTAAAGGCTTCTTTTGCTAAGAATAATATTCTTTCTTTTGAGGAGCCATTTTTTATAAAGTGATATAGATAAAAGTCATGTAGTTCATATGGACCAACTATATCTTCAGTTTTTTGAACAATTTCTCCTTTGTCGCTCTTTGGTAATAGTTCAGGACTTACAGGAGTATCTAAAATATCTAGTAGAGTTTCTGATACTTCATTAGTAGATTCTTTTTCAGCAACATATCTAACTAAATATCTAACTAGTGTCTTAGGAATTGATGGATTTACAGAGTACATACTCATATGATCTCCGTTGTAAGTACACCACCCAAGGGCTAGTTCTGAAAGATCTCCAGTACCAATTAATAATCCACCTTCTTTATTAGCTAAATCCATTAATATTTGAGTTCTTTCTCTTGCTTGAACATTTTCATAAGTCACATCATGGATATTTTTATCATGACCTATATCTTCAAAGTGTTGAAGTGCAGCTTTAACAATATTAATTTCTCTTAAATCACAGCCAAGTTCTTTGCATAAAGTTAAGGCATTATTATAAGTCCTATCTGTAGTTCCAAAACCAGGCATTGTTATAGTAACAATATTTTTATTATCTATACCTAATAATTTGAAAGTTTTAACAACTACAAGTAATGCTAAAGTAGAGTCAAGGCCACCAGATATACCTATAACAGCTTTCTTTAAATTAGTATGTTCAAGTCTTTTTGCTAATGCAGAAGCTTGAATATTAAAGATTTCTTTGCATCTTTCTTCTCTTAACTTAGTATTTGAAGGAACGAAAGGATGCTTATCAATATATCTATCAAAAACAATTATTTTATTTTCCTTGTATTCAAAATTTATAATATTGGCTTCAAAGGGTACTATTCTTGAAGCATCTCTAAAGCTTATATTCTTAAGTCTTTCGCTATTAAGTCTAAATACATCTATATCAGAATAAATTATTTCATTTTCTCTTTGGAACCTATTATTTTCCTTAAGCATACTTCCATTTTCAGCAATAAGTAAGTGTCCACTAAATAATAAATCAGTAGTAGATTCATGGACTCCTGCAGAAGAATAAATGTATGCAGACATAGATCTAGCACTTTGATTAGAAATTAGAGCTTTTCTATAGTCTTTTTTACTTACTAGTTCATTTGAAGCAGATAAATTTCCTATAATATTTGCTCCAAGTAATGAAAGATAAGAACTTGGAGGAATAGTAACCCAAAGGTCTTCACAAACTTCAAAACCAAAACAATATGTACCAGATTTAAATATTAAATTAGTTCCAAAAGGTACTTCTTTTTGAAATTCAAAATCTACCTTTTCATCAATTAATCCAAGGCCTTCACTAAACCAACGTTTTTCATAAAATTCACTATAGTTTGGAATATAGGATTTTGGAACTATTCCAAGTATTTTCCCATTAAATATAATATAAGCACAATTATATAATACGTTTTTATAATTTAATGGAGCCCCTACAGCAATTAACATATCTAAATCAGTGCTTTTTTCTACAATTTTTTTTATAGCTAAATAAGAGCCTTCTAAAAGACTATATTGCATAAATAAATCACCACAGCTATAAGAAGTTATACATAGCTCTGGAAAAACTATTGATTTTGCGTGATTTTTATTAGCTTCGTCTAAACATTTTAATATATTATCTAAGTTATATTCTATATCTGCCACACGAGTTACGGGACATGCTGCAGCAACTTTTATAAAATTCATAAGATCTCTCCAATCTAAAAAAATTTAGTTAATACTATTTTAACTCTTTTTATATAATAAATTCAAAATAACTTTATCTATGTTTCAATAAATAATCTGCATTTTTAGGAGCTATATTATTTTAAGTTGAAAAATAGTTTTTAAAGTAAATTACATTAATTGAAAGCATCGAGCTTTTAATTTTTACATAAGTTGATTGTGTAATTATCTAACTGAAACATTTTACATATGAATTAACTTAATAAAATGTAATAAATTTATTGCAACATATATACTATTTAAATAATAAGAGGAAAACTATAGAAAATCAATGAAAACAAAAGAAAAGAATGGAAAAGTTAAATAAATTAAATATTACACAAGATAAAAGGTATATAATAACTCATAAAAAGGTAGAAAAGATATTGTAAAAGGTTAAAATGTATAGTATAATAAAATCATCACTTTGGAAATACAATAATTTTGAAATAGTGATATAATAAAATAAAAAGGAGGGGAAATAATGGGTGCAGTAATATTTTGGATAATAGTAGCGGCTGGGGTAGTAACTATAGATATTATAACTAGTAATTTTTTATTTGTTTGGTTTGCAGTTGGAGCCCTTGCTGCCATGATAGGCGAGTTAATCGGAGTATCCTTTGGTATTCAAGTGGTAATTTTCCTAGTTGTAAACTTAATAACTGTTTCTATAGGCTATCCTTGGGCTAAGAAAAAGTTTAAGAAAGCTGTTGATAGAACTCCATTAATGGAGGAGACTTATATAGGAAGAGTTATGGAAGCAGAAGAAGATATTAAAGATAAAGCAAAAGTAAAAGTAGATGGAATTTACTGGACTGTTTTAAACCATGGAGATGAAATTAAAAAGGGTGAGTATTTCAAAATTATTGGCATAGAAGGAATAAAATTAACCATAAAAAAAGAGGGGGAATAATAAATGGATAAAATTATAGGATTAGTAATAGCGTCAGTAGTAATTTTATTTGTATTAATTACTATTTTATCATCAATTAAAATTGTTAATACAGGATATTTATATGTAGTAGAAAGATTTGGTCAATATCATAAAACATTAGAGCCAGGCTGGCACTTTATGATTCCATTTGTAGATTTTGTTAGAAAGAAAGTTTCGACAAAGCAACAAATTTTAGATGTACCACCACAATCAGTAATTACTAAGGATAATGTTAAGATATCAGTTGATAATGTTATCTTCTATAAGTTACTTAATGCAAAAGATGCTGTTTATAATATAGAAGACTTTAGATCAGGTATTGTATATTCAGCAACTACTAATATGAGAAATATTTTAGGTAATATGTCATTAGACGAAATTTTATCTGGTAGAGATAAGATTAACCAAGACTTATTAAGCATAATAGACGAAGTTACTGATGCATATGGTATTAAGATTCTTTCAGTAGAAATTAAGAATATAATACCACCAACTGAAATTCAAGAAGCAATGGAAAAACAAATGAAAGCAGAAAGAAATAAAAGAGCTATGATTCTTGAAGCTGAAGGTCAAAGACAATCACAAATAGAAAAGGCCGAAGGGGAAAAGAGATCAAAGATACTTGCAGCAGAAGCTGAAAAAGAAGCTAACATAAGAAGAGCTGAAGGATTAAAAGAATCTCAATTACTTGAAGCAGAAGGTAAAGCTAAGGCTATAGAAGAAATATCTATAGCAGAAGCAGAAGCAATTAGAAAAGTAAACCAAGCAATTATTGAATCAGGTACTAATGAAACTGTTATAGCATTAAAGCAAGTTGAAGCTCTTAAAGAAATGGCTAATAACCCTGCTAATAAGCTTATATTACCAAATGAAACACTATCTTCTCTTGGAAGCATTGCTGCAATAGGTGAAATGCTAAAGGGAGATAAGTAAACTTAAGATATAAAATTTATAGAATAGACTGTGGCAGTAAGAGTTTAATCACTTACTATGTCACAGTCCTTCTTTGTTTAGAATAAAATAGAAATTAATTATTAAGGGGTATTAGAGGGATGTATGAGTATAGAAAACATTTGAGAGGGTCATTTTTAAATTATTGTGTAGCAATAGTAGTGTTATTAAGTTTAGCATTATTAATTGGACTAGGTGCAGTTTTTTCAGTTGGATCTAAATTAAAAGGAACAGATTTTTTACTTATAGGAGCTATTACGGTAGGTATGTTTATTTTTATATTTATAGAATTTACATTAATATATTTTCTGTTTTTAAAAAGGTTTAAATATATTAATGTTAAATTAGATGAAGAAGCTATAATTTATAATAATAAAAAGAAAAAGATAGTTATACCATATGATGATATAATTTCAATGAGATATCCATCTATAAGATATACTGGAGGATGGATGGAAATTAAATATAATGGTGGGAAAATTAGATTAACTGTGGTACTCGAGAATATTGGAGACTTTATGTATAATCTAAAAGAAATACTAGATAAACGTGGACGAAGTGCCGTATATAATGAAAAGAAGAGTTTTAACTTCTTTAAAACTGCAACATTTTCAGATGAAAGTTGGGAAAGAATTTATAAAATTTATAAATATTTATTATCAATAGAATATTTATCAGTGTTTATTGCAATTTTTCTTTCTAGATTTGGAGTGATTCAAAATAATTTTACTAGTATTATAGTTTTCTTTTTAGCTCCTACTATTGGGTATTTAATTTCTGAAATTATAATAGGAACTAGAGTTTCTAAAAGAGTAGTACATGATGAATTTAGAGTTATACCTAGAGATTTGAGTAAAGAAACAAAGTTTGCAAGAATATTGATTGCAGTATCTACATTAATTTGTATATTTATAATGGTTCTAATTTAATAATTATGTAATAAAATTATTTTTACTTCAAAAGATATAGATAACGATAATAATCTTGAGAGGTAAGATATGAGAAGTGTAATTAAAAGAGGAATTATTTTTATTATTATGATATCTGTTTTAGAATTATTTCTAATGAGTTTAACTTCTAAGTTTGCATTGGGAGAAGTTAAGAATAATAATTATAATAGGAAGGCTGCAAGAGAATATGCTTTAAAATGGGCAGAAGTCTCTAATACTAGCTATTATAATTACATTAATGAGGGGGGAGACTGTACTAATTTTGTATCTCAAGTTTTAAGAGCAGGTGGAATGGAATTTTGGGGAAGTAAGAAAAATGCTACAGATATAGGTTCTTGGTTTTACTACTCACAGAATATACCTAATAGGACTTCCACTTGGACAGGAGCCAATCCATTTAATCAACATTTTGGTAAGGTGCATAAGAGAGTTTACAAGTATAGAGAGTACACTGTTAGGGAGGCAATTGATAATTTTGAGGAGATAAGTAGAAGCATATATGAAGGAGATATTGTTCAATACTCAAGACCTAATAACATAGCTTTTCATTCTCAGGCGATAACGGATATAATTGATACTTCAAAAGTTCTATTTAGTCAACACTCAAACTCTATCGCTAACTTTTATAAGAATGGTAATCTAAAATATTATCTATTAGGAAAGCCAGATAATTATAACTTACTAATTTACAATGTAAAAGAGGAGAAAGGTGATAGTAGTTATTTACTATATGAAGGATCCCGAAGTGAAAGGAATATAGAAGAATACAAAGATTATAAAAAGGATCTAGAAGAAGCTATTGATATGATAAGATTAAGTATTAATGATACTAGTTTTGATAATGATGATTATAATAGTGAAAGTACAGATAGATTTATAAATGAGCTTAAGGATGTAGTAGATGAAATAGAAGTCGAAATGAACTCAAGGGGGAGTAATTCAAAAGAATTATATGAAAAGTTATTCGAGAGAAGAAATAATATTAGTAATTAATTTCTAGTATAGATTTAATAGAATTGATAAATGTTTCTATTTTTAATATATCAAGTATATGTTTTTAAATATATGATAATAATAAAAATGACCCGAAAGGGTTACGTAGGTTTTTTGCCGGTGGCTTATGCTGCCGGTGAATTAATTAATAATTTATTTTATAAATTTACTAGCTTTTTAGAATAAATTATGATATTATAAGAAAGTAGTCTTTGAGACTAAAAAATATAACTTTAAAGATCTGATAGATAATGATATTCTCCGTTATAGAGATTAAATTACTATAGTCTTTAAAATGGAGGGTTAAAAATGGAAGATAAGAAAATAATATGTAAAGATTGCGGAAGCGAATTCGTATTCACAGTAGGAGAACAAGAATTCTACAAAGAAAAAGGATTCGATAACGAACCAGTAAGATGCGCAGATTGCAGAAGAGCAAGAAAAGCACAAAACAATAGAAGATAATAACAAAGAGGCTTATAGCCTCTTTTTAATTTTATAAAAGAATAACAGTTAAGTGTAATAAAAGTATATTTTCTATTAAAAGACTGATCCATATGGGTCAGTCTTTTTTATTTATAAAAGAAGTAGTAAATTTTATTCAACACTTCCAATAAACACTTCAGAAAAAATAAGAAAAGTGTTGATACTATAGAGTTGTGTTTTTAGAAGTGGCTATTTTACTAAGGTTATAGTAGTAAAATATATTTTGGCATAAGAATTGCTTTACATATAGGCATAAGAGAGGAGGATAAAAAATGAATCATATAATTTTAGCTAGTCATGGACATATGGCAAAAGGAATAAAAGATACTTTAAATATGATAATAGGAAATGCTGAGGGGGTAAAAGCTTTTTCTTCCTATAGAGATGAGGATGAGAATATAAGAGAAGCTGTAGAAAGAGAAGTTAAAAATAATTATGAAACTAAAGATATTTATATATTAACTGACATATTTGGTGGAAGTGTAAATAATGAGCTGATTTCTTTACTTAAGGAGTATCCCAATATACATATAATCTCAGGAATGAATTTACCTTTGGTTATTTCAATTGCAACATGTGATGATATTTCAGAAAAACTGTTAGAAGAATTTATAAAAGAAAGTAGAGAGTCTATTGTGAATTGCAATAATTTATTAAAAAACTTAAATAATGAAGGAGGTGAAGATTTATGATTAAGCTAGTGAGAATTGATCATCGTTTACTACATGGACAAGTTGTATTTTCGTGGACAAAGAGCTTAGGGGTAGGGAGAATTATTATAATTGATGACTTTGCAGCAACTGATGAATTGAAGAAGATGTCCTTAAGTTTATCTAGGCCTACAGGAGTTAAGTTAAATATTTTTACTGTTAAAGATGCTTTAATTAGAATGGCTAAGGTAGAGGCATTAAATGAAAATATAATGCTAATATTTGGAGGGACAAAGTCAATAAGAGAGTTTTGTGAAGGATACCCTAAGATAAAGGAAATTAATTATGGTGGAATTGCTAAAAAAGAAAATTCAGTTCAATATAGCAATGCAATATTCTTAACTGATGAAGAATTAGAAGATTCAAGAAGACTTAAAGAAATGGGAATTAGATTATATATGCAACAAGTTCCAACTTCTAAGTTAGAGGACTTAACATCAAAAATTTAAAATAAATATGGGAGGTTATAATATGTCATTATTAGTACAATCTATTTTATTAGGTCTTATAGGTGTATTTTGTATTTTAGATTCAAGGCTTTTAGGTCGATTAAATTTTGAAAGACCACTTATAGTAAGTACTTTAGTTGGTATAGTACTTGGAGATATGGAAAAAGGTCTTATGGTAGGTGCTTCTTTAGAACTTATATCTCTTGGAATAGTAAACATTGGAGCAGCAGCACCACCAGATATGAATATGGGATCAATAATTGCTACATCTTTTGCAATTCTTTCAAAATCTGATGCTCAAACAGCATTAACAATAGCAATTCCGATTGCTATATTAGGTCAAATGCTTGGTATTGTAATGAGAACAATACTTTCAAGATTAACTCATACAGCAGATGAATTAATTGAAAAGGGTGAGTATAAAAAAGCTACTAATATACATATAGTTTGGGGGCCTATTCTATATTCACTTATGTACTTTATGCCTATTTTCTTAGCAGTATATTTTGGAACAGATTTAGTTAAGGACATAGTTGAAAGTATTCCAGCGTGGTTAACTAATGGATTAACTTTAGCAAGTAAAATTTTACCTGCTTATGGATTTGCATTATTACTAAGCACTATGTTATCTGGTAAAATGTTACCATTCTTATTAGTAGGATTCTTTGTTACTGCATATTCTGGTTTAAGTGTTACTGGTATAGCTATATTTGCCTGTGCATTAGCTTTCGTACTTGCAGAGCTTAAGTTTAAGAAGGAGGGAGCTTCGGTAGCTACAGATCCTTTAGATGATTTAGAGAGTTTAGATTAGGAGGTAATGAAGGATGGATGAAAAAAATATTGTTAAAGAAAATGATCCAAATAAATGGAAGTATAGAAAGTTTTTCTGGCGTTCATGGAGTATCCAAGCATCATGGAACTATGAAAGACAAATGAATATGGGTTTTTTATATGGTATAGCACCAATCTTAGATGAAATATATAAAGATCCTAAGGATGCAGAATTAAAGAAACAAGCTTATGAAAGACATATGGCATTCTACAACTGTACCCCTCAAACTAGTGCTTTTGCTCTAGGACTGAGTGCAGCTATGGAAGAACAATATTATGCAGATAGAGAAAATTTCAATCCAGAATCAATTAATGCTATGAAAACATCATTAATGGGACCTTTATCAGGAGTTGGAGATTCCTTCTTCCAAGGTACAGTTCGTATATTAGCTTTTGGACTAGGGATAAATTTAGCTCAACAAGGTAGCATATTTGGACCGATACTTGCAATGTTAATATCTTTTATACCATCATTCATAGTAACTTATTTTGGTGGAAAAATAGGGTATTTAATGGGTAGTAAGTATTTAACTAAGCTTTATAAAGAAGGATTAATGGAGAAGGTTATGTATATCTGTTCAGTTGTTGGACTTATGGTTATAGGTTCTATGATGGCAAGCATGATAGGTATAACTACACCTATTGCTTTTAATGAAACCTTTGTATTACAAAATGTTTTAGATGGTATAGCACCACAAATAATACCATTAGGAGTAACTTTTTTTATGTATGGTTTATTAAGAAAGAAGGTATCTACAGGATGGATGCTAACAATTTGTATCTTAGGAGGAATAATATTTAGTCTTTTAGGTATTTTTGCTTAAGACATAAAAGATTAGGCTTTATTAAATATATTATCAGAAGAAAAAATATTTAAGATACGTATATTAAAAAATTAATAATAAAAGAATTGAAATTTTAGGAGGAATAACAATGAATACTAAACAAATAATAAGTGAAATTAAGGAAAAACAACCAAATATCAAAAGTGTGGTTTTTGTAGGATGTGGAGCATCAAAGGCTGATTTATATCCAGCTAAATATTTCTTAGATGGAAATGCAAAAAAAATAAGAGTAAGTCATTATACAGCAAATGAATTTAATTATGCT
This sequence comes from Clostridium sartagoforme, assembly GCF_004794105.1. Lineage (GTDB taxonomy): Bacteria > Bacillota > Clostridia > Clostridiales > Clostridiaceae > Clostridium > Clostridium sartagoforme_B. Next base: position 256,526 of record NZ_SRYR01000001.1, read on the forward strand.
ACTCCAGAAGCTGTAGATGATACTGCAATTGTAATTTCAGCATCATTAGGAGGTACTACTCCAGAAACAGTTGAAGCTAATGCAAGAGCAAAAGCTAAAGGAGCACATGTAATTAGTTTAACTAGATCAATAGATTCGCCACTAACAAAGGATGCAGACTATGTAATATATCACAGATTTGCAGAAAGTTATGGTGCTAAATTAGAAAAAATGGGCTATTGTTTAGAACTTGCTATGGAAATATTAGATCAATTCGAAGGATATGATAATTATGAAGATATGAAGGAAGGATTTGAAAAAATATACAACTTAGCAGACAATGCAGCAGCATCAGCTAAATTATATGCTAAAAAATTTGCTGAAGATTACAAAGATGCTCCAGTTATATATGTTATGAGTAGTGGGGCTACACATGAAGTTGCTTATGCTACATCAATTTGCTTAATGATGGAAATGCAATGGATAAATTCAGGTACATTCCATTCAGGAGAATTCTTCCATGGACCATTTGAAATTGTGGACAAAGATGTTCCTTTTATACTGTTAATGAATGATGGAAGAACTAGAAATATAGATTCACGTGCATTAACTTTCTTAGATAGATTTGATGCAAAAACAACAGTGATTGATGCATTAGACTTTGGATTGTCAGCAGAAATTAAAAAATCAGTAATTGATTACTTTAATCCAATGTTATTAAGTGCAGTATTTAGAGTTTATGCAGAAGAGCTATCAATTGCACGTCAACATCCTTTAACTAAGAGAAGATATATGTGGAAGTTAGAATACTAAAATAAAACATAAAACAGTAAAGGAATTATAGAAATATGATTTCTTTACTGTTTAAATTGTTTTATATAGTGTAAAATAATAGTTAAATATGGATAAATTATGAATAAAACTGGATGGAATGGGATGAGAAGGTGGAAAAAGAATTATCTTTATATTTAAAGGAAATTACTAAAAGTTTTAACAAAGAGAATTTAAAAATATTTTCAGCAAATGATATAGCAAACAAAATTAATTTAAGTAGAAGTACAGTAAGTAGTTATTTAAATAAAGAAGTTAAAGAAGGAAATATAATTAAGGTTAAGGAATATCCAGTTATATTTTTAGATAAAGAAGTCTTTATAAATAATTATTTCAAAATTAAACTAAATGAATATGAATCGTTAGAGGATTTGTTTAGAGAAAATAATGGTTTGTCAAGTAAGGATTCACTTAGTGGCGTTATTGGTGCAAAAGGGAGTTTAAAAGAACAAATTGAACAAGTTAAAACTGCAGTATTATATCCTAAGAATGGATTACCTATAATGTTACTAGGGCCAAGTGGTTCAGGTAAAACCTTTCTAGCTAAGTGTATTTATGATTACTGTATTCAAGAAAAATTATTAACTAATAAATCACCATTTATATCTTTAAATTGTGCTCAATATTATAATAATCCAGAGCTTTTATCTAGTGAGTTATTTGGATATGTTAAAGGGGCATTTACAGGAGCTGATAAGGATAAAAAAGGACTATTAGAAAGTGCAGATGGAGGAGTTTTATTCTTAGATGAAGTTCATAGATTAACAGATGAAGGTCAAGAAAAGTTATTTACATTTATGGATTCTGGGGAATTTTCTCCAGTTGGAGATAATAGTGTTAAAAAGAGCTCTAAAGTAAGGTTAATATTTGCTACAACTGAATCCATTCAGTCTACCTTTTTACCAACATTTATAAGAAGACTTCCTGTAGTTGTTAGTATACCTAGTTTTTCTGAGAGACCAAATCAAGAAAAGCTGAGTCTGATAGATAGCTTTTTTCTAAAAGAGAGTGAGATTTTAGATAAGAGTATAAAAGTCTCAAGTCAGGTTATATCATTTTTATTATCTAGTAACTTTGAAGGTAATGTTGGAAAGATAAAAAATATTATTAAATATTCTTGTGGAAGTGGGTATACAAGAAGTAAAAAAAATGACTATATAAATGTTAAAATTACAGATTTACCAATAGAATGTGAGTCTAGAATAAAAGATGTTTTAGGGTATCAATTTAGTAGTAGATATCAAGATAGAACATACGATTATAAATATCCTGAATTGTTAGATATTAGCAGAAGTGAAGATAAAAATATTGCTAATACATACTTTCAATTTATTGAAGAATATAAAGAACTTGAGAAGGGGAGTATTAGTTCTGAACAATATATAAATAAGATGAAGAATAACGTGAACATGTTATTAGACAACTTAGTATTTAACTCTAATAGTAGCAAAAATCAAAGTTTATTTTCAATAATCTCTTTTACAATCAGACATGCTTTTAAATATATGGAAGAAAACTATGGTATAAAGCAAGATGGAAATAAGATATTATCTATTGCAAGTCTTCTTTATTATAAAGAAGAACATGAGATATTAATTAATCATCCTGATTGGAATAGTTTAAGACCGAAACTATTAGCTTTTATAAATATGCATATGGAAAACTCAGTATGGCTTTCAAAGATGATGCTTAAAAACTTAGGGGAACAATTAGATTATGACTTTCTTGATGAGGATTTAATCTTTATTTCCTTTTATTTAAATAGCACTAATATGCAGAAAATAAGAAGTGGAATTAATTCTATTATACTAGCACATGGTTATTCTACGGCAAGCAGTATGGCGAATGTGGCGAATAGACTTTTAAAGAGAAACTTATTTCAAGCTATAGATATGCCAATAGATACTAAAATTGAAGATATTGAGAATAAGGTTATTGATTTTATAGAAAATAATAGTATTGAAAATGGATTGATACTATTAGTAGATATGGGATCTTTATCAGATTTATGTAATAAGCTAAAAGATAAAATAAGAGGACCTTTATTGCTTATAGATTATGTTTCAACTCCGATAGTTTTAGAAGTTGGAAGTTTGTTACTTCAAGCAAAAAATATTGATGAAATATACGAAGAAGTGTTAAATGGGGTAAATATAGAAAGGAAGATAGTTTACCCAACAATAAGGAAGAAAAAAGCTATACTAACTTGTTGCTATACAGGAATGGGAAGTGCAGTACAAATACACGATATATTAGAGAAAAGTTTAAATAGGGAAAGGGAAGAAATAACTATAATTCCTTATGATTATAATAAACTTATGAAAAATAAGAAAAGAGAATTACCTTTTCAAATTTATGATGTAATTTCCATAATTGGAACTGAAAATCCACAAATAGATGGAGTTAATTATATAGGTCTTGAACATTTAATTGGTGGCGAAGAAATAGATGGTTTTATTAGTATTTTAAAAGAAAATTTTGATGTAGATTCAGACAAGTTAAAGAAAGATCTTGTTTTTAACTTTTCTACTAAGAAAATTATAGAAAATTTAACTATTTTAGATGCTAATAAAATATTAAGCTCAATAGAGCAAGCTGTTGATAGACTAGAAAAGTTACTAGATATGAAGTTATCCAATAATAGAAGATTTTTATTGTATTTACATACAAGTTGTATGGTGGAAAGAATACTTAGAAAAGAAGATGTAGATCCTCAAGAGGATATAGAGGATTTTATGGAGAAAGAAAAAAGAAAAGTCGATATAGTTAAATATTCTTTATCAGATATAGAGAAAGAATATACTATAGAAATTTCTGATTTAGAAATTCGTCTTATTTGTGATATCATTTTTAATTAATCATGAATAATATGATCGGGGGATTAAATTTGAAAAAAGCAGTTATATTTGATATGGATGGGGTCCTAATAGACAGTGAAAAATTTTATTTTAATAGAAGGATGAAGTATTTTGATGAGATAGGTATAGAGCCTGCTTCAAGAAAATTGATAGATTTTGTAGGATTAAGTGACTCTATGATATGGGAAAAGTTAGTTCCGAAGGATGAGGAGAAAAGAAAAAAACTTAAAGATGGGTATATAGAATATAGAAGGATAAATAAAATTAAATATAAGGAAGTCTTTAATCCCTCAGCTAAAGTTGTCATAGAGGAGTTGAGCAAAAGAAAGATAAAAATTGCTATAGCATCCTCATCCGAGAAGAAAGAGATATATAGGATGATACAAGAATGTAATTTGGAAAAGTACATTGAATTTTATATAAGTGGAGAAGAATGCGAAAGGAGCAAGCCTAGTCCAGAAATATATTTAAAAGCTTTAGGAAGTGTAGGTGTTGATAAGGAAGAGGCTTTAGCAATTGAGGATTCTACTTTGGGTATAGAAGCTGGAAAGGCAGCAGAACTAAAAGTAATAGCTTTAGAACAAGAAGATTGCTCTATAGATCAATCAAAGGCAGATTATAAAATTAAAGACTTAAAAGAAATACTAGATATTATATAGAATTATTTGGTAATTGTAATTAAGAACTCTACTTGACTTTATTTGGTTAGGTAGAGTTTTTGTTATTGGTGTAATAATTATTTAAATAAAATATTTTGTATAGGATTACTTATTAGATAAATAAAATATTACCATACAATACCGAAAATTATAAAAGGAAAACAAATATAAAGTTCGTTATATAACGAATTATATAATAAAAATCTTAGGGCAATGTTGACATTTATATCTTGGAATGATAACCTTAAATTGTAATTACGGAATATAAATATTAATTTAAAGAAAATGTTCGTTTATATTAGAACTACTTAACTTTGGAGGTATGAAGGTTGAAGGTGAGATGTATTTTTGTAGAAAAGAAGAAGGGTTATGACGTTGAAGGTAAAAGCTTACTTGAAGATTTTAAAAGCAACTTAGGCATTAATTCTTTAGAATCGGTAAGGTTAGTTAATAAATATACCTTAGGTGAGATTAAAGAAGAAGATTATAAGAAAGCACTTTATACAATATTCTCAGAAAGAACAGTAGATAATTTATATGAAAATAAATTTGAACTAGAAGATAGAGAAAGGGCTTTTGCAGTTGAGTTTCTACCAGGACAATATGATCAAAGAGCAGATTCAGCTTCAGAATGTTTTCAAATTTTAACTTCAGAAGAAAAAATAGAAGTTAAATGGACAAAGATAATAGTTTTAAAGGGGAATTTATCTAAAGATGAAGTTCTAAAAATTAAAAACTACTATATAAATCAAGTTGATTCAAGGGAAGTTGAAATTGATAATTTAGAATTATATTCAAAACTTCCAGAGCCAAAGGATGTAAAAATATTAAATGGATTTATAAATAAAAACTATGATGAATTAAAAGAGCTACATAGTGAAATGGGCCTTGCTATGAGCTTCGAAGATATAAAAATGATTAGGGATTACTTTAATGGGGAAAAGAGAGATCCTAGTATAACAGAAATTAAAGTTATTGACACATATTGGTCAGATCACTGCAGACACACTACATTTTCTACAGCTATTGAAGCTGTAGATATAGAAGAAGGTTTATATACAAAGCCTTTAATTAAATCTTACAATGCATATCTTAAATCTAGAAATTTTGTTTATGGGGAAACCAATAGAGATGAGACTTTAATGGATATAGCAGTAATAACTATGAAGGAAATGAGAAAAAGAGGACTATTAGAAGATTTAGATGTTTCCGATGAAATTAACGCTTGTTCTATAAAAGTTGATATCGAAACTAATGACGGAAATGTGGAATATCTAGTGATGTTTAAAAATGAAACTCACAATCATCCAACTGAAATAGAACCTTTTGGTGGAGCAGCAACATGTCTTGGAGGTGCAATAAGAGATCCACTTTCAGGTAGAACTTATGTATATCAAGCAATGAGAGTAACTGGTTCAGCAGATCCGACGGTTAAAGTTGAAGATACATTAAAGGGGAAACTTCCTCAAAGAACTATAACATTAGGGGCGGCACATGGATATAGTTCTTATGGTAATCAAATAGGACTTGCTACTGGACAAGTTGCAGAAATATACCATCCTAATTATGTAGCTAAAAGAATGGAAGTTGGGGCAGTAATAGCAGCAGCACCTAAGGAGAATGTAGTTAGAGAAGAACCAAAGAGTGGTGATGTTGTAATTCTTTTAGGTGGAAGAACTGGTAGAGATGGTTTAGGTGGAGCAACTGGTTCGTCTAAAGAGCATACAGAAGATTCAATTAATGAATGTGGAGCAGAGGTGCAAAAGGGTAATCCACCTACTGAAAGAAAGATTCAAAGATTATTTAGAAATAAAGAAGTTTCAACTATGATTAAGAGATGTAATGATTTTGGTGCAGGTGGAGTATCTGTAGCAATAGGGGAACTAACTAGAGGTTTAGATATAGATTTAGATAAGGTTCCAAAGAAATATGAAGGGCTAGATGGAACAGAAATAGCTATTTCAGAATCACAAGAAAGAATGGCAGTTGTAGTAAATAAAGAAAATGAAGAAAAGTTCATTGCTTTAGCTAAGGAAGAAAACTTAGAAGCTGTTAAGGTAGCAGTGGTTACTGAAACAGAAAGACTTAAGATGTTCTGGAGAGGAAATACAATAGTAGATATCAAGAGAGAATTCTTAGATACTAATGGGGCAAGACAAACTACTAAGGTTAAGGTTTTAAATCCAGAAAAATATCCATTTGAAGTTAATAAAGATTTAAATGTTAAAGAAGAATGGATTAATAATCTTAAGAAATTAAATGTAGCGTCACAACAAGGGCTAGTAGAGAGATTTGATGCGACTATAGGAGCTGGAACTGTGCTTATGCCATTTGGTGGTAAATATCAAAAAACACAAGCAGAAGGTATGGCAGCAAAAATACCAGTATTAAATGGAGAAAGTAAAGACGCTACATTAATGACATTTGGATTCAATCCTGAAATGGGAGTATGGAGTCCATATCATATGGCATATTATTCAGTTATTGAAGCAATAACAAAGCTTTCAGCTATGGGTGGGAATTATAAAAAGGCCAGATTAACATTGCAAGAGTATTTTGAGAGATTAGGCAAGGAAGATACTAAGTGGGGCAAACCATTTGCAGCTTTACTTGGAGCATATCAAGCACAAATGGACTTAGGTATTCCAGCTATTGGAGGAAAAGATTCAATGTCAGGAACTTTTGGAGATATTGATGTACCTCCATCATTAGTAGCCTTTGCAGTAGATGTATGTAAGGCAAATAAAGTTATATCACCAGAATTTAAGGAAATTGGGTCTAAACTTGTTCTATTAATAGCTGAAAAGAATGAGGATATGACATTAAAGGTAGATGAATATAAAAATAATTTAGAAATAGTACACAAACTTATACATGAAGGAAAGGTAATTTCTGCATCATCAATTAAGTTTGGTGGATTATCTGAGGCTATAACAAAGATGACTTTAGGTAATAAAATTGGGGCAAATATTAAAAATGTAACTAAGGAAGAATTATTTGGTCTTAACTATGGAAGTTTAGTTCTAGAGGTTAAGTCAGATGTAGAAGTCGATAAGGAACTGGCTGGTTGCGCTTATAAGGCAATAGGCGAGACTATTAAAAATGGGGCTATTATATTAGAAGATTACGATATTAACTTTGAAATTGAATCTTTAGAAAAAACATTAGAAGAGAAGTTAACAAAGATATTTAAGATAAAAACAGAAGATAAAAATGAAAAAGTAAATACTCCATTATATAAAGTTACTGAAGCTAAAACACCAACTATTAAGGTTGCAAAACCAAGAGTATTTATTCCAGTTTTCCCAGGGACAAACTGTGAATATGATAGTGCAAAAGCTTTCAGAAATGAAGGGGCAGAAGTTTCTGAATTAGTTCTAAATAATATGAACAAAGAGCTTTTAAATGAATCTATCTTAAAGATGGAAAAAACTATAAGAGAAAGTCAAATTATTATGTTACCAGGAGGATTTTCAGCTGGGGATGAACCAGATGGATCAGGTAAGTTTATAGCTACAGTATTTAGAAACGAAAGAATAAAAGATGCTGTTATGGATCTTCTTAAAAATAGAGATGGATTAATGTTAGGTATATGTAACGGCTTCCAAGCTTTAATCAAATTAGGATTAGTTCCATATGGTGAAATAGTTGATATAGAAGAAGATATGGCAACATTAACTTACAACGAGATTAATAGGCATATGAGTTCAATTATTAGAACTAAGATTACTTCAAATAAATCTCCATGGTTTAATGAAGTTAATGTAGGAGATATTCATTCAGTAGCAATTTCACATGGTGAAGGAAGATTTGTAGCACCTAAGGAACTATTAGAAAAACTTTCTGCTAATGGACAAATAGCAACTCAATACGTTGATTTTAATGGAGAAGTTTCTATGAACATGCCATTTAATCCTAATGGATCAATGTTAGGAATTGAAGGTATTACAAGTCCAGATGGAAGAATATTAGGTAAGATGGGCCACTCAGAAAGAAGAGGAGAAAGCTTATATAGAAATATTCCTGGTGATTTCGATCAAAAGATATTTAAATCAGGAGTACAGTATTTTAAGTAATACTTTAAATTGTTGATAAGAGCAAGATTAGTTTATGTCTTGTAACGAAGGTTCTTGTTTAATGAAAAAATGAAGAAATGAAAAAATGAATAATTAAGAATTAAGGAAACAACTCAGCGAAGCTGAGTTGTTGGAAATTAAATTTTTAGTAATTCCGGAGGAATTACATCAATAACTGCTAATTGTTAACTGTTAATTATTAATTATAAAAGGGTGGTTTTATATGAAAGTAGCAATATTTTTTGGAAGTAAGTCTGATACTGATGTTATGAAAGGTGCAGCTAACTGCTTAAGAGAATTTGGAGTTGAATTTAAGGCTTATATTTTATCAGCTCATAGAGTTCCTGAAAAGTTAAGTGAAACTTTAAAGGCAGCAGAAGATAATGGATGTGAAGTAGTAATTGCTGGAGCTGGACTTGCAGCTCATTTACCAGGCGTTATAGCTTCTAAAACTACTATGCCAGTAATTGGAGTTCCTATAAAGGGAGCTGTTGAAGGCTTAGATGCATTATTCTCAATAGTACAAATGCCAAAATCAATCCCAGTAGCAACTGTTGGAATTAATAATAGCTACAATGCAGGAATGCTTGCAGTTCAAATGCTTGCTATAAAGGATGCAGCTTTAAGAGAAAAGTTAAATCAATTTAGAACAGATATGAAAACTAAATTTATAGAAGAAAATGGACAAGGAGTGGATTTATAATGGAAAGATTAGAAATGATGTATGAAGGAAAAGCAAAAAAAATATACGCTACAGATAAGGCTGATGAAGTAATAGTTTATTACAAAGATGATGCAACTGCTTTTAACGGCGAAAAGAAGGGACAAATCGAAGATAAAGGTGTTTTAAACAATGCAATTACTTCAATGATATTTGAAATGTTAAATGAAAATGGAATAAAGACTCACTTTATTGAAAAATTAAGTGAAAGAGAACAATTATGTAAGAAGGTTGAAATAGTACCTCTAGAAGTAATTGTAAGAAATGTTGCAGCTGGATCAATGGCTAAGAGATTAGGATTACAAGAAGGTTTTAAATTAAAGACTACAGTTTTTGAATTATCATACAAAGATGATGATCTAGGGGATCCTTTAATAAATGATTTCCATGCAGTAGGAATTGGTGCTACTACATTTGAAGAATTAGAAAAGATTTATGCAATGACTGCAAAGATAAATGATTTATTAAAGGAGTTCTTCGCAAAGCAAAACATAAGATTAATTGATTTTAAACTTGAATTTGGAAGATATAATGGAGAAGTTATATTGGCTGATGAAATTTCACCAGACACTTGTAGATTTTGGGATGCAACTACAGGAGAAAAGCTTGATAAAGATAGATTTAGAAGAGATATGGGAAATGTAAAAGATGCTTATATAGAAATCTTAAACAGAATAAAGAAGTAATGAAAGAATAAAAAATGAAATAATGAAAATGAAAGAATTTAGGGTGAAGCTTCATAAAGTTTCCAAAGATAATAAAAAAGTAAATAGTTCAGTAATCTAAATTATTTTCCCTAATTTTTTCATTTTTTAAATCTTTTCATTTTTTAATTAATTAAAACTGGGGGTATTATTTTTGAGATCAAATTTAATTATAGATCCAAGTAACGATAAATTTAAAGATGAATGTGGCGTTTTTGGTGTTTATGTTAATAAGCCAATGGATGTGGCTTCAATGACTTATTATGGGTTATATGCTCTGCAGCATAGAGGTCAAGAAAGTGCAGGGATTGCTGTAGCTAATGGTGAAACTATAGATATTCATAAAGGAATGGGGCTTATAACAGAAGCTTTTTCTAAGGAGAGCTTAGAAAAGCTAAAGGGTAATGCTGCTATTGGACATGTAAGATACTCTACATCTGGAGATACAAGAATTGAAAATGCTCAGCCATTACTTAGTCAAACAAGACTTGGGTCCATTGCTATGGCTCATAATGGTACTTTAGTTAATGCAGAAGTTATAAGAGAATTATTAGAAGATGGTGGACATGTATTCCATACATCAATAGATTCAGAGGTAATAGCAAATCTTATTGCAAGAGCAGCAAAAAAAGGTATTGAAAGAGCAATATTTGATGCTATACAAGCAGTAAGGGGATCCTTTGCTATGGTTATTTTAACTGAAGATAAGCTTATAGGTGTTAGAGATCCTCATGGAATAAGACCTTTATGTTTAGGAAAAATGGAAGAAGGATATGTACTATCTTCTGAAAGCTGTGCTTTAGATGCAATAGGTGCAGAATTAGTTAGAGATATAGATCCAGGTGAAATAATAGTAATAGATAATAATGGAGTTAAATCATTTAAGTATTCAGAAAACACACAATGCCAAACTTGTGCATTTGAATATATTTATTTTGCAAGACCTGACTCAACAATAGATGGATTAGATGTACATGATTCAAGAGTTAAGGCTGGTGAACAATTATTTAGAGAGCATAAGATAGAAGCAGATTTAGTAGTTGCAGTTCCAGATTCAGGAATACCATCAGCTATTGGTTATTCAAAAGCTTCAGGAGTTCCTTATGATACGGGTTTTGTTAAAAATAGATATGTAGGTAGAACATTTATAACTCCTTCTCAAGAAATTAGGGAAAAGGCAGTTGCTGTTAAGCTTAATCCTTTAAAAGCTAATGTAAATGGTAAGAGAGTAATTTTAATAGATGATTCAATAGTTAGAGGAACTACCTCAAGACATTTAGTTGAATCTTTAAGAAGAGCAGGAGCTAAAGAGGTACATTTCTTAGTAGCTTCACCAATAGTTAAATTTCCTTGCTATTTTGGAATAGATACTCCATATAGAAGTGAATTAATTGGTGCAAAAAAGAGTATTGAAGAAATAAGAGAAGCAATAGGTTCGGACAGCTTAGGCTATTTAAGCATGGAAGGTATGTATAGTTGCTTTAAGAAAGACTGTGGATATTGTGTTGGTTGCTTTAATGGAATTTATCCAGTGGCAACTCCTATAGAAGGTGCAAAATAAAGCTGAAAGGTAGTGTGTTAAATGATAACTTATAAAGAAGCTGGAGTTAATATAGAAGAAGGATATAGATCAGTAAAGCTTATTAAAGAATATGCTAGTAGAACTATGAGTGAATATGTACTTAATGGTTTAGGAAGCTTTGCTGGAATGGTTGAACTACCAGAAGGGTACAAGAAGCCTGTATTGGTATCAGGAACTGATGGAGTAGGAACTAAGCTTGATATAGCATTTAGAACTAAGAAGTATGATACTGTTGGAATTGACTGTGTTGCTATGTGTGTAAATGATATATTATGCCACGGAGCAAAACCATTATTCTTCCTTGATTATATAGCTTGTGGAAAGTTAGAAGCTGAAGTAGCTGCTGATTTAGTTAAGGGAGTTTCTGAAGGTTGTATCCAAGGAAACTGTGCTTTAGTAGGTGGAGAAACTGCTGAAATGCCAGGGTTTTATAGAGATGGTGAATATGATATGGCTGGCTTTGCTGTTGGTATAGTAGATAAGGATAAAATTATTAACGGTAGAAATATAAAAGATGGAGACAAGCTTATAGGTATAGCATCTTCAGGATTACATTCAAATGGATATTCTTTAGTTAGAAAATTATTTAAAGATTTAAATGAAGAAGTAGATGGAAAAGAAGTATGGAAAACATTAATAACTCCTACTAAGATTTATGTGAAACCTATATTAAAGCTACTTGAAAGCTATGAAATTAAAGGTATGGCACATATAACTGGTGGTGGATTCTTAGAAAATGTTCCAAGAATGTTCAATGGAGATAACTTTACAGCAGTTATAAAGAAAGATAGTTATCCAGTACCTAATATATTTAACAAGATAATAGAAAAGGGTGTAGATAAGGATCATATGTATAATACCTTCAATATGGGAATTGGTTTTGTACTATGTGTAAATGAAGCAGATGTTAAGCCTATTATAAAAGCATTAATTGAAATGGGAGAAAAAGCTTATGAAATAGGTTATGTTACATCTGGAGGTGAAGGTTGTTGTTTAAAGTAGCAGTACTTGCCTCAGGGGGAGGAACCAATCTTCAATCTATTATTGATTCAATAGATAGTGGTAAATTAAATTGTAAAATAGAAATGGTTATAGGAAGTAAAGAAGGTATTTTTGCTCTAGAAAGGGCAAAACTTAAGGGGATAAAAACTTATATAATATCTAAAAAAGAGTATGGAGATAAGACTTCAGATAAGATACTGGAATTAACTAAGGGAAAGGTTGATTTAATTGTTCTTGCGGGGTATTTATCAATATTAGAGGGGGATATTCTTAAAGAGTTTAAGGATAGGATTATAAATATTCATCCTTCTCTTATTCCAAGCTTTTGTGGACCTAGAATGTACGGATTAAAGGTTCATGAAGCTGTAATAAACTCAGGAGTTAAATACACTGGATGCACAGTTCATTTTGTCAATGAAGAAGTAGATAGGGGGGCAATACTACTTCAAGAGGTAGTTCCAGTTTATTATGAGGATACGAAAGAAATTCTTCAAAAAAGGGTTCTAGAGAAAGAACATATACTATTACCTAAAGCAATTGACTTAATTAGTAAAGACCAAGTTGAAATTATAAATGGAAAAGCGAGAATAAATACAATTAATAATAAATAATGGATAATTGATAATTATGGATATAACTTAGGCAAGATGAGTTATTCATTTTAAGAAATTCCTTGGGGATTTCATCTTTAATTATTCATTCTTAATTTTAAAAAAGGAGTTATTTTAAATGATTAAAAGAGCATTAGTTAGCGTTTTTGATAAAGAAGGAATATTGGAGTTTTCAAACTTTCTACAAGATAAAGGAGTAGAAATTATATCTACAGGTGGTACTTATAAACATTTAAAGGATAATGGAGTTAATGTTATTGAAGTTAATGAAGTAACTAATTTTCCAGAAATGTTAGATGGTAGAGTTAAAACTCTTCATCCAATTATCCATGCAGGAATCCTTGCTATAAGAGATAATGAAGAACATATGAATACTATTAAAGAAAGAAATATTACACCTATAGATATGGTTATAGTTAATTTATATCCATTTTTCCAAAAGGTAAGAGAAAACTTAAGTTTTGATGAAAAGGTTGAGTTTATTGATATCGGTGGACCAACTATGCTAAGAGCAGCTGCTAAGAATTTTAAAGATGTAGTTGTTATATCTGATAAAAATGACTACAAGGCGGTTATGGAAGAAATATCTGAAACAGGAGAAGTTTCTGCATCATTAAGAAAGAAATTAGCTGGAAAGGTATTTAACTTAATGAGTGCTTATGATGCAGCCATTTCTAACTTCTTACTTGAAGATGAAGAATATCCAGAATATCTTTCAATCTCATACAAGAAAAAGCAAAGTTTAAGATATGGAGAAAATCCACATCAAAGCGCAGCATACTACAGCTCAAATGAGTTTGATGGGGCAATGAATAGCTTCGAAGTTCTTAATGGTAAGGAATTATCTTATAACAATATAAAAGATTTAGATATAGCTTGGAAGGTAGCTTGCGAGTTTGAAGAAGTAGCTTGTTGTGGACTTAAGCATAATACTCCATGTGGCGTTGCTATTGGAGAAACTCCACTTGAAGTTTACACTAAAGCATATGAAGCAGATCCAACATCAATATTTGGTGGTATAGTTGCAGTTAATAGAAAGATTGATAAGGCTACAGCAGAAGAAATGGTTAAAATCTTCTTAGAAGTAGTTGCAGCTCCAGAATATGATGAAGATGCCCTTGAAGTATTAAGAACTAAAAAGAATTTAAGAGTTATTAAATGTAACAATATTCCTAAGGATAAAAAATTTATGGTAACTGTTGATGGTGGAATCCTAGTTCAAGAAGAAGATACTAAGTTAACTGATGAAATTAAGGTGGTTACTGAAAAGGCACCAACAGAAGAAGAAATGAGAGATTTAATCTTTGGTATGAAGGTAGTGAAATACGTTAAATCTAATGCAATAGTAACCATTAAAGATGGAGTAGCAGTAGGGATTGGTGGAGGACAAGTTAATAGAATTTGGCCTACAGAAGATGCTCTTAAAAGAGGTAAAGGAGCTACTGTTTTAGCATCAGATGCATTCTTCCCATTCAGAGATGTTGTAGATACATGTGCTAAAAATGGAATAAAAGCTATAATTCAACCAGGTGGTTCAATGAGAGATCAAGAATCTATAGATGCTTGTAATGAACATGGGATAGCAATGGTATTTACAGGAATAAGACACTTTAAGCACTAATCAAAGATTAGTGCAATGAATAATGAATATTGATAGTGGATAATTAAGGAGAAAACTCATTAAGGAGTTTTTGAATATATTTGATTTTTAGTAATTCTGGAAGAATTACATCGTCAATTGTTAATTATTAACTGTTAATTGTCAATTGATATCTTGGGGGTGTAGAATGAAAATTTTATTAATTGGGTCTGGTGGAAGAGAGCATGCTTTAGCTTGGAAAATTGCTAAGAATGATAGAGTAGAAAAGATATTTGTGGCTCCTGGTAATGGTGGAACAGCTATAGAAGCTAAATGTGAAAATATTGATATTACAGATATAGATGAACTGTTAAGCTTTGCTATTGGAGAATCTATTGATTTAACAATAGTTGGGCCAGAAGATCCACTAACTAAGGGAATAGTAGATAAGTTTAAAGAAAAGGGTCTTAAGATTTTTGGACCTAGTAAAAGGGCTGCTAGACTTGAAGGTAGTAAGAGTTTTTCTAAAGACTTTATGAAAAAGTATGGAGTAAAAACTGCTGAATATGAAGTTTTTTATAATCATCAAGAAGCACTAGAATATTTAAATAAATGCCCATATCCTACAGTAGTAAAAGCAGATGGTTTAGCAGCAGGCAAAGGCGTTGCAATTTGTGAAAATAAAGAAGAGGCTGTTAAAGCAGTTAACTCCTTTATGATAGATGATATATTTAATGGTGCAGGACAAAAAATAGTAATAGAGGAGTTTTTAGATGGGGTAGAAGCTTCAATATTATCAATAACTGATGGGAAAACAATAATACCATTTATCTCTGCAAAAGATCACAAACAAGTTTTTGATGGTAGCAAGGGACCAAATACAGGTGGTATGGGAGTATCAGCACCAAATCCTTTTGTAACTGAAGAAGTTCTTAAAGATTTCGAAGAAAATATAATGAATAATACTTTACAAGGGATTAGAGAAGAGGGCTTTGATTTTAAAGGGATAATATTCTTTGGACTTATGATAACTAAAAAGGGATCATATCTTCTAGAATATAATGTTAGAATGGGAGATCCAGAAACACAATCGGTACTTAATTTAATGGAAAGCGATTTGCTTGAGTTAATAGAATCTGCTTTAAATGAAGATTTAGAGAATGCTGAAGTTAAGTGGAATACAGGAGCTTGTGTAAATGTAGTTTTAGCTTCAAAAGGATATCCAGGATCTTTTGTAAAAGGTTATGAAATTACTGTAGATAATGAAGTTAAAGATAAAGTATTTATAGCAGGAGCAAAGCTTGAAGATGGAGTTTTAAAAACTAATGGCGGGAGAGTCTTATCAGTAGTTGGAATAGGAAAAACTGTAGAAGAAGCTAGAGAAGATGCTTATAAATCAATTGAAAAGGTAAACTTTAAAGAAAAATATTATAGAAGTGATATAGGATTAGTATAATATAACACTAAGATAAGAGGTAAAAGGTATGTTTAATAAATTTAATATTAAGCCATTATGGGAAGTAAGTAAAATATTATCAGCAGTAGCACAAGGATTTCAAGGAGCTGATATTGTAATTACTAATGCTAAATTAGTAAATGTATGTACTAGAGAAATAATTGAAAATACTGATGTAGCAATTAGTATGGGAAGAATAGCTTTAGTTGGTGATGCAAAACATTGTATAAAAGAAAATACTAAAGTAATTGATGCTAAGGGACAATATATAGCACCTGGATTTTTAGATGGACATATTCATGTAGAATCTTCTATGTTAAGTGTTAGTGAATATGCTCGTTCAGTAATACCTCATGGAACAGTAGGTATTTATATGGATCCTCATGAAATATGTAATGTACTTGGTTTAAATGGTGTTAAGTATATGATTGAAGATGGAAAGGGAACTCCATTAAAAAATATGGTAACTACTCCATCATGTGTTCCTGCAGTTCCAGGATTTGAAGATACAGGAGCAGTAATTGGACCAGAGGATATAGCAGAGACTATGAAATGGGATAGTGTTGTTGGACTAGGAGAAATGATGAATTTCCCAGGAATATTATTTTCAACAGACCATGCCCATGGAGTTGTAGGAGAAACATTAAAGGCTAATAAAATTGTAACAGGGCATTATTCTCTACCTGAAACAGGAAAAGGATTAAATGGATATATAGCATCTGGAGTTAGATGTTGTCATGAATCTACAAGAGCTGAAGATGCTTTAGCTAAGATGAGACTTGGTATGTATGCAATGTTTAGAGAAGGATCAGCGTGGCATGATTTAAAAGAAGTAAGTAAATCTATAACAGAAAATAATGTTGATAGTAGATTTGCAGTATTAATATCAGATGATACACATCCTCATACATTATTAAATGATGGACATTTAGATCATATAATTAGAAGAGCTATAAAAGAGGGAATAGATCCAATAACAGCAATACAAATGGTTACTATAAACTGTGCACAATGCTTCCAAATGGATCATGAATTAGGTTCAATAACTCCAGGTAAATGCGCTGATATAGTATTTATAGAAGACTTAAATAAAATTAATGTAACAAAGGTTATTATTGATGGAAATATAGTAGCAGAAAATGGAGTTTTAACTGAAGAAATATATGAATATAAATATCCAGAAGATGCAATGAATTCAATGCATGTAAAGAATATAATAACTAAGGATTCTTTTAATATATATGCAGAGAATAAAGAAAAAGTAAAAGCAAGAGTTATGGAAATAATACCTGCAAGAGTTGGTACTTATGAAAGACATATTGAACTAGATGTTAAAGATGGAAGGGTTCAATGTGATACAAACAATGATGTTTTAAAAGCAGCTGTATTTGAAAGACATAAGGAAACAGGAACAGTAGGATACGGATTTGTTAAAGGCTTTGGAATAAAAGAAGGAGCAATGGCATCAACTGTTGCTCATGATGCTCACAATCTTTTAGTTATAGGTGCTAATGATGAAGATATGGCTTTAGCAGCTAATACACTAATAGAATGTGGCGGCGGAATGGTAGCTGTAAAAGATGGAAAAGTTATAGGATTAGTACCTTTACCAATAGCAGGTCTAATGAGTGATAAACCTTTAGAAGAAATGGCAGAGAAGGTTGAGTTATTAGGTAAGGCTTGGGAAGAAATAGGATGTAATATAGTTTCTCCATTTATGACAATGGCTCTTATATCATTAGCATGTTTACCAGAATTAAGACTTACAAATAGAGGATTAGTTGATTGTAATAAGTTTGAGTTTGTTCCTTTATTTATAGAAGATTAAAGAAAGTATTTTAGTATAAAGAGTGTAGTAATTTTTGCTACACTCTTTTTTAAAATGTATTGGGAAGAATAACAAATGGGTTATTAAAAAATATATAGTTATGCAATTTTTGTAAATTGTAATTAGTTAAATAATAAGATATAATAAACCTAAAATATTATAGGAGAGGTATATTATTTTATATCTTTTAATTTATGTAAATAATAGTAATGGTCTGGAGGCAAGACAATGGATAGAAGAGATTTTTCTGATTTAGAAGATCAAATTATGTCTACAGTTAAAAATGCACTTAACGCTATAGATTTCGCTAATTTAAAAAGAGATATTAGCGGTAAAGCTGAGGATACTTTAAATGAGTTTAAATCAAAGGTAAATGAATACAATAGAAAAATGGAAAATAAGTATGAGATTTTAACTAAAAAGCCTAAAAATGATGTATCTACTTATATTAGCAAAAGACCAGCTGGTAGTTTATCAGGAATATTTTATCTAATATTTGGATCAATAGGAAGTGCAGTTTTTGGGTTTTTAGTTCTTATATTTCTAATATTTATGATAGTTTTTGGTGGAACTATAGATAATATTCATATTGCTTTTGGAGTTTTATTTACATTTTTTCTAATAAGCTTAGGATTACTTTTTAGAGGGGTAAATTTAAGAAAAAGAATAAAACGTTTTAAGAAGTATGTAAGATTTATTGATGATGATAGCTATTTTTTAATTAAGGACTTAGCGAAATTTGCTAAAGAAAAGGAAGCTTTTGTTATTAAAGATTTAAATAAAATGATTGCTTTAGGTATGTTTATAGAAGGGCATATTGATGATGAAAAAACTTATTTTATGTTAAATGATGATGTCTATGGTGACTATTTAAATTTAAAAAGACAGCAAATGGATAAAGAAAGTAAAAAAGAAAAATTAAAAGAAGATGTTAATAATTCTGAAAAAGAAGAAGTAAGACTTATAATTGAAACTGGAAGAAAGTATATAAATCAAATAAAAATCATAAGAAATGAACTTTATAAAGAAGAAGTAGCAGCTAAATTAGATAGATTACAATATATTGCAAGTGAAATACTTAATTATGTTGAGAAGAATCCTAAAAAGCTACAAGAAGTTAATAAATTTATAAATCATTATCTACCTATTACTATAAAGTTAATTAATTCTTATAAGGAATTAAGTAATCAAATAGTTCAAGGGGAAAATATTAAAAATGCTAAAATTGAAATTGAAAAAAGTATTGATATTATAAATAATGCTTTTGAAAATTTATTAGATGATTTATTTGAAGATGTTGCTTTAGACATTTCTACAGATATTTCTGTGCTAAAAACTCTATTTAAACAAGAGGGATTAACAGAGGAAGATTTTAAAAAATAACTTTTAAATATAAGGAGGCATTAAAATGAGTGATGAGTTTAAAGAATCTATAAATATACAGCCAGAATTAGTATTTGAGCCATTTAAAGATGAAGTTATTAATATTAAAGTGGAAGAAGAAAAAGTTAAAGAAGAAGTAATTGATGAAATACTTCTAACTGAAGAAGAAAAAAAGATGGTAGAGCAATTTGTTGATAAGATAGAAATAACTAATTCAAATTCTATTTTACAATTTGGAGTAGGTGCTCAAAAGAAAATTTCTGATTTTTCAGAGACAGCATTAAATAATGTGAGAACTAAAGATTTAGGGGAAGTTGGAGATATGCTTTCTAATGTAGTTCATGAGCTGAAAAATTTTGAAGAGTCTGAGGAGAAAAAAGGTATCTTTGGCTTTTTTAAGAAGGGTAAAGAAAAGATTTCTCAAATGAAAGCGAAATACGATAAAGTAGAGGATAATATTAATAAAATGTGTAATATCCTTGAAAAACATCAAATACAGCTATTAAAAGATATAGCGATGTTAGATAAGATGTATGAAATAAATAAAGTGTATTTTAAAGAGCTTTCTATGTATATTTTAGCTGGAAAAAAGAAACTTCAAAAATTAGAGAAAGAGGAGCTACCTAAATTACAAGAAAAAGCAAAAAGAAGTGGACTTCCTCAAGATGCTCAAGAAGTAAATGATTTTCTGGCTCTTTGCAATCGCTTTGAAAAGAAAATCCATGATTTGGAATTAACTAAAATGATTTCCTTACAAATGGCTCCTCAAATTAGATTAATTCAAAATAATGATTCTTTAATGTCTGAAAAAATACAATCTACAATTGTTAATACTATTCCTCTTTGGAAAAGTCAAATAGTATTAGCTCTTGGAGTTGCTCATTCTACTAATGCAGCAAGGGTTCAAGGAGAAGTAACAAATATGACTAATGAACTTTTACGTAAAAATGCTGAGATATTGAAGACTTCTACTATAGAAACTGCTAAGGCATCAGAAAGAGGAATTGTTGATGTTGATACACTTAGATTTACTAATGAATCCTTAATTTCAACTCTTGACGAAATACTTAATATACAAACAGAAGGACGTCAAAAACGTAGAGAGGCTGAATTAGAATTAAGAAATATAGAAGATCAATTAAAAAATAAGCTTTTAGAGTTTAAATATTAAAGGTAATAATCATTCATAAATAAATCCACGGCATTAGATGTCGTGGATTTATTTGTGCTTTATATTTTAGATTACTCTTTAAAGTCAATAATTATATTATCACTTGCACCATGGTCATAGCCAGATATAGTAAAAGTATTAGTAGCATCACTATCTTTAATAAAGAAGAGTGCATATTCATTATTGTAGAAATGATTACCTATATAATTCTTATTACTATCTATAAGGAAGAATGGTGGAACTGAGTAATAATCAGAATTAGTACTAAAATCATAATATATTTTTATACTTATATCAGACTTCTCTATCTTATTTATTTTTAAAGTATCACCATTTTCGTAATAAAGAATATTGTTTTGAGAAAGATACAATTCATTTTGTGAGTTTGATATATTAGAAGTATCTATAGAAAAATCAAAGGTCCAATCTCCAGTAATCTCTTTATCGAGATAACCATTTTTAGAATCTTTAAACAAAACATTGAAGAATTTATAAGTAAGTGAACAATTTAAAAGCCTAGAGTCAGGAACTTTTTCAATGTCAAATAAGCTTATATACCTTATTTTATCCTCAGATATTTCAAATAATGATGAGGAAGTATCTCTATATTCCATATCATCAAAATACAGAGTATTGGAAATTGATATATCTTTTAAATTATTAATAAGATCTTTTTTTAAGTTCTTTGAAAGTTCACTATAATCTATAATTGATGAAATTATTAATTGATTTTCTTCAATCAAAACTTCTTCAAAAGTTATTGAAATATTATTATCTGTTACTGTTTTATTTATTAGATTTGTATAATTATCATAATATTTATTTTGAGATATGTTAAATATATTCTTTAAATTATTGCCAAGGGAATCTAAGACTGCACTAACATTTCCTGTGTTTAAAAGTAGGAAAGAAATCACAGATAATACTATAAGTGAAGCAATTTGCTTATAAAAAGGTCTTTTCCTAACATATATTTTTTCTGATACCATATCTTTAAACTTTTCAATTTCATATTCAGTTAGTTCTGTATTATCATAGTCATTAGTATTAACATCTATATTATTAAAAGCTTTATAAATATCTTTCAAAATATCACCTCATTTAAAAACTGTTTTTCAGAATTGAAAATAATTTTTTTCTACCTCTTGATAGCTTGTTATATATTTGTGCTTTAGGAATACCTAGTTCTTTGGAAATATTATCAGTAGAGATATCTTCTAAATAATATTTAACAAATATAGATCTATCTTCTGACCTTAAGTTATCTAAAAGTGATTGGATTTCACTTTGTAACTCTTTATATAATAGATTGTCTGATAGATCTTTTTTATCACTTAATATAATTTTATCTATATCTTCAAAATTATTATGTTTAAGGTATTTGCGTTTATAATCAATAGCTTTAAATTTTGATATCACTACAATCCAATTTTTAAAAGATCCTTTACAATCAAATGAATCAATATTGTTCCAAATTGATATTAAAATATCGTTAATACACTCATCTTGATAGTAATCTAGAGATGATAGATGTTTTCGGACTACACCCTTTATTAGACCACCGTAAGTTTCTAAAAGCAATTGCAATCCTTTTTCATTTTTGGATTTAATATATTTAATTATAAGGTTATCTGCCAATAAATTCGCCTCCTTGTAAGTACTTACACTTTATATAACGAACAATGTACTAAGAACTTATCAAGTTAATTATAAAAGTTTTGTATAAGAAGTAATAGAAAAAAATCACATAGTTAAAATTGGAGGGTATTATTCTATTATTTTATTTGATAGGCAGTAAATAGTAAAAGGTGTAGATCTTTTTAGCTATAATAAACAATTTTTAATATTATTAGAGTAAGGTATATAACCTGCTTTTTTAGTGTACAGTTTATTAATTAATTCACAAACAATTAAAAGGTAAAATGTGTATGTATTTGGAATGATAATTTGTGAAGAGAAAATTTTTATATGACTTTATTTTCAAAATAAAAAAATCATATGAATTATTTTAACATTTTGAAAATTAAAAGCAGATTAATTTGTCAATAATTACAATGTAAGGATAATATTAATATAAAATAGCAAATGTTTTCAGAATAAATTGACAATAAATATTATTAGTTTTACAATAATAATTATTAAGAAAGATAGGAAATTTATTAATTCTATTTATTCTTATAATTATTTGCAGCATGAGTTTTAGCTTTTATTATAAACAAAAATGTGTTTTGAATTAAAGAAAGCACTAAATAAAAGGAGGCAAGGGTATGTTTTTTAAGACTACAGACCAACATGAAGCTTTTCGTGCAAAAATCAGAGAATTTGCAGAGGCAGAAATAAGACCACAGGCATTTTTGTGGGACAAGGAAAACATTTTTCCAGAAGAAGTTGTTAAAAAATTAGGTGAAATGGGTGTTTTGGGTACTCCTTATCCAAAGGAATATGGTGGATTAGGTAGTGATGTTATAAGTTATGCTATCGCTGTAGAAGAGCTTTCTAGAGTAGATGGAGGAACAGGGGTTATTTTATCAGCTCACGTATCTTTAGGAAGTTATCCAATATTCGCATTTGGAACTGAAGAACAAAAACAAAAGTATTTAGTGCCATTAGCTAAGGGAGAAAAAATAGGTGCATTTGGGTTAACTGAACCTAATGCAGGTAGTGATGCAGGTGGAACTGAAACAACTGCTGTCCTAGAAGGAGATTATTACATCTTAAATGGTGGAAAAATATTTATTACTAATGCAGATAAGGCTGATACATATGTTGTATTTGCTGTAACTACTCCTGATATAGGAGTAAAGGGAATTAGTGCCTTTATAGTTGAAAAAGGTTGGGAAGGATTTACTTTTGGTGATCACTACGATAAGATGGGTATCCGTTCTTCTTCAACAGCTGAATTAATATTTAATAATGTTAAGGTTCCAAAGGAAAACTTATTAGGAGAAGAAGGAAAAGGCTTTGGTATAGCTATGCAAACACTTGATGGTGGTCGTATAGGGATAGCAGCTCAAGCATTGGGAATTGCTCAAGGGGCATATGAAAATGCTTTAGAATATTCTAAGGAAAGAGTTCAATTTGGAAAACCTATAGCTCAACAACAATCAATTTCCTTTAAGTTAGCAGATATGGCAACTAAGTTAAGAGCTGCAAGACTATTAATATATAGTGCTGCAGATTTAAAAGAAAATCATGAGGATTATTCTATGGAGTCTGCAATGGCTAAGATGTATGCTTCAGATATATGCTTAGAAGTAGTTAATGACGCACTACAAATATTTGGTGGATCAGGATACTTAAAGGGTATGGAAGTTGAAAGAGCTTATCGTGACGCTAAGATTTGTACTATTTATGAGGGAACTAATGAGATTCAAAGAGTAGTAATTGCATCTCATATAATAGGTAAGATGCCAAAGGGTGATAAAAAATCTAAGAAGAAAGCTGATCCATTGACAGGTGCTCGTAAGAAGGTTATCTTTAAGGAAAATACAGCTAAAGAAAGTGTAGACAAGCTTGTAGAGGCCTTAAAGAAGGATGGATATGACTTTACTGTTGGAATTGACATAAACACTCCAATAGCTAAGTCAGATCGTGTTGTTAGTGTAGGTAAGGGAATTGGAGAAGAGAAAAATATGGAACTTGCAAAAGCTCTAGCTATTCAAGCTGGTGCCTCTATTGGATCATCACGTCCTGTAGCTGAAACATTGAAATATTTACCTCTAAACCGTTACGTTGGAATGTCAGGACAAAAGTTTAATGGAAATCTTTATATAGCATGTGGTATATCAGGTGCTGGGCAACATCTAAAAGGAATTAAGGATGCTACCACTATTGTAGCTATTAATAATAATCCTAATGCCCCAATATTTAAAAATTCAGATTACGGTATCGTTGGTGATATTATGGAAATAATGCCACTGTTAACAGCTGCGTTAGATAACGGAGAACCTAAGAAGGAAGCTCCTCCTATGAAGAAGATGAAGAGACACGCTCCTAAGAAGGTTGCACCTAGTTGGAAGACTTATGTATGTAGTGGTTGCGGATATGAATATGATCCGGCAGTAGGTGATGAAGAAAGTGATATAGCACCAGAAACTCTATTTAAAGCCCTTCCAGAAGAATGGATATGTCCGGATTGTGGTGAAGAAAAATCTAATTTTATAGAGGTTTAATCGGTATTAAAAGTTAAAATTTTCATAGTCAAAAGGAGGATTAATTATGTTTTGTGTAAGAAAAGTAACTGAAGACCTTTATTGGGTAGGCGGTAATGATAGACGTCTTGCTCTATTTGAAAATATTCATCCAATTCCAAGAGGGGTTTCATATAACTCATATTTATTATTGGACAAGAAGACAGTATTATTTGATACTGTAGACTGGTCAATATCTAGACAGTTTTTAGAAAATATTGAAGCTGTTTTAAAAGGTAGAAAGCTTGATTATTTAGTAATAAATCATATGGAGCCAGACCATGGAGCTTCAATAGAAGAGATAATTCTTCGTTATCCAAATGTTAAAATAGTAAGTACTGAAAAATCATTCTTATTAATGAGACAATTTGGTTTCGATATTGATGGTAGAGAAGAAGAAGTTAAAGATGGAGATACAAAGTCTTTTGGTAAACATGAAATTAAGTTTATAACTGCACCAATGGTCCATTGGCCAGAAGTTATGGTTAGTTTTGATACTAAGAATGGAGTTCTTTTCTCAGCCGATGCCTTTGGATCTTTTGGAGCATTAGATGGAAAGTTATTTAATGATGAAGTGAACTTTGAACGAGATTGGATTGATGATGCTAGAAGATACTATACTAATATAGTTGGTAAGTATGGACCTCATGTACAATCATTGCTTAAGAAAGTAAGTACTCTGGATATTAAGATGATTTGTCCATTACATGGACCAGTTTGGCGTACAAATTTAGGCTATTTTATAGACAAGCATGATAAATGGAGTAAATATGAGCCAGAAGAAAAGGCTGTAATGATAGTATATGCATCAATGTATGGTAATACAGAATCAGCTGCTAATGCGTTAGCAACTAAATTTGTTGAAAAGGGAATAACTAATATAGTTATGTATGATGTATCTAATACTCATGTATCCACATTAATTGCTGAAACATTTAGAGTTAGTCATATAGTTTTAGCTTCAGTAACTTATAACTTAGGTATATATCCATTAATGCATAATTATTTAATGGATATGAAGGCACTTAACCTTCAAAATAGGACTATTGCTTTAATAGAAAATGGATCTTGGGCAACTAAGTCAGGTAAACTAATGGGAGAATTCCTTGATGGAATGAAGGGAATGAACATATTAGATGATAAAATGTCATTAGTTTCTTCTATGAAGGAAGATAATGTTGTAGATATGGATGCACTTGTTGAAGGCGTTATCGAATCTATGAATAAATAGTACATCATAAGTGCACTTATATAGTACTAATAATAAAAAAATCTGCGATAAAATATCGCAGATTTTTTTTTTATTGTATCTACTTTAACAAAATTACAGTTATTATACAGATTTGCATATATTTATGGTTTAATATAATATATAGAATATATTATTAAGGGCAATGGTTAAATGAAGCTTGGCTACTTATTAGAAAGAAATAAAAAATATTATATAAATATATATTGTAATAAAATATAATGAATTTTCCAATAATATTAATGTTAAGTTTATGCTAACAATAATTATTTTTGGAGGAAGTATGAATAGAGAAAGTAGAAATGCAGCTTATTCTAGAGCAAAGGAAATGATGATAGCAGGTGAGTCTTGGGATAAAATAATGGATGAAACAAGACTAAGACAAAAGGACTTAAAGAAAATTCAATCTACAGAAATAAGTCCTAAATTCTAATTAATTATAATATGTCAGGCATAAGCCTGACATATTCATATATTAAATAAACAATAATAGGGGGAGGAATATGGTTCATTTAGTTTATTGTGATAATTCTGGGAAAAAAGGTGAAAAGGTTCTTGATAAAATTATTTCAGAAAGTAAAACAATGGTTGTAAGGGGAGCAGCAGGAAGGAAAATTCCGCATAGCCGCGTAGTGGTTGGAGAGACACTTTATTTTATGGAAAAGGGTAGTATGAAAATTACTCATTCTGCTATTGTATCTAATGTTGAAAACTACACTAAGCTCACTGAAGATGAAATAAATGAAACATTTGAAAAAAACAAAGTAAAACTTAATTTATCAGAAAAGCAAAGGATACGTTGGCATAAGAAATGCCTTTGTTTAGTAGAATTTAATGAAGTTAAAGAAATAGAGACGTTGGATTTTGATCATCAGAGTAATATGGATGATTGGTTAATAATTGAAAAAATTGAAGATGTAGTTGTAGGTACAAGCATACCATATAATTATGAAAAATTTAAACTTTAAAAGTATAAAAAATTATAATTAGGTTTTATCTATCAGACAGCAATGTATTAACGAGAATTTTAATTTTGAGTTTAGGCAATGTGGTAGTAACTTTATTAAAGATGGAAAAAGTATAATTTTTAAGTTAAAGATTTATGTAAACAAGCCAAAAAAGCAAATATAAATTTATAAAATAATTCAATTAGATATGAATTATAATAAAAAAGTTATACAAAATCGTGTATAACTTTTGTTGATGTAACAATAGATTAAAGTAAGTAATAATATATATTTGACACTATATTTTTTTTATTTTATAATAATAATTATTGTTTGAAATTATATTGTTTAAAATTAAATTTTATGTTTATATAAGATGGAAATTAAAATAGATTAGTAGTAATTTTAAAAATTGTAGTTATTTACTAAGTAATAAAACTATGTATGTATGGGGAAACTATGAGTAGTTTGTGGTGAAAAATTATATTAATATATACTAAATTATGGAATGATTGCGAAAAGGAGGATACTAATGTTTTGTGTTAGAAAAGTAGTAGAAGACATTTATTGGGTTGGTGGTAATGATAGGAGACTTGCTTTATTTGAGAATCTTCATCCACTACCAAAGGGTGTTTCATATAATTCATATTTATTATTAGATGAAAAAACTGTATTATTTGATACTGTAGATTGGTCTATTTCAAGACAGTTTTTTGAAAATGTAGAAGCAGTATTAAAAGGTAGAAAATTAGATTATTTAGTTGTTAATCACATGGAGCCAGATCATGCTGCATGTATTGAGGAGATTATACTTCGTTATCCAGAAGTAAAAATAATTAGCACTGATAAATCTTTTGTATTTATGAGACAATTTGGATTTGATACTGATGATAGAATAGAAATGGTAGCTGATGGAGATACTAAATCTTTCGGAAAGCATGAGTTCAAATTTATTACTGCACCTATGGTTCACTGGCCAGAGGTTATGGTAAGTTTTGATATGACTACAGGAATACTATTCTCAGCTGATGCCTTTGGAACATTTGGAACATTAGATGGAAAACTATTTAATGATGAAGTTAATTTCGAAAGAGATTGGATTGATGAAGCTAGAAGATACTATACTAATATAGTAGGAAAATATGGGCCACATGTGCAAATTTTATTTAAAAAGATTAAAGATTTAGATATAAAAATGATATGTCCTCTACATGGACCAGTATGGAGAAATAACTTATCATACTTTATTGAAAAATATGATAAATGGAGTAAATATGAACCTGAAGAAGAAGGCGTTATGATAGTTTATTCATCAATGTATGGAAATACTGAATCAGCAGCTAATGTACTTGCGACTAAATTTGTAGAAAAAGGAATAACTAATTTAGTAATTTACGATGTGTCTAATACTCATGTTTCTACATTAATCTCTGAAACATTTAGAGTTAGTCATTTAGTTATAGCTTCAGTTACTTATAATTCAGGAATATATCCTCCAATGCATAATTACTTAATTGATATGAAGGCATTAAATCTTCAAAAGAGAACAGTTGCATTAATTGAAAATGGTTCATGGGCTTGCAACACTGGTAAGTTAATTGGAGATTTCTTTGCAGGAATGAAGAATATGACATTATTAGATAATAAGGTAACACTTTTATCAGCAATGAATGAAAAGAATGGTGTAGATATGGATGCATTAGTTGATGGTGTTATCAAATCAATGAAATAAAGAGTTTAAATTAAAATCTGTGGTTTATACCGCAGATTTTTTTATTGCGATAATAGATTTTAGTGATGTTTATGGATACTTTTTACAATAATAGGAGTATAATTATGTAATGTAAGAGGTGATTAAATGAAGCGATATAATATTATAAAAGTTAAAAATATATTTTTATCAATGATAAGTTTTCCTTTATTTATAGCAGTTTATATATTAGCAATGTATGAATTATATACCCTATGTAGATTTGGAAGATATGATAATAATCTTAATATTTTTATTTTATGTTTAGTATTCTTTTTTATATATTTAGTAACATTTATTGCACTAATAATAAAGCAACAGAGTAATTACCCAAATGAACTTATTGAAAACTTTAGTTTTACAAGTGATTATATTAAGCTAGATGATTACCATGGAATTGAAATAGATATAGAAGATATAAAGTCTTTTAAAATAAATAAAAAATATGCTTATATAAAGCTTAGAAATAAAGGGATAGTTATTTTAGGCTTTAATAATAAGAGTGATTATGATGTATCTTACTTTAAAGAAATATTACATTCTAAAGAAGAAAAAAGAAGAAAGTCATTAATGAAAACAGTATGGACATGGATATCAATATTAGTAATTATTTTTACTACAGGCTATTATGGTATGAAAATTTATAAGACAGCTTTAAATTTTAATGGTAAGTTATCTTGGCTATTATTTGAACTTAAAAATGAAAAAAATATAACTCTTAATAATAACAACATATATGATACTGGAATAGAAGGTATATTTGAGGATATTAGTAAAGAGCTAGACTTGCCAGAAATTATGTATATTTCGGATACAGGTCTAAGTTTAGAGTTTAATAGTAAAGGAGAAATAGAGTCTTTCTATACCTTTGTTTATGGTAAAAATGATAAAGATGAAGTTAATAGTTTCTTAGTAAATTATGATATAAATAAATCTAATAAAATAAGAGTAACACTAGATGGTTATGTGACCCCAGATTTTAATGATGATAAATTGTTAGAACCATTATTTGATACAATGAAGGTAATTCCTTTAAAAGATACAGTAAGTAAATGGGATTCTAATAAATATGGTATTTTATATTATGGTAAAAGAAGCTTTGGACTTAATACAGATGGTATAGTCTATATTGATAATGAAGGTAATACAAATATGCCAAGTATTGCAACATCAGAAGTTATAGGATATACAGTATCAGTATATGTTCCAAATAGAGAAAAGGAAATTACTCCTTTTAGATATAATTTAGTTGAGGATTTAAATAATGTTAAATCAGCTCCTTTAAACTCAGTTGATAATACTACTAAAAAACCTAGTAGCTCATCAAATAGGGAAGAACCAGAATATTATTTAACTGATAAGATTGGATATAGATTAAAAATAGTTGGGGCTGCTGCAGGGAGTAGAGCTTATTCATTGGAAGTTACTGAAGATGGAGGAAATAACTTTGAAGTATTAAATGGGGATCCATTCTTAGGTAGATTAGGAGGAGCTTCTGGAATTACTTTTATAAATGAAAAACTAGGATTTATAGCATTATCTCATAATGGAGGAGATGAAGCTGACTTATATAGAACTGAAGATGGTGGATTAACATTTACTCAAATAAATATTCCAAGGAAGGAAGTAACCTTAGAGAGTGGAACGGTGATAGAACCTTTTGATTTTCCAGAAATGCCTTTTGAGGATAATGGAGTTTTAAATATGTTAGTTGGTCAAGGTGCTGATGGTGATTATAATGGAAATAGTGATGCATTATATGAATCAAAGGATAATGGTTTAACTTGGGAGTTTAAAGAGGAAGTAAAAGATAATTAAAGTATAGTAACTATATAAAGGGGGTAGCGATACCAGTTTACTAAAGAATATTAAATTTTGATATTTATTTTACTTATTATAAGTTAATATAATAGTATGAAAATTACAACTTAGGAGGAATGTTATGCTTACAATTGGATATATAGGAAATGGAAAGAGTACAAATAGATATCATCTACCTTTTGTATTACAAAGAGAAAATATAAGGGTAAAGACTATTTATCAAAGAAATCCTAATAATGAAGCCTGGGATAGAATAGAGGGAGTTAACTATACTTCTAATTTAGATGAGTTGTTAAAGGATGAAGAAATACAACTAATTGTTATTTGCACTATGCAAGATAGCCATTACAATTATGCTAAGCTAGTATTAGAAAATAATAAGAATTGTTTAGTAGAAAAGCCTTTTATGGAAACATATAAAGAGGCTAAGGAAATATTTGATTTAGCAAAATCAAAAGGATTAATAGTTCAAGCATATCAAAACAGAAGGTTTGATAGTGATTTTCTAACAGTTCAGAAAGTAATAGAAAGTGGGAAACTTGGTGATTTATTAGAATTAGAAATGCATTTTGATTATTTTAGACCTGAAACACCAGAAGGAGCTAAAGTATTTTCACCCTATGGATCATTTTTATATGGACATGGATGCCATATCTTAGATCAAGTTATAAGTTATTTTGGTAAACCGGATAATATTAATTATGACGTTAGACAACTTTTAGGTAAAGGTAGAATGAATGATTACTTTGACTTAGATTTATACTATGGAAATTTAAAAATTTCAGTTAAATCTAGTTATTTTAGAATAAAACCAAGACCAAGTTTTATAGTTTATGGGAAGAAGGGTTCATTTGTAAAAGAAAGTAAGGATAGACAAGAGGAACATTTAAAAATGTTTTATATGCCTACTAATAAAGACTTTGGAATAGACTCCTTTGAACACTATGGAACTTTAACTTATGTAGATGAAGAAGGTACAATTCATGAGGAAAAAGTTAAGTCTGTAAATGGTGATTATGGAAGAGTATATGATGATTTATATGAGGCTCTAGTAAATAATAAGGAAAAGAAAATCAAAGATGAAGAAACCTTATTACAACTTCAAATACTAGAAGAAGGAATAAAGAGGTTGTTTTAAATTGAGCAGAAGTTTTTAACATATTATGCTCAGCCTCCGTCGCACGCTCCAAGTCGGCTTACGCACAGTATGTTAAAAACTTCTTAAGTAATTTAAACTTGAGGATGCAAACCTACAAAAGGAAAAAATTCAGACAAGCTGAATTTCAATCAAACTTAATTCAAGCTCCTAAAATATTTTAAATGTCGAACTAACTAGCATGGTCTATTTATCTTTGTTGTTATATTAGCATTTTATTATATTATTGGGTTTTCATCGCATATTTTTTTATAATTAGTAAACATTTCATGTAGTTCAGGAAAGGATCTTTTTAATGAAAGAATTTTATTATCCTTTGACATAAAACAATGCTTACTTGTACCTGTACATCTAATTTCTTTAGTTTTTTTATCTCTAATTACATAGTTAACAGTTAGTTTAATTCCTGTGTATTCGCCAACTGTAGCTATAATTTCTAAAACATCATTAAAGTGAGTCATTGATTTAAATTCACATTCAATACCTAATACTGGACTTATTATACCTTTTTCTTCAGTTACATCATACCCAACTCCCAATGCCTCCATTAGATATACACGAGCTTCTTCAAACCAACGAATATAGTTACTATGATGTATTATACCCATTTGATCAGTTTCATAATAATGTGCTTTATGTTCGTATGTTATTAATTCCATAATGTACCCCTCATAATTCTTATATCTTATAATATTTCAATAACCTCAACAGTATATTTATCTTCAGGAGCTATTACTTCAACAACATCTCCAACTTTCTTTCCTTTAAGTGCTAAGCCTAAATCAGATTCGATACTTATACACATATTTTCAGGATCAGAATCCATAACTGTTACTAAAGTAACGATATCTTCAAATTCATCTTCAATGAATTTAATTTTAGCCCTACTATTTATTCCTAGGGTAGAATTATCTATTTCATCATCAGCTATAACAGTAGCTGTAGAAATCATATTTAATAAATATTGTATTCTATTATCATTTTCTCTGTAGTTTGCACAAGCTTCCTTGTATTCTGCATTTTCAGATCTATCTCCATGAGCAGCAGCTATGGCTTTTTCTTTAGCAATTTCAGCTCTTTTAACAGTCATTCTATATTCTAATTCTTCTCTTAACTTTTTTATATTTTCTTCAGTTAGAGTATTATTCATAATAATTAATCACCTCTTAAAAAATATCATGATAACATTATATAATATATATAAGAAAAATAAAAATTATTTGTTTAGGTAAAATGGATATAATATCATTTGTTATGTAGAAGATAGGGGGAAGTGAGCACTTTATAAGTTATAAAGAATACATTTATTTTTCATAATATACACCTCTTTAATAAATTGGTATAATTTATAATAGGTAAAACTAAAAGAGATGTATATGGTTTAAACAGTATATCAAAGATAAGGTATAATCTTATAAAAAGAGTATATTGATTATAGTATAAATGAGAAGGAGAATATGATATGGGGAAATTATTAGTAGTTGTTGATTTTCAAAAGGATTTTGTAGATGGTGCTTTAGGATTTGAAAAGGCTGTAACTTTAGAAGATGGTATTTATAATAAAATTGAAAGTTATTTAAGTGAAGGACATAAGGTACTATTTACTTATGATACTCATGAAGAAAACTATTTAGAAACAAGGGAAGGAAAGAATTTGCCAGTAGTTCATTGTATTAAAGGAAGCAAGGGACATGAGTTATATGGAAGACTCGTAGATTTTAAAAATAGAAATAACACATTATATTATGAAAAGTATGGTTTTGGTATATCTCCTAAAGATATGGTTAATATAGCTGAAGAAATTGGAAATGATATAAGAGAGATAGAAATAGTAGGGGTAGTAACTAATATCTGTGTAATAAGTAATTTTGTAATGTTCCAATCACAATTTAGAGAAGCTGAAATAACAGTAGATGCTACTTTATGCGCAAGTTTTGATGAGGCATTACATGATAAAACCTTAGATGTTATTTTAGGATTACAGGGAAAAGTTATAAATAAATAAACAAATAAATAAATGTTCCAAGGCAAGAGGATAACAATTTTAAAAGTGTTATCCTCATATTTTTATTAAATACAGTAATATAAATTTGGATTTATAAGAGTAAGAAAATTAAAGGTATTATTAGATGATTTTTATTTTCTTAATACACTCTATTGAAATTTATAACATATTAAAGGTTAGTTTACTCTTTCAATTAAAGTTCTTACTATAAAGTGAAACTAGCAAGGGCGCAGAGAAGGCTATAGAAGTATGAGGTTATAAAGGTTCTAATCACAAATATCTTGACAGTCAAATTATTTGTATTTAAAATTAGGTTAAAAAAGATAATAAGAGAGGGAACTTATGAAGAAGAAAAAAATAATAATTTCAATAATAGTTTGTGTATTACTAGTGATATTTGTTGGACTAGCTTATGTAGGTAATTACTTCTTTAATTATGCACTAGTAAGACAAGAAGGAATAGTTACTGAGGCTAATATAGATCCTAATGCACCTCAATCTGTAGAAACATATGCAGAAGTAGTTAATAAGGAAAAATCTAAAGAAGATGTTTCAAAGTGGTTAGAGGAAGTCAAAACTGAAGATACTACAATTTTATCAGAGGATGGATTGAATCTTTGGGGAAAACTTTATTTTCAAGAGGAAAAAACTGATAAGTGGGTTATAATAGCTCATGGTTATACATCAAGTCATGAAGATATACAGCCTATAGCCTTAAATTTTTATAATAAAGGTTACAATGTATTAACTCCAGATATGAGAGCTCATGGAAATAGTGAAGGAAAGTACATTGGAATGGGATGGTTAGATAGAAAAGATATGTTACTTTGGATAGATTATGTTCTATCTTTAGATAGTAATTCACAAATAGTTCTTTATGGTGAATCTATGGGAGGAGCTACAGTTATGATGACTTCTGGAGAAGATTTACCTAGTAATGTTAAAGCAATTATAGAAGATTGTGGATATACATCAGTTCAGGAAATGTTTGAGGCTCAATTATATGAAAGATTTGGATTACCTCCATTTCCTATTTTAAATGCAGCAGAAGTTGTTACATCTATAAGAGCTAAATATAATTTTGATGAAGCTTCAGTATTAGAACAAGTAAAAAAATCAAAAACTCCAATGTTATTTACCCATGGAGGAAATGATAATTATGTACCTACAGAGATGGTATATAGATTATATGAAGCAGCTCAATGTGAAAAAGATATATTAGTAATTGATGGGGCAGACCATGGTTCAGCACCTGACGTAGATCCAGATAAATATTATGAGAAGGTATTTAGCTTCTTAGGTAAATATATTAATTAAAGAAATAAACATATGAAAACAAAGCTATCCATATATTGACATAAAATAAAATATATCTTATAATGAGTTAAACAATAACTTTTAAGGAGATATATATGAAGTTTGATGCAATATATTTAATTAATTTAATATTTATATTTAGTATTACAACATTTTTGTTTATATACTTTAAAGGTTATTTTTCTAATGGTAGAAAAAGTTTTAATAAAGTTATTTTAAGCTACATAAATAAAGAAATATTTAATTACTTTATAAACTTAACATTAGATGAGTTTAATACTTATGAAAAGATAGATATTTGGCGATATTGTACCTTGTTTTAAAATGATGATGTTTATGAAAATTTTTATAAAATAAGGAGGACTTATGGACATCATTATTAATATTTTTGAAACTATGATTGAATTCTTTTATAGCTTTACTGGAGACTTTGGTATAGCTATTGTACTATTGACTTTAGGGGTTAAGCTCATTATGCTACCTTTTTCGATAAAACAAAGAATAGCTATGAAAAAGCAACTAGCTTTTAGTAAGAAGATAGAATTTGTTAAAGATAAATATAAAAATAATAAAAAGAAACAAGAGGATGAATTAAATAAGTTATATCTAGAAAGCTCTAAGGGTATGTTAGGTTGTTTAATTCCTATACTACAATTGCCAATTATTTCAGGATTATATATGTCAATTAATAGCTTGAAAGTTGAAGCTATGACAATTTTAATACCTTGGGCTATGAATATTGGGAATGCTGATGATAAGTTTATAGTACCGATAATTTATACACTTATAACTATAGCTCCAAGTATTATTTCATATTTTAGAGTATTCGGAAGTAATGAGGAACCTGCTAGTATAAAGACAGTTTTACCTATGATGATCTTAGGGGTAGTAATTACTATTAAAGCACCTATAGCACTAGGAATATATTTCATAACTTCAAGCGTATTTACTTTGATTGAAGATATTGGATTTAGGTTATATAGTAAAAATAAAGTATTTTCATAAACAGGAGGTATTTAAAGGGAGAATTCCTTTAAATACCTTTTTCAGATTGAAGAATTATTATAAAATGTATATAAGTACTATGTAAGACTAAGGTAAAAGGAAGAGAGTGAGAAAGTGAGTAGAATAAAGCATTTTGTTAAAAGAGCAGTACCTATTATTTTATTGATTTTAGCAATTAATATACCATCAAATGCCTTTGCACGGGCAGGTGGTGGCGGAGGCAGCGGAGGTGGTGGAGGTGGCGGAGGCGGTGGTGGAAGCACCTCACACCATAGTGGAAGTGCAGGCGGATATAGAAGAAGCAACCCTATTGCTTCAATAATAAATTTAGGAATGTTTTTTTGTATTTCATCAGCTGGTGTTATAGTTTTTAAAGTACAGCTTAGCAAAAAGAAAATGAAAAGTATTTCAGCAATAAAAGGCTTAAGTAAGAGTGATTATAACTGGGATTATAAAAAAATGAAAAGTGATATAGAAGAAGCTTTTTATAAAATTCAAGATGCATGGATGGAAAGAGATCAAGACATAGCAAAAGAATATATGAGCGAAAAATTATATGCTAGGCATAGTTCAAAAACTGGGTGGATGAAGGTAAGAAAAGAAAAAAATATTCTTAAAAATATGAAGTTATTAAAAGCAACTCCAATTGCAATTAAAGATAAAGATGGAACTGAAAATGATGTTGTATGGATTCATATAAGAGCTAAGGCTATAGATTATTTAATAAATGAAGAAACTGGAGATTTAATAGAAGGAAATAAATTCAAATCAGTTCCTTTTGAAGAATATTGGAAGTTTATACGAAATGAAAGAGGTTGGATACTAGACGAGATAAGGCAGTTAGATGAAATAGATGATTTAGATTTCTTTGATATTAATATAGAAAAATAAAGTATTTGTATAAATAAATATATAAATAAGAAAAGGTATTTAAAGGAAATATCCTCTAATACCTTTTCTTATTTTATTTAAATTTATCAGGAAATTGTTTTATTATTCCTTCTGATAGAATATCAGCAAAATGTATCATATGTTCCTGGCCTTTATCATAGGAGTCAATATCCTTTTTCCACTCACCATTAAGTCTATGAGTAACTTGATCTGTAACAAATTGTAGATGTTTGTGCAGCATATCCTTTAAAACTTTATTTGAGTAATTAGGATTTGCAGCACTTAAAAAATCAGCTATTTCATCTGCATTTTCATACCAAAGTTTATTATATTTATCAAAGGAAGTAGAGTCTTTACTTTTAGCAGAATCAAGAACGTTACCTGCTAGCTCTATATGTTCTCTTAATAACTTAGATAGTTTATTTCCAGCTTCTTCACCATAATAAGGTTTTATAGAATTACCAATATCATCTTGATTTTTAAGTAGTCTTTCCAATACAGGAGCCTTATCATCGAGAGAAGCAATATCACTTACAATAAAGCTTCTAGTCCATAAAACATGTTCAATCCAAAGCTGACGCTCTTTAAATTTTAAATTGCATTTTGATTTAGTTTCAACTACATCACCAAAATTGTTATTTTCTAAGGCATGAGCTTTTAATGGAATAAAGACTAAATTTAATAAAAATAAAGTCAAAAGTGATTTCTTTAAAAATTTTTTCATTTTAATTCTCCTTTAAGATTTATGTGTTACTTAATTAAAAGTACATTTATATATTCTACAAAATACTGATTTATTATTAATTTAAATTAATAAAGATATCATAAAAATATCAGTAAAGATTTTTATGATATTTGTAAAATTATTATCTCTATGGTAGTATAAATCAATGTGAGTTAATTCATACTTTTAATATTAAGATAATGGAGGAATAAACAGATGATAAATTTACCTAATTGTCCAAAATGTAATTCAGAATATACTTATGAGGATGGAAGTCTTTTAATATGTCCAGAATGTGGATATGAATGGACTTTATCTTCTGAAGATAATGTTGAAGAAGAAGGACTAGTTGTAAAAGATTCAAATGGGAATATATTAAAGGATGGAGATTCTGTAACTATAATTAAGAATCTAAAAGTTAAAGGGGCCACTTCAGATTTAAAGCAAGGAACTAAAGTTAAGAATATACGTTTAGTAGAAGGCGATCATAATATTGATTGCAAAATAGACGGATTTGGTGCTATGAAATTAAAATCCGAGTTCGTTAAAAAATTATAGTATTTGACAAAATTCTTTTTTGGTTGTAATATATAAGTAAATAATGGAAATAAAATTCTATGAAGAGAAAAAGTAAATTATTATTTTGTTCAAAAGAGAGTTGGTATTTGCTGAAAGCCAATGTTCAAAAATTAATTGAAAATCATCTCTGAGAATCAATGCTGAAATTTTAGTAAGTATTGACGGAGTCTTTCACCGTTAAAAGATAAGCATATTGATAGATATGTAACTAAGTGCTATAAATTAGTTTTATACTAAGTTTATAGAATTAGGGTGGTAACGCGGATATTTCCGTCCCTTGTTTTAAGGGACGGTTTTTTTGTGCTTAAAAATAGACTAGATATTTAAGTTGAGTTTATTTCTGTTTTTTATTATTAATAAAATACAATAGGGGGAATTAATATGAAAAACTTATCAAAAAAAGATTTATTATTTATTGGACTTATGCTTTTTTCACTATTTTTTGGAGCAGGAAACTTAATATTTCCACCTTTTATGGGAGAAGCAGCTGGAGAGAAAACTTGGATAGTATTACTTGGATTCTCTGTTACAGCAGTAGGTTTTCCAGTATTAGGTGTTATAGCGGTAGCTAAATCAGGGGGGCTTACTAATTTAGCTAAAAGAGTTAATCCAATATTTGCAACAATATTTACTATTTTAATATATTTATCTATCGGTCCAGGATTAGGGATTCCAAGGGCTGGAAGTTTACCTTTTGAAATGGCAGTAGCACCATACTTACCTGAAAGCTTTTCATTAAAACTAGCATTATTTATATATACACTTATTTTCTTTGCTATAGCATATTGGTTATCAATGTCACCTGGCAAGCTTGTAGATCGTATGGGGAAAATCTTAACTCCAGCCTTACTTTTTTTAATTTTAATTATGCTAATTGGATCATTTATTAAGCCATTAGGGGGATATGGAGTAGCTGTTAATGGATATGAAGTATCATCATTTTTTAAAGGATTTATAGATGGTTACTTAACAATGGATACTATAGCAGCTTTAAACTTTGGTATAGTTATTGCACTAGCCATAAGATCAAAAGGAGTAAGTGATGATAAAGCGGTAGTTTCATTATCTATAAAAGCAGGTTTAATTGCTGGAGTTTTACTTGCTATTATATATGGAATGTTAGCACATTTAGGCGCTACTAGCGGTGGTAGATTCGGATTAATGGAAAATGGCGCTCAAACATTAACGAATATAACTATGTACATATTTGGTAAACCTGGGGCAGTATTATTGGCTTCAATATTTACCTTAGCATGCTTAACTACTTCAGTTGGACTTATAACTTCATGTAGTCAGTATTTTTCAACATTTACTAGTAAAATATCTTATGAGAATTGGGTAAGAATACTAACTGTTTTTAGTATGTTAGTTGCAAATATGGGACTAACTAAAATACTTAGTATATCAGTTCCTATATTAAATGCTATTTATCCAATTGCAATAATGTTAATTGTACTTTCAATGTTTGACTTTGTATTTAAAAGTAATAAATACATCTATGGACTAACAATATTATTTACTGGAGTAGTAAGTATAATTGATGCTATGGGACAAGCGGGATTAGCTAAAGATAGTTTACTAAAGATAATTTCATACTTCCCACTTTACAATGAAGGACTAGCTTGGATAGTTCCAGCTATATTAGGAATAGTTATAGGATTAGCAATTAAATTATTCAAAGAAGATTTTAGGGCTAAAAGAAATATCCAAGAAGAATTAAGTAATTAAGACGTATTGATATATAAGTTGTAATATAGGTTCAACTTTTTAGTGGATTGTACTTGTTAGCAAAATATTTAATATATTTAGTTGTTTTAATAGTTTATATAAATTTAAATATTATGCTTTTAATTTAGATAATTTATGTAAAAGTATCTTTAATATATAATTTTACAAGACTCTACATGTAGATTATTTATTGAAATATATATAATAATATAAAAAAGTCATATATAATAATGAAAATTATTTATATATGGCTTTTTTAGTATTCTTGTAATGTTTTTGAAATTATTAATAATACCCTTATAGCATAATAATACTTATAAGAGGGTACAAATATCAATGAAAAAGTATATAAATTCGCCTATAATTAGTACATACAGATAGCAAATTCTGTATGGGAGGTTGAAATTATGAATAATAAAAATGTTAATATTAGAAAAGGTAACTATAGTGATATAGATGCAATAGCAAATTTAATTTATTTCACAGAAGTAAACCCTGGAGATGTATGAGGGGGAGAATCTAAAGAAGAAACTTTAGAGAATTTAAAAACCCTAATAAAAACGAAAGAATCAAGATATAGTACAGACTATATAACTGTTGCTGAATTAGACGGTAAAGTAGTTGGTGCAATTATATTAATTCCTTATGATAAGTTAGATAAATTAAGTATTGAAACTTATTTAAAGCAGTTTAATAAAATTGAAGGAGTTTCAGAAAAGTTATATTACGTAGTAAATTCCTTAAAATACTTAATTTTTAGAGAGTGTAGAAGAGGAAACTTATATATTGCTAATATTGCTACAAGTGAAAGTGCAAGAGGACTTGGAATAGGTAAGTTACTTATGATGCATGCAGAGAAAGTGGCTAAGAGAGAAGACTTTGAAGGTATATCTTTACTTGCAAAGAATGAAAAAGTATCAAAATTCTATGAAAAACTGAATTATAATACGATTTTTGATAGAGTCCTTTTAGGTGAAAGAGTAATAAAAATGGCGAAAGCTTTTTAATATAAATATAAGCTTCTTAGATTAGCTAGGAGGTTTTTTTTTCTTTTGTTAAAGGAAGGAATTATGAGGGATAGAGATAATATATTAGTAACAACCATTTTACTCAAAGTATTATTTTTATGGTAAAATTGATAATATAATTAAAATAAATGTAATTTTAAAATGGAGTTGATAATATGGAATATAAGGTATTTGATGAAACAATTGTATTAAGGCTAGAAAAAGGCGAGGAAGTTATAGAGACAATTAAGAAGCTTTGTGAAAAAGAAGATATTAAAGCAGGTTCAATTTCAGGTCTTGGGGCAACTAATCACGTAGTTGTAGGGCTTTTTAAAGTATATGAAAAGAAATACTATTCTAATACTTTTGAAGAAGATTTTGAAATAACAAATTTAACTGGAAATATATCTAGAATGAATGGTGAAGTATATTTACATATACATGGTACTTTTGCAAATATTGAAGGCAAATGTATTGGTGGACATTTAAA
Source organism: Clostridium sartagoforme (assembly GCF_004794105.1). Classification (GTDB taxonomy): domain Bacteria; phylum Bacillota; class Clostridia; order Clostridiales; family Clostridiaceae; genus Clostridium; species Clostridium sartagoforme_B. The sequence continues at coordinate 297,825 of NZ_SRYR01000001.1, forward strand.
TAAGGCTGTTATAAGTGCGACTTCAGAAATAATAATTAATAAAATAAATGGTGAAGTAGAAAGAAAGTTTAGTGAAGAAATAGGACTTAACTTGATTGAATTTTAATTGTTGGGTTGGTGCATAGAAAATAGGTGATATTAAATTAATCAAGGCTATGAAGTAGTATATAAAATATGTAAATAGTTTATAGAAGTTAATAAATTTATAGAAGTAATAAAAGCCGCTAATCTTTTAGAGATTGGTGGCAATTTTTATTAAGAAAACTAAAGTGTAAAAAGAAGTGTGAAAGTTTAGAAAATTTATTTAGAAAACTTATTGACATAAATAAAATAAGCATGTATTATAAATATAAAGAATTGATAACAATTATCAATTGATTAATTAGAATGTGTTTACTTTTAAATCATTTTTCTCATTAATTTTTAATATTTACCCCTATATAAGAATCCTAGAATAGATTAGGATTCTTTTTTATGTTTTTACAGCAGAGTATAAATAATTGAAATTATATTGCTTCCATTTCTAAAAATAAAGTTTTAATATTTTTATAAACTTCTATCCAGTTATAAACTCTTTTAATATTACTATTTAGTGGTTCTCTATTATAATTTGTATCTAATAGAAGAACGTAAAAACCAGCTTCTGAAAGTTCAATAGCATTTTTATAGTTGTCTTCTATAAATATATCACAAGATAATTCTTTCGCTTTATTAACTTTGTAATGACTTCCAAGTAAAAATAAGTTGTCGTAATGAATAAAATTTTTTCTTAAATATTCATGGGTAATAAGTGTTAAGTCTTTTTCTCTAGCAGTTATAAAGTGCAAGTTTGAAAATAGCATTAATTTATCTATAATTAGTTTTACATCATCTCGTAACTTTTGAGTTGAATGAATTTCATACTTATACTTTTCATAAAATTCTAAATAACTTTCCTCACTTACTCCCATTACTTCAGAAATAGAATATTTAGTTATATCTTTTTCAGTAATGTTAGTTTTAAAATGTTTATTACAACAATCCAACCAATAGTATGGCTCTGTTATTGTTCCATCAATATCAATACCTATATTAAGTTTTTTCATTTTTTACCTCCTTAAGTTATAGATTAATGTTATAGTAAAATTTAATAGTTAAATTTTTATTAAAGATAAGTTAAAGTTGAATGTTTTAAAGTTATATAATAAAACATATAAATATAAGGAAATCTAAATCCATTAAAAATTAGATTTCCTTATACTATTAAGAATTGTTATATTTTATATAATTTAATAATAAACTATTAAGTTATTAAATTATAGATAATAAAATTATCTCCATAAGATATTTTCAGGCATATCTTCTAAAACAGTATTTAAAATATCTACTATAGTATCTTTTTTTACATTTGAAGAAGATAAAAGTTGTTTATACTTCTTGCTACCTTTTACTCCTTGGAATAAGCTATGTAAAGGTGAAACTAATGCATGAACACTACTTCCTTTTTCAAGTTCTTCAATTATGTAAGGAATATATGATTTTATAGCTTCTCCCCTAGAAATAGGTTTCTTATCTTTAGAGTAATCATAAAGTTTGAAAAAGTTTGCTAAAAGATAGCAGTCTTCATAAGCAGATCTTCCAATCATTACTCCATCGACTTTAGTTAATGCTGATTTTATATCTTCAATAGTTTTAAAACCACCATTAATTTCTATGTTTAAATAATCAAACTCATCTTTGAGTCTATAAACCATATTATAGTCCAAAGGTGGAATTTCTCTATTATCCTTAGGACTTAATCCTTTAAGAATTGCAGAACGAGCATGAATTGTGTATCTGTCTGGTTTAGCCCTCGATATAGTATCTAAAAAGTCTAAAAGGTCATTATAGCTTTTCATAATTATTTTATCGCTTGTATCCTCTAAAATACCTGTGCCATCAATTCCAATTCTATGCTTTATTGTAACTGGTTTATTTGTTGCTTCCTTCATAGCTGATAAAATTTCATAAACTAAGTTTTTAGAAGACATCAAGGCTGCCCCCATTAAATTACCTGAAACTCTATCAGAGGGACAACCGCAGTTTAAATTTATTTCGCTATAATTAAATTCTTCAGCTAACTTTACAGCTTTATATGCATCTTCTGGATTTGAAGTAGCAATTTGAAGAGCAACTGGACCTTCTTCTTCCCTAAAATATAGAATTTTATTTATATCTCCATGTATTATAGACTGAGCAGTTACCATTTCTGTATATAAAAGAGCTTCTTCAGTTAGAATTCTTGCAAAATATCTAAAGTGCCTATGAGTTTTATCAACCATAGGGGCAATACTAACTTTAGGAGTCACAATATTTGATATATATTTTTCCATTAGATTTCCTTTCTATGTATACTTAAGTATTTAAATATCACTTTATTATATAATAAGATATGAATATATAATAGGTAAATTTTTTTGTAAATTATAATAAAATAAAAAGGGTTGTCCTAAAGACAACCCAAATAAAATTCTTTGTTTTTTATTCTGCAAAAGCACATTGGAATTTATTTCTTTTTATAAGTACTTATCATTAATAGTGAAATTAATATAGCAAGTAGGAATCCTCTAGCTATATTAAAGCCAACAATTCCAAGACCTAAGAAATCAATTAAGACATAACCTATTATGTAAATTGTACAACAAATTACAACCCATATAACTTTTCCTTTTGTCTCCTTAGGGATTTTAAACTTAAGCTTGTCTTTAGAAATTAAATATCTTATTATTCCGTTAAAAATTAAACTGAAAATTATAAATGATGCTATAAGAATAAGTGTATTTTTCAAATTAATTGCTCCTTTCAGTGTTATAACAATATTATAACATCTTTTAACTGATAAATTGTAACTATATTATGAATATAAATATTATTATAGAATATTTAAAAAATTAAATTGAAATCGTTGACAATGGATTGGTGAATTGGTATAATTTTATTATAGCAATGGATGGTGATTGTTTAAGTACAAGCTATACCTATTTATATGTAAAATATCTAACCGATGGTTGGGTCTATTTTATATATAAATAGGTTTTTTTATTTAATTATATAAGTTGTAATAAAGTTTTTACATGTTATTAAGTTAGTTCATGTGTAAAATATTTTGGACATAAAATTGCATAATCAACTTATATATTAACTTCTAATTGTAGTTTTAGTAAGGAGGGCTTATGAGGATAGATAAAATTCTAAATAATAATGCTATTGTTGTAAAAGAAGGCAATAAAGAAAAAATTGTTATGGGTTGTGGTCTAGCTTTTAAGAAGAAAGTTGGAGATGAAGTACCAGAAGATAAGGTTGATAAAACATTTTTACTATCTAATAAAGACATAAGTAATAAGTTCCAAGAGTTAGTTTCAGATATTCCTATGGAGTATATTGAATTAGCTGAAAGGATAATTGTACTTGCAAAGACACAATTAGGAAAAAAACTTAATGAAAGTATATATTTATCTCTAGTAGATCATATTTATACAGCAGTAAAAAGATATCTTGAAGGAGTAGAAGTTAAAAATGCTTTGCTTTGGGAGATAAAAAGGTTTTATAAAGAAGAATATCCTATAGGCCTTAAGGCTTTAGATATGATTGAAGAAGAATTTAAGGTAAGATTACCAGATGATGAAGCAGGATTCATTGCATTACACATAGTAAATTCGCAAATGGATGGTAATGATAAAGAAATAAAGAGGACATATAAGATAACAAAAGTAATTCAAGAAATTTCAAATATAGTTAAATATAATTTTAAGATTACCTTTAATGAGGATTCAGTATATTATTATAGATTTATATCTCATTTAAAGTTTTTTGCAGATAGATTATTTACTGAAAAAACCTTTAATGACGAAAATAATGATGACTTATTTGAAATTATTAAAAATAAATATAAGAGTTCTTATGAATGTGTAGAAAAAATTTCTAAGTTTATTAATGAAAAATATGATTACACAGTATCCGATGAAGAAAAACTATATCTTACTATTCACATAGAAAGAGTTGTTTATAAAACCACAAAGTAAAGGGGGGTAGTTTATTTCAAGTATTATTTATTAACTTATGGATGGTGACATTAAGTTGGCTATACCTTCATATTTCAAAATTAAGAAAATGGAGGATTATTAAAATGAGTAAGTATGAAAACTTAGCAAAAGAAATTATTAAAAATGTTGGTGGAAAAGAAAATATCAATGGCTTAACTCACTGTATAACACGTTTAAGATTTAAGCTAAAGGATGAAAGTAAGGCAAATGATGATATCTTAAAAAATATGGATGGTGTTGTTACAGTTATGCATAGTGCAGGACAATATCAAGTAGTTATAGGAAATCATGTTCCTTATGTTTATGAGGATGTATGTCAATTAGCTAATATATCTTCTGATAAAGAGGAAGAAGGATCAACTAGTGGAGTATTTAATAAAGTGATAGATATTATAAGTGGTTGTTTCCAACCATTCCTAGGTGCTTTATGTGCAGCTGGTATGATAAAGGGCTTAAATGCATTATTAGTTTTTCTTGGATTATACACTCAAGCAGATGGAGGATATATATTACTTAATGCTATTGGAGATGCAATATTCTACTTTATGCCAATGATTATTGGATATACAGCATCTAAAAAGTTCAAGCTTAATCCTTTTGTAGGAATGGTTATTGGAGCGGCTTTATGCTATCCAGCTATTCAAAAGTCAGCTTTAGCAGTAGGTGAACCTATAATGACATTGTTTAAGGGTACCTTTGCAGAAAGTCCAGTATATACAACTTTCTTTGGGATACCTCTTTTAGCACAAGATTATACAAGTAGTGTAGTACCTGTAATAGTTATTGTATGGTTTGCAAGTAAGCTTCAAAAGTTAGGTAAGAAGTTTATTCCTGAAGTTATTCAAAACTTCTTTGTACCAGTATTTGTTTTAATAATTGCACTTCCAATAGGATTCTTAGCAATTGGACCTGTAGTTTCTATTGCAACTAACTTAGTAGGTGTTGGATTTAGCACACTATATAATTTCTCACCAATAGTATGTGGTATCTTAGTTGGATTCTTCTGGCAGCTATTAGTAATCTTTGGATTACATTGGGGATTAATACCTCTAGCTATGGTGAATTTAGGAACTCTTGGATATGATACTATCTTAACAGGTATGTTTGGTGCTTCATTTGCACAAACAGCTGTAGTATTTGCTATGTTCTTTAAGTTAAAAAATAAGAAAGAAAAAGAATTATGTATGCCTGCAGTAATTTCAGGTATTTGTGGTGTTACAGAACCAGCTATTTATGGTATTACTTTACCTAAGAAGACACCTTTTATTTATTCAATGATAGGTGGAGCAGCGGGTGGAGCTGTTATGGGAGCTATGCAAGCTAAAGGTTATACTATGGGTGGACTTGGAATCTTCGGAGTAGTAAATTATATAAACCCTACCAATAATGATGCTAGTGGAATGTTTGCTTCATTTATATGTATTGCAGTTTCAGCAGTAGTTGGTTTTGTATTAACTTATTTCTTCTGGAAGGATAAGTCAGTATTAGTTGAAGAAAATATATCTAATTCTAAAAAGAATATTAAAGTAGGTAAAGAAACAGTAAAATCACCTATAACAGGAACAGTTAAGCTTTTATCAAAAGTTAAAGATGATGCTTTTGCAAAAGAAGCTTTAGGTAAAGGAATTGCAATAGATCCAAAGGAAGGCAAAGTAGTAGCACCTTTTAATGGAACAGTAATGACAATATTCCCAACCAAACATGCTATAGGATTAATATCAGATAATGGAATGGAAATACTAATTCATATAGGATTAGATACAGTTCAGCTTGATGGAAAATATTTTGAAAGCTATGTAAAACAAGGAGATAAAGTTAAAGCAGGCGATACGTTAGTTACTTTCGATATAGAAGCTATTAAAAAAGAAGGATATAGTTTAGAGACTCCAGTAATAGTAACTAATTCATCAGATTATATAGATTTTATAGAAACTGAAAAGAAATCAATTAGAATAAATGAAGATTTATTAACTGTATTAATTTAGTTTTAATGAGGAGGAAAAGATATGGGATTTAGAGAAGATTTTTTATGGGGAGGAGCAACAGCTGCTAATCAATGCGAAGGTGGTTATAATGAAGGGGGAAGAGGACTTGCCAATGTAGATGTAGTTCCTATTGGTAAAGATAGATTCCCTATTATTGCCGGGGAAATGAAGATGTTTGATTTTGATGACGAACATTTCTATCCAGCAAAAGAAGCCATAAATATGTATCATACTTTTAAAGAAGATATTAAGCTATTTGCAGAAATGGGATTTAAAACTTATAGATGTTCAATTGCTTGGAGTAGAATTTTCCCAAAAGGAGATGAAGATACTCCAAATGAAGAAGGATTAAAATACTATGAAGAGTTATTTAAGGAATGTAAGAAGTATGGAATTGAACCATTAGTTACAATAACTCACTTTGATTGTCCAATGCACTTAATTAAAACTTATGGTGCTTGGAGAAGTAGAAAAATGATAGGTTTCTATGAAAACTTATGTAATGCTATATTCAATAGATATAAAGGTTTAGTTAAGTATTGGCTAACATTTAATGAAATTAATATGATACTTCATGCACCTTTTATGGGAGCAGGTATATGCTTTGAAGATGGTGAAAACAAAGAACAAGTTAAGTACCAAGCAGCTCACCATGAGTTAGTAGCAAGTGCCTTAGCTACTAAGATTGCTCATGAAGTTGACCCGGATATGATGGTTGGATGTATGCTTGCAGCTGGAGACACTTATCCATATACTTGTAAACCAGAAGATGTTTTAGAAGCTATGAATAAAAATAGAGAAAACTATTTCTTTATAGATGTTCAATCAAGAGGCAAATACCCAGCTTATGCATTAAAGGAAATGGAAAGAAAGGGTATAAAAATAGATATAACTGAAGATGATAAGGAACTATTAAAAAATAATACAGTAGACTTTATTTCCTTCTCATATTATTCTTCAAGATGTGCAAGTGCTGATCCAGAAGTAAATAAATTAACAGAAGGTAATGTATTTGCATCTTTAAAAAATCCACATTTAAAGGCTAGTGAATGGGGATGGCAAATAGATCCATTAGGATTAAGAATTACATTAAATACTATATATGATAGATATCAAAAACCACTATTTATAGTAGAAAATGGTTTAGGAGCTGTTGATGTTCCAGATGAAAATGGTTATGTAGAAGATGACTATAGAATTCAGTATTTAAAAGAGCACATATTAGCTATGAAGGATGCAGTTGATTTAGATGGAGTAGATTTACTTGGATATACTACATGGGGCTGTATAGACTTAGTTAGTGCTGGAACTGGTGAAATGAAAAAGCGTTATGGATTTATCTATGTAGATAGAGATAACGAAGGGAAGGGAACTTTAAAGAGAACTAAGAAAAAGAGCTTTGACTGGTATAAGAAAGTTATAGCTTCAAATGGTGAAGATCTTTAATTAAAAGAAACCTAAATTATTTTTTGTTTATAGTAGAAGATAGTTTATTTTAGTTCTAGAAGTTATATGATAAGTAAATATATATTAAAAAAAGAGTAGGTTAACCATGGGTTAATCTGCTCTTTTTTCATTAATATTTATAATGTAATATTTTTAAGGCTTACAGGATATTTCTTATATATGCTTGAAATTAATATATGACCAAGAATTATACTTGAAACTATATATAGTATTAGAGTATTTCATTGTGTAAGGAATGATTATAGGAGTTAAAAGAGATATTGAAAAGATTAATAAGGGTAAATATTCATTTGAGAAAAATAAATCATATAAAAATCTATTATAGACTATTGTATAAAAAAGTATTATTCTTATATATTGGGAGTCTAGTTAGTAGGATCACAAATGGTGATGACGAACAATGAGTAATGAAAAATATAACCCAAATATTATAGGAACTAATCCAGGCGCGTAGCAGTGCTTAGATTCCACTTATAGAAGGTGGGAGTGTTAGCAATGGTAGCCATCGGATAAATAATACAGATGATGCAGGAGGTTTACATGCAGACTACATATTTAAAGAGTATTTTTGAAGATAAGAAGTTTATAAAAAAGACAATTGCCATTGGAATTCCTATTGCTGTGCAAGCACTTTTGAATACAACTCTAAATCTTGTTGATACTATGATGATAGGAACTTTAGGGGAAAGCACTATAGCAGCAGTTGGACTTGCTAATAAGGTGTTTTTTGTTTTTACATTATTACTATTTGGAATTGTAAGTGGTTCATCTATTTTAACAGCCCAATATTGGGGGAAAAGAGATGTTAAAAATATTAGAAGAGTTCTTGGAATATCATTAATTATTGGACTATCTGGGGCATTTATTTTTATGCTTGCAGGATTATTTATTCCAAAGACTGTTATGAGTATTTTCACTCCAAGCGAAGGAACTATTTCAATAGGGGCATCTTATTTAGCAATTGTTGCTTTAAGCTATCCATTAACTGCAATTACAAATTGTTATATTTCTCTTTTAAGAGCTACTAACAAAGTTAAAGCACCTGTTTTTATTAGTGTAGTTTCTATTTTAGTTAATGTGGTATTAAATTATACCCTTATTTATGGTAATTTTGGAGCTCCAAAACTTGGGGTTCAAGGGGCAGCTATTGCTACAGTAATTGCAAGATTAGTTGAATGTATTTCTATTTTAGCAGTTGTATATATTAGTAGAGGTCCTGCTGCAGCTAAGATTAAAGAATTAGTTACTTTTGACAAGGAGTTTGTAAAGAAATACTTTGTAACAGTATCTCCTGTTATAGCTAATGAGTTTATGTGGGGACTTGGAGTAACTATGTATTCATTAGTTTATGGAAGAATGGGAGATGAGGCTGTAGCAGCTATTACAATAACTCAAAACGTTGAGCAGATTTGCGTTGTTATATTCCAAGGGTTAAGTGCAGCAACAGCTGTTATATTAGGAAATGAGCTTGGAGCTAATAAAATAAAAGATGCAGAAAGACACTCAAAAAGCTTTTTTGTACTTCAATTTATGTTAACTATTGTAATGGGAATGGTATGTTTATTAATAAGGACGCCATTAATTAACTTATTCTCAGTACCAGAAAATATAGCAGTTGATATTACTAGATGTTTAACAGTATTTGTTTGCTACCTTCCTTTTAGAATGTTTAACTTAATCAACATAGTAGGCGTTCTAAGAAGTGGTGGAGATACAAAAGCATCCCTTTTACTAGATATAACAGGAGTATGGTGTGTTGGAATACCATTTGCATTTTTAGGCGGAATAGTACTTGGATTGCCAATATATTATGTTTATGCAATGATAACAATTGAAGAAGTATATAAATTTATTTTAGGATTAAGAAGATATAAGCAAAAGAAATGGCTTAGAAATATAATTGAGGCTTAAATATAAGCATATTTAGAGTAAGGGGGCATTTAAATGAATGAAACTGTAACTAAGGAAGAAGAGGCGTATAGGCAAGGAATAATTAAATCTTTTAGGAATAAGGTACCAAGTCATAAGATAACTTCTGAATCTTTAAGACTTGGAATAATCCTTGCAATAATTGGAGGATTCTTAGATGCATACACATTTATAAGTAGAGGTGGAGTATTTGCTAATGCTGAAACTGGGAATATGGTTTTACTAGCATTAGGAATTACTAATGGAAATTATAAAAATGCATTAATGGCAGCTATACAAATATTGTTTTTTATAATAGGAGTATTAGTTACTGAAGGAATTAGGGACTTTTCTAGTAGAAGATATAATGGGTATGATAAAGCAGAAAAGTTAATATTAATTATTGAAGCTACTGTTTTATTTATAATTGGATTTATACCAGAATCCGTTCCAGATATTTTTGTTACAAGCACTATAGCATTTGTGTCTTCAGTTCAAATTTCCTCTTTTAGGAGATTAGTAGATTCACCTTATAGTACTACTATGTGTACTGGGAACTTAAGAACTGCATCACAGTCAGCATATTTAGCTATAGTAAAAAAAGATACAGAAGCATTTACTAGAGCAATAAGATATTCACTTATAATTTTAGCCTTTTTAATTGGAGCAGCAGTTGGTGGAGGATTAACATTTTTTATAGGTGTAAAATCAATATGGCTATGCTCTTTACTATTGGTATTATCTAAAATAATTTATACTATTGATGAGCATAGATTTAAAAAATAGAATTATATTTTATGCAAATAAATTTTGTTGAAATAATTTTAACGTTCGTGTATAATACTTTTAAAACGGCTCGTATATCATCGATAATATGGATCGAAAGTTTCTACCTGCTAACCGTAAATTTGCAGACTACGAGGGATTTGACTTAATTGCGTAACAGATTTATGGAATTTTAATTACTGTTTCTTTTTTGATTAAGACAAGCACCTCGATGGCGGGGTGTTTTTTATTTTACATAAATGGAGGAAAAAGATGAGTAATTTAAAATCAAATGATGGAATTAGACTTACTTATGGTGTAGATGATAATCCATCCTTATCTGAGAAAATTTTATTTGGAATTCAGCATATATTTGCTGCTTTTGGAGGGATTATAGTAGTACCACTAGTTTTATCTAGTGCTTTAGGTTTTGATGCTAAGACAAGTACTGCATTAATAAGTGCTTCAATTTTAGCAGCTGGACTTGCAACAATTATCCAAGCTAGGGGAATTGGTAAAATTGGTTCAAAAGTTGCTTGTATAATGGGCACAGACTTTACATTTGTTTCACCTTCTATTACAGTTGGTTCTACTTTGGGATTACCTGGAATAATCGGTGCAACTATATTAGGAGCAGTTTTTGAAGTGGTTTTAAGCTTTTTTATTAAACCATTAATGAAGTTATTTCCACCATTAGTTACTGGAACAGTTGTATGTTTAATAGGATTAACATTACTTCCAGTTTCAATAGATTGGGCTGCAGGTGGTGCTGGCTCAGCAGATTATGGTAGTATTAAAAATATTTCTATTGCAATGCTAGTTTTAATTGGAACTTTACTATTAAATAGATATGGTAAAGGAATGCTTAGCAGTGCTTCAATCCTAATTGGAATGGTAGTAGGATATATTGCATGTATTCCATTAGGGTTAGTGGATTTTTCATCAGTAAGAGAAGCTAGTTGGATATCATTCCCTAAGATATTTGAATACGGAGTTACTTTTGATTTAAAGGCACTTTTAGCATTTATTCCAGCTTATTTTGTAACTGCTATTGAAACTGTTGGATGCTTAAAAGCTGTTGGAGAAGTTTCAGAAGTAGAAATGGATGATAAACGTATTGGAGCAGGAGTTTTAGCTGATGGTGTAGGTTCTATGTTAGGAGGAGTTGTTGGTACATTACCAAATACTACTTTTAGCCAAAATGTTGGATTAATTCCATTAACTAAGGTTGCTAGTAAGCATGTTGCTGTAATGGCTGGTATAATATTAGTTTTATTAGGATTCTTACCTAAACTTGCTGCTATAGTAAATATTATTCCTCAACCAGTATTAGGTGGGGTTGGAATAGTTATGTTTGGTACAGTTGCAGCAGCAGGAATTAAAACATTAAGTAAGGTTAAAATAAATGAACGTAATTTATTAATAATTGCAACAGCTATTGGATTAGGACTTGGAGTAACTTTCAGACCAGAATTTATTTCACAATTACCTGAAGGATTAAAAATGATATTTACATCAGGTATATCAACAGGTACTATTACTGCATTAGTTTTAAACCTCGTTCTTAAAGAAGAGAAAGAAGATTTAGTGCAAGAAGAAAATCTTGAAAAAACAGCATAATATTACTGTTATAAATAGAAAAATTGAAGATTTAATAATGAAAAAAATAAATAAGAAAGTAATTTGATCTAAATTACAGAATTAAGTTTGTTTTAGGCTTTATCAAAAGAGTTTTTGATAAAGCCTATTTCTTTTGGGAGTAAAAGCAAATTTTTTTCGGAGTATGGTATCATAGTAGAATAATAAAAAACATTATGGTAAATTAATTCCAGTTACTTTATAATTTAATTATCAATGTTTTGGGGGTGATAAAGTGAGGGATATAAAAAAGTCTCTAAAAACTTCAATATTATTAATTATAATTTCACTTATTATTTCAATAGGGATAAAGTTTTCACTAAAGATAGATAATCCAGTATTTTTAAAAAGTTATCTTGATATGAATTATTATGAAAATGAAGATATGTATTCTTTTTCAGGGCATAATTTAGAATTGAAATATATTACTAATAAGGGGGATAAAAGACAAGTAACATCAGTAATATTTGATAATGCTCCTTATTTAGATTTAATTGTAAGTGAGAATAATATTAGTGGATTTATGACTTTTTATAATGGAGTTAATAGTAATATCGAATCTTATGGACCTTATGATATTCATACAGTTTTTGTAGATTTAGATATGTCAAGAAGGAATAAAAAGTTAGAAGAGGTTATTGAGCTAGATAAAGCAAAGGTGTACTTTAATAATGGAGAAAGTATGGATGTTGACTTAGGAAAAATAATTCTTAGTAAGTATAAGGAGAACCAAAGTCCTTTGGATTCTATTGGTATGAATGGTTCTAGCGATGGAAGCTCGCAAAGTATTTTTTATGTTACAGATAATATTTTTGTATCAAAGGTATATTCTCAATTATTTGAATATAGTAGAGATCTATTAGAGTTTAATATTGATAAATTAGGATATTTAGAAGAGCAAGATGTTGTTTACAATAAATATGAGCATTTATATTTTACATCTCAGTTTCACAATATAGAAGATCCTTCAAGAAAATTAAGTAGGTATGATATTAAACCTAATATATATTTTGAAGATAAAGATGGAAATGAGTATATGAAGGAAGTACAGAATATATCTTATACTCCTAACTTCAATTTTAAAGATATTTATAATTATTTAAAAAGCCAAGGAGAACTGTAATGAGTAGAGGATATAATAAAATATTTTTGGGAATCTTATTTACTTTGTTTAATATTAATCTATTTGGTATTAAGATATTACCAACATTTGTTGCAATATTAATAATAGCATCAGGTATTAAAATATTAATAGAAGAAAGTAATGAAGAGTATTTTAAGAAAGCACTGATTTTTAATAATATTAGAGTTGTAATTACAATTTTGTTATTTGTTTTAGATTTTACTCCTATAAATGAAGTTATAAATAGCAAAAATATTATTAGTCAAATTATTATTAATATTAATTTGGTACTTGATTTAATTACTATGACATTATTATTAAAAGGAAGTTCTGAAGTCTTTAATAAGAATGAAGAAATATCATTATACTGCAATAAGAGGACTAGCTTATATATATGTATATTTTCATCTCTAATTATTATATTTAATTTAACATATATATTTTTAAATCAAGGAATGGACGTAATTATTGCATTGCCTATGCTAGTGATTTGGTTGTGGGTGGCATTCATCTTTAGGAGACTTCGTAGTGAGTCTTTATAGAATAAAATAATAAAAATCTTAAAATTGCAGATAATACTTCTATTAAGTATATGGAGGTGTTATTTTGAAAAAAGATATATTAGATGAATTAGAACTTAAAAACTCTAGAAATTTGTCAGAAGAAAAATTTAATGATAATACTGTATTAGGGATGAATAAAGATTTAGAAAAGCTTAGAATAAATGATGATGTTAGTAATGAAGATATAATAAGTGATGAATACTCATCTGTTATTAATAATTCGTATGTAGAATTAAATGAAGTGCTAAAAGAAAAAGATAATAGTATTATTAAGGATAAGAATAAGGTTTATGTACATCCTATAATTCCTAATAAACAATGATGAGGAAGTTTTTGATTAAGTATAATATTAAATAAGAGAAATAGATTAAAAATGTGTTTATATGCAAATAAATGTAGCAACTCATAATTAAATGAGTTGCTATATTTATTTGCAAATTGATTTAGGAAAATAAAAAATATTATAGTCCTAGCCTCAAGGTAACTTTAAATAGTAAAAGTTTCTTATATAGAATAAATATTCGGAAAAATTATGGGAAATATTTGAAAATAGTTTTCGCTATGATATAATTAAAGAGAATTATTACCAATATATGTAAATATTATTAAGGAGGATAGAACTATGAACAAAAAAAAGATTTCAGCTTTATTAATAGCAACTTTGGTAGCTATTAATTCAGTAGCTTCACTTACTGTTGTAAATGTTTTTGCTGAAGGAAATACTATTGAAGAAAGAGCCGCATTAATGGAGGAAGAGATTCCACAGTCTAAAATGAGAGCCAGTGCATCTTCTTATGAACCATCTGACTCACCACAAAATGCAATAGATGGAAATGCTGCAACTATGTGGCATACCCCTTGGGATGGAAGTGCAAAACTTCCACAAAGTCTAACATTAGATTTAGGAGGTACAAATAGTGTAAGTAGCATAAAGATTTCACCAAGAACAAGTGGTTCTAATGGAATAATCACCAAATATGAAATTTATGCAATAAAAAATGATAGTGAGGTTAAAATTGCTAGTGGAAAATGGGAAGAGAATAATAATTCTAAAAGTATCATTTTAGATGAAGTAGTTTCGGCAGATAAGATTAAGATAGTAGCCTTAGAAGCAGTAGGAAATTATGCTTCAATAGGTGAAGTTAAAGTATATAAATCCACTGGTGAAGTAGAGAAACTGTCTAGTTATGATAATAAAAGTATTACCTCAAATGCTACAACAGTTGATATAACAAAGGATATAGAATCATTAAAAAATCTAAATGAAGGAACTATAGTTACAAGGTTTGATACTAATTCATCAGACTTACAAGCCTTGTTTGGTGCAAGTAATAATAAGACAAACAATGGATATTTTTCATTATATGTAAGTGGGAATAGAGTTGGATTTGAGCTTAGGAATCAAACACAAGAAGGAAATACGTCAGGTGGGACAACCAATATAGCACATAAATATGTAGATGTAGCTTTAAATAATGGTATTAATACAGTAGCTTTAAAAATATCAAATGGAATTGGATATAAGATTTTTGTAAACGGTATCCTAGCTTTAGATGTAGCTGATAGTAATGCAAGTTTTTTATCATCAGTACAAGGTATTAATAGTGCGTATATAGGAAAAGCTGATAGATTTACAGGTAATGAATATATATTTAATGGAGATATAGATTTTATAGATATTTACGGAAAGCCAGTATCAGATAATTATTTAATTAAGAGAACTGGTGAAACAGCATTACCTAAAGAGGAAGATATAATGCCAGATCATATTTATAAAACTGAACCAGAGGATATATTTTACTCAGGGTATTTGGGATCAAATAATTATAGAATACCAGCGATGATGACTACTAAAGAAGGGACTATTTTATCATCTATAGATGCTAGGATACCTCATGGGGGAGATTCGCCTAATAATATAGATACAGCTATTAGAAGAAGAGTACTAAATGAAAATGGTGAGTATGGAGAATGGGAAGAGGGAAAGATAATAATAAATCTTCCAGAGAATGCATCCACAATAGATACATCATTGGTTCAAGACGAAGTAACAGGTAGGATATTCTTACTTGTAACAAGTTTTGCCTCTGGATATGGATTCCCTAACGCTAAAACAGGATCTGGATATACTGAAGTAGAAAAAGATGGTGTTGTATATAGATATAGATCCTTATATGATAGTTCAAATAATCTATATACAATAAGAGAAAATGGTATAGTATATGATTCTAATGGAAATCCAACTGAATATAAAGTAACAGAAAATAATATGGATCTTTATAAAGGTGAAAATAAGGTAGATAATGTTATGACATCAACTTCGCCATTAAAGGTTTTAGGAACAAGTTTCTTAAGTTTAATTTATAGTGATGATGATGGAGTTACTTGGAGTGATCCTGTTGATTTAAATAAGGATGTTAAAGTTGATTGGATGAGATTCCTAGGAACAGGTCCTGGTGTTGGTATGCAGGTTAAGAATGGTGATCATGCTGGAAGGTTAGTATTCCCAGTATATTTAACAAATTCATCAGGTTTTCAATCAAGTGCTGTAATATATAGTGATGATAACGGTGAAAACTGGGATATTGGAGAAACAGCCAATGATGGAAGAGATTTAGGAAATGGTGAATTTGGTGATGCAGAACACATGACTTCAGGCCTTCAACTTACAGAATCTCAAGTTGTTGAAATGCCTAATGGACAATTAAAAATGTTTATGAGAAATACTGGAGCATATGTTAGAATAGCAACTAGCTTTGATGGTGGTGATACTTGGGATTCTGATGTTTATGAGGACTTAAATTTAAGAGAACCATATTGCCAATTAAGCGTTATAAATTATAGTAGAAAAATTGATGGAAAAGATGCTATAATTTTTGCGAATCCTGATTCAGGTAGTAGATCTAATGGGACAGTTAAGGTAGGACTTATAAATCAAAATGGAACTCATGAAAACGGTGAGCCTAAATATACATTTGATTGGAAATATAAAAAGGTTGTTAAACCAGGTTATTATGCATATTCATGTTTAACTGAGCTTCCAGATGGAAATATAGGATTATTCTATGAAGGTACACCTACTACATCTATGTCATATATGGAAATGGGAATAGATTATCTTAAATATAATGTAGCAGATTCTATTGAGCCAGCAGCAATTAAATCTGTAAATATACTTGATGAGGATAATAAATATCTTCCTGGAGAAAATATTAAACTTAAAATAGCATTTAATCAAACTGTAAGTTTAGTTGGCGACAATAACTTAACTGTAAATATTGGTGGTAAAGATGTTACATTAACTTTAGTTCCAGAAGAGAATTCAACTGAATTCACTTTTATAGGAACACTTCCAGAGGATATTGAAGCCGGAGAACATGGGGTAGTATTAAATGCTAATCCAAATACTAAAATATTAAATACCCTAGGGCATGAGCTGATTCTTAATGAAAATAAAAATTTAGACATAGTAGTTAATATTGAAAGAAATGAAGAGAATGAAGAAGTTAATAAAGATGCATTAAGAATCTCAATAGATTATGCAGAAAAATTAAAAGTCAGTGGTGAATTGGAAGATGTAATTCCAATTGTTGTGAAGGAATTCAATGAAGCTCTAGAGCTTGCTAAAGGTGTTTATGAAGATAAGAATGCTAGTGAGGCTGAGGTAAATACAGCCTTTATGAGATTAGCCAATGTTATTCATATGCTTGAGTTTAAAAAAGGCGATAAAGAAGCATTAGAACAATTTATTATCATGGCAGAAGCATTAAATCCGAAGGTATATACTTCATCATCTTGGGAAGCAATGCAATTAGAACTTGAAAATGCTAAAAGTGTATTTAATGATGAAAATGCAATGGAAAATGAAGTTATGGAAGCGACTAACAAACTTAAATTAGCTATAGATAATTTAGAAGCTATTAAGATTAATAAGTCAGCTCTACAAAAACTTGTAGATATTATTCTTGCATTAGATGAAACTCAATATATACCATCAACATGGGCACCAATGGATGCTCAATTAGAAAATGCAAATAATATTTTAGCTAATGCAGAATCAACTCAAGAACAAGTAGACGAGGTATACAATACCTTACTAAGATCGTATTTAGAATTAAGATTGAAAGCAGATAAATCTAAGCTAGATGACTTAATAAATAAAGTAAAAAATATGGATTTATCTAAATACTCTTCAAAGGATGTTGCTAGAATTAATGCTGAATTAGAGAATGCAATTAAGGTATCTAATAACGAAGAATCAACACAAAAAGAAGTAAATGAAGCTACTGAAAGATTAAGAACTGTTGTAAATGAAGTTGCTTCAAATAATGATAATGGAACCAAACCTGATGATGGCTCAGGATCAGGAACTTCCTCTGGAGATGGAAGTAGTGGTAGTGGTTCAGATGCTTCTGGAAGTGAAAGCAGTAGTTCAGGCACAACAGGAAAGGGAAGTAATGGTTCAAAACTACCAAATACAGGTGGAGTTCAAACAGGAATATTGGGAGTTATTTCTGCTTTAGCTGGGGTTAGTCTTTTCAGAAAAAGAAAGAATAAGAAGGACTTATAAAGTATAATAAAAGAATATAAATTAAACTTTTAAATTAGTGGTATTGCAAAGTGATTTTTTGAACTTGCAATACCATTTTTTACTTCTACTTAAATAATATTTAATGTATTTTTTCTTTAAGATTCATTTAAGGTAATAATGCTATTATTTACTCAAAGAAAATATAGGAGGATTTAATATGAGCAAAAGAATTATAGCGATTTTATCTATAGCTTCTGTACTTTTATTTGGAGTAGGATGTAGTAAAAATGTGAATGAAAATACTGCAATAAGTGGAGAAACTATAGAAGTAGATACGAATATTACATTAGGCGATACTATATCTATTGATGGAAATGGAGCTACTGTTGATGGAAGTAAAGTAGTTATAAACTCAGCTGGAACCTATGGGTTTACTGGAACTTTAAAGGATGGTCAAATAGTTGTTAATGCTGGTAAAGAGGATAATGTAAGAATTGTTTTAAATGGTGTTGATATAACTTCATCTAATAGTGCACCAATTTGTAGTATGAGCTCAAAAAACACTTATTTAGTACTTCAAGAGGGAAGTGAAAATATAGTAACTGATGGAGCAAATTACGTTTATGAAGATGAAACTACTGATGAGCCTAATGCTACTATATTTAGTAAGGATGACTTATTGATAAGTGGAACAGGAAAATTAACTGTTAATTCTAACTTTAATAATGCTATAACTAGTAAAGATGACTTAAAAATATCAGAAGCAGATATTAATATTACTTCAATAGCAGATGGGCTTAGAGGAAAAGATTCAGTTACAATTTCTAGTGGGAATATTAATATTAATGCATCAGGAGATGGAATAAAATCTAATAATGCTGAAGATACAGAAAAAGGATATGTATTAATTGAAGGTGGAACTATAAATATAACTTCATTAGAAGATGGGATACAAGCTGAAACTAATGCTACTGTAACAGGAGGAGATATAACTATAAATTCTGGCGGAGGAAGTGAAAATAGTAGTAAGGAAAGTGAAACCTTAGGAAACTTTGGAAGACCAATGGATAATAAGAATAATTCTACTACTACTGAAGAAGATACTCCAAGTGCAAAAGGAATAAAAGGAAGTAATTTAGTTAAAATAGACGGTGGAAATATAAACATAGACTCTGCAGATGATTCAATACATTCAAATAGTAATGTTGAAATTAATGGAGGAGTAATAAATATTTCTTCAGGAGATGATGGTGTTCATGGAGATTCTACTGTTGATATTAATTCAGGTGAAATTTATATTACTAAGTCTTATGAAGGAATCGAGGCTGAAATAATAAATATTAATGATGGAAATATAAAGCTTGTAGCTAGTGATGATGGAATAAATGCAGCTGGTGGTAACGATGGATCTTCAATTAATGGTAGACCAGGGCAAAATAACTTTGCTTCTTCTGGAAATGCTTCAATAAATATTAATGGTGGTAGAGTTATTGTAGATGCTAGTGGTGATGGTTTAGATGCAAATGGATCTATTTATATGAAAGATGGAGTAGTTATAGTAAACGGGCCTGAAAACAGTGGGAATGGAGCTCTAGATTACGACGGTAAGTTTGATGTAACTGGTGGATTATTAATTGCAGGAGGAGCATCAGGAATGGCTCAAGCACCAAGCGAGTCATCTACTCAAAATATATTTAATATAAATAAATCTTTTGAAGCAAATAGTATTATTCATATTGAAGATGAGAGTGGAAATGAAGTAATAACTTTTGTACCTAGTAAATCTATAGGTTCTCTGATTGTATCATCACCTACCATTAAAACAGGAAGTAGTTATAAAATTTATACAGGTGGAGAATCAACAGGAACTTTAGAAGATGGATTATATAGTGAAGGAAATTATTCAGGAGGAACTGAAGGGGAGAGTTTTACTGTTTCTAGTATATTAACTACTGTAGGCCAAAGCGCTGGTGGATTTGGCAATCCAGGTGGAGGAAGAATGGAAGGGCCAGGAAGAATGGAAGGTCAAGGGGAAATACAAGGAACTCCGCCATCACCTATGGAAGGTGGAGAGCCACCAGCTAGACCTTAGATTATTAGTAAATAATCATATTTTCAATCTTTAATTAGTTACTAATTATTAAGCTGCCTTTTTAAGGTAGCTTAATTAAAAATAATTTGATTCTAAAAGCGCTGAAGGGCGTTTTTTATTATTTTATAAATTATTCAATATTAATTGTTAAACAACCTTATACTACTTTAGTGTTGACAATGATTATGTAAAGGTTTATTATGTAATCAAACAACATATACGTACAAGTATGAAGGAGAGTATTTTATGGAAAGAAAATGGTGGCATAGTTCAGTAGTTTATCAAATTTATCCAAGAAGCTTTAAAGATAGTAATGGTGATGGAATAGGCGATATTCAAGGTATAATTGAAAAACTTGATTATTTAAAGGATCTTGGAATAGATGTTATTTGGTTAAGTCCTGTTTATAAATCTCCAAATGATGATAATGGTTATGATATTAGCGATTATTATGATATTATGGATGAGTTTGGAACTATGGAGGATATGGATATACTTCTAAGTGAAAGTAAGAAAAGAGGAATAAAAATTCTTATGGACTTAGTTGTAAATCACACTTCAGATGAACATAAGTGGTTTATAGAAGCTAAGAAGTCTAAAGATAATGAATATAGAGATTATTATATATGGAGAAAGCCTGTTAATGGAAAGGAACCTAATGAATTAATATCTACTTTTAGTGGTAGTGCTTGGGAGTATGATGAGGCTTCAGGTGAGTATTATCTACATTTGTTTAGTAAGAAGCAACCTGACCTTAACTGGGAAAATGAAAAGGTACGAGAAGAAGTTTGGAAGATGATGAATTTCTGGATAGATAAAGGAATTGGTGGTTTCAGAATGGATGTTATCGACTTAGTAGGTAAAGTTCCAGATGAAATGATAAAGGAAAATGGGCCAATGCTTCATAATTATCTTCAAGAAATGAATAAAAATTCTTTTGGAAAACATGACTTGTTAACTGTAGGTGAAACTTGGGGAGCAACTCCAGAAGTAGCTAAGCTTTATTCAAATCCTAATAGAAATGAGTTAAGTATGGTTTTCCAATTTGAACATATTAGTTTAGATAAGATTCCAGGAAAAAATAAGTGGGATTTAAAACCTCTAGATCTTAGAGATTTAAAGAGAGTATTTTCTAAATGGCAAACAGAACTTGAAGGGGAAGGGTGGAATAGTTTATTTTGGAACAACCATGACCTTCCGAGAATAGTTTCAAGATGGGGAAATGATAAAGAATATAGAGTTGAAAGTGCAAAGATGCTTGCTACTCTTTTACATGGATTAAAAGGAACACCTTATATCTATCAAGGTGAAGAAATTGGTATGACAAATATTAAATTCGATACAATAGAAGAATATAATGATATTGAAATAAGAAATATGTATAAAGATAGGATAGCTAGAGGTTTTAAGCATGAAGAAATAATGGAATCTATATATGCAAAAGGAAGAGATAATGCTAGAACTCCAATGCAATGGTCAGAAGAAGAAAATGCAGGATTTACAACAGGAAAGCCATGGCTTACTATAAATGAAAATTATAAAGATATAAATGTAGAAAGAGCTTTAAAGGATAAAAACTCAATATTCTATCATTATAAAAAGCTTATAGAATTAAGAAAAGAAAATGAAGTTATAATTTATGGTGACTATACTCTTATAGATCCTGACGATAAAGACATCTATGCTTATACTAGAGAATTAAACGGTGATAAGATTTTAGTTGTATGTAACTTCTATAGTGAAAATATAGAGTTCAACTATAAAGATATAGTTAATAAAGAACCAAATATTTTATTAAGCAACTATAGCAATTCAAGTACAAATATTAATAAGTTAAAGTTAAGACCTTATGAAGCTATTATGTTTAGACTTTAATGGTCTATAGTGAAATAAATAAATAAATAAATAAATAAATAAGAGAAGTATATCAAAAAGCTAAAAATGATATACTTCTTATTTTTTATATTATTTTTAGAAAATATTTGTGAAAACGTTTGACAAAACATATACGTATATGTTAAATTTAATATATAAGATGTAAGTACAAGTTGTTATAAATATTATGGAGGGAAAAATAAAAATGGGAAAATTTAATAAAGATGTTAAGTTACTAATTGAATATTTAGGAGGTGTAGAGAATATTTCAGCTGTAACTCATTGTGTTACAAGAATGAGATTTGTTTTGAAAAATCCCCAAAATACTGATGTCAAAAGTATAGAAGCCTTACCAGCTGTAAAGGAGACTTTTACACAAGCTGGACAATTCCAAGTTATTATAGGACCACAAGTTTCAACTTTTTATAATGAATTTATTGCAGAAAGTGGACTAACAGGTGAAAGTAAAGATTCAGTAAAAGAAGCTGCTAAACAAAATATGACGGTAGTACAAAGGGTTGTTGCTAATCTTTCAGAAATATTCTCACCATTAATACCAGCAATTATTGTTGGGGGATTATTACTAGGATTCAGAAATATAATTGGAGATATGAAGCTTTTTGAAGAAGGAACTAAGGCTTTAGTAGAAATATCAGTTTTCTGGAATGGTGTTAACAGTTTCCTATGGTTAATATGTGAAGCTATATTCCACTTCTTACCTGTAGGTGTTGTTTGGTCAGTTGCTAAGAAAATGGGTGCTAATCAAATGATTGGTATAGTTATTGGTATTACTCTTGTTTCTCCTCAATTATTAAATGCATATGCAGTTACAGGTGCAGAAAGCATTCCATACTGGGATTTTGGATTTGCTAAGGTTGAGATGATTGGTTATCAAGCTCAAATTATCCCAGCTATCTTAGTAGGCTTTACTTTTGTATATTTAGAAAGATTTGCAAAGAAAATTTCACCTGATGCAATTCAGATGATTATTGTACCATTTCTTTCTTTAGTTCCAACTGTACTTTTAGCTCATACAGTACTTGGACCTATTGGTTGGAAGATTGGAGATGTAATTGCAACTGTAGTTCAAACAGGATTTAATTCATCTTTTGGATGGTTATTTGCAGGGGTTTATGGATTTGCTTACCCAATCTTAGTTATTACTGGATTACATCATACTTTATTACCAATAGATTTACAATTAATTGCTACAACTGGTGGTACATATGTATGGCCAATAGTTGCCCTAGCTAATATAGCTCAAGGATCAGCGGTTTTAGGATATATATTTTTAAAGAGAAAGAGTGTAGAAGAAAAGCAAATTGCTGTACCAGCATGTATTTCAGCTTACTTAGGCGTTACTGAGCCTTCAATTTTCGGTGTTAACTTAAAGAACTTCTATCCATTCTTAGCAGCATTAATTGGATCAGGTATAGCAGGTATAGTTTCAATGTTATTTGTTGCAACAGCTAATTCTGTAGGTATTGGAGGTTTACCAGCAATACTTTCAATGCAAGGAAATAGTATGCTACCTTATCTATTATGTATGGCTATTGCAGTAGTAGTTCCATTTGTACTAACAATAATATTTTCAAAGACTAAATTAAATAAAATTGCAGCAAAGTAATAAAAAATATGGAGTGTATAAATAATGAAAGATTTTAAGAAAAGTGTAGTTTATCAAATATATCCTAAGTCTTTTAGTGATAGTAATAATGATGGTATTGGAGATATAAAGGGGATAATAGGCAAACTAGACTACCTTAAATCATTAGGGGTTGATTATATTTGGTTAACCCCAGTGTATATCTCCCCACAAAGAGATAATGGTTATGATGTAGCAGATTATTGTAGCATAGATCCACGCTATGGAACCATGGAGGAGTTTGATGAACTAGTCAAGGAGGCAAAGGATAGAGATATATATCTTATGCTAGATATGGTATTCAATCATACATCTACTGAGCATGAGTGGTTTAAAAAAGCTATGAGTGGTGATGAAAAATATAAAAATTATTATATTTTCAAAAAAGGAAAAAATGGAGAAGCTCCAACTAATTGGATTTCTAAATTTGGTGGTAGTGCTTGGGAGTATGTAGAAAAGTTTGATGAATACTACCTTCATTTATTTGATGTTACTCAAGCGGATTTAAATTGGGATAATGAAGATCTAAGAAAAGAAATTTATAATGTAGTTAACTTTTGGATAGAAAAAGGAGTTAAGGGATTTAGGTTAGATGTAATAAATCTTATTTCTAAGCCAGAAGTATATGAAGATGATAATGAGGGTGATGGAAGAAGGTTTTATACTGATGGACCTAATATTCATAAGTATTTAAAAGAATTAAATGAAAATACTTTTGGTAAATATGAAGATATTATCACTGTTGGAGAAATGTCATCAACTTCAATTGATAATTGTATTAAGTACTCTAATAGTGAAGAAAAAGAGTTATCAATGGTATTTAATTTTCATCACTTAAAGGTCGATTATAGAGATGGAGAAAAGTGGTCCTTAATGGATTTTGATTTTAAGGCTTTAAAAGATTTATTTAACTCATGGCAAAGAGGATTAATAGAAGGTGATGGCTGGAATGCACTATTTTGGTGTAATCATGATCAGCCAAGAATAAATTCAAGATTTGGCGAGGTTAATGAATATCTTAAAGAATCATCAAAGATGTTTGCAACAACAGTTCACTTGATGAAAGGAACTCCTTATATTTATCAAGGTGAAGAAATAGGAATGACTAATCCTGAATTTGAAGATATAGAAGAGTATAGAGACGTAGAATCAATTAATTATTATAATATCTTAAAAGAAGAAGGAAAAGAAGAAGAAGAAATTCTAGAAATTCTTAAAAGTAAATCTAGAGATAATTCTAGAACTCCAATGCAGTGGGATGACAGTATAAATTCTGGTTTTACTAAGGGAACACCTTGGATAAATGTATCAAAAAGATATAAAGAAATTAATGCTGAAAATAATCTAAAAGATAAGGATTCAATTTTTTATCATTATAAAAAACTAATTGATATTAGAAAAGAAGAAGATGTAATAGCTTATGGAGATTATAGAATATTAGATAAGGATAATAAAAAAGTTTATGCTTATGAAAGAAGCCTAAATAATGAATCAGTAGTTGTTGTAAATAACTTCTATAAAGAAGGTGCAGAAATTAACTTATCTAAAGAAATAGATTTAGATAATAAAAAGGTAGAGATACTATTATCTAATTATAAAGATAGTTATCTAGATATAAATAGTCTTAAATTAAGACCTTATGAATCTGTAGTGTATAAAGTAATTAATAGTTAAAAATTTAAAAAGTAATTTGAAGAAGGTTACTAAAAATAATTTAAGGGAAAACTCCTAATGGAGTTTTTTCTTAAATTTAAAATTTTAAATATAAATTAGATAACTTTATTATAAAAACCTACTTAAAACCTTAAAATGAAACAATATATGTAATATAATATATTTATATAATGAAATTTATAGGAAAGAAGTAGGAGAGAAGATGAGTAAGTATATTGAAATATATAATGAGATAGTTAGTAATATTGAAAATGGAAATCTAGAAGTAGATTCTAAGCTTCCTTCAGAAGCACAACTTATGGATAAGTATAGTGTTTCAAGGGATACTATAAGGAAATCTTTAAATTTATTAGAACAAAATGGATATATACAAAAGTCAAAAGGTAAAGGCTCATTTGTACTAGACATAAATAAATTCAACTTTCCTGTTTCTGGAATAAGGAGTTTTAAAGAGTTAATTGAGAGTATGGGAAAAGAAGTTATTACATCAGTGGAGGAACTAAGTCTTAGGGCTCCAAGTAAGAAAACTATGGCTAAGTTAGAATTAAGTAATGAAGATCATGTATGGAAAATAGTTAGAGTAAGAAAAATTGATGGAGAAAGAATTATATTAGATAAAGATTACTTTAATGCAAGGTTTGTTCCTACACTAACTTTAGAAGTATGCAAAGACTCAATATATAAGTATATTGAAGGAGAACTAGGTCTTAAAATATCTTATGCTAAGAAGGAAATAACTGTACAACAAGCAACAGAAGAAGATAAGAAGTATTTAGATTTAGGAAGAGATAATATGGTAGTTGTAGTTAAGAGTTACACATATCTAGAAGATAGAAGCCTTTTTCAATATACAGAATCTAGACATAGGACAGATAAATTTAAATTTGTAGATTTCGCAAGACGTTAATTAGAGATAATAGGGGGGGAAGTTTTGGAAATTAATAGAGAATTTATTTCAAAAGCTAGAGAAATAATTATAGATAAGATAAAAGATGAAAAGGTAGCTGATATATTTGAAAAATGTATGAACAATACATTAGATACTACAGTGAAATTCCATGAAGATGAAACCGTCTTTATAATTACAGGGGATATACCTGCAATGTGGCTTAGAGACTCTGTATGTCAAATAAGACCATATCTTTTATTTGCAAGAGATAATAAAGATATCGCTAATATGATAAAAGGATTAATTAGAAAACATTATAAGCTTATTAAGATAGATCCTTATGCAAATGCCTTTAATGAAAGTGCAAATGGAATGGGGCATCAAGAAGATATTACTGAAATGCTACCAGAGGTATGGGAGCGTAAATATGAGCTAGATTCACTATGTTTTACTATTCAATTAGTGTACTTATACTGGAAGATTACAGGGGATAGCAGTCATATAGATAATGAATTTTTAGAAGTTATAAATATTATACTAGACTTATGGGAATTAGAACAAAATCATGAGGAAAATTCTAAGTATAGATTTAATAGATTAAATTCTAGAGCAAGAAATAATTTGGAAAGAGAAGGTATAGGCACTAAGACAAAGTATACTGGTATGACTTGGTCAGGATTTAGACCTAGTGATGATGCTTGTGCTTATGGATATTTAGTTCCATCAAATATGTTTGCGGTAGCAGTTTTAAGATACGTATCAGAAATTTCTACTGAAGTATTAAAAGATAAAGATTTAGAAAAGAGAGCTCTAAAGTTAAAAGAAGAAATAGAAAAGGGAATTGAAACTTACGGTATTGTACATAATGAAAAGTATGGAGATATGTATGCATATGAAGTTGATGGCTTTGGTAATAGTTTCTTAGTAGATGATGCTAATGTTCCAAGTCTATTATCTATTCCTTTAATAGGTTATAAAGATAACAAAGATGTTACATATATTAATACAAGAAATTATATATTAAGTAAGGACAATCAATATTACTATGAAGGTAAATATGCTAAGGGAATAGGAAGTCCACATACTCCAGATGGGTATATATGGCATATAGCATTAGCTATAGAAGCTTTAACATCAGATAGTAAAGAGGAAAAATTAGAGAAAATTATGATGATGAAGAATACTGATGGAGATACTCATTTTATGCATGAGTCCTTTGATCCTAATGACCCAACTATTTTTACAAGAGAGTGGTTTTCATGGGCTAATTCAATGTATTGTGAATTAGTAATGGATTATTGTGGAGTAAGATTAAAAGATATATTATAAAATTTGATAAAAAATGGAGAAATTCTAAATTTCTCCATTTTTTATATTGACAACATTGATACTCGATATTAAAGTTAATATATAGTCTTTATTTTTTATTTAGATAATATCGATATTCGATATTTGGAGGTGAATGATTTTGCCAAGGGAGCAATTTCAAAATTTAACTGAGCCAATGTATTACATATTAATTTCATTAATAAAAGAAAGATGTGGAGTAGATATTATGGCTGAAGTTGAAGTAATATCTAAAGGAAGGGTTAAGGTAGGTCCTGGAACATTGTATGCCTTACTTGGAAGGTTTGAAAAAGAAAATATGATTAGAGAAACAGAAGTAGTAGGTAGAAAACGAAGTTATATAATTACTGAGAAAGGCTTCGAAATACTTCAAGATGAATACAAAAGGTTAAATACTTTAGTTGAGGATGGTAAGTCTTTTTTAGGAGGGGATATGGATGATATTTAGAGATAGCAAGTGGGTAATATTCGATTTTTTACCCTACGAATATAAAAGTTTAGAAGAATATTTAGAGAAGATGGCATCTAAAGGATGGCTGCTACAATACATGAAAGGATATATCCTGAAATTTAGAAAAGCTAACCCTAAGAAAGTAAAATATGCAGTTGATATAATGGATAGCATTTCATTTTTGGATGGAAAAAATAGTGAGAAAGCTTTAGAATATAGAGAATATTGCAAAGAAGCAGGATGGAACTTTGTATGTGAAAGTGATAAAATACAAATTTATTCTAGTGAAGAAAATATGGAAAGAATAGAAATTCATACTGATGAAAGAGAAAAGTTCAAGATTATTAGAAAGGCATCATTTAAATATATATTATTGAAAATTCTTACTGTAATTACACTGTTATACGGTCAATATATTATTACTATAGGAAGTATAGATGGACATTTTTTAGCAAGTCAATTAAGTTTAGGAAGTTTATTGTTTATAATTATATTTGCAATTCACGAAATAATCGGATTAATAACATTTATTATTTTTGCAGTTAATGGCAAAAAAAGCTTGGGTATAGGTAGGAAAATTAATTATAATTTTAAAAGAAGTGTAAAAATAAAGCAGATAATAAGTATTATTGGATTTTTAATTCTTGCTTTAATGATAATAGTATATGGATTTAAGTCTGATATAGATTTATTAAAGATACTTATAATATTTTTGATATTTGCAATAATATTAGAGTATGTTATTAGCTTTGTCAAAAATAGAAACTATAAAAATAGAAAAATAATTATTCCATTAATTTATTTAATATTGCCAGTAATAATAGCTATAGTTATGATGACTACTATTTTTTCAAATGCAATTTTAGATTCTAATAATAAGAAAGAAATATCGAAAAAAGATTTTTATTTAACACTTGAAGATTTCAATGATTCTAGTAAAGATGATAATTTATATTATATAGAAGATAAATCACCAATAGCATCATATTTATTTTATAGTGTTGCAGGTAAAAAGAACTATTTAAGTTATGATATTTTTGAAAGTGATTATAAATGGGTAGTTAAATATAATTTCAATAAAAGAATAAATTTCGTAAGAGAAATAGGGATAGATTATATAGAGAAAGAAACTAACTTACCTAAGGATATAAAAGTATTTATGAATGAAAGAGGAGATAAATATATATTTATATCAGATTATAAAATGGTTGAAATATCAACCCTTGAAGAAATAAGTGAGGATGAATTAATTAGCGTTGTATATGAAAAGTTATTTAAATAAGTAATAATAAAAAGGAGATAATTTACATCAAAAGTGTATATCTCCTTTTTACTAGTTATAAGATTCTTTTATAACATTTCGAATATTCTTAATAAAATTTAGAGTTCTTGTATATCTATTTGAAATAGACTTATTTTTAGCTATAAACTTTTTCTTCAAATCCTGCAAAGTTTAATGAAATATTTAAATTTCCATTTTTGACTCTTAGTTCATCTATAAATTTCTTTTGATTTACATCAAGTTTCATTTGAACTATATAATGAATTTCAAAAAGTGATCCAAAGTCTCTAGTTTTAATAGTTTCAATATACCAAGAGTCAGTGTATTTATTTAAAATATCATCAAATATTCCATCATAGTTTAAGTCTTCTGGAATTGTTATTTTAAGCTTAGATGTCTTTGTTTTAGGCATAGAAAACTTAGTTATATCTAAAATTAATGTTAATGCACAAAGAACTATAGTAAATATAAAGGCATATCCAATATAGCCCATACCGCAAGTTAATCCTACAGCTAAAGTGAAAAATACGTATGTTATATCTTTAGGATCTCCAGGAGCACTTCTAAAACGAATTATTGAAAAAGCTCCAGCTAAACTAAAGGCTCTTGCAACATTATTACCTACTAATAGTATTATTATTGATATAATTACAGGCAGCATAATTAATGTCACAGTAAAGCTTGGGGCATAGCCCTCCCTTTTATGAGTTTTTATATAGGCAAGGCTTATAATTAAGCCAAGAACTATTGAAGATAGAATAATTAGTAAAGCATTAAATAAAGTAAATGATTCCCCGTTAGTTGATGATATTATTGTCTCTAGCATATGTTTTTCCTCCTTGAGTTATAATTATTATTTAAACAATATTTTACATATTCACTTCCGTACTTTGAAAAGTGAGTATTATATATTTCTAATTCAGACATTGTTTTGCTTAACCATATTGGAATTGCACCTAATATTTTTACTTCCATAAGATAAGAATCTCTAGGAAGAATATTTTCACCATATAATCCAAGTTGAAGAGAGAGATTATCCCTTCTACCTAAAATATTAGAATCAAAGGTTATTCTAAAATCTTTATCATTTTTTCCAAAGAAAGCCTTTCTACTATAGCTTATATAAACCCTTGGAGAAACCTTATTATTATTTAAATAGTATTCTATTTCATCTAAGACTTGATTATTTAGAAAGTCTAATGATTTAGGTCTGATTCTATCCTCTAAAAACTTATAAGCTTCTTTTAAAGTTAGAGTTGCTCTTCTTTTATTAACTATTCCATTAATTTTTTTCTTAAGCTCTAGGAAGACTTTATCATTTTCTCCTATAGGAGCTTTATAGCTTCTTAATCTAAGTTTTTCCTTGTAATAAGGTTTATTAATTGAATGTCTTATTACTTGATTATCTAAAGTATCATAATAAATACTATAAATATTGTAGTTCTCTCCATTCTTACAGAATTTATCTTCGTTCATATATTCATAAAGAATAGGAAGAAGTTTTTTATATTGAGTTTCATTTAAAATAAACTTCTTTTCATATCTTTGAAAGGACTTTATAGCCATGAAATACCTCCTATTAATTTAGTTTCTGAGGTAATTATATAAACTTAACCTTAAATAAATCTTAAATTCTAATTTTTATCAATAGAGATATACAAGTTAGTAAGAAATATTAATATAAATATGATTATTTGAAAGATAATTAATATAGAAGTAGTAGATGGAAATTATAAGAATTCAATAAATTGTAAATAAAATATTGAAATGGTAATATATTAATATAACCAAAATAGGGGGGATACTTATGAAAAAGCTATTAATTTTCTTAGTACTTTCTACATTGGCCTTAACTTCATGTTCATTAAATGATTCAGATAATCAAAAGAAAGAATTAGATAATAAAACAAGTGAGATTACTGAAAATAATATTAATAACTCTTCAGAAGAAGATAAAATTGATAACTCAAATAATGGTGAACAAGAAAATATTGAAGAGCCATCTGACATTGATAATATAGAAAATATAAGCTATGAAGTTAAAAATTATATAATAAAGGGACAAGATAATAAATCAGAGGCGGAAAAATTAAAATGGAGCAAAACATTCTTAGATAACCTTGATATTAATTCAATATATAGTGAGTATTTATCAAGTGGAGGTACTGCTGATGATATAGAAGAATTAGCTTACTATATTACTGAGAATGCTCCAATACCAAGTGATTGGGAAGAGATGTTTAAGAAAGATTTATATGAGAAGTATGGTGAGAATTTACTTAAAGTAGAGCCTTTGGGAAATGACCAGTATCAAGCTTATATTGAAAAAGAAGGTAAAGAAGTACCTTATGTTGTAGTATCAAGTAGAACAGGATATTTTCATGGATAGATATTAGTAAAAAGCTGTGTTAAATTGGGTTTCTAATTCAATTTAGCATAGCTTTTTTATATGAGAGTAAGATAGTCCTTAATTTAAGATAAATAAGCAACAATTAAATATTAGAGATGTAGGGAAGTGATGAAATAAATATTATAGACTTTTAATAATTTCTTAATCAAAAAGTAATTAGGAAAGTGAGTATGTAATGTAAAATTATAGTAAGGTATGATGTAAGGGAGAGATTTATATGAAAATTAAAAGGTTTAAAAATAGTAAAATAACTTTTATTATATTAGCGTGTATAGTCATTGTAATATTAATATTTAGCACTTTGATTAAAAGAGATAAGTATAAAAATGAAGAAATTAATATGACTGAGGAAGAAAAGAAAATAGTAAGTGAGGTTATTGAATTAGCAGAATCAAAGATAGGACTTCAATATGTTTGGGGTGGTAAAGGAGAAATAATGACAGAGGAAAGACTTAATGAGCTCATTAGTTATTATGGAGATAGTTACTATCCTTTAAGTCAAGAAACTTATGTTGGAGAACAAGCTTTTGATTGTTCAGGATTAACATATTGGGTTTATAGAGAAGTTACTGGTGTGGAAATAGGATATTCTACTTATGATCAAGAAGATGAATTACAAGGGTATGAAGTTAGTGAAGAAGAATTACAGCCAGGGGATTTAATTTATACTCCAGGCCACGTAGTTTTATATAAAGGAAAAGGAAAAATAATTAATGCTTATAACAAATATATATATCCAATTGGAGGAGTAAAAGAAGGTAATCTTAATATAAGCAATGATAGTGTAATTTATAGACCACTAGATTATATAAATTCTTTAAAATAAATTTAAAGAATAGGGAACTTTTTCTTATATATGCTACTCTTACATATGTAAGGATAGGGATAAGGTTAAGGGGGGACGGATTTGGAGCTAGAAGTTAAGAGAGCTAAAAATGGTGATAAAGAGGCATTATTATCATTAATTATGAAGGAAAAAGATAATTATTATAAGCTTGCCTACTTTTATATGAAGAATGAGCATGATGCGTTAGATATTCTTCAAGAAATGATAATAGTCTTATACAAGGAAATTCCAAAACTAAGAAAATTAAATTCATTTTACAGCTGGAGCAAGAAAATATTAGTGAATATATGTAAAAAGGAATTATCAAAGAAGACAAATGAAGAATTAGATTTATTCTATCCTATAGAAGAAAAAGGCTTTAAAGAATCAGAAAATAAAATTTATTTGAAATCACTTATTGAAAGCTTAAATGAAGATCAAAAAGAAGTAATAAAGCTTAGATACTACTTAGATTATTCTTATGATGAAATATCTCAAATAATGGATATTCCACTTGGAACAGTTAAGTCTAGAATTAATAAAGGCCTTAATAAAATAAGAAAAGATATAGGTGGTGATATAAATGATGGACTTAGATAAGGAGTTAAAGAATCTGAAGGAAGAGGAAATAAAGGCACCTGATAATTTTGAAGAATTAATGAGGGGGGCTTTAAATAAAAATAATATCGAAAATGAAAGAATAGAAATAAAAAAGAGGTTAAATTTTAATAATAAATATTTAAAAGTAGCTTTAATATTAATGGTATTTATATTAGTCTTTAATTTCAATTCAGTATCAGCAATGATAAAGAAGCTTATCGGTTATGAGAGTTATTTTAGTTACTATAGTTATGTTGAAAAACTTAATGAAAGTGGAGAACTTCAAGAAGTTAATGAGAAAGTTAAATTTAATAATGGTAAAGAAGTAACAATTGAAGCTGTAGTTTATGATAATAAATATGTTTCTGTTTTTATGAAAGGAAATATTAATTATATAGAAAGATTTTTACCCAATGATTATCCTCCAGAATTAGATGAAGATATAAGCTCAAAGTCAAATATAGAGGTTTTAGATGGAGATGTTGCATCAGGAACAGGTATATATAGCGAAAAAGACGATAATGGAGATATCTTATGTGTTGAAATGTATAAAATAGGAGCAAACAGAGATAATTTCACTTTAAGAATAATTGAAGAAGGTGAAAGCAAGGATGTTATTATTAATATAGATAATTCTAAAACTGTAGAAGTAAAAAATATTATACCTGATAATAATAAAATAGAAATAGATGGTGTTAAGTTTATAGTAAATAATGTAAGAGTTAGTCCTCTTGCAATAAACTTAGACTATTCCGTGATTTCAGAGGATGAAGAAAAAGTTGAAGCTATTCAAATTAATAAAGGAAATTTCTTTAATGAAGGAATTTACTTGTCTCCTAATATAGAAGGGAGAAATATAGATAGGTTAGGATTAGTAGCTTATGATGAGAAGGAAGTCTTAGAGAATGGAATTAGAATAGTTGAAAATTTTGCATTTAAGGATTTAGCTATAGATAAATTTAATAAAGCAAATATAGTGATTGAAAGTGCAAGATTTAGTGAAGATTTAGATATTGATATTAATAGTACTATAAAGGATACCTGGATAAATGATTATATATTTATAGAAGAATTAAA
Source organism: Clostridium sartagoforme (assembly GCF_004794105.1). Taxonomy (GTDB): domain Bacteria; phylum Bacillota; class Clostridia; order Clostridiales; family Clostridiaceae; genus Clostridium; species Clostridium sartagoforme_B. The sequence continues at coordinate 332,034 of NZ_SRYR01000001.1, forward strand.
TTATAATAAAGAAAAAGAAATAGTAGATATAGCTTATTGGAGTAAATATGAGAAAAAATGGTTTGATAAATATTTACCTTACGAAATACTACCTTATAATGGATACTTTTCTCATGAGGTTTCAAATCATCAAAGTAATATAAAAGATTATTTAGGAGATGATTATAAAAAGTTTACTTTTTTAAGAACTCAAGTAAATATGAATGAAAATAATAAGATATTTATTTCTAACAATAAGGCTGTAGACATTAGCAAAAAAGATAGAACTATCAAAGTAAAAATAGATTATTAGTTTAAGAATATTATAAAAATATTGACAATAATAAAAATAAGCCTTATAATCCATATTAATAAATAAGCATAACTAAGAGTTAGCAATAATTCGGAGTATAAGATAATACAAGCTATGATAAGAACAAGTAGTAATTAGTAAGCTTACAGAAAGTTACCGGGTGATGAGAGGTGCAAGATAAGCTAATTATGAATACATCTTTGAGCTTCACACCAAATGGAGTTGTTAAATTTTCATTATTTAATAGCGACTAGTAGGCTGTGACGATTTCCTTGCACACGTTATAGTGCTAGAGTATTACCTAGTTTTAACTAGAGTACTTGAAAAGGTAGGCAATGTGAGTTGTCTATGAACTTAAGGTGGTAACACGAAGAATTTATCTCTCGTCCTTTAGAAATAAGGGGCGGGAGTTTTTTTATTTTCAAAAACCAATTAAGTTCTAAATTATCAAAAAAGCTTTTGTACATTATTCTTATAGAGCTTGCTTATATTTTTAAATATAAGAGGAGTGTTAAAAAATGAAAAAATCAGTAGAAGAACAATTAAAAATTATTAAGAAGGGAGCTAGTTTAATAGTTAATGAAGAAGAGCTTAAGTTAAAACTTGAGAAGTCTTTAAGAGAGGATAAGCCATTAATTATTAAGTTAGGACTTGATCCAAGTGCACCAGATATACATTTAGGTCATGCTGTAGTTTTAAGAAAGATAAAACAAATGCAAGACTTAGGTCATAAGGCAGTAATAGTTATAGGAGATTTTACTGGAAAAATTGGAGATCCAACAGGGAAAGCTAAGGGGAGAAAAGCATTAACAGATGAAGAAGTATTAAAAAATGCTGAGACATACAAAAATCAAATATTTAAAGTGTTAGATAAAGATAAAACAGAAGTTAAATTTAATAGTGAATGGCTTTCAAAATTGAATTTTGATGATGTTTTAAAGTTAGCTGCAACTACTACAGTAGCGAGAATGATGGAAAGAGATGATTTTCAAAAAAGATATAAGAATAATGTACCAATAGGGATTCATGAATTTTTTTACCCACTAATGCAAGCTTATGATTCCATTGCATTAGAAGCTGATATAGAGCTTGGAGGAACAGATCAAACCTTTAATATATTAATGGGAAGAACTCTTCAAAAGGCAGTAGGTCAAGAACAGCAAATTGCCATGTTTATGCCTATATTAGAAGGATTAGATGGAATAGAAAAAATGAGTAAGAGCTTAGGAAATTACATTGGAGTAAATGAGCCAGCAAATATAATGTTTAAAAAGGTTATGGAGGTTCCAGATAGCTTAATTATTAAATACTTTGAATTAGCAACGGATGAACATCCTGATGAAATAGATAAAATAAAAGAAAGACTAAAATTAGGAGAAAATCCTAGAGATATAAAATTAGATTTAGCTAAGATAATAACATCTTTATACAATTTAGAGGATAAAGTTAAGGAAGCTATAGAGTTTTATAATACAGCCTTCTCTAAAAAAGAAATACCAGATAATATACCAGAACTAATATGTAATGGAGAAGTATTGAGAGATATACAAGATTTATTGATAAAAGAAAAATTCATACCAAGTAAAAAAGAATTTTCTAGATTATTAGCTCAAGGTGGAGTTCAATTAAATGGTAATAAAATAAACTCATTAGATATTGAAATTAAAAATGAAGATGTACTAAAAATAGGAAAGAAAAAATTTCTTAAGTTGATTATTGATTAGATAAAGCTAATATATAAACTAGACTATCGTATTTATTAAGTATTTTTAATAGTATATTATCAAAAAGGTTCTTTGAATTATTTGTTTATTGTTAGATATACATTAAGAAATTTTATGATAGTAATAAGATGCCGTATTTTAAAATTATAATACGGCATTTTTCTATAACTTAAAGAATATAAAAATTTTCAAAAGAAAAATTTTATAACTACTTTAGTAATAATGGTTCTTAAAGAAATTGTGAATTATATAAAAAAACATTATACTATATTTAGTAGTTATTACTGGAGGTATCTTATGAAGTTTGACATTTATAAAATTGCGGATAATTATAATCTAACAGAAACTGAAAGACAAGTACTTGAATATATATTAAAAAATATTGATGATGTTTTAGATAAAGGAGTAAGAGAAATTGCTCATATTAATTATACATCTGCAACAACGATAATAAGATTATCAAAGAAGTTGGGGTATACTGGATATGTAGACATGCTATATAGATTGAACTTTATAATGAAGAATAATGAGAAAAATCAGAATCGTACTTCTGACATAACAAACTTTATTAATGAAATAGATAAAGATGTTATAGAAAACTTTATAAAGACTTTAATAAAGCATAGACAAGATATAATTTACATTACAGGTACGGGGTTTTCATCACCAATTGTAGACTTTTTCTGTAGAAAAATGCTTGTGTTAGGGTTTAAGTGTATAAAAACTAATTCTTATGGTGTATATGATAATAATGAAATAGGAGGTACTTTAGTAATAGGAATATCTAAAAGTGGAGAAACGGACAGTGTAACGAAAGTAATAGATTATGCTAAAAAAAATAATTTAGATATTATTACTTTTACTGGAAAGCAAAATAGTCATATGGCTGAAGTAGCTAGTATAAATTTTAATATATTAGATGATAAAGAACTAGACGATAGAAATATTACATCAAATTATTTTTATGCTAGAGTAATGATTGTAATGGAGTATTTATTAGATAAAGTTATGAATAGATTACAAAAAGTTAAGCAAGAAAATCATTATATATAAAATAAACAGATAAAAAAATAATATTAAATAGTAAATAAATCGCTGGTATAACAATGCTTTCAGCGATTTATTTATTTTTATGTAAAGGTAAACATGTTTACTTTTTAGGTAACATGTTACTGAAAGGGTTAAAACTATTAACAAGATTTATCAAAAATGTTATTCTATCTTCAAGGTAATTACCAATTAGAAAATTTAGGGAGATAAGGGGTACGATAGAATGAAAGATAAAATTCTAGATAGTATGCAGAAATTTGCTAAAGCAATGATAGGACCAGTATTATTTTTACCAATTGTAGGTATGTCAATAGCATTGACAGCTGTACTAACGAACACAACTTTTGTTAGTGAGGGTGGAGTAATATGGACAATAGGGAAATTCTTCAATGGTATGTTGTCACCAATAATGGGGAACTTAAGTATTTTATTTTGTGTTGGAATTGCAATAGGCATGGCTAAAAAGAAAAAAGCAGAGGCTGCTTTTGTTTCAATTATGTCTTATATATTATTCTTAGGAGCTAATAGTAAGTGGTTAGAGTTGTCAGGGAAATTAATAGCGGGTGATACTGCTGGAGATTTATATGGAACAGGTCAAACAATTCAATTAGGTTTTCATGTAACAGATATGGGAGTTTTTCTTGGAATGATCTTAGGAGTTGCAGTAGCTGTAATTCATAATAAGTATATAAATAAAGAATTTAAAGGAGCTATGGCACCTTACGGTAATAGTAAGCTTGTATTTATGATTATGATTCCAATAGTTGCCATTTTAAGCGTTGGAGCAACATATATTTGGCCAAGCATAGCAAATGGAATTACAGGACTTACAGGGTTTATGAGCACTGCAGGGGCATTAGGAGTATTTGTTTATGGATTCTTAAATAGATTTTTAGTACCCACAGGATTACATCATCTAATTTGGTCACCATTCTTATATTCAGCTGTCGGAGATCAAATGATAATAAATGGAGAAAATGTTATTGGTGCAAAACCAGTATTCTTAGCATTACTTAATGATCCTACAATAGCAATGATGCCAGACTCAGCGAGATTTTTGAATTATGGATTAGTAAAAACCTTTGGAGTTATTGGTGTAGCATTAGCTTTTTATTACACAGCTAAGAAAATAAAACGTAGTAAATTAAAAGCACAATTAATTCCATCAACTTTAACAGCAGTAATAGCGGGTATTACAGAACCATTAGAGTTTACATTTATATTTGCAGCACCTTTATTATGGTTTGTATATTCAGTTATAGATGGATTTTTCCAAATGATAGTTTATGTTCTTAATGTAAGAGTATGTGCTACCAATGGAATTTTAGATTTTCTTGTGATAAATTTACCAGCTGGAATAGGGAAAACACATTGGCCAATTTATATTTTAGTAGGATTAGTTGAAATAGTAGTAATTTTTGTAGTGTTTAAATTTATGATAGAGAAAATGAATTTAAAGACACCAGGAAGAGAAGATGATGATAGTGATAATGCAATCGATTTAAATGAAAATGCTGCAAAAGTTAAAAAAGAAATGAAGAATTCAAATAAAGAAGTTGAAGATGCTGTAAATGATAGAGAAAAGGCTCTAACAATTATCAAAGCATTAGGGGGAAAAGAAAATATAGTTACAGTGGAGAATTGTTTCTCAAGACTTAGAGTTGACGTTATAGATGACACTATAATTGATGAAAAATCATTAAAAACAACAGGAGCATCAGGAGTAGTAAGGAAAGGAAAGAACATACAAGTAGTATATGGTCTTTCAATAAATAAAATAAGAACTATAGTAGATGAAGCATTAGAAATAGCAGAATAGGGAGGAAGATAGTTATGAAAAAATTTAAATTAGTCATTGTAGGTGGAGGAAGTACTTATACACCTGGAATTGTAAAAAGTTTATTATCTAAAAAGGAAGAATTTAAAATTGATGAACTAAGGTTATATGATATAAACGAAGAACGTCAAAATAAAGTTGGAGTAATAGTAAAAAAGGTTGTTGAAAAATTTGATCCAGAAGTTAATTTAGTTTTCACAACTAATCCAGAAGAGGCATTTAAAGACGCAGATTTTATTTTTGCTCAAATGCGTGTTGGGTTATATAAGATGAGAGAATTAGATGAAAAAATACCTCTAAAATATAATGTTGTTGGGCAAGAAACTTGTGGTCCAGGAGGATTAGCATATGGCTTAAGAACTATATATCCAATGGTTGAAATGATTGATTACTGTGAAAAATATGCAAATAAAAATTATTGGATAGTAAACTATTCTAATCCAGCAGCTATAGTAGCTAAAGCTATGTACAAGTTAAGACCAAATGCAAGAATTTTAAATATATGTGATATGCCAGTCGCAATCATGAGAAATATGGCAAATATATTAGACTGTGATAGACATGAAATAGAAGCAGATTATTTTGGATTAAATCATTTTGGATGGTTCACAAATATTAGAGTGAATGGAGTAGATAAAACAGAAGAACTTAAAAATTATGTTTTTGAACATGGATATTTACCACCAGATTCAAGAAGTGAAGTAAGACATAATGATGCATCATGGCTTCATACTTTCACTAATGCAAAACATATGTTACAAATGTTTCCTAAATATCTTCCTAACACATATATGCAATACTATCTTCTAGGAGATGAAGTTGTTGGACATTCAGACAAAAATCATACTAGAGCAAATGAAGTAATGGAAGGAAGAGAAAAGAAAATATTTGAAACAGTGGACAAGTATAATTCTACTGGAGAAATTGATCTTACACCATTCTTCACTGGAGTACATGGTGAATTTATAGTAGAAGTTGCTATGAGCTTAGCTTTTGACCTAAGAAAAAGACATTTAGTAATGGTTGAAAATAATGGAGCAATTAATAACTTACCAGATGATGCTATGGTGGAAATTCCAGCATATATAACAAAGGATGGTCCAGAAGCCGTTCGTGTTGGAGAAATTCCTACTTTCTATAAGGGGCTAATAGAACAACAAGAAGCTTGTGAAAAGTTAGTAGTTGAAGCTGCAATTGAAAAATCTTATGAAAAGGCTTTAATGGCATTTACTATGAGCAAAACAGTTCCATCTGCTTTTGTAGCTAAGCAAATATTAGATGAGATGATAGAAGCTAATAAGGAATATTGGCCAGAGTTAAATTAATAGATTAAAAAGGTTGTTGTTTTTGCAACAACCTTTTTATATATAAATAATATCATTAATATTAAGAATTATCCTTTAGTATTATGGAAGTTAAATAACAAATGTGCGTTTTAATGAGATGTTAAAGTAATAAAAGGATGTATTCTATAATTCCGAAGTATGAGGAATTATTACCTTTGGTTGAGGAGGATATATATTATATTGTGATGACTTAAAGCCAGCGATGGAACAAGCAATATAATATATATCCGAAATTTTATTTATTATGAGATAGCTTTGATCTCTTAGTAAATTTTTTACCATTTGAATGTGAGCCTTTTTTAACTCCATTTTCTATTCCAATTTCAGCTCCTGATTCTGAATACATTTTTCTAAGTTCTGCATTAGATTTTGGTCTATCTTTTTGTCTGTTTTTATTATTATCCATTTTAGTTACCTCCAAGATATTTATCTTTAGTAGTTTGTCCGATTATAAAGAAAAAATATTATAAAATAAGATGATATTAATCCATTTAAAATTGAAATTACAAACTACTTTTAGAATGTGTGATTATATACATTTATAGATTATTATGGTAAAATTAAATATAAATTAAATATTTAGCTAGGGGTGCCATAAGGCTGAGAAATAAGCTTAAGATTATTAACCCTAATTACCTGAACTGGATAATGCCAGCGTAGGAAAGCTTTAAATAGTGTATAAATTAAAACACCATTTAGTAACTACTAGCTATATCAAATTTAGGATATAGCTTTTTTTATTATAATTTTAGGAGGATTTCAAATGGAAAAATATAAAATACCAACATTAACTATTGCAGGTTCAGACTCTTCAGGAGGAGCTGGAGTTCAAGCAGATTTAAAGACGTTTAGTGCTATTGGTACATACGGAATGAGTGTGATTACAGCAATAACAGCTCAAAACACTGAAGGTGTATTTATGGTAGAAGACTTAAGTAAGGAGATTATTAGAAAACAAATAAAAGTTGTTATAGAAGATATAAAACCTAAGGCTATTAAGATAGGTATGGTTTCTAATCCAGAAATAATTAATGAGATTGTTGAGACTTTAGGGCAATACGATATTGAATACTTAGTTGTAGATCCAGTAATGATATCAAAAAGTGGATTTTACTTATTAAAGCCAGAAGCAAAGGATGCTTTAATTAAAAATCTTATTCCAAAGGCATATATTTTAACGCCAAATACTTTAGAAGCAGAAGAAATAAGTGGTATTAAAATAAATACTTTAGAAGATATGAAAGAGGCTGGAGAAAAGATTTTAGAACTTGGACCTAAGTATGTATTAATGAAAGGTGGACATTTAGAAGGTGAAGCAATTGATATACTAATTGGTAAAGATGTCTATAAGGAATTAAAGTCAGAAAGGCTTAATAATAAAAATACTCATGGAACTGGATGTACATTATCATCTGCTATAACTTCCTACTTAGCTCTAGGCAATAATATAGAAAAGGCAGTGGAGTTAGCTAAGGAATATATCACTAATGCTATTAAAAATAGCTTTGATATAGGTAAGGGAGTAGGCCCAGTTAATCATTTTTATAAATTTATGGAATAAGAAAGAGAATATTTTATTGAAACCAATAGAGATATAAATTGAATATAGATAAAAGTTACAAATAAGTATTGAGTGTACAAGTTATAACTAAAAGTAAAAATCTGCTTAATTTAAATTGCTTTTAATTTATGGAAATGATACCATTAAATAAAATTAATTTGAAAAGGGAGATTGATATGGAAAAGATTGAGAATGAACAAAGAGTAGGGAGTGGTATTACAATCCTGTCAATAGTCTACTTAGTATTTCAAGGCTTTGGATTATTTGCATTAGTATCTAGTATTGTTATGAAGGAGCAAATTATTGCAAAGTTAGCTGAGTCCGGAGCTGTCTTAGCATTTAACTCAGCTGAAATAATTATATCAATAATATTATCAATAATTTTTATAGCATCATTAATATTAATATTAATGAAGAAATCAATAGGAGCCTATTTATTTATTGCAGTACAAGCACTGTCTATTATTTATAATATAATAACTGGAGCATTTACTTTTGCGTCAATATTTGGATTAATATTACCAGGATTAATGATATACCTATTATATAGGAAGAAAGAAATATATTTTGAAAGATTAAAATTTTAGAATTAAAATAGAGTTATCAAATAGATAGCTCTATTTTTATAACAACCTTTTATAAAATAATATATTATTTTATTATAATCTAATATAGAAGAAATTATTTATATAGAAATAATAATAAAAAATTAGTTGAGTGCAATGGTAAAATATATAAAATTTCACGGTGTTGAAAACGTTTTTTAATTTTGTTAATATAAAATTAAGATGTTATTCAAATTAAATTGATAAAATAAAGTTTAAATATATGATTTTATAGATTAATTTTTATTTAGTTAAGATATATTATTAATAATAAAACTAAGAACATAAGTAATAATGTATAGAATAGATATAATTTATTAGAGAGTTTATGTATATTTTGAAATAATATTAATTTATATTATTAATTATTTATATTTTACTATTATTATGGGGGAAAATATTGTGCTAAATTATGAGTTATGTAAAAGAATATTAAATAGATTAACACCTATATTTAATAAGGATGTAAATATTATAGGAACGGATGGGGTAATAATTACATCAAGCAATAAGAAAAGAGAAGGTACCTATCATGAAGGAGCAAGAATTTGTGCTAGTAGTAATAGAAATATAGTTATTACAAAAAAAAATCAGCATATGTATCGAGGTAGTAAAAGTGGGGTGAATATGCCAATTACTTATAATAATAGAGTGATTGGGGTAATTGGAATTACAGGTACAGCTGAGGAAGTTATTCCATATGGACCATTAGTAAAAGAGTTAGTAGAAATGATTATTAATGAAATGGATAGTAGAATAGCTAAGGCATCTAAGACTAATAGTAGAAAAGAATTTTTTAAAGATATAATTCAGGATACTGATGTTAAAGATATGGATTATTACATTTCAAGGGCAAAATTATTAGAAATAGATTTGGAAATTCCGAGAAGAATGATATTTTTAAAAATCTTGGATTCTAATCAGTTGGATTATCAAAAGATTGAGATTTTATTTAGAGATATATTTAATAATGAAATATTAAATATAAATAATGAGAAACTAGTATTATTGAATAGTTGTAATAATGTTGATGAAATGATAAAAAAATTACTTTTTGAATTAGAATCTAATTTAGATGAAAAAATAAAGTATTATTTCATAATAGGTGAAGAATGTAAGAGTTTAGTTGATTATCATAATGTATACTCTAGTATGAGTGTAATAGACTCTATTATTCCGAAGGATACAACTGAAAAAGTGATATATATGAGAGATTACGAGATTAGATTACTTATAAATGGATTATCTACCGAAAGTAAAAAGGTGTACCTAAGTAAATATATTAATGTGTTTAGTGAAAAAAACAAAGCAACTAAGGAACTTTTAAGAACCATAAAAGTATACTTTACAAATAATATGAAAATAAGTGATACTGCTAAATCTATGTATATGCATAGAAACACAGTAATGTATAGGCTAAATAAATTTAAAGATTTATATGGATTAGATTTATCACAACCCTATGAATGTGCTAAATTATATTTAGGTATACTTATTTATGAAGACGATTTAATAAAAATGAATAAAGATAATTAGTTTTAAACTCATTATGTAGTATAGGTTTTAAATTAAAGAGATATTAGCGATGATTTATAAATAATTCATTAACTAATATCTCTTTTTTATTTAATATAGCAAGAATAAGACCAATTTTTTTGTGCATTGGAAACAAAAAACACAGTAAAAATCATTAAAATATTATAATCTAAATACATTGATTAGAATGTTGTAAACATTTACTATTTTAAGTGTAGATAATATTAGCATAAAAGGTGGTGAGCATATGAAAGTAGTGATTGCCCCGGATTCTTATAAGGGAAGTTTAACGGCAATGGAAGTAGCCAGTTGTATTGAAGAGGGAATAAAAAGATACAATAAAAATATAGAAGTGGTAAAAGTTCCTATGGCAGATGGTGGAGAAGGTACTGTTCAAGCATTAGTAGACGCAACAGGAGGTAGAATAATAAATCTAAAGGTATGTGACCCATTATTAAGAGAAGTAGATTCTTTCTACGGAATACTTGGTGATGGCAATACAGCTATTATAGAAATGGCAGCAGCTTCTGGAATAAACTTGTTGGACCGTAATGAACTTAATCCATTAATTACTTCAACTTATGGAACAGGGCAGATAATTAATGATGCAATTGAAAGAGGATGTAAAAACATAATAGTCGGTATTGGTGGAAGTGGAACAAATGATGGCGGAGCAGGAATGTTAAGAGCCTTGGGGATAAGATTTCTAAATGAAGAAGGTAGAGATATTCAAGAAGGGGGGGCAGCTTTAAAGGAATTACATAGTATTGATAAAAAAAATTTTAATAAGAGAATTTCAAAATGTAATATAAAAGTTGCCTGTGATGTAGATAATCCATTATGTGGTTTAAATGGAGCTTCCCATGTTTTTGGACCACAAAAAGGTGCGAGTAAAGAAGATATAGAATTATTAGATGAGGCATTAAATCAATATGCAAAAATAATAAAAAATGAATTCAATATAGATGTTTTAAATATTCCAGGATCAGGAGCAGCTGGTGGTAGTGGAGCGGCATTTTTAGCAATAGGTTCAAAGCTTGAAAGAGGCATTGATATAGTAATTAACGAAACAAACCTACAAACAATGATTGAAAGTGCAGATATAGTATTTACTGGAGAAGGAAGAATTGATTTTCAGACAAAGTTTGGTAAAGCTCCATATGGAGTTGCAAAAGAAGCCAAAAAAAATGGACTTCCTGTAATAGCTATTTGCGGGGAGATTGGAGAAGGATACGATGAACTTTATAATCATGGCTTTACAAGCATTTTTAGTATAGTAAATAAGCCTATGACATTGGAAGAGAGCATTAAGGATTCAAAGAAATTAATAAGGGATGTTTCAGAAAGAATAGTAAGGGTTATATGTGAAGGAGATAAATATCTAGATGGAAATTAATTAATAGAGGTGAGATTATTATAAAAGATATTATATTTATTTTAATGGCTCATGCAACTGGTGATTACTTATTTCAAACTCCACACTTAGCGGAATGTAAGGGCAAAGATAATTATGTTTTATTTATACATTCAATTCTATATTCTTGTGGTATTATGTTTGTTTCATATTTATTAAGTTATAGTGTTAATTTAACACAATTAGCAGTAATTTCAATAATACATTTTCCTATTGATTATGTTAAGGCAAGAGGAATAACACCTAAATATTTTGGCGAAAAATATGCCTTATATATAGATCAGATTATTCATTACATTATTTTAATATTAGTATTTAAAATAAATTTATAAATAAAAAATATACGATATGTTAACTTTTATAGTTTTCTATCTAAGAGAGGTGTTGAGAAGGTGAAGATGGAGCTAGATTCGAAATATAATTTGAAAAATAAAAAAAGAATGTCTTTAAAAACTAAGGAAGCCTTAACAGGATGGTTATTTATATCACCAGCTTTAATAGGATTTTCAATATTTACTTTTGGTTCAATAATATATTCATTATATTTATCATTAACTGATTATGACCTTATGACTAAGCCTAAATTTATAGGGTTAGAGAATTTTATACGAGCTTTTACAAAGGATGAATATTTTTATAAATTTTTTGGGAATACATTATATTTTGTAGTTTTTTTGGTGCCAATAGTATTAGTTATATCATTGTTATTAGCTTTACTTATAAATAAAAAAGTGGGAAGGATGACTAAAGCTTATAGAGTAGCATTATTTCTACCAAGTATAACTTCTACAATAGCAGTTAGCATGGTTTGGCTATGGATATTTAATCCTGATATGGGATTAATAAATAACTTGCTAACAGCAATAGGATTTAATAATCCACCTATGTGGCTAAATAGTCCAGAGACAAGTAAGATGGCGTTAATAATCATGCGTGTATGGCAGATGAGTGGTTATTATATGATAATGTTTTTAGCAGGACTGCAAACGATTCCTGAAAGTTTGTATGAATCTGCACAAGTAGATGGGGCTAATAAGATTCAAAGCTTTTTTAAAATAACATTACCAATGCTATCTAATACAACATTTGTAGTTATTATTTTACTAGTTATTGAAGCATTTAATATGTTTGAGTCAATTTTTATAATGACAAATGGTGGGCCTTTAGGTTCAACTAGTACAATTATGTACTATATCTATGAGCAAGGCTTTGGAAATTATAATATGGGATATGCATCAGCTATAGCTTGGATATTCTTTGTAATTATTATGATAATAACATTAATTCAATATAAATTTAGAAATGAACAGGGGGGAGAATAAGGTGATTATATCTAAAAGAAAAAGCAAAATAATTGGAAATACATCATATCACATTTTTATGATTATATTAAGTTTAATAATGATTTATCCATTTATATGGGCTGTTATGTCTTCTTTTAAGCCTGTTGAACAGCTATATTCAGGAAATCCTTTAAATATTATACCAACTGAATTTACTTTAGAAAATTATAAAAGATTAATGGAAGTTTTACCTTTTGATAAGATGCTTTTTAATTCTATTTTCTTATCTATAACTATACCAATAGCCATGATTATAGTAGCATCTTTAGCTGCTTACGCAGTAACAAGAATTGAATTTAAAGGTAGAAATATATTATTCTTTGCTTTTATAGCTACAATGATGATACCAAGCCATGTAACTCTTATACCTAATTATAAAATAATTGTAGATATGAATTTATACAATAGCTTTACAGCAATTTTCTTATCCAGTATGTTTACAGCATCAAATGCATTTAATATATTTTTCTTTAGGCAATATTTTTTAAGTATTCCAAAAGATTTAGAAAATGCAGCAATAGTAGATGGATGCTCTAAAATAGGTATATTTTTCAAGATAGTATTACCAAATGCTAAACCAGCAATAGCAACAACAGCAATTTTATCCTTTAGAAATGTATGGAATTCATTTCTATGGCCAATGTTAGTTATAAATGATTACGATAAACTTCCTCTTACTGTAGGGTTAAACTACCTTAAAGGAAGTGAACCTAACTGGGCAGTATTATTAGCTGGTGCAACTCTTAGTATAATTCCTATTGTAATTATATTCTTAGTATTCCAAAAATACTTTATGGCATCAACAATGAACTCAGGTTTTGGAGGAAAATAAATATATTAATCTGTAAAACGAGGAGAAATTATTATTTCTCTTTGATATATAAATTATAAAACGGAGGGATTTTAATGAAAAAATTATTAAAAAAATCAATTGTTGTATTACTATCATTAGTAATGACTATTGGTCTCGTAAGTTGTGGTAGCTCTGATAAAGGAAAGGATAGCGCTAGTGCAGATAATCCAAAGACATTAAAAGTTTATACTTGGTGGGATATAACTAAATTTGAACATCTTCAAAAGATGAAGGAAGATTTTGAAAGTAAAAATCCTGATATTAAGCTTGAATTTATAACTGTTTCTGGCGATAGTTATGCTGATACAATGATTACTAAACTAGCTGGAGGAGAAACACCAGATGTAATGATGCTTGCAATGGATCAAGTACCACGTTATGCAAAAAAGGACATGATTATGCCATTAGATGATTTAGCAAATCAAGAATATAAGGATTCATTATATCAAGTTGTTAAAGATGCTTTAACTGTTGATGGAAAAATGTATGCAGCAGGACGTGATGTTACTCCTAAAGTAATGTATATAAATACGAAAATGTTTAAAGATGCAGGAGTTGAAATTCCAAGTGATACATGGACAATGGATGAATTTGTAGAAAAAGCAAAACAACTTACTAAAGGTTCAGGAGCAGATGCTCAATGGGGATATTTTTGGAAAAACTTCACAGATCAAACATATGCTCATATAGCTGCTTTTGGAGGAAAATTATATTCAGAAGATGGAAAATCAAGTGTATTATCAACTGATGAAAATACAAAGAAGGCTGTGCAATTTATGTATGATTTAACAAATACTTATAAGGTTTGTCCAACTAATGCACAAGCAACTCAATTTGGTGATAATGAATATTCAGCATTTATGGCTAATAAAGTAGCAATGCAAATAGGTTCACTTTCAACAGTATCAACTTTGGATACTAATAAAACTGAATATACTGTATTACCAATACCATCTGTTAATGGTGTTAGTAAATCTTCTTCATTTGTAAATACATGGGTTATTCCAAAAGGTGCAGAAAATCCAGAATTATCTTGGCGTGTAGTTGAGTTCTTATCAGGAAAAGATGGACAACAAATCGCTTTAGATATGAAGTTCGGTTTACCAGCTTCAAATAAAGTTGATACAACAAACTTTGTGAGCGAAAATGATTACAATAAATATTTTGTAGATGCTCTAGAAACAGCTGTTCCATATCAAGTTAATATAAATGGTTCAGAGTTTCAAAATATGTTTGTAAAGGAATGTGAATCTCTTTGGGCAGGAGCTATTACTCCTGATGAATTTGAACAAAGAGTAGATGAACAAGGAAAAGAAATTTTAAGTAAAGAATAAAAATTAGAATTTGGGAGGCCGAAAGGCATCCCAAATTTACTATTTAAAATTGGGAGAATAATATGAGGAATTTTTTAGTTTGTGATGGTGGTGGAACAAAAACAGATTTTCTTATATTCAATGAAAAAGCAGAAATATTAAGCTGTTATAAATGCACAGGTACTAATGCCTTATTTATAGATGAGGAAAAAGCTATTAATAATGTTATTGGAGGAATAAATAAATGCGTGGCTAAAGCAGGATTAAGAATTAATGATTTAGATTTAATATGTTTATTTATACCAGGGTTTGAAAAATGTATAGATATAATAAAAAGAAAAATTAATATAAAAAATATTAAATGTCTATCAGATGTAGAGAATGCTTTTTTTGGAGCTATGGGAAAATCGTACGGAATTGTAGTTTTAAGTGGAACAGGATCTTTTTCAATTGGAATATCAAAGAGTAATAGAAAAGTAGTAAGTGGTGGATGGGGTCCTTTAATTGGAGATAAAGGCAGTGGATATCATATTGGAATTATGTGTCTTGAAAAGCTTGCATATTATTATGATAACAATATAAAAGACAGTAGGTTACGAGAACTATGCCTAGAAAAATTTGGAATAGATAATGAATTTGAAATTAGAAACATAATATACTCAAAAGAATTTGGAAGAGAAGATGTAGCAGAAATATCAAAAATTATTGCGCAAGCAGCAAAAGAACAAGATAATGATGCAATTAATATTTTAAAGAAAGCTGCATCAGAATTAGTAGAATTAGTTTCTATATTAAATAGACGATTAAATAATGAAATATTACCAGTTTCATTAATAGGAGGAGTTGCTAATATTGGAGATTTATTTATAAATTTTTTTAAAGATGAACTATCGTTAAAATGCCCAAATTTATATTATGAAGATCCCAAATATGATCCTTTAATAGGAGCAATGCTATATGTTTTATTAAAAGAAGCCAATATAGATATTGAATGTGATAAAGATGTATTAAGTAATTTATCTAAATATAGGAGGATATAGAATTATGTTAATGGATAAGTATTTTGAAGAAATGAAAAAAGTATTAGTAAAAATAGAAGATACACAAAAAGAAAAAATACTAAAAATATCTGAGGAAATTGCAGATAGACTAGAGAAGGGTGCAGCATGGCACATAATGGATACAGGACATATGCTTATGTTTGAAGGGGTTGGACGTACAGGTGGTATGATGGCTCTTCAACCAATAAAAATAACATGTGAAATAGAAAATCCAGTAAGATATAGAGCTTCAGCATCAAAGGGTGCAGTAGGTTATGATAGTATTCCTGGATTTGCAGATTTCGTAATAGGAAGATCTAATATATTAGCAGGTGATATTATTATGATAGGCTCAGTTTCGGGATATAAATATTTCCCTGTAGACTTAGCAATTAAGGGAAATGAATTAGATTGTTTAACTATAGCTATAACAACAGTTGAGTATTCTAGTAAGCTTAAATCAGATCATCCAAGTGGATTAAGACTTTTTGAAGCTTGTAAATATTATTTGGATAATTGTAGTAATTATGGTGATACATTAGTAGAAGTTGAAGGGTTTGGTCAAAAAATTTGTCCAGCAAGTGGAATTTCTGCAAGTTATATAATGTGGGCTATACAAAGTACTGTTGTAGAAAAACTTCTAGCTAAAGGACTTAAGCCTAGTGTATATATATCTAATCATATGGATAATGCAGCAAAAATTAATGGTGAAGCAATTGATAATTATACAAAGTATGGATATTAATATTAGAGGTGTGTTATGAGATTAATAGGAAAGACATTTATTTGCCAGTATTCAAGTGATACTAATAACTTTAGTAGTATTAAAAATTCTATTACTGGTGATGAATATATAAAAAAAGATATAAATCAATCTATTATAGAGCTATATGGGATAAGTGGTAAAAATAAGTTTAAACTAGTTCCAGAAGAAGCTGAGGTATTAGGGAATGAAAAGAAATTAGAAATAAAAATTAAAAAGTTTTCTAATAAAAATATTCTTTGCAATTTATATATAGAAGCTATTGAAGATAGAATTGTTATTAATGCGGATATTGAAAATTTGGATGATAGCATAGATATAACTGAAGTTCTAATGCCACATATATCAGGAATATTTCTTGGAGAAAGTTATAAAGACGATATCATAATCTACCCTCATCATGCAGGTGAAAAAACTATAAATCCTGTAATAGGCTACGGAAAAAATAAAAAAGATTTTTGGAGAGCCAGTAGCGTAAAGTTTGAAGATATTTATAGAAGAGAAATCAACTATTGTGGGTTAGCTTCAATGAGTTGGATGTACTATTATGATGATAATAATGGACTATATATAGGAAGTCATGATGAAAGATTCCCTGTAACAGGAATAATTGCTGAAACAAGTGGACTTGAAAATAATCCATGGATGGGTTTTGGATTTAGAAAATATAAAAGAATAACTAAGGGAGAAAAGTATAGTACTGGAGATTATGTTATTGCAATTACAGATAAAGACTGGCATTATGGCTCAAAAATATATAGAAACTACATTGGAAAATATTTAGATTTTGATCATAATCCAGATTATTTAAATGAACAGTATGCTTTAAATCAATGTTATAACTTCAAAAGAAACGGAAAAATAGAAAATACATTCGACAAAATTCCATATTTATATGAAAAAGGGAAAGAGCTTGGAGTTAATCATATGTTTTTAGCAAGCTGGAATAGAACAGGATTTGATTCTTATTACCCAGAATATTATCCTGATATGGAGCTTGGATCAGCAATGGAGTTTAGAAGAGGTCTTGAATATGTAAGAAATAATGGTGGACAATCTACATTATATATAAATGCTAGAATTTTTGATGTTGAATCAAATTTCCATAAAACTCTTGGTGAAAAAATGGCTATTTTAAATGAAAATGAAGAGATGATTTATGAAACATATGGTCCAGCTAAGTTTACGGTAAATTGCCCGTCAGATAAGTTATGGAGAGATTTTTTGTTAGATACTGCAGAATTTACAGTAAAGGCTTATGGATGTGATGGAATTTATCTTGATCAACTTGCTTCAGCTGAACCTTTGCCTTGCTATAACAAAGAGCATAGTCATGAAGACATTGGTGATTTTAATAATGGAAATATTTATGTATTAAAAGAATTATTAGGAAGACTAAGAAAACATAATCCAAATTCATATATAATGACAGAAAACTGTGGGGATATTTATGGTAGCTATACATGGGGGAATTTAACATGGAATGGTGCAGAGTATGATGAATTTTATAATGTATTTAAATATACATTCCCTGAATTTGTTCAAGTTAATATGGTTAATCCTAGAGGTTGGGAGCCAGATGAAGATAAGAGATATAAATATTTCTTTAAAGATATGCAAAGAGCTATAGTTTTAGGAAATATATTATGGATGGGATTAACAACTAGATTAACAGAAGAGGCAGGAGAAATTCATAACTATGCTAAAAAAGCTTTAAACTTTAGAAAAAATATACAAGGATATATAAAAGATACAACCTTTATTGATAATAAGTATATAGAATATGTATCATCTGAATGTGAGGCTGCTTCTTATAGAATATCTGATGATAAATATGTAGTTATTGCTGGAAACTATAGTAATATAGATGAAGCTAAAATTACCATCTCTTTTAATAAGACAATAAAAAATATAGAGGTTTACGATATAGAATGGAATAAAGAAATTATAAATGTTGAAAAAAATGAAATAGATTTATCAATTGAAAATAGTAGATTATATTGTTTTGTAATAAATAGTTAAAATATAGAATTAAACACTATAACAATCGTAGCTAAAACCTCCTAATTTATATAAATGTATTAGGGGGTTAATATTCTAAATATAAAGTTATATGTATAAATTTAATTATGTTTAGGAGGATAATTATGAGATTGTTTAGGAAAATAAAAAGAAGTTTAGCATTGGTAATATCAATATGTTTAATATTATCAATAGTTCCATTTAAATCTACGTTTGCAGAAGGAAAAAATGATAAGAAAGTAATTAATATAGTAGTTGATGGATTATCAGATAAAATGTATGAAGAAATAAAAGGGAGAGGTGTAGAAACCCCAAATATTGATTCATTAATTAGTAATGGTTCAAGACTTAGAGAAGTTAAAACAGTAATTCCAGCATATGGAGGTTCACAAGCTGCTGCATTAACTGGTGCGGGTACGGATACTAATAAATTTTTATATAGGTATTATGATAGAAACACTAATACATGTATAAATGACACAAACATAGCATTTAAAATGGAAGCTCAAACTATATTTGAAAAGTTTATTGAAGATAATAATGGAGTAAATGTACTGGCAACTGGATGGCAGGTAGCTGATAAATCCATAGATGGTAGAGGGGTATTTAAGACTGGGAATGAGAATTATGTATTAAAAGAATATGCAAGAGGAGATAAACTTGTATCAGTTGAAACTGTAACCAAGGATATTACTGATGCTATTAATAGTGATAATACACCAAGATTAATTACTGCATATTCAAATGATATAAAGATGGTAGGATGGGGTGGAACAGACTCATCTATAAATAATAAAATTGATGATACAGTAAGACTTATAGATACAAAGATAGGAGAAATAATTCAAGCTTTAAAAGATAATGGTAAATTTGAAGATACAACTATAATATTAAACTCTCTGTCAACAGTTTATACTATAGGCTCTAAGATTGCTACTGGAACATTAGCTAGTAAAATAACATCAGCCACAGGGGTAAAAGCCATTGAAAGTGGCGGCGGTGCAATTGCAGAAGATGCTAAAGTCGTAATAATTAAGCAATATGTAATGTCATATGCTCAATTATATTTTACTAATGAAGCAACAGAAGAGGATAAAGAGAAAGTATTAGCATATCTAAATGATAAAACAAATGAGATGGGAGAAAATATTGAAAATGTTTACTCGAATGAAGAACTAGGGCTATCTAGAGATTACTGTGATTACTTAATAAATCCGATAGAGGGTAAAAGTTTTTCAGCGGCAGGCTCTGGGGTATTTAGAACTGATAACTTAAATTATAGAGATGTGTTTTGTGTAGTATCTGGAAATGATATTGAAAATGGTAGTGGTGTAAAAGGTGATTTAAGCATTATAGATATAGCAGCAACTATTTGTAGCATACTAGGGGGAAATCCACCTAAAAATAATGAAGGTAGAGCATGGGTGTTTGAACAAGTATCAGCTGCACCAATAGTTACAATTACTTATCCAAAGAATAATTCCACTGTATATAAAAATGTTATTAATCTAACAGGAACTGTTGATATGGAAGCTACGGTTAAAGTAAATGGAATAGATGTTAGTGTAATAGATAATAAATTTTCAGCTGAAGTTACTTTAAATGAAGGTAATAATTATATATTAATAGAAGCTACTAATAAAGATGGTAAGACATCAAGAGTAAATACTGCTGTTAAATATGTAGTAAAACCTGAAATTCCAGAAGGTAATACAGTTGTATATATAAACTGGGATGGGTTTGCAAATCATTATGTAGACATAGCAGAAGAACAAGGTAAAATTCAAACTTTAAGTAATATAAAAAATAACGAGGGAGTTTATTTCTCTAATGCTACAACAGGAATTCCTTCAATAACAAATCCAATGCAAGCAGCAATAGTATCAGGTACAACATCAAAATATACAGATAATAGTTATAGGTATTTTGATAAAGAACAAAATAGAGTTGTTCAAGATGATCCAGGAAGAAAAAATGAAAGTGAAACTATAGCGGAAAGCGTAATAAGGCAGGGATTAAATGCAGTTTCAATAAATCAATTTGCACTTGAAGATAGGGGAACTGTAATTGGTGATGAAGTAAATCCATATGTTAATGCAGATCCAAGCAACAATGGTTATGCAGATTCAGTTGCTCGCTTTGATGCAGCAATAGATCTTGTAAAAAATTTAAATGCTGGAGATATAAAGTTAGATTCACTTCCAAGGTTAATTGCTTTATACATGGATGATTTAGATGGTGTGGGTCATAATGAAGCAGAAACTTATGGAGTAAAACTAGCAAAAAATGAAGCAGAAAGAATAGAAAATGTAATAAATAGATTAGAATTAATGGATAAAAAGCTAGGTGAATTTATTCAAGCTTGTAAAGATGCTGGAGTTTATGACGAGATGACTTTTGTGCTAACAGCAGATCACGGTATGGCAAATTTCGGAATGCAAGAAGAGATTAATGACGAAAGTACTAAAAGTAAATTACCAGATTTAATGGAATCAATCGAGAGCTTAGGAGATGGATATAAGTGTGAGTTTTTACATCCAACTCAAATACAAGTACCATCAGAAGAAACTGATATAGCAATTGTAACTGTTGGATTACAAGCTCAAATTTCATATGTAGGTGAATTTAATAAAGAAGTAATAGCAGAAAAAAATCAGAAGATATTAGAAGTGTTAAAAGATAAAGATTATATTGGACAAGTAATGCTACCAGAAGAAATTGCAGAAAGAGGGGTAAAAGAAAGCTTTGCAGATTTAATTATCTCACCCAAAACACCATATCATTTCCACGGTCCAAAAGTTACAGGGTTAACAGCAAGGGGGCAACATGATAGCTTAGAAGAGGAAGCTCAAAATATAGCTTCATTTATGTGGGGAAATGGAGTTAAAAAAGGTGAAATCTATAATGATAAAATATATAATAGAGATTTCATACCAACATTATCAAAGATTTTAGGTTTAAATGCACCACTGGATTCTACTGGGAATATTCTTTATGGAGCTTTAGAAACTCCAAAGATAGATGAAGAATATATTGAAAAAGTTGAAGCAGAAGATACAACTTTAAATGGTTCAGCAAATAAATATTTTGATGAAAATGCATCAAATGGAATGGCTGTTACTGGACTTAGTAGTGAAGGTTCTTATGTAGAATTTATAAACGTACCAAGAGCCAATAAAATGGTTGTTAATTATTCAGCTGAAAATGATGGCAAGCTAGTTATGTATGTTAACAATAAATTAGTAAGGAGCATATATTTTCCAGAGACTAATTCTAATAATAAATATGAAGGTAAAGTTATAAATTTAGATTTAAATAAGGGTGATACAGTTAAATTTGTATTTGAAACTGGAAAAGCTTCAGCAAAATTAAATTTAGATAAAATAGATTTTTATAGTAATGAAGCACCAGAAGTAGAACCTATTAAAACAGGTAACCCATTTACACTTGTAATGACACCAAATGGAGATACAGAGACATCAATGGGATTTTCATGGTACACAGATGAAAATGTAAAGGGTACAAAGGTAGAAGTAGTTAAAGATAATGGCGGTGAAGCAGAATTTGATAAAGCTACATCTTTCAATGGAATATGCCAAACAGTAGGGACTAAATTAAATGGTGATAATGCTGTTTATGAAAGTCACAAAGTAGTTGCTACTGGATTAGAAGCTGGCACTAAATATTTCTATAGAGTTGGAGATGGAAGAACATGGAGTGAAATTGGAAGTTTTACAACATCAAATAAAGGTGAATTTTCATTTTTATATTTAACAGATTCTCAAGGAAAAAATGAAGGGGATTATGAAGTATGGGCAAAGACATTAGATAAAGCTTTTAACAAATTCCCAGAATCAAGATTCCTTTTAATGGGTGGAGATATGGTTGATGCTGGATTAAATGTACCAAATAATGAGCAAGAATGGATACATTTCTTTGAAAAAGCAAAAGATAATCTATTAAATTTACCTATGGCGCCAGTAATAGGGAACCATGAAGGAAGGAATAATACAGGATTTAATAATCATTTTAACTTACAAAATACAAAGGGTGTTATGGCTACACCATTAAATTCAGTTTATTCTTTTGATTATAATGATGTTCACTTTGCAATGTTGAATACAGAAATGGCAGAAAGTAAAGAGATGTTTGCACCACAAATAGAGTGGTTAAAGAGAGATATGATAGCAACAGATAAAAAGTGGAAGATTGTTATGCTTCATAAACCTCTATATAGTACATCATCACATATAAAGGATAAGGATATCGTAGAGGTAATAAAGCCAATGTTAGGACCAGTTGTTGATGAACTTGGTATAGATTTAGTACTTCAAGGTCATGACCATATATATGCAAGGACAAGTCAACTTTATAATGGTGAAAAAACTGGTGATGTAGTTACAGATGGTAAGGTAACTAATCCTAAAGGAACAATGTATCTTATAAGCAATACATCAGGATTTAAATATTATGAGCAACATCCAGATGCTCAATTAGACCTATTTGAAAAAACTGAGCAACCAAAGGATCAAGTTTATACAGGAATTAAAGTTAATGATTCAGAACTAAAAATAGAATCATATCTATTAAATAGCGATGAATTATACGATAGTTATGCAATAGAGAGAACAGATGTGGCACCTGATAGGGTAGAAGATTTTATAGTAAGTAAAACAGATGAAGGTAAAGTTAAATTAACATGGTCAGTAGTGGATAATGCTAAAGAATATGTAATATATGATTTAGATAATAAGGTTGGAAATAATTGGTCTATGAGAGTAGATGCAAAAGCTAAAAGTAATGATTATGAAACAATACTAGACTTTGATTACTCAAATGATTATAGATTTGCGATTAAAGCTGTTGGAGAACGTTCATATTCAGAATATACAGAGGCAATTACAGAAACAGCAAAAGAATTAATAGAAGATATTGATAAATTACCAGAAGAAATTAAACTAGAGCATAAAGAACTAGTTAATTCTTTGATGGAAAGATTTAATGCACTTTCAGATAAAGATAAAGCATTAGTAACAAATATTGAAAAATTAGAAGCTGCTATAGAAAAAATTAAAGAATTAGAAGCTGAAAATGGTGGAAATCCAGGTGATGGAGATAATAATGGCGGTAATGAAAATGGCGGTGGAACCGGAGATGGTGGAAGTACTGGAAATGGCAATGGAACAAATCCAGGGGATATAGGTAATAATGGAAATGGTGGAGAAACTACATTGCCAATGACAGGAGCTACTGTAAGTTACAGTATAATAATATTGCTAGGATTTATATCAATAGTAGTAGGTTATTATATGGTAGAAAAAAATAAGAAAAAAGTAAGTTAATTATATAAAGTGCTGTTGTATAATTAAGAATCTATAAAAAGGTAAGCGCTAAACTTTTTAGGTACTTTGCAATGGCACTTTATAAATTGTTTTTTTGGAGGTTGAAATTGTGGAATTTAAATATTTTAATAGAATAAGAGAGATACTTAATGAAGTAGAGCACAAAGAAGATAATTCTATGGGTAAAGCTGTTGATATATTAGTAAATACAATATTAAATAAAAAATCTATATTTGTATTTGGAGCCTCACATGCAGGAATAATTACTGAAGAGTTATATTATAGAGCTGGAGGATTAGTATTAATAAATCCTATTTTTGCAAAATCTCTTATGCTTGATACATCACCAATTACAATGACAAGCAATATGGAAAGATTAGTAGGTTATGGAGAAACTATATGTAAAAATGTACCTATGAAAGAGGGGGACATACTAATAGTTCATTCAGTTTCAGGTAGAAATCCAGTTTCTATTGAAATTGCATTAGAGGCAAAGAGACGAAAAGTATCTGTTATTTGTATAACAAACTTAGAATATTCTAAAACTGTTACATCTAGACATCCGTGCGGTAAGAATTTATATGAGGTGTGTGATATAGTTATAGATAACCATGGAGATATAGGTGATGCTTGTGTAGAATTAGATGGGTTAAATCAAAAGGTTAGTCCGTCATCTACTGTTATTGCAGCTACAATAATGAATTCAATAATTGCTGAAGTAACGCAAAAGTTAATTGATAAAGGAATAAGTAAGCCACCAATATTTTATAGTGCTAATATTGATGGTGGTGATGAGCTAAATAGAAATATTTATAACGAGTATAAGGATGCTATACATTATAAATATTAAAATTAACTAATGTAACTTTAATATTGTTGATATACTAAAATAGAAAGTGAACTTATTCACTTTCTATTTTTATTTTTTAATAATATAATAGAATTATAATTATTGGAGGTAATATATATGTTTAGACCGATTTAACAAAATCCTAAAATTATAAAGAACTTGTTGCACAATAAAAATGGAGAATTTAAGGTGGAAAATTAATAAAGTAATTCTATTAGGAGTTTAAAATATAAATTATTTTAGCAATTCCAAAGGGATTAGATCAAAAATTAGTCACTATTAATTGTTCATTATTAATTGAGCTGTTTTTAGGAGGTTTGTTAAATTGAATAAAAGAATAAATATATATTTATTAAATATTATAGTCTTTTTACAAGGATTAGTATTTTATGCTCCAGTAGCAACTATATATAGGGAAAATAGAGGAATATCTATTTCTCAAATATTTTTAATCGAGTCTATATATATGATATTAATAATACTATTAGAGATACCTTGGGGAATATTTGCAGATAAGTATGGTTATAAGAAAACATTAGTATTATCTAATTTAATTTTCTTTATATCTAAGATTGTATTTTTTAAGGCAGATTCCTTTTCTATGTTTTTATTAGAAAGATTTTTACTAGCAGCTGCTATATCAGGACTATCGGGCTGTGATTCTACAGTATTGTACTTATCATTAGATGAAAATGATAATAGTGAAAAAGCTTTTGCAAGGTATGGATTTTTTTCAAATGTTGGATTTTTATTAGGTTCAGTTATATCAACATTTATTATTAATATTTCAATAAATCTTTCAGCTTATTACACTATAATACCCTATGGTTTAGCATTTATTATTTCTCTTTTTCTTTTAGATGTTAAGGGAGAAAGTAAGAAAAGTAAAGGAATACTCTTTAATATTAAGGAGGCAATTAGCAATAAGGAAATTATAATTTTAATTCTAGGTATTGCTTTAGTTGCAGAGGTTGTCCAAAGTATAACAGTATTTTTGAATCAAGGAATATATATAAGAAGTGGTATATATATTAGATATTTTGGAATTATGTTAGCTGGAATTCAAATTATAGGGCTAATATCTGTAAAATCTTATAAAATAACAAGACAGATAGGACAAAGAAAATCAATACTATTATTTATGATATGTATACTAATTAGTTCATTATCTTTAGTATTAATAAAAAATCCAATTTTAGCCTTTATTTCAATAGCTGTAATATCAACAAGTATGGGCTTTATAGAACCTATTTTTATGGATATACAAAATAAATCTATAAAGATTGCAGATAGGGCTACTATATTATCAATTTACTCTATAATTGGAAGTATAGTTTCTGCTATTGTAAGTCCAATAATAGGTATTGCTTCAAATGCTTCATTAGATATTGGGATATTTACATGTTTTATAATAACCTTAATAGCTATTACTTTAATTAATATAAATTATAAAAACTAATATAGTTATAAAGAGATTTAGATAGATAAGAAAAGTTTTTTAGAAGATAGCTTTTAAAGCTATAGTAAAATTGGATTAAAATATATTTGAAATCAGCATGTAGTTTGCAAGTTAAGAGTAAGTTTACTTTTAGCAAACTACATGCTGTTTATAAATTTAATATACTATTTAAATTTATTTGATATACTAGTGTTATAGTTAAAGAAAAGAGGGGAAGAATGAATTTAAAATTTAAAAATATTGATAGCTACAATTATAATGAAGCTATAAACTTAAAAGTGAAAGAAAGCCAGGAAGGTTTTATTGAAACAGTCAGTGAGTGTTTAGGTGAAGCTAAGGAATTATCTTTATGGAGGCCAGTAGGCATATACGATAATAATGAGATTATAGGATTTGCTATGTATGGTTTGTGGAAGAATGAAGACAGCTTGGGTAGGGTCTGGCTTGATAGATTTATGATAGGAGAAAATTTTCAGGGAAATGGATATGGAAAGGTGTCTCTTAAATCTATAATTAATAAGATTGCTAAAGAATATAAGTGTAGTGAAATATATTTAAGTATTTATGAAAATAATACTGTTGCAATAGATTTATATAAAAAGTTTGGATTTGAATTTAATGGTGAGCTTGATAGAAATGGTGAACTAGTTATGAAATTAGAGGTGTAAAATGTTAACTATAAGAGAAGAAGAAATAAAAGACTATAATGAAGTTGAAAAAGTAGTAGAAGAAAGCTTTAAAAATGCTGAATTCTCAGATAAGGATGAACATAATTTAGTTAGAAGATTAAGAAATAGTAATGAATTTATAAAAGAGCTATCTTTGATAGCAGAAGAGGAAAATAAAATATTAGGACATGTGCTTTTAACAAAAGCATTAATTAAAGGAGAAAGTACATCTTATGAAACTTTAGCATTAGCTCCTTTAGCTGTATTACCTGAATATCAAAAGTCTGGTATAGGTAAAAACCTTATGAATAAGGCAATAGAAAGAGCTAGAGAATTAGGATATAAATCAATAGTTATACTAGGACATGAAAATTATTATCCTAAGTTTGGATTTGAAAAGGCTAGTAAATATGGAGTTAAAGCACCTTTTGAAGTTCCAGATGAAGCATATATGATTTTAGAATTATTACCAGGTGGTTTAAATGGGGTTAGTGGAATAGTTGAATATTCTAAGGCGTTTTTTGAGTAGATGCTTAGTAATAAGTCTAAGTAAATGAGTAATTAAGGATATAATTTATCCACCAATATTTAAGAATAAATTAGAAAAAAAGAGCTGTTGCGGGGGAGATTTAAACTCCACTAGCAAGAGCTCTTTTTTACTTTATTTTAATGATTTAAGTTTATTTAATATTTCAAGATACTCTTTTTCTAATAACTCTTTTTTATCAGCATTACTTTCAAAAGATAATAATGAGATTAATTCTGAAAGTTTAGTTTCGAGGATTAGCTTATTTTCCTGAAGTAATTTTTCCTCTTTATTAATCTTAGGTTTATTTTTAAAGTTAATATATCCATCATAACTTCCATCAAATTGAGTTATTTTATTAT
Source organism: Clostridium sartagoforme (assembly GCF_004794105.1). GTDB lineage: Bacteria > Bacillota > Clostridia > Clostridiales > Clostridiaceae > Clostridium > Clostridium sartagoforme_B. Next base: position 359,940 of record NZ_SRYR01000001.1, read on the forward strand.
TATCAATTTCTATTATATTATCACATATGTTAGAAATGAACTTTCTATCATGAGAGACAATTAATAGTGTTTTATCAGTGTTTTTAATGGCATTTTCAAGGGCTTCCATACACTTAATATCTAGATAATTTGTAGGTTCATCAAGGATAATAAGATTATTATCTGATAAAAGAAGCTTACAAATTGCAACTTTAACTTTTTCACCACCACTTAAAGTAGATACCTTTTTAAAAACAGAATCTCCTTTAAATCCAAAGCCATCTAAGTTTATTCTGATAAAGCTTTCTAAATATGAAGAATCAATTTGTATATTTTCTAGGATGCTTTTGTTGGGGTCTAATATATTTTGTTCTTGGTCTAGAAATCCTAAAACAACATTATTAGCTATTTTAATGCTATCATTTTGATTTTTTACTAATTCTTTTAGCAGCGTACTTTTTCCTGAACCATTTTTACCTAATAAAGCTATTTTCTTACCTTTCTTTATTTTAAAGCTTATATCTGATAATAAAACTTTATCATCAATAATAAGGTCAAGATGTTTTACTTCTATAGGATTTTTAGAAGTAAGCTCTAAGCTATCTATTACACTTATCTTTATTAATTTATCTGTCTTGGGCTTTTCTTTTATTTCTAGATGGTCAATCCTACTTTTAATAGCCTTTATATTGTTATCTATATGCTGCTTGGATTTTTGATCTCCCATTTTATGAAGCCTAGCTTCAGAGTTACCCATTCTTTTAGGAGTTTTTCTAATATTATCTCTTTGCTTCTCCTTATTAAATACTGCATTTTCAAGTCGCTTCTTTTCAGTTTTATAGTTAATATATTCAGTGGTTTGTCTTTCTTTTTCTAATTTCTTAAGCTCTAAATATTTTGAATAATTACCTTTATATATATTAACTTTTCCATCTTCAATTTCAAAAATTGTATTACATAAAGTATCTAAGAAATTTCTATCATGGGAGACTAGTAGTAAGGAACCAGGGTGGCTTTTAAACATTTCTTCTAAAGTTTCAATACTAGTACTATCTAGATTAGAAGTTGGTTCATCAGCAATTATTAATTCAGTATTTTTACTTAAAGCATTAGAGATTTTAAGTTTTACTTTTTCTCCACCAGATAGGTGGTTTTTATATTCATCTGGAGCATTAAATATGCTTTTAATCTTACTTGAAGTAGATTCTTCATCTAAATGGTCAAGCTGACTTATATAAGAAAAACTTTTAGTTAAAGATATACTTCCTGAATCCACAGATTCTTTTCCAATTAAAATTTTTAATAAGGTACTTTTACCAACTCCATTAGGACCAACTAATCCTATTTTATCACCAGATAGTATTTCAAGTTTCTTTATATCTAATAATAATCTATCACCATAATATTTTTTTACATTGTTTAATAATGCTAATTGCATAAAAAAATCCCTCCTTATTTTGGGAGAGAGTTATAGACTTATAAAAAGGCAACACAAATAAACCTCTAGTCATAATCTACTCTCCATAAATTTGTGCATAATAAATAAGCCTAAGACCTTCTATGCACTAAAATTAATTAAAGTAGATTACATTCTCATTGTTGAAATTACCTTTTCCTTTCCAAATTTGATATTTACATAAGATATTTTATCTCATACATATAGTATATACAATATTATAATTTTTAGATAGAAAAAATTATAGAAAGTTTAATAGAATATTTTTAGACCTTTAGTATATAAGTTGTAATAAAGTTTTCCATTTTATTAAATTAGTTCAGATAAAAAATATTGCAATTAAGTAAAATACAGAATCAACTTATATAAAAATTAAAAGATTGCAGCTTTCAATTAATGTAATTTACACTTTAAAATTATTTTTAATTCAAAATAATATAGGCACTTAAAATGTAGATTGTTTATTGAAACTTATATATAATGATATAATTAATAGTAATCACTTAAAAGGAAGTAGGGATTATGAGTAAGATTATTAAAAAAGAAATCAATAAATTAATGAAGAAAGAAAATAAGATAATTAATAAAAAAAGAAGCAAGATAATTAAAGATAAATTAGATCCAGTATCAGAAAAAATAGAAGAGAAGATTCCAGAAAAATTGAAGGGAACTTTAGAAAGTGCTTTTTATAATGCCTTTAAGATAGTTTTTCAAAAGGGTAGCAAGTATATAGAAAAGTTATATGATAAGGAAAAATTAAAATTAGATCATGATATAAATAATTATTCATTAAATAAAAGAATGACAAGAAAAAGCTTAAAATTACTCGATTCTCAAGGAAAGAAAAGTAATTTAATTAATTCAGCTATTTCAACTATTGAAGGTGTAGGACTTGGAGTTTTAGGAATAGGAATACCTGATATTCCATTATTTATTTCAATGATACTTAAAACTGTATATGAAATTGCATTAAGTTATGGATTTAGTTATGAAGAAGATAATGAAAAAATATATATTTTAAATTTAATTAATGTGGCATTAACTAGTGAAGATGAGAAATTAATATATAGTGAAAAGTTAAATGATATAGAAAGAAAAATAACTTTAGGATTAGAACTAGAAAATCTTCTAGATGAGGAAATTAAAGAGACCTCTAGAGTATTATCAAATAATTTATTAATAGCTAAGTTTATTCAAGGACTTCCTATTGTTGGGGTACTAGGAGGAATAACTAACTATCAATATCTAACTAAGGTAAGTAAGTATGCACGAATTAAGTATAAGAAAAGATATTTGACTAAATATTAATTAGTAATTTCTTAGGAAAATACTAATTATTTAAGAAAGGTGAATAAATGAAAAAAACAATAGGAATACTTGCTCACGTAGATGCTGGTAAAACAACATTTTCTGAGCAAGTACTTTATCATACAAATACTATTAGGAATAGGGGGAGGGTGGATCATAAAACTTCTTTTTTAGATACTAATAATATAGAAAAAGAAAGAGGAATTACTATATTTTCTGACCAAGCAATATTTGAAATAAATGATTCAACCTATTATTTACTTGATACCCCTGGACATATTGATTTTAGCTCAGAGATGGAGAGGACATTAAGTATTTTAGATTATGCAATATTGATAGTTAGTGCAGTTGAAGGAATACAAGGCCATACTGAAACTATTTGGAATTTATTAAGAAAATATAATGTACCAACCTTCTTTTTTATAAATAAAATTGATAGAACAGGTGCAGATTTAGAGAAGATAATTGAAGAAATAAAAGGAGACTTAACTGAGGATATATGCTACATAAATAAGTTGAGGGATATAGATGAAGAAATAATAGAGTTCATATCTGAAAGAGACGATATCCTATTAGAGAAATATTTAAATGGTGATTATGAAGAAGAAGAAGAATGGATATTAGCTTTAAAGACTCTTATTAAAGAAAATAAAATCTTTCCGTGTCTTTCAGGTAGTGCTCTTCAAGATGAAGGTATAGAAAATTTCTTAAATATTTTTAATGAGTTAACTATTACTAATTATAATGAAGTAAGTGATTTTTCAGGTAGGGTTTACAAAATAAAATATGATGATAATGGTACTAGGCTTACTTTTATAAAAGCCTTAAGTGGAAGTTTAAAGGTTAGGGATGAGGTATCTTATGGAAAAGATGATGAGATAATAGAGAAAGTAAGTAGCATAAGAATTTATAATGGTAATAGATTTTCTACAGTTGATAAGGTTGTAGCTGGCGATGTTTTTGCAGTTACTGGATTAACTATGGCAGAAGCAGGTAGTGGAATTGGAGAGCTAAAGGATTGTATAGATTTCAATATGGTACCAACATTAATGTCAAAAGTTATCTGTGATTCTTCTTATAATGTAAAAGATATATTAAGGTATTTTAGGATTTTAGAAAGTGAAGATCCAGCATTAAATGTAAATTGGAATGAAGCTCTTCAAGAAATTCAAGTATCTATAATGGGGAAAATTCAATTAGAAGTATTAAAAGAAGTGGTAGAGGAAAGATTTAATTTAAAGGTAGACTTTGGGCCTTGTGAGATTATGTATAAGGAAACTATAGGGAATATATCCTATGGATATGGTCACTTTGAGCCATTAAAGCATTATGCAGAAGTTCATTTAAAACTAGAAGCTAATAATAGAGGAGAAGGTATAACCTTTGAAAATAAATGCCATGCAGATGATTTAACTACAGGACATCAGAATTTAATTAAGACTCATATTTTCGAAAGAGATCATCATGGGCTATTAACAGGATCACCTATTACAGATATAAAATTTACATTACTAACGGGAAGGGCCCACAATAAACATACTGAAGGTGGTGACTTTAGAGAGGCTACCTTTAGAGCAATTAGGCAAGGATTAGAAAAAATAGAAAATATGCTTTTAGAGCCATATTATAAATTTAAGATAGATGTTGATTTAGAATATATGGGAAGAGTAATTTCTGATATTCAAAGGTTAAAGGGTAGTTTTAATCCTCCAGATAATAAGTTAAACAAGGTTACTATAACAGGAAGAGGTCCAGTATCTACTTTCATGGATTATAGTGCAGAAATACTTACTTTTACTAAGGGAAAAGGGAGTATAAATTTAATTTTTGATGGATATGATGTATGTCATAACAGTGAAGAAGTAATAGAAAGATTAGAATATAATAAAAATGCAGATATAGAATATTCATCTAGCTCAGTATTCTGCTCAAAAGGACAAGGTTTTATAGTACCTTGGGACAAAGTCGAAGAATATATGCACTGTGATAAAATGCGAATTATTTAATCAATTAAAGAATGAAAAAATTAAAAAATGTTAATAACAATCTTTACAGATTTTTATTAAGGCATCTATAAATAAAAGAGGTTTTGCATAGCAAAACCTCTTCCTTCATTCTTTCATTATTTTAATTTTTTCATTTTAAAACAAGTGTGCATAAAGTTTATTACCCTCTTCAAATACAGTAACAGTGAAGTAGTTCCATGGAACTACAGTTGCTCCAACTCTTGAAACGGCAGCTCTTATTTTAAAACTTGAGCCAGTGTTTGTTTTAGAGTTTGGACCTTCATAGGTAACTTTATCTAGTCTTACAACCATTTCTTCACCAGGGCTTAATTCCATTTGTTCTCTTAGTGAATTTAAATCTTTAATTAGCTTTTCTTTATCTTCATTAGTAATTGAAGTATACCCTTTTTCAGTATTAGTATCTATAGAAACTAAGTAATCAAAAACAGATTGGTCTTCATTTAAATATAAATATAATAAATCTTTTACAAAATCCATTTCTTTATATTCCCCTGTTACATGACTAATTCCTTGTCGATCATCATAAATATCATCTCCAACATTAATTAGAGATATGTCCTTAGTGGAAGTATAAACTTTGTTTAAAGCTTCAAAATCAGTGATTTTAATAGGCTCATCTTCTTTTGAGACTTCATCTTCTGTAGTTGTACCCTCAACAACATTTTTATCCATAGGTGTCTCTTTAAATAATGAGCAAGAAGTCAAGTTAAAAGATAAAGATAAAACAATAATTCCTAATAATATTTTTTTGTTCATAAATTCTCCTTTAAATGCGTAGTTTAAAATGATTGCAAGATAGTTAATTTGTAAAATTAAAATTAAATCTATACGATTACTATCCTTTAAAGTAATTGTAAGATAAAATAGTTCAAAAGTAAATTAACAAAAAGTTAATTAATAATTTCTGTAAAAGTTGATTAATTTACAGTTTATTAATATAATTAAGTATATAAAATATACATTAGGAGGAAAAATTATGTCAGTTAAAATGTTGCATACTTGCATAAGGGTAATGGATTTAGAAAAATCTTTAAAATTTTATCAGGAGGCTTTAGGACTTATAGTAACTAGAAGAAAAGATTTTCCAGAGCATAAATTTAGTTTAGTATATTTATCAAATGAAGTAGGTGGATATGAAATAGAACTTACTTATAATTATGATGTTGAAAAACCTTATGAGCTAGGAAATGGATATAGTCATATGGCAGTAGAAGCAGAAGATTTAGAAGCTATGAGAGAAAAACATGTAGCTTTAGGTTACGAAGTAACACCATTTAAGGGATTACCAGGAACAAAGCCATCTTATTATTTTGTTACAGATCCAGATGGATATAAAATTGAAGTAATTAGGGCAAAATAATAGGGTCAATTAGATAATGCAATAAAAATGGTATATAATTGAAATATAATTTAAAGGATGAAGGTGAATATTATGAGCAAAATATCAATAATTGGAGCAGGAGCAATTGGAGCAACCACAGCCTTTGCCTTACAACAAAAACAAGTTGCAAGGGAAATAGTTATTAATGATGTCAATCAAGAAAAAGCCCTTGGAGAAGTTTTAGACTTAATCCATGGAAGCGCTTTAAATAGTCCTTGTACTGTTACCTTAGGAGCTTTAGAAGATACTAAGGATTCAGATATAATCATTATTACTGCAGGTGTAGCTCAAAAGCCAGGAGAAACTAGATTAGATTTAGTTGATAGGAATTATAAAATATTTAAAAGCTTTGTGCCAACAATAGCAAAGTTAAGTCCAGATGCTATTTTATTAGTTGTATCTAATCCAGTGGATATACTAGCGTATATGACTTACAAACTATCAGGGTTCCCTAAGGAAAGAGTAATAGGTTCTGGAACAGTATTAGATACAACAAGATTAAGAAGTTTACTTGGGAAATATCTTGGAATAGATGGTAGAGTAGTTCAAGGCTATGTTTTAGGTGAACATGGTGATAGCGAATTTGTTCCATGGTCATCATTAACTATAGGAAATATTCCAATAAAAGATTTTTCAAATCAACTTTCAATTGAGTGGGATGAAGCAACAGAAAAAATTATTGCTGATGATGTAAAGAATGCAGCTTATGAAGTTATTAATAGAAAAGGTGCAACAACATTTTCTGTAGCAGCAGTACTAACTAGAATAGTTGAAGCATTATTAAAGGATGAAAAGACAATTCTATCAGTTTCAACATTATTAAATGATTATTGTGGAGTTAATGAAACATATTTAAGTGTTCCAACAATAGTAGGTAAAAATGGTGTTGAAAGAGCATTATCAATAGAGTTTTCTGAAGAAGAAGAAGGAAAGTTTGTTAATTCAGCTAAGCTAATGAAACAATATATTGATAGAATAAATGAAAACTAAATAAAAAATAGTTAAAAGGAACAGTAGATAATGAATCCAAAAGCCATTATATACTGTTCCTTTTTAATTAACAATCTTTTAATAGCATTTATAGAAAATAAGTTTAATTTAAGTAAGGGAAAATAAACCACAAATGTTTCTTAAATGTTAAATTTTACTTGTTAATTAATTCATTAAGGAATAGCCCCTTCATTTTAGGTATATTTTAAAATGCTAAACATATTATTATATAGTTATTTTATCAATTTTATATAGGGGATGATCTGTTGAAGAATTTTTATAATACTATTTTTAAAAATAAATTAATACGTAATTTAATTATAGTTATATTCTCTTTTTTTATTATATACATAGGCATATCCATGTATTTTTCAAAGCACTTTTTCTTTAATACTATAGTAAATGGAGTTGATTTATCATTTAAAGATAAAAATTCTGTAACTACTAGCTTTAGTAATTTTTTAGAGGAGTATAGTATTGAGATTGTAGATAGAAATGGTGAAAGCCAAATTATAAAAGACAATATTTTAGAAAAGGGAAAGATGTTAGACTCTGAAGAAGCAATATTTAAAGATATAAAAAGTAAACAAAATTCATTGATATGGATAACTTCTTTATTTAAAAAGAATCAATATAATATTGATAATATTTATAGTATTGATGAAAAAGAACTATTAGATATAGTAAATGAGTTAAATGTCTTTAAAGGAGAAATTGTTTCCCCTAAAAATGTAAGCTTTGTATATAAGGATGGCAAATATGAAATAGTAGAAGAAGTATATGGTAATGAAGCTAATAAAGAAAGAGTTTATGAAGGAATAAAAACAGCTTTATTAAATGGAAAAACATATATTAACTTAGATGAAGAAGGATGCTATGAAAGTCCTAAATATACTATTAATTCTGATAAAACAAAGGAAGTAGAAAAGGAACTAAGTAAGTATATTTCTACTAATATAACATATGTATTTGGAGAGGAAAAAGAGGTTTTATCTGGGGAGAGAATTAATAAATTTATTACAGTAAATGATGATTTAGAAATTGAATTAAGTAAGGAAGAAATAAGACTTTATATTAAAGAGTTAAGTGATAAGTATAATACTGTTGGAATTACTAGAGAATTTAAAACATCTATAGGTAGTACAGTTGAAGTTGAAGGAGGTTATTATGGATATAAGATAAATTCTGTTGCTGAAACTAGTTTGCTGACAGAAAATATTAAGAATGGAGCAGTATTAGAAAAGGAACCTTCCTATAGCCAAAAAGCCTTACTTAGAGGTGAAAATGATATTGGGGATACTTATGTTGAAATAAATTTAACTAGGCAGTATATGTGGTTTTATAAAGAAGGAAAAATCATAGCTCAAGGTGGTATTGTTACAGGAGATCCTAGAAAGGGAAATTCAACTGAAACAGGAACTTATATGCTTAACTATAAGCAAAAAGAAGCTACACTTAGAGGAGCTAATTATGAGGCAAAGGTTAATTATTGGATGCCCTTTAATGGTAATGTTGGAATTCATGACGCTAGCTGGAGATATAACTTTGGGGGACAAGTATATTTAAGCAATGGAACGCATGGATGTGTTAATGCCTCTTTATCATTAGCCAAAAAAATATATGAAAATATAGAAGAAGGTACACCAGTAATTTGCTATGAAGATAAATAATAAAATCAAAATAACAATTTATTAATAAAATGTTCTAAAAGAAAAGCAATATAAATAATATATTATATGTAAATAAGCCAGTTATAATTGATAATGCATAATTGATAATTAATGATAAAACTCCTTCGGGAGTTTTTTATAAATAATTTGTTTTAGCAAAGACCTAGGAATTACATCAAAAATTATCAATTACTAATTATCAATTTGGTTTAAGAATTATAATTTCATAAGGGGGCTTAATAATGACTAATTTTAAGAGAAGGGTGATATCAACTGCTATCAGTATAATAATGTTATTTACATTACTAGTAGGGATAGGACCTTCTGTAGTACTTGCTAACAATACAGGTAGTGAAGATGTAAGGGAAGCATTGCTTCAAAAACTTCAGGGAAAAGTAGATTCTAGTGATATCTATAATAATATAGATAAGCTAGAAAAGGATAAAGAAAACTTAGGATTAGAAAAGGAAGGAAACCCAGAGGAAAGGATAAGAGTTATTGTAGAACTTCAGGAAAGACCTGCTACTTTAAAATTAGAAGATGGCATTCAGCCAGACGAAAAATTAATTGATGAAGTTAAGGAAGCACAAAAGCCTATTCAAGAAGAAGCAGAAAATAAAACAGGTGAAGAAGTAAGACATACTTATGGAAACTTAATAAATGGTTTCTCTATGGATTTAAAACGAAAAGATATAGAAAAATTAGAAGAGATTGAAGGCGTAAAATCTGTAAGTGAAGCTAGAATCTATTATCCAGATATGTCAACTGCAAAAGAGTTTACTCAAGCTACTACTGTATGGAAGGATTATGGATATAAGGGAGAAGGACTTGTTGTTTCAGTAATCGACACAGGTATAGATTATACACATAAAGATATGAAATTAACAGATGCATCTAAAACTAAAATAAAGGAATCAGATGTAAATGAGGAAATTGGAAATTTCTTCACTGATAAAATTCCTTATGGATACAACTTTGCTGATGGTGATAATAAGGTAATAGATGCTTCGGGAAGTATGCATGGAATGCACGTAGCAGGGATTGTTGGTGCTAATGCAAGTGACGAAGAGGTAAATGGAAATGTAGGAATACAAGGGGTTGCACCTGAGTCACAACTTCTAGCTATGAAGGTATTTAGCAATAATAGTAAAGTAAAAGGGGCTTATTCAGATGATATTATAGCAGCTATTGAAAAATCTGTTGAACTTAATGCAGATATTATTAATATGTCATTAGGGTCTTCAGCTGGTTATAGAAATGAAGTTGCACCAGAGCAAGTAGCTATAAAGAATGCTACAGATGATGGAGTAATATGTGTTGTATCAGCTGGTAACTCTACAACATCAACAGCTCCATATATTATAGATGGAATTAGCGATGTTGGAGTAGTTGGTTCTCCAGGACTTGCTAAAGATGCACTTCAAGTTGCAAGCTCTGAAAATTCAAGTATTACTTTACCGGCATTAACAGCTAATATAGATGGAAAAGAATCTATAATTGGATACACACAAGCTGATGTAGAGCCTTTAAATATTTTTAAAGATGATGAAAAGTTGTCTTTAGTTTTTGTTAATAAGGGTGCTGTTAGTGATTATTCAGGAAAAGATTTAAAGGGTAAGGTAGCGCTAATAGAAAGAGGAGATATAAGTTTTGTTGAAAAACAACTTTTTGCTCAAGATTCTGGTGCTGTTGCAGCAGTAATATTTAATACAACTCCAGATGAATATATAAATATGGCTACTGATCCTTCAGTAACTATACCTTCAATATTTATTAATGGAACTGATGGTAATTTATTAAAGGATAATGTAGATAAAGCTTATATTAACTTTAATGATAAGGTTGCAGTTAAAGAAAATAGTGCAGCTGAAGAAATGTCTGAATTTACTTCTTTTGGACCGGCTCCAAATTTAGAATTTGCACCACAAATAACAGGACCAGGTGGAAATATATATTCTACATTAAATGATGATAGATATGGTAGTATGAGTGGAACATCTATGGCTGCTCCGCATGTAGCAGGTGCTACAGCCCTAATAATAGAAGGGTTAAAGGACAAAGGGATAACTTTAGAAGGAAGAGAGTTAGTTGAATTTGTTAAGAAGTCTATAATAAATACAGCAAAACCTCTATATGAATTTACACCTGTGAGAGAAGAGATTCCTTATTCTCCAAGAAGACAGGGAGCAGGAATTCTTCAAGCAAAATCAGCTATAGATAATAGAGTACTTGCTGTAGGAAAAGATAATGAGGCAACTATTTCATTAAAAGAGATAGGTGAAAAAACTGAATTTGAAATAAATCTAAAGAATTATTCAAATAGAGATGAGAAATATAAAGTTAAATCTCTAGGAGAGGTATTAACTGCTTTTGAGCCAAGCATGATAGGAGGTCCAGTTTTAGGTGGATATACAGATTTTGATGTTATTTTAGATGGAGCTAGTCTTGATTTTAGCGCTGATAATATAACTGTACCAGCTAATGGAGAAGCTAAAGTAAAAGTAACTTTAAATATTCCAAGTGGTAGTGTTTCAAATAATTTTGTAGAAGGATTTATAAACTTTGAAGCGATAAATGAAGCTACACCATCTTTAGTAGTTCCATATATGGGTTACTATGGAGATTGGGCAGAGGAGCAAATAATAGATGGAGCAGCATGGGATAGTGATAATGTATATATGGTACCTAGCTTTGCAGCTACTAAAGTATTAGGAGAATATAACTATTTAGGTTTTGATGGAAAGTCATCTTCAGGAATTATAATAAATCCTGATAAGATAGCAATATCTCCAAATGATGATGAAGTATTTGATTCTTTAACACCTGCACTATATCTATTAAGAAATGCAAAAGAGGTTAATGTAGACTTATTAGATGAAAATAAGAATCTTATTCAAGAGAAAATAAATGGAGATATAGAGTTAAGAAAGAAGATTTTCTCTAGTGAGAATGGAGATATTCCATCATTACTTGAAGGCTTATCCTGGGATGGAAAAGTCTATAATAAATCAACTGGAAATAAGGAAGTTGCTAAGGAAGGACAATATTATTTAAATTATAAAACTAAGGTAGATGGAACAGATACCTTCCAAGATTTCATTATACCTGTTAAAGTGGATATTACTCCAATTAAGACTACACTAGAGTCTAGTGCAAATCCAGATCCGGGGAATTATGAACTTAAAATTGGTTTTAATGGAGAGCTTAAAGCTAATAAAGTTGAGGCTTTAGTATTATTTATTAACGGCAAGGAAGTTAGCAAATATAGTTTAAATGAGGATTTATTAAGTTCTAATTTAACTTTAAATAATGGTTCAGTAAATATAGTAGAAGTTGCAACTTTAGATAGTGCTGGAAATGAATCTTATGATAAGTATGAGATAGTTACATCAGATATTAAGCCAGAAGTAACAGTGGTAGATTTCCCTATAGGAGAAGCTCTTAATAATAATGAATTATTAGTTAAGGGTGAATATAAAGGTAATGTTAAAGAAATACTTGTAAATGGCGAATTAGTAGACAAAATGGAAGATGGTATTTTTGAGAAGAATATTATCTTAAATGAAGGATATAACGATGTTAGAGTACAAGCTAGAAGTAGTACTGGAGAACTATTATTTGATAAGGTATATAAGACATTCTGTGATACAGTAGCACCTGAAATTAATATATTTGAACCAATAGTTAATGATAAGGGTGAAGCAATAACTTCTAAAGATATTATTAAGCTTAAGGGTGAAGTAAGTGATAATACTGAAGGATATAAATTATTTGTTAATGGTGAATATAAATTTAGTGTTTCATTAGATGGAGCTAAAGGAAAAGAAGATACTCTTAGAGACTTTGAATATGATGTTAAAGTTAAAAATGGCGATATTATTACAGTAAAGGCAATTGACTTACTTGGAAATGAAAGTTCTAAGAAGATAAAAGTAATAGTTGATAAGAGCATACCAGAAATTGAAATAGCTGGAGTTTCAAATGCTAAGGTTTATAATAAAAATGTTAAACCAAGTGTAGTAGTAACTCCTGACAATGCAAAGGTTACTGTAACTTTAAATGGAAGTCCATATAGCTTTGAAGAAATTACTGCTGAAGGAAATTATCTTTTAGAAGTTGTAGCAGTAGGAGAAAATGGGGTTGAAGCTAAGAAATCTATAAGCTTTGCTATTGATAAAACGGCACCTATAATACAAGTAGTTGGAGTAGAAAATGGAAAGCATTATAATTCTAATATCTCTCCAAAAGTTACAGCAAATGAGGAAGCAAATATTAATCTTTGGATAAGTTATGAAGGAAGTGAATTGGCAGCTTATAATAGTGAAACATTAATTGATGAAGGAAATTATATTATTAAAGCTAGAGCATTAGATAAAGCAGGGAATGAATCTATATTAGAATATAAATTTACTATAGATAAGACTGCACCTGTAATAACAATAGATGGAATAGCAAATGGAATGAAGTACGATAAGGAAGTAAAGGCAGTAATTAAGAGTAGTGAAGATGGAGAAATAAAAGCTACAATTAATGATAATCCTTATAACGGAGAAGTTATAATAGAAGATGGTGAATATATTATTAAAGTAGTAGCAAAGGATTTAGCTGGAAACACTTCTGAAAAATCAGTTAAGTTTAGTATTAAATTACCTGACTCAGTTATTATTAAACCAAATCCAACCCCTAAGCCAACTCCTAAACCAGATCCAAAGCCTGGTATAGGTGGTGATAAAGTAACTGATGAAAATGGTGGAGAAGATACAAATAATACCTTAGAACTAGGAAAAGGTAATTTACCTAAGACAGGAAGTGAAAATTACTATTACCTTATAGTTATAGCTATAGGAACTTTAGTAGTAGGCACAGTATTTATTCTTAAGAAAAAGAAAGTAGAAGAAAATAAAAACTAAGATTAAGTTAGACTATATTAATATAGATAAATAGATATAATAGGAAATAAAAGCAAAACAGAGATAATGGTAAATATAGGGATAGGGTTTGAGTTAAAAGACTTAAATCCTATTTTTTATAGATTTTAAAATAAATATTCATGGGCAAAATAACTAAGATTATATATTAATTTTGGAGGTGCCTAATGAAGAAGTTAGAGAATAAAATAGCACTAGTAACATCCTCAACAAGAGGAATTGGATTAGCCATTGCAGAAAGGATTGGAGATAATGGAGCCAAGGTTTATCTAGCAGTACGAAGACCAGAAGCAGGAAGAGAAATAGCCAATAAAATTATAGCAAAGGGTGGCAATGCAGATGTAGTATATTTTGATGCAAAGAAGCCAGAAACATATAAGACTATGATAAGGGAAGTTATAGAAAAGGATAAAAGGTTAGATATATTAGTTAATAATTATGGTGGGACAGATGTAAAGGTGGATTTAGACGTAGTTAATGGAAATGAGGATGAATTTTTTAGAATAGTTAAAGATAATCTTCAAAGTGTTTATTTACCATCTAAAGAGGCTATTCCATATATGATAAAAAATGGTGGTGGAAGTATTATAAATATATCGACTATAGGATCTGTAATACCAGATTTATCAAGAGTCGCTTATGTTGTTTCAAAAGCTGCTATTAACTCATTAACACAAAATATAGCTATTCAATATGCTAGAGATAAAATTAGATGTAATGCTGTTTTGCCAGGATTTATTGCAACTGACTCAGCAAAAGATAATATGTCAGAAGAGTTTTTAAATGCTTTTCTAAAACATGTACCATTAAATAGAGCAGGAGAAGCTGAGGATATTGCAAATGCTGTAGTATTTTATGCAAGTGATGATTCATCTTATATAACAGGGAATTTATTAGAAGTAGCTGGAGGCTTTGGAATACCAACACCACTTTTTGGTGATTCAATAAGAAAATAATATGGGAAAATATACAATTTGGTAAAAATATGTTATAATGTATAAAAGGGGGAGTAATTATGAAAGATGAAAGAGTATCATTACTTATTAAGTCAATAATTTGGGGTGTAGTTTGGCTTGGATTAGCTGCATTAATAGGTTTAATAATAACTAAGGTAACATCTTATAAAGATTACGAAAGTGTATTATTTATTGAAGGATTAATACTAATTTTTGTTGGGATTTTTGCTTCAATTTCAGGAGACCCCATGGGACTTTCATTGCAAGGCTTAGGTCAAAGTAATGCTCAATATATAGCAAATGCAAATTTAGAAGTGTCAAAGATGAGTAGGGAAAAGGTTAGTGGAAAAATCAATATAGGGTTTGCACTTAGCACATTCTCACTTGTAATAGGTGGAGTACTTTCAGCTGCCATAACCTTTATAATATAATTAGAAATTTAAATTATGATAAAATAAGGAACTTAATTATATATATTAGGTTCCTTAATTATATAAAAATAATTTTAAATTATTTTTATTGGCCTTTTTTCTTCTATTTCAGCAGATTCAATAGCACTTTTTTTAGTGGTGGTATGAGAACATATAGAAATGAAATAAATATATAATTTGCATTAAGTTATTTTTCATTATTCAATATTCATTTTACATTGTGAGATAACATTAGTTATGTTATTTTATTATTAAATAATAACTTTTATTAATTAGCTCTTGCCATAATACTAAGTCTTATAGTATCATTGAGTTAATTAAAATAAGAAAAACAAGTAGGAATGAAGTAATTACGGAGGAAATAATGTTAAATATAGGATGTCATTTATCAACAACAAAAGGTTTTGAAAATATGGGAAAAGAAGCATTAGAAATTGGAGCTAATACTTTTCAATTCTTTACTAGAAACCCTAGAGGTGGAAAAGCTAAAGATATAGATATGAAGGATATGGAGGGGCTTTTAAAAATAGCTAAAGAAAATAACTTTGCAACTATTTTAGCTCATGCACCATATACATTAAATGCATGTTCTGCTGATGAAAGAACTAGAGAATTTGCAAGAGAAATGATGGAAGATGATTTGAATAGAATGGAGCTTATGCCAAATAATTTATATAATTTCCATCCAGGAAGTCATGTTAAACAAGGGGTAGAGGTTGGAATAAACTACATAGTAGATTTATTAAATAATGTTTTAAGAGAAGATCAAACTACAACAGTTTTATTAGAAACTATGGCTGGAAAAGGTTCAGAGGTAGGTAGAACTTTTGAAGAAATAGCTGAGATTATCTCTAGAGTTGAGTTAAAAGATAAAATGGGAGTATGTTTAGATACTTGCCATATATATGATGCAGGATATGATATTGTTAATAACTTAGATGGAGTTTTAGAAGAATTTGATAGAGTAATTGGATTAGATAGATTAAAAGCAATTCATTTAAATGATAGCAAAAACCCATTTAAAAGTCATAAGGATAGACATGAAAAAATTGGAGAAGGATTTGTTGGATTAGATGCAATAACTAATATAATTAATCATCCAAAACTTAAGCATTTACCATTTTTCTTAGAAACACCTAATGAGTTAGATGGTTATGCAAAGGAAATAGAATTATTAAGAAGTAGATACCAAGGATAATTTTATAACTTTATTTTATAGTGGCTATGTAGGCTGATTTTAGCTTATATGGCTACTACTTTTTTATTTTCTTGATAGATTACATATCTTTAGATTATAATTGATATTTAGAAAGGTGTGTTTTTAGTGGAAGATTTAATAAAAGCAATTAGAGAAATTATTAATGAAGAAGTAATAAAGGTTGTTGTTAGTAACAAATTAAATAAAGATGTTAAATATAATAAGATAAATATTGAATTAAAGAGCAATAAAAAAGGAAAGAAGTATTATCAAGTTGAAAGCTTTACTGATAAGCAAGTTTTTCATGAAAATATTGAATCTAATGAATTAGAAAAAAAACTAATTGATTTAGTACATAATAATTATAAGCAACTTGGTGCTTGGACTAATACTACTACCTTTGATTTAAAGATATCAAAAAAGGGAAAAGTGTTTTTAGGTAAAAAGAAGACTGATAACAAGAGCTTAGCTAATAAAAGTCATAATAAAGAAAAGAATTACATTTTAAAAGAAGGTATGATAATTGAGCCTTTAATAGATTTAGGTGTTTTTACTAAGGAAGGTAAGGTTATTAATTCAAAGTACGATAAGTATAAGCAAATTAATAGATTTATAGAAATAATTGATGATGAAATAAGAAAAAATAATTATAAAGAACTTACTATATTAGATTTTGGTTGTGGAAAATCATATTTAACCTTTGTTCTATATTATTATTTTGTAGAAATTAAAAATATTAAGGTTAAAATGATAGGACTAGATTTAAAAGAAGATGTTATAAAGAAATGTAATGAAATTGCAAAAAGATATAAGTACGATAATTTACATTTTGAACTTGGAGATATAAATGGATATAAGTATGAGAATAATGTTGATATGGTAATAACATTACATGCTTGTGATACTGCTACAGATTATGCTTTATACAATGCTATTAAGTGGAAAGCTAAAATGATTTTTTCAGTTCCATGTTGTCAGCATGAATTTAATTCTCAGATAAAGCCAGAATCCTTATCAATTATTTCAAAATATGGTATAATTCAAGAAAGAGTTTCTGCTTTAATGACAGATGCTGTACGTGGAAATTTACTTGAAGCAGCAGGATATAAGACTCAACTTTTAGAGTTTATAGATATAGCTCACTCACCTAAAAATATTTTAATAAGAGCATCGAAATCTAATATATCTTTAGATAAGAAAGAAAAAGCTTTAAGTGAAGTTGATAATTTAACAAAGGAATTTAACTTTAATCCAACATTATTAAATTTGTTAAAAAGCGATAAATTAATATAATCTACAGTGCTGTACTTTAATTAAGGTGCAGCATTTTTTATATTACAAGAAATAATAAATAATTTATTCTGTAGATAAGTATTTATAATCTAATCCTTTAGAATTCAAGAATATAAATATAAGTTTGTTATGGGTTAGATCAAGGCTAGATAATAATCAAGATTATATATTTACTTAGTTAGTGATTAAGTTACTAAAAGTAAGATTAGAATAATATAAAATAGAAGATAAGAGGAGGAATTACTATGGAAAAAGACTCAATAAAATATAAGATAAAAAATAAGCTAAATAGAGAGTTTATAGGACAAAAAGATTTTTTTGATGAAATAACAAATTATTTTATCTCAAAGATTGATAAAAATGAAAAAGGAATTTTATTAATATCAGGTCAAAGAAATACATTTAAAAAAGTATCTATTAGGTATGTATTTGAAGAATTATATAAAGAAAAATTAATTACTAAGAAAAGACTTGAAGAAATAGATCTAGCTTCATATAACTTTAATTTAGGATATAATGCTTTTTTAAGTGATTTATATGAAATGCTTAATAGTGATAAATCAGAAGGGATAATGTTTAAGAATGTAGAGAAGGCATCAGATGAAATAATAAAAGTTTTATCAAAGATACAACCTGATTCATGTATTAACCTAAAAAATAACTATACAATAAAGAATAAATTTTTAGTTGAAGCAGAAAAAGACGAAAAAAATACAATAAATCAATTTATTTGCCATAGTAAATTCTTTATATTTGTTTATAATTATGAAGATAAAAATGAAATAGATGAGGTAATTGAAAATACCTTTACTAATATAGATAAAGTATTGACTACAAAAGAGCTTACAGAAGGAGAAAAAAACTCTATTATAAGAAAAAGACTAAATAATGAAATAGAAAAGATAAAAAGTAATTTTGGAATACAAATAGTTTTAGGATTTAAGGATGCCACTTTAGATAAAGATAGGTATGGAGTTTGTGAGTACCTACAAAATTCTTTTAGTAAAAAAGGAAGCTTTGATATTAGTGAATACATTAATTATACTTTTAGTCATCCAATTATAAATTTAATAAATAAAGAAGGCTTAAGGCAAGGAGATAAAGCTTTAGTTTATGTAGAAAATAATGATTTAAGATGTAGAGTTAATAGTACAGTTTATAGATTATTAAAGTATTCAGTACCTACATTAGAAGAGGTTAAATATAAGCTTGAATCCATGATTGGAGTTAAGGAATTAAAGGAATTTTTATTAAATATAGAAAACAATCATAAAGTGCAAAAAATTAGAGAAAAGCTTGGACTTAGAACTTCATATATATCATTAAATATGATTTTTGCAGGAAATGCAGGGACAGGAAAAACCAATGCAGCTAGAATAACGTATGATTATTTGAATGCTTTAGGATTATTGTCTAAAGGAACATTAGTTGAAGTTAGTAAGGCAGATTTCATTTCTGATAATGTAAGTGAAACAGCAAAAAGAACTAATGATATTATAAAGTCAGCCTTAGGAGGCGTTTTATTTATTGATGAAGCTTATTCTTTATATGAAGGTGAAGAGGATAGGGTTGGAAAAGAAATTGTAGATGCTTTAATTAAGGGAATTGAAGATAATCGAAACAATTTAATTGTTATACTAGCAGGATATGAAAAAGATATGGAAGAGTTTTTAGGGGTAAATCAAGGTCTTAAATCTAGATTCCCTAATATTATTCATTTTGAAGACTATACTCCTACTGAAATGTATGAAATAGCTCTTCAAATAGCTAAATCTAAGGGCTATAGGATTTCTAAAAATGTTAAGAATGATTTGATAGATTTATTTACTAGAAATCAGCTTACTGGAAAAAATGATTTAGGTAATGCAAGATTTGCAAGAAATATAATTGAAAATGCTATTATTTATTCCTCTAGAAAATACTTAAATAATAATAAAAGTGAAATAGATCTTTTAGAGAGAGAAGATTTTAACTTTAAAGCTAATGCCAAGTTTGATTTAGAAGAAAAGCTAAATAATATTATAGGGCTTGAAGATGTTAAAAATCTTTTAAGAAGTCAATATAAGTTATTAATAGCTCAAGAAAAAAGAAAATCTGTTGGAGTAAATACAGAAATAGAGCAAAACTTAAATATGGTTTTTGCAGGCAATCCAGGTACTGGTAAAACCAGTATAGCAAGATTAGTTGCAGAGATGCTAAATAGTATGGGATTATTAAAGATTGGTCAATTAGTTGAATGTGATAGATCAAGCTTTGTTTCCAATATTCCAGGAGAAACCGCTAAGAAAACAGAAGAAAAATTTAGAGAAGCATTAGGTGGAGTTTTATTTATAGATGAGGCATATACTTTAGCTAATGATAGCTTAGGTAGGGAAGCAATAGAAACTTTATTAAAGCTTATTGAAGATAATTCAAGAGAGGTAATAGTGATATTAGCTGGTTATGAAGAAGAAATGGAGAATTTCTTCGATGTAAATATAGGGCTTAGATCAAGATTTCCTTTATGGACTAACTTTAAGGACTATAATCCAAATGAACTTCTGGAAATGTCTATTAGGTTAATTGAAGGTAAGGGATTTAAGTTATCTAAAAATGGATACAGTTCATTAAAGAAAAGTTTTGTTGATATTTATGAAAATTCAGATTCACAATCTGGAAATGGGAGAATGGTTAGAAACTATGTTGAAAACCTAATAAGAGAACAAAGTATTAGAATAGTTGAAGAGGATACCAGTGCATATGAAATAAATTTAATTACTGCAAAGGATATAGAGAAATTAAATACTTCTCAATATGATAATGAGTTTGATTTAGAAAAACATTTGAAAAGTTTAGTTGGTAATGAAGAAGCTAAGGAGTTTTTAAGAAATCAGTATAAGCTTATTAGAGTAAAGGAAAAGAGAAAAAAGCTAGGATTATCTACTGATATTAATAGATATATGAATATTATATTTACAGGAAAAGTTGGTACAGGAAAGAAGACTGTATTGAATATTTTTTCAGAAATATTATATAGTATGGGAATAATAAAAGCTAAAAATATAGTTGAAATAAATAAAGATGAAGCAATAGATTGTATAAATAATAATAAATCTTTTGAAGAAGTTCTAAATAAACAAATAGGAAAAGTAATATATATTGATGGAGCTGAATTCTTACTAAAACCTTATACTAATAAAATAATAAAAGACTTAATTAAATTTATGGATAAGAACAGCAATAATTCAGTATTAACCCTATCAGGTAAAGAAGAAGATATTAGAAAACTAATGAATATAAATCCAGAACTTAATTATAGATTTTCTTCAATGCTAAACTTTAAAGATTATAGTAAAGAAGAATTGGTATATATGGCAATGGGAATATTAGAAAGTAAAGGATATGTATTAGATATTAATTCAGATAATGATTTATCTAGCACAATACATGAATTATACGAAAATGAAAAATTAACTTTAAGGAATGCTCTAATGGTAAAGCAGTATCTAGATATATTAATTAGAGAGCAAAGTATAAGAATATGTGATACGAAAATTAATAATAAAGAAATAAACTTAATTATGACTCAAGATATAATTAAGAGTAAGGAAAAATTCTTACAAAAAAATGTTTTTATTAATAAATAAAATAGCAAATATCCTATTGATATAATCTAAATTTTGCGAAGCAAAATAATGAAAAATTAATAATGAAGAATGAAGAATGAAGGAAAAAACTCCTTTAGAGTTTTGAAAAAAGGTGCTTTGCCCCAAGATGAAATTTAAGTTTTGATGTGCAAAACATCCTTAATTCTTCATTTTTAATTCTTAGTTAATAAAATGCTCCGCATTTTACGACTGTTTGTATTCCTTTATATTACTAACATTTATATCTATATATTCATTTTCATTGAACATTAAGTGACTTCCAGAGTAAGGCTTTCCATCAATTACAATTATTACTTTATTAATTCCATAATTATAGCTATAAGTTAAGGCTAAGGTTTTTAAAGCAGAGGCTTCTGGACCAGAACCGAGACTTCTTAGCATATTATAATAAGATGGTGATAAATCAACAGTTAAGATATCATTATTTAACTTTGCAGACCTTACTGCTAAGTTATCTCCATAGTTTAAAAAATTATTGTTAGGTATATTTTTTAATTCTTTAGTTAAGGATGTTACTAAAGCACTGTCAACAACTTCAATTGATTTATCTTGATAGTAATACATATCATCACTAGCGTTATAATAGTATATTCTACAGTTCATATTTTTTACGTTTGTAGATGTAGAAGTATCATCAGCATTATAGCTTTCTTTTGAATATTTAGTAGCTGAGTTATAATTAACATCAAAATATCCTTTTGGTAAATCACCCCGCAAAGAAGTATATAACTCATCACCAAAATAAATCGCTATTTTATCTACATTTAAGTTATAGCCATAAGTTGAAAGTAATGAGGATAACAGTCCACCTTCTGTTGAAGAGCCTAAAAGCATTTTATCAGTATAAGATGATGAAAATACTACTTTTAAAACTCCAGTAGACTCATCTAAGGCTGATGATGTTATTTCAACCTTATCAGTTAAATTTAAAAAGTTATCATTTGGGGTATAATTTTGAAGTTCGTTAGTTAAAGATTTTATAATTGCATTGTCAGTAACTTCAATTTCTTTATCTACATAATAAAGGCCATATTTTACTGTATCAAAGTAGAATAGTCTAACAGTTTTTTTAGATACATTATTGTTATTATTATTATTATTATTATTATTTGATTCATTTTCATTAGTGTTATTTTCTTCTTCAATATTTTCCTTTGGAGGGTTTGTTGAGTTTGAAGGAGGATTATCTTTAGGTTTATTGCAGCTAACTAATATAAAAGAGAAAATTAATGAGAAAAGTAATAAAAATATTTTTCTTTTCATAATACACTTCCTAAATACATATTCTATATATTCTATTTACCTATTTAGTTATTATTGACAAAAATAATATAAAATAGTGGTAAACTATTATTAATAAAAAGTAAGGAGAAGATTATGAAAAAGTTTTTTAAGACATTAGGAATAATATTACTTCTAATAGTTATAAGTTTAGGAGTTTTTGCATTTTTAATTAGAGATAAAATAAGTTTAACAATAAATATAGTAAAGAAGTATTCTAATATAGTAGAAAATCCTAGTAGCATCATTGAAGATAATTTATCTTTAGAAGCTAGTACTGATATTGATTATAAAGATGTAGAATATAAAAATACTAATGGTATTTCTCAAACCTTAGATATATATGGACCTAAAAAAGAGGTAAAAGGTGGATCAAAAGTTTTACTTTATGTTCATGGTGGAAGCTGGGTTTATGGTAGTAAAGATATACCAGAGGCTATATCACCTTTATTAGATGCCTTTAGGGAAGAAGGTTTTACTATAATAAGCACAAGCTATCAGTTAATGAGGGGAGAAGAAAACTTCTATAAGCAAATTTCTGATGTAAAAGATACTATTAGATGGATTTATAAAAATAAAGAAAAATATAATTTTGATACTGATAATATAGGTATTCTTGGAGCTTCTTCAGGTGCTCACTTATCATTAATGGCAGCATATAGTGATAATAATGAATTTATTGGTGAAGATGATATTAAAGATTATCCCTCTGATGTAAAATATTTAATTAACTTTTTTGGACCAACAGATTTAACTACATTAAATATGGATAATGTTAATTGGGATCTAGAGCAAATAATTAATTCTGTAGGAAGTAGCAAAGATGAAATCTTAGCTAAATATAGTCCAATAAATTATGTGGATGAAAATGAACCAAAGACGTTAATAATCCATAGTAGGAAGGATACTATAGTTCCATATGAAAATGCGGAAAAACTATATAATGAATTAGAAAGCAAAAATAATAAAGCTAATATAATAACCTTAGAAGGTGCAACTCATGATTTCTCAGAATTTGATATGGAAGAAATTATGCAAGTTGGCTTAAAGATGCTTCTATTTGTAATTCAAAATGTATAAGAAACAGAATAATATTAACTTTTTAGCAAAATATATTACTAGTACTAGTTTTAATTAATTATTTTTAAAGGAGGATACAAATGAAAGTTGTAGTTGTAGGATGTACTCATGCAGGTACCTCATCTGTAGTAAATTTAAAAGCATTGCATCCAGATGCAGAAGTAACAGTATACGAAAAAAATGATAATATATCCTTTTTATCCTGTGGAATTGCTTTAAGTGTCGGTGACGTAGTAAAGGAACCAGAAAAGCTTTTTTATAACTCACCAGAAAACTTAGCTGAAAGCGGAATTATAACTAGAATGAAGCATGAAGTTTTAAATATAGATTTTGATAATAAAAAATTGAATGTAAAAAATTTAGTTAGTAATGAAGAGTTTGAAGATAATTATGATAAGTTAATTTTAACCTTGGGATCTTGGCCTATTATTCCTAATATAGAAGGTATAAACTTAGAAAATATATTACTTTGTAAAAACTATCATCATGCAAAAATTATTGATGAGAAGAAAGATTCATCAAATAATGTAATTATTATAGGTGCAGGTTATATAGGAGTTGAACTAGCAGAAGCTTTTCAAGTTTTAGGTAAGAAGGTAACGTTAATAGATGCAGAAGATAGAATTATGTCTAAGTATTTAGATAAAGAATTTTCTGATATAGCTGAAAAGGAATTTACTAATAGAGGGATAAAGTTAGTCCTTGGTGAAAAGGTAGTAAAGTTTGAAGGGGATAATAATAAAGTTTCTAAAGTAATAACTGATAAGTCTCAATATGAAGGAGATTTAGTAGTATTATGTATTGGCTTTAGACCAAATACTAAGTTAATTGAAGGAAAATTAGATACTTTAAAAAATGGAGCAATTATCATAGATGATTATATGAGAACAAGTAGGAAAGATGTCTTTGCAGCAGGTGATTGCTGTATGGTAAGATATAACCCGGCTAATGATAAAAGATATATTCCACTTGCAACAAATGCTGTAAGAATGGGAATGTTAATTGGAAGTAATATAGAAAAGCCAACATTGAAATATATGGGAACCCAAGGTACTTCAGGAATTAAGATTTATGATGTATGTATTGCATCAACAGGGCTTACAGTAGATGCAGCTCACAGTACTTCTGACTTAAAGGTAGAAAGTGTTACTATTCACGAAAATAATAGACCGGAATTTATGCCTACCTTTGAAGACGTACAATTAAAGATTGTTTATGAAGTAGAAAGTAGGAGAATAGTTGGAGGGCAAATTGCATCTAAAGTAGATATGACTGAATTTATGAATACCCTTTCAGTAGTAATTCAAAATAAGATGACTGTTGAAGAATTAGCTATGACAGACTTCTTCTTCCAACCTCACTTTAATAAGCCTTGGGGAATATTAAATTCAGCTGCATTAAAAAGAATAAAGCAATAGTTTAATTTAGACTGTTACAAAAATAGCTTTAATAGTTATTTTTATAACAGTCTTTTTATGTTTTCCGTAGAAAAATAGAAAATAATTCTTATATTAGTTATAATAGTATGTATAACCTCAGAATATAAGTTAAGAATTACTATAGTATATATGTTTCAACAAGTAGTTCATATCTTGTAGTCTTATAGAATTTTAAGTAGAAAAATATTTTAAAGTAAACTATATAAATTGAGAGAATAGATATTTTAATTTTTATATAAGTAAATAAAGGATAAAGGGAGTAGGTATATGTTATCATTAAGAAATATCAAAAAGTCGTATGTAACTGGGGACTATACTCAGGTTGCATTAAATGAAGTGAATTTGAGTTTTAGAAAAGGTGAATTTGTAGCTATTTTAGGGCCTAGTGGTTCTGGTAAAACTACATGTTTAAATATTATAGGTGGATTAGATAAATATGATAGTGGAGACTTAATTATTAATGGTAAGTCAACTAAAGAATTTAAAGATTCTGATTGGGATGCTTATCGTAATAATAGTATAGGATTTATATTTCAAAGTTATAATTTAATTGGACATCTTAATATATTAGATAATGTTGAAATGGGTATGACATTAAGTGGAGTATCAGCTTCTGAAAAACATAATAAGGCAAAAGAAGTTTTAGAAATAGTTGGATTAAAGGAACATATGCATAAGAAACCTAATCAGTTATCAGGTGGACAAATGCAAAGAGTTGCTATAGCAAGAGCTCTAGCTAATGATCCAGATATAATTTTAGCTGATGAACCAACAGGTGCTTTAGATACTAAAACTAGTGTTCAAATAATGGAAATTATTAAAGATATAGCTAAGGATAAACTAGTTATAATGGTTACGCATAATCCAGAGCTTGCAGAAGAATATGCTGATAGGATTATAGAATTTAGGGATGGAAGTGTGATTTCAGATTCTAAGCCTATTAATGAGTTAGATAAAAGTGATAATTATGAGATTAAAAAAACTAGTATGAGTTTCTTTACTGCATTAAAGTTATCAGCTATGAATATAAGAACTAAGAAGTGGAGAACTTTTTTAACAGCCTTTGCATCTAGCATAGGTATTATAGGTATTGCTCTAATATTATCTTTATCAAATGGTTTCGATAAGCAAATAGATATATTTGAAAGTGATACATTATCAGGATTTCCTATTATGATATCTCAGCAAGCTGCTGAAGTAGATATGAATGAAATGATGGAACATAGTAAGGAAATGAGAAAAGAAATGCTTGGTAAGGAAGAAGAGGATAATACTAAATATCCAGAAGATAAATTTATTTATCCATATAATAGTAAGGAAAATACTTTTATTCATAATAATAAAATAACACAAGAGTATTTAGATTATATTGAAAAGATAGATTCAAATAGCTTATCAGGTGTTTCATATACTCGTCTAGTTAATATGAATCTTTTAAAGACTGATGGTAGTGTGGCTACACCAATTAATTCGTCTGACTTGAGATTATCATCTTATCCTATTTCATTAGAAAGTGATAAAGCAGGATATTTAGAAAGTTCATATGATGTACTGGCAGGAAGTTATCCAGAAACAATGAATGATTTAGTTCTAGTAGTTGATGAATATAATAATGTAGATACTGAAATTTTAAAGGTATTAGGAATAGATTCAAGTAAAGAAGAAATATCATTTGATGATATTATCGGATATGAAATTAAAGCTATCCAAAATGATGATTATTATAAAAAGGTAGGAAGCTTCTATACATTAGCTGGAAATCCAAAATATATGAGTGAACTTTATAATAGTGAAAAAGCTATTTCTCTAAAAATAAAAGGAATATTAAGATTAAAAGAAGATGTGAAAATTCCAGTATTATCAGAAGGTATTGCTTACTCAGATGAATTAAGCAAATTCTTTATTGATAATGCTAAGAACTCCGAAGTAGTAAAAGATCAAGAAGCTGCTGATTATAATGTATTTACAGGAGAAGGTTTTACATCCGAAACTCAAGGTAGAAGTTCTGAAAATACTAAGGAGAATATTTTAGCTTCAATTGGAGGAACTGAAATACCTTATATGATAACTTTATATCCTAAGGATTTTGAAAGTAAGGAAGCAGTTGTAAGTTATCTTGATAAATGGAATGAAGATAAATCTAAAGAAGATGTAATATTATATAATGATATGGCTAAAACTTTTGCAACCTTATCAGGTAGTATAATGGATGCAATAACTATGGTACTTATAGCCTTTGCTGCAATATCTTTAGTTGTTTCATTAATAATGGTTGGAATTATAACTTATATTTCTGTTCTAGAAAGAACAAAAGAAATTGGTGTCTTAAGGTCTTTAGGAGCAAGAAAGAAGGATATCACAAGAGTATTTAATGCTGAAACCTTTATAGTTGGTAGTTGCTCTGGAATTTTAGGTATAATAATTGCATACCTATTAACCTTCCCAACAAATGCTATATTATATAAAGTAACAGATTTAGAAGGAGTAGCTGTATTAAATCCAGTACATGCTATAATTCTAATAATTATAAGTGTTTTACTTACAATGTTAGGTGGTTCTATACCAGCCAAGATGGCATCTAAGAAAGATCCAGTTGAAGCATTAAGAACAGAGTAATGAAAAAATGAAGAAATGAAAAAATTAAAGAATTAAAGAAGAAACCCAAGGCGTGCCTTGAGTTTCTTTTTTCTTGTTTTTAGTAGTTCGTAGCAAATTACTTTGCTATTTTTTCATTATTAATTAGTTAATTTTCTAAGCATTCAAAAATTCTTTTAATTTATTCACTACCGTTAATACATCTTCTTTTTTAACCCAGTAATGAGTTACAAATCTCATTACTCCATTTTCCATATCATTTATTTTAATATTATTTTCTAAGAAATATTTCACTAAAGCCTTAGTGTCAATATTAGTAGAAGTGAATTTAAAGAATACCATATTTATCTTTAGATTTTCAAAATCAACTTTTATATCAGGAATTTTATTTAATTCCTCTGCAAGTAATTTAGCATTATCGTGATCTTCATGTAATCTAGTTGACATTTTTTCTAAAGCAACTATTCCAGCAGCAGCTAAATAACCAGATTGCCTTAAGCCACCACCTAAAAGCTTTCTTTTCTTTCTAGCCTTATCTATAAATTCTTTACTTCCAGCAACTATTGATCCAACTGGGGCACATAGACCTTTTGATAAACAAAACATTACTGAGTCACAGTATTTAGTTAGTTCTTTAATATCTACATCTAATGATGCAGCTGCATTAAATATTCTAGCACCATCTAAATGAACAGGTAAGTTATATTTCCTGGCTACATTATATACTTCTTCCATTTCAGAAAGAGTAAGAACATTACCACTTGAATGAGCATTTTCTATACAAATCAATGATGTTGAAGGAAAGTGAATATCTTCATCTTCAAAACGAATTCTTTTTTCTATATCTTTAGCTTTTATAACTCCATTAGGAGAATCTATAGCTCTAAGCTGAACTCCAGCTATTACAGAGCTTGCCCCTACCTCATGAGCAATAATATGGTTGGAATCAGCAATTATTACTTCACTTCCTCTTTTGCAATGAGTAAATAATGATAATTGATTACCAAAGGCACCACTAGGTACAAATAATGCTGCTTCTTTTCCTACAATACTTGCAGCTAAAACTTCTAATTTATGTACTGTTGGATCATCGCCATAAACATCATCACCAACTTCTGCATTAAACATAGCTTCTTTCATAAAATCTGGTTGCTCTGTTACAGTATCACTTCTTAAATCGATATATTTCATAAAATAACCTCCTAATAACTATATATACAATTAATTCAATTATAATATAAATAGTACAAGTTTATGAAGAAATTTGAAATATTATTTTATTGAGGAGTTATGGGGTAAGATAGAAGAAGTTTAGAACAACTAAGAGCATTTTTTATAATTCCACTTACTATGGCTATAGTTAGCAATATATCAATTATTTTTACTAAATTTGGCATATATAATGAATTTCTAAGATTAATGAATATGTACAGGTATAGTTAAAACTACTCATGGGGAAAATAGCAGTAGACCATTATTTAAGGTATATGTAACTAATTATGAAAGAAAAGAAGAAATTAGTTTTAAGGTATTAGATTACTGTTATTTAAGTGAAATGGAGAATGTAGTTATACTTCAAAGTGCAATTATAAAGAGAGTAATAAAGGTCCAAGGAAGAATAGAGAATTTTATATAAAAATTTTATTGGTAACATTTTCATGCTGTTTTTAGATTAGAATATAGCTTTTATATGTGATATGATGTATATTAGTAGAAATTTTGTTTTAAATTAGATAATAAGGATAGGTGAAAATGATGAAGACTAATTATCATACACATAATTACAGATGTAATCATGCAGATGGTACAATTGAAGATTATATTAAGGTAGCAATTGAAGAAGGATATGATGAAATTGGAATTTCTGATCATATGCCACATCCAGGGAAAAATATAGATAACTTTAACAGGATGAGATATGAAAATTTAGAAGAATATTTTTATGAAATAGAAGAAGCAAAAAGAAAATATGGTAATGAAATTTCTATAAAATCAGCAATAGAATGTGAATATTTTGAAGAATATCGTTGGTTATATGAAGAATTATTCAATAAGCATAAGGCAGATTACTTAATAGCTGGTGTTCATTTTTTCCCTTATAAAGGTAAATATGAATATATAGGTAATATTGAAATTACAGAAGAAATTTTAGAAAAATATATTGATTTTGTTATAAAAACAATGGAAAGTGGATATTTTTCATATATAGCTCATCCAGATTTATTTGGAGTAAAGTATAGAAATTGGGATGATGCTGCAATAAAAGCATCTAGAAGAATATTTGAAGCAGCTGAAAGGCTAAATATGCCTTTAGAAATAAACATAAATGGTTTTAATAGAGGAAAAGTTGAATATAACTTAGGTGAAAGATATTTCTATCCAATAAAAGATTTTTGGGAATTATCTAAAGAATATAATATTAAAAGAATTCTAGGTGTAGATGCACATACCCCTGAAAACCTAAGAAATAGACATTTAGGTGAAGAGTTTGCAAAATCTTTAGGACTAGAACTAATAGATAAAATTTAAAATTTAAATCACCTGTAACTAATGTTACAGATGTTTGTACATACATATGATAAACTACCATTAGAGATTAGTTATGGAGGTAGAGAAATGAGTTTATTTTTAGGAAAGATACATTACTGGCTATTTAATAAAATTACTTGGTTTGAAAATCTTGAAGAAGATATAATTTCATTAGCTAAAGAAGAAGGGTTAGATATAGAAGCTATTAATAATCAAATTATTAGTAAGTTTGGAGAGAAAACTCCTAATTTACCACTTGAAGATATAATAGATACTTCTAATATTCATGGATGGCTTCAAGACAGAATAACTTCAGCTGAAAGTAGAGTTGCTAGTTGGATTACTATAATATTAGAAAAAAATAGTGATATATTAAAACTAGAAAGTTTATTTATTGCTCAAGGTGAAAATGCAGCTAAAGAAGTATTAAGTAAGGGAATAAAAGAATTTAATGCTATAGATATTTTTAATTCAATGAATGATTATATTTTAGATGGAATGCCTTGTGATAGAGTAAATGAAGTAATATCTCAAGATGAAAATAAAGTAGTTTGGAAAAGAAGAATTTGTGTTCATAGTGAAATATGGGAAAGTCTTGGTGGAAAGGTTAAAGTCTTTTATGATTTAAGAGATAAGTGGATTACTAGCTTCGTTAGTATATTAAATAAGGAATATAAATATAATTTCCTAGGAAATAACGAATTTTCTATTGAAAGGGTAGTGAGATAGTATGAATGCAATTGAATTAATGATGGAAGAACATAAAAATATAAAAGAAATGCTTAAGGTAGTTAGAAGAGCTTCTTTAATTATATTAGAAGAAAATAAAGTTAATGTAGAAGATTTTTATAAAGTAATAAAATTTATAAGAAATTATGCAGATTCTCATCATCATAAAAAAGAAGAAATCATGCTTTTTAATAGAATGGTAGAAGAAATTGGTGAAACTGCTGAAAAGGTAGTTAAGTATGGAATGTTAGTTGAACATGATCTTGGAAGATTATATGTGTCTAATTTAGAGGAAGCATTAAAATCTTATAAAGAAGGTAATAATGAAGTAAAATTAGATATTATAGCAAATGCAATTTCATATTGTAACCTTTTAGATAGACATATTCATAAAGAAGATAATGTTATTTATAAATTTGCTGAAAGAGAACTTAAAGCAGAAACTATAAAAAATATAGATAGTGAATGTGTTATTTTTGAAGATGAAAATAGTAATGTAAAAGATGAAAGCTTAGATATATTAAATGAGCTTAAATCAAAGTATTTATAATAAATTTAATTTTACAATGTAAGGATAGGTGAGATATATGATTACTAAGGATATGACAATTGGAGAAGTAGTTAAGATGAAGGAAAATGCTGCTGAAGTTTTAATGAGTTTTGGAATGGGTTGCATAGGATGCCCATCAGCTCAAGCCGAAACTATTGCTGATGCGGCAATGGTTCATGGATTAAATCTTCAAGATTTATTAGATGCTTTAAATAAATAGAAAGCATTAAAAGGTGCTGTCGCACAATGAAAAACTAATAATTAGAAATGAAAATTAACGAAAGAACTCTATTAGGAGTTTTGAAAAAGAAGTACTTATATAATTTTAGATGAATTATATAAGTGCTTTTTCATTTTTATTTTTAATTACACCTTTAAGCAGTTAATTAAATAAAAAATATCTCGTCTTTTTATACTAAAAAAGCTTAAAAAAACTTATAATGTAAGCAAGTTTTATAGCACCTCTTTTATATTCCGACATAATATGTACTATGATTAAAAAATTAATTTAGAGTATTATAGTTTTAAAGAAAGGAGATTATATGTCCATTAACTTTAAGAAGTTTGTGCCACGCCCAGGCCTTGTAAATAAACAAGGGCGTTTACCGGATCCTTCTGAGTTAGTTTGTGTTGAAGTCCCTAAGGT
This sequence comes from Clostridium sartagoforme, assembly GCF_004794105.1. Taxonomy (GTDB): domain Bacteria; phylum Bacillota; class Clostridia; order Clostridiales; family Clostridiaceae; genus Clostridium; species Clostridium sartagoforme_B. The sequence continues at coordinate 392,053 of NZ_SRYR01000001.1, forward strand.
ATTCGACCAATGTTTAATTAAACGATGCCTAGTTTATGCTGAAGGACCAGATACTGCTACTACAGATGCTGAATTAAGAAGTGATCCACTTGTTAATCCAAAAAGATATCTTAGTAGTAGAGATTTTGCAGTTTGTTTAACAGCAGTAGATAAGATACCACTTAAAGGAGACCCTAACTTTAAAAAAGTAATTCTTAATTATGTAATATCTTTCTATTCAGATTATATTGATGAAAGTGGAGTTACTCAAAGCGAATTCTTTGAAATCCATAGAACAGATGTTATTGGAAGATTCTACTGTCCTGAATCAATTGCACAAATTACTGCAAGTACTGAATCAGATGAATGCAGCGAAGAAGATACTAATATTATAAAGCTTGAAATGGTTGCTGAAGCATTAGACGGACAAATAGTTGAAGATGAAGCTGGAAATGAAGTATTAGATATAACTTTAGGGTACTTCATAGTTGTTAAATGTCAGCTTATAGTTCAATTATTAATTCCAGCATATGATTATTGCCCAGTTCCAAGAGAAGCTTGTGAAGAAGAACCAGAAGAAGATCCATGTGAAAGATTTGAAAGGGCACCTGTGCCTAAATTCTATCCAGATCAAAACTTAGATCCTTTATTCCCAGAGTGCGAAGAAACTGATAGATAATTTAGCTTTAAATACGAAGGGTAAATTAGTTAATAATAAATAAAACTAAAAATAATGAAAACTATTAATACTAAATTAATATCAATGGTTTTATAAATAATTTTATAAATAAAAGGGAGGATTCACTTATGAATTCAATGTCAAGAAGATACTATGATCCTTGTAAAAAAGATTGCTCTGATAATTGTAAAAAACATTATTATGATAAAGATGATGATAAAAAAGAAGACGAATGTCCAACAATAATAAAATGTAGTGGCCCTAGTTCTACTCCGATACCAGTTCTAACATTAGGTGAAGGAATATCAAATGTAGAATTACCACTTGCGTCAATTACTTTAGATACTTCTTGTATTTGCGATCCAATAGTAAAATTAGATTTTTCAACAAATTATGTTGTTCCTATAAGTGTTAGTTTAGTTGGAGGTTCTATTGTTCTTAGAGTATATAAGCAATGTAGGGGCCAAGCAACTAGAGTACCAATTGGAACTGCATGGGCAATATCTGGTGGAATATTAGGTATCGAAGTTTTTGAAGCTGCTATAGCTTCATTTACAACATGTGATACTGATTCTTGTAGAGATGAATGTTGCACTTATACAGTAGTAGCAACTGTTAATGCTATAGCTGATGTGGCTCTAGGAGCAGCATTTAATAACTCAACATTATCTGCAGTTGTAACTTGTAAAAATAGTTGTCATAAATGTAAAAAAGACCACGATAGATACTAAAAGTGTAGAAAGTATGATTTTAGATATATAAAAATTAATATGGTATAAACCAAAAAAGAGAGTTTAAATTGAATTTACAACTCTCTTTTTTAGAAATTAAAAAGATTATTTAAGTGTATATTTCATATTTATCGTAGGTATTTAGTAAGATAAAAATTTCAACTTGAAAGTAGGTAAAAATATTACAAATATATTATGTTAAAAGAACATCTTTGAACTTTTTACATAATATATAATATATAAAAAATAATCTATGATAGTAATTTTGAAAAACAGTATATAACTTATGATAAAAGGAGAGATTCATTTATGAATTCTATGTCAAGGGCATATTCTAATCAATATAGAGAAAATTATTATAAAGAAGAAGACGAATGTCCAACAATAATAAAATGTAGTGGCCCTAGTTCTACTCCGATACCAGTTCTAACATTAGGTGAAGGAATATCAAATGTAGAATTACCACTTGCATCAATTACTTTAGATACTTCTTGTATTTGTGATCCAATAGTAAAATTAGATTTTTCAACAAATTATGTTGTTCCTGTAAGTGTTAGTTTAGTTGGAGGATCTATTGTTCTTAGAGTATATAAGCAATGTAGGGGTCAAGCAACTAGAGTACCAGTTGGAACTGCATGGGCAATATCTGGTGGAATATTAGGTATAGAAGTTTTTGAGGCGTCTATTGCTTCATTTACAACATGTGATACTGATTCTTGTGGGGATGAATGTTGCACTTATACAGTAGTAGCAACTGTTAATGCTATAGCTGATGTGGCTCTAGGAGCAGCATTTAATAACTCAACATTATCTGCAGTTGTAACTTGTAAGAATAGTTGTCATAAATGCAAAAAAAATCATGATAGATACTAGAATAATTAAGTAATAATATAAACTAAAACAAGTCTCGAGGTTTCTCCCAAGATGTATTATTCATCTTGGGATTTATATATGAAGTAAGTTTATATTTTAAAAGAACTAAAATTTTCTAATGATAATATAATATATTAAAGCATTTAAATAAGGTGGTAAAATGATATATTTAGATAATGCAGCAACATCTTTTCCAAAGCCTTCAAAGGTATATGATGAAGTAATAAATTGTATGAAAAACTATTGTGCTAATCCAGGTAGAGGATCACATGACATGGCAATTAAATCAGCACTTAAAATAATGGAGTGTAGGGATTTAATAGGTAGCCTATTCAATATAAAAAATTCATTAAATATTGCTTTCACTAGCAATGCAACTGAAGCTTTAAACATAGCTATTAAAGGAGTGCTAAAGAAGGGAGATCACGTAATTACTACTACAATTGAACATAATTCTGTATTAAGACCTTTAAGCTCTATGTCAAGGCAAGGAGTTGACGTAACAATAGTACAATGTGATAAAGGCGGGTTTATAAATCCTTTAGATATAAAGGAGGAAATTAAAGTAAATACTAAAGCGATAATAGTTAATCATGCATCAAATGTTCTTGGAAGTATTCAGGATATTAGAACTATAGGAGAAATTTCTAAAAAATATGGATTAATTTTCATTTTAGATGCATCTCAAAGTGCTGGGAGTATAAACATTGATGTTGAAAAAGATAATATAGATATTCTTGCATTTCCAGGGCATAAGGGATTGCTTGGACCACAAGGTACAGGCGGGTTATATATAAAAGAAGGAATAAATATTAAACCCTTTAAAGAAGGGGGAACAGGTAGCAGTTCTAATCTTATGGTTCAACCAAAGGAAATGCCAGATATAATTGAAAGTGGTACTAGTAACACACCAGGAATAGCTGGGCTTAGTGCAGGTGTTAAATTTATAAAAAAGATTGGAATTAGAAATATATATAATGAAGAAATTGAATTAACTAAACAATTATTAGAAGAATTAAGTAAGCTACCTTTTATAAAATTATATGGAAATAAGTCTATATATAATAGAGTGGCAGTAGTTTCATTTAATATTGAGGGGATAGATTCATCAGTAGTAGGAGAAATGTTAAATGAGGCAGAAATTGCTATTAGAACTGGTTATCATTGTGCAGCATTAATTCATAAATCTATTGGAACAGAGTATATGGGGACAGTTAGAATAAGTCCAGGATGTTTTAATACATCAAAAGATATTGAGGAGTTAATTAAGAATATAATTAAGATATATAAATTAAGATATATAAATTAAGATAAAGTAAGAAAGATACATATAAATAATATATGTAATAAACATTAGGATGTGAAGTTATGGAAAGTAAGAGTAATTCAAATAATATGCATATAGAAAGTAATCCTAGTGACAATGATAGATATTATATATTGAAAAAGGAACTAATGAATCAGGGTAGAATAGAGGATTTAGATAGTCTTATAGAACTTATGAATCCTCCAAAAAATATAAAAGAGATATGTAAGAATAAATTGAGTGGAAATATAAAAGTGGCAATTGTAGGTGCTGGAGAAGCAGGACTTGCAGCTGCAAGTGAACTAAAGAAAATAGGATGTAATATAACTATTTTTGAAGCAAGCAAAAGGGTGGGGGGACGAGTATATACTTACTATTTTGATAGATTAAATAAATCTTATTGTGAGTTTGGAGAGAAAGCCTTTCCTATATCCCATAACACAACTTGGCATTATATTAATTCTTTAAATCTTCAAACAAGTAAATGTAAAGAATATAGCAGTCTTTATTATTTAAGAGATGAAGGTCCTTATAAAAAAAGAAAAGACATAGTAAGTAATATTTATACTAAATATTTATTAAATAATAAAGATATAAATTTATTAAAGCATAAGGATTTAAATAAAGTTATTAGAAAATATCTTAATTCAATGACTAAAGAGGAAAGAAGAGAATTACTAGAGATAAAAGAAAGTTACTCAAATAAGTTTTTAACTATGGACGAATTATCTTATAAAGAAATCTATAAAAAGCAGGGTTTAAGTGAAGAGGGAATTTCTTTATTAAGTCTTCTAAATAATGATAGAGAATATTTAGGTTATGCATTAACAGAAAAATTAAATAAATATTATACATTAGATGAAATAAATCAATACGAAATAAATGGTGGGATGATAAATCTTCCATTGGCTTTATATGAGGCTTTATTAAATGATGATAATATATTTTATAAGAATTTAGAAAAAGATAACCTTGGAATTGTAAATGTTAGGTTTTCAGCCTTAGTTGAAGGTATATATAATAATAAAGATAAAGTAAGAGTAAAGTATAAGAACATTGAATCAAATAATGAAATGGAAGAACTATTTGATTTTGTTATTGTAGCCATCCCTCCTATTAGTATAAGAAAAATAGATTTTAACAAGTCTATTAGTTATGAAAAGATAAGGGCAATAAATGAAATTAATTTTGAAACTAAAGATGATATTTATTTATATTTTAAAGAAAATTTATGGGATTCATTATTTAAAGTTAGAAAAGATTATAAGGGTAATATAGTGACAGATTTACCACTAGACTTTATATCATATAAAGAAGAAAAAAATATAAACTATAAAGGAACTAGAGTTTTATTATCTGCCTCAAGTACAGCTAAGCTTTCTAGAAATATTGGGAGTATGAATGATGATTATAAAGTAATGGAGATCTTGAAGTATCTAGAAAGAATTTATAAGTTAGATAATGGATATTTAGATAATAAACTTTTAGATTATAAAACATTAAACTGGAGAGATATTCAATTTATTTATGGATATGAAACTATTAATAGACCTTGTGATAAAACATTATATTCATATATAATTTCCAAAGCAGAAATGAATAATAAGCTATTTCTAGCAGGGGAATATACATCATCTAAACATGGAACTCAGCAAGGTGAATTACAAAGTGGGATGATAGCTGCAAATAAGGTTGCAGAAGAAATAAATAAGAAAAATATATAAGCTTTAAATAATTAAAGGAGCTATTATAAAACTAAAATTTTAGATTTATAGTAGTTCCTTTTCTTCTTAGTTAAGTACTTTATTATTATTTAAAGATTATAATGTCGACACTACTTTATAAGTAGAAAAAAATAGGACTAATCTAATTCATCATCATCAGAGTGTTGATCATCTTGGAACAATGGTTCAAGATGTTGATCAGGATAGAACTTAGGAATCGGTGATTTTTCAAAGATTTCACAAGGATCTTCTTCAGGAATATCTTCACAAGGTTCTTTTGGTACTGGGCAATAATCATAAGCTGGAATTAGAAGTTGAACTATAAGCTCACATTTTACTACTATATAATATCCAAGTGTTATATCTAGAACTTCATTGCAATGCTCATCTTGTACTATTTCACCATTTAATGCTTCTGCAACCATTTCAAGTTTAATAATATTAGTATCTTTTGGATACTCGTCAGATGTATTAGTAGTTTCAACTATTGAGTCAGGACAATAGAATTTGCCTATAACATCAGTTCTGTTTATTTCAAAGAATTCAGTTTTAGTCTTTCCATCACAGTCAATATAATCAGAATAGAAAGATATTGTATAGGTAATTATAATTTTCTTATAACCTGGATGTTTTTTTAAAGGAATTTCTTCTAAACAAACTAATTTTATTTTAAAATCTTTACTTGAAATATACCTCTTTGGATTCTCAAGTGGATCACTTCTCAATTCACAATCAGTTGTTTCAGTATCTGGTCCTTCATCATAAACTAAACATCTTTTAATTAAACATTGATCGAATACCTTTGGAACTTCAATACACACGAGCTCTGCAGGATCAGGCAATCGGCCTTGCTTATTTACTAGTCCAGGGCGTGGAACGAATTTCTTAAAGTTAATGGACATAAATATCCTCCTTTATAAAATAATAGAATAAGCATTCTACAGCTTACAATATATGATATGAAATAATGAAAAAGTGGTGATATGAAAGATAGAATAATTTGGAATTTTTTATCATCTATTATCTGCATAATAATCATCTGGAATTAATATAATTTTATAAGGAAATTATGCATTTATTTTATGCAATAGTACTTTTAAAGGAGAGGATACCATGAAGGGGGTATATTCATGGGTTTATGTTGATTATAAGAGTAACTTATGGAAGTTTTCAATAAAAGATAATGGTGAGTTAAGTTATGCTGTTATGTATAGTGAAGGAAAATGGACTAAAAGCAGTATTATAGATTCTAAAGCTACATCTTATAGTATATTCATAGATGATGGTGGAGGTGTCCATTTAGTGTATGGAAATACTAAAGGAGAACTTAGATATTGCACAATGAAGGATAATAAGTGGCTTGGAAAAACCATATATAATTTAGAGAATAAAGAATATGAAATAGAAAATATAAAGATGGTTATTATTGGATCTAATATGCATATTTTCTATGCTGCTATAAGTAAAGATGGTAGTGATCACGGTATAATTCTTCACTGTTTATGGAATGGTTCTAAAACTAATGTAACTAAAGTAGAGGATATAATTTTAAAAGAGGATATTTATGATTATTATTCCATAAAAACAACATATAGAAATGATATATGCTTATTTTATTTATCAGATGATGGTGATGAGGTTTCATTTAATTATTCAATTTTTCAAAATAATAGGTGGAGAGAGTCAAAAAGGCTATATGGGATTCAAGGAGAGGAAATATACTTTGATGTTAAGATAGAAAATACAGGAATTCATATATTAAATAAATCTAAAGAAAATTCTATTTATCACTTGGATCATGTCATTGTAGATTCTAATCAAAACCTAAGTTATATTAATATTTCCTCAGGGAAAGAAGATATAAGAGATTCATTAATATTTAAAAAAGATGATAAAATTTTTGCAACATGGTTACAAAATGATAGTATATATTATTCATTATTTCTAGGAGATAAATGGGATGAACCTACCTCAGCAATAAATAATAGTGAAGAAGAAATCGGTAGATATAACATATTTTTAGATGATAGAGGCACAAATTATATTGCTTCAAGAAGTGTTTATGGAACTAAGGGGCTGGATTTATTTATATATGATCCAGTAGATTTTTTATATACAGTTAAGAGTGACTCTCATAAAGAGTGGACAGAAGTTATTTTAAATAATAAAGAAACCAAGGTTTTTAAAGAGGAACTAGGAAGAGTAAAGGAAGAAAATAAAGCTTTAGTAGAAAAAATTGATTATTTGACTTCATTAGATAGAAAAAATCAAGAAAGCATAGAAAGATATCAAATTCAGCTTTCAAGAGCATTAGAGCAGAAAAGAAAAGCAGAGGAAAATTCTAATATTTTCGTCGAATTACAAAAAAAGTTACAAGCTGATTATGAAGAAGTAAGTGAAATTTTAAAATTGAAAGAAGAGGAAAATAGCAGAGTTAAAGGTTCTTTAGATAAATATAATAGTGAAATAAGCCTATTAAAAGGAAGATTAAAGAAGTATGAACTTCAAGAAATCACTTTAAGGGAGGATATAATTTCTCTTAATAAAATAAATAATTCTTTAAAAGATGAAGTTAATATTTTTAAGGAAGAAAATGAGGAATTAACAAGGGAAATAATAGGGTATAAAAGGTTAGATGAAGAGAATAAGGAGTATATTTCTAATTTGAAACAAGTAATAAATGACTTAAAGGAAGAAGTTTTAGTTATAAAAAAGGAAATATCTTTACTACTAGAAGAAAATAGAAGATTAAATACTGAGCTTGAAATAGAAAGAAATCAGTCAGTAATGGAGAGAATTTTAAAAAGAAGATCATAGACTAGGATTTCAATTATGAGATTTGAATTTAGTAATACTATTGACTTTTATTTTTGTAAGACCACAAAGATGTAAATTAATAATTGAAACCTGTAGTATAGTAGAAACCTTTATAAATATCAACATAAAATAATAGTAAAATCTAAAGATGGATTGGAGAATAATTATGATAAAAGATGATTTTAGCTATATTATAGTCTTTACCTCTCATCATAGAGCTTTATATATTTATGATAGGTTAAGATTAAAAAGTATAAAAAGTAAACTAGTAACAGCTCCAAATAAGGTTAATATAAGCTGTACTCAAGCTTTGAAAATTAAAGAGGAAGATAAGGAAACGGTTAAATTAGAGTTAGATAGAAATAATATTTATCCAACGGCAGTATTTAAGATTATTAAAACTAGTAAAGGTGAAGATTATGAATTAGTAGAGTAATACAAGGGAGAGGAGAATCCATGATTAATTCAATAAGTAAAAATTTATATTATATATCTAGTATAGGGTTAGAAAAAGTCCTTGTAATTGATGGAGATAGTATGACTATTTTGAATGAAATTAATGTTGGATCAAGGCCCCATGAAATAGTGGTAGATGAAAAAAATAATATCTATATAGCAACTGATAGAAATAGTACAGTTACTATTATAGATTTTAAATCTAAGCAAAGTAAAAAATTCTATATGCCTAATAATGGAAATATTAAGGTGGATTTCTCCTCAAAGAAAATTTATGCTTGCAATACAGAAGCCATAGGTATTTATAATTTAATAACAGGTGATCTTATTGACAATATAAAAGGATTTATGGCTGTAGATAGTATAGATATAGATAAAAGAAGAAAGAAATTATATGCTTTAGATATTTTTCAAAATAAAATAAGCGTATATGATACAGAATCTCATAGGCTTATAAAGGTATTTAATGATATAGGAGATACACCCAACTATATTCTTTTAAGTGATTCAGGCAAGTATGTTTATATTGCAAATAAGGGGATAAAAAGAGAAGGAAATAAAGGGAGCATATCTATTTTAGATATCCAAGAGGAAAGTACATCATATATAACTTTTAAGGAAGGCTCAGTTATATCTTATTTAGAAGGTTATTCAAATATACTTTACGCAGTAAATAGTGGACTTAATACTATAGAATTTATTGATATAGTAAATAAAAAAATAGTAAATTCAATAAAACCATCATCTGAAATGCCACAAAGAATAAAATTATCTCAAGATAAGGAATTACTTTTAGTAACTAGTAAGGGAAGTAATGGACAAGGATCCTTAGATATAATTGATTTAAATAAGGAAGAAATAATTAATACCTTTAATATAAGTGAAAATAATTCTAATCCTTATGATGTAGGAATAACAACAGAGGGAATAGTAAATGAAGAAATTTTAATAGCTAGCATAGAAGATAAATGGAAAAGTGAAGAAGTATGTACAATATTAGCTAAGAAACTTCAATCTACTTATAATGAAAAAGTAATTTTTAATAAGGTGGAAGTAGAAGTAGATTTAAATAGGTATAGAGGATTAAAAATAGAAACAGTAACCTTCGAAGGTTGTAAGATAAATGATAATACTAAAATATATGAAAAAATAGAAAGTAGAGAAGATTATACTACATTTAGATTTGATTTTAATATTCCTTATTATATAAAAGCAATGACAGAAGATAGAGAGAGAGTAGTCTTTAAGGGGAATTTAAGCGGAAAGATGAAAGCTGTTTTATATATTTCTAACAAGTTTAGTAGTGAAGATATAGAAATAACAGTTAAATCATCTACTATTCTATTAAAAAATCCAGATATAATGGACAACTATATTAATTTAGATATAAGCACTTCAATATCTGTATATGCAACTATAGAAGAACTTATAAATCTTCCCATATATGAAGAATCAGTAAGATATAAAGGAGAGTATACTAATGGAAAATAGAAAAAATAGCTATTATTTAGTTAGATATAAACCTAATATTTTATTAAAATTTTCATATAAAGAAAGCATAGGTATTTATTATGAGCTTATAAAAGATGGTAAAAGGTTAGAAGGGAAAATTATTCATAAAAGTGCATTTAGGCATTTTAATATAGTTTATTCTAAAGATTCATCAATAAATTTAATATGTCAGGATATATGTGGAGATATAATTTTGTATAAATTCAGAAAAGGTAAGTGGTCATTTAAGGCATTACTTTATATGAAGTACAATAAGATATCTCCTATTAATTTTTATAGCTATGAAAATAATCAGGAGCTTAGGTTCTTATATAGTGATATAGATTATAGTAAGGGTGAAATAATTTCTGTAAATTTTAATAAGTACTTAGAGTATGAGTCTACCAATGTCATACTTAGGGAAAAGAATATAAACTCTTTAGATTATAGGATTTTCTCAAATGGTGAAAATAATTTTATACTTATTTCAACAAAGGATTTTTCAAGAGAAAACTTAATTGTAAGAAGATTAGATATTGAAGATGAAATGAAAGATTTTAAAGAAGAAATTATAGTGGAAAATTGTAAATATGAAGATATGAGCTTTTTACCTATAGAGCAAAAGTGTCATTTTTTATTCTTAAAGGAATATGATAAATTGAGGACAATTAATTATAAGGTTTTTTACTATAAAGATGAAAAATATTATAGTAATGAATTTGAATTATTTAAGGGGATAGATATAAAATCTTGTATCCTAATTGAAGAAAGAGGATTAATTTTTGCATTTTGGATCTGTAATAATAATTTATATGGTGCTTTTTTAATAGATGAAGAAAAAGGTTTTTCAAGACCAATAATCTATAGAAATATAAAGGGGAAAAATATAAAAAAGATATATTTATATAATGGGGATAAGACTATGGAAACATATGTTTTAGAAGATGCCTTAGAATTAAGATTAATTATTGAGGAGGTATTTGAAGAAAGGTTTTTTAATATTACCACAAATTATATTTAAAAAATTATTAGACAGGGAGGTAATATAAATGGAATTCAATATACTTATTGGAGGAAGTGCCGGTCAAGGCCTTGATACTGTAAGTACCTTTATAGAAAAATCAATAAAGAAAGCAGGATTATATACTTTCTCTAATAAAGACTATATGTCAAGGGTTAGAGGAGGTCATAACTTTATTCAAATTAGATTTGGAGAAAGTTTAGTATATTCTCATAAAAATAAACTAGATTTAATACTAGCTTTAGATGAAAATACAATAACTTATCATAAAGATAGGTTAAAGGATGATGGGATAATAATAGCAGATAAAAGTATAAAAAGTGATGAAAGTAAAGTATTAAAGCTAGGACTTTTAGATGTTGCAAAATCTTTAGGTTTATCAAAGGCATTTACTTCAGTTGCAGCTGGAGTAGTTTTAAAATACTTTTCAATAGATATAAAAGATACTTTTAATTATTTTAGCAATAAGCTTCCAGAAGATGTAAAAAATAAAAATATAGAAGCAGTTAAATTAGGATATCATTTAATTAGATCTAAATATAGTTTAAAAGGAAAGGATTTATCTAATCACTTATTAATAGATGGTAATAATGCCATAGCATTAGGAGCACTAGCTGGTGGTTTAAACTTTTACTCAGCTTATCCTATGACACCTGCTACTAGTATAATGACTTATTTAGCAAAAAGACAAGTTGATACAAATATAGTAGTAGATCAAGCAGAAGATGAAATAGCTGCAATTAACTTTGCAATTGGAGCATCCTATGCAGGGGCTAGAGCAATGACAGGTAGCTCTGGTGGAGGAGTATCACTTATGGTTGAAGCTTTTGGACTAGCTGGAATAACAGAAACACCAGTTGTAGTTGTTGACTCACAAAGACCAGGACCTGCAACAGGCCTTCCAACTAGAACTGAACAAAGTGATTTAAGCTTTCTTTTAACTGCTGCACAAGGTGAATTTCCAAGGGCAGTAATTAGTGTTAGAAATGCAGAAGAGGCTTTTTATAAAACTGTTAAGGCCTTGAATTTGGCAGATAAATATCAAACATTAGTAATATTATTAACAGATCAATATTTAGCTGATTCTACTGTTATCATACCTAAGTATGATTTAAGTAAGGTTAAAATAGAAAGTTATATAGATGATGGTAATGATTTATTAGATGGGGAAGAGTATAAGAGATATAAAATTACTAGCAATGGAATTTCTAAAAGAATGATACCAGGAAATGAAAAGGGACAAACAGTATTAGTAGATAGTGATGAGCATACAGAGGAAGCACATATCACTGAGGAAGCTGAAGTAAGAAATGCCCAAATGGAAAAGAGAATGAAAAAATTAAATTTACTTAAAGAAGAAATGGAAGAACCTGAACTTATTGGTAATGAAGATTTTGAAATTTTATTAGTAGGTTTTGGTTCCACTTATGGGGCATTGAAAGACGCTATTGAAGAGTTAAATAAAAAATCTAAAAAAGTATCAGCTTTAAGTTTTGGAGATTTATATCCATTACCTGAAAAGAGTTTAAGAAAATACTATTCAGAGACAAAGAAGATAATAAATGTAGAACAAAACTATCTAGGACAGCTTGGAAAGTTAATAACACAAGAAACAGGAATATTAATGAATGGTAGTATTTTGAAATATGATGGAAGACAATTAAATGGAGAAGATATAATAGATGCTTTAGAGAAGGAGGGGATTTAATGCTAGACTTAAATATATATAAAAGTAATGATGAAAATGCTTGGTGCCCTGGATGTGGAAACTTTGGGATTTTAATTGCTCTTAAAGAAGCACTAGCAGAACTTTCATTAAAGCCAGAAGATATTGTGATGGTTTCAGGAATAGGTCAAGCTGCTAAAACCCCCCATTATATTAAGGCTAATGGATTTAATGGATTGCATGGAAGAGCATTGCCGCCAGCCCAAGCTATAAAGATGGTAAATAAGAATTTAAAAGTTATAGTTACTAGTGGCGATGGAGATTCCTATGGGGAAGGTGGAAATCATTTTATCCATTGTATAAGAAGAAATGTAGATATGCTTCATATGGTTCACAATAATCAAATTTATGGATTAACTAAGGGACAGGGATCTCCAACTACAGGAAAGGGTCATGTTACATCAATGCAATTTGAGGGAGTATATGTAGAACCTTTAAATCCTATAGCTCTTGCAATTAGTGCTGGTGCCACCTTTGTTGCTAGAAGTTTTTCAGGTGATAAAGTACATTTAAAAGAAATGATTAAAGCTGCAATAAATCATAAAGGATATGCTTTATTAGATGTAATGCAACCTTGCGTAGTTTTTAATAAGATTAATACTTTTAAATGGTATAAGGACCGAATATATAAATTAGATGATAGCTATGATTCTAGTAGTAAATTTAATGCTTTAGAAAAGGCAGAAGAATTTGGAGATGAAGGCATTCCTATAGGGATTATATATGAAGATAAAACAAAGAAAAGTTATGATGAGCTTCATCCAGTATTAAACTCAGGGCTTAATTTAATAGATAGAAAATGGGAGCCTAAGGATACTGAAAAATTAATAGATGAGTTCTTATTTAATTAAGAATTAAAAATATAGAGGTAGATATTATAAATTGAGAATATCTATCTCTTTTTTTATTCTTTAGCAAATTATAATTTTTAAAAACTTAGGATAACTTTAATTATTGTTTGAAACACATAGTATAGTAGGCTTTATATAAAAATAATCTATAAAAACTACAAAAAGTTATCTCTTGTGATTAAGTCACATAACTATTTAAGAATATAGGGTACAATTAGTATAAGTTAAAAATTAATTTAGGAGATGATAAGATGTTTGGTTTATTTAATAAGAACTCAGCAAAAGTTATAAATGTAAATGATATTGATAATTTAATAGGGAAAATTGATTTAATAGATATTAGAGAACCCTTTGAATATAGAGGGGGAAGTATAAAAACAGCAAAGAATATTCCAATGGGGCAGCTTTTAGAAGAGCCAGAGAAGTACTTGGAAAAAAATAAAGAATACCATATCGTTTGTCAATCAGGTGGTAGAAGTCAAAGAGCTTGCAGTAAATTAACAGGTTTAGGATTTGATGTAGTAAATGTTGCAGGTGGAGTTGGCTCATATGCAGGAAGTAAGAGAAAATAGCAGAAAAAGATAAGAAAAGTTATCTTTTTAATGAAGAATGAAAAATTAAGAATGAAGAATGTAGGAGAAAACTCCTGACAGAGTTTTTTTAGTTAAGATTATTTGTAATTGTTAATTATTAATTGAAAAGGGTGGTTTTTAATGAAAAAAATATTAATAGTAGGTGGAGTAGCTGGTGGAGCTTCAGCAGCAGCTAGATTAAGAAGACTTAGTGAAGAAGATCAAATAATAATGTTTGAAAAGGGGCCTCATGTATCATTTTCAAACTGTGCCCTTCCATATCATTTAAGTGGAGTAATAGAAGAGGCTGATAAACTTGTACTTATGAGTCCTGAAAAGTTTAAAGCACAATATAATATTGAAGCTAGAGTAAGTAGTGAAGTTCTTTCTATAGATAGAAAAAATAAAGAAATAGAAGTAAAGAACTATTTAACTGGAGATATTTATAGAGAAAGCTATGATAAGTTAATTTTATCTCCAGGAGCAAAACCAATAGTACCTAATATACCAGGAATAGATAAGGTTAATGTATTTACTATAAGAAATGTTGTAGATATTGATAAGTTAAATAGATATGTTAAAGAACTTGAAGCAAAGGATATAGCTGTAATTGGTGGAGGTTTTATTGGAGTTGAAGCTGCTGAAAACTTAAGAGAAGCTGGATATAATGTTTCCTTAATTGAAGCCATGGATCAAATATTAAAACCTTTTGATTATGATATGGTTCAAATTCTACATAAGGAAATGTACGATAAGGGAATTAACTTAATAGTAGGAGATAAGGTAGAAAACTTTGAAGAAAATAAAGTAGTTTTAAATTCAGGAAAGAAAATTACAGCTAAGGCTGTAGTTATGGCTATTGGAGTTTTACCTGAAATAACTTTGGCTAAGGAAGCAGGCCTTGAAATTGCACAAACAGGGGCTATTAAAGTAGACAGCAATTATAAAACTAGTGATAATGATATTTATGCAGTTGGAGATGCTATTGAAGTTTATAATGCATTGACTCATTCTATGACAAAGCTATCATTAGCTGGACCAGCTCTTAAGCAAGCAAGGTCAGTTGCGAATCATATTAATGGAAAAAAAGGTATTAACAAAGGTTATATTGGTTCTTCAGCAATTAAGGTATTCGATTTTAATGCAGCATCAACTGGCTTAAATGAAGGATTAATTAAAGCTTTAAATATGAATATAAATTATGATATTGTAAGATTAATTACTAATGATAAAGTGGGTATTATGCCAGATGCAAAGCCACTGCATTTTAAATTAATATATGAAGTTCCAACAGGAAAAGTTTTAGGGGCTCAAGCTATAGGTAAGGGTGATGTAACTAAGAGAGTAGATATAATAGCTACAGTTATTAAATTAGGTGGGACAGTAGAAGACTTAAAAGACTTAGAGTTAAGTTATGCTCCACCATTTAGCACAGCAAAAGATGTTGTAAATTATGCTGGATATATAGCATCAAACCTTTTAGAAGGAGACTTTAAGCAAGTTAATGTAGATAAGGTAAGAAAATTAGTTGAAGATAAGGCTTATATAGTAGATGTAAGAGAAGTTAGGGAATTTGAAAATGGACATATTAAAGGAGCTAAGAATATTCCATTAAGTCAATTAAGAGATAGAGTAAATGAGATACCAAAGGATGTTCCAGTTTACTTACATTGTAGAACTGGACAAAGAAGTTATAATGCGGCATTAGCACTTCAAAACCTTGGATACAATAATGTGTCTAATATAACAGGAAGTTTCTTAGGTTTATCTTATTATGAATATTATAATGATATATTAACCGGAAGAGAACCAATAGTAACAAAGTATAATTTTAAATAAATATAAGATTCTTAAGGTGCTGTCGCACAATGAAAAATTAAGAATGCATAATGGGAAAAAAGTTGTTGAACTACTATTTTAGTGAGACAACTTTTTCTATAAAAATAAATGGATAATAATTATCGTATAATAATTATTATAAATTTTTTGGATTTAAATAAGGAGGATTTATTAATGGAACGTTTAAAAAATAAAGTAGCTATTATTACAGGGGGGGCACAAGGTATGGGTGCATCTCATGTAAGATTATTTGTAAGTGAAGGTGCAAAAGTTGTTTTTACAGACTTAAATGAAGAGGCAGGTAGAATATTAGAAGAAGAAATGGGTGCTAATGTAAGATTTATTAAACATGATGTTACCAATGCTGAAGGATGGGATAAAGTTGTAGAAGAAACTGAAGAAATATTTGGACCTGTTAATATTTTAGTGAACAATGCTGGAATAGCTATGAATAAATCTATTTTAGAAATGACTGAAGGGGAATATAGAAAAATTGTAGATATAAATCAAATATCTGTTTTTCTTGGAATTAAAGCATTAGTTCCTTCTATGAAGAAAGTGGGAACAGCTTCAATAATAAATATTTCATCTATGAATGGAATAGTAGGTGGAGCAATTGGTTACACAGATACTAAGTTTGCAGTTCGTGGAATGACAAAGGCAGCAGCACTACAATTATCACAGTTTGGAATAAGAGTTAACTCAGTACATCCAGGTGTGATAGAAACACCAATGGTTACTGAAGGAGACTCATATGAAGCAATTAAGCAGCTTGCTAAACAAATTCCAATTAGAAGAATGGCTAAATCTGAAGAAGTTTCAAATTTAGTTCTTTATCTTGCTTCAGATGAATCAAGTTATTCAACAGGATCTGAATTCATTGTAGATGGTGGATTAACTGCAATGTAGATTAAGTCAAGATATCTAAGTAATTAAGCATTGATTTACTATAAAAAGATTATATAAATTACACATTTAACTTTCTTTTAGGAAGAATGAATTAATAGATATGATAAATAAATTAGTAAGTATATAAAATAATATATTTATAAGAATTTTATATAAAATAAATAAGAAAAGCTTAGCGTTAAATCACTAGGCTTTTCTTTATGAGGAATACTAATTAGCGAAGGAACTTAATGGTGTCTGATAGTAGTAACTATATAGTTTAAAATAGAGACCTATCATGATAGGTAAGCTAAAAAAAGTATCCCTTCTTATCTGAGGAGGTTTGAAGAATATAAAGATGAATATATGATTACTACTAATGGAGAACTTATATAATAAAGAAATCTAAGTTTTAATAATTATTGATACAAATATTTCATAAAAATGTGCTAAAATATAGTGTATAAGATAATATATGTAAGTATAATTTTTACTTTTTAGGAGACTATATTTGTATTAATTTATAGGTAAATAAATTTATAGAGTAAAATATAGGATTGTCTTAAAGAAAATATAAATAAGAAAATGGAGAGTGACATTATGAAAAAAGTAGAAGAAAGATTTTTAGAATATGTAAAAATAAATACAAAATCAGATGAAACAACTAGAGTAACGCCAAGTACTAAGGGACAATTAGTATTAGCTGAGAAGTTATGTAATGAGTTAAAAGAATTAGGATTAAAAGATGCAAGAATTAGTGAGTTTGGATATGTTTATGCTACATTAGAGAAGAATTGTAATAAAGACATACCTACAATTGGATTTATAGCTCATATGGACACAGCACCAGATTATAGTGGAGAAAATGTTAATCCTCAAATAGTAGAAAATTATGATGGAGGAGATATAAAATTAAATGATTCAGAAGTATTATCTCCAAAGTTTTCACCAGAATTAAAGCAATATGTAGGTCAAAGATTAATTACTACAGATGGAACTACACTTTTAGGGGCAGATGATAAGGCAGGACTCGCTGAAATAATGACAGCAGTTGAATACTTAATTAATCATCCAGAAATAGAACATGGAGATATAAAAATAGGATTTACACCTGATGAAGAAATTGGTGAAGGTGCTGATCACTTCGACGTTGAAGGCTTCGGAGCAGACTTTGCTTATACTATGGATGGAGGAAGAATAGGTGAACTTGAATTTGAAAACTTTAATGCAGCAGGATTAAAAGTTAAAATCAAAGGAGTTAATGTTCATCCAGGCTATGCTAAAGATAAGATGTTAAATTCTATAATGGTGGCTAATGAATTCATAAATAGTCTTCCATTAGATGAAGTTCCTGAAAAGACAGAAAAGTATGAAGGATTTTATCACTTAACAGATATTGAAGCAACTGTTGAAAATACTACTTTAAGCTATATTATTAGAGACTTCTTTACAGAGACTTTTGAAGCAAGAAAAAATAAGATAAGAGAAATTGAAAAAGAATTAAATAAAAAGTATGGAGAAGGTACAGTAGTAGCTGAAATTAAAGACCAATATAATAATATGAAGGAAAAAATAGAACCTGTAATGCATATAATTGAAAATGCAAAAGAAGCAATGATTGAAGCTAATGTAATTCCTAATATTAGACCAATAAGAGGAGGAACTGATGGAGCTAGATTATCATTTATGGGACTTCCAACTCCTAATATTTTTGCAGGTGGAGAAAACTTCCATGGTAAGTATGAGTATGTACCGGTGGAATCTTTAGAAAAAGCCGTAGAAGTTATAGTTAATATAGTAAAAAGATACGGAAGTGCTAGCGCATAATAAAGAATGAAAGAATTAAGTAATGAAAAAATGAAAAAGTTAAAAAGGAAGATTTGAGGAGAAAACTCCCCTAGTGGGAGTTTTTTTAGTAAAAATATATTATTATAAAGCTATTAAAGTTTTTATAAATCTGATTTTATCCTACTTTCTAGTAGATTAATATTTATTAAATTATTTTAGTAATTTGGAATAAATTACATCATCAATTGTTAATTGTTAACTACTAATTGTTAATTGCCAAAGGGGTGTTTATTATTAATAGCTATGATATTTATATTTTAATTAAATTAGTGTTAAGCTTGTATGTAGCATGGACAAGTATAGAAAACAATGAGATTAACTTGTTAGTAGTTTTATTTATATTAATTTATATAATAGTTATTTTTATAAAAGGAATGGTAATTAAATATGACCTTTTATATAAGGGGTTATTTATTATAGAAGCTGTCTTATCAATTTTCTTTACTACTAGATATATAAGTTCTGCTGTGTTAATGATTTGTATGCTAATTTCTGAGTATTTTATTAAAGAAAAAAAGAGAATATATATAGGTGTTCTTTTGTCTATAGCACCATTAATTATTGTAATAAATGATAATAGTATAAAAAATATACTAGTGATTTTAATTGTTAATCTAGGTTTAGTAGTAAGTCATGAAATGAATACAAAGAAAATTAAAGACTTAGATAGGGTACAAGAGGAGCAGAGAAAGTTAATTTATAACTTGCAAAAGAAAATGGTAGATGAGCGTAATTTACAAGATCAAATACTGCATACTGCTAGATTAGAGGAAAGAAATAAGATTTCTTCTAGACTTCATGATAAAATTGGACATACTATTTCTGGTACCTTACTTCAATTAGAAGCTAGTAAGTACGTATTGGACAATGACAAAGAAAAGGGATATTCTATGTTAGATACTTGTATTGATAATTTAAGAAATGGTATGGAAGAAATAAGGATGACATTAAGAAATATAAAGCCTGCAGAAGAAGAACTTGGTATAAATAGAATTAGAAAAATTCTAGATGAAAAAATAAAGGATACTAATATCAAAGGAAAAGTTTCTTATTGTGGCGACTTAGATAGAATTTCAGCTAATATATGGATAGTATTTATTCAAATAATTACAGAGTTAACGACAAATGCTATAAAATATTCTAAAGGTAATTTAATTTTAGTTAATTTAGAAGTGTTAAATAAGATTATTAAATTAGAAGTTAAGGATAATGGTAGTGGTTGTAGTAATATTAAAAAAGGTATTGGACTTCGTAATATAGAAGAAAGTGTAAGTAAATTAGATGGGAAAATAATAATAAATGGTGAAGAGGGCTTTGGTATTATAATTTTAATTCCATATTAGGGGGAATTATGAGTATAAGGTTAGTAATTGCTGATGATGATGTTTTAATTAGGGAAAGTTTAAAAATAATTTTATCCTATGATAAGGAAATAGAAGTAATAGATATTTTCGAAAATGGAAAGGATCTAGTTGACTTTTTATTAAAAAACACAATAGATATTGCATTAGTAGATGTTAGAATGCCTATTTTAAATGGGGTAAAAGCAACATATGAGATAGTTAAGAATACTAAAACAAAGGTTGTAATATTAACTACCTTTGATGAGGATGAATATATCAGAGAAGGTATAAGAAATGGTGCAATGGGATATTTACTAAAAAATACTAAACCTGATAAAATAATTGAAACTATAAAAATTGTTAATAATGGAATAGCAGTGATACAAGAAGAAATTTTAAATAAGCTTAGTAGTAATATGATGGACAAGGATAATGGAAAAGAAAAAATAGATAAAAGCTTGTTTACTGAAAGGGAGCTTGAGGTAATGGAAGCAATAGCAGAGGGACTAAGTAATAAGGAAATTTCTAAAAAACTTTTTATTTCTGAGGGAACAGTAAAAAATTATATAACTTCAATATTACAAAAAACAAACTTAACTCATAGAACTCAAATTGCCATTTATTATATAAAAGGCTTTATAAAATAATATGACTTTTGTCATGGATAAGAGGTGACCTTTGCTAGATTTTTTAGCAAGGTCTTTTTTATATAATAAAATCAAGAGGTATGGAGGGGTAAAAAAATGAATGTTATAGAAATTAAAGATTTAGTAAAAAAGTATGATGACACAATTGCGGTGGATAATATTAATTTATCTATTGAAGAAGGGGAAATCTATGGAATACTAGGACCAAATGGAGCAGGGAAAAGTACAATAATAAGTTTAATTTGTTCTCTACTGCATCCAAGTATAGGAGAAATCAAGATTTTAGGAGAAGATATTAAGAAGAAATCATTAAAAGTAAAAAGACATATAGGACTTGTGCCACAAAATCTAGCTGTATATAAGGATTTTACAGCATATGAAAATGTTAAATTCTTTGGAGAACTTTATGGATTAAGAGGTAAGGTACTTGAAGATGCTATAGATGAAGCATTGGAGTTTACTGGGCTATCTGATGTAAGAAAGAAGAAGGCGAAGGAGTATTCAGGGGGAATGCTAAGAAGGCTTAATATAGCTTGCGCAATAGTTCATAATCCTAAGATATTAATTATGGATGAACCAACAGTAGGTATAGATCCACAATCAAGAAATAATATTATGCAAGCAGTTAAGAAGTTAAATAAAAAAGGGGTAACCATTATTTACACTACTCACTATATGGAAGAAGCAGAAAGTTTATGTACTAAAGTTGCAATTATAGATAAGGGGAAAATAATAGTTGAAGGCACTAAAGAAGAGCTTAAAAATATAGTAAGTGATAAAAAGATTTTAAATATTGGAGTAGATGATATTTATAAGGTTAATATTGAAAAGTTAAGAAATATAGAAGGAGTAATAGATATTTCTATTGATGATAATAGTGTAATAATTACTTCTTCAAAGGATGTAAATAATTTAACTAAGATATTAAAAGAAATTTCAGATGAAAGTTTAAAAATTAATGATTTAGGCTTTAAAGAAATAACACTAGAAACAGTATTCTTATCATTAACAGGGAAAAAATTAAGAAATTAGGGGGAGATAGTATGATAGCGATAATTAAGGCGACAATCTTAAATTGCATTAGAGATAGAAAAAACCTATTTTTTATGATACTCTTTCCTATATTTTTAATTTTCATTGTTGGGAGTACTTTGTCATCTTACTTTAATAGTATGGATAACTCAGTATTTGTAAGTGATTTTAATATATACTACCTAAATGAAGGTGACAAAAAAATAAATGAAGTTTTTGATACATTTAAAAGTGTAGTAGAGGAAAGTAAAGATATAGAAGATATAAGTATAAAAGAAGTAAGAAATATTGATGATGGGAAAAAAGAAGTAAGAGTTAATAGAGCAGTATTATTGCATTTAAAGGGGGATTCTATAGATATTTATTCTAATGATAAATCATTTATTAAAAACTCTTTAGTTTACGGTATATTAGAAAGTATTACAGACAGGTATAATGCAGTTACTGAAGTTTACAAAATTAATCCTATGAAGGCTGGAGAAATAATTAGTAGTACTGAAGAAATAAACTTTATTAAGTCTAATGATGTACCCTATGAAAAAAGTCCTAGCTCTATGGACTACTATGGTGTCGCAGAAATTGGCCTTATGATGTTTTATTTTGTTAGTTATCCTTTATTTTTATTAAAGGAAGATAAATTAAATAATATTAAAGATAGAATAAAATTATCAGGACTATCTTTAAATAAATATTATTTATCATCATTTATAGGATTTTTTATTTTTTCATATTCAGTGGCCTTAATAAATTATATATTGAGTAATATTTTATTTGATATAAATTATGGTGAGAATTTATTAATAATGCCATTTGCTATGATACCTTTCTTAATAATTGTAAATGGAGTTGGTATATTAATACCACTAATATTTAAAGAGGATAAGGTGGCTAATACTGTTATACAGAATGTAATTATTCCTGTACTAACTTTTTTAGGGGGCGGTTATATTGCTATATATGGTGAACTTGAAGGTATTTTTAATTTAATAACCAATATATCTCCATTAAGATGGTTTAATAGCAGCATTTTTAGAAGTATATATTCAGGAAATAATAGTTTATTAGTAGACTGGATGATTTTTGGATTTGCAGTTTTAGTTATATTAATTATATTGATTTTCTTTATTTCAAAGAAGGAGGAGAGTAACAATGAGAAATATATTAGTGTTAATTAAGAATAATTTAAAAATAGATATATTAAAGAATACTTTTGGATTTTTAGTTTCATTGTTTGCCCCTATTTTAATATTGTTTATTATGTTAAAAATTATAAGTGGTAATTCAGGATACTTAAATATAGGAATAGTAGATAATGATAGTAGCAAAACTACAAAGGTTATTATTGAGTCATTGAAAAATCAAGATGGATATAATGTTAATGATATAAATCAGGATAATATAGATAATTTATTTTCAGAGAAAGCTATAGATGTGGCTATTGTATTTAATAAAGGTTTTGAAAATAATATTATAATTAATGGGAAAGATGAAATTAATGTTACATCAGTTGAAAATGATGGAGTAGGAGATTTGATAAAGGAACTCCTTAATAGAGAAATGTTGAATATAAGAGATATTTCTTTAGCTAGCAATAAAGATAAGGATGTTTATTATAATGGACTAATTAATTATAGTAATAGTACATCTGTAAATGTTACTAAAGAAAGTTTAAATGATTTATATAAAGAATATTCCTCTAGTCAAATGTTTGTAGGATTTTTAATCATGTTTATGCTTATTAGAGGAATGAGAACTGCATATAGAATATTTGATGAAAAAAGAGAAAATATATATATGAGAATATTTATGGCTCCAGTAAAATCATCCGAGTATTACTTGGCAGATATTATAAGTGGGTATATTTCTGTACTGATACAAGTAGTTTTAGGTATTATAAGTATAAATATTCTTAATGTTGAAACCGGTCTAAGTAATATTCAGTTATTTATAATATTAGCCTTAGTAGGATTAGTTTCAATAAGTTTGGCTTTATGCTGTAGTGCCTTTGCAAGTAATAGGACAGAAGCATCTAATATATTTAACTTTGCTAATATGTTTTTCTTAATGGTTGGAGGAGCTTTTGTACCATTAGAAATAATTCCACCAATAATAGAAAAGGTATCTTATTTTACTCCAGTAAGGTGGGCAATGGAATCTATATCAGCTATTCAGCAAGGAGCTCAGTTTAGTGAAGTATATAAGTATTTATTTATTATTATATTATTTGCAGCAACTTTCTTTGTAATAGGTGCATACAAGACAGCTAAGGAAGAAAAGAAAATCTTAATAAACTAGGGAGTGCTGGCGCACAATGAAGAATTAAAGAATGAAAAAGTAAGAGATAAAAGATATGAGGTAATAGATAAAAGGTAAGAGGTAAGAAGTGGGGAAAACTTTTTTTTGGAGTTTTGGAAATTTGATTAATGAGAGGCTGCAGATGCATCCTCTCATTAATAGTTTTTGTAAGATTTAAAAACTTTTTATTACTAGCTTTTATATAATTTTAATCATCTATTTCTTCAAGATTAGTTATTTCAATAGCATTTTCATTATTTGCTGAATTGGCTTTAGAACGTATATCTTTTTCTGATAAGTTAGGTGAAACTTCGTTTATTATTGAAGATGGATTTATATTTAGGTTATCCTTATTAACAAAATTTTTTAAAGCACTAGATAAATCTATTCCTGTTAAATCCTTTAAAACTTCAAATCCATTAGCGGCTACATCAGTTACTATTTTTGAAACCTTTGAAGCTCCTTGGCTTCCACCATTATCTATAACAGTTAATTTATCTATTTGTTCTAGTGGACTTGCAACTTCCTTCATTACATCAGGTAATCTATTTACTACCATTTCAACTATTGCTGCTTCTCCGTATTTAGCCATAGCTTCAGCTAATTTATCTTTAGCTTCAGCTTCGGCAAGCCCCTTAGCTTTGATTGCTTCAGCTTCAGCAAGTCCCCTTGCTCTTATAGCATCAGCCTCAGCAAGAGCTTGTAATTTTTTAGCATCAGCTTCTGCTTTTGCCTTTACCCTTATAGCTTCAGCTTCAGCCTCTGCTTCTCTAATTGCTTGAATTTTATGAGCTTCAGCAGCAACTTCTACCTCATATTTTCTTGCGTCTGCAGGCTTTTTAACCTCAGCAATTAATTTCTTTTCTACAACTATAGCTTCCTTTTCTGCAAGAGAAGCTTGTTGTTCAGCTAATAATGCATTATTTTCAGCTTCTTGTAATTTATAAGCTACGTCAGCATTAGCCTTTGCTTTATCTTGCTCTGCTCTAAAAGATTCTAGCTTGATTTTTTTATCTCTTTCACTTTGAGCTATTTCTGTTTCAGATTCAAGCTTTGCCTTTTGTCCTTCTCTAGTAGCTACGGCAGTTTTTATTTCAGTATCTCTTTTTCTTTCAGCTTCTGCTATATCTGCTTCGGACTTAGCAGCTGCAATTTGAGGCTTAGCTCTATTTTCTAAGTAGCCTCCTTGAGTACTAATTTTTAATATTGTATAAGAAATTAACATTAATCCCATGGAACCAAGTTCATTTCTAATATCATCTTCAATTCTTTGCTCAAAAGATGATCTGTCTTCGTTAATTTGTTCTACTGTTAAAGTAGATACTATCCCCCTAAGTTTACCTTCTAATATTTGTTCAACTATAGTTCTAATAACATTAACAGTATTTTTTTCGCCTCCATTAGAAAATTGCTCAACTGCTTTTAAAACATTTTCAGCGTCGTTTCTAACCTTAACAACAGCAGTACCAACGATATTAACAAATATACCTTGTTTTGCAGGTGCCTCACTTACATCTGTAGTCATAGATATATTTTCTAATGAAATAGTTGAAGATGTTTCTAATAGGGGAATCATTAATCCTCCTCTTCCTAATAGAACTCTTTTTCTTAATCCCGTAATTACCATAGCCTTATCTGCTGGAACCCTCTTCCAGAAAGATAAGAATAATATTATTATTACTAAAGCAATAATAATATAAGGTAAGTACTCCATAACAGCACTTAAAACATTATCCATAAGTATCCTCCCAATTATAAATTATCAATACAATTTTATCATAAGTTTATAAAAATACCAAAAATAAACAGAGGAAAATTTAAAAAATTTAAATGATAGTGTATAATAATCATTAAGAAGAAAGGAGAGTAATATGAAGTTTAAATTTAAATATTTTATTATGTCAGTATTGATTATTTCTGTAGGATTATATATTTACGCTATATTCCCTAGAAGTGGGACTATTTACGAGTTAGTTCTTGATAAATATAATAATGCAGAATTTTCAACTATAAATATAAGTGTTAATAACAAAGAATATAAATTCAAGGATAAAAATGAAATAAATATTTTTATGGATAAACTAAAAAGTATAAAAATAAAAGAAGGTAAGATTAAAGAAGATATAAAAAGTGAAACTAAAGTTAGAATGTATTCAGAAAACTTTTCTGAAAAGGTAGGGTTCACAGTTTTTGATAATAAATATTTAAAGTTTTATGGTAGTGAAAATGGAAGGTATAAAACTACAATTTATAAAATTGTAGAAGAAACAAATATAAATGAATTAATAAATAATATTAAGGGTGGAATTGAGGTTAAGGAGGAATAATTTATGGAAATAATTGCAATGATATTAGTTTATACAATACCTGCTATTATATTATATTTTATAATTAAATTTGCAGTGAAAAATGCAATAAAAGAAAGTATGGAAGATGTAGAAAATAGTATAAAGAAGTCAATAAAAAAAGTTTTAAATGAAAGAGAGTTTAAAATAGGAGAGTAAATATGGATATAAACTTAAGAATATTGAAAATAGAAGATACAAATGAATATTGGGAAGTTGGATTTAAAAATCCAGATAAAGATATGTTCTATTATACAGGGACTACCCATTATCCAACTAAAGAAGAAATAACAACTTTTATAGAGAAAAGTACTAGCGATGATGAAAGAAGGCATTTTCTTATTTGTAGTAAGGAAAATAATATATTAGGTGAAGTAGTTCTTATGGATATAGATGATGAATATAGAAGTTGCGGCTTTAGAATTGCCATATTTAATAAAGAAAATTTTAATAAGGGAATTGGATATAAAGCTACAAAGGAAGCTTTAAAAGTTGCATTTAATGAAATGAATTTACATAGGGTAGAGCTAGAAGTTTTTGATTACAACCCAAGGGCTAAAGCAATGTATGAAAAAGCTGGGTTTAAAGAGGAGGGAGTAAAGCGAGATGCATTATATATAAATGATGAATTTCATAATGTATATATAATGTCTATTTTAAAGAAAGAATTTATGGAGGGATGATAATTGAAATTTAAAACATTAATAAAAGAATCTAAAGGTATTGCTATTACTGTAGTGGGAAGTTTAATAATAGCATCATTAATAAATACCAAGGTTTTTGCTATGGCTAGAGTAGAACATGAATCTATGGAAAATACCCTTTATAGTGATGAAAGACTATTATTAGATAAGTTAAGTTATAATTTTGAAAATCCACAAAGAGGAGATATAATAGTTTTTCTTAATAATGAGGAAAAAGGAAATGTTTTAGAAGAAAGCTATATATTTATGAAAGAAGTTGCTTCATTAAAACATGTTACAGATACAAGAGTAAGATATGTAAAAAGGGTAATTGGAGTGACAGGAGATGAAGTTGATATAAGGAATGGTTATGTATATGTAAATGGTGAAAAGTTAGATGAAGCCTATGTAAAAGGTGAAACTTATAATAAAAATATCTCTCTTCCATTAAAAGTGAATGAAGATGAATTATTCGTATTAGGTGATAATAGGGAAGTTAGTATAGATAGTAGAAGTTTTGGTGTTATCAAAATAGGGCAAGTTGAAGGAAGAGCTTTACTTAGGGTATCTCCAATGGAGAGGTTTGGATCTATAGAATAAGAATTAAAATGTTAATTTTATAATTTGTAATTTGTAATTGAACTGTGTCCTTTTTATGTTTAATAAAAAGGACATACAGTTCAATTTAATTTTATAACTAGAATAAAATTTATTAAAATAAAATTAAAATTTTACATAGATTTAATGTATTTTGTAAAAAAGGATGGTATTATATTATAGTAACTCAATAATATTTAATTCATATTATTTAAAGGTATTATTTCGCGACAACATGGCCTGCCAAGTTTTAAAATTATCATATTATACTGTTTTAGAATAATATATAATTTCATTACAACATGGCACGCCATGTGGAGGTATTATTTATTAACAGACATTCAATATTAATTTAAAAGGAGACTTAAGTAAATGTCTAAAAATATAGCTATGTATAAAGTTATAAGGGAAAGTATAGTACAAGATATCCTTAGTGGGGTTTATGAGAGTGGGGATATGATTAATGGGCAAGATTATTATGCAAAGATATTTAATGTAAGTAGAGCAACTGTTAGGAGAGCTATCGATGATTTAGTAGAAAAACAAGTGCTTTATACAGAAAAAGGGAAGGGAACTTTCGTAAGTAAAATGCGTAATAATAAAGAGCGTGAAAGAAGAAAGTTATCATTCAGTGAGTCACCACGTAAGAAAACCCATAAATTTGAAGCCGTTATTGATGCTATGAATTATCAAAAGGCAGACCATAAAATTGCAAAGCAACTACAAATAAATGTAGGAGATGAAATTGTTAAAATACAAAGAATTAGAAAAGTTGATGGAATAGCAGAAAACTATCAGACTAGTTATCTTAATTGTGAGTTGGTATCTGATATAGATTTTAAATCAGAAGATTTAAATAATAAATCTTTATTTGAATTATTAAGAGTAAAATCTAATCTAATTCCTAAATACTCTGATGAGGAAATAAGAGCAATTTCTTGTCCGAAGGAAATTGAAGGAAAGTTACCAATTGAAGAAGGAGAACCAATATTATTTATTAAAAGAGTTACATACACAGAAGAAAACAAAGTGATGGAATATTGTGAGGACTATGAGTGCTCTGATATTAAAGGACTTAAAGTAAGAACTTTTACATCATAGAAGAGGAGGTAATAATATGGATATTAAGCTTATAGTAAGCGATATCGATGGAACTTTAATAGATACAAATGAAGAGTTAAAAGAAGATTTTCATAAGCTTAAGAACTTTGTAAAAGAAAATAAAATACCTTTTACATTAGCTACTGGGAGATGTTATGACGAGGTTTATGATTTTATTAATGAATTTGAAGTAGATTTACCTATAGTTGTAAATAATGGAGCAGGAGCTGTAAAAGATGGAGAGTTTATATGGGAGACTACAATGAAAGCCAGTATTTTAAGACAAGCTATAGAATATGCTGATGAGCTTGAGATGGTAATTGTAACTAGTGATGGTATATCAAACAAATCATATAGACATAATGATTACATAAGAAATCAAATTGAGAAGTTTGGAAGATATGAAGAGATATACAAGCCTGAAGGTGGAGAATGGGATACTGCAAATATACAAAAGCTCTTAATAATAGATCCATTACCAGAGGGGCGTATTGATTCCGTATTAGAAAAGTTAGAACCATATAAAGATATGTTAAATATCGTTAAATATAATGACAGATCTGTAGATATTATGCCTGCATCTACGAATAAAGCTGAAGGTGTACTTAATATAGCAAAAATTTTAAATATAGATTTAAAGAATATTATGGCTATTGGAGATGCAAAAAATGATATAGAGATGATAAATATGGTTGGTGTTGGAGTTGCAGTATCAAATGCAGATCCAAAGCTAAAAGAAGTAGCAGACTATGTATGTGATTATCCTAATGCAGGTGGTGTGCTACAAGCAGTTAAGAAATTCTATAAGTTATAAAATGGAGTGTGACAAAAGTAGAATGAACAAAAATAAGACTTTTATAAAAAAGATAGAACCATATTTATGGTTAACACCTGCTTTTTTACTATTCGTGGTATTTGTATTTTATCCATTTATAAAAACACTTGTAAATAGTTTTTTTATAGTAGATAGATTTGGAAATTTACATGAATATGTAGGTTTTGATAATTTCAAATATGTATTAAAAGATGAAAACTTTATAAAATCAATTGGAAATACAATTTGGTTTGTAATATTAACAGTACCTATTTCTAAAGTATTTGGCCTTTTACTAGCATTATTAGCTAATAAAAAGAGGAAAACATCTGTTTTTTATGAGACAAGCTTTGCGATACCAATGGCAATGGCTTCTTCAGTAACAGCTATGATATTCCAACTTTTATATGTTCCATCTCTTGGATTTATAAATGGATTTTTTGGAATAGATGTACAATGGCTAAATGATCCTAAAGTAGCAATGATAGCTCTAGCTATAATTCAAATTTGGTTATCTACAGGATATGCATTTATCTTTATGCTATCTGCTGTAAGAAGTGTACCAGAAGAATTAATAGAAAGTGCTGATTTAGAAGGTGCTTCTGCATTACAAAAAATTATAAAAATATATTTACCAATAACATCACCAACAATGTTCTATTTGATAATAACAGATTTAGCATATGGAATGATGATGATGAGTTTAATGAGTATATTAACTAATGGTGGGCCTTATGGTTCAACTCAAACAGTAATACAATACATATATAATCAAATAACAGGAATAGGAAACTTTACTGATGCTAATCCGGCAGCAATAATAGCCTTTATCATTACGTTTATATTTACAATGATAGGATTTGCTTGGGAAAAGAAAGGGGTAAAATATTAATGAAAAGAAAACAATTGAATGATTACTTTATTCAAATTATTTGTATAATTGTAGCATTAATTATACTTTTTCCAATACTATATGCAATTTCTGTTTCATTTATGGAAGCAGAGGATATATTATCAAATCCACCTAATTTATTACCTAATACTGTAACATTTGAGAATTACATAACAGCATTTATGAGAACTGATTTAATTAGATATATGTTTAACTCATTTGTAGTAGCATTAATAGTTAGTATTTCAAGAGTAATCATTGGTATGATGGCAGCCTTTGGTTTTTCATTTTTTGAATTTAGATTTAAGAAAGTATTATTTATGCTAACTATGACAACACTTATGATTCCACCTGATGTTCTTATAGGTTCTAACTTCCAAACTATTTCTAAGTTAGGTCTTGTAAATACATACTTAGGTATGTCATCAATATTCTTAGTTTCTGCTGCTAATATATTTTTATTTAGACAAAATTTCTTAACTTTTTCAAAGAGTTTAAGAGAAGCAGCAGCTATAGATGGATGTGGAAATATTAAGTTTTTCACTCAAGTGTTAATTCCTATAACTAAACCTATTTCAGTTACAATATTTATTTCTTCATTTGTTAACATGTGGAATCAATATGTATGGCCAATGTTAGTTACAAATCAAAATGAAATGCGTACTATTCAAGTAGGTATAACGATGTTAAAGGATAGAGAATCATCTATATTTGGTCCAGTAATGGCAGGGGCAGTAATAGCATTAATTCCAACAGTGATTATATTTATATTATTCCAAAGAAAAATTGTTTCTGGAATGATGTCAGGTGCTGTTAAAGAATAAAACTATTGATTTGAGAGGACGTAGAACAAAAAATGAAAAGATTAGTAAGTTTCATTCTGTTAATATCAATATTATTAACAGGATGTTCGATTAGTTCAAAAGAAAGTGAGACTGATTCTGATGGTATTACTGAAATAACATTTTGGCATTCAATGGATGGTGTTTTTGGAGATATAGTTAAGGAACAAATTGATGAATTTAACAATACCATAGGAAAAGAAAAAGGCATAAAAGTAACTGGAGTTTTTCAAAGCTGGCCTGGAACAACATCTTTAATGACAGCTATGTCAGCAGATGATATTAAAAATATGCCAGATGTAATTCAGTTATATGGTGAAAATGTAGATATGATACGTGATTATGAACGTACAGTTTGGGCAGAAGATTTTATAAATAATGAATCATCTACAATAAAGAAAGAAGATTTAATAGCAAATACAGTTACTGCTCAATCAATTGATGGAAAAATGATTGGTGTACCTTATACAGCATCATCATTAATGCTTTATTATAATATGGATTATTTAAAGGAAGCTGGGTTCAGTGAGCCACCCAAAACTATAGCTGAAATGGCTGATATGATGATAAAGATATCAGAAAAGACGGAAGCGGAAAATGGTCTGAATGTGGCTATTAATCAATATGAATTAGAAAGCTTTATATCAATTCAAGGTGAAAATGGAACATATTTCGGAAATAATGAAAGTGGTCATAATAAGCATATGACTGAATTCTCTGAGGAAGGTAAAGAAGCGCTTAAAAACTTCTTATCAGAGTGGGAGAAAGTTATAGAGACTGGAGTATATAAGCCAGTAACAGATAGTATAAATGAAGAGTTTTCTAAAGGACTTCATGCTATGACGATAATGACAAGCTCTCGTATTCCAACAATAGAAAAATTAGTTGGAGATTCATTTGAATGGGGTGTTACTTCAATTCCAACAGTAAATGAGGGAGATGTAGTGGGAGCATATCCTAGTGGTTCAGGACTATATATAATGGATAGAGAAAGTGAAGCTAAAAAGAAAGCTGCATGGGAATTTGTTTCTTATATGGCATCTAAAGAAGCACAAGTAAAGTGGGTAGGAAGAACTGGTTATACTCCGGTTAATATACACGTACAAGAGTTAGATGAGTACAAAAAGGCAGTAGAAGTAGAACCAAGGTTACAAAATGCTATGAATAATTTAAGGAACACACCAAATACTGTAGTTCCATCCTTTACTCCAAATTCTAATGCAATAGGAACTATAATTAAGGATGCAATGAGGGCTTTTGGTTCAGGACTAACAACTAAGGAAGAAGCCTACGATAAAATAGTAGATGGAATAGCAAAATCTATTGAAGTTTATTATCGTGCTAACCCGGTAGGTAGAAATGACTAAGCTAGAAAAGCATAAAGTAATTATAGATTGTGATCCTGGTGCTGATGATGCATTAGCAATAATGCTAGCATTAAACTCTGAGGAAATAGATGTTATAGGAATTACTACAGTAAGTGGTAATTCCCCTCTTGAGATATGTACTCAAAATGCTTTAAATATAATAAACTCTTGTAATAGAAAAGATATTCCTGTTTTTGCTGGTGAAGATAGACCAATAAAAAGAGATATTGAATTTACAGATGAATACTGTGGTAAAAATGGTGTATGTGAATATGAGTTTAGAAAAAGTGACAAATTAGTACAGAAAGAAAATGCAATTGATTTTATATATGATAGTGCTGCTAGGGAAGAAAAACTTACTATTATATCAATAGCTCCTATGAGTAATATTGCAAAAGCTTTAATTAAGTATCCAGATCTTAAGGATATGAATATTGAAATTATAACTATGGCTGGATATTACAAGGTAAATAGTAGTCTTAATGTTAAGCGTAGTGAATGGAATGTACTAGTAGATCCGGAAGCTTTTGAAATAGTATGTAACTCAGGTATTCCTATGTACAGCCTAGGACTTGATGTTAGTTCTAATTTAAAAAATGAATATATAGATGAAATTATAGAAAAGGGTACTAAAAGTGAAAAAATGGAGTATTTAATTCATGCTAAAGATTTTTATTTAAGCAGGAATTTAACTCCTAAAAGCTTATTAGTTGACTCATTACCTGTAGCTTATATTATAGATAAATCTATAGCAAAGTTTAAAGCCGGAAATGTTACTATGCAATATAAAGAGAAAATAGATTGCGATATTATTAAATTTAACTCATATAAAGATAAAGCAAATATATATGCAGCATATGAATTAGATTTAGACCGTTTTGTAAAAATTTTAATTGAAAGGATATTTAACAAATGAAGTTAGCGACATCTACCAATATAGTATGTGATAGACCGGATGGAAGTGTATTTCCATTACCTAAAACTTTAGAATTAGCAAGTGAGGCTGGATTTAAAAGATTTGATATGAACTTCTGGGATTGGGCCCTTCCTCATTCTCCATTTTTAACTGATGAATGGGAGAAGTGGATTCATGAAGTGGCTAATTCAGTAGCGAAATTAGGAGTAGAATTTGGACAGTGTCATAGCTATACATTTAATTTTTTAAATCCTAATTTATCTGAAGAAGAATATAATTATCACCAAATGCTTACAAAGAGATCTCTAGAATGCTGTAGCGTATTGGGATCAAAATTATGTGTAACTCATCCAGACACAGATTTTCAAGCCATGGATTTGGTTAAAAGCTCAAAGGTTAAAAATATTGAATATTTTAAGGGATTATTAGACTATGCATCAAAATTTAATATGAGTCTTGCTTTAGAAAATATGTGTGATTTTAGCATAGCTCCTAAACGTAAATACGGTGCAACACCAGAAGAATTAGTAGATTTTGTAGATGAATTTAATGATTCTAGAATAGGAATTTGTTGGGACTTTGAGCATGCTGATATTATGAAGCAGGATCAAAGAAAATCACTTCTATATATGGGGGATAGACTTAAAGCAACTCATGTATCAGATACACATAGCTCTACAGATACAGATCTTATGCACGTGATGCCTTTATTTGGAACTGTAGAATGGAAAGAGGTTATGAGAACTCTTAGAGAAATTAATTATAAAGGCGATTTCAGTTTTGAAGCACATAACTATGCAAATAGACTTCCAGATGAGCTTTTACCAGCAGCTTTAAGGTTAAGCTACGAAATTGGCGAGTATTTAATGAAGTTATAAAGTGATTCTTATCTTCAGGGGGAGTTTTCTTAAAAAGTAGAGAACCAAAATCTTGCATTTTGTGTGAATCACTTTCACAGAGTACAGGAATACCCCGTGCTCCACCTGAAGGTTAGAAGAACTAATCCAGGCGCGTAGCAGTGCTTAGCTCCCACTTGTAGAAGGGGGAATGTTAGCAATGGTAGCGATTGGATAAATAATTATAAAAAACTAAGGAGAAAAAAATGTCTAGCGTAACGTTAAAAAATATTTGTAAATCATATAATAAAAATGTTCAGACTGTAAAAAATATTAATATAGATATTAAAGATAAGGAATTTATAGTTTTAGTAGGACCATCTGGTTGTGGTAAGTCTACTACACTTAGAATGATTGCTGGACTTGAAGAAATAACTTCAGGTGAACTATATATAGGAGATAAATTAGTAAATGATATTCATCCTAAAGATAGAGATATAGCTATGGTTTTCCAAAACTATGCATTATATCCTCATCTATCTGTTTATGAAAATATGGCTTTTGCATTAAAGATTAGAAAAACTCCAAAAGATGAAATAGATAAGAAGGTAAGAGAAGCAGCAAGAATACTTGATTTAGAAAAGGTACTAGATAGAAAACCTAAGGCTTTATCAGGTGGACAAAGACAAAGGGTAGCTCTTGGACGTGCTATTGTAAGAAATCCTAAAGTATTCTTAATGGATGAACCTTTAAGTAACTTAGATGCAAAGCTTAGAACTTCTATGAGAGCAGAAATAAGCAAATTGCATAAAACTCTTAATAGTACATTTATATATGTTACACATGACCAAGTAGAAGCTATGACTATGGCAGATAAAATAGTTGTACTTAAAGATGGTGAAGTGCAACAAATGGCTACGCCTAAAGAGATTTATAGCAATCCAAGTAATATGTTCGTTGCAGGATTTATTGGATCACCTCAAATGAATTTTATAAATGTAACTATAAAAGAAATAAGGGGAGAACTATATGCAGTTAATTCTTATTTAAATATAGCTTTAACTACTGAAGCAGGGAAAGTTCTTACTGAAAAAGGATATATAAATAAGGAAGTTATTCTTGGAATAAGACCAGAACATATTAAGAATGATGAAGCTTTTATAAATGAGAATGAAGATACTACTTTTGAAGCCTTAGTAGATTTTAATGAGTTAATGGGTTCAGAAACTTATTGCTACTTAAAAGCTGGTAATTCATCTATCACTGCTAAATTTGATGGGAATTTTAATGTTAAACCAGGTGATAGGATAAAGCTTGCTATAGATAAAAGACCAATTCATATATTTGATAAAGAAACGGAACTTACTATAGTTTAATTAAATAAAAAATAATGAAAAGCTATTATTTTATGGGTTAAAAAACCTTAAAATAATAGCTTTTTATTTATTTTTTTTATTAAGGTGTTATAATTAGATTATATTTTTTAATTCCAATTAATTACATGTAATACTAAAATTTCAGTAAGAATATAGGGGGAAGAGGTATTATGAGATATATAAAAGTGGCTCTTATAGGAGCTGGATCTAGAGGAAGGCATGCTTATGGAAACTATGTATTAAATAATCAAGATAAAATAAGATACGTAGCTGTTATAGAGCCGGATGTTAATAAGAGAATGGCTTTAGCAGCGGAACATAATATAAATTCGCAAATGTGTTTTGAAGATGAGGAGGATTTCTTTAACTTAGGTAAAGTATGTGATGCTATAATAATTGCACATCAGGATAAGCAACATTATAAGACTGCAATTAAGGCCCTGAATTTAGCTTATGATGTGCTACTTGAAAAACCTATTACACCAGATGCTTTTGAATGTATGGATTTAGAAGAATGTGCAAACAGAAATGGTGTAAATCTTATGGTTTGCCATGTATTGAGATATACAGAGTTTTATGAAAAAATTAAGGTGTTATTGGATAAAAAAGTAATTGGTGATTTAATTGGGTTTGATCACAAAGAGAATATTGGACACTATCATATGGCTCATAGTTTTGTAAGAGGAAATTGGAGAAATTCTAATGAAACATCACCTATAATATTGGCTAAAACTTGTCATGATATGGACATTATAACATGGCTAGTTAATGATGAATGTACAGCAGTTTATTCAAGTGGGAACCTAGATTACTTTAAAAAGGAAAATGCTCCAAAAGAAAGTGCTATGAAGTGTTTGGAATGTAATTTAAATGAAGAGTGTATTTTTTCAGCAAAAAGAGTCTATTTAGATAAGTGTAGAAATGCTTGGCCTGTTAATACAATTTGTGCTAATCCCACTTATGAGAATGTTAAAGAAGTGCTAGATAAAACAAATTATGGAAATTGTGTATGGAAGATTGAAGACAATGATGTTTGTGATAATCAAGTAGCAGTAATGGAATTCAAAAATGGTGTTAGAGGAACTTTTACTGTTACAGCCTTTACACATAATCAATTTAGGGAAACTATGCTTTTTGGAACAACTGGATCTATTTATGCAAATACAAGGGATAATGAGATAATAATTAGGCAGCATGGAATAGATGAAGGTGCAGAATCTTGCATCACTGTAATAAAACCTAAAGCAATAGTAGGTGGTCATGGAGGCGGAGATGTAGGGTTGATGGAGGACTTTATAAATGTAGTTAATGGCTCTGTAAAAGAACCTAGAACAAGTGTAAAGCAATCTATACAATCTCATCTAATGTCATATGCTTGTGAAAAGTCTAGATTAGAAAAAAGAAGAGTAGAAATAGAAACCTTTAAAAAAGAAATTAAGGAAGGCAGAGTATAATAGTAATTAAATTATTGCGAATATATTACAATTTCAAAATCCCATTTAAGTAATAGAATTAAATAGGTATAATTATTATTACTATAATTTTCATATAATATGAAAAATTAAGGGGTGTATTTATGGATACTCAAATAATAATTGTATTAGTTTTAAATTTTTTTATTTCTATAATTGGAACCTTAGCTTACTCTGTAAGATTAGTTGGAGTTAGAACAGGTAAAATAGCAGTTACCTTTGCAGTATTTAATGTATTAATGTTAGTGTCAAGAACAGCAGTTACATTTCAAAGCCCATTATTAACAAAGTTTGTAGAAAGCAACACAAGTAGTAATGAATTAGTGATGGTGTTTAATTATATAATAATAATTTCAGGAATAGCATCTATTATTGGAGCTTTTTTAATACCCACATTTCAACAAATGTTTAGTAAAGCTGTAAATCATTTTTCTGTTGAGAGATCTATACCTAAATTAATTATACATAGTTTCTCAAAAACAGGAGTTAGATATATGAAGGACAGTATAGCAATACCTGTAAAGGAGAGTTTAACTAGTATTAATTTAAAGAATCTTCCTAAGAGTATCTTATTTTATAATTTTATTTCAGTAGCAATAATTACTGCAGGGGCCTTTGCACCTATTTATGCCGGAAGTATAGCACCGGAGTTAAGGGCTACTTGTCTTTCTCTTTCACCAATTATTAATGGAACAGCAACAATACTTACTTCTATTTTTATTGACCCTCATCTATCTATTATGACAGATGATGTAGTTGATGGTAAATGTAGTGAGGAAGACTTTAGAGGATGTGTTGTAGCTATGGTTGGAAGTAAAGTAGTTGGAACCTTTGCAGCTTTAGCGTTATTTATACCAGCTGCACATATTATTGCTTTTGTTGCAAACTATATTTAAGATAAGTGAAATTGAAAATTATTATTGAATTTATTAATTTAAGTTATATAATATAATTACTTTCATAATTTGAATTTTAAATACTTATATTTAAGAGTCAATTTTAAAAAATATATTTTATGATTTGATGCTATATAGGATTAAAATTGATAATAAGTAAAGTGTTATATGTAATTGCTCAATATAATTATAAGAAACAGCAAATAGGAGGAAAACAAATGATTAGAAAAATAGGAAAAATAACATTATATGTAAGTGATCAAGAAAGTGCTAAAAGATTCTGGACTGAGAAATTAAATTTTGTAGTAAAATTTGAGCAAGCAATGGGTCCTAATATGAAATGGATAGAAGTAGGTCCAAGTGAAGATGAATTTACAACTTTTGTTTTATATAATAAGGAAATGATGAAAAAACAAAATCCAAGCACAAATGTTGAGCACCCTTCAATTATTTTAAGTACTGATAATATAGATAAAACTTATGAAGAAATTAAGAACAAAGGTGTAAAAGTAGGAGAAATAATGAAAATGCCATATGGTTCTATGTTTAATTTCTTTGATGAAGATGGAAATCAATATTTAGTAAGAGAAGATTAATCATTTATATAAATAAGAATAGCTATATGAAATTTATAATTAAATAAATTTCATATAGCTATTTTATTATTATTTATTTAAATTCCTTTAGTTAAAGGCATTATATATAGAATTAATTCCTTTTTCAAAATCATCATTTTCTATGCCTATCAGAATATTTATTTCACTTGAACCTTGGTCAATCATTCTAATATTAACATTAGATTCACTTAATGATGTAAATATTTTAGCAGCTATGCCTTTATTTGAAGACATACCATTACCTACAGTAGCAATTAATGCCATGTTAGGATGAACTAAAATAGAGTCAGGATTGCATGTCCTCTTTATTTCATCAACTATTATTTCAGTTTTATTCATAAGCTGTGAATCTGAAATTACAACACAAACTGAATCTATACCTGAAGGCATATTTTCATAAGAAACACAGTTTTGTTCTAATATAGATAGGACTTTTCTGCAGAATCCCAGTTCTGAGTTCATCATTGCCTTTTCAATAGATATTACAGTGAAATCTTTTTTACCTGCAATTCCTTTAATAGGATTATTAAAATCAGGTTCCATATATTTAACTATTAGAGTTCCTGGATCTTCTGGTATATTAGTGTTCTTAATATTAATAGGTATACCAGCATCCCTTACAGGAAAAACAGATTCTTCATGTAGTACAGATGCTCCCATATATGAAAGCTCTCTTAGCTCTCTATAAGTAATTTTATTAATTTGCTTTGGATTCTTAACTATCCTTGGATCTGTCATTAAGAATCCAGAAACATCTGTCCAGTTTTCATATAAATCAGCATTAATACTTGCTGATACTAAGGCGCCAGTTATATCAGAACCACCTCTAGAAAATGTTACAATATTACCATCTATATCAGAACCATAAAATCCTGGTATAACAGCCTTTCTACCATTTTCAAGCGCTTTTCTTAATGAAGTATAAGTTAGATCCCTATCAATACTTCCATATTTATTAAAGAAAATTACATCTTTAGCATCAATAAAATCAAAGTCAAGATAATTTGCAAGAATAATACCATTTAGATATTCGCCCCTACTTGCAGCGTAACCTTTTGATGCACCATTTTCTATATCTTTTTTAATCTTGTCTAAATAACTACCAATATCTAATGAGAGATCTAATTTTGATACTATTTTTTTATATCTATTAGCTATTAAGTCAAAAACATCATCTAGTGGAATACTAGACTCAATATGACTTTGACAAAGATAAAGTAAATCTGTAACTTTAAAGTCTTTAGAGTGTCTTTTGCCTGGTGCTGAAGGTACAACCACCCTTCTATTAGAATTAGATAAGATGATATTTTTTACCTTCTTAAACTGATCAGCATCAGCTAAAGAACTTCCCCCAAATTTTGTAACGATTGTATTCAATTTTATAGCCCCCTTATAAATTGTATT
Source organism: Clostridium sartagoforme (assembly GCF_004794105.1). Taxonomy (GTDB): domain Bacteria; phylum Bacillota; class Clostridia; order Clostridiales; family Clostridiaceae; genus Clostridium; species Clostridium sartagoforme_B. The sequence continues at coordinate 432,329 of NZ_SRYR01000001.1, forward strand.
TATTATATATTAGCAATTTTTTAACAAAACCTCAAATGAAATTTATTAAATTATTAGACAATTATTAATATTTTTAATTTTAATCAATTAAATATTAACTTTATATAGAGAAATATTATCAATACGATAATTAGCAAATGAAGTAGCAGAGTATCAATTAAAGTAAAAAGAAAAGACATAATAATTTCAATAATTTAAAGATTCAACAAGTTACAACAGAAAAATATAAAATACAAAAAGATAATAATTAGAGAGAAAGTTAAGTTTAAGAAGAAAACTTTCAAATTTATATCTCTTTTTTAAAATAACGAAGGTTTTGTTATTATTAATTAAATTTTATAGATGATATAATTAATAAGATAGATAATTAAGGGGAGTGGAAGTTGGATGAAGGTAATAAAAAGAGATGGTAGTATAGTAGATTTCGACAAAAGAAAAATAAGAGAAGCCATTAGTAAGGCCATGAAAAACGGAAGTGGAATCTATTTAGGGGATATAGCTAAGCTTATAGCTAGCGATGCTGAAAAGTACTTTTACAAAAGTGGTGAAACTCCAACAATATATAAAATAGAGGCTTATGTATATGATAGGCTTGTACATTACGGACAAAAAGTAACTGCTAAATCATATGAAGGATATAGAGCAGTACAAGAGTTCAAAAGAAATACTAATACAACAGATGAAAGTATTTTATCTCTTTTAAATAAAACTAATGAAGATGTAATAAAAGAAAATTCTAATAAGAATTCAGTAATAGCTGCAACTCAAAGAGATTTGATAGCAGGAGAAGTATCAAAGGATATATCAAGAAGGAGATTAATTCCATCTCATATAGTTCAAGCTCATGATGAAGGTGTTATTCATTGGCATGATATGGATTATAGTTTATCTCCTATTTTTAATTGTTGTTTAATTAACTTAGAAGATATGCTAGAAAATGGTACTGTAATTAATGATAAATTAGTTGAAAGTCCAAAATCATTTAGTACTGCTTGCACAGTAACTACTCAAATAATTGCACAGGTATCTAGTAATCAATATGGCGGACAAAGTATTACTGTAAAACACTTAGCAAAGTATCTAAAAGTTACAGAAGATAAGGCATATAAACATTATTTAGAACTTTTAGGTGACGAGGAGCTTGCTAGAAAGTTAGCTTTAGACACTAAAATGAAGGAGCTTAGAGACGGAGTTCAAACAATTAGATATCAATTATCAACATTACAGACTACTAATGGTCAAGCGCCATTTAGTACTATATATCTAGAAATAGAAGAGGGACACCCTTACGAAGAAGAAATGGCTTTAATTTGTGAAGAAATGATTAAGCAAAGATTAGAAGGGATGAAAAATTATAAAGGGCAGGAAATTGGTGAAGCCTTTCCTAAGCTTATCTACCTTTTAGATGAACATAATTGTCTTGAAGGTGGAAAATATGATTATATAACTAAGTTAGCTGCAAAATGTACTGCAAGAAGATTAGTTCCTGATTATCAATCAGCAAAAATTATGAGAGAAAACTATGAAGGAAATACCTTCCCACCAATGGGATGTAGATCTCATTTATCACCTTGGAAGGATGAAAATGATAACTATAAGTGGTACGGAAGATTTAATCAAGGGGTAGTAAGTATTAATTTACCTCAAATAGGAATTATTGCTGATAAGGATATGGAATTATTCTGGGATATGCTAGATCAAAGGTTAGAATTATGTAAAGAAGCTTTATTGACTAGACATAGAATGTTACTTGGAACAAAATCAGATGTTTCTCCAATTCATTGGCAACATGGAGCAATAGCAAGACTAGAAAAAGAAGAGAGTATAGATAGATTATTAAAAGATGGATATTCTACACTATCATTAGGATATGTTGGTATTTATGAAATGGTTCAAGCGATGCTTGGAGTAAGTCATACTACGAAAGAGGGGGAAGAATTTGCACTTGCTGTAATGAAACATATGAATGAGGCTTGTCAAAAGTGGAAGGATGAAACTGGTTTAGGATTTAGCTTATATGGAACTCCAGCAGAAAATTTAATTTATAGATTCTGTAGAATAGATAGAAGTAAGTTTGGAGTAATACCTAATGTAACAGATAAACTATATTATACTAATTCTTATCATGTTCATGTATGTGAAGAAATAGATGCCTTTAGCAAACTTAAGTTTGAATCTCAATTCCATGGAATAAGCTTAGGTGGATGTATATCTTATGTTGAAGTACCTGATATGAGTAAAAACTTAGATGCTGTTGAACAAGTTATTAATTTTATATATCATAATATTCAATATGCTGAAATAAATACTAAACCTGATGTATGTTATAAATGTGGATATACTGGAGAAATTAAGCTTGATGAAGATTTAACATGGTATTGTCCTTCATGTGGAAATAGGGATGAATCAGAAATGCAGGTTATGAGAAGAACTTGTGGATATATTGGAACTAATTTCTGGAATAAAGGTAGAACTGCAGAAATTGGTGATAGAGTATTACATTTATAAGGATGATTTAGTATGAATTATGCTAAAATAAGAAAATTTGATGTAAGTAATGGGCCTGGAGTTAGAACTACATTATTTGTAAGTGGATGCACTAATAATTGTGAAGGATGCTTTAATAGAGAGTTACAAGATTTTAATTATGGTGACAAGTGGACGAAAGAAAAGGAAGATGAATTCCTTTCCTTTGTAAAAAATGAAAATGTAGTTGGAGTAAATATTTTAGGTGGAGAGCCAATGGATCAAGTAAAGGATAAGGATTTACATAATTTACTTAAAAGAATTAAAGAAGAAACTAATAAAAGCATATGGCTATGGTCAGGGTATATATATGAAGATATTATTAGTAATTCAAATAAAAATGAAATATTAACTTATGTAGATGTATTAATAGATGGTAGGTTCCAGCTTGATAAGAGAAATATTTCTCTAAAATATAGAGGTTCAAGTAACCAAAGGGTTATTGATATAGCTAAAAGTAGAGAACATAATAAAGTTATAGAACTTGAAATATAATATTAGGCTGTCCCAAGGGCAGCCTAATTAATTTAAAAGAATTATTTGATTTTTAAAGCTCCAAAGTCGCCTTGGCGATTTTGGAGCTTTAAGTTTTATATATAAAACTACATATTATTTAACAATCTGTAGTTTTAAGTATGTCATCAGCTAGTATATCTGTATTAACCTCACTAGAATAATATTTACTAGTATCAAAGGAGTTTTCAGACTTACTTATAATAATAGTGCAAATACAATCTCCCATAGTATTAACTGTACTTCTACACATATCTAATATTCTATCTATACCAAGAATTAGGCCTATTCCTTCTATTGGTAAACCAACAGATTGCAATACCATTGAAAGCATTACCATACCTACACCAGGAACTCCAGCAGTTCCAATTGAGGCTAAGGTAGCAGTGAGAATAATGGTTAAAATAGCAGGTAAACCTAAGTCTACGTTATATACTTGAGAAATAAAAATTGCTGCAACTCCTTGCATAATAGCAGTACCATCCATATTAATAGTACAGCCCAATGGAATTGTAAAAGATGAAATAGAATTATCAACTCCCATTTCATTAACTGTTTCTAAAGTAACTGGTAATGCAGCATTACTAGAAGCAGTTGAAAAAACTATTGAAGCAGGTTTAATAAATTTCTTTAAAAATGGTTTTATACTTAACCTTGTAAAAAGTTTGAACATACCTCCGTATACAAAAACAGAATGGATAAGTAGGGAAAATAAAATTACAAACATATATTTTATTAAAGGAATCATTGCGTTAAATCCCATAGTCGCAAAAGTATTGGTCATTAAAGCAAATACCCCAATTGGTGCAAAGGACATAACTATTTGAACAATTTTCATAATAACTTCATTTAATGATTCAAAAGCATTTTTAACTATTTCAGCTTTTTTACCAACTAAGCTTATTGCAATTCCTAATAATATTGAAAAGAATATGATTTGAAGCATATCTCCATTAACTAAGGAAGCAATAGGGTTTGTAGGTATTATATTAACTAGAACATCTATAAAAGAATTATTTTGAGAAATCGTTGGCTCAGTTACTAAAAGATGTGACATATCTAAGCCAATGCCAGGTTTAATAGTTAATGAAAGAATTACTCCTATAGTAATAGCTATACAAGTGGTTGAAATATAAAATATAAAGGTTTTCACTCCAACTCGTCCTAGCTTTCTTATGTTATCAGCAGAAGCAGCTCCACAAGTTAATGATACAAATACAAGAGGAACAACCATCATTTTTATAGAGGATAAAAAAATATTTGATAAAACCTTTACAAATCCGTTTAAGATAATAGTGTCTTTAATAAAATCAGATCCTATCCTTTGGACTAATATGCCAAAGACTGCTCCTAAAAACATAGCTAAGAATATTTTTTTTGTTAAGCTTAATTTTTTTTTCATAAAAACTCCCTTCAATTTTATTGCCTTAATTTACCATAGTAATATTATGATATAAATTTTAAAGTTTGACAAGCTCTTTTTTAAAATAAGTTGTCAGATTAGAAAAAATTTATATATAGTGTTATAAAATGTAAAACTATATTTTAAATTTCAAATTTTTGTAAGTTTCTATAAGAGGATTTAAATATATGGACAAAAACATAATAATCATTTAATATATATTATATGGAAAATATTTCCTTAAAAGATTTTAATATAGATTATGGAAACGTTTTCTAAGTTCTTTGAAAATTTAATAAAAGGAGGATTATTATTATGAGGGGAAATAGCTTTTTGAAGCACAAGTCTAAACTAGCTATATTTACAGTATTAATGTTTTTATTAACACTTATACCTATACCTAATATTGCTGTTAAAGCTAATACTGCTACAACAGAAAAGGTGAAAATAAGGTTTTTAAAAGATGATGCTGACTATACTGGCTGGAATATATGGGCTTGGTGGTCAGGAAACGAAGGAAAAGAGGTAAGTTTTACTCATGAAGATGAACAAGGGGTTTTTGCTGTACTGGAAGTTCCAAATGATGATGAGTTTGGATTTATTATAAGAAAAGGCGAGTGGGAAGCAAAGGCAACTTCTAATGTTATATATGACTTATCAAAGGGACCTAGTGAAGTCATAGTAACTGCTGGAAAAATAGATAAGGATAATCCAGAACCAAAGAATATAGAATACACAAATTTATATAAAGACTTTGATAAGATTAATATTAAGGTTAATTATAATAGATCAGATAAAATTTATGAGGGCTGGCAATTATGGAACTGGGTAGTTGGTGGACAAGAGGGTTCAGATGATACAGTAATGAACTTTAGTGAAACCAATGATTATGGTGGAATTGGGAATTTAAGCTTTAATAATATAACTAAAAATGATAAACAAGTAGGAGTTATAGTTAGAAAGGCTGATTGGACAAAAGATAGTGGAGATAAATTTATAGATTTAGCCTATTTAGATTGTAATGGTAATTTAGAAGTTTATTATAAACAATTAGATAATACAACTTACTATTTAGAACCTAAAATTGAGGAATCTGATATAGTAGCTGATGAGCTTATAAATCAAAATGGTGGTGATAATACTTGGTATATTCCTGGCTTGTTTGGGAATTGGAATAATTCAAGTAATGAAGTTAAAATGAAGCATTTAGTAGATGGATTTTATCAATATTCAGTAGTATTACCAGCAGGAAAGCATGAATTTAAAATTGCAAAGAATGGAACTTGGGATGGATTTTCTGATAATGGAAATAATTTTATAATTAATTTAGAAAAAACAACTAAAGTTAATTTATATGTTAATGATGAATTAAATGAAGCACGAATTAATATTCCAGGAGTTAATAATTTAAAAGAGTATATTCCAGAATTAAGTAATGAAAAATGGCCAAGGTTAGTTGGAAGTTTACAACATGTATTTGGAGAAAATGATTGGTCACCAGAAACTGCAAAGCAAATGTTTGTAGATTACTATTTCGATGGAAGTATTTATAAGATTCAAAGAGAATTACCAGTAGGAAAATTTGAGGCTAAGGTAGCTTTTGGTCCAAATTGGGATGAAAGTTATGGTGCAGGAAATGATAATTTAATAATCAATACTTTAGATAAAGATGATGTAATATTTACTATAGATTATAAGGGAAATAAGAATTTAACACATAACTACACACCTAAAGAAGGAAATTATGATGGAATTATAGATAAGTCAAAGATAATATTTGATTCAAGAAGTATAACTTATAAAAAACCTTTTGGAGCTATTAAAGAAGAATCAGAAGATTTAACACTTAGAATTGGTGTTGCAAAAAATGATGTCCAAATGGCTAAGGTTGAGCTTACTGATGGTAATGGAGTAGCAAAAAACTATGATATGAGAAAAGCAACTACCATAGGGGAAACAGATTACTATGAAGTTACAATACCTAAAGTAGATTTTATTGGCATTGGTATATGGGGATATAAATTCATTCTTGTAGATGGTGTAACTAAAATTGAATATGGTGATGATAGCATGAGTGGAGGTGCAGGCTCAGCAGTTGATGAAGGTGCACTTCCATATAATTTAACAGTTTATGATAAAGATTATAAAACTCCAGATTGGATGAAAAATGCTACAGTATATCAAATATTCCCAGATAGATTTTTTGATGGAAATAAAGAAAATAATAGAGCAAAACTTATAGATGGTTATCGTGGATATACTATGAAGGATGGAACTATAGTTCCTTTTGATCTTCAATACTTTGATGGAGGATTAGAAAATGATCCAGCTAAAGATAAGGTTTGGGGAAGTTGGAGTGACTACCCTGAAAATCCTAGACAATCAACTCCTGAAAATAAACCATATTATCCTAATGCTAAAACAGATGATGTATGGTCAAATGAATATTATGGAGGAGATATTCAAGGATTAGAAGAAAAGCTTGATTATTTAAAATCTATTGGAATTACAGCTATTTACTTAAATCCAGTAGCTTGGGCTTCATCAAATCATAAGTATGATGCCACAGATTATAAGCATTTAGATCCTATGTTTGGAGAACCTATTTATAATAAGGATGGAGATCCAACTTCAGGATTAAATTATGAAAAAACTAGGGCAGCTTCAGATAGAGTTTATCAAGCATTTGCAGATGCAGCTGATGAAGTAGGAATTAACCTTATTGCTGATGGTGTATTTAATCATGTTGGCGATGATTCAATTTACTTTGATAGATATGAAAAGTATCCTGAAATTGGGGCTTATGAATACTGGAAGAGAGTTTGGGACAAGGTTAATGATGGAAAGGCACAAAAAGATGCTGAAAAAGAAGTTATTAAAGAATATGAAAGTCAAATTAATCCTTTAACAGGTAAGAAATACTCTTATCCAGAAGATTTTAATTACACAACATGGTTTAAGGTTGAAAATAAGTGGGTAGTTAAAGATAAGGATGGAATTAGCTTAGAAGAAAAATATCAGCATTATCAATATGAAGGTTGGTGGGGGTATGATTCATTACCAGTAATGGAATCAAAGGAACCACAAGCAGGCGATGATTTAGCCTTAGATGGTTATCATGAATGGAATAACATTGATTATAGGGAAAATGTTATAGGTTACGATTTATCAGCATTAAGTGATGGAAAAGCAGAAGAAATGATGAAAACTGCAGCATCACAAAGATGGATGTGGATGGGAGCAAGTGGATGGAGACTAGATGTTGCTCCAGATGTATCTACAGGAACATGGCAAAAATTTAGGGAATCCGTTAAATCAACAGCAGGAAGAACAGATGTAAATGGCAATATTATCGATGACCCTGTAATATTAGGAGAAGAATGGGGTGTTGCAACTCACTATTTATTAGGTGATCAATTTGATTCAGTTATGAATTATCAATTTAGGGCTGCACTTCAAAATTATATTATTAATGGAGATGCAATAACATTTAATAATGCTCTTGAAACAATTAGGGAAAACTATCCTAAAGAAGCATGGCAAGCAATGCTAAACCTTGTAGATTCTCATGATACTGTTCGTAATATAACTAAAATTGATAATCCAACTTGGGAAGAAGAAAATACAAAAATAGCTCCAGAAGCTAGTGATAGAGCTTTAAAACTACAAGAATTAACTGCAATATTCCAATTAGGTTATGCAGGTGCTCCAACTATTTATTATGGTGATGAAGTAGGGGTTACTGGTACAAAGGATCCAGATTCAAGAAGAACATTCCCATGGGAAAGAATATCTGAAGTTAGTGGAGAATATAGCGGAGTTGGAAGGTATGAAAGCTTATTTGATGTATATAAAACTGCTGCAAATGTAAGAAATGAAAATTTAGATATCTTTGCAACTGGAGATATTTATAGTGCATATGTAGAAGGAAATGTTATAGCATATGCAAGAAAGAGCGAAGATAAAGGTGGTTTATTAGTTATTAATAAGGAATCTTCTGATAAGACAATAGAAGCAAATGTAGCAGGTTTTTTACCAGATGGATTAGAATTAAAAGATGAGTTATATGGAAATATTACTGCTAAGGTTGAAGGTGGTAAAATTAAAATAACTATACCAGCAGAGACAGGATTAATGATGGTTTCAACTAATAAAATAAATAAGGTAGATAAGGTTGAAGGCTTAAAGGCAGTTGCAGAAGAGGGAAAGGTAACATTAAGCTGGGAGCCAGTAGCTGGAGCTAATAAATATAATATATATAGAACAAATTTAGAAGGACAAAGCTCAGAGTTAATTGGAAGCTCTGATAAAAATAGTTATGAAGATATAGATGTAGAAAATGGTGTTAGATACTATTATTATGTTACAGCTTTAAAAAATGGGGGAGAAAGTGAATTTAGTGATTCAGTTACAGCACTTCCTTCATATAATATTAAATCAATTTCAAAACCAAGTTCTATTAAAGATGTTATTCTTGGAATTGGGAATAAAACTGATGAAATAACTGTTAAAGTTTCTATACCAGGAATAACTGACAATGATGAATATGCTGGAAAGGATATTCCAAACTTTGAAGCTAGACTTATGTATTATAAAGATGGATCTTTATTAGAAAATGCAGATAGCACTAAATTAAGATATAAAGAAGATTCAAAGGAAGATGGCACTAAGATTTACTTTGCATCCTTTGAGCCTACGGAAGAAGGAATTTATAAATACTATGCCAAGGCTACAACAAATTCAGGAGATACTTATGTAGAATCAGAGGTATCAGAATTTAAGGCAATTAGAAATGAAGATGATAACTTAGTAGTAGAAGCACCTATTCTTAATGATATATTAGTTGAATCTAATAGAGCAAAGCTTGAATGGTCATCAAATGAAGAAAATGTTGAAGGATATGAAGTTTATCGTAAAGAAGCAGATGGTGAATATATTAAAGTAGCTGTTTTAGATAAATCAGCTAGAGAATACACTGATTTTGATGTTAGTAATGGCAAAAAGTATTCTTATAAGGTAGCAGCATATAATAAATTCTATAATAGAGCATATTCAGAAGAGAAGGATGTAACACCGACTTTAGTTATGGTTGATGTAACATTAAGACTTCATATTCCAAATTATACACCTGTTACTGATGACATCTATATAGCTGGTGATTTTAATGGATGGAATGCATCAGGTGGAAAGTTAAATGTACCAAGTGGAGCTACATCAAGAGATGTAGTAGAATATAAATTTAAAATGATGGCAGGAAAGAGTATTCAATATAAATACACTAGAGGATCATGGGATACTGAATCATATACTAGTCATAGTCGTGTAGCAAATGACACAGAAGATTATGGTAACTGGGCATATAGTTCTACAGATACTAATATGAAATTAACTGTTCAAAATCAGGGAGGTAACTCAATGGTTATTGATGATTATGTATTAGGATGGGTAGATATGCCAATGATAATTACGATGCCTAGAATATCTTATGGAGAAAATATTGAATATGAAACAACAGATGAAGAATTTACATTAAAGGCAAAAGTTCCATACGGAGTTGAATTTACTATAAATGGCGAAGATATTAATACTTTATATCCTAATGCTATGGATAGCTTTGGAAATGTATATGTTGAAGGTATTAAATTAAATCCAGGATTAAACGAGTTTAATATTCATATAGAACCAACAGAGGAGACAATTAATTTACCTTGGTACACTGATGATGGTAGAGCCTCTCAGGCAACTAGGGATGTAGTAATGAAGATTAACTATAAAACAGATGGTAGTCAGGAAGAAATAAATGTTACTGGAGTTTCATTAAATAAAACTTCTGGAGAGTTAAAAGTAAATGAAGAGCTCCAATTAATTGCTAGTATTTTACCTGAAGATGCAACTAATAAAGAAGTTTCTTGGACAAGTAGTGATGAAAAAATAGCTACTGTTGATGAAAATGGAAAAGTAACTGCAATATCAGAAGGAAAGGCTACAATAACTGTTACAACTAAGGATGGAGGATTTACAGCTAATTCTGAAGTAACAGTACTTCCAAAGGGTGAAGATGGAGGTACAGGAGGAGAACCAGAAGATATTAAGGTTACTGGAGTCTCATTAGATAAAACTTCAGGAGAGCTAAAGGTAGATGAAGAATTAAAATTAATTGCTAGCATTTTACCTGAAAATGCAACAAATAAAGAAGTTTCTTGGACAAGTAGTGATGAAAAAATAGCTACAGTTGATGCAAATGGAAAAGTAGCTGCGATATCAGAAGGAAAGGCTACAATAACTGTTACAACAAAGGATGGAGGATTTACAGCTAGCTCTGAAATAACAGTACTTCCAAAGGGTGAAGATGGAGGTACAGGAGAAGAACCAGGAGGTTCAGAAGAAAAACCGTCAGAAGTTTTACCAGGTGGTAATACTGATGAAGAAGGAACAAACTTACCTGAAACTGGTGGAAATAATCCAACTTATATCTTAATTATAGCAATATTAGTAGTTGGAGTTGGAGCTTTCTTATTCTTAAAAAATAAAAAATCAAAAGAAAATAACAATAAATAATATATAAGTTACCATAGATTTTTTACATTAAATTAAGGAAGTTAATATGTAATATACTTCAATTAGGTAATTACAGAATCAACTTATATAAAAAACAAAAAAATCGCTGATGAAAATCAGCGTTTTTTTATTATAAGCAATTATATAAATTTATTATGTAAAAATAAGATGTTTTCAAAGGAAATAATCATATAGAAGATTATACAATTTTACAAAATTTTCAATTATTAAATGATAAAATTAAGATAGTGACATCAAAAAAATTTTCTTATTACCATATTTAACAACGGGGTAACCTTTATTTAACATATAAAGTGATTATTAACTTAAATATAACTTATAAATAGTGATTTTATTGCTAGAATATCATTAAAGAATAAGGAAGTGGGGTATGCCTATGAAAGCATAGATTAAAAATTAATATAAAATATTAATATTACTAATTTAAGGGGGATTAAAATGAAAAAACTTTTAAAGAGTAAATTGTTAAGTTTATTTTTAGCATTTAGTATGATGCTGGGATTAGTTACTATTCCTGCCAAACCAGCAAATGCTGAAACTGCTACTTATGTAGTAATAAGTGAAGTTTATGGCGGTGGTGGAAATGGTGGTGCAACTTATAAAAATGACTTTATAGAATTATATAACCCGACAAGTACGGACATTGATTTAACTGGATGGAGAATTCAATATGCCTCTAAAGCTGGTAGTTTTAGTGAGCAAAATAACACTGAATTAAGTGGAGTAATAAAGTCAAGAGGATATTTCTTGATTCAAGAAGCTAAAGGTAGTGCTGGAACTGAAGATTTACCTATAGCTGATGTAATTGGTAATATTGCAATGAGCGGTACAGACTGTAAGGTAAGAATTATAGATAACAATGGAACTGTAGTAGATTTAGTTGGGATTGGAGTAGCTAACGAATCTGAAGGTGAAAAAACTGCTAAGGGCATGAGTAATAGTAAAAGTGTTCAGCGTAAGGATAATGATGGATCAGAAAACGGTGTTACTAATGGATGGGACACAGATAATAATGAAGATGATTTCTATTCAAAGGAGCCGACTCCTAGAAATTCAGAATATTCAGCTGATATAGTAGGGTTAGTTTCTTTAAAATCTGACGCAAGTATTAGTATTGAAGTAGGAGAAAAAAAGGGCGTATCTATTGCATATGAGCCTGAGAACACTACTGAAAAGGGAGTTAAATTTGAAAGCTTAAATTCAGAAGTTGCAACAGTTGATAATGAAGGTAATATTACTGGAATTAAAGAAGGGGAAACTACAATAAAAGTAACCTCAACTGTAAAAGATAACATATATTCAGAAACTAAAGTAAGTGTTAAGAAAGCTACAGATAAAATAGGACCTGAAATAACTAATGTATATCCGATAGAAAGTTCAAACATAGGAAGTATAAGAAGACCTGAAATTAAAGCTGATATTACTGACGAATCAGGAATTGACTTACTTTCAGTTAAAATGTATTTAGACTCTAAGGCTGTAAGTGCAGTTATTAATGACAGTATAATTAAGTACCAAGTAGATAAGGACTTAGAAGATGGTAAGCATACTGTTAAGATTGAAGTAAAAGATAAGCTTGGAAACTTATCAGAAAAAGAGTGGAGTTTTACAATTGGAGAAGTAGAAAAGAATCTTTATTTTGGGCAATTACACTCTCACACTAATTTATCAGATGGAACAGGAACAGTTGATGAGGCATATCAATATGCAGATAATGTTGCAGGTGTTGACTTTTTAGCAATTACAGATCATTCAAATTGGTTTGATAATGATACAAAAGCTAATATCACAGATGGATCAGCAAGTACAAAGTGGAATACTGGAAAAGATGCAGCTAACAAATATAATGTAAATGGAGAATTTGTAGCAATTTATGGGTATGAAATGACTTGGTCTGGTTCAACTGGAGGATATGGTCATATTAATACCTTTAATACTGAAGGTTTTGAAAGTAGAAGTAATAATAAGATGAACTTACAAGCCTATTATAATGTGTTAAAGACTCAACAACAATCATTAGCACAATTTAATCATCCAGGAAAGACCTTTGGTGACTTTGGCGATTTTGCATATTATGATAAAGATATAGATAATGTTATTAACTTAATAGAAGTTGGAAATGGAGAAGGAGAAATTAGAAGTTCTGGATATTTCCAATCTTATGAATATTACACAAGAGCATTAGATAAGGGATGGCATTTAGCACCAAGTAATAATCAAGATAATCATAAAGGAAAATGGGGAAATGCTAATACAGGTAGGACTGTTATTGAAGCTTCAGAACTTACTAGGGATGGTATCTATGATGCTATAAGAAATAGAAGAGCTTATGCAACAGAAGATGAAAACCTTAGAATTTCTTATGAAGTAAATGGTAATACAATGGGATCAATCTTACCTAAAACAGATAATTTAGATTTTAATATTAATATCGAAGATCTTGATAATGGAGATAATATTAAGAAAATATCTATTATTGGTGATGGTGGGAAAGTAGTAAACTCTATAGACAATGTTAATTCTAATACTAAGGAATGGAAATTCACTTTAGATAAGTCAACTAGTTCTTATTATTATGTAAGAGTAGAAGAGGCTGATAAGGATATAGCTGTAACAGCACCAGTATGGGTTGGAGAAAGAGAGAACTTTGGAATATCTACAGTCGATAAAGATAGAGATGTCATTATAGCAGGTGAAACTTTTAATATAGAAACTAATATATACAATAATGAAGGTAGTGCAATAAATAATATTAATGTTGAATATTTCAAAAATAATGAAGAAGAACCAATAAAATCAGAGGTTATAGATAGTATAGTAGCAGGGGGAACTGTTACTGCAAAGCTACCTTATAGTTTTGATAAGGCTGGGAATTTTTCATTTGTAGTAAAGGTTTCTGCAACAATAAATGGAGTTTTAAAAGAATTTAAATCTTCAATTGATATAGAAGTATTAGCTGAAAATGAAATATCTAAAGTTGTAATTGATGGAGCACATCAAAATCAATATGTTACTGGTGATTATAAAGATAAAATAAGTACTTTGACAGCACTAATGGGACAAAATAAGATAAAGGCAATTATTAATAAGGATGAAATAACAGATAAGGTACTAGAAGGAGCATCTTTATTAATACTTTCAGATCCTCAAAGTGTAGAAAAGAAGGATTACGATTTATCACCTCAGAAATATAGTGAAAATGAATTAGAGGCAATAGCTAGATTTGTGAATAGGGGAGGTAACTTAATAATTACTTCTAAGGCTGATTATGGAGATGCAAAAGGTGAGTACGGAAATGCAGCTCAAGGTAATTCAGTACTTGAATCAATTGGTGCAAAAATTAGATTCAATGATGACCAAGCAACTGATATGGATAATAATGGAGGTCAAGAATATAGATTATACTTTGATGATTATAATACTGATAGTCCATGGTTAAATGGAATTGATACTAGTAAAAAGTATAGTTTTTATAGTGGTTCAACATTAGTAATGCCAAGTGATATGTCTAATGTAGATGTATTAGTTAAGGGACATGAAACAACTTATGGAAATGATGCTGATAAACAAGGAGACAATACTCCAGTTAGTAAGGGTGAAGTTACAGCTTTAGCCGTTGAAACCCTAAGTAGTGGGACTAAAGTATTCGTTTCTGGGGCAACATTCTTTTCAAACTTTGAAATGGATGGATTAGATTATTCTAATTATCAAATTACAGAAAAAGCTTTAAGGGAATTAGCACCTTTAAACGAGATACCTGTAAGTAAAATAGCTGATGTTAGGGTAGACGAAAATCAAGATAACACACCTGATAGATTTGGAGAAACAGTAGTTGTAGAAGGTTATGTTACTGCAGCTTCAAATGCAGCAGCACCAGGAAATTCATTCTTTGATGTAATTTATGTTCAAGATGAAACAGCTGGATTAACAGTCTTTGGTGTTTCTAATTTAGATATTAAGCTTGGGCAAAAGGTCAGAATTAAAGGAAAAGTATCTTCATACCTTAATGATGCTCAAATAGCAATAAATAATGAAAATTCTGATGTTGAGATAATAGATAACAGCATTAACTTAGTAGAGCCTACTAAGTTAACTACTAAGGATAGTATGCTAGAAGAAAAAGAAGGTCTTTTAGTTAAGGTAGAGGGAAAGGTTACAAGAATTGAAGGACAAAATATATTTGTTGATGATGGTTCTGGCGAATCAAGAGTATATGTAGAAGGGTATGTTAGAAGTAGCAAAAATCCTGGCGTTGATGATGAATGGAAATTTAGAATTAAAGCTTTAGATAATATATCTGCAATAGGTCTTGCATCTGAAGATCCAGAAGGGCATAGATTAAGAGTTAGAGATTCTGGTGAAATAGAAAAGGTAAAAGCTAAGGATATAGATATTACATTATTCCATACAAATGATAGTCACGGAAGAGTTAAGAAAGATAGTAGTATAATTGGAATTGATGTAATATCAGCAATTAAAAATAATACTATAAATTCACTTTTACTAGATGCAGGTGATACCCTTCATGGATTACCTTTTGCAACATTAAAGAAGGGTGAGGATATAGTTTCATTAATGAAATTAGCAGGTTATGATGCTATGTCTCCTGGAAATCATGATTTTAACTATGGATATGAAAGATTGCTAGAATTAAGTAAGTTATCTGCTGAAGGAGAAAATGGCTTCCCAATTATTTCATCAAATGTAATGAAAGGTAATGATAATTTAATTGATTCAAATGTAATTAAAGATGTAGCAGGAATTAAGGTTGGTATATTTGGGGTAACAACACCAGAAACTGCATATAAAACTAATCCTAACAATGTTATAGGAATTGATTTTGCAGATCCTGTAGAAGCTGCAAGAAAGCAAGTAGAAGAGCTAAGGGCTAAAGGCGTAGATGTAATAGTTGCATTAGCACACGTTGGTATAGATGAGTCTAGTGAAGTAGTATCTACAATGATTGCTGATGAAGTTGATGGAATAGATGTAATAGTTGATGGACATAGTCATAGCACATTACAGGAAGGAATTACTACTAAAAATGGTACTTTAATAGCTAGCACTGGAGAATATGAAAATAACTTAGGAAAAGTAGTTATAACTGTAGATGGAGAATCAAAGAAAATAGTAACTAAAAAGGCAAGTTTAATATCTAAATCTGAAACAACTAATATTGAAGGTGATAAAAAAGTTTTAGATAAGATAGAAGATATAGATGCCGAGCAAAGTGAATTTTTATCACAGGTTATTGGAAACTCTATGGTTCATTTAGAAGGAGCTAGAGAATATTCAAGAACTCAAGAAACTAATTTAGGTAACTTAATTACAGATGCTATGTTAGATGAAACAGGAGCAGAAATAGCTATTACTAATGGTGGTGGAATACGTGATAGTATCGATGAAGGAGAAATAACTAAAGGAGAAATAGTTAAGGTTCTTCCATTTGGCAATTATATAGTAACCAAGGCATTAACAGGTGCGCAAATTAAAGAAGTGTTAGAACATGTAATAAAAGCTTATCCAGCGCCTGCAGGACATTTCCCTCATGTTTCAGGAGTAAACTTTGTCTTTGATGAAACTAGAGAAGCTGGAAATAGAATAGTTGGAATAACTGTAAATGGAAGGCCTATAGAGATGGATAAGTTATATGTAGTTGCAACTAATGACTTTATGTCTGTAGGTGGAGATGAATATCCACACTTCTCAAATGCTCCAACAATAAATGAATATAAGTCACTTGAAGAAGCTTTAGAATCTTATATTAGAAAAATAGGTAATGTTGATTATTCTATTGAAGGAAGAATTAAAGTAGGAAAAAATACAGCACCAACTATAAGTGCTGGTAATGTAACTTTAAATGTAGGAGATAAATTTAATCCATTAAAAGATGTTAAAGCCATAGATAATGAAGATGGAGATATAACTGGTTGGATTAAAGTTATAGAAAATAGTGTTGATTTAAATAAGGCTGGAGATTATAAAGTTATTTATGAAGTAAAGGATAGCCAAGGAGAAACAACTATTTTAGAAGTTAAGGTTACTGTAAATGAAGTTAAAGAAGAAGAGAAACCAGGAGAAAATCCTAATCCAGGGGAAGACCCTAAACCAGGAGAAAAACCAGGCGAAGAAAAACCTGTTACTGATAAGCCAAATCCTCCAAGTGTAAATGAACCTGGTAATAATAATAATAATAATAATAATAAAGAAAATCTACCTGAGACAGGTGGAAACAATACAATGTTAATATTATTAATGGCCATAATAGCTGTAGGGGCTGGCGGATCACTCCTAGTAAATAAAAAGAATAAGAGCATAGTTAACAAATAAAAATAAAGGGGCTGTTGCACAAACAGCCCTAATTAATTTTTCATTGTGCGACAGCTCCTTATATTCTTTTAAAGAAGAGATGTGTATATAATTTTTTAAAATGCCCTTAAAAAGGCTAAAATAATTAGCATTAATCCAGATAGCCAGGAAAGGTTAAAGTTAGTAATATCTACAAACTTTTTACCTAAATATGACCCAAATAAAATTACAATTAAGCCAATAATTAATGAGAAAATAAAAACCTCAATATAATTAATTGTTACAAGGCTACTACCAAAGCCCACAGCTAAGCTATCTAAAGATAAGGCAAAAGCTAGATAGATAGCTTCTTTAGAAGATAAATTTTTAGATTTATCAAAGTCGGCTTTTATTTCATTTGCATAGACTTGAAGTACAAAGTTAAAATCAAATAACTTAAATTTAAATGGAGAAACCTCTTTCGATTTTTTATTTATATATGATTTTAATAAACTTTCAAATAAGCGATAAAAACCTAAAAAAAATAAAACTACAAAGCTTATAACTTTTGCTATGTTCAATGAAATATAATTTTGAAGAATACCGCCAATTATTAAAGAGATTCCAAGCATAGAAGAGGAAATTATATCTATTATTAATGCAGATCTTAAAGGTATTTTAATTTTACTTGTGCCATAAGAAATACTTGCTAAGAAGGAATCTATAGATACAGATAAAACCAATATTAAAGCTTCAAACATAAAATTACCTCTAAAAAAATACTAATTTATATTATGAATAATAGGTATATAAAGTTACAAAATGTGACCTATAAGATTTATAATGAAAAAGCTAGTAATTTTTATTGTATACATATAAAATATAATGGATAATTAAAATAGGAGTGAACAGTATGGATAAAAAAGATTTAAATATAAATGAAGAAGAAAAGGTAGTTATGAGCTTTTATAATGAAGATGGTGAGAAAGTTGACTTCGAGGCAGTAGCAAGAGTTTACTTAAAAGAAGTAGAGTATCTTTTATTAGCACCATTAGAGGGTGAAGAAGACGATGTATATGTTTTTAGAGTTGATAATATTGATGGAAAAGAAGAATTAAACTTAGTAGAAGATGATAAGGAATTCTTAGCTGTTAAAAAAGAATATAAAAAGTTACTATATTAATTTTATTTTAGGATTAATTGTATTTTAGGAGGAAAATATGAAAATAAACCAAATTATAAGTATATTAGAAGAAAATCAACTTACAGAAATAGAAGAATTAAAAAATGAAGATGGAATAATATTAGTAAGATTCTTTTTTGATTTTGATGAAGATGTCCTATCAGCTGCAAGAAGCTATTCTAATGATGAAAGTGATTATGAAGAAGAAAGCAATGAATGGTATAAAGAGTTCTTTATTCCATATCTTTATGAGTATGCTAACGATGAAGTAGTTGATATAATTGAAGAAATAGTTGAGGAAGTAGATTTAGCAGGAGAAGTTATGGCTTTCCAAATGAACTCTACTAATTTTGAGTCTATGCAATTTATGGCCTTATTTACAGATGAAGATCAAGATATTACTATTGAAGATGTTGCAAAAGAGTTTATTATTTAAACCCTTCCATATGAAGAAAAATTATTCTATTGCATAAGAAAAAAATTATGATATAATTAAATCATAATTAAATCCTGAGATGTGCGCTTAGCTTAAAATATTCAACCTACATTGAATATACGGGATTTGCAATATCTAAAAGTATGCTGGGCTCCAGTAATTCACTTATGTGGCAGGAGAAAGCAAAGAGTTAGTGCGCTTAACCCACCTGCGAGTAGCAGGTATGAATATTTAAGTGACCGGCATGTTGGGAATAATATGTAATTAATACCTCTAATATGAGGTATTTTTTTTATTTAATTAATTTGGTGATAATATTAATTAAGTTCTTTAATACTTTAATTAATATTATCACCAAAGCTTAAAAATTTAGCAAAGTATATTATAAATGAAAATATTGATTGAGATTAATTAAGCAACCTTTTTAAGTTGGTTGCTACGTAGATTTTTTCGAATATGGTTTCTATAAATACATTTTTGATATTGAGAAATTAGTGTATCTAAATCTTGGGAAATATATAATATTAATTTGCTGTTAAGAGGAAGATAGTTTAATAAGAAGTTTAATAATGCTCTTTTAATTCTGATTTTTTTTCTACATTTACTTTTGCTCATTGTAGCACCCCCATCTATTTACAAAATACAATAGTTTATAACAATATTATACCAAAAAGTATAAAAATGTAAAACGAATTCTTTAGACGGATTTCTACAAATTTTTTTACATTACAAGTTTTAATTAATAATATACAGATATAGACTTATAAAATTATTGAGTAAAGAATAATTATTAAGTAAAATATCAAAATTAAAAGCATAGATTAAAAGCTACTTATAGAAAGAATATTAAATTTTAGTTAAAAAGTGTAAATAATTACATCTGAGTAATTTTAAAAGTTGATATTGAGAAAAAATGAAGGTAAAATATAAGAAAGAATTATTTTAAGAAAGGGAGTACTAAAGATGGACTACGCAAATATGAAAATGGATGATGTAATAAAAAGGATTAATGAACTTTATAAAAAAAGTAAAGAAGAAGGATTAAATGAAATTGAAAAAGAAGAGCAACAAATATTAAGAAGAAGATATATTGATAGTGTTAAAAGTAATTTTAGGGCTCAATTAGAAACGGTGGAGTTAAAGAAAAAAAATTAAAGGGTGATAGAGTTGTCAGTTAAAGTTGAAAAATTAATTAAGGATTTTGATATGGAAGTTCTGGTAGAAGGGGACAAAAATGCTGAGATTTTTGTAAATGATATTAATAGACCAGGATTACAGCTCGCAGGATTTTACAATTATTTCGCGCCAGAAAGGATACAAGTAATTGGTAAAGCGGAGTGGAGCTTTCTTGAGACTATGGGAATTGAGCTTAGAAAAAAGAGAATAAATAAGTATTGTAGCTTTAATTTAAAATGTTTAATGATTACTAGGGACTTAGAACCTCAAGAGGAATTATTAAAGGCAGCAGAAAAAAATAAAATATGGCTTATAAGAACTAGCCTAGTAACTACTAAATTTATGAGTAAATTAACAATTTACCTTGCAGATAAATTAGCGCCAGAAACTAGAATTCATGGAGTCCTAGTAGATGTATATGGAATAGGTATTTTAATTACTGGGGAAAGTGGAATAGGTAAGAGTGAAACAGCTCTTGAACTTATTAAAAGAGGACATAGATTAGTAACTGATGATGCAGTTGATATAAAAGAGGTTGATGGAGAGCTTATAGGTAAATCTCCAAGAATTACAATTGGTATGCTTGAAGTAAGAGGAATAGGAATTATTGATGTAGCATCACTTTATGGATTAAGTTCTGTATTACCAGAAAAGGACATAAAGCTTCTTATGCATTTTGAGCATTGGAAAGATGATGGGGATTATGATAGATTAGGTCTAAATGATGAAAGACAAGATATACTGGGTGTTAAGGTTAAGAAACTTAGAGTACCAGTAAGACCAGGAAGAAATATAGCAGTAATTATTGAGGCAGCTGCAGTTAATTATAGACATTCTTTAATGTCAGATGTAACTCCTGTAGATATAATTGAGAGTAGAATGGACAAAATAATAGAGTAACAAACTTTATACTAAGGAGGGTGTAATGAGTACTAGAGAAGATAAAAATAAAAAAGTATGGGAAAAATATATTGGAGAAAAGAGAGAAGAGTTATTTGAGTTTTGCAGGGGATATATAAATTATATGTCTATTTGCAAAACAGAAAGAGAATGTGTGCTTACAAGTATTAATATGGCTGAAGCTCTTGGATATAGGAACTTAGAAGACATAATTAATAATAATGAAAGATTAAAAGCTGGAGACAAGGTGTACTGTAACAATAAAGATAAGGCGTTAGCACTTTTTTTAATTGGAAAAGAGCCTATCGAGAAAGGACTAAGAATAATAGGTTCACATGTGGATTCACCAAGACTTGATTTAAAACAAAACCCATTATATGAAGATACAGGGCTTGCAATGATGGAAACCCACTATTATGGAGGGGTTAAGAAATATCAATGGGTAACTTTACCATTAGCTATACATGGGGTTGTAGTTAAAAAAGATGGAACTAAAATAAATGTTGTTATTGGCGAGGACGATAATGATCCGGTTATTGGTGTTTCAGATCTTTTAATTCATTTATCAGCAGATCAGCTCCAAAAAAAGGCAAATGTAGTAGTTGAAGGTGAAGACTTAAACTTATTAGTAGGAAGTATTCCTTTAGAAGATAAAGAAAAGGATGCTGTTAAAGCTAATATTTTAAGAATACTTAATGAAAAGTATGACTTTGATGAAGATGATTTTATATCAGCAGAAATAGAAGTTGTTCCAGCTGGTAGAGCTAGAGAATATGGCCTTGATAGAAGTATGATAATGGCTTATGGCCAAGATGATAGGGTTTGTGCATATACATCATTAATGGCACTTTTAGATACAGAAGAAGTAGATTATACTAGTGTTGTATTACTAGTAGATAAAGAAGAAGTTGGAAGTAATGGAGCAACAGGAATGCATTCAAGGTTTTTTGAAAATACTGTTTCAGAAGTTATGGATAGACTTGGAGAATATTCAAGTCTTAAGTTAAGAAGAGCATTATCAAATTCAAAGATGCTATCAGCAGATGTTTCAGCAGCTTTTGATCCAAACTATCCATCAGTTATGGAAAAGAAAAATTCTGCTTACTTTGGAAAAGGCTTAGTATTTAATAAATATACTGGAGCAAGAGGAAAGTCGGGATGTAATGATGCTAATCCTGAATACATAGCGTGGCTAAGAAATATAATGGAAGAAAATGATGTTGTTTATCAAACAGCAGAACTTGGTAAAGTAGATCAAGGTGGTGGAGGTACTATTGCATATATTTTAGCAGAGTACAATATGGAAGTAATCGACTGTGGAGTTGCTCTTCAAAATATGCATGCTCCTTGGGAAATATCAAGTAAGCTTGATGTTTATGAAACAATGAGAGGATATAAGGCTTTTTTAGAAGCAAAGTAGTATAAACAGGCTGCATAATGCAGCCTTTTTTAATTAGCAATTAACAATTAGCAATTGACAATTAGTAATTGACAATTAAGGATGTAATTTGTTCGAAATTACTGAAATAATTGTTTTTAAAACTCCATTTGGAGTTTTTTTATTCCTTAGGAATCATATTTATTAACAAAAATCATAATTTACTTCACATAATTTTAATATGTGAATATACTGTATCATAGGCAAGAGGAAGGTGATATATGTATGAATTTTGAGTGGTCAAGATTTAAAAATTATGGTTTATGGGTTTCTATTCTTGCTCTTATACCAATGATATTAAGTGCTTTTGGAGTTAAAATAGTTGCTGAAGAATATCAGGCAATAACAAATTTAGTATTATCAATATTAGTTGCTTTAGGAATATTGAATAATCCTACAACTAATTGCAAATGGTATGTTGATGATAAAAATAAGGATAGTAAAGAGAGTAATTCAAACTTACCTTCAAAGCAATAAGTTAATTTAAAAACTTGGGGTTTATGATAATATAATATATTTTCATACCCCTTTATATAAAAATTTTTCATATTATCTTAGATTATTAACTGCATATATACAGAGAAATATAAAAATAAAGTTACAAGGGATTAACCTTGTAACTTTAACCATCTTAACATATGAAGTACATTTTCATCATCTGGAATATTTACATCGCCAACATTACCATGACGTACGTCATTAGGTATTCCATGACAATCAGATCCACAAGAAATATATAAGTTTCTATCTTTAGCTATTTTTAAAAATCTTTTAGTCTCTTTAGGTTTATTTCTAAAATAAATTGCCTCAAGACCGTCAAATCCAAGATCTAATAATTCATCTATAGAAGTTTTTTTAACTAATACTGGATGAGCTAAGAAAACTAAAGCATTAAATTTTTTAAGAAGTTTAATACCTTCAGTAGTTGTAACTTTTGTAGAAGGTACATAGGCTCTGCAATCATTACCTATAAAGTTCTCAAATATATATTCGTGATCATAAGGATATCCTGCATCCATAATGGCCTTAGCAATATGAGGCCTTGCAATAGTATCTTTTCCATTAGATAATACTTTATTTATATCTATATCAATATTATGAAATTTTTTTAAGTTATCTAAAATTTTATAAGCTCTTTCAATTCTTTTTTCTTTAAAAGCATCTAATACTTTGTGTAATTCTTCATTATTGTAATTTTCTTTAGTAAAAAATCCTAGGACATGAATAGATTCTCCATTATGTTCTGTAGATAATTCAATACCAGGAATAAAATTAACTTTTAATTTATCAGATTCTATAATGGCTTCAGGAATACCTGTTAATGTATCATGATCAGTTAATGCTATATAATCTAATTTTCTGTCTTTAGCCATTATAACTATATCTTTAGGGTTATATCTACCATCAGAGCAAATTGAGTGAGTATGCAAATCACACTTAATCATTGTATCTCCTTTCAAAACATTTAATTATATAAGCCTTAATAAAGTCTTTACTTCCTCTTAAAACTCTATAGGAGTAAAAGGTGTAAATTATTTATTGAAACATATATATTGTGATATAATTTATACATTAAAGATATTTTAACACAAATACTGAATTTTTAGTACAGGACTTGGAGGATATAATGCTTTTAATGATAGATAACTATGATTCATTTGTATTTAATTTAGTTAGATATATTGAAGAATTAGGAGAAGAAGTTATAATATATAGAAACGATAAGATTACCATAGAGGAAATAAATAAACTTGACATAGATGGAATAATAATTTCACCAGGACCTAAATCCCCTAATAAGGCTGGAATATCATTAGATGTAATACATAATTTTAAAGATAAGCTGCCTATATTAGGAATTTGTCTTGGGCATCAGTGTATAGGACATTATTTTAATAGTTATATTGTAAGAGGTAAGGTACCGGTACATGGGAAAATAAGTTATATAAATCATGATAATAGTGGGCTTTTTAAGGGAGTAAAAAATCCATTAAGAGTTACTAGGTATCATTCATTGATTGTAGATAAGAATACCTTAAGTAATGAACTTGAAATAACTAGTTTTACTAATGATAATGTAATAATGGGAATAAAACATATTACATATCCTATATATGGACTTCAATTTCATCCAGAAGCTGAGATGACAGAAGAAGGACATAAGATTTTACAAAACTTTATTGATATAACTAAGACATTTAAGGAGAAAGCTAATGGTTAAAGTAAAAGAAGTAAATATTAAATTTAATTCTTTTGAAGTATATAATGTTTTTAAAAATCAAATAAACACTATATTATTAGATTCATCTAAGGCTGATGGAAGTTTATCTAAGTATTCTTTTATAGGGTTAAATCCATATTTATTATTTGAAGCTAAGGGTAATGACTGTTATATAAATAAAGAAAAAATTCAGGGAAATCCCTTTGAAGTTTTAGAAAAATTAGTTAGTAAATATAAATTTGCAATGGAAGATTATAAAGAAATACCATTACTTTCAGGGGCAATAGGATATATTTCTTATGATGCTGCAAGAGGAATTGAAGAAATACCTAATACAAGCAAGGAAGACTTTAGTATTAGTGATATTAGTTTCGCTTTTTATAAGAATATTATTATTTTTGATTTAAAGAATAATAAGCAATATATAACCTCATTAGATGGTAATGATGAAGAAATAGAAGATATATTAAGTTTAATTATTAAAAATACTGTGAAAATAGATTATAATAAAGATAATATAAAAGCTGAACTTTCAGAGGAGGACTACAGTAAGTTTTCTTCAAATTTCATCAAAGAAGAATATAAAAATGCAATAAGTAGACTTAAGGATTATATAGTAAGTGGTGATGTATATATAGCTAATATGACTCAAAGATTTACAATAGAGAATAAAGAGAATGGCTTTGATATTTATAAAAAGCTTAGAAGTATAAATAAAGCTCCTTTTTCAGCCTATGTAAACTTTGAGGATATAGAAATAATAAGTTCATCTCCAGAAAGATTTATAGAAGTTAAAGACAGAAAGGTTATTACACGACCAATCAAAGGGACAAGACCTAGGGGGAAGAATCAAGAGGAAGATCTTAAAAATAGTTTGGAACTTATAAATAGTGAAAAAGATAAGGCTGAACTATTAATGGTAGTTGACCTAGAAAGAAATGATTTAAGTAAAGTATGTAAGCCACATTCTGTTAAAGTTACAGAACTTTTTAAGCTTGAGAAATATGCAACAGTATTTCACTTAGTATCTACAGTAGAAGGAATGCTAAAGGATAATATTTCAGCTGTAAAATGTATTAAAGAATGTTTTCCAGGAGGATCTATTACAGGTACACCTAAAATTAGGTCAATGGAAATTATAGAAGAGTTAGAAGGTCTAAAAAGAAATATATATACTGGAATAATAGGATATTTCGACTTTAGGGGAAATGCTGATTTTAATATTGCTATTAGGACAATAGTGAAAAAAGATAATAAGGCATACTTTGGAGTAGGGGGAGGAATTACCTTTGATTCCATTGAAGAAGATGAATATTTAGAAACTATAGATAAGGCCAAGGCTTTAATGAAGGTTTTATTATAAAGTGATTCTTATCTTCAGATGGAGTTTTCTTAACAGGAATACCATACTCCATCTGAAGGTTAGAAGAACTAATCCAGGCGCGTAGCAGTGCTTAGCTCCAACTTATAGAAGGTGGGAGTGTTAGCAATGGTAGCAATCGGATAAGTTTTATAAGAGAAAATAAAACATGGGGTAATAAAATGAGGAATTTAATAATTAATAATGAGAAGATCCAGTTAGATAATGGATATTTCTTTGGAAGAGGGGCTTTTGAAACTATTTTAATAAAAAGTCATCCAATATTTTTAAAAGAACATATAGATAGACTAAATAAGGCAATTGAATTTTTAAATATTGGAGATACAGTAGATATAAGATATATTGAAAATATATTAGATAGATTAAATTTAAAAAATTGTGGTTTAAAGATAGTAGTAACAGAAAAAAATATTGTTTTTCAAAGTAGACCACTAACTTATACTAGTGGTGATTATTTAAGAGGATTTTCTTTAAAAATATCTGAAGTTATTAGAAACTCTACCTCAAAGATAAATAATATTAAATCAACTAATTATTTAGAGAATATTTTAGAGAGAGAAGAGGCTATAAAGAAAAATTATGATGAAGTAATTTTCTTTAATGAAAAGGGATATTTAGCTGAAGGAAGCATTAGCAATATATTTATAGTATCATCTGGAGAAATATTTACTCCTGAAGTAGAAGAAGGTATTCTTCAAGGAACAGTAAGAGAATATCTTTTAGGTAAATATCATATTACTCAGAGGAAAATAACTAGAGAAGATTTAATAAATGCAGATGAAGTATTTATAACTAATAGCTTACTTGGAATAATGGGAGTAAGTAAAATTGAAGATAAAATATTTTCAAATAATAAGGTGACAAATAAAATTAGAGAAGAGTATGAAGCAGAGATTGATGTTTAGGAGGATTAATAATGGTAGATAGAGAAAAGATAATGGAAGGCGTTAAACTTATTATAGAGGGAATAGGTGAAGATACATCAAGAGAAGGATTATTAGAAACACCTGATAGAATTGCTAGAATGTATGAGGAGATTTTTTCTGGCATTGGGCAAACGGCAGAAAAGGAATTATCAAAAACTTTTACTGTTGAAGGAAATGATTTAGTACTAGAAAAGGATATTACATTTTTCTCCATGTGTGAACATCATTTTGTACCTTTTTATGGAAAAGTTCATATAGCATACATACCTAAAGGGAAGGTAGCAGGGCTTTCAAAGTTAGCTAGATGTGTAGAGGTTTATGCTAAGAAGCCTCAGCTTCAAGAAAGATTAACTACTGAAATAGCAGATGCTTTAATGAAATACTTAGATGCTAAAGGAGTTATGGTAGTAATTGAAGGTGAGCATATGTGTATGACTATGAGAGGAGTTAAAAAGCCAGGGGCTAAAACTGTAACTACCACTTATAGAGGATGTTTCAAGGAAGATTATGAGCTTAGAAAAGAAGTGATGAATTTCATCAGGTAATATTTGGATAGAAGGTGAAGCTTTGGAAAATGTAAATAGTATTTTAAGTAATCCTAAATACAAAGAACTACTTAGAAAACTTGGTGAGTTAGAAAAAGACAGATGGTATTGTGGACATGACTTGGCTCATTTTTTAGATGTGGCAAGAATAGCATATATTACAGTAATGGAGGAAAAGTTAAACTTCAAAAAAGAAGTAATATATGCTATAGCATTACTTCATGATATAGGCAGAGTGTCAGAATATACAGAAGGTAAAGATCATCATAAGGCTAGTGTAGAAATAGCTAAGGAATTACTAGGTGAAACTAATTTTACTGTAGAAGATAAAGAGGATATTTTAAGAGCAATAGATAATCATAGAAAAGAAACTGATGATGAACTTTCTAAGCTTATTTATACTAGTGATAAGCTTTCAAGAAATTGTTTTAATTGCAGGGCATATAAGGAATGCTACTGGCAAGAAGAAAAGAAAAATAAGATAATAAAGCTTTAAATGGGGAGAGAATATTATGAAAATAGGAAATAAGAATATTGATTTAAATGAAAGAACATATGTTATGGGAATACTGAATGTAACACCAGATTCTTTTTCAGATGGTGGGAAGTATAATGAGGTTGAAGAAGCTGTTAAAAGAGCAAAAACAATGGTAGATGAAGGTGCTGATATTATAGATATCGGAGGGGAATCTACTAGACCAGGTGCTGAATATGTATCAGAAGAAGAAGAAATCAATAGAGTTATACCTATAATAAAGGCTATAAAAAAAGAATTAGATGTAATAATATCAATAGATACATATAAGAGTAGAACTGCCGAGGAAGCAATTTTAGCAGGGGCTGATATTATTAATGATGTTTGGGGATTTAAAAAAGATGAAAATATAGCTAAGGTAGCAGCTAAATATAATGTGCCTTGTATATTAATGCATAATAGAGAAAATAAACCTTATAAAAAATTAATGCATGATGTTATATATGATTTAGTTGATAGTATTAATATAGCTTTAGAAGCTGGTGTTCTAAGAGAAAACATTATATTAGATCCAGGAATAGGTTTTGCTAAGACCTATGAAGAAAATTTAATAGTTATGGATAATTTAGAGAAAATTGTAGAAATTGGATATCCTGTTTTACTTGCTACATCTAGAAAGTCTATGATTGGTTTAGCTTTAGAGCTTCCAACTGATAAAAGACTTGAAGGAACTATTGCTACAACAGTTATGGGAATAATGAAAGGATGTAACATAGTTAGGGTACATGATGTTCTTGAAAATAAGAGAGCTTGTGTAATGACAGATAAAATATTAAGAAGTAAATAGGAGACTTTATGGATAAATTATATTTAAAAGATGTTGAGATTTTTGCTAATCATGGAGTTTTTAATGAAGAAAAGTCATTAGGGCAAAAATTTATTATATCATTAGAACTAGATGTTGATTTAAGGGCTGCAGCTATTACAAATGACTTAAGTAAATCAGTTCATTATGGAGAGTTATGTCATAATATTGAAAAGGAATTCCAAAGGGAAAGTTATGATTTAATAGAAACAGCAGCAGAAAAGATTGCTGAATATATTCTTTTAAATTATTCACTAGTAAAAGCTTGCAAAGTATTATTAAAGAAACCTTGGGCTCCTATAGGTAGACATTTAGATACTGCAGCTGTAGAAGTCTATAGAAAATGGCATAAAGCATATATTTCAATTGGAAGTAATATTGGAGATAAGGAAGAAAATATAAAGACATCAATAAAGAAAATAGAAGAAATAAAAGAAGCTAAAGTTACTAAGGTATCATCAATAATAGAAACAGAACCTTGGGGCTATGAAAATCAAGATGTATTTAAAAATGTTGCTATTGAAGTTGAGACATTTTTAGAACCAAAGGAACTAATGGCTAATTTATTAAATATTGAAAAAGAAATGAAGAGGGAAAGAATAGTCAAATGGGGACCTAGAATAATAGATTTAGATATAGTATTATTTGATGATTATATAACTTCAGATGATTACGTAACTATACCTCATCCTAGAATGGAAGAAAGAGAGTTTGTCTTAAAACCATTATGTGAAATAGCCCCTAACCTTATTCATCCTTTAAAAAGAGAGAGAATTTTTAGGCTATTATCAAATTTAGAAAATAACCTATAGAAATGGTGTTATCGCACAATGTGCGACAGCACCTATTTTTTTATTTCATTACTAGCTACCTTTTTAATATACTCACAAAAATTATATAAGTTATAATAATCAGATACACCTTCCATTGAAATTGTATCTTCTTTATAAACTCCGTCCCAAGGATATATAGATAAAAGTTTATCATTATATGCATTAATTACATATTTATTATCAGAAAACTCTATTATAAGCTTATAATCAGGAGTAGAATCTTTTTCAATTTCAGCTTCGTAATTTTCATCATTTAATGTGTCTATAAACTCAGGAATTATATCATATTCACTTTTATCAACATCGTAATACTTATATATATTCATATCAAAGACTTTAATCTTATATTCCTGATTTTTAGAAATCAATTCCTTTATTTCCTCAGTATAATAATTTATCTTAGGTTTAGTACCAGGCCTTATGTATTGAGCAGTATTTAGGCTACAACCTATAAATAAGGTTGTTAATAATGTTATAAAAATTAATTTAGATAATTTTTTCATTTAAGGAAAAAGCCCTCCTATTAATTATTCATATATTAGCTTATTCCATATAAAAATACTTTAGAACATTTTAATCTCTTTGGAATAAAATGAAATAACAATAGGTTTTATGGAGCATATGTGAAATACGGATTAGATGTAAATAATAAAAATATTTTAGATGAAATTATAAACTATATAAAAGAGAGCGGAGACTTTATGGTAAATCTTTCAGAAGAGGATGTGGATTATAATAAAAATATAAACTATGGGAAAATATTAAGAAAAAAAGTTCTTAAATCTAATGTTACAAATATAGATTTTTATTTTAAAATTGAGTTTTTAGATAAAATAGAAGGTATTTATATTTATTATAGCCATACTGAAAAAATAGAGAGAGTTATTAATTCTAGTATTGGAAAGTTAATGAAAGAACCAGTTTTAATTGAAAAGAAAGAAGGAGAAAATCTATATTTATTAAAGAATATTAATGCCCTAGGTATAGTATTAAAAATTCCAGAAAAATTAATAGAGAAAGTAGAAATAATTACAATAAAAGAAATATTAAAGGATTTAAAAGAATTATGAATATTGAAGAGGTTTATTAAATGATATCCTAATAAAATAATGCTAGGGATATCATTTTTTTATATATAAATACTTGTAATAAAAACAAAGGATTCATAGTAAAGATAAGTAACAATACTTATAAGGAGAAGGCTATGAATATTATTGCAACTATTGGTCCAAAAACAATTGATAAATGGATACTTAAAGAACTTATTGAGGGTGGAGTAGATATAATTAGATTAAACTGTTCACATTTTAATAAAGATGACTTCGAAAAAGTTATAGGAAACTCTAGGGATTTAAAAAGGAATTTACATATTTTAATAGATTTGTCGGGCAAAAAAATAAGAGTATCTAAAAGTTTGAAATATATATATAAGGTTTATAATAACCAAGAAATATATTTTTGTGGTGAAGACTTTTATAGTAGCATTAGTTTTAGAGATATGAAAGAAAGAAGATATGTACCTTTAAATATAGAAAAAAAGCTAATTGAAAGAAGTGATATTAAAACTATTTCTATGAAAGATAATACTATGAATTTTGAAGTTATTTCTGTTAATGATGGAGTAATAAAAGCAAGGGTAATAAAGGGTGGTATTATTAGAGAGGGGAAAGGATGTAATATACCAGGGCTAATAGAGGAAAAGAATTATATAAGAAAAAATGATGTCGAAAATATAAATTTTGCACTGCAGAATGATACTGATATAATTTGTCAGTCCTTTGTTGAAAGTAGCGATGATATAAAACTAATTAAAGATATTATAAAAGATAAGAAAAACAAATTTAAGATATGGGCAAAAGTTGAAACTGTTAAAGGAATAGAAAATATAAATGAAATTTTAAATGAGGTGGATACTGTTATAATTGGTAGAGGGGATTTAGTACCAGAGGCAGGGATATTAGAAGCTGTAAGATTACAAGATAAAGCTATAAAGATAATAAAGGAAAATAATAAAAGAGTTATTATAGCTACACATTTATTAAATAGTATGAAAAATGGACATCTTGCAACATTACCTGAAATAGAAAGTATTTATAATTTTATCAACTTAGGAGTGGATGGTTTTTTACTTGCAGGAGAAACATCAATAGGAAAAGTACCCATAAGAACTGTAAAGTTTTTAAAGTCAGCTATAGAATATTATAATTATAAGGATATGAGGGGATGAAGAAGTATTATAATATAATAACTGCTATTTTATGGCTTATTTTAGGAGGTGCTATTATATATTTATTTTTTAGTGTATATAGATGGGCAAAATAAACTGATTATTATATTCAAGTGGAGTTTTCTTAAAAAGTAGTTTAATATTCATTTTGTAACAGTATTGACATAAAAGAATAGTATTATATAAATATAGTTGTTAGTGCTTAACAATTAGTTAATTATCCCCTTAATGAAAAATGATATCCATTAATTAGGATATCATTTTTCGTTTTGTATTTTATTAAAACAGTTCATATATATCTGAGAATTCCCTTAATATCTTCTCATCATCTATAAAGTAATCATATTTATTTTTAATATCTATATCTTTTTGATTAGGAATTGGCATATTTACTATAAATTCAGTACCATTTTTGTAATGCTCATTTATTCGTATAGTTCCACTATGAAGCTCTACTAAGGATTTAGTTATAGAAAGTCCAACACCACTTCCTTCATATTTTCTAGAAAGAGTAGTATCAACTTTATAAAATCTATCAAATAAATTATCAATAAATATATCAGGAACTCCTATTCCATCATCACGAACAATTATATCTACAGATTCATCATTACAATGTATAGTAATAAATACATTTCCATTTATATCATTAAACTTTATAGCATTAGAAAGTAAATTTAATAAGATTCTTTCAAAAGCATAAGGGTCTACTTTTAAATATAGCTTCTCAATATTAGTATCAAAGATAATATTAATATTCTTATGCTTAGCAAAAGGAACTATGGAGAATACTAAATCTTCAATAAAATGAACTATATCTAATAATACTAAGTCCAACTTACCAATTCCTGAATCTATTTTAGTTATATCAATTAAATTATTTATCAGTTTTAATATCCTCAAGCAATTTTGTTTAAGGGTTTTTTCATATTTTACAAAGCATTCCTTTATAGAATTGTCATTGTCATTTTTTAGGGTGCTCATTAATTGAATTAGTGAGTAAATAATATTAACAGGTGTTTTGAGCTCATGACTTAAGTTAGTAAAGAAATTATTATTTACTGTGTTTAATACTGATTTACTCTCAAAATCTTCAAAAATCTTACTATAGAAATTATCTATTGAATTTGCATTTATTGCTTCTAATGTATCAATAGATACCTTATAATATTTAAGTGCAGTTTTAAAATCCTTTAATGATTCATAATCTGCCGAAATTGATTTATAAAGACGAATATTATTTTTGTTTCTAACGTTTTCAGAAAAAAGGAGGGCCCTCTTATGATGTAACAATGCATTATTATAATCTTTTAGAGCCCTATATAAGTCTCCATAAGATATTTCTATCCAATATTGAAACTCCATAAAAGTAAAATCTGAATAATTACTTTTATAAACAATGGATGCAGCTTCTAAATAACAATATAGTTCATCAGCTAGAGAGTTATTTATTTTCTCGCCTGCTTCAAATAGTTTATAGTGCACATATATTAGATTATATCTTGTTAGATAAAGATCAGTATATAATGAGTCTAATTTATAAAGCTCATTTTTATATGAGATTAACAGTTTCTTAGCTTCACTTAAGTTAGGATTAGAAAGATAGAATAACTCTAACAGTTTACTATAAATCTTTGTTTTAAAGACAGAAGATAATTTATTAGAATACTTACTTAAAATTTCTTTTAACAGAATTATTCCGTCATTAAATTTATCCATAGCTAAGTAAGTAGAAGCTTGACTGTAGTAAATTAGCATTTCTATCTCTCTTTGATTGTTTTTCCTTGCAATAATTAAGGACCTCTCTAATAAGCTAAGAGCAATGGTATTTAAGTTTA
This sequence comes from Clostridium sartagoforme, assembly GCF_004794105.1. Lineage (GTDB taxonomy): Bacteria > Bacillota > Clostridia > Clostridiales > Clostridiaceae > Clostridium > Clostridium sartagoforme_B. The sequence continues at coordinate 466,081 of NZ_SRYR01000001.1, forward strand.
AAAATTTATAATAAATTCTTCCAAGTATTAAATATGCCTGAGAAGAATAAGGGCCTTCATAATCTAATAGTAAAGAAAAAATATTATTTATATTACTATAAAGAAATTCATCAATATTATAAATTTCAAGCTTATTATATGAAACATTTAAATATAAGTAAATTAAAAGCTCATTTAAATTATTCTCCTCTAAAAAATTAATACTAAGATTTAAGTAAGTATTATGTTTTTCTATATCATTAAGTTTTAAATTGCTTAGTGTAAGCATAGTATAAACTATACCTTTAAATGAATTAGTTGAATAGAAAGTTTTACTATATAATAAATCCTCTAAGTATTTATTAGTAGCAACATATTCATTTAAATAATAATGACAAATACCTATAATTAAATTTATTAAATCTTTATCAGATTCATTAAGATTATTTTCTTTAATAGTAACTTCCATGGTTTTTAAAGTTTTTCTTATATAATTTGGAGTAATAAAAATTCTAGGAGTATAGAAAATGTTTTTTATTATATCTATATAATATGAAGTTACATAATTATTTTCTTTTTCGATTACTTCCACCAATCCACCTCCATAAAAATGTTTTATAAGGATATATTACCATAAGTTGAATAAAATGTATAATAATTTTATTTGTACAAAATGATAAATTTTGTTAATATATAGGTATAAATATGGAAAATATAGAAATGGAGAAGAATAATGAAGAGATTTAAGATATTTAAGCAACTAAAAGAATATTTAGATAAAAATATAATTTTTAAAGTAAGTATATGTATAATCTTAGTAGTTATGTTAGTAGCTGTATTGATTTCAGGGAGTATTTATTCAAAGCATTTAAATAAAAAGAACCTTTCACTTGTAGTGACAAAGAGCAATGATGGGGATTCGAATAATAAACAAGAAGAAAAAAGAAAAGAAGAAGAAAAGAAGAAGGAAGAAGAAAAAAAGGTTAAACTGCAAGAACTTAAGGATAAAATTAAGGAATTAGATGAAAATGCTGATTTAACTATTACAGAAGAAGATATTGATAAAGATATTTTATATTATGAAAAAATATATAATGAGTTATTAAAAGCAGCAGAAAAAAATGAAGAAGATAGTAGCGAAAGTAATGAATATGAAAATACATATGACCCTGGTTATAATAATTACAATAGCAATGGTTGGGGACAAGGCGAGGCCGTTACACCTCCAATAACGCCATCACCAGATAAGGAACCAGAAAAGGAACCAGAAAAGGAACCAGAAAAAGAACCAGAAAAGGAACCAGAAAAAGAACCAGAAAAGGAACCGGATAAGGAACCAGATAAGGAACCAGAAAAGGAACCAGATAAGGAGCCGGAAGATGAACTAGATCCAGGCAATGAGTCAGATTCAACACCAGATAATATTGTAAATCCTACTACGCCAGCAGTATGATAATAGTAAAAGTTCATATAAAAATAATTAAGCTATATAGTATTAAGATAAATATTTAATACTACATAGCTTATTTTTCATTTATTAATCTTTAGCCATATATACTTTTGATTTGTCTTTGAATCAGTTTCAATAAATCCATTTTCAATTATTTTATAGCTATTTTTTTCAATTTCCCACTGGGAACTTTATGTTGGAGTATTAAAAGTAGTTTTTAAATTATTAACTGTTAATTCGCCTCCGCTTGTAAATTTTCTAATATCCCCTTCTTGTGTTATTATTTGATTTAATGTATATACCCCATCTAAATCTTTAGCTGAATTTTTAAGATTTGATGCACCGATAGTAAATGATGAAATAGCTATACATATTGTTGGAATTAAAGTTTTCTTGAGATTCATCATATATTGTTCTCCCTTTTATTAATTGAAAATTTGTGACATTTAATAATTAATCTTTTATTTGATTATACCCATATAAGGATTGCTGGTAAACACAATTTACCAATAAATACAGATATTCCTTTGTTGTTTAATGTCTTTTATCCTAGAGGGGAGGAAGAAATATGGAATTGAATAAATAATCCTTTTTCATTTACTTTATTAGTTAAATTATTAAAAGTAAATTAAATATATTTTTTAGCAAAATTTTAACAATAATACAACGTGAATTTAATAGTAGAAGCTTACAATTATTAGTATTCTGTTATTATTTGGGGGGATTGAAATTAGCAACAAAAAGAAAAGAAAAATGTTAACTCAAGTAAAGATACTAATTAATATTTTAATAATTTTAATAATATTAATTGGAGTGCAAGGGATTTATGGTATATTTTTTGGTAAGAAAAATCTAAAAGATATAAATAGGGAATACGGAGCTCTTAATATTCTATCTCAAGTAGACTACAACTTTAATAATTCTGATGATATGATTCTTTCACTGATAGATGAAGGAAAGGCTTCTTCAAGAGGATACTACAAAATAAGATTTACAAATCTATATGAAGAAATAAATAAAAGTATTAGTGAGTATAGAGAAGTTACAGAATCAGATAATACAAACCTAGATGCCTTTAATAAGGCCTTTAATGAATATAATAATAGTTCTAAGAGCTTAATAAAATTAATTGATAGCAATAATTATAAAGAAGCTAATAGATTATATAAAAATACTTTAGAGGTATTAAAAAATCAATTAGTAGATGAAAATAATAAAATGATAAAGGAACATAGACAAAGATTAGATACTTTATATGTAGATTATAATAATCAATCAAAAAATATAGTTATTTTAAATATTATATGTATAGTAGTATCAATATTATTTGCTTACATATTGCTAAAAAGATTTAAAAATAGACTTACAACTCAATTAGAAAATTTGAGTAAATATACTTCTGCTTTAGGTGATGGAGATTTATCTTTTAGATTGGAAAAATATTTTGATGATGAAATTGGAAGTGTAATAGAAGAGTTAGATTTAGCTATTAATAATGTTAAAAATTTAATAGTTGATACAAAATCTATGGTTGAAGTTGGAAAAAACAATAGTGAAAGTAACTCAATAGCCTCAAATAATATTATTAATGAAGTTATTAAGGCTAAGAATAATATTTATAATATAAGTGATAAGGTAGACAATCTTAATAGTAATTGTGAAGAAGCTACTTTAAGTACAGAAGAAATAATAGAAACTACAAATTTAATAAGTAAAGAAATATTACATAATTCAAATTTAGCTACTGAAATGAATAAAAGGGCTAAAAGGATTGAAGAAAAGGGATTGATTTCAGCACAAACTGCTTTTGATATCTTTAACACCAAATCAGAAGAGATAGAAATTTCATTAGAGAAAGGAAAAGTTATACAAGATATAGATAAAATGTTAGAGATAATTAAAAATATTTCTGAAGAAGTTAATTTACTATCTATAGATGCATCAATTGAAGCAGCTAGGGCAGGAAGCAATGGAAATGGGTTTTATGTTATAGCAGAAGAAATAAGAAGGTTATCAGAAGAAACAGATGAAAATTTAAAAGAAATAAAAGAAACAGTATCTGATGTAATAAATGCATTTCAAGAAATTTCATGTAATTCTAAGGAACTTTTAGAATTTTTAAATTCTAAGGTAAGGAAGGATTATAATATATTAATAGATATATCTAGTTCCTATGGTACAGATATGGAAATTTTATCTGATGGTGCAATTAAGATATATAATATTACGAAGAGTATATTTATTTATATGAATGAGATCTGCAAATCTATTGAAGGAATAACCTATTCTACAAATAATATATTAGATAATTCTAAAGAAACTAATACTGAAATAAAATCAATAGAAGAAATAGTAAATGGATTAGGTAAGTCCATAGAAGAAGAAAATTCATTACTAAGTAAACTACAAATATCTTTAAATCAATTTGTGATTTAGATTCTAAAATTAATAAAGAATAATATATTTTTTATTTCTGTGCATACTAAATATATGCAACAAAGTTTTTATTAAGGAGGAATTTAAATGGAAGGTAAAAGTAATAGTGGAAATAGTATGCTAAACTTAATAATAAGGTTAGTATTAGTAGCAGTTGTACTAGGATTAACATCATTTTTTACTCCAGGTTTTAGTATTAGAGGAATATGGTCTTATTTAATTGCAGCAGTTGTTATAACTGTTTTAGATTATTTAATAGAACTATTTATGAAAGTTGATGCATCACCATTTGGTAAAGGAATAAAAGGTTTTGCAGTAGCAGCGATAATAATATATTTGACACAGTTTTTTGTACCAAATATGAATGTATCTATAATTGGAGCAATATTAGCATCAGTAGTTATTGGAATAATAGATGCTGTATTATCTGTAAGGGTTATGTAATATAAAAAAGTTTTGTTTTAGAATCCTAGAAATAGGATTCTTTTTATTGAAAAAATGTTTTTAGATTTTATGAAGGATAGGATTGTTAACTACATTTAAAAATACTTTATTAGTAGTAATTCTATTGTATCTTAAAGATAAAAAAACAAGCAATCAAACTTTGATTTCACAAGAGTTTGATTGCTTATTGGTGCCGGCAGAGGGAATCGAACCCTCACGGTAAAACCGCATGATTTTGAGTCATGTGCGTCTGCCAGTTCCGCCATGCCGACTTACTGCATAGTTATTATAGCAAAATAGTTATAAAATAGCAAGTAAGAAAATTTTCATAAGAAAAGGATAGATTTTTTGTAATATTATGTTGTTAGACCTTTTCACTTCTGTTATTATAGATTATAGGATAAATTTGACCTACATGGGTTATTTTTGTCCCGATTACTCTAGTGATAAGTGTTAAAAAATAAACAACGAAACTAGAGCAGTCTATAATTAGGGAGGAGATAAGATATGATGTATTCAAGAGAAGTGGAAGAAATGTGCGTTGTTGCTAAGGGACCTAATCATGGACCTGCGCCAATTCCTGTTGAAGGAAAATGGGTACAAGCTAAAGAAGTAAAAGATATTTCAGGGTTAACACATGGTGTGGGCTGGTGTGCGCCTCAACAAGGAGCTTGTAAATTAACTTTAAATGTTAAGGATGGAATAATTGAAGAAGCATTAGTTGAAACAATAGGATGTTCAGGAATGACACATTCAGCTGCTATGGCTTCAGAAATATTACCAGGAAAGACTATATTAGAAGCATTAAATACTGATTTAGTTTGTGATGCTATTAACACAGCTATGAGAGAATTATTCCTTCAAATAGTTTACGGAAGAAGCCAAACTGCTTTCTCAGAAGGTGGATTACCAATAGGGGCTGGACTTGAAGACTTAGGAAAAGGACTTAGATCACAAGTTGGTACTATGTACGGAACAGTTGCTAAGGGACCTAGATACCTTGAAATGGCAGAAGGATATGTAACTAAAGTAGCTTTAGATGCAAATGGCGAAATAATCGGATATAAATTCGTTCACTTAGGAAAGATGATGGAAATGGTTGCTAAGGGAATGGATGCTAACGAAGCTATGGAAAAAGCTACTGGACAATACGGTAGATTTGATGAAGCTGTAAAAGTTATAGATCCAAGACATGAATAATTTGAAGGGGGAACAGTATAATGGCATTATTTGAAAGTTATGAAAGAAGAATTAATCAAATCATTCCTGTATTAGAAAAGTACGGAATGAGTAAAATAGAAGATGCAAAGACAGTTTGCGATGAAAAAGGTATAGATGTTTACGAAATCGTAAAATCTACACAACCAATCGCTTTTGAAAATGCAATGTGGGCTTACACTTTAGGTGCTGCAATTGCAATTAAAAAGGGATGTACTAAAGCTGCAGAAGCTGCAGAAGCTATTGGAGAAGGTCTTCAAGCTTTCTGTATTCCAGGATCAGTAGCAGATGATAGAAAAGTTGGTCTTGGACATGGTAACTTAGGAGCTATGCTTTTAAGAGAAGAAACTAAATGTTTTGCTTTCTTAGCAGGACACGAAAGCTTTGCTGCTGCTGAAGGAGCTATTAAAATAGCTGAAAAAGCAAACAAAGTAAGAAAAGAACCATTAAGAGTTATATTAAATGGTTTAGGAAAAGACGCAGCATACATTATATCTAGAATAAATGGATTTACTTATGTAGAAACTAACTTCGATTTCTACACAAGCAAATTAGAAATAGTTAAGGAAGTTCCTTATTCTAACGGACCAAGAGCTAAGGTTAAATGTTATGGAGCTAATGATGTTAGAGAAGGTGTTGCTATAATGCATCACGAAGGAGTTGACGTATCTATTACTGGTAACTCAACTAACCCAACTAGATTCCAACATCCAGTTGCAGGAACATACAAGAAAGAATGTGTTGATCAAGGAAAGAAATACTTCTCAGTAGCATCAGGTGGTGGTACAGGAAGAACTCTTCACCCAGATAACATGGCAGCAGGTCCAGCTTCTTATGGTATGACAGATACTATGGGAAGAATGCACTCAGATGCACAATTTGCAGGATCATCTTCAGTTCCAGCTCACGTTGAAATGATGGGATTAATAGGAATGGGTAACAATCCAATGGTAGGTGCTACAGTTGCGGTTGCAGTTGCTATTGAAGAAGCAATGAAATAAGAAACAATAAGTTTGTTTACACATAAAAAAGTTTCTAACTTTATATAATAGTTCTGAAAAGAATTATAAAAGTTTAGAGAAAAGAGTCTCATATGAAATGTTAAGAATTTCATATGAGGCTTTTTTTATTTAATTAGAAGAAGAATATTATCTTTAAAATTTAATATATTTATCATAATAATAGTATTGTTAAATATATTAAATTATAAGTAGTGAAAATTAATGAAAGTAAAGAATTTTTTTACCTTTATTGATAAATTAAATCTATATTAGGAATTTATATTACTATATAGCAATATAATATATAAAAAATTGAAGAATTAGAAAAAAATATATTGACAATAAATGACTGCTAAGGTATCATATGTATAAATAAATAGGATAAAATTGGTATTATTAATAGAAGTTTAATTTAATTATTTACTTAAGTTTAAAATTTCTATTGATAAATTAAATAATAATCTTAAATATAATTAAAGAATATTATTTACAAATAAATGTACAAGCAAAATATACAATATTTTGAGATTAAAATTGTATAAGATGATGGAAAATAATAAAAAATGTCAAAAAGGAGGTTTTTGATAAAGTTTTACTGATTATTATTAATATTAAATAATATAAATTTAAAAAATATAAAAAGGGGGAAAAGTAATGAAAAAAAAGTTAATTTCTTTACTAGCAGCTGGCGTAAGTTGCATGATGCTACTTGTAGGCTGTGGAAGTAATAATCCAGGAGAAGCAGGAAGCGGAGCAGAAAAAGATAGTGAGCAAGTATTAAATACTATTTACTTTAATGTAGCAACTTTAGATGCTAACGATACTACTGATAACCAAAGTTCAACTATTCTTAATGCAGTACAAGAAGGTTTAGTAAGAATAGAGAATAACGGAGAAACTGAAGAGATAGTTGCAGCTGGGGCAGAAAGTTGGGAAACATCAGAAGATGGTTTAACATGGACATTTAAATTAAGAAAGATGGATTGGTCAGATGGAGAGCCAGTAGTAGCACAACATTATGTTGATTCTTTCCATAGAATATTAAATCCAGATAATGGTTTTGCTTATTCATTCTTAGCATATGATATAGTAGGGGCAGAAGAATACAATACAGGTAAAGGATCATTAGATGCAGTAGGAATAAAGGCTATTGATGATTACACTTTAGAATTTAAGTTAAAGCATCCATTACCATACTTTGTATCTAAGGTATCTTATACAGTATTCCACCCAATTAGATTAGATGTTATCGAAAAATTAGGTGATAAATATGCAAGTGAAATTACAGATACAGTATATAATGGACCTTTTAAGATAGAAAGTTGGGATAATGGTAACTCAATGGTATTAGTTAAAAATGATACTTACTGGGATGCAGAAAATGTATATCTTGAAAAGATCAATATGACAAATATTAAGGAGTTTGCTACTCAAGCACAATTATTTGAATCACAAGAATTAGATATATCAGGAGCTCAAACAGATTATATTGAAAAATGGTCTGAAAGAGCTGAAGCAGGAGAATTCCAAAAGCTTACTGGAGAAGATCCAGGATCATTCTACTTATACTTTAACCAAACTAGTAAGTCAGCTGATGGAATATTAAAGAATGCAAAAATAAGAAAAGCTATTGGCTTATCAATAGAAAGAGATGTTTATACTAAGGAATTAGTTGGTAGATTCGAATCAGCTTATGGATTAGTTCCAACTGCTATATATTCTGGTGAAGAAAAATATAGAGATCAAGTAGAAGGACCTTTAGCTGCTGATGCTAAAACATATGTAAATAACAAAGAAAAACTTCAAGAGTTATTTAAAGAAGGCTTAAAGGAATTAGGACTTCAAACAGATGATTTAAGCAAATATGAATTAACTTACTTAAATCAAGGTGAATCAGAATTACAAAAACAAAGAGCTGAATGGATGGCTCAACAAATTAGTGGAAACTTAGGTATTAAAATAAATGTTGAAACTCAAGGTGACTGGGGAGTTTATTTAAGTATAATGGACAAGTTAGAATATGACTTTACATTATCAGGCTGGGGAGCAGATTATAACGACCCAATGAGTTTCTTAGATATATGGGTATCAAATGGTGGAAATAACCATACTGGTTATGCTGATGCTAAATACGATGAATTATTAGCATCCGTATATAAAGAAAAAGATCAAGATAAGATAACAGAAATTTATAAAGAGTTAGAAACTAAATTAGTTAATGAAGATGCTGTTATTTCACCAGTTTATTATACTGATAAATATTCATTCTATCAAAATTATGTTAAGAATATTCAATTTACTTCATTTGGATCAGTTTATGAATTTAAACATGCATATATACAAGGGAAAAACTAATTAAAATAAAACTATAAGGCACTGTATAATGCACATCAACAAATGTTGGTGTGCATTAATTGAATTTCGAAAGGGAGAGGGTTATGGCAAAGTATGTTGTAAGAAGATTTATTGAAATGATTATAACATTATATCTAATTGGAACAGCTACATTTTTTCTTTTAGCTGCAGTTCCGGGGACAGCTATTGATAGAAAAATTCAAAAGCTACCAGAACAAACAAAGCAAATAGTTATTGCTAAATATGGCTATGATAAGCCAGTAGTTGAAAGATACTTTATTACTTTAAAAAATTATATTGTAAAAGGTGAGTTCGGAGAGTCATTAGTTCATGCTGGAGATACTATTTCAAGTATTGTTAAGAAGAAAATGCCAGTATCAGCAAGGCTTGGAATACAACAAATAGCAGTAGGAGTAACATTAGGGGTTCTTTTAGGAATTGCTGCTGCTATGAAAAGGGGAAAGATTACAGACTATACCATTCTGGTGGGAGCAATGATACTCGCATCGGTGCCTTCACTAGTACTATCACTTTTATTACAAAAGTATTTAGCCAAGGGGCCATTATTTAATTTACCTATAATAGGTTGGCCGAAAGGTGCAGATCTTTGGTTTGGAGGATGGAAATACACTGTATTACCAACTATAGCAGGAGCTGGAACATATTTAGCCTATTATGCAAGATTAATGAAAACTAGCATGTTAGATAGTATAAATCAAGATTATACACTTACAGCGAGATCAAAAGGTTTATCAGAAGTTGCTATAGTTAAAAGACATGTTCTTAGAAACTCTTTAATTCCAATAATTACAGTATTGCCAGTAGCAATATCAGGAGTAATTTCTGGATCCTTCTTTATAGAGCGGGTTTTTGCAATTCCAGGAGCTGGACAATATTTTATTCAGGCTTCTAATGATAGAGATATTCCGATACTTATGGGATTAACATTGTTATATGCATTAATTTATCTAATAACAATATTTGTTACAGATATACTTTATACAATAGTAGATCCACGAATAAGATTAGTGAAGTAAGTTGAGGTGAGGCTTTATGAAGACTTTAAAAGATAAAAGATTTGAGTTTGTAGATTCTTCTACATTAGATAGTGACTTAGTTGTAAGACCTAATATTAGTTATTGGCAGGATGCTTGGAGAAGACTTAAGAAGAATCCTGTTGCAATGGGAGCCTTATTTGTATTAATAGCAATTATTTTATTAGCTATATTTGCTCCAATTGTTAGAAATTTAGATTACCAAACAGTTGTAACTCAAAAGAAAAACTTATCCCCAAGCGGTGAATTTTGGTGGGGAACAGATGCTATGGGAAGAGATTTGTTTACAAGGGTTTGGATAGGAACAAGAATCTCTATAAGCGTAGCTATTATTGCAACTATAATAGATATAGTAATTGGATGTTTATATGGTGGTATAGCAGCATATATGGGTGGAGTAGTAGATGAAGTAATGATGAGAATCGTTGAGGTATTAAATAGTATCCCCTATTTAATAATCACATTATTAATCCTAGTTGTTTTAGGAAATGGATACTTCCAATTAATGTTAGCTTTGTGTTTAACTGCATGGACAAGCACTGCTAGAATGATAAGAGGGCAAATTCTTCAATTAAGGGAAAGTGAGTATGTTTTAGCGGCTGAAGCTTTAGGGGCATCTCCACTTAGAATAATATTAAAACACTTATTACCAAATACAATTGGACTCATAATATTAGATGTTGCATCAACAATTCCAAGTGTAATTGTTTCAGAGACAATACTTTCATTCTTAGGACTTGGATTAGATATACCAGCCTTTAGCTTAGGTTCATTATTATCAGCAGGACAACAAGCTATGGCCTTTTATCCTTATCAATTATTATTCCCTACAGTAATTTTATGTTTATTAATTCTTTCATTTAATGTTTTAGGTGATGGTTTAAGAGATGCTTTAGATCCAAAATTAAGGCAATAGGAGGTATATAAGGTATGGAAAAGTTAATTAATAAAAGTGAATCGATTCTAGATGTTAAAGATTTAAAAGTATCTTATCATACTTATGCAGGAGAAGTTCAATCTGTTAGAGGAGTATCTTTCGATGTTGCAAGAGGAGAGGTACTAGCTATAGTAGGAGAATCAGGCTGTGGGAAAAGTGTAACTGCTAGAGCGATTATGTCTTTAATATTAGGACCGCAAGGTGAAATTAAAGATGGTAGTAAGATACTTTATAATGGTGAAGATATATTATGTTATGATAAGAAAAGAATTAGAGAATTTAGAGGTGGAGAATGTGCAATGATATTCCAAGATGCACTTACATCTCTTAATCCAACTATGAAGGTTGGTAATCAAATAATAGAAAATTTAGTAGCTCATAGAAGCATGGATAAAAAAACTGCACGAGAAGAAGCAATAAGAATACTTGAATCTGTAGGAATTCCAAATGCAAAAGAAAGAATAGATCAATATCCACATCAATTTTCAGGTGGAATGAGACAAAGGGTTATGATAGCTATTGCTGTTGCTTGTGAACCGAAAATTTTGATAGCAGATGAACCTACAACTGCCCTTGATGTTACAATTCAAGCACAAATCCTTGAATTAATTAATGAGCTAAAAGATAGATTAAATACAGCAGTAATATTAATTACTCATGATTTTGGAGTAGTTGCTGGAATGGCAGATAAAATTGCAGTAATGTATGCTGGACAGATTATAGAAAGTGGTGAAAAGAGAGAAATATTCTATAATCCTAAACATCCATATACTTGGGCACTTTTGAACTCAGTTCCTAAACTAGGTTGGAAAGGGAAACAATTACTAGATACAATAAAGGGGACACCTCCTGACTTAATTGCACCACCAAAAGGCTGTGCATTTGCAGCGCGTTGTAAGTATTGCATGAATATTTGTTTAGAGGAGGAGCCAAAGGAGTATTCATTTGGGGATATACATAAAGCGAAATGCTGGTTATATAGTGAAGAGCTACCTGAGGAGATATTAGAAGAAATTATGGAGGAAAGAAAAAATGGCTAATGGAGATAATGTAATTTTAGAAGTAAAAAATTTAAAAAAATATTTCAAAATTGGAAATAAAGATATTCTAAAAGCAGTAGATGATGTTTCCTTTGCCATTAAAGAGGGAGAGACTTTAGGTTTAGTTGGAGAATCAGGATGTGGTAAGACTACTTGTGGAAGAACTGTTATTGGTTTATATGATAAGACAGATGGGGAAATCTTATATAATGGAAAGCCAATTGATGGATTAAAGGGAAAAGAAAAAAAGCAGTTTAATAAGGAAGTCCAAATAATATTCCAAGATCCATATGCATCATTAAATCCAAGAATGACTGTTGCTGATATTATATCAGAAGGAATAGATATTCATGGGTTAGCTAAATCAAAAGCAGATAAAGATAAAAGGGTTTATGAGTTGCTTGAGCATGTAGGATTAAACAAAGAACATGCAAATAGATTTGTTCATGAGTTTTCAGGTGGACAAAGGCAGAGAATAGGTATAGCTAGAGCCTTAGCTGTAGAGCCAAAGTTTATATTATGTGATGAACCTATATCAGCACTAGATGTATCAATTCAAGCGCAAATTGCTAACTTATTAATTAAATTGCAAAATGAATTAGGGTTGACTTACCTTTTTATTGCTCATGACTTATCTATGGTTAAACATATTTCAGATAGAGTAGCAGTTATGTATTTAGGTAGTATGGTTGAATTAGCAGAATCAGAAGTATTATTTAATAATCCTAAACATCCATACACAGAAGCATTAATGTCAGCTATTCCTATAGCAGATCCTGATATAGAAGAGAATAGAAGTAGGATTATGTTAGAAGGAGATGTACCTAGTCCAATAAATACTCCTAAGGGATGTAAATTCCAAGGTAGATGCAGTAAGTGTATGCAAATATGTAAAACTGAAGAACCAGAATTTAAGGAAATAGAAAAAGGACACTATGTAGCTTGTCATTTATATTAATTAGATTTTAGGAGATAAACAAGTGGAAAAATTAATTAGAGTTATTAAAGATTTTATTAAATGCATATTTGTTGGCAGTTGTATTTCTTTTGGAATTATAGTTATAGTTGGAATAATTTCATTACTAGTATCGAAATTTGATTGGAGACAATCCTTAGAAGTTGTAAGAAGTGCAATACTTATAATTGGATCATTAGGGATAGTTTTAGGCGCCCTTTTAATACTAAAGAAAAGAAAAGAAAAAGAATTGCAGTTTAAAGAGCAGTGGCAAAAAAAATATAGTGTATTTTCCTATAGAATTGTTGTAATAGTAGATAGCTTCATAATTATTTTATATGGAGGAGTTATAGACTGGCTTATAATGAGTTTTATACATTAAAAATATAATAAAGGAAATCAAGTAGTATAATAAACCTTTTAAAGAAATAATTAATATCTCTTATTGAAAATGGATTTTACTTATGGTATAATAACTTCAAGACGGAGAACAATAATATTATTAAGACAAAGAGGTATAAATATGAGTGGAAAAATAAGAACTTGGTTGTATATTATATGTGGAATAATTTTAATAGGAACAGTTGCATATTTAGCTTTTAATTTATTATTATTTTTACTTCCAATAATAATAGTATTATATATCTTTTTTAAGGTAAGAAACTATTTTAGAAAAGATAATAGTAATTCAACTAATAGTTATACTAGAGAATATAAAAAATCAGATAATGATATAGTAAGTAGTATTGATGATACTAATATGGAAGTAATTGATGTTGATTATGAGGATGTTAATAATTAGATTTGATATAGAGACTCAGCTTAGGCTAAAAATTTTTTAAGCTTAGGCTGAGTTTTTTATAGGGGGAGATAAAAGTGAATTTTAGAAAATTAAAAATATTTTATGAGACTGCCATTCATTTAAATATGACAAAGGTTGCTAAAGATATGTATATAAGCCAACCTTCTATAAGTCAAAGTATTAACGAACTTGAGCAGGATTTAAATGTAAAATTATTTGATAGAATAGGAAAAAGGTTATTCCTAACTCATGAAGGAGAAATATTTCTTAATTATGCAAGGAGAATATTAAATCTATATGATGAAGGAGTAAAAACTATTAAGGATTGTTCAGTAAATGAAGAGGGGAAAATAGTAATAGGGGCTAGCACAACTATTGGTATATATATTTTACCTGAAATAATAAAGGAATTCTCAGCAAATTTTAAGGGTGTGGAAATCTCATTAATTATTGAAAATACTAAGACTATAGAAAGATTAATACTTGAAAATAAGGTAGACTTTGCTTTTGTAGAAGGTGAAATAACTTCTGATGAAATAATTAAGGAAACAGCATGGAAAGATGAATTAATATTTATATGTGGAGATTCAAATAATTTAAAAAACTATGATTTAATTGATGGAAAGTTTTTAGAAAATGAGAAGTTTATTATGAGGGAAGAAGGAAGCGGGACTAGGGACCATGCTGAAATTTTCTTAAGAAAAAATAAGATAAAATTTAATAAGTTTTTAGAGCTTGGAAGTACAGAAGCTATTAAGAAAACAGTGGAGGCAAACTTAGGAATAGGTTGTCTATCCTATAGGGTTGTGGAAGATAGAATTAAACTTGGTAAGCTATTTAGCTTTAGAGTGAAAGAAGGAAGAATAGAGAGAGAGTTATATTTAATTTTACATAAAGATAAGTTTATTTCAAACAATATGAAAAAGTTTATAGAGTATTCTAAAAACACCCCTATATAGGTATTTAGTTATTATAATTATAAAATAATAGTATTTTGCTTTTTAGGGCATAATATCTATAATAAGTTTAGACAAAATTATAGATATTGAGGTGGGACATTGAAAGAGTTAAAAAGCATTTGTAAGGGACTATTTGTTTGTTTGATTATTGGTATTATATCTAAGTATTTAGGTGGAATATTTGAAAAAGTTGGAGCAGCAACCTTTGCCATATTTATTGGAATAATTCTTGGAAATACAGTTTTCAAGGATAAAAGTTATGATGGTGGAACTAAATTTGCAGAAAAAGATTTATTAAATTACTCCATAGTATTAATGGGAGCTAATTTAAATATTGGCCAAATTTTAGGACTTGGAGTTAATGGGTTATTATTTATTATTCTTCAAATGACATTAACTATAATTGCAACTTTTTACATAGGTAAAACTCTGAAGTTTAATAGGAAGTTTTCTCTTCTTATGGCTGCAGGAAACTCAGTTTGTGGATCTTCAGCAGTAGGGGCAACTTCTCCAGTAATAAAAGCAGAAGATGATGATAAGGTAATGTCTATTACTATAGTTAATGTTACTGGAACTATCCTAATGATATTGCTTCCTTTTATTACAATGGCACTATATAATAATGATGTTTTACACTCTTCAGCAATGATTGGTGGGATCCTTCAGTCTGTTGGGCAAGTAATAGGCTCTGCTAAATTCATATCAGAAGATGTAGTTAATTTAGCAACAGTATTTAAAATTTTAAGAATAATAATGATTGTAGTAGTTGTTATAGTTTTTGAAAAGATAAATAATAGTGAAGAGTCTAAAACTGAAAGTAAAGTTGAAGAAAATGTAAAAAATAAAGAAAAAGGCAGACTTGCTAGTAAGTTAAAGAAGATAAATATTCCTTGGTTTATTTATGGATTCTTTGTAGTATGTATTTTTTATACATTAGGTCTAATACCTGATGTAGTATCAAAAATATTTAAGTGGATAAGTGGAAACTTTGAAATTATTGCTTTAGCTGGAATAGGAATGAGGGTAAAATTTAAAGATTTAGTTAAGGAAGGACCTAAAGGCATGCTATATGGAGGATTAGTTGGTATTTGTCAAATAATTTTTGCAATTATATTAATTTCCATATTACTATAATAAAAAATAGTATTTTATAGACAAATATTTCCTTGTTATAATCATCTATATTTGTAAAACCTTAATTTATAAGTTATAATTAGTTTGTAAAAATTTATATATTGGGGGGCTAAGAATGAAAAAAATAATGATGAATACGCCATTAGTAGAAATGGACGGAGATGAAATGACAAGGATTCTTTGGGCTATGATTAAGGATGAATTGTTAAACCCTTTTATTGATTTAAAAACAGAATATTATGACTTAGGTTTAGAATATAGAAATGAAACTAATGATAATGTTACTGTTTTAGCAGCAGAAGCAATAAAGAAATATGGAGTTGGTGTTAAGTGTGCTACTATTACACCTAATGCTGCAAGAGTTAAGGAATATAACTTAAAAGAAATGTGGAAGAGCCCTAATGGAACTATTAGAGCACTTTTAGATGGTACTGTATTTAGAGCACCTATTATTATTGATTCTATTAAGCCTTATGTTAGAACTTGGGAAAAGCCAATAACTATTGCTAGACATGCCTATGGAGATGTTTATAGAGATGTTGAAATGAAAATTGAAGGTAAAGGTAAGGCTGAATTAGTATTTACGAATGAAAACGGAGAAGAACAAAGAGAGCTTATCCATGATTTTAAAGGGGATGGAGTACTTCTTGGAATGCATAACTTAAATAAATCCATTGAAAGCTTTGCAAGAAGCTGCTTTAACTTTGCAGTAGATACAAAACAAGACTTATGGTTTGCAACTAAGGACACTATTTCTAAAAAATATGATCATACCTTTAAGGATATTTTCCAGGAAATATATGATAATGAGTATAAAACTAAATTTGAAGAGTTAAATATAGAATATTTCTATACTTTAATAGATGATGCTATAGCTAGAGTAATAAAGTCAAATGGTGGATATATTTGGGCTTGTAAGAACTATGATGGAGATGTAATGAGTGATATGGTTGCAACTGCCTTTGGATCACTTGCTATGATGACTTCAGTCTTAGTATCACCTGATGGATACTTTGAATATGAAGCAGCTCATGGAACAGTTCAAAGACATTACTATAATCACTTAGAAGGTAAAGAAACTTCAACTAATTCAATAGCAACTATTTTTGCATGGTCTGGTGCATTAAGAAAAAGGGGAGAATTAGATAATAATAATGATTTAGTAGAGTTTGCTGATAACTTAGAAAAGGCTTCACTTCAAACTATTAACGAAGGGTTTATGACTAAGGATTTAGCATTATTATCAAACATAGAAAATATTACAGTAACTAATTCTGCTGATTTTATTAAAGAAATAAGAATTAGACTAGAAGCAATATATAAGTTGTAATAAAGTTTTTACATTTTATTTAATTATATTTTATACTCAAAATATTTTAGTTAGGCAATTACACAAACAACTTATATATAATTAAAAAAATATATGCTTTCAGTTGATGTAATTTACTTTCAAAACTATTTTTCACTAAAGATAAAGTAATTACTTAATATGTAGATTATTTATTGAAACATATATATAATAAATAATTATTTTAAAGCAACTTTTTTCCTAGAATAAAAAGCACCTTATATATTAAGACTATATTTGGAGGTGTTGTGTAATGGCTCATAAAAATAATAAAAATTCAAAGCAGAATAAAAAATCAGGTCAAAAAACTAAGGCGGAAGTTAAAAAGATGCAAGTTGAGACAGCTGATGAAGTAGGATATTCAAAGGAGTCTAGAAAATTAGGGAAAAATAAACCAAGAAAAGAAGACAATTAGTTTATAATAGGTCTATTGTACAATGAAAAATTAAAAATGAAGTAGTTAAATAAAAAAAGAAAGTTTTGCTTTGCAAAACTTTCTTTTTTATTTATAAAGATATTATTTATTTAAAAGATTTTGGCGCAAACTTTTACATTTATACAACTATGGAGATGATTTACATACCTTGTTATTATATTTGGAAATTTAAAAATCTTACTATTACTAATAAAAAAATAAGAATTGATTTAGAAAAACTTTAGATAAAGTAATGAAATATATTAAGATTTGGAATTTATACTAATATCATCAAAAGTATTTATTTGAAATTAGATAGATTTCTGCAACATTTAGGGGGAGCATAATTATGAATGGAAAAGTATCAATAAAAAAGTGGATGTACTTAATTTTAGCTATAGTTGGAGTTAGCGGTATAATGATTTATTTAAAGTATAGTGGAATTTTAGGATATATGTCATCAATAGAGGAATTTAAAGGATATATTGAAGGACTTGGAAGTAAAGCTTATATTGTATTTTTTATAATACAGTTAATTTCTATAATAGTTGCTCCAATACCAAGTAATTTTAGTGCTGTAGCAGGTGCCATAGTACTTGGAATGTGGGAATCATTTATTATCACAACTTTAGCCATAATAATTGGATCAGCAATTATTTTTTCATTATCAAGGATATATGGAAGAATGTTCGTTGAAAGGTTTGTAAATAAGAAACTTATAGAGAAGTATGAGAATTTAATTAACTCACCTAAAGGAGAAAGCGTAATTTTTCTAATGTTATTACTTCCTTTTTTCCCAGATGATATTATTAATTTTATAGTTGGTATTAGTAATATGAGTTTTAAAAAATATTTTGTTATACTGATGCTTACTAGACCTTGGGAGATATTACTTGCATCAGCTTTAGGATCTGCAAGTTTAGAAATGCCTTTATGGGGATGGGGAGTAATTATAATAGTATCTTATTTTATAATTGTTAAGAGTAGTAAAATAGAAGAGAAGCTAACTAAATTAATAAATAAAGAAAACAAGCAAACAATAAATAAATAAATAAATAAATAAATAAATAAATAAATAAATAAATGAGGAGCTTGGTATCCGGCGAAGGACAAACCAAGCTCCTCTTGTTATTAGCACTTTCGTACCAACTGCTAGATTATAATAACATTAAACTGAAAAATAAACAAGGACTTTTTTAGAAATTCTTTAGAATTATTTGAGGTTATTCTTTAGGAATAAAAGATATAGTTAGTTTGTAAGGAAAAGATTTCGCTTTTATCGTATAATAGTAAAGTGTTATTAAGAAAGTAAGGAGAAGGACCTATGGGATATAATGTATTAATTGTTGAAGATGAAAAAGAAATAGCAGACGCTCTAGAAATTTATTTGAAGAGTCAAGGGTATAAGGTATTTAAGGGATACAATGGCTTAGAGGGATTAGAAATTATAAATAATGAAGAAATACATTTAGCTATTGTAGATATTATGATGCCTAAAATGAACGGAATAACTATGACTATGAAGCTTAGGAAAAAATATGACTTTCCTGTTATTATGTTATCTGCAAAATCAGAAGAAGTTGATAAGATAATGGGACTTAATATTGGAGCTGATGATTACATAACAAAACCTTTCACGCCTTTAGAATTATTAGCCAGAATCAATTCTCAGCTAAGAAGATATTCTAAATATCTTAAGTTAGCTTCTTCAGGAATTGAAAAAACAAATAGCTATATTATAGGTGGCCTTGAACTTAATATAGATACAGTAGAGCTAACGGTAGATGGTAATTTAGTTAAGCTTACTCCAATTGAGTTTAAAATCTTACAATTATTAATGCAAAACCCAGGAAGAGTTTTTTCATCAGAAGAAATTTATGAAAGAGTTTGGAATGAGCAAGCAATAAATACTGATACGATTATGGTTCATGTTAGAAATATAAGAGAAAAAATCGAAATCAATCCTAAAAATCCTAAATACTTAAAGGTGGTGTGGGGAGTTGGATATAAAATTGAAAAACAATAAAAAAGGATATATTAATCTTGCTGTAGTTTTAACTTTATTATTAGTTATATCTATTACTATAGTAGGTAATTATCCTAAGGTTAGGGATATAGCAAACAGATCAGAAAGTGTTGTATTATATGATGAGTATTTTTTCCAAAGAAACCTATATGAAGGTTCTTATGCTTTATATACGGATTTAGTAGAAGCTGAAAGTGGTAAGGAAGTATCAGCAGACGAAGTATTTCTTAAGGGGATAAAAAATGAACAAAATACTAGTCAATATAATAATGTTAGGCAAAATATTAATTATGAAGTAAATAGATGGTCTTATAGATTTGAAGAAAATTATAAAAATCTAGAATACTATATGGCTAAAAAAAACTCTGATAAAGTAGTATCAAATACAAATAATAAACTAGGATTGCTTTTATCAGACAATATTGAAGCTAAGAATAAAGAAGAGATAGAGAACTACTATGACTTTTATATGGTAGCGGCCTTTGATGAGTTTGGGAATGTGAATATTATTAAGTCAAAAGGAATAAAGGAATCTACAGAAAATACATTTATAAATCTTGATAAAAATAATATATTTAATATACCGAGCAATTTAGAATTAAATGGATTAAAAGATGTATCAGTAGTTTATGGGATACCTAAAAATTTAAGATTTCAAGATCAAATAGTAAGTTATAATAACAGTTCTGACAAGTATGTATATGAAAATATAATGGTAACAATTGCATTAATTTCATTTGGGATTGCATCTATAATTGGATTGTTTTCGTTTTTGAAAAACCTTACTGGTATTAAATTAATAAATAAAATAGTGAACTTACCATTTGAAATAGTATTTATTATAGTAGGTATGGTAATAGCATGTGTAGCTATGTCCCCTGATTTAGTTTATTCTACCTTGAATAATGAGTGGTTAATAAATGCATTCATGAATGTTGGATTCTCTACAAGCTTCGTTAATCCATTATTAGATGTAGGAAATGTTATATTTTGGTTTGTTTTATTGCTTACAGTATTTGTAGCTACGCTTGTATTAAAACTCATATTTACAAAAGGACTTATTAAGTATATTAAAGAAAATACATTAGTGGGTAAATTAATAAGGATTATATTAAAAATATTTAGAAAAATTTATAATGAATTGGCTAATGTAGATTTAAATAATAAATCTAATAAAGTTATATTAAAAGTAGTTGCTGTGAACTTTCTTATTCTTTCTTTTATGTGCGCAATCTGGTTCTTTGGAATAGGAACAGCATTAATATATTCAATAGTTTTATTCTTTGTATTAAAAAAATACTTTGAAGATATAAAAGGTAAATATCAAATTTTACTTGGAGCTACTAATAAAATAGCAGAAGGTAATTTAGATGTTACTATAGATGAAAATTTAGGAGTATTTGAACCATTAAAGGATGAACTTGAGAAGATTCAAAAAGGATTTAAAAATGCAGTTGAAGAAGAAGTGAAAAGTCAAAGGATGAAGACTGAGCTTATATCAAATGTTTCTCATGATTTAAAAACTCCATTAACATTAATAATTACTTATATTGATTTATTAAAGGATGAAAATATAAGTAAGGAAGATAGGAAAAAATATTTAAGCACATTGGAAAGAAAATCACAAAGGCTTAAAAATTTAATAGAAGATTTATTTGAAATAAGTAAAGCTACAAGTAAAAATATTAAATTAGATATAGTTAATGTTGATATTGTATCTTTAATGAAACAAACTCATTTAGAACTTAGTGATAAGATTGAGGAATCTTCACTAAAATTTAAGTGGAATTTACCAGAACATAAAGTTATAGTACCTTTAGATAGTCAAAAAACTTATAGAATCTTTGAAAACTTACTTATAAATATAGTTAAATATTCTATGCCTAATTCAAGGGTATTTATAGATATCTTGGATGATGAAAATGGTGTATACGTAACTTTAAAGAATATGTCTGCAACCGAAATAGATTTTACTGAAGAAGAGATAGTAGAAAGATTTGCTAGAGGAGATAAGTCAAGGAATACTGAAGGATCAGGTCTTGGGCTGGCTATAGCAAAAAGTTTTGCAGAATTACAAGGTGGAAGCTTAAAAGTTGAAATTGATGGAGATTTATTTAAGGTAATATTAAAGTTTAATAAGTAATGTGTTTATATAAAAAGAATAAAAAGACTTATTATAGATTTTAATTATTATAATAGAAATAAATTCTGACTATAAAAGCTATAGTGTAAGGAAGTAATATAAGAAAGATGGTGTAGCAGCTTAAACTATATCATCTTTCTGTTTTTTGATTTTCTTTTAGTTTACGGACTATTAGCGTATTGTTTATATAAATGTCTTGGACATACAATATATACTAAACAATGGATTTTAATATTCGAGTTATGGATTTCTTTATATTAGATATATAGATAAGTTTATTATTTTCTTCTATATTATAGAAAAATTAGTTGAAAAATATGTATTTAATAAATATAATAGGAAGGAGAAAAGTTTGTAGGAGGTTTAACAAATGAAAAAGTTAAACAGAAAATTATCATTAATTTTAATATCAATGTTTTCTATTTTCTTAATAGGATGTGGAAATAAAGAAAAAGCAGAAGAGGTAAAAGAAGATACAACATTAAAAATTGGCTTAATGCCTGCAGTTGATACAGCCCCAATTCTTATTGCAGAAAAGAATGGATATTTTAAAGATGCTGGAATTAATGTTGAGATTGAAATTTATACTAATGCGCAAAATAGACAAAGTGCTCTTCAAAGCAATGAAATTGATGGAGCAATGACAGATTTTATTGCTGTTGCAACAAATGTAAACGGTGGCTTTGATATAAAAGCTACAACTATGACAGATGGAATGTTCCCAGTTTTATCTAATGAAGGTGCAAAAGATAAGAAAGATATTAAAGTAGGAATGATGGAAGTTAGTGTTTCTAACTATCTAATCGATAAGTGGCTTGGACAAGACTACAATGTAGAAAAGGTATTTATAAATGAAATACCTGCAAGACTTGCTGCTTTAAATAGTGGGGAAGTTGATATGAGTTTATTCCCAGAACCAGTTGCATCAAATGGTGAATTACAGGGATTAATTAAGACTGTTTATGGAATGGATGATGAGTTTTCACCAGATTGTTTAGTATTTACAGGTAAATCTATTAATGAAAAGCCAAATACAATTAAAGCTTTCCATGAAGCATATAATAAGGCTGTAGATGAAATAAACAACAATCCTGAAATAGCAAAAGATATTTTAATTGAAAAAATACCAAATACAAATCCTGAGGTTAAAGGTACTATGGTTTTACCAACATATAAAAAAGCTGCCCTTCCTAGTGATGAATATTTACAAAGTATAATAGATTGGACTGAAAAAACATTAAATAAAGATTTAAATGTTAAACCAGCTGATTTATTAGAAGGAAAGTTTGTTAAATAATATAATAAAAATTAAAGACTTATCTGTAAAGTATAATGAAGAAATAGCAATAGATAAATTAAATCTATCTATTGAAAAAGGAAAATCTTATGCTATTATAGGAAAGTCTGGCTGTGGAAAGACAACCCTGCTATATACTATGGCAGGGCTTATTTCTAATTATGAAGGGAATTTAGAAATAGAAGGTGAAACTTCATTAATACTCCAGAATTTAGGTCTTTTTAATTGGTTTACAGTATATAAAAATATAAGTTTAGGTTTAAATAAAAGTAATTTATCTAAAGAAGAAAAAGAAAAGCTGGTTAATAGGGTTATTAATGAATTAGGACTAGCTGATATAAAGCATAAATATCCTAAAGAGCTTAGTGGTGGGCAAAAGCAAAGAGTTGCTATAGGAAGAACGATTATAAATAATCCAGAAATTCTTTTATTAGATGAAGCTACTTCAGCCTTGGATTCAATTAACAAGGAAATGATTCAAGAATTATTACTTGAAATTAAGATTGAAAAGAATATTACTATGATTTTAGTTACTCATAATATTGAAGAAGCAGTTTTCTTAGGTGAAGAAATAATAGTAATGAAAGATGGTAGGATTGATAGTATTATTCCTAATAAATACTTTGGTGATAAAGATATTAGGACAAAGACTGAATATATAGAAATATGTAATAAAGTAAGAGGTAGCCTTTATGATTAAGGATAGAGTTTTAAAGTTTTTTAAAAGCTTATATGGAGCTATTATAATAATTGTTTTATGGTATTTATTAAGTTTAGGAATAGGAACTAATATGGTACCAACACCAAAGAGTACACTATTAGAGCTAATAAGACTTATGCAAAATGACTTTATATATCATATTTTATATAGTCTATATAGGATATTAGGAGCTATACTTATATCATTAATTATTGGAATTCCTTTTGGAATATTAATAGGTAGAAGCACACTTTTTGATAAAATAATATCTCCTATAGTTTACTTACTTTATCCAATACCTAAAATTGCTTTCTTACCAATATTTATGGTTATGTTTGGTATAGGTGATAAATCAAAGATAATACTTATGGTTACTATTATAGTATTTCAAATATTAATAGTAACAAGAGATGCAGTAAATGAAATAGATAATGATGTTTTAATATCTGCAAAGGTAATGAAGTTTAGTAAGGTAGATACTATAACAAAAGTAATATTACCTAGCATAGCCCCTAAGATTTTTTCAAGTCTACGAGTAAGTATAGGTATTGCTATTTCAGCTTTATTTTTCAGTGAAAACTATGCTACTAAATATGGACTAGGTTATTATATAATGAACTCTTGGTCAATGGTAGATTATAAGGGGATGTTTGCTGGAATCTTAGCTTTAAGTATAATGTCATTAATAATATTTAAGATAATAGATTTATTAGAGATAAAAATATGTCCTTGGAAATAATTTAAATAGAAGTCTGTATCAAGATTTATATAAGTAATGATACAGACTTTTTTTCTTATTAATAAAAAATTAGATATGAATTTAATTTTATTTTAAGGTTTGTGTGATAACATTTTATTAAGTAAAATATAAGTTGAAATAAAATTTTTATATTTTATTAAGTTAGGTTATATGAAGAGTATTTCAGTTATGTAATTACATAATGAACTTATATACAGATTAAAATTATATGATTTCAATTAATGTAACTTACTTTCAAAGCTATTTTTAATTTTGAATAGCATAAGTACTCAAAATACATATTAATTATTGAAATATATATAATACAATAAATCTAACTATAAAATTTAATGTTTTAATGGAGGTAATATAGTGAAACTACTTTTAGTTGAGGATGAAAAAGAATTATCTGAAGCATTAGTTGAGATATT
Organism: Clostridium sartagoforme; assembly: GCF_004794105.1. Lineage (GTDB taxonomy): Bacteria > Bacillota > Clostridia > Clostridiales > Clostridiaceae > Clostridium > Clostridium sartagoforme_B. Next base: position 490,945 of record NZ_SRYR01000001.1, read on the forward strand.
AAGTAAAAATAAATATGTTGTAGATGCTGTGTATGATGGGGAAGATGGATTAAACTACGCTTTAACTGATATTTATGATGTTATAGTTTTAGATATTATGATACCTAAGTTAAATGGGTTAAGTGTTTTAAAAGAATTAAGAAAAAAGGAAATAACAACTCCAATAATTATGTTAACAGCTAAAAGCCAAATTGAAGATAGGGTTCAAGGACTAGATTTAGGTGCTGATGATTATTTAACTAAGCCTTTTGCAGCAGAGGAATTACTTGCAAGGCTTAGATCTATAACCAGAAGAAAAGGTAATGTTATAAATGATAATTATCTTTCTTATGGCGATGTTAGATTAGATTTAAATACTTACGATTTAGAAGTAAAGGGAGAATCTATAAGACTAACCCTTAAAGAATTTGAAATAATAAAGTATTTTATGGAGAGACCTAAGGTTGTAGTTAGTAAGGATGATTTAATCACTAAGCTTTGGGGCTTCGATGCAGAAATAGAGTACAATAATATAGAAGTATATATTTCTTTTATTAGAAAAAAACTTCAGCATTTAAATTCAAGAGTAAATATAGTTACTATAAGAGGTGTAGGATATAGGATGGAGGAGTAGTATGTTTGAAAAGTTAAAAAGGAAGTTTATTTTCATAAATATGACTCTTCTAACATTAGTTTTTATTCTTATTTTTGGAACTATATACTTAACTACTGCAGCAAATATGGATAGAGAGTTAGAAGGAGATTTAAAAGGTGCAATTCAAAATCCTAGGAAGCCTGGTCCGAATTTTAAAAATGGAAATAGTATAATTATAGATTTAGATTCAGAAAATAATGTGGCAAATGTAACTACAAATATAGAAATAGATAATACCGTATTAGAAGAATCTATATATTCTATACTTAAAAATGAAAATAAGATTGATAAAATTGATATATCTGGAAGTAGCTATGGATATTTAAAAGAACATACTCCAAAGGGGTTAAAGATTGCATTAATAAGTAGAGAGCTTCAAATTAATATGCTAAATAATTTACTAAAAGTTTTTTTGATAGTAGGTAGCATTAGTTTGTTTTTACTTTTTTACATAAGTGTTTATTTAACTAATAAAACTATTAAGCCAATAAAGGAAAGCTTTGAAAAGCAGAAGCAATTTATAGCAGATGCATCTCATGAATTAAAAACTCCTCTAGCTATAATTAGGACTAATACATCAGTAATAACATCTAATAAAGATAAAACTGTAGATAGTCAAATTAAGTGGATAAATTATATTAGTAACCAAGTAGATAGAATGGCTAAGTTAATAGATGATATGCTATCTTTAACAAAGCTAGATAGCAATAAAGTTATGGAAGAAAAATCTAGTTTTGATTTGAGCAAAGTCTTAGATAGCATATTACTAGGCTTTGAAGCAGTGGTTTTTGAGAATAATATTATTTTAGAAACAGAAATACAAAAGAATGTAGATTTGAAAGCTAAAAAGGAAGAAATAAAAAAACTATGTAGTATATTACTAGATAATGCATTAAAGTACACTAATTCTGGTGGAAGAATAGATGTAATATTATATGAAGACAAGAATAAGGTTTATCTTAAGGTTAAAAACACTGGAGATGGAATTAAGAAAGAGGATTTAGAGAAGATATTTGAAAGGTTCTATAGGATAGATACTTCAAGAGCAAGGGAAACTGGTGGATATGGATTAGGATTATCTATAGCTAAATCAATAGTTGAAAGTCATAATGGTAAAATATATGCTGAAAGTAATATTGGAAAAGATACTACTTTTATAGTTGAATTTACTCTTTAATAAAATTATTAAGGCCAAGGTGCTAATTATTTTGAGGTGAACTTATTATAATAAAGAAATAAATTTATCTATAGTGGCATTTAAACACCATAGATAATAGGGATAACAGTTATAGATATTCATAAAGAGGATAAAATAGGGAGAGAGTAATTATGAATGACAGAGAATATATAGAAAAAGAAGCAAGGACACTTTATAAATATATAGTTGAAGACAATGAGAAGTTTGATAATAATAAACAGCTATATGCAAGAATATTAAACAACATTAGGAGTACAGCTCAATGTGATATTGGTGGAATTGAAACACTAGATTTATCATTAAGTGAAATAAAAGAAATTATTAAAGCTGTAATAGAAAACTATGAAGAAAGATGATATCTGTATGAAAATAGGAATTATTTCTGATACACATAACTTATTAAGAGAAGAAGTTATACATAATCTAGAGAGTTGTAATCTAATTATACATGCTGGGGATATATGTAATAAAGATATATTAGAAAGATTAAATAATATAGCTACCACTGTGGCTGTAAAAGGAAATAATGACAAAGGGGATCTTGAGGATATATTAAAGGAAGATGAGATAGTTGAAATAGAGGGAAAAAGAATATATATAGTCCATGAAAAGAATAATATGGGAATTAATTTAGAAGAGGTTGATATTGTAATATATGGACATTCTCATAAATATAACTTAGAAATTGAGAATAATATTATATATGTTAATCCTGGAAGTTGTGGAAAAAGAAGATTTTCATTATCTTTAACAATGGCTATTATGAATATTGAAAATGGAAAAATAGATATAAAAAAAATCAATATAAATAGTTAAAACATACATATATTGCAGATTTTAAGCATTATATATAGTAAAGAGAGATTTTAATATTATTTATAATATAATAATATTAAATTGATAAAATTATATTTACGTTGTGGAAAAATAAGGAAAAATAATTTATGGTACACAAGTAATAACTGTAACAAATATTATGGAGGGGATGGTATGGTATTATCAACTAATCCGGCAGTTAGACTATACGAAATTTTAAGTAAATCAAAAGAATTTTGTAGTAACCATAGTAATAAACAAAGTAGGTCTAGATCAGTAGCATCAGTACTTTCTAAAGTTTTTGATATAGATAAAAATGATGATGAAAAAATATTTAAAGCTGTAATTCAAATAATAGGAATAATAGAAAATATAAAAAAACAAATTAATAAAATTGAAAGTAATTCAAAAGAGGAACTTATTATATCTTTAACTAATTTTGAGAAGAGGATTATGTCAATAGAGTTAGAGGAAGAAATGCACAAATTAGATATTATAATAACAAATGAAATATTAATATCTATTAATGGATTAGCTTTAGCTCTAGATGTATGTAATCAATACAAAAATATTGAGGAAGAAAATTTAATTAACTTTAAAGAAAAGATAGAAATGTTAATAGCAGATTTAAGAGAATTAGAGGTAAATGAGGAACTAAAGTCATTTATTAATAATGTACTTTATGATTTATATTATAAAATAGATGAATATAAGATGTACGGTATAGATGGATTAAAACTTTCCATTGAACAGGGGCTTGGAAGTATAATGCTTAATCAGAAGATCGGTGAAGAAGCTTCTAAAAACAGTGTATTTAAAGAAAATATTAAAAAGGTTCTAAGTTTACTTACAAGTATTAACACTACAATTTCCTTTGTTAAAAATATAATACCAATAGCACAAGGGGCTAATGAGATGGTAAATAGATTACTAGGATAGGGCTGTCGCACAAACAGCCTAAATTAAGAATTAAAAAATAAAAATGAAGAATTATTGATGTAATTCTTAAAGAATTATTGAAATTATTTTCTTTTAAAAACTCCTTCGGGAGTTTTTTTATTATTTATTCTTAATTTTTCATTGTGCGACATTACTAATTTTATTTATATGTAGTATTTGGAGAAGGTTCATTTTCCCCAAAAGGAGTTTTTTCATTAGTTTTATTTCTTACATTTTCTTTATACTTCGGAGAAGTTGGATTACTATTATTTTTCTTATTACTCATTTGAAATGCCTCCTTAATAGATAGATATCATTATTTAGACTTTCCCAATTACAAAAAAATATTTAATAATTTTAATAAAATAAATTTATACAATATAAAATTAATAAATAAGTTGTAATTATAATAATTTTATAGTAATTATAAAGATAAAAACTCAGATTTTAAATATCTCACTTAATGAAGTGAAGTAAAATTAAAATCTGAGTTTATTAGTTTAAAATAATAATATATATTTTTAATTAATAATCGACATCTATAGTTTTATATCATTATAAATTAAGAATAATTCTTTAGTAAATTATCTAAATTGAAAGAATCGATCTTTTAATTTAAGTATAAGTTGTTTATATAACTTCATATATTAATTATTTTCACCATAAAATAGAACTTCATAAAATGTAAAAATTTAATTACAACTTATATAGCAAATTTAAAGAATTAATATAAATGTGCCAATAGTAATAAATATTCCACCTACTACTGTTTTAATAGTAACAGCTTCTTTTAATATTACAAATGCAAGTACCATAGTAATTACAACACTGAATTTGTCTATTGGAACTACTTTTGAAGCATCACCCATTTGAAGTGCCTTATAATAAAATAGCCAAGATAAACCAGTTGCTATACCTGATAATATTAAGAATATCCAGCTTTTTTGAGTAATATTGCCAATTTGATTTATACTGCCATTTATCAATACTATTCCCCAAGCCATAACTAGAACTACAACTGTTCTAATAGCAGTAGCTAAATTTGAGTTTATGTTTTCAATACCAATTTTAGCTAAAATTGAAGTGAGTGCAGCAAAGAGAGCTGATAATAAAGCATAGATTACCCACATATTTGTCACCCCTTTAAGATTAATTTTCTTAAACAATATTATTTCCTCCATTTAAATGTAGTCGTTATTATTATATAATATTCTTCCATATTTTAAAAGGTTGATTGTAAAGGTGTTTTTTATAAAAGATATAATTTTGTAAAAAGCATGTTATAATTTTAATAGACAGTAAATCACTTCAATTGAAAGCATATATTATTTAATTTGTATATAAGTTCAACATGAAATTTAATATCTAAAATATTTCACAGATGAACTAATAAAATAATGTAAAGACGGTATTACAACTTATATATGTAAATACTATTAGAGGAAGGTGACATATGGGTACAAAAAGGATTTTTATTATAGAAGATGAAGAAAAAATAAGAAATGAGCTAAGCACATTTTTAAATAAATATGGATACATAACTAGTTATTCAGTAGATTTTGAAAATATAGTAGAAGAAGCTTTAAAATCTAAGTGTAATTTAATTTTATTAGATATAAATTTACCGTATTATGATGGATATTATATATGTAGAGAAATAAGGAAGAAAAGTGATGTTCCAATAATAGTAGTAACTAGCAGGGATAGTGAAGTTGATGAGCTTATGAGTATGAATTTAGGAGCAGATGATTTTATAACTAAGCCATATAATACTCAAATACTTTTAGCTAGAATTTCATCTATTTTAAGGAGAAGTTATAATAGTGTAGATTTAGATATTTTAGAATACAAGGAGCTTAAACATAATTTATCTACTAGTGAAGCTAGCTATAAAGATAAAAAGACTGAACTTAGTAAGAATGAAAGCAGAATATTGAATGTTCTTATAAAAAATAATGGAAAGATAGTTTCTAGAAATGAAATTATTGAAGCCTTATGGGAATCAGATGAATTTGTAGATGATAATACTCTAACCGTTAATATAAATAGGCTTAGAAAGAAACTCGAAGAAATTGGAGCTAATGACTTTTTAAAAACTAAGAGAGGTCAAGGTTATATTTTAATATGAATGTAGTAGATTTTTTTAAAGAAAGATTTTTATTTTTAATTTTAAGTCTAGCTACACTAGGATTTTCATTTCTACTTCTTTTTTATCTAGAGGTAGATTTATATGCAATTATATTTATTACTTTATTAAATTTAATAAGCATCTTAACTTATCATATATATGATTATTTTAATAAGAAGAAGTATTATGATGAATTAATGTCTAATCTAGATGCATTAGATAAAAAATACTTAATTTCTGATGTGATGGAGGAAGGAAGTTTTATAGAGAGTAGATTAATATATCAGATAATAAATGAAACTACTAAATCCATGAAAGACGATATTTCAGATCTTAAAATTAATAATAAAGAGTATAGGGAATATATTGAACTTTGGGTACATGAAGTAAAAACACCTATTTCAAGTTGCAAACTTATTATAGAAAATAATAAATCAGATTTAACGAATAGCATTAATGAAGAAGTTAATAAAGTTGAAAATTATATTGAGCAAGCTCTTTTTTATGCAAGAAGTAATGCTCTTGAGAAGGATTATATTATTAAGGAACTTAATCTTAAAAATATTATAAATAAGGTTGTAAGAAGGAATTCAAAGGTATTAATCCAAGAAAAAATTAAGATAGAGGCTATTGATTTAGATAAAACTATTTATACAGATAGTAAATGGATAGAATTTATTATAAATCAAGTATTAAATAACTCTATAAAGTATATGGATTATAATAAAAATCAAAATAAAATAAAGTTCTATACTAGAGAAATAGGTGAAAATATAGTTTTATATATTGAGGATTCAGGAATAGGAATGAATGAAAAAGATGTAGTAAAGGCCTTTGATAAAGGATATACAGGAGAAAATGGTAGAAGGTTTAGTAAGTCTACGGGGATAGGCTTATATCTATGTAGAAAGTTAGCTTCAAAACTTGGGCTTGGAATTAATTTAGAATCAGAAGTTAATAAAGGTACAAAGGTTGCAATTATTTTTCCTATAAATAAATATCTTATAGAGATGCAATAAAATAATTTAGGTTAAGGATAAATATTATGAAAATAAGAAGATATAAATCAGTAGATTTTAATGAAATTGCAGAGTTATTTTATAATACAGTTCATTTAATTAATATAAAAGATTACTCAAAAGAACAAGTTAATGTATGGGCAACTGGAGAATTAGATTATGAAAAATGGAATAGATCTTTAGAAGAACATTATTCTGTAGTAGCAATAGAAAATGAAATAATCATTGGATTTGGTGATATAGATGATACTGGATATTTAGATAGGCTTTATGTACATAAGGATTATCAGGGAAGAGGGGTTGGAACTTTCATTTGTAATGAATTAGAAGATAAATGTATAACTAAGAATATTCTTGTTCATGCTTCAATTACGGCAAAACCTTTCTTTGAAGGAAGAGGATACAGAGTCATAGAGGAACAGGAAGTAGAACGTAATGGTATTAAATTAATGAATTTTATAATGAAAAAAGAAAATAATTAGTATAATATTTACAGCATATGTTATAATTGAGATATAAAATCAATTAGATATTATTTAATTTTAAAGAATTAAATAAATTAAAGGAGGAGAAATATGCTTGAATTTAAATATGATACTCAATTATTAATTGAGGGAACTAATTTATCAGAAGATGGAATTAATGAATATATAACTAAGAACATAGAAGGAGATTGCTTGCTAGCAGTTGGAGATGAAGATTTAGTAAAGGTACATTTTCATACTAATACACCTTGGAAGGTTCTTGAATATTGTGCATCACTAGGAGATATCTATGACGTAGTCATCGAAAATATGGAACGTCAAGAAAATGGACTACAAGGATAGTTAAATATTAAAAACTACTTCAATAAAGAGTAAATGAAAATATTAAATATATATATAAGTTATAAAAATACTGTGATATATAATAATTATTGCAGTATTTTTTTCTTTTATAATCCAAGTGGATATATAATTTTAGGATAAGGTGGAAGAAAACAAGGGTATAAGGTAATTTAAATGTGTGCAATTTTTTAAACTTACAAAAGTGTAAGTTTAATGTTATATATATCAATGGATGAAACTTTGAAAAAGCAATAAAATAAACCTATAGTAAGAAATAGGAGGATTAAGTATGAGTAAAGAAATTTTAAAAGTTAGTAATATAGAGAAGTATTATGGAAAAAGAGGAAATATAACAAAGGCCATAGATAATATAAGCTTTACAGTTGAAGAAGGAGAATTTGTTGGGGTAATGGGTGCTTCAGGTAGTGGAAAAACTACGCTTTTAAACTGTATCTCAACTATTGACAAAGTAAGTAGTGGACATATTTTTATTTCTGGAAATGATATTACAAAATTAAATTCTAAGAAGATATCTAAATTTAGAAGAGAAGAATTAGGATTTATATTCCAAGATTTCAACTTATTAGACACATTAACAGCATATGAAAATATAGCTTTAGCTTTAACTATAATGAAAGTAAATCATAAGGAAATAGATAGAAGAGTTAAGGAAGTTGCAAAAAAATTAAATATTGAAGAAGTTTTAAATAAATATCCTTATGAAATGTCAGGAGGACAAAAACAGAGAGTTGCATCAGCAAGAGCAATAATTACTAAGCCTTCATTAATTTTAGCAGATGAACCAACAGGTGCTTTAGATTCTAAATCTGCAAAGATGTTACTTGAAAGTATGGAGGATTTAAATAAAAATCTTAATGCAACTATTATGATGGTTACGCATGATGCATATTCAGCAAGTTATGCTAAAAGAATATTATTTATTAAAGATGGTAGAATTTTTAATGAATTAATTAGAGGTAATGATTCAAGAAAGGAATTCTTTGATAAGATAATTGAAGTTATTACTCTTCTTGGAGGTGACCAAAATAATGTATTCTAAGTTAGCTTTTAGAAACTTAAAAAGAAGTTTTAAAGATTATGCAATTTATTTTTTAACATTAATTTTTGGTGTTTGTATATTTTATGCCTTTAATTCAATAGAATCCCAAGGAATAATGTTAGAACTTAGTGAAGTTCAAAAGGCCGCTTTTGGGTTAGTTGATCAAGTAATGGGATATGCTTCAGTATTTATATCCTTTGTTTTAGCATTTTTAATTATCTATGCAAATAATTATTTAATAAAAAGAAGAAAAAAAGAGTTTGGAGTATATATGACTCTAGGAATGGATAAAGGGAAATTATCTAAAATACTTTTTATTGAAACATTATTAGTTGGTGTAATATCCCTTGCTATAGGGTTAGTTTTTGGAATTATTATATCTCAAGGTTTATCATTATTAACTGCAAAGATGTTTCAAGTTAAAATAAGTCATTTTAAATTTGTTTATTCATACTCAGCTATGATTAAAACTATAATTTCATTTGGAATTATTTATGTGTTAGTATTGATGTTTAACTCAGTATCAATTGGAAAGGTACAGTTAATAGATTTATTAAACTCATCAAAGAAAAATGAAAATATAAAAGTAAGAAATGTTTGGGTTTCTGTTTTTACATTTATAATAAGCTTAGTTATGATAGGTTTAGCTTATTATAAAGTTCTTGATAATGGAGCTTCAACAATAGGTATAAATGGACCAAGTATATTACTTGGTGCTGGTGGAACATTTTTATTCTTCTTCTCTTTATCAGGATTTTTATTAAAGCTAGTGCAATCTAATAAAAGATTATATTTAAAAAACTTAAATATGTTTGTGCTAAGACAAATAAATAGCAAAATAAATACTGTATTTATATCAATGTCCTTTATATGTTTATTATTATTTACAGGTATATGTATGCTTGCAGGAGGTCTTGGAATCAGTAGTGCATTAAATTCTGATTTGAAAGATTTAACTCAACATGATTTAACTATAATAAATTATGATGGAGTAAATATTGAAGAATACTTTAAGGAAAAAGGATTAGTCTTAGGTGATTATTCTGATGATTATGTTAATTACATTAATTATAAAAGTGATTTAAAATATAATGATATTATAAAAGAAGAGGATAGAAAAGAATTAAAGGATTTATATCCAATTGCAACTAATAGTGAAGTACAAATAATTTCTTTATCAAAGTTTAATGAACTTATGAAGATGGATAATAAAAAGGAAATATCTTTAAATCCTGGAGAGTATTCAATATTTTCTGATATAAAGGAAGCTAATAAGGCCTTAAACACTGTTATAAAAGAAGATAAAGAAATTAATATAAATGGAAATATACTAAAGCCATCAGATAATAAGGTTATTGAATTAGTAGCATATAATGATATTATGAAAAATAATATTTGTACTATTATAGTAAATGATAATATTGTAAGTGATTTAACTCCATATACATCATATGTAAATATGAGTTTTAAAAATGATGATAGTAAGATAATTATTGCTAAAATTAAAGAAGTAAATAAAATAAGTGGAGATACTTACTTTGTGTCTAATGATAAAGAATCATTATTTGCAAGTTCATCAAGCATGGGAGCTACTATAGCATATTTAGGAATATATATGGGAGGTATCTTCTTAATAACATCAGCTGCTGTTTTAGCTCTGCAACAGTTATCAGAATCAACAAATAACATTTCAAGATATAACTTATTAAAGAAGATAGGTGTAGATGAAAAACTTATAAATAAATCATTACTAATACAAATAGCAATTTACTTTTTAATGCCGCTATCTTTAGCATTAATACATTCAATTGCAGGATTAGAATTTTCTAAAAGAGTAATAACTATGTTTGGAAGTATTAGCATTATGAAAAATGTATTAATAGCACTGGCAGTTTTAGTTGTTATATATGGAGGATACTTTATATCAACATATTTTGGCGCTAAGAAAAACATAAATAATTCAATATAGAGGATTATAGATTAAATTTTCAAGGATTTAATCTATAATAAAGGTGGAAGGAAAAATATAGGCCTTCCATCTTTTTTTATAATATAAAGTTTTATGGTAGTATATAATATGTGATAATACTTATTTTAGGAGGTCTAATATGAAAATATTAATTACTAATGATGATGGAATAAATGCAAGAGGGATATATGCTTTAGCAAAAGAAATAAGTAAGAAACATGAAATTACAGTTGTGGCACCAAGAGAACAAAAGAGTGCTTCAAGCCATGCTATTTCAATTCATAATCCTATAAAGATAAGAGAAGAAAAGATAGATGATGAATTTAAAGCTTATAGTTTAGTTGGAACACCAGCAGATTGTACTCAAGCAGGGTTATCATTACTTTGCAAAGAGGTTGATTTAGTTATTTCGGGAATAAATAGAGGGATAAACTGTGGAACTGATATACTTTATTCAGGGACTGTTTCAGCTGCAGTGGAAGGTGCAATATATAATGTTCCGTCTATTGCTATTTCTATGGAAGTTGATTGGGAAAGAGAAGATGAAGATTATACTAAGGCAGCTAAATGGATAAGTAAAGTGGTAGATATAGCTGAAAAAAATTACTTAAGAAATGATGTTGTATTAAATGTTAATGTACCAAATGTTGATGAAGAAGAAATAAAAGGAATTAAGGTTTGTAAGCTTGGTAAATCTACTTATAAAACAAATTATATTTTAGTAGAAGAAAATGAAGATATGATATATGAAATAAAGGGAACTAGAAATGCAATATCAGAGGATGATTCTGATTTATATTTCTTATCACAAGGTTATGTAACTTTAACACCTTTACATTTTGACTTTACTAATTTTAAGATTTTAGATGAGGTAAAAAATATATTTGAAAACTAGGTGATAATATTGGATGAAGAAAATATAGCTAAAATTTTAGAAGAAAGAAAACATATGAAGTTTAGGCTAATAATTCAAGGAATAATAATTGGATTATTAGTAGGAATAGTAATAGTTTTAAATAGAATATTAATAACTAAATTTACAGCTGTTTTTAAGAAATTTTATCTTTGGGGAAATAAGGGGATTGTTAATATATTTCTTGTATTAATAGTTTTAGCTTTTTTAGGATTAATTGTAGGATATATGAGCAAAGAAGAACCTATGATAGCTGGTAGTGGTATTCCGCAGGTTAAGGGAAGAGTATTAAATAAACTAAAATTAAATTGGCTTAGAATATTAGTTTTAAAATTCTTCGGAGGTGTAATAGCTTTATCAGCAGGACTTACTCTAGGAAGAGAAGGTCCATCTGTACAAATAGGTGCGTCAGTTGGAGAGGGAGTTGCAGAAAAAACATATAAAAGATTTCCTGTAAAAAAGGAATTCTTAATTACAGCAGGTGCTTCTGCTGGTTTATCTGCTGCTTTTAACTCACCATTATCAGGAATAATATTTGCTTTAGAAGAAATACATAGAAGTTTTTCTCCTTTAGTATTATTACCAGCAATGGCAGCTGCAATTACTGCTGATTTTGTTTCTAAAAATTTTCTAGGAATGGAGCCTTCATTAAACTTTAGCGAGTTAACAATAATGCCTTTAAAGTATTATTGGATACTTATATTACTAGGGATTTTTGTTGGTATAATGGGAGTTTTATTTTCTAAGGGAATAGTTTTATTCCAAAATATTTATGGAAAGTTTAAAAATTTAAAAATAGAAGTTAAAGTAATGATTCCATTTGTAATCACTGGAGTAGTGGGACTTTTATACCCTAGTTTACTAGGTGGCGGACATGAGTTGATAATGGATTTAACATCTAGTGAGATGAACTTGTTAGTTTTAATTATAATATATATACTTAAGTTTTTACTTCTATTAATATGCTTTGGGTCTGGGGTACCTGGAGGAATATTTTTACCTATGCTTTTACTAGGAGCTATCTTAGGTAATATAACAGGAGTAATATCAGTAGATTACTTTGGAGTAAGTGCAATTTACATAACTAACTTTATCGCTTTAGGAATGGCAGCGTATTTTTCAGCAGTAGTTAAGGCTCCTATAACAGGTATAGTTCTTATTATGGAAATGACAGGCTCCTTTAGTCATTTATTATCTCTATCAGTTGTAGTAATAATTTCTTATATTACTTCTGAATTATTAAGAAATGAGGCAATATACGAGACATTATTAGAAAGGCTTTTAAAGAAGGTTGGAGTTACTAGTAATGAAGATAACGATAAAAAAACTATATTAGAATTCGTAGTTGAAATGGGAAGTGTAGCAGAAGGTAAGTATATAAATGAAGTAGAGTGGCCAAAGGATTCCTTATTAGTTTCAATTAAAAGAGGAGAAAAAGAAATAATTCCAAGAGGATATGTAAAACTTGAAAATGGTGATTATATTGTTATTTTAGTAAACTTGGATAAGTCACCACAGGTTATAGAAGAAGTTAATAGCTTAACATTGGTTTAAAATTTGAAATTTATAAATAAAATGAAGTTTATAACTAGGGGCTTCCTTAAGAAGCCCCTTTTGTTATTGCAGAAACATAATAAATTTAACTCAAGAATTAAAAATGAATAGTTAATGATGTAATACTTAAAGAGTTACTAAAATTAATTGCTTGTAATTCTTCATTACGTGACAGTAACTAAAAACTTTTTATTTTAAAACTCCGAAAGGAGTTTTTTTCATAATTATCAATTGTTAGTTGTCAACTGCTAATTGCCTCAGTATTCCTTCCTTTAAGGCATTTGCAATCTTATCTTGATTACTATCTAATGTTAGGTATTTTTCATCTAGTGAATTACTCAAAAACCCTAGCTCTACTAAGGCTGAGTTAGCTGAATTTAATTCTAATACTGCCAATGCATCTTCTTTTTTGGCATAAGTTTTAACACCCCTATTATCAGTGTAATTTAAGTTAGACAGTGATAGTTGAATATCTTCAGCAAAGTCTTTGCTTTCTTCATCATTTAGCTTATACCAAGTTTCTATACCTTTAGCATTAGTATCATCGTAGTTACTATTACAATGTATAGAAATAAATAAATCAGATTTAAAGACTTCTGAAATTTTGATTCTTTCTTTTAAACTATCATTTGCATCATCTAACCAAGGTAAAGAGTCATTAGTTCTAGTATAAACAACTTTAATATTTTCCTTCTCTAGTAATTCTCCAAGCTTTAATGAAATACTAAGCACAATATCTTTTTCTAAGGAACCAGAAGGACTTTTAGAGCCTATGTCAAAATCACCATGTCCAGGATCTATACATACTATAAATTCTTTTTCTTTTGGAGGTGATAATGTAACTTTTCTGTTAATAAGTCCTTTGCTATTTAGAATAAAATATATAGATACGCAAAATATTAAAGTAAATAACAATGTTAAACGAAAGATTATCTTTCTTCTTCTTTTACGTTTATAAAGGAGTTTTCTTTTGTTTTCAAGGTTAAAGCCAGTGTTTTCCATGATATGCTCCTTAATTAAATTATATCTTTACATAATATAAGTATAATAAGAAAAAGATAAAAAGTAAATATATGGAAATTGAATAAGTATTATTTCATTAGTTGATAATATAGAAAGATTGATATAAACTATAGTAAAGGGGGGACTTCGATGCCTAAGATATTACAAAATGCAAGAGAAACTATATTAAAAGAAGGCTATATCTTGCTAGAAGAAAAAGGATATAATAATTTTAGCATGAGAGAGCTTGCTAATAGATGTGAAATAGGACTCGGAACTGTATATAATTATTTTGAAAATAAGATGTCTCTAGTAATGGAGATTTTTAATAATACATGGACAGAAGTAATAGAAGAATCAAGAAATATAAAAGAGAAGGATATGGAACTTGAAGAAAAAATAAAATCCATATATAAGAATTTAGAAAAGTTCTTAAAATATCATAAAGAAGTATTTTATCATATTACTAAGGAAGATAAGATAGTAAAAGAAAAAAAGGCTGATTCAGATAAATGCAAGAAGAATGATGTTATGGAAGAGTTGTATGTAATAGTAGATGAAATAATAGAAGTACATAAAGAAAATAAAGATATTACTATTAATATGGAAACTAGAAAATTAACTTCCTTTTTAATAAGCAATATGATTACTTTATCTATGAAAAACACTGAATACACTATAGACGACTTTTTATATATTTTAGTAAATAAATTATAAAGAATAAAGGGGAAGTTTATTATATGAATTGGTTAAATAAACTGGAAAGAAAGATTGGTAGATTTTATATAAAGAATTTAATGTTAATAATTATAGCTGGAACAATATTAGTATATGCTTTTACTATGATGTCTCCAGATTCTAATTTGATTGATAGAATTATTTTAGATCCATCTAAGGTAATGGAAGGAGAAGTATGGAGGTTAGTAACCTTTATCTTTGTACCATCTAGTCTTAATATTATATCTTTTATGTTTGGTGTATACTTTAATTATTTAGCAGGTACAGGACTTGAAAATGAATGGGGAGAGTTCAAATTTAATTTTTATTACTTTGTAGGTATGATATCTACAATTATAGTATCAATGATAACTGGAGCAATTGCTACAGGTTCTTATATAAATATGTCTTTATTCTTGGCATTTGCTATGATTTATCCTAATTTTCAAGTGTTATTATTCTATATAATACCTGTTAAAGTAAAATATTTAGCTATACTTGATTGGGTACTTATTGGTTTGAAATTTATAGGATTCTTAAGTATGTTTAGTATTGCTGGAATGCTTATAACTTTAGTACCAGTATTAAACTTCTTTATATTCTTCGGAAAACAAGTAGTTACAGGTACTAGAAGTAATGCAACTAATTTTAAAAGACAACAAAAATTTAAGTCTCAAGCAAGGCCAATGGAAGTACTTCATAGATGTGAAGTATGTGGTATAACAGAAGCTCAGGATCCAAAGATGGAGTTTAGATATTGTTCCAAATGTTCAGGAAAGCAATGTTATTGTATTAATCATATAAGAGACCACCAGCATAAATGATAGATAGTGAAAAATGAATAATGTATAATTAAGGTGAAAACTCAGCTATGGCTGAGTTTCTTTTTTTATTTATTCACTCTTAATTTTTTATTATGGTATAGCACCTTCTTTCTTTTTTTACTTTTTTTATGTTGTTGGAAGAAATAAAAGAGAGTAGTTATAAATAGCAGTGATGGTATATAGAAATCCTATAGAAAATTAGAATAATTTAATTGTGAAATGATTAAAAGTGTTGTTATATAAGGCAGAAAATAAAGATGTAATTGTTTAAGTATGGGATAAATAAGAACTGTTATTAAATAAGAGTAATAGTAATTATCAATTATTTATAGTATAATAAAGTTGATAAAAAATAATTATTTATCAAATATGAAATAAAAAAATAATTAAAGTATTTTTGATAGTAAAATAGATATACATATAGATTTTATTTATTAGTAAGAAGGGAAGAAAGATGGAAAGTAACGAATTAAAAAAAATAAATGATAATCCTTTATATATTAGATATATAGAAAATCCTAGTGAAGAGATTATTTTAACCGCAGTTAAGAAGAATGGATTAGCAATAAGATATGTAAATAATCCTTCAAAGGAAGCTAAAGAAATAGCTATTAGAAATAATCCTTTAGCAGTTGAATATATAGAGGACCTAGATGAAGAAAATTCAATTTTAGCTGTAAGATTATTATGGAATTCATTGAAGTATATAAAACATCCTACAGAAAAGGTTATGCTTGAAGCAGTAAATGCTAAGGGATGGGCAATTCAATTTATTGAAAATCCAACTGAAGAAATAATGCTTAAGGCAGTGAGTAAGGACTATGATTCAATAAAATATATAAAGAATCCTAGTGAAGAAGTTCAATTAGAGTCTATAAAGAAGTATTGGGCAGCAATTAAGTTTATTGATAATCCAAGTTTAGAGGCTAGACGAGCTGCTGTTATTGGAAATGAAGAAGCCATAAACTATATAAACTTTGATTTAGATGAACTTAAAGTATTAATTGGTGACAATATAAAGGTTGTAAAGTATGTTTATGATTCAATAGATGCTGACTTTGTAGTTAATGTAGTTATAGAAAAAGTAAAAGAGGAATTAATTGATGAGAAATATATTAAGGACTTTTTAGAACTTGAGATACTAGAAATGGATAAGGTTAATTTTATAAGAGAATATGGAAGTAAGAAAGCTAAGGTTTTATTAGTTGATTATAAACTTTCAAGATAAGGCGTAAGAGAGGTGATAAAATGAAATTTTCAGAAGCAATAAGTACAGTAGAATTAGTATTAGAATCAGGTAGTGTACCTTTAATTATAGGAGAAGCTGGTATAGGTAAAACTTCATTAGTAAAGAAAATATGTAGTGAAGATAATTATTACTTAGTTAATATAGATGCTAACCTTCTTAAGGAAGGTGAAATAGGTGGTCTTCCAATAGTTGAAAATGGAAGAACTAAATATGCAACTCATTATAAACTTATAGAAATAGAAAAGGCAATAAAAAATAGCAAATATAATGGTGTCTTATTATTTATAGATGAGTTAAATAGATGTGAGCATGCAGTTCAACAAGAACTTATGAACTTAATATTAAATAGGGAGATAAATGGATTTAGATTACAAGATAATGTAAGAATTGTAGCTGCAATGAATCCGTCTAATAAGTATGATGGATTTGAAGATAGTGACTATCAAGTAGTTGATATGGATAAGGCACAAGAAGATAGATTTGTTTGGCTTGAATTAACTTCTGATATTAAAGAATGGATTAAGTGGGCAATGAGTGATGAAGTAAAGGTTCATGAACATATAATTGAATTCTTATCAACATTCCCAGAATATTTAAATACTCCAAACTCAAATGAATCTATTAGAGCAACACCAAGAAGCTGGGAAAGGGTAGCTAAAGCATATAATGTTTATATTAATAATTCAAATAATTATTCAATAGATACTTTCTATAATGTAGTTAAAGGAAATATTGGTGTTAGTATAGCTACAGATTTTATAAACTATATAAAGAATATAAAGAATCCTCTAATTAAACCTGAGGAATTATATCCTTATGTTATTTTGCCAATGGATGTAAAAGAGGAATTAAGAAAAGAAAGTCATTCAAGACTATATATTTTAGCTAAAAATTCATTGAGATACTTAAGTGAAAATAATACTGAGGCAAATAGGAAATTATTCTCAGATTTATTAACATGTTATCCTAAGGATTTAAGACTTGGAATTATGAAGGAAATAAAGGGAGATGTATCATTAGAACTTTATAATGAATTATTAAATGAAGATATGTTCTTAGATGCATTCTTTGAGATATTTGGATAGAAGGTAATGCTATGACATTTGAAGAAAGAAGAGATAGTTTACTAAAACAAGCCTTAGATATTAAGGGAAATGGTAAAATATATAGTAGTTTTGAAAGAGAATTTTTTTCGTTAGTTGAAACTGTAGTAATAGAAATGCTTGAGGGAGAAGATAGTTTCTTCGGGCAGTTTCTAGTTAGAACAGAAAGAAGTATTAGATATAATATTACTTGGCCTCTAGCAACTATACCTAAGATGCAAGGATTTAAAATGTATTTTAATCCATTATTGTTTTTACTTAGTGATAAAAGAGAAATGCAAGCCTTATTTAAGCATGAAATATATCATATCATGTATGGACATCATCAAAGAGAAAAGGCTCTTAAAAATAAGTATACTACAACTGCTGTTAATTTAGCTTTAGATATATCTATAAATCAATTTATTAAGAACTTACCTATGGATAGTTATAGACTAGAAAGAGTTAATTTAGAGTATGGGGCTAATTTAAAAGAAGATTGTAGTGTAGAAGTTTATGCTGAAGAAATTGAAAAAGCAATTAAAGCAAAACTCAAGGATAATAAAAAAGCTGATAAAGATGAGATTGTTGGTGAGTTATTAGATATTTCAAAGGCTCATGATGTTTGGGAAGAAAGCAATTTAAATGATGACTCTATTAAAGATATGACTAAAAAAACAGCAATAGGATCATATAATGGTAAAGCTCCAAAGGATATTGAAGGTATTATTAAAGCTTATGGTGAAAAGGCAGAAATATCATGGCAAGATCTCTTAAAGAAAATAATACCATCCTTAAGGGCTGGGGAAAAGAAGACTGTTATGAGAAGAAATAGAAGGCAACCAGATAGGTTAGATATTAGAGGTACTTTACCTAATAGTGTGCCTGAAGTTATTGTGGCTTTAGATATAAGTGCTTCTATGAGTGAACAAGAATTTAGTAAGATATTAGTAGAGGTTTTAGAGATAACTAGAACAAGAACTAATAAGATTACATTAATTGAATGTGATAATGAAATTAGACGTGTATATGAAATTAAGTCTAAAAATGATATAAAGAAGAGATCCTTTAAGAATGGCTCTACAAAGTTTTCACCAGTATTTAAATATATAAGAGATAATAATTTAAGAAATCATGTAGTAGTTTATTTCACTGATGGTGTTGGAGAAAAGGAGCTTGAATATAAGCCTTTTAAGAAAAACACTATTTGGGTATTAACTGGAGATGAGGATTTATCTTTAAATGAACCTTATGGAGAAATAAAGAAAATTGAAACTAACGCCGTAAAGGGTGAAGGTGGTACTGCTGGATTAGATATGATAAAAGAGTATCAGCAAGAACATGGGAGATACTTTTAGGTGCTAGAGCACGATTAGAAATGAAAGAATGAAGGAATGGAAGGTTTAAGAATGAAAGAGTGAAAAGATGATGAAAAACTCCTAATGGAGTTTGAGAAAATAATCATTTTAAGTAATTTTGGAAGAATTACTTAAAATGATTCTTAATTTTTCATTCTTAAATTTTCATTTTCTAATGGTGTGTGCTGATTTTGGTGGATAAGTATAAGTAGGCTAGTATTAGTTAATAATTTATGATATAATGACTGAGTGGGGGTGCTCTATGGGATCTTATAAAATAAGTAAGAATAATAGTGTTCTGATAATAATAGGAACTTTAATCATCAGCCTGCTAATAAACGTTTACAGTTCAGTTATGAATTCACGTTATAAGTTATTAATAGGTAAAGAAACTTACAACAGTGCAAGGGAAATTAAAACTAGAAATGAAAGTGTTTTATCTTTATTAGATCAATGTATTAAAGCAAAAAGCGTCACTAATGAAGAGATGCTTGTTTTATATAAGAATTATACAGTGATTTCTAATGAGTATAATAATTTATGGTCTAAGTACAAGGATTATGGAAAAGAAGAAATTATAAGTTTTAATAAGAAATCTAAAACTTTAGATTATTCAACAGATATGCCAAATCAAGTTTATTCTAGAATAGAAACTTTACTTTTTGAATATTTGAGTTTAGAGATGAAAAATCATAATGAAAAAATTATTCTAGAGGAAAATATCCTTGAGGATTTTATTGCTATGAATAATATGTCACAGAGTCTAAATGATTTTTATACAGATTTTAATAATACCAATATAAAAGATGTAGATGAAGAAAAGAAAGAAAGCATTTACATAAAGAATGAATACTGGGTAGATATTTTAAATGGTATAAACTCAGTTGTTGAACCCTATTTAAATTATGATTATACTTTAAAAAAATAAATATTCTTACTGGATACAGTTAATAAAATATTTATATGAGTTTTATTTTGTATTTTAGTGGATATATGTAAGTTTACCATAACTAAGAAGGAAGTGAAGGGATAAGCAAGCTTACATATGTTCACTTTTTTTAGTTTTTTTATTTTAAACTGAGTTGAATTATGAAATTTATGATATATTAAATATATAGTAATAAATTATATAAAAATTAAAAGACTTATGATTTTAATTAATGTAATTTACTTGAAAATTATTTTTACCTTAAAGTTCTATAATACTAAAAAGGTAAATTTTTATTAAAATTATATTTAATAAAAGTGATTAATTGAAATATAGTTGAAGTAGTAAAAGAAAGGAGACAGTATGATTTTAAATAGAAATGATCAATGCTGGTGTAACAGTGGTAAAAAGTACAAGAAATGTCATATTGAGTTTGATGAAAAGTTAGCAGCTTATAAGGCTAAGGGACATGAGGTTCCATCAATTGATATGATAAAAAATAGCGAACAAATAGAAGGTATTAGGGAAAGTGCTAAGATAAATAATGCAGTTTTAGACTTAGTACAAGAAAAAATAAAAGTAGGAATGAATACTGAAGAAATTAATAAGTTAGTTCATGATCTTACAGTAAATAGTGGGGCAATACCTGCACCTCTAAACTATGGTGGTTTTCCTAAAAGCGTTTGTGTATCTATAAATGATGTAGTTTGTCATGGAATTCCCAGTGAAGATACCATATTAATGGATGGAGATATAGTAAATGTAGATGTATCAACAATATATAATGGTTACTACTCAGATGCCTCTAGAATGTTCATGATAGGGAATGTATCAGAAGAGGATAGTAAGCTTGTAAGAGTAGCTAAAGAATGCTTAGACAAGGGATTAGAGGCGGTAAAGCCATGGGGATTCCTTGGAGATGTTGGAGCTGCTATACAAGAACATGCTGAAGCTAATGGTTTTTCAGTAGTAAGAGCCTTTGGTGGTCATGGTGTAGGAATAGAGTTCCATGAAGATCCTTTTGTTGCTCATGTAGGTAAAAGAGGAGAAGGGATGCTGTTAGTTCCTGGAATGGTATTTACTATTGAACCTATGTTGAACCAAGGTGATTATGAAGTATTTGTAGATGAAGATGATGAATGGACAGTATTTACTGAAGATGGTGGATATTCAGCTCAATGGGAGTACACCGTTTTAGTTACTGAAGATGGTGCTGAAATAATAGCATATTAGGCAATTAACAATTAATAATTGTCAATTAACAATTAAGGAAAAAACTCCTTTTGGAGTTTTGGAAATTAGGTTGTTTTTAAAGGAGCTGTTTTTGTGACAGCTCCTTTAAAAATGAAAGAATGAAAAAATTAAAGAGTGAAAATGATTTGGGAAATGAAGTTTTGCTTTACAAGGAATTATTTTATAGAATGGAATTTTTAATATAAAAAATGAGCTATCCTTAACAGATTATAATCCGTTAATAGGATAACTCATAACTATTATGTCATAAAATTTAAAGGATTAGTGACATCCGCCACCGCAAGATCCACATCCGCCACTTTCTGATTCAATGATAGGTTTAAGAGATAATCCTCTTCCTTCATTTTCTTCAGTTGAAAGTAGCTTAAATCCACCAAATTCATCAACTAGTTTTTCCTCTACTACGAAAACAACGTCGTTAACTTTATGTGTAATGTCTCCTTCTTTAGCGTCATCTACTGTTATATTAAAAGCAGGACCACTACATCCAAATCCAGCTAAATTAATTCTAATGCTGTAGTTATCAACTTCATTTTCATCTAAGAATTCTTTAAATTCCTTGTAAGCTTCTTCGCTTATTATAATTTTATCCATATTTTCACCTTCTATTTCTAAATGATAATTTATATCACTAGTATACCATAGTGGGTATAAATATCAAGGGTTTTTTAAAAACAATAGATCAATTTTACAAATACTTATTGTTTTTATTATGCATCATAAATATAATAAGTATTATAAAAGGTGCAATAGTGCTATAGTGCAATGAAAAATAAATAATTAACAAAAAACTCCTTAGAGGGTTTTAGAAAATTATATTTTTAGTAATTATAAGTAAAATATATCAATAATAATTTATTTTTAATTTTTAATTGTACTGCTTGTGCTATAATCCAATTATCTTAAAGATTATAATAATTTATAATCTTTAAGATATGAGTTTATAATTAACTTATATAAAAGTATTAATCGGAGTAGAAGGGAGGCTTTTAATTGAAGCCTTATGATTTTGAATATATAAAAAGTAAAATAAATGAATATAATTGCTTAATATCTGCTAAAAAGATAGGAAGCTTTGAGATAAAGAATATAAAAAATCCAGGTGAATATATAGATGGATATATGTATAGAAAAAAAGGTAATCTTGATGTAAGTATTTTAGAATTACATGGACCTGATAATATTTGGATGAGAATTTCTCCAATGGAGATTGAAAGCTCCTATATGTTTATAAAATATGCTAAAGGAGTAGTAGGTGTAGTTGGATTAGGTCTTGGATATGTAGTTCAAGAACTTGCTAAGAAAGAAGAAGTTAAAAAAGTGGTTGTATATGAAAAAGAAAAGGACATAATAGACCTTTATTATTCAAGCTTTAAAGAAAATAATAAAATTGAAATAATAAATGAAGATGCATTTAAAGCTAAAGGGAAAAAGTTTGATTATTTTTACGTAGACATATATGAATATAAATTACATACTAAAGTAGTAGAGGACTTTAAGACTTTTAATAACCTTCATAATATAGAAGAATATTTCTTTTGGGGGCTTGAGCACTTTTTATTAAGTTGTAGATATGAGGAAATAGTTTGGGTATATGTACCTGAATTATGGATGGACATCAGTAAAAAAATATTTGTTGCTCTTCAAGAATCAGACCTATTAAAGCATTATAATCAATTAGATGAAACTTTAGTAAGTGAAGTGTTGAGTAAATTTAAAGTTGTTTTAGATGAATAATATATAAGTTGCAATAAAGTTTTTACATTTTATTAATTTGTATTTCATATTAAAACGTTAAGAAATTGAAATAACTTGACAACTTATATAAAAATTAAAAGATATATAAGCTTTCAATTGATGTAGTTTACTTTAAAAGTATTTTTCCTTAAAATAACATAAGTACTAAAGATGTAGATTACTTATTGAAACATATATGTCTACAAATGAAAAATAGGAGATATAAATGTTTAGTATAGAAAATATAGTTAGCTTATTAAGAGAGTATAGTATGTATTCAATTCCTATTTCCCTATTAATAAGCACTGTTATAGCATTACTAGGAGTAGTACCATCTGTTTTTGTAACTGGAGCCAATATATTGTTTTTTGGACCTCTATATGGATTTTTAATTTCTTTATTAGGGGAAACTATAGGTGGATATATAACCTTCTTGGTATATAGGTTAGGTTTTAAAAAAGGTGCAGAAGGTATAAAGCATAAACACAAGTTATTGAAATCAATAGTAGAAGGAGAAGGGAAAAGTGTTGGATTTCTAATTTTTGAAGGAAGGCTTATTCCATTTATTCCATCTGGATTTGTAACCTTGGCAGCCTCCATAAGTAATGTAAATGGATTTATATTTATTACTTCAACTTTTCTTGGGAAAATACCATCCATAGCTCTTGAGGCAGTGGTGAGTTATGATTTAATAAATATAGATCAAAATTATGCAAGATTAGGATTTACTTTAATTGCATTAGTGTTATTGTATTTAACATTGAAAAAATCAAAAATTAATAAAAAATGATATTGATCCAGAAAAGTGATTCAATATCATTTATTTTATTTAACAGTAACCAAATAAATATCTAAATGATCATTACTATTACTACTTAAGAAGCTATTAGCAACATCATCAAAGGTTAAATTAGCCTCATTAGATAAAATAACAAATGTAGTTTCAGCTTTTGCATTTGGCATAGTTCCAGTAACAGTTAATTTATATTTATAGATGTTTCCATAAGGGTCCTTATATGTTTTATTACCTGGAAATGCAAATAATAATATTACAACTAATAATAGTAGGGAGATTATAGATAGAGATATCTTTTTATTCAAATTAATCACTCCTAGTTAGTAGTACTATACCTTTATTATAACAAATATTACCATTTGAATGAAGGGGTATAACGTAAATATTATTTTATTATGACTTGAAGTTTGCCTTAGAAAAAATAGTTATAAGATAATAAAGAAAACTGAGTATCAAATTTGATACTCAGTTTTCTTTTATTTTACTACTATATTAACAAGTCTTCCTTTAATTACAATTACTTTTACAATGTTTTTGCCTTCAGTAGCAGCAACAACATTTTCGTTAGCTAAAGAAGCTGCTTTAATTCCTTCTTCATCTAAATCAGTAGGAACATTAATCTTAGCTTTTATCTTTCCATTAACTTGGATTGCAATTTCAACTTCATCTTTAACTAAAGCCTTAGGATCAAATTTTGGCCAAGCTTCATTAAAGATTGAGAAGTCTAATCCAAGTAGGCTCCATTGCTCTTCAGCAAAGTGAGGTGCAAATGGTGCTAATATCTTTAAGAAGTCTATACATGTATTCTTTAAGAATTCTAAATTCATAACATCTTCTTGAAGATATTTAGAGAATGCATTAACAAATTCCATCATTCTAGCTATAGCAGTATTAAATTGCATTTTTTCTGAATCCTCAGTAACACCTTTTATAGCATTGTGTAACCAGAAGTTTAGTTCTTTTTCAGCCTTATCTATTGTAGTCTTATTGTTTTCACCCTTTTTGATAGATTCTATAGCAGTTTCAAGATATCTTTCTATTCTGTCTACAAATCTTGCAACAGATTTAAGTCCATCATCACTCCAAGCGCCACCTTCAACATAGGCAAAACCAAACATTAAATACATTCTAAATACGTCTGAGCCATATTCAGAAATATAATCATTAGGAGAAATAGTATTTCCTTTAGATTTACTCATTTTTAATCCATCTGGTCCAAGTATTAAACCTTGGTGAGTTAAAGATTTAAATGGTTCATCAAAGTCTAAGTAGCCCATATCCCTTAATGCCTTAGTTATAAATCTAGCATATAGTAGATGCATACAAGCATGCTCTGGTCCACCAACATATTTATCTACTGGAAGCATTTTATTTACTATATCCTTATCAAAAGCAATTTCAGTATTTTTATTATCAGGATATCTTAATTGATACCAAGAAGAACAAACGAAAGTATCTAAAGTATCAGCTTCTCTCTTAGCTGGTTTTCCACACTTAGGACAAGTAGTGTTTATAAAGCTTTCACATTTTGCTAGTGGAGATTTTCCATCTGGAGCAAACTCAACATCGTATGGAAGCTCTACAGGTAATTGATTTTCTGGTACAGGTACAATTCCACAATCTTCACAATGAATCATAGGAATTGGAGCACCCCAGTATCTTTGTCTAGATACTAACCAGTCTCTTAATCTATAATTAACCTTTGCAGATCCTAATTCCTTAGAAGCTAGCTTTTCAACTATTTTTTCTTTGGCTTCTTCAGTTGTAAGTCCGTCAAATTCACCTGAGTTAACTAACTTACCGTATTCACAATATGGTAACTCATCATTTTTGCCATTTTTACTAGTAATAACTCTTTCTATTGGAAGGTTAAATTTAGTAGCAAAAGCAAAATCTCTTTCATCATGAGCAGGTACAGCCATAACAGCTCCAGTTCCATAAGTAGCTAATACATAGTCTCCAACCCAAATTGGAACTTCTTTATTGTTTATTGGGTTTACTGCATAAGAACCTGTAAATACACCTGTTTTTTCCCTAGATATAGATTGTCTTTCTATATCAGATTGTTTTTTAGCTTCTTCTTTATAGTTTTCAACTGAATCTTTATACTCAGCAGTAGTAAGCTTATCAACTAATGGATTCTCAGGTGCTAATACAACATAAGTTACACCATTTAATGTATCAACTCTTGTTGTAAATACATCAAATTTAATATCAGAATCTTTAACTTTAAATGTAACTTCAGCTCCTGTAGATTTACCTATCCAGTGCTTTTGCATAGCAACAGTTTTTTCAGGCCAATCTAAAGTATCAAGCTTTTCTAAAAGTTCATCAGCATAGTCAGTAATTTTTAAGAACCATTGAGTTAAGTCCTTTTTAGTTACTTCAGTTGAACATCTTTCACATTCACCATCAACTACTTGTTCATTAGCTAAAACTGTATTACATGATGGACACCAGTTAACAGGTGCTTTTTTTCTATAAGCTAATCCTTTTTCATAAAGTTTTAAAAATACCCATTGAGTCCATTTATAATAATCAGGGTTACATGTTATAACTTCGTTTTCCCAGTTAAACATAGCACCCATGGCTCTTAATTGCTTTTCCATAGTTTCAATATTTTTATCAGTTGAATCCTTTGGATGAATTCCTGTTTTTATAGCAAAGTTTTCTGCTGGAAGTCCAAAAGCATCGAATCCCATAGGTTGAAAAACGTTGTATCCTTGCATTCTCTTCATTCTAGCCCAAGAATCTACTGGTCCATAGTTAAACCAATGTCCAGCGTGTAATTGACTTCCTGAAGGATAAGAAAACATTTCTAGTACATATAGTTTTTCTCCCTCTTTATTTGGATCAAACTTATAAAGTTTTGTTTCTTCCCACTTATCTTGCCATTTTTTATCAATGGAAGTTCCGTATTTAGCCATAATAATCCTCCTTAAATGTAGTAAAAATAAATATAAAAAAACCCTCGATCTCAATTAAGAGACGAAGGATATTCGCGGTACCACTCTTATTAGAAAATAAAATTTTCTCACTCGATATTATAACGGGGGTATCCCGTACTTGCTTTTAACAAGTAAGCTCCTAGGCAAGTTCTTATAAAATAAACACTGTTTTACAGCAAACAACAGCTCTCTAAAGAATATTATTATAATACTACTCCTATTCATAGCATTGATTATTTAATTTTTATATAAGATAATATAGTATATATAAGATATACCTTGATAAAGAGTAAATTCTCTATTACTTCTTATATATAATTTTATTATATTAAATTATATATATTATTACATTATAAGTCAACATTTTGATAAAACTTAAAGATAAGACTTAAGGAAAAGCTTAAAGAAGGAATATAACAATATATTATTACTTTATAGGATATAATTAATAATAAGAAATTAATTATAATTTCTTAAGCATTTTTTAAATTTTAGAGTATAGTATACTATTTATAAAATTAGATTATATAAATAGTAATAAAATTTCTGCGTTTTATTAAGTTAGTTCATATTTTTAATATTTCAGTTAGGTAATTACACAAGAAACTTATATAAAAATTAAAAGCTCGATGCTTTCAATTGCTATAATTTACTTTAGAAACTATTTTTATACTTAAAATAACAGAATTGCTTAAGAGGTAGATTATTTATTGAAACATAGATTGATAAAGTTAATTAATTTAAATAAATAAAATAATGAGTTGGAGGTTAATGAAATGGATATAAGAGAAATGATAAAGTTAAATAATTGGGTTGTTATTGGAGATGTTTTAAATGAAAGTAAGTATGCTTATAAAATAATAGAAAAGTTTAAAGAAAAAGGTTATAAAGTAGCAGGAGTACATCCAAGGGGTGGAGAAAATATATATAAATCACTAAGTGATGTTCCATTTAAGATAGAGGCTATCGATTTATGTATTAATTCAAAACTTGGTATTAAATATTTAGAGGAAGCAAAGGAACTTGGTATAAAGAATGTATTGATTCAACCAGGGGCTGAAAGTGAAGAAATACTAAAGTATTGTAGGGATAATAAAATTAATGCAATAGAGAATTGTGCTTTAGTTCAATTAAGAAATAGCTAGAAATAATGATGTAATGGGGGGATTTTAGATGTCCTGTTTAGGAAACATAATATGGATAATATTTGGAGGCTTTTTTAATGCTTTAGGTTGGTTTTTTACTGGGTGTTTATGGAGTATTACTATAGTTGGTATCCCAATAGGATTGCAATGTTTTAAGATGGCGAGATTACAACTTGCTCCTTTTGGAAAAGAAGTGGTAACAAGAGATGATAGTAGTGTAAGTTTATTATTAAATATACTTTGGATAATATTTGGAGGCTTTGCCCTTTGTATCTCCAATCTAATTAGTGCATTCTTTTTATGTATTACAATAGTAGGAATACCCTTTGCAGCACAATCCTTAAAGCTTGCTAAACTATCACTAATGCCTTTTGGTAAGGAGATAATTTAAATTTAAACTTTTTGTATATAATTAATAAAAAAGTTTCATATTATCCTCTTTAGTAGTATCATAATAGTTATGTTATAATTTAATAATGTAAATATTATGAAATTAAAAAGGAGATAGAGGAATGACAAAAGCTAAAATTGACCTAGGTAAGGGGTCTGTTGGAAAGTTACTAGTAAGTTTAGCTCTTCCGGCTATAATTGCTCAACTAGTTAATGTTCTTTATAACATAGTTGATAGAATATTTATTGGAAGAATGGTCAATGGTGAAGTAGCAATGGCAGGTGTCGGTGTTGCTTTTCCACTAATTATGATTATTTCTGCATTTTCTGCCTTAATAGGTATGGGTGGAGCACCACTTGCAGCAATTAAGATGGGAAAGAAAGATAATGATGGTGCAGAAGAAATTTTAAGTAATAGCTTTTCTACATTAGTTATAATTGGAGTTTTATGCACAGTAGTATTTTTAATTTTTAATGAAAAATTACTATGGGCATTTGGAGCTAGTGATGCCACTATAGGCTATGCTAAAGACTATCTAATTATTTATTTATTAGGAACTGTTTTTGTACAAATAGCATTAGGTATGAATTCATTTATAAATACCCAAGGTTTTGCTAAGATTGGTATGACTACAGTAATTATTGGTGCAATTATAAATATAGCATTAGATCCGATTTTAATATTTGTTTTTGATATGGGAGTAAAGGGTGCTGCTTTAGCAACAATACTTTCTCAATTTGTTTCAGCAGTATGGGTCTTAAAGTTTTTATTTGGAAAACAAAGTATTCTTAAGATAAGAAAGAAATATATAATACCTAAAGCAAAAGTTTTACTACCAATTTTGGCTCTTGGAGTTTCACCTTTTATTATGCAAGCAACTGAAAGTGTAGTTTTAATTAGTTTAAATAATAAGCTTTCTATGTATGGTGGAGACTTGGCGGTTGGAGCAATGACTATAATGAGTAGTATAATGCAAATTATAACGCTTCCGTTAATTGGATTATCTCAAGGTGCTCAACCTATAATTAGTTATAACTTTGGTGCCAATAATCTGGAAAGAGTTAAGAAAACATTTAAATTGCTTTTGACTTGTTGTTTAGTGTATACAATAGCTATGTGGGGATCCTTAATGCTATTCCCAGAAGTTTTTGTTAGTATATTTAATAATAAGAAAGAGTTAGTAGAAATAACATCATGGAGTATTAAGATATTCTTTGGAGGAATATTTATGTTTGGAGCTCAAATAGCATGCCAACAAACATTCCTAGCATTAGGTCAAGCAAAGATATCTTTAGTGATGGCTCTTTTAAGAAAGATAGTCTTATTAGTACCATTAATATTTATACTACCTACCTTTGTTAATGAAGGTAATAAGCTTGCAGCGGTTTTAGCTGCAGAACCAGTATCAGATATACTTGCAGCTTTAACAACAATAACTGTATTTATTATTTTTTATAAGAAGACTTTTAATAATAAGTTAGAGGATACTATTAAAGAGTCTTAATAAAAATAAATGGAGGATATACCTTGGATAGTAAAGCAAATAAAATACCTTTTACAGAAATAAAAACTTATGAAGAAGCTTATTATTATAATTCAGATCCAAGTAGTAGAATGAATTATGAGAAGCAGGAGTTAAAACTAGAAAAGAAGAAAAACTTCAAGGTAAGTAAAGGCGGAGTGGAATTAGTAGGTGACATTGTAGAAGGCGTTTTAGAAATTTTATTCTCATTTTTAGATTAGGCTTTGTAATAAAATGCGAGGCATTTTAAAATGAAAAAATTAAGGTAATGAAAGAATGAAAAAATGAAGGAAGAGGTTTTGCTATGCAAAACCTCCTTTGTTTTAAAGATGACCTTAAAAAATCTTTACAGATTTTTTATATACATTTTTTTCATTTTTTCATTAATAAAATGCTTCGCATTTTAAAACTAATATAGTTGCTTGCTCATAGATATGTTAGTGGCTTTATATCCTAACTTTTCATATAGTTTTATAGCTTTATTATTATGACCAAATACATGTAATCCAATTGTTTCAGCACCTAAAGATTTTGCGAAATTTTCAACTTCTGTCATAGCCATTAATCCATAACCTTTTCCTTGGAATTTATCATTAATACATATGTCATATATAAAACATGAATTAGAATCCTTCTTATTAATCCAAATTATACCAATAACATCATTATTTTTGTCTATTATAGAAAATAAATAATTATTAATTGTATTAATTCCATCAGGAAGAAGCTTATTATATTCAGATTGGGATAATGATAGTGAATCATCCTTTTTCCAATTACCTGACTTGACTTTTTCTTCTGCATAAGTCTTTATTGACTTATCCAAATACTTGTTAAATTCAATATTTGACATCTCTCTTAATATACTCATATTATTCCCCTTTAAGCTATAAATCATAATTTATGACAACTACATAGATTTCCTTTATATTGATATTATACATAATTATGGTGTATTATACTATATAGATATTAGTTATAAAACAAAGATGCTTAAAAATTATGATATAGAGAGTATTCTATAGAAGGAGTGGAAGAGTGGATATTAATGTTTTAGTTATATTTAATTTGTTTATGCTTGTAATTCCTATAGCTGTTATAGTATTTATAGTAAAGAGTTTGGCTAATCAAAGAAAAATGAAAGAAGAGATAGAAAAGCTAAATTTAAAGGTAGAAAAGTTATCAGAAAAATTAAAATCAGAATAAATAGAAAAAAATTACAAATATAAAAATAGATACATATTATGTGTGAGTCACTTTAAAGGCAGTAGGTGACTAAGCATAATTATGTATCTATTAATTAAATTAAATTCTCTTATGAATTCTATCCAGATAGAATGATATTAATAAGCTTAAGGCATAATCGTATATTAAAAATACTGGCTGAGCAACTATAAATAATAAGTAGATTGGAAGTTTTGTTATTTCTATTGCTACAAAGGAATTAAATACGAAAATAGATAAAACGAGTATTATATTGAAAAATATAATTTTTAATATTATCTCTATCGGAAGCTTATTAATCTTTTCAATAAAGTATTTTATGATCCCATAAACTCCAAAGAATAATATATATAGTAATATAATATTAAGTGGAAGAATAAAGAACCCTATAATTGATGATGATATATAAACTAAGATTGAACTTTTTATAGAACCCCTTATTAATGCAACTGGTATTAAAGCAGATGCTAAGGTTAAAATACTAATTGTACTTATAGGTAATAGTAAATTTAAATATAAAATTACTATAGTAAGAGCTGTTAATACAGCACTTACAGTTAATTCTTTTGCTTTCATATTTTAATCACCACCAAAATTATTTTCTTTAGCAACAACCTATAAGGTCTCCACCCATACATTCACACATAGAGTCTAGGCACCATAAATTTATACAACAATCACATGCGTTTGCTGAGTTAGCCCCAGTAGTTCTATAATAGTTATTGCTGTATGCGGATGTTCTTTGGTGTAGTGAATTTAGAGTTTGTCTATATTCAAAGTTGTTAGGATCCATATTTACAGCAATTTGAATATGTTTAAGACCTCCATCAAACCATCCCTTATTAGTTAGTAAAACTCCATATAAAAAGTTCCATTCTGCATTTCGATTTTGAATAGAATTTAATCTTCTTTCAGCTTCTTGTAAATTTCTATTTTGAATTAACATTCTAATTTCTTGGAAAGAATAAGAATCATTAGAATTATTACTTGATGAATTGCTGTAAGAGCTATTGTATGAGTTACTATATGAAGCATCTCCATTTTTAGTTAACATATCATATGCCTTATTAATTTCTCTCATTTTTTCTTCAGCTAGATCTTTTAATGGGTTATCACCGTATTGATCTGGGTGATATTGCTTAATTAAGTTTCTATAAGCTTTCTTTATTTCTTCTTGACTTGCACCTGGTTTTAATCCAAGAACCTCATATGGATTCATTATGGTCACTCCTTCTTATCTTCGCTAGTTTTCTTTGTTATTCCAAGGTATTTATCCATCATACCTAATTCTAGAACGTTTCTTAATATATCTTCATTCCTTTTAATAGGTAATCTATCTAGAATTTGTTTACAATTAAATGAGCAATTTAAAATAGTAAATTCAAGTCTATCCTTAAATAATGGAAGCAATTCTTCATAAGGGAGATTATCCTTATTAAATAAAAAGTTAATAGGGTTAAATTTATTTTTATCCATATCTTCCTTTAAATCATCAAAGGCATCAACTAAGTATATCCATTTTCCTAAGGTGTATCCAAGGTTATATAAATCATCCCTTATTTCTACAGTATCTTCAACTAAGGTTTGAGGATAAGATTTTAATATACTTCCAACAATATGACTAAAAGGATGAGCTATTTCATCAATTGAAGAAAAATCTTTATTTCTCTCCAAAGAACTAAGATCCTTTAAATTTACCTCTATAATACTTCTTATGTCTTCAATATTTACATTTACTTTCTTTTCATAAGGTAATAATATTTTTTCTAGAATCTTTGATTTTAGATTATTATCATCTTCAACATCATCTTTAACTTTATAATAGTATAAAGTTAAGTTTATAGCAGCTGCATATT
This sequence comes from Clostridium sartagoforme, assembly GCF_004794105.1. GTDB lineage: Bacteria > Bacillota > Clostridia > Clostridiales > Clostridiaceae > Clostridium > Clostridium sartagoforme_B. The sequence goes on from NZ_SRYR01000001.1 coordinate 524,035, forward strand.
GAAGTGCATCATTATTCATAATGATAGGCTTTTTTTCAATAGGATGCACAATACAGCGTTTAATTTCTACTGTAGGCTCTTTAGTTGATAGAGAATCTAAAAGCACAGCTAAAAAGGTCATATCATAATTTAGTACCATTCTTGGAAGATTGCCTGCACTACTTTTAATATGCATACAAAGTCCGCAATAATAACTTCTAAATTTAGTAAAGTCCTTTACTTTAAGTTCAGCTTTTAGAGGAGTTACGTATCCAAACAATAAAAACACTCCTTAAAATTAGTTTAGATTAATTATACAAAAATAAGATATCATTAACAATGGTTTATATAAAATTTAGGAAATATTAAAAAATAGAAACAAATAGAAAAATATTGACAAAAAAACTAAGTAAAGTTATATTTTGACTATATGGAGGGGATATATATTGAAAAAATTAATTAGCATTGTAATTTCAGTAGTAATTATTGTATTAATAGTCTTTGGGGGATATAAATATATAAATAAGAAATCAGAAGTTACAAATTTAAATGATGCTCAAAATGAAGAAACTAATGCTGAAGAAGAAACAGTAATAGATGAAGTTGAAGAAAATGATAAAGATAAAATTAATGAAGATAACTATATTACATTAAATATTGAAGATGTAAAAGTTCCTATATTAATGTATCACTCAATTTCAGCAGCAGATCCTAACAATAGTTTATTAGTACCACCAGAGATGTTCAGGGAACAAGTTAAATATCTTAAAGAAGCAGGATTTACACCTATGCTTTTAGAAGATGTTGTTGAAGCTTTTTCAACAGGACATGTTCCAAAGAAGCCTGTAGCTATTACTTTTGATGATGGATATGCAGATAACTATTCAGAAGGATATAAAATCTTAAAAGAATTTGATATGAAAGCAACATTTTTTATAATAACTGATAATACTGATGCAGATGGTTATTATTTAAGTTCAGCTCAGCTTAAAGAAATGAAAAAAGGTGGTATGGGAATAGAAAGTCATACATCAAGACATATAGAGTTTCCTAATATATCTAGGGAAGATAAAAAAGCTATTATACAAGAAGCTATAGACACTTTAAAGGAGAAAGTTGGAGTCGATAGTAAGTTCCTTTGTTATCCAGTTGGAAGATATGATGAGGAAACTATGGAAGTAGCAGAAGAAATGGGAGTTAAGGCAGCAGTTACTACTGAAGGTGGAATTGCAACAGCTAGTGATGGGCTATATTCATTAAAAAGAGTAAGGATGTCACCCATGAATATAGAAACTTTTAAATCTATATTCTCAGATTTTTAAGATAATACAATATAAGAATGGAGAGACCTTTTTAGGTCTCATTATTAACCTTAAAATTAAAATATTATTTATACTACAATTAATAGGCTAGCCTTTGGAGTTATTTATAAACGTATATATGGCTTTTTAAAAGGTAATAATATTATGGTAATGGTATGTGCTTTTGTGGGACAGCACAAATATTATAAGGATTGATTACAATATATTATTTGATAATTCGGCAGTATAATGAAGTAAGTTTTGTTATTCTTCTATTTATATTAGCCAGATGTAAAGGATATCAATTTTAAGGTCTTAATTATAATCTTAATGAGTATTAATAAGTATTAATACTTTTAATTTTATTATTAAATGTAAAAACTATGAAGAGAAAATTGAATAAATAATAAAATGTTAATAAAATATTGATTCTTTGAAATTTTTGATAATAAATTTCATATAGTTTGGGGAAAATTACTTTTAAACTATTTATTTATAATATTAATTTATAAGATTAAAAGAGAGTTTAGACAAATTTTGTTATAAAAAAATTATTATTTACATATTTTTAATAATAATACGGTAGTAAAATATTAAATTCCAAATGATACCATTAATCAATAAAGAAAATCATTTTTATTTGTTGAAATAGCGAATTATATATTGTATAATCTTTTTGAAAGTTCGAAAGATAAAATGAGTATACACAAAAGATTAGGAGGATTTTTTATGAAGAAAAAGAGAATAGCTTTAGCGTTAGTAGCACTAATGGTTACAGGTTTAGTTGGTTGCGGAAATAGTTCAACTAGTGGAGCTGATCAATTAAAGGTAGGTATGGTAACCGATGCCGGTACTATTGATGATAAGTCATTTAATCAAGGTACTTGGGAAGGTATTTCAAGAGCTAAAGATGAATTAAATGTAGATGCTAACTATTTAAAGCCAGCAGGAACTACAGAAGCTGACTATATGAAGGAAATAGGAAACCTTTACGATACAGACTATAAGTTTATCGTAACTCCAGGGTTTAAGTTTGAAACTGCTATTTTCCAAGCACAAGATAGATATTCAGATTCAAAGTTTATAATTATTGATGGTTCTCCTAACAATGGTAAAACAGGTAGTGAAAGAGTAGAAAAAGTAGGTGAAAATACTGTTTCAGTATATTTTGCTGAAGAAGAAGCTGGATTCTTAGCAGGTGTTGCAGCAGCTGTTGAGCTAAAAACTGGTGATTTAGGATTCATAGGTGGTATGGAAATTCCATCAGTTCAAAAGTTTAACTGGGGATTCCAACAAGGTGTTAAGTATGCTAATGAAAATTTAGGAACTAGTATGAGCTTAAAAGCTGAAAATATAGTTTACCAAGGTACTTTTGATAATGTTGCAGCTGGACAACAACTTGCAGCAACAATGTATGATAATGGAGTAAGAGCAATATTCACAGCAGCCGGCGGAGTTGGAGTTGGATCTATAAATGAAGCAAAGACTAGAGCAGCAGCAGGAAAAGAAGCTTGGATAATAGGTGTTGACGTTGATCAATATGCTGATGGTCTTATGGAAAATGGTAAGTCAATAATACTTACTTCAGCTGTTAAGAAAATTGATAATGCAACATATGATATAATAAAAGATGAATTAAATGGAAGTTTCCCAGGTGGAAAAACTTTAACTTTTAATGCTAAAAATGATGGAATTGGTCTTCCTAAGGAAAATCCAAATTTAAGTGCTGAAACTATGTCTAAGGTTGATGAAGTTTATAATAAAATAAAGAATGATGAAATTAAAATAAGTACTGAACAAGGTGATTTAATTAAATAGTCATTCTCAGTATAGATACACTAAAGAAAAAAGGCGGAAGTACCGTCTTTTTCTTCTATCAGGAATGGACTAGTTTAATTTTACATAAAAAGATAATATATCCATAAATTTTAAAATAATAATATAGGGAGGATGCTCATGAGTTATGTAGTAGAAATGCTCAACATTCGTAAAGAGTTTCCAGGGATTGTAGCTAACGATAATGTTACATTGCAACTCAAAAAGGGGGAAATCCATGCACTCTTAGGAGAAAATGGAGCTGGGAAATCTACATTAATGGGAATGTTATTTGGAATGTATCAGCCTGAGGCTGGTGTAATTAAGGTTAAAGGAAAGGAAGTTAAAATTTCTAGTCCAAATGTAGCAAATGATTTAGGAATAGGAATGGTACATCAACACTTTAAGCTTGTAGAAAACTTTACTGTTACAGAAAATATAATACTTGGTTTAGAACCTAAAAAGTTTTTAACTGTAGATATAAAATCTGCAGCTAAGAAAATTGAAGAGTTATCTAAATCTTATGGATTAAACGTAGATCCTTATTCAAAAATTGAAGATATTTCAGTTGGAATGCAACAACGTGTCGAAATATTAAAAATGCTATATAGAAATGCTGATGTACTAATATTTGACGAGCCTACAGCAGTTTTAACTCCTCAAGAAATAGAGGACTTAATAAAAATAATGAAAAACCTTATAAAAGAAGGTAAGTCAATTATAATAATTACTCATAAATTAAAAGAAATAAAAGCAGCAGCAGATAGATGTAGTGTTATAAGAAGAGGAAAGTATATTGGTACGGTTAATGTTAAAGAAACATCAGAAGCTGAAATGGCTAAGATGATGGTTGGAAGACAAGTTTCCTTTAAAGTTGAAAAGAAGGAAGCAAAGCTTGGAGAAGAAGTATTAAAAATTGAGAATCTTTCTGTAAAAAATAATAAAAAAGTATTAGGATTAAAAGACTTCACATTAAATGTTAGAAGAGGAGAAATCGTTGGTATAGCAGGTGTTGAAGGGAATGGTCAAACAGAGTTAGTTGAAGCTTTAACAGGTATGAGACCTGTAGAAAGTGGAAATATCATTTATAATGGGAATGATATAACTAAATTATCTATTAGAAAGAGAATAGATGAAGGAATAGCACATATTCCAGAAGATAGACATAAAAGAGGACTTATTTTAGATTATAATATGGAAGATAATATGGTGTTAAAGGTATATAAAAATAAACCTTTCTCAAAAAATGGACTTATAAATAGAAAAGAAGTAGAAAACTACTCAAATAATATTATTGAAACTTTTGATGTAAGATCAGGTGAAGGTGGTAAATCTATAGCTAGATCTTTATCAGGTGGTAACCAACAAAAAGGAATAATAGGGCGTGAAATTCAATCTAACCCTGATTTATTAATTGCTGTTCAACCAACAAGAGGACTTGATGTAGGTTCAATTGAATATATTCATAAAAGATTAGTAGAACAAAGAGATAATGGTAAAGCAGTACTTTTAGTTTCACTTGAATTAGATGAAGTTTTAAATGTTTCAGACAGAATAGCTGTTGTAAATAATGGTGAATTAGTTGGAATAGTAAATGCAAATGAAACAGATGAAAATGAAGTTGGCTTAATGATGGCAGGAATAAAGAGAGGTGAAAGCTAATGGGAAAAAATCAAGGCTTAAAATCTATAATGGCAATAGTACTTGGCTTATTAGCAGGTGCACTACTAATGATGGTTATGGGCTTTAACCCTGTTGAAGGATATAAATATTTATTCCAAGGTGGATTAAAGAACCCAGAAAGAATAGGTAATACTATTGCAACTGCTACACCATTAATGCTTACTGGACTTTCAGTTGCCTTTGCCTTTAAAACAGGATTATTTAATATTGGAACTCCAGGTCAAATGTTATTTGGAGGATTTTGTTCAATAGCTGTTGGATTAACTTTAGATCTTCCTAAACTTATATTAGTACCAGTAGTAGTTCTTGCTGGGGTACTAGGTGGAGCTATTTGGGCTACAGTTCCAGGAGCATTAAAAGCTAAATTTAATGTTAATGAAGTTGTTTCTTCAATTATGATGAACTGGATAGCTTACTGGATAGTTTATTATGGAGTACCTAAGTACTTTAAAGGAGAATTCTTAGAAACAGAATCAAGAATGTTATCTGATAATGCTACTTTAAAAGCAGAGTGGTTATCTAACTTATTTAAAGGGTCGTATATAAACTTAGGTATTTTCTTAGCAATTATTGCTGTAATAATTATATGGTTTATATTAAATAAAACAGTACTTGGATATGAATTAAAAGCTGGTGGATATAATAGATTTGGTGCAGAATATGCAGGTATGCCAGTTAATAGAAATATAGTATTTTCTATGATGATTGCAGGTGCTTTGGCTGGTCTAGCTGGTGCAATTCAATATACAGGTAACTCAAATATAATGCAAATTGGTGTTATGCCAAGCCAAGGATTTGATGGTATAGCAGTTGCTTTACTTGGTGCAAACAATCCAATAGGAGTAGTGTTCTCATCATTATTCTTCGGAATATTATACGTAGGAAAAGGATTTATGAATGCTGCTGTTAAGGTACCACCTGAGTTAGCAGATACTATAATGGCTACAATTATCTACTTTGCTGCAACAAGCATGGTAATGGATAAGATAATTAGGAGATTTAAAAAGAAAAAAGATGATAAGTCAGGTAAGACTACAGATTCTTCTGAAAGGGTGGTGGAAAAATAATGTGGAGTATAATTGAACAGATTTTTCCATATGCTATTGCCTACACAGTACCTTTATTAATAACTGCTTTAGGAGCATTATATTGTGAAAGAAGTGGTATTATAAACATAGGGCTTGATGGACTTATGATAATAGGTTCCTTTGCAGGTGCCTTAACAGTTTCTAAGCTTCAAGCAAATGGAGTAGCAGGAGCTTTATGGATTGGACTTTTAGTAGCTGTATTAGTAGGGGTGTTATTCTCACTATTACATGCTTTTGCAAGTATAAACTTAAATGCAGATCAAGTAATAAGTGGTACAGCGATTAATATGATAGCTGGAGCTTTAACTGTATTTTTAGCAAGAAATATAACAGGTAGTGGTAATATAAGAGTTAACTCCTTTATACCAAAGGATGTTCCTTTCTTATCAGAAATACCAGTAATAGGACCGTTATTTTTCACTAAAGTGTATGCAACAACTTGGCTTGTTATAGTTATACTTATAGTTAGTATATTTATATTATATAAAACTAGTTTTGGATTAAGATTAAGAGCGTGTGGAGAACATCCTCAAGCAGCTGCAGCAGCAGGAGTTAGTGTGTTTAAGATGAGATATCTTGGAGTTATGATATCTGGAGGAATGTCTGCTTTAGGTGGAGCTATAATATTATTAACTTATGCTGGAGAATTTAATGGTAGTGTTGCTGGACTTGGATTCTTAGCTTTAGCAGCATTAATATTTGGACAATGGAGACCATTAGGTATTTTAGGTGCTGCTTTCTTCTTCGGATTTGCATCAACTATAGCTAATGTATCTCAAGCAATTCCATCATTAGCTACAATACCAGGGGTAGTATTAAAGGTATTCCCTTATGTAGTTACATTAATTGCATTAGTGTTATTCTCTAAATCTTCACAAGCACCAAAAGCTGCTGGTGAACCATTTGATACTAGTAAAAGATAGATAAGAGCTGCCGAAAGGCAGCTTTTTTCAATTAACAGTTAACAATTTTCAATTAGCAAATAAGGAAGTAATTCTTTCAGAATTACTAAAAGAAATTTTGTTAGAACTTTAAATGGTATTTAAATTTTTTCTAATGGTATTTTTATAAAATTAATAAGGATAATAAGAATATTAATTAGTTTAAAAATGATAAATTGATTAAAAAACTCAAATTTAATTACAAAAAAGCAAGTAATAATGGCAAATTATTTAATATATTAGTATAATAGATATATTAGCAATAAGTATTTAAATTAGTGCTAAATATATAATAAGGGGGAAGCAAAATGAAAAAGGTCAAAATTGCTTTGTTGGGGCTAGGCAATGTAGGACGAGGTGTTTGGATGATATTAAATTCAAACAAAGAAGAAATTATGAAAAGGTCAGGCTATGAAGTAGAAGTAGCCAAGATACTAGTAAGGGATATTAGCAAACCTAGAGGAGTTGAGGTTCCTTTAGGATTATTAACTACAGATTTTAATGATATTATAAATGATGACGAAATTAAAATTATAGTAGAGGTAATGGGAGGAATTGAACCTGCTAGAGAATATATGATTGCTGCTATGGATAAGAAAAAGCATATAGTAACAGCTAATAAAATGCTACTTGCAACTGGTGGAGATGAGCTTTTTGAAAAGGCTGATAAGGAAGGCGTAATGTTTAATTATGAAGCTAGTGTTGCTGGTGGAATTCCAATAATAAATGGTATAAATGAGAGTTTAACAGCTAATAAAGTCGAAAGATTATATGGTATAGTTAATGGTACAACTAATTATATTTTAACTAAGATGGCTTTTGATGGTTTAGATTTTAATGATGCCTTAAAGGAAGCTCAAGAAATGGGATATGCAGAAGCAGATCCAACTTCAGATATAGAAGGTTTTGATTCACAATATAAACTTGCAATATTATCATCTTTAGCCTTTGGAACAAAGATAAAGATTGAAGATGTTTATAGAGAAGGTATAACTAAAATAGAGTCTGTAGATATACAATATGCTAAAGAGTTTAAAAAGGTTATTAAGCTTTTAGCAATAGTTAAAGATAATGATGGTAGATTAGAACTAAGGGTTCATCCTACTATGATACCTGAAAATCATCCATTAGCTAATGTATATGACTCCTTTAATGCAGTATTAATTAAAGGGAATGCAGTGGGAGACTTAATGTTCTATGGTAGAGGGGCAGGTGATTTGCCTACTGGTAGTGCTGTAGTTTCAGATGTAGTATCGATTTTAAGAAGTAATATTGAAATAGAAAACTTAAATCCCGTAGTTAAAAATAATTTATGGGTAAAAGAAATTAGTGATATTAGTGAAATAGATAGCAAATACTATATGAGATTAACAGTTGCAGATAGACCAGGAGTTCTTGGAGAGATTTCTTCAGTAGTTGGAGAAAATAATGTTAGTTTAAGATCTGTAATACAAAAGGGACTAGATGTAGAAAATGAAAACAAAGTAACAATAGTGCTTGTAACTCATATGACTAAGGAAGGTAATATTAAATCTGCTATAGAAGAATTATATAAATTAGATGCTGTTTATAAGATAAATAATTTTATTAGAATGGAAGACTTTAATTAGGAATGGAACAATTAAAAAATTAAAGAATTAAAAAATGAGAAAATTAGAGAATTATTGAAAAACTCAGCTTTGCTGGGTTTTTTATTTGATTTATAAATTGGTTTAATGAAAATACATTATTTGCGTTGAAATATTGTATATAGAGATTTAAAGGAATATAATAATAGAAAAACTATAGGAGAATAAACATGATTAAATCAATAAATAGTATGCAAGCTGAAAGGCTTATAAAAGATAAAAAAGACTTAGTAATTTTAGACGTAAGAAGACTTAATGAATATAAGGAGGGGAGATTATTTAATTCAATTAATATTCCAGTTGAAGAACTAGAATGGGAAGTGTCTGAAATAGAAGATTACAAAGAAAAGCCTATTTTAGTTTACTGTAAGGTAGGAGTAAGAAGTAGTGTTGCATGTAACTTTTTAGAAGAGGAAGGTTTTAAAGAGTTATATAATCTTAGAGGTGGAATATTAGATTTTTCTGGAGAAATAGAAATTTAAAGTAGTTTTAATTAAAAAACATATATAAGTTGCAATAATATTTATATATTTTATTAAGCTATTTTATATGTGAAATATTTCAGTTAGGTAATTATACAAGCAACTTATATAAAAAATTAAAAGATCCATGATTTCAATTAATAAAATTTACTTTCAAAACTATTTTTTACTTAAAGTAATATTAATCCTGAAAGTGTAAATTAAATAATGAAACATATATATAATAATTGAATAAAAAGGTTTATTATTGTATAAAATAAATATTGTAAAATAATTGACACAAATAAAAAATAGTGATAAAATACATTGTATGTAAAGTAGAAACAGCCGTTTCTCACCTTACGGCTATGCTTAGTAGGGTAATTAGTTTTAATAATATCTAGTTTATGTAACTAGGTTTTTATAATGACTAGAGGGCGGCATTAGTCCTCTATTTTTGTTGTTTATTTATTTAAAATTTTGGAGGTGACTTGATATAAGTAAGGATTTTACTTGTAATGAAGCGATTAGAGTTAGAGAAGTTAGAGTAATTGGGGATGATGGTTCACAATTAGGAATACTTCAAACAAAGGAAGCTCAAAAAATGGCATATGAGAAGGAATTAGATTTAGTTATGATTTCTCCTAATGCAAATCCACCAGTATGTAAGATAATGGATTTAGGAAAATATATTTATGAGCAAACTAAAAAAGAAAAAGAAGCAAAGAAAAAGCAAAAAGTTACTACTTTAAAAGAAATTAGATGTAGTTTAACTATTGAAGAAAATGATATTGCTATTAAAGCAAAAAATGCTAGAAAGTTTTTATTAGACGGTGATAAAGTTAAAATCACTGTTAGATTTAAAGGTAGAGAAGCAACATTAGGACATATTGGACAAAAGATATTACAAAATTTTGTTTCAAAGTTAGAAGATGTTTGTGTAGTAGAAAAACCAGCAAAGCATGAAGGAAGAAACATGACAATGGTTGTAGGTCCTAAAAAAGCATAACTTTAGAGAGGAGATTAAAATCATGCCAAAAATGAAAACTCACAGAGGTGCAGCAAAGAGATTTAAAAAGACTGGAACTGGAAAATTAAAGAGAGCTAAAGCTTTTAAGAGTCATATATTAACTAAGAAAAGTTCAAAGAGAAAGAGAAACTTAAGAAAAACTGCTTACGTTTCAACTACTCAAGAAAAAGCAATGAAGAAATTATTACCATATTTATAGGAGGTTTGAAACATGGCAAGAGTTAAAAGAGCGGTAAATTCACGTAAAAATCATAAAAAAGTATTAAAGCTTGCAAAAGGTTACTACGGTGGAAAGAGCAGATTATTCAAAACTGCTAATGAATCAGTAATAAGAGCTTTAAGAAATGCGTATGTTGGAAGAAGATTAAAGAAGAGAGATTTCAGAAGACTTTGGATAGCAAGAATAAACGCTGCTACAAGAATGAATGGTCTTTCTTATTCTAAATTTATAAATGGAATCAAATTAGCTGGAATAGATATGAACAGAAAAATGTTATCTGAAATAGCTATAAATGATCCTAAGGCATTTGCTGATTTAGTAGAATTAGCAAAGAATTCTCTTAAGTAATTTAACAAAATTATATTAGAGATTTACTTATTGATAGATTTATAGAAAAGTAAATTGATTATATATTTATGAAGAAATAGATCTATTAAAAAGAGCTAATGTTAAGTAGAAAAATCTACCTAACATTAGCTCCTTTTTTATTATTTAGGAAATTATAATGAAGTCAAATCTCTAGACGACTTTAGAAGTGCAGTAAAACTCATACTCCAGAAAGTAGATACAAAAAAACTCCCGAAGGAGTTTTAAAAACTTTATTTAAATAATTCCGAAGGAATTATATCCTTAATTGTAAATTGTTAATTATTAATTGGTTAAAGCCATGCTTTAACCAATACGCTTTCTATATATCTTACAAAAATATTATATAGTAAAATAGATCCTCCACAGTAAACTGTGTTTAATATAATTGGCTTTAGTTCTTCTTTAACTTTAAATCCCTTTATACTTTTATGGATAAAGAATAAGGCAAGAGCCCAAGGAATAATATCTTCTATTGATATTATTGGCATTAAAAACATTATAACAATAAAAATTTTCAGTATTACTTTATTATTCATTAATACCAGCCTCATTTCTATAATAATTTCCTCTTATCATCTTATCGCTTATATCTAATAAGCTTTCTACCTTATTTTGATCTTCCTCACTTAACCCATTTTGAAGTAGTGTCCTAGTTGAAAGAATAACATAATCTTTATTAGTATTTAATAAGTTTCTTCCTAAGGTTAGTGGACTAGAATATTCTTCTTTTGCTGCGCCAAAAAGATAAGCTAAAGTTGGAAGTATATCAACTTGTCCACCGTGCATTGAAAAAGTTTTTCCTTCAATATCTTTATTATAGATTACAAAAGGAATTTTTCTATTATTTACTTCCATCCAAGGTTCTAAGTTTTTCATATTAGCTATCTCATCATCATAAAACTTATGAACCCCTTCGTGATCTCCGTAAATTGCTACAACTGTATTATCTAATATTCCACTTTCTGATAAGTCATCAAATAATTCACCTAAGTATTTATCTGTGTAGTGAATTGAATGGAAGTATCCACCTAGTTTAGTGCCTTCTAAGTTAGAAGGTAAAATAAGCTCTTTTTCATCTGAAGGCATTTCAAAAGGAGAGTGACTTGTTAAAGTAATTGTATATGCTAGGAATGGATCTTTTAACTCCTTTAACCTATCTCCAAATTGCTTTAAATAACTCTTATCAGAGACACCTAGATTTATTCGGTCACTTGTATCATAATCTGTAGAGTCTAGTGTGGTGTCATATCCTATTGATTTAAGGTTAATTAGCCAGTTCCAGTAGGATCCTTGATCTGGATGAGATGCTAATGTGGTATATCCCATATTTTCAAATATATTAGGCAGGGAATAATCATAAGTATTACTTGGGTATCTAAAGAAGGTTGCACCCTCTCTTACTGGGAAAGCTGATGTATTAATAATAAGTTCTGCATCAGAACTTGTCCCGTTATGGGTTTGTTCATAAAAGTTATCAAAATATAGAGAGTTATTAAGTAATTTATTTAAATTAGGTGTTATTTCTTGTCCATCTACTTTTTGATTTACTATAAAGGTTTCCAAGGATTCCCATTGAATTAATAATAAGTTTTTGTCTTTCATTATTCCGCTATACTCATTATCAGGATTATTTTCCTTTAAACTTGATAAGGTTTCTTTAACATTTTCAAGTTCTTCGCCTTCTAATATGTAAGGTTTAGATTGCTCATAGAAGTTATAAGCATCAAATAAATGATAACCAATAGGAGTTAAGTTTGACATTGTTTGATTAGGAGCCCAAGATTTCACAAAAACATATTGGTTTTCAAAGGATACCTTTTTAATATCTATTTTAACTCTGGCATATCCAAGATAAATTAAACTTACAATTAAAATAGCTAGTCCACCAATTACATTTCTTTTATATTTAGTATAGTTATTTCTAAATCTTATATTTCTAAAAGCAATTATTACTAAATCTATAAGAAATAAAATGTCTACCATTCTAAACATAGAAATTATTGAACTGCCTAAGTTATCTAAGTTACTAGTCATTTTAAACATATGATAATTTAAAAATACAGCATTACTTCTAAAGTACCACATATCACCAATAACAATAAGTGTAAATAATAAGTTTAAAGTCCAAAATGCCCATTTTTGAACCTTTTCATTAAAGAATAAACCTAGTGATAAAAAGGCTGAGTTAACAGTTATCCAAACTAAGAATGGTGGCATTGAGTAAAATACTTGTTTAAAATTAACTCCATTTGCCTTATCATCTGATATAAGCATAATAAATATAAGAGATTTAATTAATAAGATTCCTAATGTTATTAAAAAATCTTTATTCTTAACACCCTCTATAAACTTTTTCTTTATTCTTAAGGGTAGCTTTTCTTTTATAACTATTTCTTCCTTATAATTTAACATAATTATTTCCTTTCATTAATTTACTTAACTATATGTGCTAATTAATAATAACATATTCTTTATTGGTATTATATTATTTTTACCTTAATATTTCTTAAGGATTATATAGATTTAAAAAGTAATAATTAGCAAAAAGAATTTAATTATTATATAATGAAGAATAATTAGATAATTTATAATATGATAATTTATAATGAAGCAAATTATAAATTGAAAGGTATATAAATGTAAAAAAAGAGGGGATTTTATGAAAATAGGTTTAGTATTATCAGGTGGTGGAGGTAAGGGTGCTTATGAACTTGGAGTTTTTAAGGCTTTAAAGGAGCTTGGTATAGACAAGTACATAGAAGTCTTTTCTGGTACATCTATAGGAGCTTTTAACGCAGTTTTATTTGCACAAGATGATATGGTTGCAGCTGAAGCATTATGGGAAGAAGTAACTATAGATAAGCTTATTCCAGTTAGTAAGTTTGAACTAATAAAAAAGGGATTAGGCCTATTTATTGGTGCAAAAAATATAAATGTTGCTAAAAAGTATATGAATCAAAAAATAGATGAAGGTGCAGTATCTAAAGATGGTGCTAGAGAAATAATTAATAAATACCTTGATATTGAAAAGGTAAAAGAAAATAAAAAGGTTTGTTATGCAGCTTGTACAGAACTACCAGACTTTAAGGTGAAATATTTTAATGTTAGTGATCATGATGAAGAGACAGGTAAGGAAATAGTTATTGCATCAGCTTCTCTTCCTTTAATATATGAAGCTACAGAGTTATTTGGTGGCAGATATATAGATGGAGGGGTTGCGGATAATACCCCTATTCAACCAGTATATGGAGAAAATTGTGATATTATAATAGTAGTATTGTTATCTAGAGAAGTTAGGGTAGATAGATCATTATATCCGAATACTCATATAATAGAGATTTTTCCAAGGAGTTTAAATGAAAATGTTCTAAATGGAACCTTGAATTTAGATGGAGAGGCAAAAAGGTTAAGGATAAAAAGTGGATATGAAGATGCAATGTATATGTTAGAGCCTATTATGAAGATGACAGAATTAAAAATAAAGTTAGAAGAAGAGGCTGAAAATCCTAAACTTTATAAGATGTTTAACAAAGTTAAAAAAGTTATAAATAAAGATAAGTAAAATTATACTGTTGAATAGTAAAAAACTAAAAATAAGGACTGCTCTACAAAAGTGGTAATTATAAATGAAAAATTATATTTTTTAAAACTCACTTATGAGTTTTTCATTAATTTCTAATTCTTCATTTTTAATTATTAATTGTAAAGCAGTCCATTTGTTAATAGCTTGGATTATTAATATCTTGTCATAAACACAAAATAAATTTTATTTTAATAAATAGTCCTATTATGAAATTAATTCTTCAATATTATTTTTATAATTATTAATAAGTCCTTCATAAATAAATTCCTTATGATTTATTTCTAATAAATCACTTGGTTTAATAAGGCTTGGACATTTATCGGAATTGTAAATATTACTATTAATTAATAGCTGTGATACAAACTCTGAGCAAAAGTATCTATTACTTCTTTTAATAGGTCTTTGAAGAACTACCCCTAGAAGACCAATTAAATTATATCCATATTTTTTATCGCTATTTATAAATTTATTAAGTTCTTCTTTTAATAAATCATATTGATCATTGCTAACACTAACTTTATAAATTACGCATTTACTATTTTCAAATCTTTTATACACACCATCTTTTAAGTTCTCTTTTACAAAGCCACCTATAAAGGGGATGCTTGGATATATCCTTCCAAAGGAGTACATCTTTTCAAAAGAATCATCAAAGCTTATAGAGACATGAACATATTTATCTTTAGTATATAAATAAATGCATTTGGAAAGTATAGTTCCAGTGTTGGAAAATACTAAGTAAATATTTTTCTCATTCATTTTGTAAATATCCTCCAATTGATTTTCTATAATAATTATTATAATAGATAATCCTTAAAAAATCCTTAAGAAAACTTTAAAATAATAAAAATATTAATTATGAGTTCATAAAATTTTAAATAAATTACAAAAATAATGATATAATTTATAAATAAGAATTTTAAAAAAATAAGAGGTGAGATGTTGAAGAAAAATGCACTGCAAAGAGAATTTAAGAAATTAAAATCCCAAGTGAATCATATAAAGGAAATTGCATATAACTCCAAGGTTGGAGCCTTAATTGAGCAAGAAAGCTCACTAAGAAAGAAAATTAGATTGCTTAATGAGATGGAAAAAGAAGGTTTTAAAGATTTCGCATTAGTGAAGGAAGAATATGAAGAGCTTTTAGAGTATGTTTCTAAAAGATTATTAGATGATTATAATAAAAAGAATAATACAGATTTTGATTTTTATGAAGTAGTTAGAGGAAATTATAATAGTTTTATTAACTCTGGTTTTATGTCAGTATTGACTAAAATGCATATTCCTAAATTAATATCAAAGGAGTTTCAAGAGAATTTTCCAAAGAACCCAAAGGATGAATATAAATTAGCAAGAAATATTAAAAGAAGAGTTATAGTACATTTAGGTGAAACTAACACGGGAAAAACTTATAACGCAGTTGAAAGACTTAAATTAGCTAAAAATGGTGTATATCTATCTCCTCTTAGGATATTAGCTTTAGAAAATTATGAAAAGCTAAATAATGAAAATATAGTATGTAATTTGCTAACTGGAGAAGAGGAAATTATTAAAGAGGGAGCAACTCATACTTCTTGTACTATAGAAAAATTAAATATAAAAAAGGAATATGATATTGCAATTATAGATGAAATTCAAATGATAGATGACCCTCAAAGAGGAGATGCATGGACTAGAGCCTTACTTGGTCTTAGATGTGAAGAAATACATTTATGTGGTGCTTTAAATGCTAAAGAGGTAGTAGAAAAAATACTAAAAGATTGCAATGATGAATTTGAATTTAAGGAATATAAGAGAAGCATTCCTTTAGTGGTTGAGGATAAAAACTTTAGCCATAAGGAAGCAGAAGAAGGGGATGCAATTGTTGTATTCTCCAAAAAGAAGGTATTGCAAATAGCAGAGCAATATTCAAGTGAAGGCATTAAGGTTAGTATAATTTATGGAGATTTACCTCCAGAAGTAAGAAGAAAACAATATGATATGTTTATTAATAAAGAAAATAAAGTTCTTATTACTACTGATGCTATTGGAATGGGAGTAAACTTACCTATTAAAAGAATAATATTTTTAGATATTCAAAAGTTTGATGGTGAAGAGGTTAGGAATTTAACTTCTCAAGAGGTTAAGCAGGTAGCTGGAAGAGCTGGAAGAAAAGGAATATATGAAGTTGGATATGTAGCCACTGTTAGAGGTAATCAAAGATTTATTAAAGATAAGCTAAGTGAAAAGGATAGGATTATTAAAGAAGCTGTAATAGGACCTTCAGATGCAATATTAAATATAAAAAGCTTACCTTTAAATGAGAAACTTGCTTTATGGGCTACAAGGGAAGAAAGTCTTGATTATTATAGAAAAATGGATGTAAATGAATATTTAATTATATTAGAAAGCATAAAAAGATTTAAATTAAAAGAAGAGATACAATGGGAACTTTTAAAGATACCATTTGATATTAGTAAAGATGAACTTATGAATACCTTCCTTGGATATATAGATGAGTTATTTATCTTAAAGAGTAAAGTAATAAGTAAACCTCAATGCTTTACAGGTAATTTAGATGAACTTGAAATATATTATCAAAAAATAAATATGTATTATTCTTTTTGTAAAGTATTTAAATTAGAGTTTGATTTTAAATGGATTTATGAGGAAAGAATAAAAGTAAGTAATGAAATAAATGAAATACTAGTTAGGCTTTAAATGGCCTATTTATAATAAAAGACATACTCAATTAGCTATATATTAAATTTATAAAATTCATTAAGGATAGTATTTTAGCAAATTATGTAGTATGCTATAATAATGAAAAAAAGCTTATTAGGAGGCTTAATATGGAATATAAATTTATATTTAATGATAAAGAATATGTTTTAAATGAAAATAATTTAGACTATTTTGTAAACGATGAAGAAAATGAATTAGGAAATTTAGAAGTAAGTGATATTTTAAACTTATTAAAAAATAGTGAAGAAGTTGACTTTCAAAGTTCTTATTATGAAACATGCTGCAGTAATTGTAAGGCCGGCAAAGAAGAAAAGAAAAAGGTCTTTGATTTCTTAGAGTACTATTTTTATGCTTATGGTAAAAATGGCAAATTTGTTACAAGTAGTATAGATAATGATTATGATAAAAAATCATTTACTAGACTTAATATGGAAGGTATAGTTGATACTAGTTACTTAGTTACAATAATGGTATGTAGACATTGTGGTACTTATGCAATAGAAATAGAAGAGTTCGAAGTTTAAGGTAATACAATGTATTAAAAGCTTAATTCAGTATAAAATACATTTGAAAGGATGTGTTTTATATGAAAAAGAACTCCATTAACCCATTGCAAAAGGGTGAAAGAAGACAAAGGCTTCATAAGGATCAGGATAATGTAGGAAATGATAAAAATAAGCCTGAATATAAAGATTTTAATGGAAATCCAATATAAAAAGAGCTGTGAAAACAGCTCTTTTTTAGTTTTGTAGCTTATATTTTAAAAGGGATAGTTTTTTATAAGCTTAGCAAATTAGAGAGTTTTTTTGAGGGATGGCTATCTTGGATACCTGTAGGAAATAGCTATATAATGTTGAAGCTTATAGGGAAAAATTTAAACTATACTTGGTTATTTGGCGTATATTTTATTTTTAATATATTAGCAAATGTTATAGATTATAATGGTGTAGTTTGGTTTGTTTATGTAGTATTAGCTATATGGCAATATATTATAGCGGTACAATTTTAATTCTTACTTTGGGCTGTTTTGCCATAGCTATTTTCTTATATTATAGAAATTAATGATAATTTAAATATAGCCTTAAAATAGGTTGGTTTAGGATTATATCAGACTTTTTTAATACTGTATAGTCCTTATTTCTATTTTTATAGTCCTTTTATTGAAAAAAATGCGTTTAAATAAAGGTTATTTGATTTTTTTGTAGAATACTAATTATGTAAAGCTTACAAGTTTTACAATTAACAAAATTATTAGACGATTTTAAAGGGGGATAAAAATGAATAAAATTGCAGAGTGCTCTGTAATTATAAAAGATGACTTTAACAATATCTTTTTAGTTATGAAGAAGACGAAGAAAAATGAGCCTAAGCTTTGGTATAATATTGGAAGAAAGATAAAGGGTAAGGAGTCAGAAGAAAAATGCGTGACTCGTGCTATTAAAGATGACTTAAAATCTATTGTTTTTAATGTAGAGAGATTAGGTGAAGTTATTAATATATCCAATGAAGTATGTGCAGTTTTCAAGGGGGAACTAAAAGAAAAAGTAGTATTAGGGAAAGACGTTGTAGAAGGAAAATGGGTTAGCATATCAGATATAGATAAATTTGATTTAGCTCCTGATGAAAAAGAAAAGATAGATTTGTTTTTAAATATATAAAATGTAGGAGTTTTACAAATTTAATATAAATAAGTTTGGAGAACTCCTACATTTAATATTTTTCATTTAAATTATTTTGTCAAAAAATTAACTATTGACATATATATAACTAAACCTTATTATGAAAATATAGGATATTAAATACTCATTTAATTGGAGAAAATTATCTATCTTCATTTATTTGTATATTTACTATAGTTGTAAGTGTTAAAAAAATAATTATTCATCTAACAAAAAAGAGAGATCTGATTTGAAAGAAAGTAGAAATATTGTATTAATAATAAAGGTTATGTATAAGTCTATCCATAGCTGTTTTTGTGCTATGATTTGCTTTTGATAATTTTTATTATTAATATAAAGCCTGTTTTCTTTTAAGAAGACAGGCTTTTTTATTCTAGGGAATTTTATATTTCCACTTTTTTTAATGGAATTAATATTAATTTTGGATAATAAGCTTGGAGGAATGAAGTATGAAAATAGGTGTAATAAGTGCAATACTTGAAGAACCTAGTAAGTGTAATTCAGAGTTTAATAAAGTAGTTGCTGATTTTAGAGGAAGTATTAAGGGGAGAATGGGAATTCCTTTAGAAAATGAAACTTCTATTGTATCAATAGTAGTTGTTGGTAGTTTAAATGAGATTAATAGTTTAACAGGAAAGCTTGGTAATATAAATGGAGTTACTGTAAAGACTGCAATTAGTAAAAAAGAAATAGAATAAATAATCACTACATAAAAATCACTTATTTTGGAGGATTTCAATGAAGGTAAAAGAGATAATAGATAAATTGTATTTAGAAAATAATGCGAGTTTTGAAGAATTATTGTTTTTATTAGATAATCTAACACCTACAGATAAGGTTTACTTAGTAGAAAAGGCTCATGAAACTAGGATGAAAACTTATGGCAATACAGTTTATATGAGAGGGCTTATAGAATTCACTAATATATGCAAAAAGAATTGTATCTATTGCGGTATTAGAAGGGAAAATAAGCAGGCAGATAGATATAGATTAACACTAGAGGATATTTTAGAATGCGTTGAAATAGGTGACAGGCTTGGCTATAAAACCTATGTACTTCAAGGTGGAGAAGATGATTATTTCACAGATGAAAGAATGATTGAAATTATTAGAGCTATTAAGGACAAGTTTCCTAATAATGCTATTACCTTATCTTTAGGAGAAAGAAGTTATGAATCATATAAAAAAATGTATGAAGCAGGTGCTGATAGATATCTTTTAAGACATGAAACAGCAACTAAGGAACTTTATGAGTCTCTTCATCCAGGTGCAAGTTTTGAAGAAAGAAGAGAATGTCTAAGAAACTTAAAGGAAATTGGATACCAAGTTGGAGCAGGTTTTATGGTAGGTCTTCCTAATCAAAAAAATAGTGATTTAGTTAATGACTTACTATTTGTTAAGGAGTTTGAGCCTCATATGTGTGGTATAGGACCTTTTATTCCACACAAGGATACTCCATTAAAAGAAGAGAAAGGTGGAACTCTAGAAATGACTACAACAATGTTAGCTTTAATTAGATTATTATTGCCTAATGTTTTATTGCCATCTACCACGGCTCTTGGAAGTATAGATCCAGTAGGAAGAGAAAAGGGCCTAAAGGCTGGAGGAAATGTTGTAATGCCAAATCTTTCTCCAACTAGTGTAAGAGAGAAATACTCATTATATGATGGAAAGATATGTACTGGAGATGAGGCTGCTGAATGCAGAAAGTGTATTGAAGGAAGAATTAATAAAGCTGGTTTTAGAGTTGAAATTACTAGAGGTGACAATGTAGCTTGGGCTAAGGAGAATGGATATCATAAGGTTACTAAAGGTAATATTCAGCTTGAAAATATAAAGTTAATATAAAAATTATAATACGGGGGTGCGCTATGTTTATTGATCATGAGTATATAGAAAGAATTTTAGAAGAAGCTAAAGGTGCTAAGGGAGAAGATATTAAAGCTGTTTTAGAAAAAGCAAAAAGAAGAGATGGATTATCATATGAAGATATAGCAGTTTTATTACAAGCAGAGGATAAAGAAGATTTAAATGAAATATTTAAGTTAGCTGGAGAAATAAAAGATTCTATTTATGGTAAAAGAATAGTTATATTTGCTCCACTTTATGTTAGCGATTATTGTGTAAATAACTGTGTTTATTGTGGATATAAAAGAACAAATGAGTTCAATAGAAGAAGATTAACTATGGAAGAAGTAGCTGAAGAAGTTAAAATCTTAGAAAAAATGGGACATAAAAGACTTGCATTAGAGCTTGGAGAAGATCCAGTAAATGCTCCTATAGATTATGTTTTAGAATGTTTAAAAACTATTTATTCTACCCAAAGTGACAACGGAGAAATAAGAAGAGTTAATGTTAATATTGCTGCGACAACAGTAGAAAATTACAAATTACTTAAGGAAGCTAAAATTGGAACTTATATATTATTCCAAGAAACATATCATAAACCAACTTATGAATTAATGCATCCAAAATCATTAAAGGGAGATTATAATTATCATACAACTGCCTTTGATAGAGCTATGGAAGCAGGAATAGATGATGTTGGTGGAGGAGTTCTTTTTGGCCTTTCTGATCCTAAATTCGAAGTTTTAGGACTTATGATGCATAATAAACATTTAGAAGAGAAATACGGAGTAGGATTCCATACTATATCTATGCCTAGATTAAAGCCAGCTGCTGGAGTAACATTGCAAGAATTCCCTCATTTAGTAGACGATGAAATGTTTAAGAAGTTAGTTGCAATTATTAGAATAGCTGTACCATTTACAGGCATTATAATGTCTACTAGAGAAACATCAGAAATGAGAAGAGAGCTAATAAAATATGGTGTATCTCAGCTTAGTGCGGGTTCTAGTACAGGAGTTGGAGGATATAAGGAAAGAGAAGAGGGAAGAGAAACTCTTCAATTTAAGACTTCAGATGATAGAACTCCATTAGAAGTAATAAAATCAGTATTAGATGACGGATATATTCCAAGTTATTGTACAGCTTGTTATAGAAGAGGAAGAACTGGTGAAAGGTTTATGAAGCTTGCAAAGTCAGGAGAAATACAAAATGTATGTGAGCCTAATGCTATGACCACACTTTTAGAATTTGCTATAGACTATGGTGATAAGGAAATATTAGAAAAAGCTGAAGCTGTTGTTAAGACTGAAAGAGAAAGAATTAAGAGAAAAGATATTAGAGATATTTTAGATAAGAATATAGAAAGACTTAGAGCTGGAGAAAGAGATCTTTATCTATAGGAGGTGTATTTATGAACTTAACACCAAATGCAAACAGAAAGCATATTGCAATTTACGGTAAAACTAATGCTGGTAAATCTTCTTTAATTAATAAACTATTGGGACAAGAAGTATCCTTGGTTTCAGAAAAGGAAGGTACTACTACAGATCCAGTACAAAAAGCTATGGAGTTAATACCTGTAGGACCAGTATTGTTTATAGATACTGCTGGATTTAATGATGAAAGTGATTTAGGAGAAATAAGAACTAAGAGAACTTTGGATATTTTAAAAAGAACAGATATAGCAATATATGTTTTTGATATTTTAGATATAGATTTAGATGAATTCACTAAGGTTAAAAGAAGTTTTAAAAAATATAATATACCATTTATTACAGTTGTTAATCAAATTGATAAAATAAAAGAAGAAGAGTTAGAGATTATAAAGGAGAAATATAAGGACTATATATTCCTATCAGCAGTAACAGGGGAAGGTATTGAAAAGTTAAAAGAAAATCTAATAAGGATTTTAAAGGAAGAGGATGAAGATCTTCCTATAGTTGGAGACTTACTTCCTTATGATAGTAAAGTTATACTTGTTGTTCCAATAGACTCTGAGGCTCCAAAAGGAAGATTGATTTTACCTCAAGTCCAATGTATAAGAGATTGCTTAGATCATGGAATTAAAAGCTATGTAGTTAGAGATACAGAATTGAAATCAGCATTAGAAGATATAAATAATGTTGATTTAGTAATAACAGATTCTCAAGCTTTTAGAGAAGTAGATAAAATAGTACCAAAGGAAATAAAATTAACTAGCTTTTCTATGTTATTTGCAAGACAAAAGGGAGACTTTGAGGAATTCATTAGAGGAGCTTTTAAAATTAAAGATTTAAATAAAGACTCTAAAATCTTAATAGCTGAAAGTTGTACCCATAATGTGTCCCATGAGGATATTGGAAGAGTTAAGATTCCTAAATTAATTAATAAGTTTGTAGGTGCAGAATTAACTTATGATTATAGCATTTTTCATGACTTTCCTGAGGATATAGATAGGTATGACTTGATAATTCACTGTGGCGCATGTATGATAAATAGAAAAACAGTAATAAATAGAGTTAATACATGCAAGGAAAAAAATGTTCCAATAACTAATTATGGAATAGTATTGGCTTATTTAAATGGAATACTGGAAAGAAGTTTATCTTTGTTCAATATCAAAATTGATGATATAATGTAAAAAAACCAGAATGAAATTAAAGGAGTTTGTTAATGAAAGAATTAGTTATTGAAGCAGATAGGTGTTATATTTGTAAAAATCCAAAATGTAAACTTAATTGTCCTATTGGAACTCCGATTCCTGAAATAATAACTTTATTTAAAGAAGGACAAATTGCTAAGGCTGGAGAAATGTTATTTAAAAATAATCCTTTATCTTTAGTATGTTCAATAGTATGCCCTCATGAAGATCAGTGCAAGGGAAATTGCATAAGAGGAATTAAAGGAGAACCAGTAAGTTTTTGTAGCATTGAAAGACATATATCAAAATATTATTTAGAAAATGTAAAGCTTGAAAAAGAAAAAGAATTAGATGATAGAATAGCTATTATAGGTGGAGGCCCTGCTGGAATAACTATTGCCTTTATATTAGCTCAAAAAGGTTATAAAATAACGCTATTTGATTCCCATGACAAAATAGGTGGAGTAATGCGTTATGGAATACCAGAATTTAGACTTCCAAAGAGCATATTAGATCATTATGAAGAAAGATTAATTGAACTTGGAGTTAAAATTAGGCCTAATACTTTAATTGGACCAGTTCTAACATTAGATAAACTTTTCTATGATGGATATAAGGCTGTATTTATTGGTACAGGAGTTTGGAATCCTAAGACTTTAAATATTAAGGGAGAAAGCCTTGGAAATGTACATTATGCTATAGACTATTTAAAGTCTCCTGAAGTATATAACTTAGGAGAAAAGGTATGTGTAATTGGTGCTGGAGATGTAGCAATGGACTCAGCTAGAACTGCTATAAGAAATGGAGCAAAGGAAGTTTATATCCTATATAGGAAGGGTATAGAGAATGTTCCAGCTACTAAAGCAGAACTAGAAGGTGCTGTTAAAGATGGAGTAAAGTTTGAATTCTTTAAATCTCCTATGGAACTTACTGAAGAAGGCGTAAAATATATAGCTACTAAAAATGAAGTATCTGAAGATGGAACAGTAATAACTGTTAATATTGAAGGAGAAGAAGGACTATTTGAATGTGATTCTATTATAATTTCTGTTAGTCAGTCACCTAGAAATAACATTGTTTCAAACACAAAGGGATTAGAAACAAATAGATGGGGATTACTTTTAGCAGATGAATTTGGACATACTACTAGAGATGGTGTATTTGCATCAGGTGATGTTGTAACAGGAGCAAAAACTGTAGTGGAGGCAACAGCTCATGCTAAGATAGTTGCTGAAGAAATAGAAAAATACATTAATAGTAAAAGAGAATAATATAGAATTAACAACATATAATTAAGAATTGTTAATGTGTAATGAATAATTTAGGAAATAATTTGTTCCAAATTATAAAGATAAGTTGCAAAATAAGCTGCCATTTGGCGGCTTATTTTTTGTTTTTTCTTTATTATAGCAAATATAAAATATCAATAAAATTAAATATGCTTTTAAAGGGGAGATTAGATTCACTTAGACTATAAGTCTAAAGTAATAAATTTTTTATAAAAAAATCTTTACAATGTAACAATGTTACGATAATATAATAATATAAAAGTGAAAGAGATAATTTTTTATAATATTGAATGAAACAATGTTATGTTGGAGGTTGATTATGAATAATATAGACATTAATGGGCTAGGAAGTATAAATGGCGGTAATTATGACAATGTAGAAATTAATGGATTAGGAACAATAAATAGCGATTTAATTTGTGAAGAGTTTACTGTAAATGGTAAGGGGAAGACTTTAGGTAGAATTAATACAAAATCTATGGATGTAAATGGACTACTTACTTGTTATGAAGATATTGAAGTAAAGGATCCTTTTGAGATAAATGGAGTACTATCATCAAAGGGAGGTCTTAAAGGTGATAGAGTTATAGTAAATGGTAGAGCTTCTTTTGATAAAAGCGTAAATATTGATAGAGTTGAAGTAAATGGTGATTTTTATGTAGGAAAAGATTGTGAGTGCGGTAGCTTTTATTCAGATGGAAGGGTGAGAGTTAAGGGACTACTTTCAGGTGATAATATAGAATTAAATTTATCTTTGACTAATGAAATAGAGGAAATTGGTGGAGAAACATTAAATGTAAGGAAAGCAAGAAGATTAATTAGGGTTCTATTTTTCACAAAATCACGTAAAAGTAAACTTATATCTAATGTGATAGAAGCAGATGATATATATCTAGAGCATACAAAATGCAATGTGGTTAGAGGGAAGAATATTAAGATTGGAGATGGATGTGACATCGGCAAGATAGAATATTCAGGAGAACTAATTATTAATGGGAATTCTAAAATAAGAGAAAAGTTTAAAGTATAGAGGGAGATATATAATATGTATAATGATACAAAAATTTTTGGTGATGGTGTTATATCAGAAGGAAAGTATAACAGGATAAAGGTAATGGGTAATAGTACTACTAATGGCAATATAGAATGTGAAGAGATGGTAATTATGGGGGATGCAGAAATTAATGGCTCTATTACAGCTAAAAAAGTAAAAATTATGGGGGACTCAAGATTCCATAATAAGATAAATATAAATATTTTAACTACTTTAGGTGATTGCAGTTTAGATGAGGATTCAATAATTGGATTAACTAAGATTAAGGGTGATTTAAAAGCTAAAAAAGATTTAGAAGTTAGAGAAGATTTGAATATAACTGGTGAAGTAAGAGTGCAAGGAAGATTAAAGGGAAATAATATAAAAGTTTTAGGAGAACTAAGTGTAGTTAAAGCTTTAACCTTTGATAATATTAATATTTTAGGTGGACTAGAAACTGATGGAAATTGTGAAGGTAACAATTTTTATAGTAAGGGAGGCTTAAAAGTTAAGGGATTATTATCAGCTGATAAAATAGAAATAATTCCTAAAAGCAGATGTATTATAGAAGAGATTGGTGGAAGTGAAATTATTATAAGAAAGTCTAGATGGATTGACTTCGGATATGGTAGTTTAACTAGTAAAGTTATAGAAGGAGATAATATAACACTTCAAGATACAGAATGTGAAGTTGTAAGAGGTCATAATATAACTATTCTAGAAGGATGCTCAATTGGAAAAGTTGAATATACAGGAAAGATAACTATAGATAAAGATAGTAAGGTGGTTGAGGAAGTATGTCTGAAGAATTAATTTCAAAGAAAGAGCTTTTAGATTTAACAGGAATATCTTATGGACAATTATATAGGTGGAAGAGAAAGGATTTAATTCCAGAAGAATGGTTTATAAAAAAGAGTGTATCTACTGGGCAAGAAACCTTTTTTCCAAGAGAAAAAATAATTGAAAGAATAGATAGAATAATAGAGCTTAAGGATGAAGCCTCTTTAGATGAATTAGCGTATAGGTTTTCTAATACTATTAAAGATATTAAGATAACTAGAAGTTATTTAGTAAATGTAATAAGAGAAGATATAATAATTAAGTTTGAAGAAATTATAGATGTTCAAAATGTTTATGAAGAAAACAATATATTTGCATTATTTTTATATAACAAGTTAATTAATTTAGGAAGCTTAAGTCTTTTAGAAATAAAGGAAATAGTTCAAATAGCTAATAAAGATTACAAATTAATTGATAATAAAGAATATGAGCTAATTATAAAGAGAAAACTTGGAGTATGTTATTTTTATATAAATGTAGACAAAATTAATTTATTTAATGATGAAGACTCTATATTAATTGCAAAAATAAATATAAATGAATTAATCGAGGAAATAAAAAAAGTATGATAATTTAAATGAATATTTAACTTTGGTAAGTTTTGCTATATAATAATTATAAAATGGTATACAAAGGGTGAAACTTAATATGAAGGAAATAATAGAGTTATTAGAAGATATTAAAGAGGGAATAAATTTAAAGTTTAGATTATTAGATGAAAAAAATAATGTTATTTTAGATAACTTACCTTATTCAGAAACTAATATTTCTAAATGGATTAATATAGATGGAAATACTTTTAAAATAGTATTAGATAGAGAAAATAATAATTTATTTCCCCTAATTGAATTTACTATTGTGAAATTATCAAGTAAAGATAACTTAGTTGAAGATTTACTTGAAGGGAGAAAAAATATTGACTCTCTAAGAAGTCATTCCATAAATATAGGAAATAAGATACTTTTATTAGAAGTAAGAGATAAAAAAACTGTATTAGATATAGTAAAGAACACCTATAGTGATACTGATTTTTATGTTAGTGAAGTTTACGATAGAATTAGTATTATTGGAAATTTAGAAGATGAAATGGAGCATGCTCTATCTTTAAAGCATTTTATTGAAGAGGATTTAGGAGATCATGCAAAAGTAGCAATAAGTGAAATAAAGGATAATAGTAGTGAAGGTTTTAGAAATAGTTATGAAGAGGCAGTAATAGCACTAGAGATAGGAAGTTATTTTAAGATAAAACCAGAAATATATATTATTAACAATATGTTTTTAGAAAAAGCTATTTTTAATATTTCTAAAGAGTATTTAAATGAATTAAAGGTAAGATATAAAGATATTTTTATAAACTTTAATTATGAATTATTTCAGACTTTAGAAGAGGTTTTAGCTTGCAATCTATCTTTAAGTAAGGCTTCAAAAAATTTATTTATACATAGAAATACTTTAATGTATAGAATAGATAAAATAAAAAAAGAGACAGGCTTTGATATAAGAAATTTTAAAGAAGCAACTTTTCTTTATATATTATATATGAATAGCAAAGTATAAAGTTGTTAATAACATTAGACTATTACATAACTTTTTATTAAATGGGGCTGCCTAAGGGCAGCCTTTTTTATTTTTATGTATATAAAAATAAGCCTATTAGTCCTGAAAGCAAAATAATATTTAAGGTACTTATCTTAAATTTTCTTAATAAAAACATTGAAACAGCAAATATAGCTGCTGCCATTAAATTAATAGTTTTTAAATCGAAAATAATACTAGATTGACCAGTAAAGGATATAAGAATTATTGTGCAAGATGCGGCAATTATAAGTCCAATAGAAGTAGATCTTAATCCTTTTAATATATTTGATATTTCACTTATGTCACTATTTTTCTTAAAGAATTTAAAAAGTGTAATTGAAATAATAATACCTGTAATAACACAAGCAAAGGTAGCTACTATAGCGCCTAAGGTTCCACCTAACCTTATTCCAACGAAAGTTGAAGCATTTATTGATAGAGGACCTGGAGTCATTTGAGAAATAGTTAATATATCAGTGAATTCTTGAAGGCTTAGCCAGCTTTGATTATCAACAATTTCTTTTTGTATTAAAGGTACTATGGCATAACCGCCACCAATACTAAAGGAGCCTATCTTTAAAAATATTATAAATAAATCAAATAATATACTCATATCTGATTAGCCTCCCTTCTTTTTCTAAAGAATGCTTGTCCGAAGCTTAGTATAGCACCTAAAATTAGTATTAGTATTACATTAACATTAAAGAAAAAGCTAGCTATAAAAGATAAAGGCACTAATAAAGTAAGTAGCAAGTTTTTTTCTTTAAATACAGTAAGGCTCATATCTATTACTAAATCAACAATTGCAGCAGCTACTCCAGCTTCCATACCCTTAAGGATTGCTGAAATATAAATATTACTTCTAAATGCATCGTAGAAAATCGAAACAATAGATAAAATTATAAGGGGGGGTAACACTGTACCAATACAAGTAATTATAGCCCCTGGAATTCCGAGAAACCTATATCCAATTAAAGATGATAAGTTTACTGCAATAGCACCAGGAGATGATTGAGCAATAGCAGCCATATCAAGCAGCTCATTTTCAGTTAATATCCTCATATCTTCTACTAGATATTTTTTGAAAAAAGGGATAATTACATAACCACCACCAAAGCTAAAACAGCTTACATAAAAAGTGACCTTAAAAAGTTTAAAGTAAAATTTAAAGTTTTTTTCCAATTCTCAACCTCCTTTAAGAAAGACTCTATTAATAGTATATACTGAAATTAGGGTTTAAGGAAGAAAATAGCATAGACACTTTTAAAATAATGGGAATTATGCTTTAATATTCTATAAGGAGGGGGTTATATGCCAATTAAAATTCCTAAGGAATTACCAGCTTTTAAAGTGCTATCTAATGAAAATATATTTGTAATGAATATAGAAAGGGCACAAACACAAGATATAAGACCTTTAAAAATAGCAATATTAAATTTAATGCCAATTAAGATTCAGGCAGAAAATCA
The DNA here is from genome assembly GCF_004794105.1 of Clostridium sartagoforme. Taxonomy (GTDB): domain Bacteria; phylum Bacillota; class Clostridia; order Clostridiales; family Clostridiaceae; genus Clostridium; species Clostridium sartagoforme_B. The sequence goes on from NZ_SRYR01000001.1 coordinate 553,213, forward strand.
ATTGCTTAGGTATTTATCGAACACTCCAATACAAGTTGAAATTACACTTTTGCAAACGAAAACCTATACTTCACAAAATACTCCTATAGAGCATTTAGAAAAGTTCTATAATTACTTTGATGAAGTTAAGAATGAAAAGTTTGATGGGTTAATAATAACTGGGGCACCTGTTGAGACTTTAAAGTTTGAAGATGTAGCGTATTGGAAGGAACTTGAGGAAATCTTTGAGTGGAGCAGGGAAAATGTATTTTCAACACTTCATATCTGTTGGGGAGCGCAAGCGGCTTTATATTATCATTATAATATAGAAAAATATCCATTAGATAAGAAGATATTTGGAGTATTTTCACATAAGGTAAATAAAATTAATGAAGACTTAACAAGAGGTCTTGATGATATTTTTTATGCACCTCACTCAAGACATACTACAACATTAAAAGAAGATATAGAAAAGGTTAAAGACCTTGATATCCTAGCAGAGTCAGAAGAAGCTGGAGCATTTATAATTGCAACTAGAGATAAAAGACAAGTGTTTATTACAGGACACCTAGAGTATGATAGAGATACTTTAATGGGGGAATATATAAGGGACTGTAGTAAGGGGATGGAAGTAGCTATTCCTAAAAACTATTTTCCTAATGATAATATTGATGAAACTCCACTAGTAAAATGGAGGGGAAGTGCCAATATAGTATTTGGTAATTGGCTAAATTATTGTATCTATCAAAATACTCCGTTTGAATTAGAGAAAATAAATAAACTATATTAAAAAGGTTGCCTTAGGGCAACCTATTTCAATTAATAATTAGCAATTAACAGTTTAAGTGAAAACTCAGCGAATTAATTTTTTAATTAGAAAAATAGTTGCTTGGGAGGTGTGGACTGAAGAGAATGTTGAACTTGCATCAGAATTAGTAGACAGAGTTATGCTATCAGAGAAAGTTAAGAGAAAAAATAATAAAAAACTATTAGTTCTACATTTAGATAAGGGTGCGCCTATGAAATCATATACTCTAAAAGCTAAATTAGAAGTTCCAGGAGTAATATCGTCATACTTTATTACTTCACTTTTTTTTATTCTTTTTTAAAATAATAGCTGAATGGTCTGTAAATTCTTTTCTTGGCTCATCATTAATTTCTATATCTATGTCATATTTATATTGTGCCCATGAATTTTCTGATATTAAGGCATAATCTATTCTGTTATTTTTATGTGTAGGAGTTGTATTTGGATTACCTTTCTCAATCCCAAAATCAATAAAACCAATTCGTAAAAAATCTTTTTCTTTGTGTATTAGGCTCAAACACATTCAAATCACCAATAATAATGATATCATTGATTTTTTCATTGTATCCTAGAATATTCATACAAGCATAAGGATGAATATGCTTTAACAAATCTATCAGAGATTTCCAAAACAACATTATATCAATCCCATGAGATGGGGCATGCAAACCCATTATTAAGTCATACTTGTTTGTATTAGTATGTTTTTTAAAAAAATAGTCCTATTTTTCTGAGATAAAATGAATGGCTGTAAATCTATGCTATCAATACCACTATCTTTTTTAACAATAGCTAGGGTTATAAAATTGGGTTTATTAAATTCACTAGGTTCTAAGAAAGTTATTTCTTTAGAATTTTCTTATGCTATTTTTTTATTAATTTGTTTTTTAAATTCTTAAACTTTTTTTGACTTTTATAAGGAAATTCATGCAAAATAACTATATCTTCAGCTGTATTTAAGTGGGTACACAAATAATTTGCAACAGCGTCAAGCAACTCTTCTACTCTAGAATATTTATTTACATATTTATCTATATTAAGCTGATTTATATTTGGTGAAGTAATCATTTTCATTTCACCTCAAATTCCAATTTTACGCTATTATATATTATACTTGTAATAATATATAATAGCGTAATCATATTGTAACGTTCTTAAATAAATTTTGAATTTCATTCTGAAACAACGTCTACATAATCATTTTCACAAATTTCAATATTATCTACTTCATTTTTCTCGTTTACAGAAAAATCATTTTTAAAAAACCACTTATATGAACGATTTGCAATTATCTTAGTTTCAACTAAATCTAATCCGCCACCGATGACTGCACCTACACCGGGAAGAAGTTTCCCTAAATTTATAACTCCTTTTGTTCCAAATTTGGTTATAAATCGGAAACCAACTTTTTGATTGATTTTAGTCAGTACCTTGCCCGGTATTTTCTTAATCAATCCATTTGCAAATTTAACACTGAACTTAATGCTTGCCTGTTTTATCACTTTATTGACCGCAACACCAGCAAGGCAAGCATATACAAAAGTTTGAGTTTGGTCACTGTCGAGGTCAAAGCCAGCCATATATGCAGTGCAAGCTATCATACGCATTTGTACATAGATTACGCTAGTAACATTTGCAGGAAGAGTTACAGGCATAGTAATAAATCCACCAAATCCAGTAATAAAACCTGACGTTGCACATTTAGCAACTTGATTTCGGAGCATTGCTTCGCAAGCAGCTTCCTTAGTTTTATACTTTTTCAAATAATTATTAGCCATTTCTTCAACATTAAGACTGACTTTAGGAATACCGTTTAAGCATTTCTCATAACAAGAATCTAAAATTTTCATTATATCTTCTTGTGATACTAATGCTTTCTTTTCTTCTTTACCCATATTAAAAAAATCCTTTCTAAAATTTTAATTTACCTATATAACACAAAGTCATTATAACATTTAAATGACATATACGTCATTTATTTCCTGCTTAGTGAAGAATGCTTTTTAGTCCATGATTTATCAATAGTGTAGGTATTACTATGCAACAAGCTCTTGACAAATCAGGTTCTAAAAATGGTGTACAATCTTTATTTTTCTTATTATTGCTTGTAAGACTGTGTTTATGCTGATAATCTTAATTTAGTATCTTTTAAAAAAAGAATAAGAAAAGTATTATTTACAAAAATTACATTGCAAAATCTATATAAAAATTATATTATTATATAATAATTATTAAATAATAAATTTTATTCAATTTTATAGGAGGACGAAAATGAAAAAGTATTTTAATTTATCTACTGTATATTTAGTATTAGGACTAGCTATGGGAGTTTTTTATAGAGAGTTTACAAAGATTAATGGATTTGAAGGGAAGACTACGTTATCTGTAGTCCATACGCATGCATTAACATTAGGATTTATTTTCTTTATAATAGTACTTCTTTTAGAAAAGAGTTTCACTTTATCTAATATTAAAGGATTTAATTGGTGGACAATCCTTTATAATATTTCATTAGTGTATACTTTAGTAACTTTAACAGCAAGAGGTGTAATGCAGGTATTAGGAACTGACTTTGCTGGTCTTAGTCATATTGCAGGACTTGGGCATGTATTATTAGGAATTGCACTTATATGGTTTGTAGTAATTGTAAATAAGGCTATAGGTAATATTGAATCTAAGTAATAAAATGCGAAGCATTTTATTACTGAAAGAATGAAAAAATTAAAAAATTAAAGAATGTATATAAAAAATATTTACAGATTTTTTTAGGTCATCTTTAAAATAAAGGAGGTTTTGCATTGCAAAACCTCTTCCTTCATTTTTTCATTCTTTCATTAATTTAATTTTTTCATTTTAAAATGCTTCGCATTTTACTACATCTCATGATATATTAGGTTATGAAGTAAGCTCTTAATTTTTCATTTATTATATGGGAGTGTGTGATTATATGAGAGAAGTTTATTTAGAAGCTATAAGTAATATGAAAATATTTAAAAATATAGCTAAATCCTCTATTGATGATTTAGCTGATATTTGTGAAATAAAATGCTACCAAAAGGGAAGGCATATTTTTAGGGATAAGGAAGTAATTAAGAAAATATTTATAGTTTCTAAGGGGAAGGTTTCCCTATATAAGCTTAATGAATCAGCGCAAAAGAAAATTATATTTATTTTAGGTGAAGAGGATATAATAAATGCTGTTGTTCTAGATGATTTACCTGCTTCAATTAACTGTGAAGCATTTGAGAATGTAGAAATACTTGCATTTGATAAGGAAAAATTTCAAGAGGTTATGGCAAAAGATTTTGAACTTACAAAAATTATAATGTCATCATTAACTATTAAAGTAAGAAGGCTATATAGACAATTAAAAAATTCAACTCCAATTAAAGTTGAAAAGAGAGTAGCAGCAAAGCTTTGGAAACTTTCTAAGGATTATGGAGTTAAAATTGAAGATGGTGTCTTGATAGATTTAAAAATTAGTATAACTTACTTAGCTGATATGTTTGGTGCATCTCGTGAAACAATTTCTCGAGCTTTAAAAATTCTTCAAGAAAATGAACTTATTATTATAGATAGGAAAAAAATAATTGTAAAAGATAGAGATAAGCTGTCTAATTACTTCAAAGGATTATAAATAATTAAATAAAATATATAAAACTTACGAAACTGTGATAATTATCACAGTTTTTATTTTTGTTTAAGCTTATAATCTATACATAACTTTGTTATTATAATAACAATCTTAGGAGGGAATTAAATGTTTAATGAGGAATTAAATAAGGTTTCTTTAGCAGCAAAATCAAAATTTCAATTATTAAAAGAAAATAAAATTGGTTATTTTATCAGCTCAATGCTAGCGGGTATCTATGTTGGATTAGGAATTATGCTTATTTTTACTATAGGAGGATTGTTAACTTCAGGAAATTCACCAGCAACTAAAATTGTTATGGGATTATCATTTGGAGTTGCACTTAGTTTAGTTGTTTTTGCAGGATCAGAATTATTTACAGGTAATAACTTTGTAATGGCAGTAGGCTCATTAAATAAGTCTGTTACCTGGGGTGAAGCTGGCAAGGTATGGATAGTAAGCTTTATTGGAAATCTAGTTGGTTCAATACTAGCAGCAACTTTATTTTATATGGCAGGACTTGCTACAGGACCAGTTGGGGAATTTATTGCAAAGACTTCAGAAGCTAAGATGTCGGTGCCAGCTACAGAGTTATTCTTTAGAGGGATATTATGTAATATGTTAGTTTGTTTAGCTATATGGTGTACTTTTAAATGTAAGGAAGAAAGTTCAAAATTAATAATGATATTTTGGTGCTTATTTGTATTTATAACAGCAGGATTTGAACATAGTGTGGCAAATATGACTTTACTTACTATAGGATTACTTTCTCCTTTAGGACATGCAGTTAGTATTTCAGGATATGCGTATAATATTTTAATAGTTTCTTTAGGGAATATGGTAGGAGGGATTCTATTTATAGCGGTACCATACTTTATAATTTCAAGGAAGAAAAAACTAAGTTAAGAGGTGTTTATAATGGGATATAAACTTAAGGTAGAAGAATTTAATAAAGGGTTACAAGAATTATCAAAGAAGTATAAGATATATGCACCAAAGGTATTTGAAGGACAAGGAAAGTTTTCGGATACAGATATAGTTAGATATGGTGAGGTATCAAAAATAGAAGAAATTGAATTTAATAAAAAATCAAATTTTTCTTATAAGGAAGTACTTCTTCCAATAACTCAAACATTATTTTTCTTTACAGAAGAGGAGATTAAAGAGCCTAATGTAGATGAAAAATCTATATTAATATTTTTAAGAAGCTGTGATATGCATTCATTAAGAAGAATTGATGATATTTACTTAAGAAACAAGTTTGAAGATTCATATTACAAAAAGCTTAGAGAAAAGGCTAAGTTTGTACTCATAGGCTGTGAAAAGAGTTTTGAAAATTGTTTTTGTGTAAGTATGGGAACTAATAAAACTGATGAATACAATGTATATGTTAAGCAAGAAGGAAATGAAGTTTACCTAGATATTAAAGATGAAGAATTTGAATCATTATTCAATAACTTAGATAGAGAGCCATTAGAAGTTATTCCTGACTTTGCTTTAGATAATAAAATTAAGGTAAACATACCAGATAATTTAGATTTAAATATAGTAAAGTCAAAGGTATGGGATGAGTACTCAGAAAGATGTATAGCTTGTGGAAGATGTAACTTTGTATGCCCTACTTGTACTTGCTTTACAATGCAGGATTTATTCTATAAGGATAATGGAAAAGTAGGAGAAAGAAGAAGAGTTTGGGCATCTTGCCAAGTTGATGGTTATACAGATATGGCTGGTGGTCATAGCTTTAGAAAAGAAAAAGGTCAAAGAATGAGATTTAAAGTTCTTCATAAGATTTATGATTATGAAAAGAGATGGGGATATCATATGTGTGTAGGATGTGGAAGATGTGATGATGCATGTCCGGAATATATTTCATTCTCTAATTGCGTAAAAAAACTAGAGAAAGCTATGGATGAGGTGAAGTAATATGACTAAAAATGAATATATACCTTTTATTTCAGAAATATTAGAAGTTATTAAGCATACTGAAATTGAATACACATTCAGAATGGAATTTAAAGGTGATGTAAAACCAGGACAATTTTTTGAAGTATCACTTCCTAAGTATGGGGAAGCACCTATATCTGTAAGTGGAATTGGTGAAAACTATGTGGATTTAACAATAAGAAGAGTTGGTAAGGTAACAGATGAAATCTTTAATAATTATGTGGGAGATAAACTTTTCTTAAGAGGACCTTATGGAAATGGCTTTGATATAGAAAATTATAAAAATAAAGAAGTAATAGTAGTTGCTGGAGGAACAGGACTTTCTCCAGTTAAGGGAATAGTAGATTACTTCTCACAAAACACTGGAAATTGTAAGAATTTTACTTTGATATCAGGATTTAAATCACCTGATGATATTCTTTTTAAAGATGATATTAAGGAATGGGAAAAAAATATAAATCTTATATTAACAGTTGATGGTGCAAAAGAAGATTATAAAGGCAAAGTAGGCCTTGTAACTAAATATGTACCAGAGCTTGAAATAGAAGATAAGAAAAATGTGCAAGTAGTAGTGGTAGGACCACCTATGATGATGAAATTTACAGTTTTAGAATTCTTAAAACTTGGAATTAAGGAAGAAAATATTTGGATATCACAAGAAAGAAAAATGTGTTGTGGAATAGGAAAATGTGGTCATTGTAAGATAGATGATACGTATATATGCCTAGAAGGACCAGTGTTTAATTATTCAAAGGGAAAAGAATTAATAGATTAGGAGGATACACTTATGGACATAAATACTAAAAAGCTGAAAAAAAATGCCTTTAGAGTTACTAAGAGAAGAGGGATGACAGCTTCAAGAATAAGAGTTCCAGGTGGATTCTTAAAGGCTGAATATTTAGGGATAATTCAAGAAATTGCAGATAAATATGGTGATGGAACAGTTCATATAACTACTAGGCAAGGATTTGAGATTCCAGGAATAGATATGGAAGATATAGATGAGGTTAATATTTTACTTCAACCTATAATAGAAGGACTAGAAATAAATCAAGAAGTTCCAGGAAAGGGATATACAGCAGCAGGGACAAGAAATGTATCAGCTTGTATAGGAAATAATGTTTGCCCATTTGCAAATTATAATACTACTAATTTTGCAAGGAAGATAGAAAAGGCTATCTTCCCTAATGACTTGCATTTTAAAATAGCATTAACAGGATGCCCAAATGACTGTATTAAAGCTAGAATGCATGACTTTGGAATTATAGGAATGACAGAGCCTCAATTTGATAGAGATAAATGTGTATCTTGTGGAGCTTGTGTTAAGGCTTGTAAGAAGAAATCAACAGGAGCTCTTCATCCAGAAAATTTTAGACCAGTTAGAGATCATAGTAAATGTATAGGATGTGGAGAATGTGTAATTAACTGTCCAACAGGAGCATGGACTAGAAGTAAAGAAAAATATTATAGACTAGCCATTATGGGTAGAACAGGGAAGAAGAATCCAAGACTAGCTGAAGATTTTATTATATGGGTTGATGAAGAAAGTATAATTAAAATAATTTTAAATACTTATAAATATGTTGAAGCATATATAGATAGAAATGCTCCAGGTGGAAAAGAGCATATTGGATATATAGTAGATAGAACTGGATTTATGGAGTTTAAGAAATGGGCTTTAGAAGGAGTAGAACTTTCAGATAAGGCTATCTTAAAAGATAATATTTACTGGAGTGGAATAAGATACTAATATAAGTAATTACTTATAAAACTAATAATAAATAAGTATTAGACAAATACATTGAATACTATGTAATATATAATATAGGTAAGTTCTATAAGATATAGATTATAAGCTTAATATGAGGCAAAATAACTATGTTTATAACTTATAAAGCCTATAAAGAGAGACAACACCTAAGTTAATGGTGATTTGCAAGGGTTATAATTATATAAGAGCATTTTAAAGTAAGTTATCTAAGAAGGGAGATGTATCAAGATTTATTATTTTAATAAATATGGTACATCTCCCTTTAAAATAGCTTTAATAAAAGTAAAATGAAATTAATTTTAAATAGGAGTATAATAAAAGGTATAACATTGCAGTATAAGATTAAAGGTTAATAAGATTAATTAAAATTATATTATAAATTTTATTTTAGGAGACATTATGATTGTACTTTTAGGGATTAAAAAGAATACTAGCGTAGAAATAAGAGAAAAGTTATCTTTAGCTCCTAAGAAGAGGAAAGAATATCTTGTGGAGTTAAATAAGTATTTTGAAGAAGTAGTTATTTTAAGTACTTGTAATAGAACAGAGATTTATATTAATAGTAAATTTGCTAGCTCAAAGGCTCAGGAAATGATTTTTAATATATTTAAATGGGATATAGATTTAATGGAAAATTGCTTCTCTTTAGAGGAAGATAAAGCTGTAAGACATCTAATGGAGGTTGTATGTGGATTTCATTCCAAGATACTTGGAGAAGATCAAATCCTAGGTCAAATAAAAGAAGCATATAACATGTCTATGGAATATGGAACTGTTACACATGAACTTCAAAGGTTATTTCAAGAAGCAATTACTTGTGGTAAGAAATTTAGAACAGAAGGAAAACTTTATGAAATTCCAGTGTCCTCAGCTTCTATAGCAGTAAATAAAGCTATTAAAAATAATGCAAAAGATATTATGATTATAGGCTATGGTGAAGTTGGTAGCTTAGCTTTAAAATATGCATTATCTAATAATGTAAATTTTATAGCATTAGTTGTTAGAAAACCTGAAAATATTAATGATATAAAAGATAGTAGGGTAAAGGTTATGACTTACGATGAAGGAAGAGATATAATAAATAATATGGATGCAGTTATATCCTGTACCTCAGCTCCTCATTTAATTATTGAAAAGAAACATATTAAAAATGAAGGGGAAAATCTTATAATTTTTGATTTAGCTTTGCCAAGAGATGTAGAGGAATCTATAGGTACTATAAGTAGAGTAAGGCTATATGATATAGATGAAATAAGCTCTATGGATGATGAAAATAAGGAACTTAGAAAAGAGAGAATGATTGAGAATAAAAAGATTATAGATGACTATGTTGAAGAGTATCTTACATGGAAGAGCTTAAGAGGAATCTCTGGGATAATAAAAGAATTTAAAAATGAAGAAAATAGGGTAATTAAAGAGAGAGAAATTACTTTAAATAATAAATTTAATGATGAAAGACAAATTGAAATTGCTAAAATGCTTATAAAAAGCACATCAGATTATTATGTTAATAGAGCAATAAAGGTTTTAAAAGAAGAAGAGTTAAAAGGACATGGAGAAGAATGTGCAAGAATATTAGAAAAGATATTTCTAGAGAAGATATAAACTATACATATTTAGCTATTAATTCTAAGAAGTTAAGAATTGGAATAGTTGGTGGAGGAAGAGCGGGACTTATTAAGGCTAAAAGTTTTATTAGTAAAGGGTGCTATGTTGAAGTTTTAGCCTTAAACTTTATAAATGAATTTTATTCTCTAGGCAATATTAATTTTATAAAAGAAGAATATAAAAGAGCTTTTATTAAAGATAAGCATTTAATAATTATTGCAACTAGTGATAAAGATTTAAACAGAAAGATAAAAGAAGAATGTGAAGAAGATTTTAAATTATATATATTTGCAGAGGATTATAGAAAAAGTATGGTAATAACCCCGATTCAAAGAAATTTAAATAATATTACATTTGCCTTAAATACAAAGAGTGGAAACCCGAAAGGTGCTTTAATGGTATGTGATAAAATTCTTCAAGTAGCTAAAGGATATGATGACTTTATTTTATACTCTTCTTTAATTAGGAAAAATGCAAAGGATTTAGAAGAAATTAAAAATGAATTAATTAACTTTGTATGTAATGAAGATTTTAAGTTTATATATGAAAAGGAAAAAGATAAATTAGTTTTAGAAATGTTTTATGGCAAAGAAGTATTAAAGAAAATATTTAAGGACTTATAGGAGATATTTAATGGAGATAATTATAGCAACTAGGAAAAGTAAATTAGCTCAAATTCAAGCAGATAAAGTAATAGATCTTATTAAAGAAAAAAGCAATATAAATTCAAAGAAACTATTAGTAGTAACAGAGGGAGATAAGAGATTAGATGTTTCTTTAGATAAAATTGGAGGAAAGGGCTTATTTGTAAAGGAAATAGAATATGCTCTTTTAAATAAGGAAGCCCATGCAGCAGTTCATAGTATGAAGGATGTACCATTTATACTACCAGAAGGCTTTGAAATAGTTGCAATACCTGAAAGAGAAGATATTAGGGATGCCTTTATATCTAAAGATAATATTCCTTTTGAAGAGTTAAAGTCAGGGGCAGTAATAGGAACTAGTAGTATTAGAAGAGCGGCAATGCTTAAAAGTATTAGAAGTGATTTAAATATAGTGCCTATAAGAGGAAATGTTCAGACTAGGCTTGAAAAGATGAAAAATGAAAATATGGATGGAATTATTTTAGCAGCAGCTGGTTTGAAAAGGCTAGGGCTTGAAAATATTATAAGTGATTACTTTGATCCTAAGATTTTTTTACCTGCAATAGGCCAAGGTGCCTTAGGTATAGAAGCTTTAAAAGATGGAGAATATAATTCCTATTTAAAAAAATTAGATAATAAAGAAGTAAGAATGGCAGTTGAGGCAGAAAGAAGTTTTATGAAAGAACTAAATGGAGGATGCCATAGTGTAATTGGAATATATTCAGAAATTAAAAATAATGATTTATATTTACTTGGAACCTTTGATGTAGGAAATGGAACTATAGTCAAGAAAGATATAGTTGGTGATATAAGTAATTATAGGGAGCTTGGAATTAGTCTAGCTGAAAAGATAATGAAAGGATATTAAAGATGAGCAAGGTATATATAATAGGAACTGGACCAGGTGATGAAGAATTACTAACTATAAAGGCTTGTGAAGTTTTAAAAAATTGTACAGCAGTACTTTATGATAGATTAGTATCAAATAATATTTTAAATTACTTAAATGATGATTGCAGAGTTTACTATTGTGGGAAGGAGCCAGGCTCCCATTATAAAACTCAAGAAGAAATAAATAATATGTTAGTAAAGCTAGCTAAGGAAGGACATATAGTTGGGAGAGTAAAAGGTGGAGATCCTTATGTATTTGGAAGAGGTGGAGAAGAGGTACTATCTTTAATAGAAGAAAATATTGATTTTGAAGTAATACCTGGAGTTACATCTCCAATTTCAGTATTGAATTATGCAGGAATACCTATAACTCAAAGAGATATATCGCAAAGCTTTCATATAGTGACAGGTATGACAGCTTCTGAAGAAAAGATAAATTGGGAAGCCTTAGCTAAAGAAAAGGGAACTTTAGTATTTATGATGGGCTTTAATAATTTATCTTTTATAGTTGAAAGGTTAATTAAAAATGGTAAATCTGAAGATTCTAAGGCTGCTATTATTATGAGGGGCACCTCTTCTAAACAAAGAAAAGTAGTAGGTACATTAAAGGATATTGAAGAAAAAGCTTTAAAAGCAAACTTATCTTCACCATGCATTATAGTAGTTGGAGAAGTGGTTTCTTTAAATGAAAAACTTAGTTGGTATGAGAAAAAACCTTTATTTGGAGTTAATATATGCGTAACTCGTTCAAGAGAACAATCTTCAAATTTGAAAAAGAAGTTAAGAAATTTAGGCGCAGAAGTTACTGAAATAAATTCTATTAAAATTAAAGATACTAAAGAAAATTTAAATAAGGTAAAAGAAAATCTAAGTGATTATGACCATATAATATTAACTTCTGTAAATGGAGTTAATAAGTTTTTTGATTTTTTAATAGAAAATAATATTGATATTAGAAATATTAAGGGTAAGTTTTCTGTTATAGGAAAAGCTACTAGGAAAGCCCTTGAAAGCAGAGGAATTCAATCCTTTATTATGGCTAGAGAATTTGTTGGTGAAGGCTTATTTAAAGCTTTATCTCCTTATTTAAATAAAGGAGAAAAGGTACTTATACCATGCTCTTCTCAAAGTAGAAATTATTTAAAAGATGAAATTGAAAACTTAGGTTTAGAGGTAGATAGGATACATACTTATGATACAATTTGTGGAGAAGTAAAAAATACTAGGGTCTTTGAAGAAGTAGATTTTGTATTATTTACAAGTCCAAGTACTGTAAATAATATGATAAGTATCTTTGGAGTGGATAAAATTAATGAAAAATACAATATTTCTATAGGACCTCAAACATTTAAAGCTTTAAAAGACAATAATATTAATAGTTATATTTGTAAAAAGCATTCAGAAGAAGGTTTCCTAGATGAAATTATAGATATATATAAAGTATATAAGGAAAGAAAAGGTGAAAGTAATGATTAATAGGGGAAGAAGATTAAGAGCTAATACTGCAATTAGAGATTTAGTTAGAGAAAATGCATTAACTTCAAAAGATTTGATTTTCCCAATATTCGTAGTAGAGGGAGAAAATATAAAAGAAGAAATATCTTCAATGAAGGGAAATTTCCATTGGTCAATAGATAGATTAGATGAAATTATAAAAGAAGTAGTGGACTTAGGTATTAGGGGAATAATACTTTTTGGCCTTCCTGAAGCTAAAGATGAATGTGGAACTGAAAGTTATAATGATGATGGAATAGTTCAAAAGGCAATAAGAAAAGTTAGGGAAATATCTAGTGACCTTTATATTATTGCTGATGTTTGTATGTGCCAATATACAAGTCATGGACATTGTGGAATATTAAAAGGTAATGAAGTAGATAATGATAGTACTTTAGAAGTTTTAGGTAAGATTTCAGTATCATATGCTAAAGCAGGAGCACATATGGTAGCACCTTCAGATATGATGGATGGCAGAATAGGATATATAAGGGAAACTTTAGATAAAAATAATTATAAAGATGTGGCTATAATGAGTTATGCTGCTAAATACTCATCAGCTTTTTATGGACCTTTTAGAGAAGCAGCTCATTCAGCTCCACAATTTGGAGACAGAAAAACTTATCAAATGGATGCTGGAAACTCTAATGAGGCTTTAAAAGAGATTAAGTGGGATATAGAAGAGGGAGCAGATATAATTATGGTAAAGCCTGCAATGTCTTATTTAGATATAATAGCCAGGGCTAAGGAAATAGTAGATGTACCTATTTGTGCATATAACGTAAGTGGAGAATTTGCTATGGTAAAATCAGCAGCCTCCCTAGGGTTAATTGATGAAAAAGCTGTAGCTTTAGAAATGTTACTTTCAATGAAAAGAGCTGGAGCAGATATTATAATAACTTACTTTGCTTTAGATGCAGTTAGATGGCTAAGGGAGGAATAGAAATGAAAAATGAAGTAGTATTTCATGAGTCAAAGAAATATATGCCAGGAGGAGTTAATTCTCCAGTAAGAGCTTTTAAAAATACAGCGATGACACCACCTATTATAAAAAGCGGAAAAGGTTCTGTAATAGTAGATGAAGAAGGTAAGGAATATATTGACTTCGTATTAGCTTGGGGACCAATGTTTCTTGGACATTGTGATGATGATGTAGTAAGAAGTATAACTGAAACATCAAGAAATGCCATTGCATTTGGAGCACCCACTGAAATTGAATTAAAAATGGCTAAGTTCTTATGTAAAAATTTGAATAATGTTGAAATGGTAAGAATGGTGAATTCAGGTACAGAAGCTACTATGAGTGCTATTAAACTTGCAAGAGGATATACTAAAAAGAATAAAATAGTTAAATTTGCTGGATGTTATCATGGACACTTTGATGGTTTTCTAGTAGAAGCGGGATCAGGGGTATTAACTAATGGAATACCTGGTTCTTTAGGAGTACCAGAAGATAGTATAAAAAATACATTAATTGCTAAGTATAATAACAAGGAAAGCATTAAAGAATTATTTAAAACATATGGTGAAGATATTGCAGCGGTAATAATTGAACCAGTAGCAGGGAATATGGGTGTTATTAAAGCAGAAGAAGACTTTATGGTTCTATTAAGAGAACTTTGTGATAAATATAATTCATTATTAATATTTGATGAAGTAATGACAGGTTTTAGAGTAGCTTTTGAAGGAGCACAAAAATTATTTTCTGTAAAACCTGATTTAGTTACATATGCAAAAATAATAGGGGGAGGATTACCTTGTGGTGCCTATGGTGGTAGAAAAGAAATAATGGAATGTCTATCTCCAGTTGGTGAAGTATATCAAGCTGGTACTATGTCAGGAAATCCAATAGTAATGGCTGCAGGTCTTAGTACTTTAAAAAAGATAAAGAAAAATAAAGAAGAATATTATAAAAAAATAGAAGACCTTGGAAGACAGTTAGAAGAAGGCGTTATAGAAATAGCTAAAGATAAAGGTATTCCTGTAACTGTAAATAGATATGGTGGAATGATGACAATATTCTTTACTGATTTAGATGTTGTAAAAACATATGAAGATGTAAAAACCTGTGATGAAGGTTTATTTAGAAATTATTTAAAACATATGATTAAAAGTGGAATTAATATACCACCTTCACAATATGAAGCATTATTTTTAAGCGTTGCGCACACAAAAGATGACATTAATAAATTCTTAAATGCCTTTAAAAATTTTAATAAATAAGTTGTAATAAAGTTTTACATTTTATTAAGTTAGTTCGCATTAAGAATAGTTAAGATATAAAGTGATATTAACAATTTATATAAAAACAAAAAACAATGTTTTCAATTGCTGTAGTTTGATTTAAAATGTTTTTGCTTAAATTTCTATAAAACTACAAGATGTAAATCATTTATTGAAACATATATAAGTAGAGGAGTATTTATGTCTAAAGTAATTATAATAGTTTCCTTTGGAACAGCAAATTTAGAGGGATTAAAAGTTATTGAAGATTTTGAATCAGAAGTATCAGCAAAGTTTTCTAAAGGCTATCATGTTGTTAAAGCCTTTACATCAAGTGTTATTTCTAATTTATTACTTAATAAGTATGGTAGGGTAGTACCAAGATTAGAAGAAGTATTATTTCGT
Source organism: Clostridium sartagoforme (assembly GCF_004794105.1). Lineage (GTDB taxonomy): Bacteria > Bacillota > Clostridia > Clostridiales > Clostridiaceae > Clostridium > Clostridium sartagoforme_B. The sequence goes on from NZ_SRYR01000001.1 coordinate 568,614, forward strand.
TTAAATAATGAAAAATATAAAGAAGTATATATTCAGCCTCTCCATATTATTAATGGAAATGAATATAATTCTATAGAAAAAAACATAAAGGAATATGATTATTCCTTTAATAAAATAATTTTAGGTGAATTTCTAATTGGCAGTGGAAGTGATGAAGAAAACTATAGTTGTAACTTGATATGTGATGCAATAAAAGAAAATATTAATGAAAAAGATAATATATTGTTAATTGGACATGGTTCGAAAACTATAAATTATAATGTATATAATTGCCTTGAAAATAATCTAAAGGAAAAGGGATATAAAAATACGTATATAGGAACCTTAGAAGGGGAAGTTAAAAAGGAGGATATAGTAAAGTCTTTAGTTAAAAACAATGTTAAAGATGTAACTATAATCCCTATTTTAATGTTACCTGGTAATCATATAAAGAAAGATATATTTGGAAGTGAAAACTCTTGGAAATCCTTTCTTGAAAATGAAGGGATTACAGTGAAATCTGTTGAAAAGACTTTATTAGAATATAGAGAAATAAGAGAGTATTATATTCATAAGATTGAAAGAGATTTGTTTAAAAGATAACTATAAAATATAAAAGCAAAGTTTTAATTGCAAAACTTTGCTTTTCAGTGTAAAATAGCATAGGAAAAAGACAGTGACAAATAAAATTTTGTTAAAGAAATGACAAAATGGGGGTATATAATGTACAGTAAAGAAATTCATAATTTGGCCCATTCAGCTGAAGTAAAAAGTAAGTTGTTTGACAGAAGTATAAGTAGATATCTTGTAAGTGCAGCTTTGGGGAGTTTGTTTGTTAGCTTAGGTATTATGCTAATTTATACTATTGGTGGAATAATGCATCATAATGGTGTAGATACATACAAGATTTTAATGGGAGCATCCTTTGGTGTAGCATTAAGTTTAGTTCTTATGGCAGGAGGAGACCTGTTTACAAGTAATGCTATGATAATGACTATGGGAGCCCTTGAAAAGACAGTAACTTGGATAGACGCTTTAAAAATATGGTTTGCAAGTTGGATTGGAAATATTCTTGGGGGGATTATAGGTGCTGTACTGTTTGTACAGGCTGGATTAACATCAGGAAAAAGTGATTATATTGGAGAGTTTATTGTAAGTAATGCTTATAGCAAAATTAATACTCCTATTAATGAACTTATAATTAAAGGTATCCTTTGTAATATTTTAGTTTGTTTAGCTGTTTGGATGTGCTACAAATTAAAAGAAGAAACAGCAAAGATATTAATGATATTCTGGTGCTTATTTACCTTTATAACAGCAGGATTTGAGCATAGTGTAGCTAATATGAGTTTCTTAGCTATGGGATACTTAATAGATCCATCAACTATTACTTTAGGGGGATATGCATATAATATAGTTTTCGTATCTCTTGGTAACTTTATAGGTGGAGTACTATTTTTAGCTTTACCATATTACTTTATAACTATCGAAAAGAAATAATTAAGATTAGTTAAGAGCTAAGAGTGAAGAGTTGAAAATTTAGATTTAGAATTAAGAATGTAAAATCTAGAGTGTAGGTTTAGAGTTAAGAATGAAGTAAAAAAAGTTGCCATGAGGCAACTTTTTTTATACTTCGAAAATCCATCCTTCAGGAGCTTCAACGTCTCCAAATTGAATTCCACAAAGAATTCTATAAAGTTCTTTAATTACTGGGCCAACTTCTTTTTCACTATGGAAAACATGAAGTTCATTATTATATTCAATTCCGCCAATTGGTGTGATTACAGCAGCTGTACCACAAGCACCAGCTTCTTTAAATTCATCTAAATTATCTACATAAACATCTCTTTCATATACAGGCATCTTTAAATAATCTCTTGCTATATCCATAAGAGAATATTTAGTTATACTTGGAAGTATTGATGGTGATACTGGTGTTACAAATTCATTATTCTTAGTAATACCAAAGAAATTAGCAGCACCAACTTCTTCTATCTTAGTATGAGTTGCAGGATCTAAATAGATACAATCTGCAAATCCTCTTTCTGCTGCGATTAAGTGTGGATGCAATGAAGCTGCGTAGTTTCCACCAACTTTTTGTCCACCTGTTCCTTGAGGAGCTGCCCTATCATAGTCAGCTATCATAAAGTTACAAGGTGAAAGACCTTCTTTAAAATAAGGACCAACAGGTACTGCAAATACACTAAATATATATTCAGGTGCAGGTTTAACTCCTATGTTATTACCAACACCAATCATAAAAGGTCTTAAGTATAATGTTGCTCCTGAGCCATATGGTGGAACAAAATGTTCATTAGCTCTAACAACTTGCATGCAAGCATCTATAAACTTTTCTACAGGTACTTCTGGCATAAGAAGCTTTTTATTACTATCATTCATTCTTTTAGCGTTTCTATCAACCCTAAATAATTGAATTTTCCCATCTTTTCTTCTATATGCTTTTAGTCCTTCAAAACATTGTTGACCATAGTGAAGTGCAGTTGAGGCTTCGCTAATAGTTAACATATTATCTTCAGTAAGTTTACCTTCGTCCCATTTGCCGTCTTTCCAAACTGATATATACCTGTAATCAGTCTTAATATAATTAAAACCAAGGTTACTCCAATCAATATTAACATCTTTACTCATAATTATTACCTCCCTCATGGTTTTTATATTATTATATTTTATCACTTTTACTAAAAATAATAAACTTTTTATCAAAAAATTGTAGGGAAAATTATTAATTATTGAATTTTTAGCAAAAGAAATATATAGTTAAGTTATAAATTATTAATTAAAGGAAGTGGAGAAATGGATAAAGTAATAGTTTCAACTAAAAATGCACCTTCAGCAATAGGGCCGTATTCACAAGGTATTAAGGTAGGGGATATGATATTTACTTCTGGACAAATTCCAGTTAATCCTGAAACAGGAGAAATAGTTACAGAAATAAAGGCAGCAACTAAACAATCATTAGAAAATGTTAAGGCTATTTTAGAAGAAGCAGGAAGTAGCCTAGATAAAGTTGTGAAAGTAGTAGTATTTATTAAAGATATGAATGACTTTGCAGCAGTTAATGAAGTATATGGAGAATATTTTTCAGATAATAAACCAGCAAGAAGTTGCGTTGAAGTAGCAAGATTACCAAAAGATTGCCTAATAGAAATTGAAGCAATAGCTACTGTATAATTTTAAAATGCGAATAAAACATAATGATATGTATTAACTTTCCGATTTTTAAATAATTTCGAATACAATTCTAAATTTAAGTTATCTAAGCTGGCTAAATTTTTATAACTCGCTTTGCTCAAACAATAAAAATTCTTAACGCCATCTTAGATATCTTAAATAAGAATTGTAGTTTCTCATTATAATAAAATCTCCAATTTAATACATATCATTAATGTTAAAAACTTATTGAATAATTTAAACTTGGGGATGTAGGCCAACTAAAGGAAGAAATTCAGACGAGCTGAATTTCAATAAAAATTAGTGTAATCGCCTAAAATATTTTAAATGCTGAATTACTAGCAAAGATAAATTGACGGTGAAGTAAGCATATGGCGAAAAATTATAAGTTCTTGGTGAAGTAAAAGCTGCTAGGCCTTAGATTTGTTGGTTTGTCTGAGCGTATACGAGTTTTACCAAAACTCTTGGCTTAGTAGTTTTTACGAACCTTAGAACTTATTTTTGTAGCCATTTGTCTTATGAGCCGTCAATTTATCTTTGCAATTTTATTCGCATTTTAAAAGTATTATTGCATTTCTGTTAAGTTGTTCCAATATCGTTTTGGTATAGATTTTCTTTGGAGTTTTGGATTTAAACGTTCTTTAATAGTAGCTGATTTAAAATAGCTTCTCCATAAGTCTTCAAATTCATCATTATGATTTTTTAAGTAAGAATATATTTCATCATTCATTTCTGCTATTTCCCAGGAAACTTTATTGTATATAGATGCTATATTTCTTTTAATATCATGAATAATCCAATACTCATTATTAAATCTATCTGCGAAATGTGGTGAAAGTAATTCTAATATATTATGATCAGGCTCTATGGAAGAGTATAAAAACTTATCATTTATTATTGAAAATCGCACAAAGCCAGTAAATATATGAACTTCTCCAAGAACTTTCCTGTTTATTAAATCTACTTCTTTTACTTCATTTAAATATAGATGTTTATGTATATTAGATCCATATTTAAATCCTAATTTTAAGTATTTATAACAAATTAAGCCTTTATTAATATAGTTAGATAAAAACAAATGATAAATTTTATTTAGGGCAAGGGGATCTATTTTACATACTATGGCATCCTTGACCTTTGTATATTTAATTGGATCAGTTTTCACATGGATTTTCTTAGTAAGCATATCTACATCAAGATCATCTTCAAGACCTATATAAGCAACTTCTTCCTTAGAATAAAATGCATCATAAATAGCAGTTAAAAATCCTTCAAAAGTATCATCAAAAATTAATTTTATCATTATAATATCCCCCTTATATTTCACCTGTAATAGAAGTGAATTTATCATTAGGTAAAATAATGTTTTTGGCATTAGGAATAAGTAGATTACTATTACTTTCTGGCAAAAATATATTATTTTTACTAGCAGTATAGTTTGTATCAAAGAATGATAGTTGCATTGAGGTGTCATTATCTAATTTAGGTTTATCCATATAAAGTAGTCTGTTTTTAATTTTTTCATCATCAAAGGCTACATCACCAAAGTACTTTCCCTTACAAGTTAAAAAATATTTTGCTCTTTTTAAAACAACACCTATTTTCTTTAAATCTTCAAAGGAAAGAGAATGAACTCTTCTTGCCATCATTATTTTTCTTGCTGAACGAACTCCAATGCCAGGTATTCTAAGTAATTCTTCATAGGATGCTTTATTTACTTCCATAGGAAAGTTATTTATATTATTTAGCGCCCAAGAGGTTTTAGGATCAAAATCTAAGTCAAAGTTATCCTCTTCACTTTTTAATAATTCTTTAGCCTTAAAACCATAAAATCTTAAAAGCCAGTCAGCTTGATAAAGTCGATGTTCTCTAACTAAAGGGGGATGGGTAATATCAGGAAGAACTTTTTCATTTTTAACTACTGGTACATAAGCAGAGTAATATACTCTTTTTAAGTTATATTTATTATAAAGGTTCTCTGAAAGGTTTAAGATTTTAAAATCACTTTCAGGAGTAGCACCTACTATTAGTTGGGTACTTTGGCCACCAGGAACAAAAAGAGGGGCTGACTTTATATTTCTTTTTAAATCTTTATGTTCAATTATTGAGTTTTTTATAATTCCCATAGGGGCTAATATATTTTCTTTAGTTTTTTGAGGAGCTAGAAGTTTTAAACTTGAAGCTGATGGAAGTTCAATATTTACACTCATTCTATCTACATACTTACCAGCTTCCTTAATTAAACTTTCATCAGCACCTGGAATAGCCTTAAGATGTATATAACCATGAAAGTTTTCTTCTAGCCTTAACTTTTTAACCACCTTTAATAATAATTCCATAGTGTAATTTGGATTTTTAAATATAGCTGAGCTTAAAAATAAACCTTCAATATAATTTCTCCTATAAAAATTTATAGTTAATGAAACTACTTCCTCTGGAGTAAAGGCTGCTCTTTTTACATCTTTACTAGAAGCATTAACGCAATACTTACAATTATATATGCAATAATTAGTTAGAAGAATTTTCAAAAGAGAAATACACCTTCCATCTGCAGTAAAGCTATGGCAAATACCACTATTTGCTGCATTACCAAGGCCACCTTTTACAGCTTTTCTTTTAGAGGAAGAAGAAGAGCAGGAAACATCATATTTAGCAGCTGCTGAAAGAATATTAAGCTTTTCTTTTATATCCATATTATCACCTTCTTTATATATTAATCATATTATATAGAACAAATGTTCTTAATACAACAAAAATATAAAATATTGATTTAAAAATAAAAAAGATGTATATTATAATAAAGTATGAAAAGGGTTACGGAGGAATGTTTATGTTCACAATTATGATTATTAAATTAGAACCAAGGGTTTCAACAGCACCGACAGTACAAGAAATACTAACAAAATACGGATGTATAATACATACTAGATTAGGGTTACATGAAGCTACTAAAACTTCTTGTTCGAACTCAGGATTAATAGTACTAAATTTAATGAATGATGAAAAAGAAGAAATTAATAAGTTAAAAGAAGAATTAGAGAATTTAAAAGGGATAACTATTAAGTTAGTTGAGGTTTAAGAAGAGGCTGTTTATACAGTCTCTTTTTAATTGTTTAAAAAGAGAGTTTTTTATTATAATTGTTATTAAATTTGATTTTATAGACTATAAATAATTTAGGGGAATTATTTTGTATAAATCTGTATTTAAATATATAATGATATGGGGATATTTTACTTGCAATAAATTAAATACAATTTATAATTATTATTGCATAATAAGAATTACACATGAAAGGAAGATATAAATGAAAAAATCAACTAAGCTTTTTGCTATACTTGGATCTTTAGTTATAGCTGTTAGTTTATTTGCTGGCTGCAGCAAGTCAGATAAGAAGACTATAAATGTTTTAAACTATGGAGAAAATATTGCAGAGGGACTTATTAAAGAGTTTGAAGAAGAGTACGATGTAAAAGTTAATTATAAGACTTTTGATGAAATGGAAACTATGTATATGGAAGTAACTTCAGGAAAAACTGATTGGGATGCTGTATTAGTTGCTGATCATATGGCTGATAGAATGATTCAAGAGGGATTACTTCAAAAGATTAACAAAGATAATATACCTAATTTAAAAGAAATGAGTGAGAATGATATGGGTCAACCTTATGATCCAAATAATGAGTACACAGTTCCATATATGAATGGAACTATAGGTATAGTTTATAATAAAGATTTAGTAGATGAAGAAGTTGATAGCTGGGATATACTTTGGAATGAAAAGTATAAAAAACAAATATTTATTCTAGACTCAATGAGAGATTCAATTGGAGCAGCTGCTAAGTATTTAGGATATTCATTAAATACTACTGATGAAAAAGAATTAAAAGATATTGAAAGTGCATTATTAAAGCAAAAGGAATTAATATTAACTAAAGGTGCTGATAATGTTATGGACATTATGAGAAATGGAGAAGCAGCAGTTGCAATGATTTGGTCTGGAGAAGGCTTAAATTTAGCTGATGAATATGATAATCTAGAATACATTATACCTAAAGAGGGTGCTGATTATTGGCTAGATTCATGGGCTATTCCAGCTAATGCAAAGGATAAGGAAACTGCTGAAAAGTTTATAAACTTTGTAAGTGGAAAAGATAATGCCTATAAGATTGCTGAAGAAATAGGATATACTACTCCAAATAAACTTGCTATGGAAGAACAACCTGAAGAAGTAAGAAATAATGAAGGTGCTTATATGCCTAAGGAAATAATGGATAAATGTGAAGTTTACACATACTTACCACAAGATAAGCTAAAGTTATATGAAGAAGTATGGATGAATGTTTATGCAGATTAATAAATAATTCCATAAGAAAATATTAATATTACATTAAGTCAATAGATTATATAGAATAATAATAGTATAATATTAATAACAACTATTTAAAGATATGGAGTTGGTAGTATTATGGATAGAATTATTGATTTTAATGAATTAAAAAATAGAGTAAATGACAAAGATATAGATAAGTTTGAAGCGTATATGTATAACTTATATTACGACATGACTTCTGGGAAATTGAATATGGCAGATTTCACAAAAAAGGTAAATGAGTATATGGAAGAAAACAATATATCTCAAGATAAGTTTTTAAAAATGCAAACTAAGCTTATGGAAAGATATGGTTTTGACGCTTCGGCTATTGAAGAACAAATTAAGTCATTAGGTTTAAATAATGTAATTCCTGGTGCTGGAGATATTGAAAAAATAAGAAAGAATATGAGCTTTCAAGAAAAGTATAAAGATAGAATTAAGGTTTCAACTACAAATACTTATTTTATTAAGAATGAAAAAAATAATTTAAATATTTTAACAGATGAAAACAAAGTTATCTTAACTAGTGCAGGAAAAATAGATTTAACTGATGTTGAATTAAATGATTTCTTATGTTCATATAAAAAGCTTTTAGAAGATAACTCATTAAAAATTGTATTATGTGAAGATACTAAGGAATATGATTACTAAAATAGTTTAAAAAAGCTATTTATTTTCTAAGATTATCGTTTATAATAATTAAGGTATGATATTAATCATGCCTTATTTTTATGTAATAAAAGTTTTAACTAAGGAAATTATTATTTTAAATAGATAGTTACAGGAGGAGAAAAAGTTGAGCGTATTAACAGTTAAAGATATGAGCCATGGCTTTGGAGATAGAGCCATATTTGAAGATGTATCCTTTAGATTATTAAAGGGAGAACATGTTGGTTTAATTGGAGCTAATGGTGAAGGAAAATCAACATTTATGAATATAGTAACTAATAAGCTTATGCCAGATGAAGGTAAGGTTTTATGGTCTAACAATGTTAGAGTTGGCTACATGGATCAACATGCTGCTTTAGAAAAAGGACAAAGTATAAGAGATGCATTAAGAGATGCCTTTAAATATTTATTTGATTTAGAAGCTGAAATGAATTCTTTATATGAAAAAATGGGAGATTGTACTCCAGAAGAATTAGAAAAGATGCTTGAAAGAACTGCTGTAATTCAAGATCTTTTAGATCATAACGGTTTTTATATAATAGATGCAAAGGTTGAAGAAGTAGCTAAGGGTCTAGGTCTTTTAGACTTAGGACTAGATAGAGATGTAGATGATTTATCAGGTGGACAAAGAACTAAAATACTTTTAGGTAAGTTATTACTTCAAAATCCAGATATATTACTTTTAGATGAGCCTACTAACTATTTAGATGAAGAGCATATAGTATGGCTTAAGAGATATCTTCAAAACTACGAAAATGCATTTATATTAATATCTCACGATATACCATTTTTAAATTCAGTAGTTAATTTAATATATCATGTTGAAGAAAGAAAACTAACTAGATATGTTGGTGATTACTATGAATTTAAGAGATTATATGAAGAAAATAAAAAGAGATTAGAAGCAGCTTATGAAAAGCAACAGAAGGAAATAGCTAGATTAGAAGACTTCGTTGCAAGAAATAAGGCTAATGTAGCAACAGCAAATATGGCAAAGTCTAGACAAAAGAAGTTAGACAAGATGGAGATTATTGAGCTTTCTAAGGAAAAACCAAAACCAGAGTTTAACTTTAAACCAGCAAGAACTTCAGGAAAGACTATATTTGAAACTAAGGATTTAGTAATAGGATATGATTCACCACTTACAAAGCCCCTAAATCTTTATATGGAAAGAGGACAAAAAATAGCCTTAGTTGGAGCTAATGGACTTGGAAAAACTACATTATTAAAAAGCTTACTTGGAAAAATACAACCTTTAAGTGGAGAAGTATATTTAGGAGACTACCAACATATAGGTTACTTTGAACAAGAAGATAGAGATAAAAATACAAATACTTGTATTGAAGAAGTGTGGCAAGAGTTCCCAAGTAAAACTCAATATGAGATAAGAGCTGCTCTAGCTAAGTGCGGATTAACTACTAAGCAACTAGAATCAAAAATAATGGTTTTATCAGGTGGAGAAGCTGCAAAGGTTAGATTATGTAAGATATTAAATACAGAAACTAATATATTAATCCTAGACGAACCTACAAATCACTTAGATGTAGATGCTAAGGATGAATTAAAGAGAGCCTTAAAAGAATACAAGGGTTCTATATTACTAGTATCCCACGAACCAGAATTCTATAGAGATGTTGTAACAGAAATATGGAACTGTGAGGATTGGACAACTAAAATAGTATAATAGCTTGTTTTAGACTATTGGATTTAGGATTATAAAGATGAAGCAGACTTCAAACAAATGAGATTAATAGACTTAGTTACTTGGTTAAGAATGTTTTTTAAATAAAGCTAATATTAAATGATAAATAAGAAAAGCTTAGTGTTTCATCACTAGGCTTTCTTTAGTATATTTATACAATTACTTTGTTTTCGAGGTTGCTACGTCTACAATCCAGAGGATTTAAGTTTATATGATGTACAGTTTCAGATTCAGTAGGATTCATTATAAGTTTATCTAAATGAATTCTACCCTGTGGAGTATTTGCAATAACCATGATATCTCCATTCTTTTTATATTGAACCCAGCTAAATTCGTCAGTTATAACAGTATTTAAATCTTCAGAAGAAATTAATGCCTTAGCATGTGGAGTGCCGTATTTATTAGTTAGGATGATAGCAATGGTGTTATCATCAACTTTTTCATATTGATTTTTCTGAGCCCTTGGTACTATTTCTAAATTAGATTTTCTGTTATCTAGCATATTTCCATTAATATGTTTAATAGGAGCTTTTGGATTAGTATTTAAAATAACTGTTTGAAGACTTTGTTTTAATGGTTTAGTTCCTTTTGATTTGCTTATATTTTGAATTGTATAAGCATTCAAGTCTTTATTCCATTCAGCAAACCAAGTTCCCATAGATTTTATTCTTTCAACATCATCAGCATCTATTATGAAAACTAATTCACTTCCATCTTTCTTTAAAACAGTGGCATAAGCAATGTTTTCTTTAACATCAAATTTATTTTGAAAAGTTTTATAATTCATTAATATGTACCTTCTTTCATAATGATCTAAATGAAAGGATAACATAGGATAAGTAAATTAGCTCTATTATCTTTCATTTAATTAACATAATTTAAATAAAATTTTGAGATAGAGTTAGCAAATAATTCGGAAGCTTTTAAACAATAAAAAAACCTTACAGTAAGAGTAAGGTTTTGGTTGCGGGAGCAGGACTTGAACCTACGACCTTTGGGTTATGAGCCCAACGAGCTGCCAACTGCTCCATCCCGCGATATTATGTTTACATATTGGCTTAGCCAACTTGTATTATTAGTATATGTCTAATAAAGAGTGATGTCAAAGCGAGATATCATCATATTGTGCAATATTATGATAAGAGATGGCTTAGCATGTCATATGATATGAAATGCTACGAAATAAGAAAAAGTTAAATTAAGATTCAAATTAGTATATATATAATTTTGTAAGTCAAAAACTTTAAGATAAGTTATGGAATTTGCAGTTAGGATTGGACAACTAAAATCGGATAGAAGTTTTATAACAAAAAGAGTTAGCGTAAAATCTAACTCTTTTTACTTTTATATTCTTTAAAAAGGATAGGGATAAATAGTATTAATAAAACTAAAGTTACAATAGGAAGAAGTAAAATAAGAAAAGTAAGTGTTGAGGATTTTCCTATAAATGTATCGTCTCTAAATATTGGTTCAAGACGTGCATCAGAATACTTCACATTAAACAGTGGAATTTCACCTTCAGTAGGGTCATTATAGGTTCCAATAACATGTCCATATACATAGAAGTCTCCTAGTGAAACAGGATCATTTACAGCAAAGTTAGGGGTGTTACCTGTAAGTTTTATATATTTTGGATTAGCATCCGGGTAAGAATCTTTTATGGCGTTCCAAAGTTTATCTTTATCATACTTTAAATAATATAGAGGGCCTGTTGTCACCTGTAGATGAACTTTAATTTTTATATCATCTAGGGATAACTTTTGTTTAGGAGTAATTCTAGTAGGAATATAGAAATATAGTGTTGTTGCTATAGAGAGTAATAAAACTATAATAATAATAACCTTTTTTGGTTGCTTCATAAAAATAAATCCTCCTGGAATAATAAAGATATTATATATGAAGTTGAAATAAATGGCAATTTAATCAGGTAGAACTTTTGAGAATATGAAGTGATATTATTAAGAAGATTGATGTGCGGATTAGATAAAAAATAGTACAATTAATCCTAAAAAGAGTTAGTGTAATGCTAACTCTTTTTTAGATAATCTATCTAATTTATTTAAGAAACTTTTACTAATTTCTTTGCCTTGGTTAGGATGCTAAAAAAGCTAAGATCGTAGTTAATGGCTATTGCAGCTATTAAACATGTAATCATTGCAGAGAGTAAAATTGAGATTTTCGCTAAGTTCAACATTTGTAAATTCGATGCAAAGGCAATTTCAGAGACAAATATGGACATAGTGAAGCCAATACCAGCAAGCATTCCTACAGAATATAGGTTACCCCAAGAAATATCCTTTGGCTTTTCAATTAAGTTTAATTTTGTACCTATTGATGTGGATAACATAATCCCTAATGGTTTTCCAATAACTAAGCCAAGTATTATTCCTAGGGCTACAGCAAGGGAGCCTTTTGGAAATTCATTTACACTAAAGGTTATTGCTGTATTGGATAATGCAAATAAAGGTAATATTATTAAATTTGCATATGGTGAAAGTGCATACTCAGTTATTTCTAAGGCGCTTTTTTTCCTTGATATAGTGGAGCTATTAATTGGCAAAGCAATTGCTAATAATACACCACTAATTGTTGGATTTATTCCACTAATATATATGAAAAACCACAAAAATAATCCTAAAATAAAATATGGAACTAGATTATGAGTTTTATCAACCCTCTTTAATGTTAGTAATAGCACAAATATACCTGTAGCAATTAATAATGGTAAAAATGATATTCCATTAGAATAAAAAAGCCCTATTATAAGGATTGCAATTAAATCATCAACAATTGCTACAGTAAGTAAGAAGATTTTTGATGAATCATTTAATTTGCTCTTAAATATCATAAAAGCACCAAGTGCAAATGCAATATCAGTAGAAATAGGTATTCCTAAACCACTTAAAAATTCACTATTTCTATTTAATAAGAAATAGATTGTTGCAGGAACTACAATTCCTCCAAGAGCAGCTACAATAGGAAAGGCTGCTTTTTTTATTTGTGATAAGCTTCCACTAACAATTTCTTTTTTTATTTCACAACCAACAACTAAAAAAAATACAGCCATTAAGAAATCATTAATGAATGTATTTAGATTCATATTAAAAAATATATTAATATCATTAAATAAATAATTGTATAAATCTTTAAAGGGTGTGTTTGCTATAATTAAAGATAAGATTGTTGCCATTAACAACAATATACATGGTAGTATTTCTGATTTTATTATAGTATGCAATTTTGAAGATACCTTAGTATCCATAAAGTTCATTATAAATACCTCTTTTCGATGGCCAAGTATGTTTTTACGCGTAATATCTACCATAGCATATGTTTGAAATTAATACAAGGATAATATAATAAATTAGGGGTTATTAGCCAATTGCTTATTATATTTGATATAATTAGCTGTGTTATTATGGAAAATTATATTGAAATTTTATTAGGAGGGCTTATGAAAATAAATTATAAATACTTAATATCATTTATTATTTTGTTTATGATTGAAGTTATAATTGCACTTTTTATAGATGATAAAATTATTAGACCTTATATTGGAGATATATTAGTAATTATCTTAATGTACACTTTTATAAGAAGTTTTATTAAAAAGCCAATTAAGTTTCTATCTATATATTTATTTGTTTTTGCTACATTTGTTGAAATAATTCAATATTTTAAGATTCTAGAATTAATAGGGTTACAAAATAATAAAATACTTTCAATTATTCTTGGAAGTACATTTGATATAAAAGATGTTCTATGTTATTTAATTGGAAGTATAATATTATTAGTATTTGATAACAGGAACACTTTAAAGGAGAAGTTATTATGAAGTTAGAATCCATGAGTTGTATCTTTCCTTCAAATGACATAGTTAAAACAGCTAACTATTACGAAAGTAAGATAGGTTTTAGGCAAGTGCAATATCTTGGAGTGAAAGAGCCACATATTTGCTTATATCGAGATGCTACGGAGATAATCTTGACACAAAGTATATCTAAAGAAGTTAGGCCTAATCATAAGTTATATGGATATGGGTATGATGCATATTTTTATACGAAAAATCAAAAGGATTTAATGGAAGAGTTTGAGAGAAAAGGAGTGAAGATAATTCGTAGATTGGAAATAACAGATTATAAAAATAATGAATTTGTTATAGAAGATATCGATGGGCGGTGGATAGCCTTTGGTATTAAAGAGTAATTATAAATCTATTGATAAATATTACCAATATAGTAAAATATAATTGATAATATTTTTCAATAGGAGGGGTTATGTTTAAAGAGTTTTTTGATAAATATAAGGACTATTCTAGTGATTACAATGGTGGTTTATCAAGTCATATACCTATGGTGAGTTATTCACTATATGAGTTAGGTGTATCTTTTGATGAAATTGCAGAATATCTAGATAAAACAATTAAGAGAATAAATATAGCTAAAGAAGATTTTACTGAAGTATATAATATTGATGATGAAAATTTTGAAAAATATTTAGGAGCTGAAAATTCCTTTGGTTCATATTATAAATATTTTTCTAAGAAATTAAATGAAGGTAATTATAAAGAAATGCTTGAAGAGTTTTTACCTAAGTTAATTAAAGGAGTGGCTGGAAGAGCTTTTCATCCATTAATTAGATTATCATATGCAGTAAGAAGTGATAATGAAGAAGAGGTAGTAAAGTCCTTAAGTTATTTTGCTTCAAAATATTTGCCGCATAAATTTGATGATTTACCTTTAAACACAGAAAAACCACTACAGTCTCTTATAGAACTTGTAGAGTCAGTAAAGGGAGAAGAATACAATGGTGGTCTTATAGCTGATAGAATTGGGAAAGTATATAAATTAGAAGGATTTATGAAAAATGCTTTTACATTAAAGGGTAATAATGAAGAGTTATTATCTCAATTAGATAAAATAATAAATAAATTGTTTGTAGAAACTAAAGATTTTACAATGTTACATGCGGTTACTTCTAAGGAGTCTATTAAAGTCTTGTTACCTTTAGTTAAAGATAAAGAATATATATTACAGAATTATTGGTTAGCAGTTTTAGCTGCATATATTACAATAGATAGTCCTGAGGTTAAGGACTTAGATATTTATATTCCTAAGGATTTACCAGATTTTAAAGAAATCATAAGTGAAAGTATTGCTTCTGATAATGATCATACAATTAAGCTTGCTAATAGTTGTAGAATAGAATTTGAAAGATCTGGAGATGAAGTGTATAAATATATGGCTTATTTAAGAGCATTCAACTAAAATTATAGTATTCCAAATATGTTGGAAGGATATTTTTAATATTCAAAGGATAGAAAATATTTGAGTACTAGTGATATTAATTATAAATTTAATTATTTAAAAGTGAAGAAAGAAAAAGTGATAAAAAAGTAATAAAAAAGCAATATTATATCAACTAATAGTGCAAGAACTTTAAATATTGAAGATAAATATGGTATAGAAATAGGAAAGAAGAAAAGGAAATAACATTTAAGAAGTAAAATAGAAGGGTTAGCAAAGGCTAACCCTTTTTTATACATTAAATATATTAAATTAATGTACTAAAAAATCATCTTTTAGGAAGAATATAATTAAGTATTGTTTTGAAAGGATGATTTATATGAATAAAGAAGAATTAACATATTATAAAAATAAACTTAATCAGGAAAAAAAGAAAGTTACTAATCTTATTGAGCAACTAGATAATAATGGAGTTACTAAATTTAATTCGGAGGTTGCAAGTGAATTATCCTTTTATGATAATCATCCAGCTGATATAGCCAGTGAAACCTTTGAAGTAGAAAAAGGTATAGCACTTGAAGCTAATGAAGTAGCTTTATTAGATAAGATTGATGATGCATTAAAAGCCATAGATGAAGGAAGCTATGGCAAATGTCAGACTTGTGGAAAGCAAATAGATAAAGAAAGATTAGATTTTTTACCATATGCATTAAATTGCATTGACTGTCAGGATGTTGTTAGTTCAATAAAAACTTATAATTCTAATCAAAGAGTAGTGGAAGAAAGCGTAATTGGGAATCCATTTGGACATAAGTCAAGATATGGTGATAAAGATGAAATAGGCTTTGATGAAGAAGATAGTTATCAGTCTGTTGGAAGATTTAATGAAGTAAGAAACTCTCCAGAATACGAATATGATTATAATGATGATACATATGTTGAAGAGATTGAAAAAATAAGTAATGAGCAATATAAAAATCAATTGCCAGATTAAACTAGTATTAAAGGAGAAATGCACTAACTATTTTAGGAAATATCAATATGCTAATAAGGTTTGTAAAAACTAAGTTATAGGGAAATTTAAGGTTTATTGGGCTAGTTTTGAAATTAGCTCTTTTTTATTGTTTAGATTCTAAATAAGGGTTAATATAAATATATAGCTTTAAATATATAGCTTTAAATATATAAGTTGTAAGAAAAATTCTACATTTTATTAATTTACATTTAGTATTAAACATTAAAGTATAAAGTTATATTAACAACTTATATAAAAATTAAAAAATCTATGCTTTCAATTTAGATAATTAACTAAAGAATTATTTTAAAGTTATAATGATATAATTCTATAGATGCAGATTATTAATTGAAACATATATATTAATTTGGGGGATTAATTTTAATATGAAAGAAGATATAATTTATAAAGTAAAAGATCAATTAGCTAAAGACTATAATTGTAGTATTGAGGATTTTAATAATAAAGATAATTTAATTACAGATATAGCAGAAGTTAAAGGTTCAAGAAAATATACTGATGATAAAGAAATAATTAAAATACTAATATTTAATGGTAAATTAGTAATATCTGCAGATAAATCTATAAAGGAATGGTGCAAAGAAAATTTATTAAATATTCCAGGAGAATGGATGTTTTTATATTCTGTTTTAAGAAAAATAGATAAGAAAATAAATGAATTTGGATATGAAATAGATAATACACATCATTATTATTTACCTAAAGAAAATAACGAATTAGTAAATGAAAACTATAAGCTTAAGTGGTTTGAAGAGGATGAGATACTACAGTTTAAAGGTGATAATAGGTTTGATGAAGCCTTTGCATTTAATAAAAATTATCCAGATGTACTAGCTGTTGCTGCAGTTGATGATAATGATAATATATTAGGTATGGCTGGAGCTAGTAAAGATTCAGATATAATGTGGCAAATAGGGATTAATGTAATGAAAGAGGCAAATGGAAAAGGTATTGCAAGTACAATAGTAAGAGCAGTTAAAAATGAAATACTAAAAAGAGATAAAGTACCTTTTTATGGGACTGTTGAATCACATATAATTTCTCAAAAGGTTGCACTAAAATCAGGGTTTTATCCTGTATTTGCAGAGATAAAATTTAAAAAAATTAAGATATCTAAAGAGGATAAGTAATATGAGATTTAATAGTTTAATACCTGAATTATCAGTAAGGAACATAGAAAAATCTAAAAATTTTTATATAAATATACTAGGTTTCAAATTAGAGTACGAAAGAATTAAAGATAAATTTGCTTTTTTTATCATTAGGTGAGGTACAAATAATGATTGAAGAAGTTAATGGATATTGGAATACTGATAAATTAGAATATCCTTTTGGAAGAGGGATATATTTCCAAATAGAAGTTAGTAATATAGAAGAGATAAGGGATAGGTTAATTAGAAAAGAAGAAAAATTTAATTCTTTCATCAGTCATCCTCCAAATTTTTACATATTATTGACATTATATCATATCTAACTAATATACATATAGCTTATAATTGAATTATATTTTTATAAATATTAAATAATATAGGGGGATGGGATATTGGATAATAAATTAACTTTAAAGTTATTGAAAGATAAATATTCAGTTTGTAGATTAGATAAAAATAATGAAATACCGAAATGGATATTTGATGAAGAAATTTTTTCTATAACTAAAACTGAAGATGAACTATCTATAGTTTGTCTACAAGATAAAATTTCTAATGATATTATATGTGAAAAAGATTGGAAAATATTAAAGATAGAAGGACCTTTAGATTTTTCTTTAGTAGGTATATTATCTAAGATAAGTACATTAATGGCTAATAATAAAATAAGTATATTTGCGATTTCCACATATGATACTGACTATATTTTGATAAAGGAAGAATCCGTTGATAAAGCCATTAAAGTATTAGAAAGTAATAGTTACAGTATATTTTATCAATAAAATAGAAGCTACTTCATTGAGAAGTGGCTTTTATTTTTTATCTCTTAGTAAAAAACTAATTAGTTTAATTAATAAATAAGATGTTTTTTATAGCATATATTTACAAATTATAAAAATAGTTGTATAGTTAAGTAGTAAGTAGTAAGTAAAAGTAAAATATTTACTGGTGTTGAAGGAGTGTATATTTATGAAAGAATTAAAATTATCTCAAAATTTTGCTATGATAGCTTTAAATGCACAAGATAGTATTAATATGACGGTAGTAAAAAAGGTAGCTTTACATACAATAGCAGCAGCAGTTGTACTTGAAACTTATTTAGATGGAAAGTTTGCAGTAGTAGGTGATAATTTATCATTAAATAAATCATATTTAGATAATACTGATATCACTTTATATGAAGAAGCTGTTTTTAAGCCATTATTTAATAAAAAGGATGAAATTCAAGAAAGTTTAAGATGGTGGTTATCAAAGGTCTCAAATTTATCAAATAAAGATTTGAAAAAATTAGAAAATACTATTGCAGACTCTTTAAGAGGTCAGGATTATCTTGAAGAAATACCTAACCTTTTAGGCTGTGATATGTATTATAAGACAGCAGGATTATCACTAAAAGAATATAAAGCTAATATTGATGAGTACACTAGAATAATAGAAGGACTAAAAGCTGATGTTTTAGAGGAGGGCGTTATTAGTGATGAGAGCATAATTATGCTATGGCTTCTTAGAGAAAGTGGAAGTTTTCAAGAAGTATTTTCTAAGAGTGATTTAGAAATAATATTTGATAGAATTGCTAATTTGTTTATAAACAATAAGTTTTCAAAAGAACTTTTTAATATAAATATTAATCATGGTTTAGAATTGACTATAAAGGGATTTTTAAATATAAAGAAAAATGCTATTAAAACTCCTATGGGAACTGGTATTAATTTTGTCTTTCCTGCTATAGAAAGATCACAATCAATATTTATTGATACCGAAAAGTGGTTTCCTAATGCGGAACAAAGATTAGTGGATGTTAGAAAAAGATTAGAGGAGAATGGTCATAGTTATAATATACTTCGTATGGGAGCTGTACCTCTTATAAAAATAGATAATATAATTTATGAAGTAATACCTGAAGCTACTCAAGGAAGAGTTCCAATTCATGGGGTACGTCTAAGAAGATACTGTATTTAAAGGAGTAACTATAATGTCTAGACAAAGGTCATTAGAAAAAATATTAGAGTCTGAATATGTTACTATTGGAGAGCTTGTTAGAATTACTAACTCAAGGTATAGTACTTTAAAGTTCTATACAGAAGAAGGAATGTTAAATTTTATACAAGAAGACGAAAAACTTACAAGAAGGTTTAAAAGGGAAGAGGCTGTAAAGAGAATTGAAGAAATAAAAGAACTTAAAAGGTGTGGACATAGAATAGCTGAAATAAAGAATTTATTAAAAGAATAAATTTAAGAAGAGTTAAATAATAAATAAAAATTGAACCGAATAAATTAATATTATAAAAGAGTAGTTGCCTCATACAACTACTCTTTTAAACCTGTTGCTTTACCAATAGTTCCACCAAGCTTTTTCCAAAAATAATTATGCTCTTCCACTGCCTTAGAAAAATCATTATTTTCCCATCTAGTAAGAACTTCAAGCATGTACTCTTTATCTTCATAATCAACTCTTTCAATAAGGTTTTTTATTGAAGATATTGAATCGGGAGTTATTTCAATTTTTCCCCAGATTTGATTATCCTCTGCAATGATTTTAGTATTACTCATTCTATGAAGAATATCATAGATATTTTCAACAGGATAATAGTCATTATCTTTTATTTCTTCTGATTCTTCTTCAGACAATTCTTTATCTATTTTTTTTATTTCTGAGATATTTGATTTAGCTTTTAAATTACCTGAATCACTTTCCTTATAAAATATAAATCCTAAAATTCCGATAATTACCACTAGAATTATAATTAAAAATGTAACAAAGACTTTGCTTTTAAATAAATTTTTAATATTAATCACCTTCTTTATATAGGTATTATAATCCATAAATTGTATTTAATAAACAGTAATATAATTTATTTCAATTAATAATATTAACAAAATGTAAATATTATAACTAAAGTGTAAAATGCAAATGAAAACAATTGCAGTTTATCCATAATCATGCTAGGATATTGTTGAAAATTTAACAATATTATTTTAAAGGGGATTAACTAATGAAAAGTAAAAAACTAAAGACTATTGTATCTACTTTAGCTGTTATTATGTCAGTAGGAGTATTTACAGGATGTGCAAAAGAAGAAAAGCCAGAAGAAAAAGCAGATGCAACTACTCAAGCATCAGAAGGAGCAGGAAGTGCTATTGATTTAGAATGGGATGCACAACCAACTCTAGGATTAATAAAAGGTGATTACTACAAGATTGAAGAACGTTTTAGACAAGGTCATCTAGGAGTTTTAGAAGTAGTTCAAAATGATGGGAAAATAGTAGAAGTAGAATTTAATGAAATGACAAGACCAAACTACTATAAGAGATATTATCAAGATATTCCTAAGCGTAACTCTGAATATAACTTTGATATGGGAGCTGCTAAAGGTGCAGCATGGATTCAAAGTGTTGTTCAAGTAGAAAAACAAATGATAGATGAGCAAAGATTAACTGGAGACTTTGATGTGGTTTCAGGAGCTTCTAATAGTATAGAACAAGCTATGGCTCCATTAGCAGAAAAGCTTAATTCACAATTATCTAGTGCTTCAGGAATGAAGTATTATGCAATAGCTGAAGAATTAGGTGGGGGATTAACTGGTAAACTAAAAGTAATAGTTCAAGATGGTAAGATAATAGAATGTAGATATGATGAAGTATTTGCAAACTCACCAGATGATATAGAGGATCCAGAACTAAAAAAATATTATAGAGTATCTAAGTATGAAAGTATAGAATATCATGAGCCATCAAGAATAGGATTTAATGTTCAAATGGATGAATTAAACAAGAAGGTTGTTGAAACTCAAGATATGTTAGATTTAACTGGACTTCCTGCTATCGAAAGTACTGGAGATTATAAAGCAAGTGGATATACAGAAAGAAATACTGCTTGGGATAATTATTTAAAATTAGCTGAAAAATTATTAAATGAAATGAAAGCAGACAAAGTTTTATAGAATTAAAGTATTGTGGTCAGGATATCATAAAAGGTAGCCTAACTAATATAAAAATACTGTAGTTAATTATAAAACTATAGATTATTTAAATTACAAAACCTCAAATAGTACAAGTCCTCTATAGTGAATAAATATAGAAAACCCTTATAATTAGGTTTGATATTTATTTACTATAGGAGGATTTTTTTATTTAGTTAAAAAATATAAAAGAGATTTAAATCTTTAAGAATAATAATAGAAAAGATAATATAAAAAATTAACAAAAATTTCTAAAACCATTGTATGTCACAAGAGGATATAGTATAATATAACTTATTAAGTGGTGAATTAAATAATGTGTGTTAATTATGGGGGAATAGCTATGAAGGTAATAGAAATAAATAATATTACTAAAGACTATGGTCAAGGAAAAGGAATATTTAATGTATCTTTTTCAGTGGAAAAAGGAGAAGTTCTTGGATTCTTAGGACCAAATGGAGCTGGAAAAACAACTACTATCCGTCATCTAATGGGATTCTCAAAAGCTAATAAAGGAAGCTGTAATATTAATGGTTTAGATTGCTTTGAAAAGTCAGCAGAGATTCAAAGAAATCTTGGGTATTTACCAGGAGAAATTGCATTTTTAGATGATATGACAGGAATTAAGTTTATAAAGTTTGTAGCCGAAATGAAAGGAATTAAAGATTTAACTAGAGCAAAGGAACTTATAGGAAGATTTGAATTAAATCCAAACAGTAAGATTAAAAAGATGTCTAAAGGTATGAAACAGAAAATTGGTATAGTGTGTGCATTTATGCAAGAGCCTGACATTTTAATTTTAGATGAGCCTACAAGTGGTCTTGATCCTTTAATGCAAAATGAGTTTATAAAGTTAATATTAGAAGAAAAAGAAAGAGGAACTACCATATTAATGTCTTCACATAGCTTTGAGGAAATAGAAAGAACTTGTGATAGGGCAGCAATTATTAAAGATGGCAAGATAGTTTCAGTTGAAAATATATCTACATTAAAGGAGTCTAAACAAAAAATATATAATATTACTTTTGAAAATGAAGAAGTAGTAAAAGATTTTCTTAAAGAAGGATTTAAGATTAAAGATATTGATAAAAACAATGTAACTGTATTGGTAAAAGGAGATATCATGCCATTAATTAAATCTTTAGGAAAATACAAGGTAGTAAGTTTAGAGTCTAAAGCTCAAAGTTTAGAAGATTTGTTTATGCATTTTTATGGAGGTGAAAACAATGATTAGTATTCCACTATTAAAGAGAGAAATTAAATCTAATTATAAACTTTTTATAATTTTTGCAGCTGTACTTACTATGTATATTTCTGTAATTATTCCTATGTTTGATCCTGAAATTGGTAATGCCTTAGCAGAATTCGAAAAAGCTATGCCAGAAATGATGGCAGCCTTTGGAATGAATAATCCAGGTACTACTTTAATAGAATTTATGAATTCTTATTTATTTGGATTTTTATTTATAGTATTTCCAATGATTTTTGAAATAATAATTGCTAATAAGTTAATAGCTAGATATGTGGATAGAGGTTCTATGGCATATCTTTTAGCTACACCAAATAAAAGAAGTAAGATTGCAGTAACTCAAGGAGTATTTTTACTACTAGCTGTAGGAGCGTTAGTACTATTTATTACTGTAGCTTCTATTACATCTAGTCAAATTTACTTTCCTGGTGACTTAGATATTAATAAATTTTTATTAATGACTTTTGGACTTTATTGCCTTCATATTGCAATAAGTGGGCTAGGATTCTTTGCTTCTAGTATTAGTAATGATACTAAGCTTTCATATTCAATAAGTGCAGGAATACCAATTGGATTCTTTATAATTCAACTTTTAGGTAATATGGGTGGAAAGCTTGAGAATTTTAAATACTTTACTATATTTTCATTATATGATACTAATAAGTTAATAAATGGAGAAGTTTCAGGAACTTATATGATATTGATTTTATTAGGAATTGGGATATTATTATATATAATAGGAATACTTAGATTTAGTAAAAGGGATTTACCTTTATAAGGGGAGAAGGTTATATGGGGATAAATAATAAAAAAGTTGTGGTATTAGATTTTTATGCTTATGAAATTAGTTCATTAATATGCTATTTAGAAGAAATGGCTAAAAAGGGTTGGCTATTAGAAAGCATTTCAAGTATGTATGCTAAGTTTAAAAAGATTGAACCAAAGAACATTAAATATACTATAGATATAATAGGAAAAATTTCTACTTATGAAGTGCTAGATGAAGAAAGTCTTAAAGAATATAGGGATAAGAAGGAAAGTGAAGGCTGGAAGTTTTTATATGACTATAATAATATGCAGATTTTTTATAGTGAGTATAATAATGAAGAGTTTTTAGTAACTTCAAAAGATCAGTGGAAAGTTAAAGAAATATTTAAAAACTCTCTTTTTGAAGTATTTATAAGAATGCTACCTATATTGTTTTTAGCATTTAATCAATATATATCTATATTTCGAAGAGATGGTATTGATATATTTATAGATAATGATAGGATTCTAGGTTTATTATTTGTAATAGTATATTTACTAATTCATTTAGTTGATTTAGTGAGGGTGTTTAAATTTAAGGTATCTCCTTATAAAATAAGTACTTCTAGTATTTGGATTAAGTTTAAAAGTAGAGTTATGGCATTAATATTTTTAATGTTATTTATATATTTGATTGTATCTATTATTAAATTAAATTTCATAGATAATCGAGCTGGAATAGTAGTTCTTTTGGGGGTTATTGTTATAGGAGCAACAATGGCCTTTGTGTATTACTTAGCCAATATTAACAATAAGAATATAAAGAAAAATACTACTATAGCTTCATTATTAATAGTAATTGTTTCAATAGCTTTAATTATTAATAATTTTATAGTTGAAAATGATTCTAAAAATACTAATAATTCAGTAGATAGAAAGGAACACTCTTTAAGTTTAAATGACTTTAATGATGAATTAATTAGTGATAAAGATTTATTTATTGATGAAAGTAGTAGCTTCTTAGCTAGTAAAATCTTTTATAATGCTTATGGTAAGAATATGCAACTATCCTACGAGTTATTTGAAAGTGACTATGAATGGATAACTAAGTTAAACTTTAATAGAGTGATGAAGTGGTTTGAAAATCAAGGTATAAAGTATAACGAAATCAAAACTAATCTTCCAGAAGATATTAAAGTATTAGTTAATGAAAAGGGAAGTAATTATTTTTTAGTTTCATCAACAAAGATGATTGAATTAATAGGAGTAGAGGATATTAAGGATAAAGAAGATTTCTTTAATACTGTATATGAGAAAATTTTTACTTTATAAAATAGGAGTGAAGAAGTATGACTGAAAAGACTTGTCCAATATGTGGAGAAAAAATGAAAGAATATGAGTTTGCCTACGATAACAATCAGTATGGGAAGAAATATTATAAGTGTAGTGAATGTGGACATAAGGAAAATATAATGAAATAAAAAAATAGGAGAGATTAAAATGATGGGGTTTAATATGTTTTCTGGAATGTTTTCTATAGTATTTATTTTGATTATAGGAATGTTTATTTTTACTATTGTAAAAGGAATTAGTGAATGGTCTTCTAATAATAAACAACCAATTATACCTGTGGAATCAGTAATAACATCAAAAAGAACATCAGTTACACATCATCACCATAATACTGGGGATAATATGATGCATAACTCAACTTCAACTAGTTATTATGTAACATTTGAATTTGGAAATGGTGAAAGGTTAGAATTAAAAGTTTCTGGAAGAGATTATGGATTAATGGCTGAAGGAGATAGAGGAGTATTATCTTTTCAAGGCACTAGATTTATAAGCTTTAATAGAAAATAAAATAGTCTGTGTTTTCTTCATATTGATAGATTATATTATCTTCTGAAGTTTACACAGACTATTTTTATTAAGGTTTATATTTTACCAATAAATTATTTGAAAGGTGCATTTAAATAGTTGTTAATTTAAAATTAATTTACTGAGCTGAATTTTTTTGCTTAACTTGCTGAATTTTTTGTTCTTCAACTTGTTCAGCTGGATACCAACCCTTAGCTTCCATCTTTTTATAAATTTCATGTTGCATTTTTAAGGTTTCACATAAAATATCATGGAAGGTTGTATTAATATTTTCAGTTGAAGATTCAATAGTTCCATGTAAATATAAATCAGCAGAACCTTTTGTTAACTGAAGTAAGTTTTCAAAGATACACTTATCATCCATTATTGATCCTCCTTTTAAAGTAGTGAATATAACTTTCCAAATAGTTCCTTATGTTTAGCTTCATATTGAGTTGCTAAAGCTTTCAATTCTGCATCTTGAATTTTAGCAGCAGATTCTTTACATATAGTTTCAAGAAACTTTTGATGTCCTAAGGCATCTTCAATATATAATAGTTCTTTTGAAGTCATAGCATTCACCTCCAATGTTAGTATGGATTAATGAAGAAAAATATATTCTTATAATAAATGTTAGTTATGGTTATAACTTTTGCTGGAATATAAGAATTTTATGTATGTTTGCCTCAATATGAATATTTAGGATAATTAAGTAATCTTGGAGAAGTTTAATTAATATCCAGAAATAAAACTAAGATTACTTCATAAGTAATGGATAAAAAATACAATTTAAAAGAACGCAATATAATTACATTATTTACCAATTTTAATAGTTTTTTTAATGTTATTATATATTAAAATATAATAGAAGGTGTAAATGTATACAATGTGAAGAGGCATGGGATGAGGGGAAGATATAGGATTCAGATGGTTAATTAGAATAATAGTATCTCCAGTAGGTATTTTTATGCTAAAAACAATATAATTGAAAAATTAAATAAATATATTAAGTAGTTAGACGTCTTGAAATGTAAGCAAAAATTATATTTTAGGCGTCTTAAATTTTAGGAGGAGAAAAATGAAAAGGAAGAAAAGGATAATTTCAGCAATACTAACTTTATCAATGTTAGTATCAACAGGTAAAACCATATTTGCATTAGACAATAATGTAAATGACATTAAATCTATAAATGATAATGAATTGCGATTATGGTATGACTCTCCAGCAGAGGATAGTTATAATGGATGGGAAAAATGGTCACTACCTATAGGAAATGGTCATATGGGTGCAAGTATATTTGGTGGAGTAGAATATGAGAGAGTACAATTAAATGAGAAGACACTTTGGTCAGGCGGACCAAGTGAAAGCAGACCTGACTATAATGGTGGGAACATAGAGTCTAATGCAACAGTTAAAGTTAATGGAGTAGATGTTCCAATAATGAAGGCAATTCAAGATGCGTTTGCTAGAGGGGATATGGCTACAGCTAATAGCTTGTGTAATAAACTAACAGGAGTTAGCGATGATGCAGGAACAAAAGGATATGGTTACTTTTTAAGTTATGGAAATATGTATTTAGATTTTAAAGATAACGTAAAAGCTAGTAATATTAAGAATTATATACGTGACTTAGATTTATATACTGCAATTTCAAGTGTAAATTATGATTATAATAACATTAACTATAATAGAGAATATTTTATGAGTTATCCTGACAATGTGATGGTTACAAAACTTTCTGCTAGTGAAAAAGGAAAGTTATCTTTAGATATTAGACTGGAACCAGATAATACTAGAGGGGGAGGACCTAATATAAATAATGGGTATAGTCGTACATTTACTAAAACTGCAAAAGATGGATTAATAACTATTTCTGGTAAGTTAGATGATAATCAAATGAAGTTTAACTCTCAAACTAAAGTAATAAATAGTGGTGGTACAATTACTGATTTATCAGATGGAAATGTAAATGTAAAAGATGCTGACGAAGTTCTTATAATAACTTCAATAGGTACAGATTATAAAAATGATTATCCTGAATATAGAACAGGAGAAACTGATGAAGAATTAACGGCTAGAGTAAACAAATGTGTTATAGAGGCTAGCAAAAAGGGATATGAAGGTCTTCTAGAGTCACATTTATCAGATTATCAAGGCATATTTTCAAGAGTAGATTTAGATTTAGGTCAAACACCATCAAGTATGACTACTGATAAATTACTAAAAAAATATAATGATGGTACTGCACCAGAATCTGAACAAAGAGATCTTGAGGTTATGTTATTCCAATATGGAAGATATTTATCAATAGCTTCTTCACGTGATGGATCATTACCATCTAATTTACAAGGAGTATGGGCAGGGGGAAATAACTCTCCATGGCATTCAGATTATCATATGAATGTTAACCTTCAAATGAATTATTGGCCATCATACTCAACAAATATGGCAGAAACAGCGTTGCCATTAATTGATTATATAGAATCATTAAGAGAACCAGGCCGTGTTACAGCAGAAATTTACGCAAATATAAAGAGTGATGATAAAAATAAAGAAAATGGATTTATGGCTCATACGCAGAACACCCCATTTGGGTGGACAGCACCAGGGTGGAGTTTCGATTGGGGTTGGTCTCCAGCAGCAGTTCCTTGGATTTTACAAAATGTGTGGGAATATTATGAGTATACTGGTGATGTAGAATTTATGAAAACTAAAATCTACCCAATGTTAAAGGAAGAAGCTGTTTTATATGAGCAAATGTTAATTGAAGATCCTAAAACTGGTAAATTGGTTTGTTCACCAGCATATTCTCCAGAACATGGACCAAGAACTAATGGAAATACTTATGAGCAATCTTTAATTTGGCAGATGTATGAAGATGTTATAACAGCAGCTAAATTAGTAGGGGAAGATCCAGAGGTAATTTCAAAATGGGAAGATATACAAAGAAATTTAAAAGGGCCTATTGAAATTGGTGATAGTGGCCAAATTAAAGAATGGTATGAAGAAACTACTTTAGGAAGTATGGGAGATAAAGGACATAGACACATGTCTCATCTTTTAGGGTTATTCCCTGGAGATCTAATTTCTGTAGAAACTCCAGAGTTACTTGAAGCAGCTATTTTTTCACTTAATGATCGTGGTGATCAAAGTACTGGTTGGGCAATGGGGCAAAGAATTAATACTTGGGCAAGAGTAGGAGACGGAAATCGTGCTTATAGTTTAATTCGTACATTATTTAAGAGTGGTATTCTTACAAATCTTTGGGATACTCATGCACCATTCCAAATCGACGGAAACTTCGGTATGACTTCAGGAGTAGCTGAAATGCTTATGCAAAGTAATATGGGATATGTTAATTTTATGGCGGCTATGCCTGATAAGTGGGAAGATGGATCTGTATCTGGTTTAATTGCTAGAGGAAACTTTGAAATTGGTATGGAGTGGCAAGATAAGCAAGCTACGAAGTTTACTATTACTTCAAATAATGGTGGAGAATTTATTGGAAAATATGAAAATATAGGATTATCAATTGTTAAAGATTCTAAAGGAAATTTAATTAATTATAAAGCTTTAGAAAATGAAAAAATAGCTTTTGATACAGTTAAGGGTGAAACTTATACAATAATTAATATTCCAACTTCAAAATTAGATGCACCAACTAAATTAAGTGCATATAGAACAAGTGATGAGAGTATTGACTTAGAATGGGATGCTGTAGAAGGAGAAAATGTAAATTATAATGTGTATCGCCAAATAGATAAGGGAGATTTAGTACTAGTTGGTAAGAATATAGAGGCTACAACTTTAACTGATGAAAATGCTCAGGATATATTAGGAACATTCAGATATAGTATTTCAGCAGTTATTGATGGAAATGAAACTAAGCTATCAGATTCAGTAGGTGTTAAAGACTTAAGAAATATGGCAGGATATATTGATGACCAAGACCCTCGTATAACCTATGTAGGAAGCTGGGGAAACTGGTCTGAAGCAGTTAATCACGCAGGTACAGTAAAATATATAGAGACTCCAAATGGAAATGAAACAGCTGAATTAACTTTTGTGGGTACAGGAATAGAGGTTCTTGTAGTAACTAATGCAGATAGAGGTAAATATGAGGTATTTATTGATGGTGTTAGTAAAGGCGAAGTAGATACTTATAGTCCATCTACAGTAAGAAAAAAGGTTATATATACTATTAATGATTTAGAAAAGGGAAAGCATACAATTAAGTTAAGAGCAACTGCAACAAAAAATCCTAGTGCAAGTAAAGCAAAAGTAGAACTAGATGCATTTAAAGTTATAGATAATTCAAAGCCGGTAGTAACAGGCATTGATGTAGAATCAAAATCAGGTATATATACTTTAAGTAAAGCTAATAGTAAATTACAAATGGTGGCTAATATTACTCCTGTAGAGGGAACTAATAAAGAGGTATTATGGAAGGTTACAGATAGTTTAGGAAATGCAACTAACCTTGCGACTATTGATGAAAATGGACTTGTAACTATAAATTCAAGTAATGGAGTAGTTAAGGTTACAGCTATATCTAAGGAAAATGGAGAAATAACAAAGTCAGTAGATGTTAAAATTGCTATACCAACATCAACAATTGAGACTATTGTAGAAGATGCTGTAAACAACAATGGTTGGACAAAGAATCCTCAGTTTACATGGACAGGTACTTGGTCAACGTGGGCAGGAGAAGCAACTAAACATCATGGTGGTACTAAGACTGAAACAGGGTTAGGAGCTGAAACAATAGGCAGTAGCATAGAGTACACATTTAACGGAACTGGGATAGATGTTTATGTACACAAGCACACTAATTTTGCTAGTTTTGATATTTCTATTGATGGTGGAGAAAAAACTAATTATTCTTTAGAAGGAAATGATCAGGGACAATCACTACTTGCATCATTTAAAAATCTAGAAAATGGTGAGCATACTATTAAGTTAACTTCTAAAGAGCGTTCTGGTAAATATCAAGTAAATCTTGATTATTTCAAAGTATTTACTAATGAAGTAAATTCGCCATTAGATAAAAATGACTTACAAACAAGTATTGAAAATAATATGAACAAATTAGAGAAAGATTATACAGATGAAACATGGGAAGTATTTAAAGAAGCTTATAATAATGCAGTAAATATAATGAACGATAATAATGCAGAAGTTGAAGAAATTAAATCAGTAACAAAAGCATTAAATGATGCATCTACAGCTTTAGTTGAAAAGTCAGAAACAACACCTCCTGTAATAGGAAATGCAAAGGGAGAAGCTATAGGAATTGAATCAACTACATTGATGTTGAGATGGGATTTAGTTCAAGATTCAGTAAAATATAATGTTTATAAAGTTAATGGTTCAACTGGTGAGGAAACATTTTTAGGGAATACTACAAATTTACACTTTAGGGTAAATGAGTTGCTTCCGAAAACAGAATATGAATTTAAAATAAAGGCAGTAAACAAAAATAATATAGAGGCTGAGCTTCCAGTTATTAAAGCAACAACTAAGGCTGCTTTAGATATGGAAAGACCAAGTGATGTTAAAAACTTAAAAGTCAGCAAAAATCCAATACCAACAGCAAGGATTTCTTGGGATAATGCAACCGATAATTTATCAGTAAAAGGTTATAAGATATATGTAAATGGAATACTTTTAGGTACAACAGTAAATACAAATTATGAATTAACTGGATTAGAGTACGGAAAAAGCTATCTTATTAAGGTATTAGCCTTCGATGAGGCGGGAAATGTTTCACTTAACTCTGAAGTATTAGAAATTAATGAAAATGAAGATTTACCAGAAGTTGATAAAGATGAATTAATTAAATTAATAGCTAAAGCAGAGGAATTAAAAGAAGAAGATTATACAAGTGAAAGCTTTGCAAACTTTAAATATGAATTAGATAATGCAAAAGTAATATTAAGTAATGAAGGTGCAACACAAGGAGAAGTAAATGATGCATTTAATAAATTAAATGATGCAATAACAAAACTAATTAAGAAACCTGAAATACCTGAAGTAGATAAAATAATGCTAAAAGCTACAATAGAATATGCTGAAGAAGTAAAAGCAAATGGAGCTCTTGAAAATGTTATTCCAACAGTAGTTGAAGAATTTAATGAAGCACTTGAAAATGCTAAGGATATTTTAGCTGATAAAAATTCTACAGAAGCTGAAGTAGATGAAGCTGCAAAAAGATTAGTTAATATAATTCATATGCTAGATTTCAAGAAAGGTGATAAGGAAGAACTTAAGAAACTAGTTCAAATAATAGATGCTTTAGATGGAAGCAAATATAAAGAAGCTACTTGGACTGCACTTCAAGCAGAGCTTGAAAAAGCTAATAAAGTAATAGTAGATGAAAATGCAATGGAAGCAGAAGTAAAAGAAGCTTATAATAAATTAGTTAAAGCTTATCTTGATTTAAGATTAGTTCCAGATAAGTCTAAGCTTGAAGAATTAGTAAATAAAGCAGAAAAAATAGATACTTCTAGGTACACTAAAGAAAGTGTTAATGTCTTTAATGCAAAATTAAAAGAAGCTAAAGTAGTTTTAAGTAATGAAGATGCGACTCAAGAAGAAATTAATAAGGTATCAGAAGGATTAGAATTAGCCATAGGAAACTTGGAATTAGCACAAGGTAATGGAAATGGTAGCAATGGCAACGGAGATGGCAATGGAAATGCTGAAAACGGTGATGCTGGAAATAGTGATAATAATAGCGGCAATAATTCAAATAAATTACCAAGTACAGGAGGAAGTTCATCAGCAACAGTAGGTTTATTTGGAGTAATAGTATCATTGATAGGTGTATTTGTGCTAAAAAGAAGGAAACAATTATAATTAAAAATTAATTAGATGTCTTTGAATGTAAAGAGATAATTATCTTCAAAGACATCTTATAAATAATTGACTATAATAAAAAAACAAAAGTAGTTCTAGCAGATGATTTTATATTAAAAGGAAAATAATAAAATTTATTAAATAATAGATGTCTCAAAATATAGTTAGAAAAATATATTTTGAGACATTTAATCTTTAGTTTAATAATAATGAAACTAAAATATATATTGATTTAATATTAATGCTAGTAATAATATTAAAGAGAGTATTTTAAAGTTTTACTTACAAAAATCAGTTAGCTTAGTATTGTCTTGAATGTCAACTAATGCTTCACCAAATCTTTGGAAGTGGACAACTTCTCTTTCTCTTAAAAATCCTAATATTTTTTTTATTTCAGCATCATCTGTTAAGTTGATTAGCCATTCATAAGTAGCTCTAGCTTTTTGTTCAGCAGCCATATCTTCAGTTAAGTCAGCAATTACATCTCCTTTTGCTTGTATATATGTTGCAGTCCAAGGATTACTAGTTGCATCTGTATAAAATATAGCTTTTCCATGATCAGCATAATGACCATCTAAACCAGCAGCTTTTATATCTTCAATAGAAGAGTTTTCCATAATTTGATGTACCATTGTAGCCATAACTTCTACGTGAGCCAGTTCCTCAGTACCGATATCTGTAAGCAGTGCTTTAGATTTACCAGTTGGCATAGAATATCTTTGGTCTAAATATCTAAGGGCAGCACTTAATTCTCCATCTGGGCCACCATATTGAGTAACTAAAAGTTTAGCCATTCTTAAATCTGTTGATTTTAAGTTAACTGGATGCTGTAGGGTTTTAACATAATACCACATTTAATTTACCTCCTATCATTTTCCCAAGGCCATGGTGAATTAACCCAAGCTTCAGGATTTTGAAAATAAGCTCGCCCAAAGTTAGTTAATGGACCGTACTCTTTTTCATAATCCCAAATAACCTTATTAAGCTCACAAGAAATAGTTTCAAAGTCTTTTTTTGCTTTTTCACAATTAGGAAAATTATCTAGGTAAAGATTTAAATCAACAGCAAAAAATTGAAGCTTTTGAATTGTATCTAAGTATTCACTTTTATTCATGCTTTTTTACCCCCTTAATGGATTTAACAGCACAATATGGGCTATACAAGTCTTTAAATATAGTACCAGCAGCAAAAGCATCATCGATATTAAATAAATTATCATAAGGTTGAAGGTTAATAAATACTTTTCCATACATGTAAGGAGTGAATACCTTATAAGATTCATAACAGTTTTTACTTGGATCTTCGCAGAGGGTATTACAGTGGGTTTTTCCTGGATTGTTTACACATTCGTTGCATTTAGTACAATTATCATGATCACGAAATGACATAAATACTTCCTTTCACAAAATAGCTTTGTTATTATAATATGTATAAAATAATTAAATGTTAAGGAAAGATGAAAAATTAAGAAAAATATTAAAATAGAGGAGAAATTTATAATTTTTAATGATATTTTATTTTGATATTTTGTGTGATATTATTTATATATATGTTTCAATGAGTAATACACATCTTGAGAACTTATGTTATTTTAATTGAAGAATAGTTCGAAAAGTAAATTACATTAATTGAAAGCATCGATTTTTTTAATTTTTATATAAGTTGATTTTGTAATTAACTAACTGGAATATTTTACATATGAAAAATAGCTTAATAGCATGTGAAAAATTTATTTCAACTTATATATATGAATAAAATGCAGAAGGTGATTAAATGAGAAGTGTTAATTATAGAGGATTGACTGGTAAAGTAGTAACTAAAAATAGTGAAGAATATAATGCTTCTATAATATGCTGGAATAGAGCAATAGAAAAATATCCATTAGTTATAGTTTATTGTTTTAACGAAGATGATGTAATAAATACAATTAAGTGGGCTAGAGAAAATAATATAGAAATTAGAGTGAGATCAGGAGCTCATAGTTATGAGGGCTATTCTACAGGAAATGATGTAGCGATTATTGATGTGAGCAACTTAAATAAAATATATATAAATGAAGACAAGTTAATTGCTAAAATTGGCGGTGGAGTAAGAAATAGAGAAGCTTATGAAGTTTTTGGATCTATGGGGTATGCTTTTCCAGGTGGAGGATGTCCAACTGTAGGTGTTCCAGGATTAATATTAGGTGGAGGCTGGGGCTATTCATCAAGGTTTTTAGGACTAGCATCTGATAGTTTACTTGAAGCAGAAATTATAGATTATAAAGGTGATAAGTTAATTGTAAATAAAGAAGAAAATAGTGAACTTTTTTGGGCGTTAATGGGAAGTGGAGGATGTAATTTTGGAGTAATTACGTCTATGACTATTAAAATAAAAGAAAAAGCTAATATGGGAACTTTAATATATATTAATTATCCAAGTATTACAAAGGAAGATAATATAGAAATTGTCATAAGACTACAAGAGTTATATAAGGTTTTAGATAGAAAGATGAATTTAAAAACAGCGATATATAATTCAAGGGAAAAAGGCAGAGGAGTAAAAATTACTGGGTTATTTTATGGTAACTCTGAAGATGCTAAAGAAATACTAAAACCTCTTTTAGATATAACTAATAATATAGAAATTACCATAGAAGATAAGAGTATACTAGAATGTAATAGATGGATACAAGATAGTCATCCAGATTATGAAAAGTATAAATCAACAGGAAGATTTATAAATAGAGATTACATAAAAGAAGAAATTGAAGAACTTATAAATATAATCGATAATCCAGCAAAAGGATATGACTACACAGCCATTACTTTTTATGGTGCAGGTGGAGCTATTAGAGATGTTGATAAATTAGATAGTGCTTATTATTATAGAGATGCAAATTTTATTATGGGCATTCAATCTGTTTGGGAAATGGACAAGTATGCAGAGGAAAATAAGGAATGGGTTAAAGAGAATTTTAAAACTTTAAAATCTTTAACTAATGGATCCTTTGTAAACTTTCCTATAATTGGATTAGAAAATTATGAAGAAGAATATTATGGGGAAAATATTAAAAGGCTTAGAGAAATAAAAGCAAAATACGATCCTTATAATGTTTTTACTTACCCTCAAGTTATAAAGTCAAAGGATGAAATATAAGATAAAGACAATAGGATTAAAAAGTGATATAATTGATAAGGATTATTAAATGAGGTGATAAATTGATAAGTATAGCTGGAAAAGGTTGCGAGAGACTTGTTCCTACTGAAGAGAAAAAGCCTTTAGAGGAAATAGAGCGTAGCCTTGTTAAAAAATATAGAAAACATATATGGACTAAATTTGTTAAGGCAGTTAAAGACTACAATTTAGTTGAAGAAGGAGATAAAATTGCTGTAGCTATATCTGGAGGAAAAGATTCATTACTTATGGCTAAGTGTTTTCAAGAATTGAAAAAGCATGGTCAAATGAATTTTGAATTAGAATTTATAGCAATGGATCCTGGATACCATCCTCAAATAAAGGAACTTTTAATAGAAAACTGTGAGCACCTAGGTATTCCAGTTCAAATATATGAAGGTAAAGTTTTTGAGGTAGTGGATAAGATGGCTAGAGACTATCCATGCTATTTATGTGCTAGAATGAGAAGAGGTTCTTTATATAATAAAGCTAAGGAACTTGGATGTAATAAGCTAGCTCTTGGTCATCATTATAATGATGTTATAGAAACAACATTACTTAATGTTTTATATGCTGGTAATTTCAAGACTATGTTACCTAAGTTTAAATCTGCTAACTTTAAAAATATGGAGCTTATAAGACCTCTATATTATGTAGAAGAAGATTACATAAAGAGATTTACAAATAATGCTGGAATATGGCCACTTAATTGTGCATGTATGGTTGCAGCAGAAAAAATAGGTAATAAGAGGTATGAAATTAAGGAATTAATAAAAGAGCTTAAGAAAAATTTTGATGGTGTTGAAAAATCAATCTTTAAGTCAGCTGAAAATGTTAATTTAGACTCAATTCTCGGCTGGGAAAAAGATGGGATTAAAACAAAGTACTTAGAAGTTTATGATGAGGAATAATTAACGCTATATTATTTATAATAATAATGTAGCGGAGGTGATTTTATGGCGAAGAAAGGTCAAAAGGCAAGTTGGGAGAATAAGAGATACCAACCACCTAAGGCAAGTGAAGCTTCTAAAGTACCTGAAGTTAAATAAGAGTTAAGTCATTAAAAGGGGCTGTTGAACAAACAGCCCAAATTAAAAATTAAAAATGAAGAATTATTGATGTAATTCTTATAGAATTACTAAAATTAATTTCTTTTTAAAACTCCTTCGGGAGTTTTTTCATTAATTTTTCATTATGCGATAGCACCTTCTTATATTTTATTAAAATTTAAAAATTTCTACGCATATTTTGCTTTTTTTATTAAAAAATATATGGTATATTTTATTTAAGCTTTAATGCTGAAAAATGTGAATTGGAGAAATAATATGGATAAAGATAAGTTTATTGCTATGGACCCAAATATTTTATTAAGTATGGTTAATATGAAGCTTAGAGATTTCTATTCTAGCTTAGATGATTTATGTGATGATATGGGAATAATTAAAAGTGAATTAGAAGAAAAGTTAGAATCTATAGATTATAAATATGATAAAGAAAGAAATCAATTCAAATAAAGTAGGGGGGATAATTTATGAAATTAAAAAACTTTGGTAAATTAGCCGTTTTAGTAGCAGCTGGAACAGCTTTAGTAGCAACATTAATTAATGATAATAAGGAAAAATCAAAAAAAGAAGAAGTTCTAACAGATAGAGAATAAAAATCTTTTACTTAGATATAGTAAATTTTCATAAGGATAAAAGGTAGGAAGAGGTTTATGAGTAATGACAAGGAAGTTAAATACCTTAAATTTAAGAGCAGAAAATCCTTAGCTTTTGATGAGAGTGACGAGTTTTTATCTAGGTTCAAAGAATCTTTTATAAAATCAATAAATGGACTGTTTATATTTGCAGATAGAGAAAAAGACTTGGTAATATTCTATGGGAATAATAAGGGAATCATAGGGTTTCATGATGATTTTATAGTTATGTCTTTTAAGGAGTGTATGGAGTATATTCATCCAGATTTTATTGATATATTGATTAATGGGATTAAATGCAATTTAGAAGAAATCGAAATTAAAATAATCAATTTAAATGGGCAAGAAGTATGGATTAGTATTAAAGGACAAGGTGAAAAAGGGAGCCTTCAAAGATTTGAAGGCTATGTACATAACATAACTAAGGAAAAAGAAGCAAGTTTAAAATTAGAGTATATGAGTTATTATGATGAATTAACTGGCTTGATAAACAGAAAAAGATTTAAAGAAATCATAGATGAGGAACTTAGAGCGCATACATTAGTAGAAAGTAGAGGGGCTCTAATAATAATTGATATAGATAATTTTAAATTTGTTAACGATTCTTATGGGCATATTTATGGAGACTTGTTCCTAAAACGATTCTCTGAGGATTTAAAGAAAATACTTGAATCCAACTCTAATATTTGTAGATTTGGTGGAGATGAGTTTTTAGTTTTCCTTCCAGACATAGAAGATATTAAGGAAATTGAGGATATTGTTACAAAGATTGTAAACATATTAAAAGAACCCTATAGTATAAATGGTAAAAAAATATTTTCTACAGTAAGTATTGGTGTTTCTGTCTTCCCAGATGATGCTGAGGATTTTGAAGGTTTATTAAAGAATTCTGATGCATCTATGTATATGGCTAAAAGTAATGGTAAGAATCAGTGGCAAATGTTTAATAGTAATATATCAAGGGAAATAAATAGAATATATTCTATTCAAAAGGGACTTAGAACAACCTTAGAGAATAATGAAATGTATGTTGTGTTTCAACCTAAGGTTAGACTAACTGACGATGAAGTTGATGGCTTTGAAGCTTTACTAAGATGGAAAAACGAGGAAATGGGATTTGTGAGTCCAGCGGAGTTTATTCCAATTGCAGAAAGTACAAGACTTATTATTCCTATTGGAAAGTTTGTATTAAGAGAAGTATTTGCTAAAATTAAATATTTACTATCAGAAGGATATGATAATTTTAAAATAGCTGTGAATCTTTCAGAGATTCAATTAAGAGAAGGAGACTTGGTAACGTATTTTAATTCTCTAATAGAAGAGTTTCAAGTATCTCCTAAATATATTGAAATTGAAATAACTGAAAGTATGATTATGAAATCTGTGGATAGAAATATTCGGTATTTGTTAGAAATTAAAGAATTAGGAGCATCTATTGCTTTAGATGATTTTGGAACAGGCTATTCATCATTAAATCATTTAACTAAATTACCTATAGATGTTTTAAAAATTGATAGGAGTTTTGTAGTTGATATGACTCAAAATGATAAATCTAGGTTTATAGTAGAAAATATTATTCAACTATCCCATAAGCTGGGAATTACTGTAGTTGCAGAGGGCGTTGAAGAAAAAGAGCAGGTAGATTATTTAAAGAGTATTGAATGTGATACTGTTCAGGGATATTATTATAGCAGACCAGAACATTTTGAAAATGTAATAACTATGTTAAGTAAATAGGAATGGCTGTATAGTTGATAAGGAATAAGGGCTTATAAAGGATGATTAGTTAATTAAAATCTTTTATAAGCCCTAGATATGTTTAAAAGTTATGTTTAAAAATAGATTTTATAATACAACTTGGGGGGATAACATGAAAAAGACAGTCGATTTAGTATCAGGAAATATTTTATCAGCATTAATAAAATTATCATTACCTATATTAGGTACATCATTTATTCAAATGGCTTATAATATGATAGATATGATATGGGTTGGGAGAATGGGTAGTGATGCAGTTGCAGCGGTGGGAACGGCTGGATTTTTCACTTGGTTTGGAAGTGCGTTAGTTTTTATTTCTAAAATAGGAGCAGAAATAGGTGTATCTCAAGCTATAGGTAAAAAAGATAAAGTAGAAAGAAATAAATATATTTATAATAGTTTGCTTATAAATATTATAATTGCAATTACATATACAATTCTTTTAATACTTTTAAGAAATAATTTAGTTGGGTTTTTTAAATTAGGTAATGAAGAAATAATTAGAATGGCTATAGAATACTTAATTGTGGTTTCATTAGGAATGATATTTAGCTTTTTAAATCCTTTATTTACAGGGATATTTAATGCGTCTGGAAGTAGTAAGGTACCATTTTTAATTAATTCCATAGGACTAGTATTTAATATAGTTTTTGACCCAATACTGATCTTTGGACTTTTTGGCTTCCCAAGATTAGGCGTTATTGGAGCTGCCTTAGCTACTGTATTAGCACAAGTTATAGTTACTTTAATTTTTATAGTAGCATTTATTAAAAATGGATATAGTTTAAGTTTAAAGAATAAAAAATATATAGATAAAGCTATAATAATAAGAATATGTAAACTTGGTATCCCAATGGCTCTACAAAATTGTGGATTTTCATTTTTTGCTATGGTAATAGGAAGAGTTGTAGCTTCATTTGGACCAGTAGCAATTGCGGTACAGAAGGTCGGTTCACAAATTGAAGCTATATCATGGATGACTGCAGAAGGATTTGCAGCTGCATTAACAGCTTTTGTTGGACAAAATTATGGAGCAAATAAATGGGGAAGAATTTTAAAGGGATATAAGGCTACAATATTAGTGGCTAGTGTACTAGGAGTTCTTTCAAGCCTATTATTAATTTTTGCTGGAAGAGAATTATTTTCTGTATTTATTCCAGAGAAGGAAGCTATTGAGGTAGGTGCAGCTTACCTAACTATACTGGGATTTTCTCAACTATTTATGTGTATAGAAATAACTACTGCAGGTGCTTTTTCAGGTTTAGGAGATACAGTTACTCCTTTTTGGGTAAGTATAATACTTACAGGTCTTAGAATACCTATAGCTATATTTTTAAGCTCATATTTAGCATTAGGATTAAATGGAGTATGGTGGAGTATTAGTGGAACTAGTATTTTAAAAGGAATAATATTAGTTATTCTATTCTTTATAATGGTCATTATTCCAAATAAAAATAAATTTAAAAAAAGTATTGACAATTTAGAGTGTAGATAATATTATATATATAAATTAACAATTAATTCCTTTGAAGAGGGAGAGTAGCTATTATGTAAGGTTTAAGAGAGCTGAAGATGGTGAGATTTCAGTACTGTAACAGATAGTGAATGGGCCTCTGAGGAGTAAGGCGAAATTATTTAAAGTAGCTAAACCGTAAGTCCCACGTTATAGGGAATAGGGTATGAAGTACCTGATTAGAGAGGCTTTTTTAAGCAATTTAGGTGGCACCACGGATAATACCGTCCTATACATTTTGTATAGGGCGTTTTTTTATACTCAAAAATAGTAAGGAGCTGGTAATTATGGTATGAACTTTAGGTGATAGCAGAGATTAAATTAAATTTAATAAAAAAGGGGAATTTAAAATGGAAAGAAATTTAAATGTTAAAAAAATGATATTAAATGCAATATTAATAGCAATAGGAGCACTATTACATCAAATTACGCCAGCTTTAGGATTACCAATGCAACCAGATTTAGCTTTAGCAATGTTATTTATAATTATATTGATAAATAAAGATTATAAGACAACATTAATTTCAAGTATAATAATGGGTGTTATTACTGCTCTTACAACGAAGTTTCCAGGAGGACAACTTCCGAATATTATTGATAAGCTTGTAACAGCTCACTTAATATTCTTTACATTTAAGATAATGGGAGAAAGAATTTCAGATTTTGTTAAGATAGTAGTAGCTTTAAGCTTAGGAACTGTAATAAGTGGATTAGTATTTTTAGGATCAGCTAGCATAATAGTTGGACTTCCAGGACCTTTTATAGTATTAGTTAGTACAGTAGTAATACCAGCAGCAATTATGAATATATTTTTAGGAATAATTTTATATAAAGCAATTGGAGTGGCTTTAAAAGCAACGAGAACAGAAATAGTATAGGAATAGGCTGCGCTTAATGAATAATGTATAATTAAGGATGTGATTTGTTCCAAATCAGTAAAATAAAAGAAGATGTTGAATTAGGAATACCTAATCCAACATCTTTTAATCTTAAAAACTTCGAAGGGAGTTTTTAAAATTAATTGTGCTTTATACATTATGCATTATCAATTAGAAAAGCTATCGTGTTACTTTATAGATTTCAGGTGTATCTTCACTTATTGTTTTAAATTCATAGCCTTTATCTTTATAGTATTTAATTACAGAAGGAAGGGCTTTAGCTGAATTTTTATTTATAAATCCACAGTGCATTAATAGTACTATATTATTCTTAGAAGAATAAGACTTTTTAGCTATGGTGCTTGGGGCTGCATTATAATTCGCTCCATCTTCACTATCTAAAGTCCAATCGTATATTTTTAAATTATTATTATGTATCTCTTCAACTAAGGAATTCTTTAATTTATAGCTCCTATTATTACATCCAAAAGGAAATCTTAAAATATTGTATTTTTCACCTGTTACCTTATATATTTCATCTTGGCATTTTATCATCTCATTTATAAATCCACTATTATTACAATAGAGTTTATTTCTATCATGGGTATAGCTGTGCAATCCTATACTATGACCTTCATCTTTCATTCTTAGTAATATATCTTCTTGACCTTTAATTTCAGAACCAACTACAAAAAATGTAGCTTTAACATCTTCCTTTTTTAAGGTATCTAAAACAGCGTTAGTCACTTTTCCACCGGGTCCATCATCAAAAGTGAGATATATTGTCTTAGGGCCAATATTATCAGACTCATCATTTACTTTTTCATTATTGGAATCATTATAAGCGAAAGCTGTTAAGCTTGGGCATATCAAACTTATACTTAAAAATAACATTATAATAAATAAGGATATACTTCTATTTTCTTTTTTCATAATTCACCTCCAAAGAATAACAAGCATTTATAGTATTCCTAAAAAAATATATAATAAACTCTTTAAATATAAAAAATATATGATACAATTATTACTGTAATATATTGTAAAGAGGGCTTTTGGTGGTAGAAATGAAAAGAAGAAAAAAGAAGGGTTTAGTTTTTCTATTTGTATTAGCAATATCATTATATACGTTAACTAGGGTTGAAGCTAAAAATGCCTTAATAATTATAATGGCTAT
Source organism: Clostridium sartagoforme (assembly GCF_004794105.1). GTDB lineage: Bacteria > Bacillota > Clostridia > Clostridiales > Clostridiaceae > Clostridium > Clostridium sartagoforme_B. The sequence continues at coordinate 610,811 of NZ_SRYR01000001.1, forward strand.
TATTATATTAATTTTAATATCTGACTCTCTTTATAATAGAAGAAAATATTATAAGTTACATAATTTAATAGATGTAAATAGAAGAAGATATAAATCAGCAGTGGAAGCTTTAGATGGAGCTATATGGGAATGGTCCAATAAAAATAATGAGCTTTTTATATCTGATAAGATAAAAGAAATATTAGGTATAAGCGAAAATATTAGTAGTTTTAATGAATGGTTTAGGTATATATCTGATGATGAAAGAGAAGATATAGTACTTTATATTGAAAATGTTATTGAAAATAGAAGTATAGATGATTTTATTTTAGAACCTATTTTTATAAGCGAAAGTGGGGAAAAGCTAAATATACAAATTAAAGGAAGCGGGAAAATAATTAATAACACTTTTTATTTAACTGGGTCTATTAAAAATATTACTGAAATAAAAAAGATAGAAAAGATAAATTCAAATAGAAAAGATAGAAATATATTAGCATTAGAAGTAGCAAATGACATAGTTTTCTGGTGGAATGTAAATGAAAATATTATTTCTATAGGTAATGCAATTAGAAAATATTTAGGTGTTCCTGGAGAGGGAGATTTGCTGATTCCATATAAGAAGTGGCAAGAATACATAAAAGAAGATGATTTAAAGGGCTATTTAGAGAAGATTAATTCTATTTTAGATTCGTCTAAAAATCAAGTTTATTCAATAGAATATAGAATAAAAGGTGCAAATAATAAATATTATTGGATACAAAGTAAGGGGAAAAAAGTAGTTGAAAATAGTGAAAGTATATTTGTATATGGGACACTATCTGATATTACTGCAAGAAAAGAAAAAGAATTGGAAATAAGTTATTTAAGTTTCAATGATGATGTTACTGGAATACCAAATAGAAGATTTTTTGTTAGAGAAATAAATAATAGGTTAAAAAATTATACTAATGAAAAAATGGCAATAATATTTATTGATTTAGACAACTTTAAATATGTTAATGATACTTTTGGTCATGATATAGGTGACTCTTTATTATTTGAATTTTGCAATTGTATTAAAAATATGAATATTGATGATTCATTATTTGCCAGATATGGTGGAGATGAGTTTGTTTTAGTAAAATACAATTTAAAATCAAAAGGTGAAATAAAAGAAATCTTAAATAATATAATAAAAAATTTAAGTAAGCCTATGATGATAAAAAACAAAGAAATATTTTGTTCTTTAAGTGTTGGAGTTAGTATATATCCTACTGATGGATTAGATATGGGAATACTTTTAAAAAGGGCAGATATGGCTATGTATTTAGCTAAAATTAATGGAAAGAATAGATATGAATTCTTTGACTCAAATATTTTAGAAATATTAAATCGTGAATTTAATATAGAAAAAGGGCTAAGGATTGCTATTGATAATAATGAAATTAAAATGTTATATCAGCCAAAGGTAAGTGTTTATAATGGAGAAGTAATTGGATTTGAATCTTTAGTTAGATGGCATAGTAATGAATTAGGTATGGTATCACCTAATGAATTTATTCCAATTGCAGAAAATTCAGGACTTATTATAACTATAGGCAAGCATATTATAGAAGAAAGTCTTAAGAAATGTAAGGAGTTGTCTTTAAAAACAGATAAAAAGTTTAAAATGGCAATAAACCTTTCTGAAGTTCAAATTAGAGATGAAGAAATTGTAAAATTTATAGATGGAACTATAAAAAAACTAGAACTAGATGCAAGTTATGTTGAATTTGAAATAACTGAAAGTATTATAATGAAGTATCCAGAAAAAAATATAAAAACATTAGAAAAGTTAAAAAATCTTGGTGTAACTTTGGCTTTAGATGATTTTGGAACAGGGTATTCGTCTCTTAGTTATTTAAGGACACTACCTATAGATGTATTAAAGATAGATAAGAGCTTTATAGATGGTATTCTTATTGAAGAAAAATGTGAGTATATTATAAATAGTATAATAGAATTATCCCATTACTTAAATTTGACTGTAGTTGCTGAAGGAGTAGAAACTAAGGAGCAGCTAGAGTACTTAAGTAATATTAGTTGCGATGTAATTCAAGGTTATTATTTCAGTAGACCAATTGAATTTGAGGATGCAGCTAAAATGATATTGGTTAGCTAATAAAATATTTAAATTTATCTTATATTTTAATCACAAAGTAAATGTAGAAATCGTATTATGTAACTATATTGGACTTTGGAGGTTAAAATGAAAATAGTAATTGATGATCAATATCAAAGTGATGAAAATGGAAATAGCCAATATACTATAGATGAAAATGGTAATGTTAATTTATTTATTAAAGTAGGTGAGGATATCAATGGTGGAAGCGGTATTAATACTGGGGGTACCATTAATGCAGGGAAAATAATTAATGATAAAAACATAATTAACATAGCAGAAGATGATAATATCGTTCAAAATGACTTTAAGGAAGAAGATTTTAGTGAAGAAGTAGAAGAAGAATATTATGAAGATGTAAATGATGTAGTAGAAGAGACGTCTAAAACTTATAATGAGGAAAAATTTTTAGAGGAAAGATATAAAGGGTATAATAGTGTTTATTCCGAAATAGAAAGTTCTTTAGAAGAAAAGTATGGTAAGAAGGAAGCTCCTGAGGCTAAAGGAGAAATTATAGTATTATCAAAACTAGGGTCTAAGGAAGGAGTAGAACTAAAAGGAGCTAGAATAAACCTTTATGTTTTAAATGGAGTTTCTCCGAGATTATTTGATTCAAAATTTACAGATGCTAGAGGAAGAGCAGAATTTAAAAATCTTCCGAATGGATCCTTTAGAGTTATTTCAATTGTAGATAGAAGATTTTTTGAAAAGCCAGTATATTATAATTGGAATGAAGTGACTATTGATAAGAATAATAAACTAACCAATATTTGTGTAGTTAATAAAATTAAGCAAGGATATTATAGAAGATAGTTTTTTTGGAGATTTTATAAAGTAAGAAATACTTATAAAATCTCCTTTTATGTTAAAATAGAATAGAAAACTAGTTAATAAGGAGAGATACATATGATAATTAGAATTAAATATTTTGAAAATGCAACTAGGTTAAATAAGATATCTAAAGGTGATTGGATAGATGTATATGCTAATAAGGATATGTTTATAAAAGAAGGGGAAAGGGCAATGATACCCTTAGGATTTGCACTTGAACTTCCAGAGGGATGGGAAGGACATCTTGCGCCAAGAAGTTCTACATTTAAAACTTGGGGAATAATACAAACTAATAGCATAGGGATAGTAGATTCAAGCTATATAGGTGATAATGATCAATGGCATATGCCTGTATTCTGCTTACAGGGAAAGAATGAAGAAAATGGAGTAAAAGGTACTTTTATTGAAAAAGGAGATAAAATTGCGCAATTTAGAATTATGGAAGTAATGCCTGCTATAGAATTTGAAGAAGTAGAGACCTTTGGTAATGCAGATAGAGGTGGCTTTGGATCTACAGGAAAGAAATAATTTATGTTGTTCTAGGGAAAGAAATAACTCAATATTTATATCTTAAAGAAATAATTTATACTTAATAATAAAAATAGAAACCCCCTTTTATATTAATAAAAGGGGATTTTAATATTAGAATTTGAACTAAATTATTAATTATTCATTTGCGCTGTCTAACGCGGCACAATCTTCCCATTCTTCATATAAAGAAGAGATTTTGTCTTCTAAGGTTTTAATTTCCTTGCTTATTTTTTCACTTTCCACAGGATTTGAATAAACTTCTTCTAAACAAAGTTTTTCTTGAAGGGCTAGTAAATTATTTTCTTCTTTAGCTATTTCATCTTCAAGCTTTTTAAATCTTAGTTTCATAGCTTTTTCTTCTTTTTCAAGCTCTTTTCTCTTTCTCTTTTCTTCTTTAATCTGAGTCTTAGTTTTACCTTTAGCTATTTCCTCCATAGCTTCAAATCTATTTGGATTATTTTTTTTCTCTTGATAGTAACTGTAATTACCAAGGTATTCATTAATTCCATTTTTATTAAGCTCAAGGATTCTATTAACTACTTTATTTAAAAAGTATCTATCGTGAGATATTACCATTAAGGTTCCATCATAAGTTAAAAGTGCATCTTCTAAAGCTTCTCTAGACATAATATCTAAATGGTTTGTAGGCTCATCTAGTAATAAGAAGTTTGATTTAGAAATCATAAGCTTTAGCAAATTTATTCTACATTTTTCTCCACCGCTTAAGGTATTTATCACTTTGAAAACATCGTCACCGGTAAATAAGAATGAAGCAAGATATCCTCTTAGTTTAGTAGTAGTTAAATTAGGGAACTCATCCCATATTTCATCAATTATTGTTTTATCTAAGTTTAAGTTAGATTGTTCTTGGTCATAATATCCAAGGTTAACGTTGGTACCTAAAAGAACTTTACCAGCATCAGACTTAATATTACCTAAGACAATATTAAATAAAGTAGTCTTACCACCACCGTTTTCACCTATTAATGCAACTTTTTCTCCTCTTTTTAAATCTAAAGAAAGACCATTAAAAAGTGTTTTATCATCATAGCTTTTTGATAACTCTTCAATATGAAGTACATCATGTCCGCTTTTTACTGAAGTTTCAAAATTAATTTTAGATGCATCCTTTTCTCTGTCTGGAGCATCTAGCTTTTCCATTTTATCTAAAGCCTTTTCTCTACTTTCAGCAGCTCTAATACTTTTTTCTCTATTAAAGCTTCTAAATTTTTCTATAATAGCTTCTTGTCTTTTAATTTCTGCTTGCTGAAGATTATATGCTTTTAATTGAGTTTCATAGTTTTTCTTTCTTTGTTCAATATACTTTGTGTATGGCACGTTATAACAATTTACATGTCCATTAATTACCTCAAAGGTATTGTTAGTTACTGCATCTAAGAAAAATCTATCATGGGAAATTATAAGAACTGTTCCCTTATAATTTTTTAGATAATCTTCAAGCCATTCAATGGCCTCTAAATCTAAGTGGTTTGTAGGCTCATCTAAAAGAATAATGTCAGGTTTCTTAAGTAATAGCTTACATAGGGCCACTCTTGTTTTTTGACCTCCACTTAAAGTGTTTATAATATTATTAAAGTCATCTTCCATAAATCCAAGACCTTTTAATACTCTGGAGATCTCGCCTTTATATGTATAACCACCTTTATGAGAATAAAGATCTTGAAGAGTAGTATAGTCCTTAATTGCTTTTTCATGTGAAGCAGCATTTTCCTCAGTATAAGGATCAGCCATTTTTCCTTCAAGAATATGTAGTTTTTCCTCTATATCTAATAAATCTTTAAAAACTAAGTTCATTTCATCATAAATAGTGTTTTCCATGTCTAAATCTACATGCTGAGTTAAATAGCCGATAGTTCTATTCTTATCTATAAAAATTTCACCACTATCTTGTGATAATTCCTTTATTATTATCTTAAAAAGGGTAGATTTTCCTTCTCCATTACTACCAATAATTCCAACTTTATCACCTTCATTTATTGAAAAAGTGATATCTTTTAATACTTCCTGAATTCCATAGCTTTTCGATATATCTCTGCAACTTAAAACTATCATAATGGTCCTCCAATTTATTTTAACTATATTTAAATTACGTAAATCACAAAATTAACAATATTATTATACTCTAAGGCACTTGCCTAAGCAAATAGGAGGAATGAAAAAATGAAATAATTAAAGAATGAAAGAATTAAAAAGAATGAAATAATTAAGGAATCAGGAATGGGAGAATTAGTGAAGAGTTAAGAGGGAAAAGTGAAGAAGCATGGCTAATTGAGAATTAAAAGTGAAGAGATAGAGTGAGAAGTGAAGAACTAAGGAAAAAAACTCAGCCGAAGCTGAGTTTTAAAAACTATATTTTAAATAATTCTGTAAGAATTATTACCGTAATTTTACATTCTACATTATAAATTTTACATTCTTTATTATGCATTATTAAAAGTTTTGAATTTTGGAAGATTATTATCAATGACTAAAGAAGGAGTACCAGAAATTAATGGTGCAAAATATTCATAAGCTTCTTCTTTAACATTGTTTCCTCTTTCATTTATTAATTCTTTAGGGAAATACTTTACGTTGTTTGCTATTTTGTTTGCTTCAACTAAAATATGAGAAGTTTTATATGGAGAGTTTGATTCTCTTTTAATAGCAACCATATATCCACTATTACCTTCTAAAGCAAATTTTAAAGCTGAATAACCAACTTCAAAGGCTTCTTTTAGGTCTATATCAGAAGCACAGTGGATAGCACATCTTTGTAGTACTCCAAGCTCTAAAGCCTTAACTCTATTAGTAATACCTGATGATATAATTAGGTTTTTTAAATAATTACCTACACCACCTAATTGAGCATGGCCAAATTTATCGTGTGCTTGTTTCTTTGTTTCTGAGATAAATTTACCTTCAGCATTTCTTATTCCTTCAGAAACTACTATAAACACTTTATTATTTTCTATAAATTTATTTTTAACATCTTCTAAAAAGTTATCTTCATCAAAAACAGTTTCAGGCAAGTAAATAAAGTCTGCTACTTGTTTATTATCAATTCTAGCAAGACAAGCTGATGCAGCTAGCCAACCAGTATCTCTTCCCATAGTTTCTAATATAAAAATCCCGTTATTTATGTAAACTGATGAATCTAAGTATGTTTCCAGAGTAGTTGTTGCAATGAACTTAGCAGCACTACCAAAGCCAGGAGTATGATCTGTATGCATTAAATCATTATCTATAGTTTTTGGGATTCCTATAAATTTTATATCTATTCCAGTTTTTTTAGTATAATCACCTAATTTTGAAATAGTATCCATTGAGTCATTTCCACCAACATAAAAGAAAGCTTTTATATCATTAGCCTTTAATATTTCCAATAGCATATCATATTCACTTGATGACTCTTCTAATTTCTTCATTTTATATCTACATGAACCTAAACCAGAAGATGGGGTATATCTAAAGGTATTTAGTTCAGCTTCAGAAAAAGCACTTAATTCTATAATATTTCCATTTAAAATTCCTTCTATTCCGTTTAAACCAGCATATACTTTATCGAAGGCTTTAATATCCTTATTAGCTTGTACTAAACCTACTACACTAGAATTTATTACAGAAGTTGGACCACCAGATTGAGCAATAATACAATTTGACATTAATTTACTCTCCTTTTATCTTAAAAATAATGATTAAAACATTATATGTGATATACTTTTTAAAATATCATATACTCTATTTAATAATATACAATATATTTTAGGTTAAATAAAGTACTTTATTGAAAATTAATATATAAAAGTTAAGTTTAAAACTAATTAATTTAATAATAAAAAAGGGGTTTTTATATGGAATTAAAAGATGTTTCGCTAATTGGTATAGCATTAGCAATGGATGCGCTAGGAATTACAATAAGTTTGGGGATAAATCCAAGTCTAGTAAAGAAAAATAAAATAAAATTTATATTATCTTTTGCTTTCTTTCAATTTTTCTTTCTATTCTTAGGTGGGTTAGCTGGGAATTTATTTGATACATATATAGTTTCTATTCCGAGTATTATAGGTGGAGTAATAATAACTATAATAGGAATTATAATGATGATTGCAGCCTTTAAAAATAATGAAAAAGAGGACTCCATTTTAATTAATAAGTCTATGTATATGTTACTTGGAATGTCAGTTAGTATTGATGCTTTAGTATTAGGATTTACAGCCTTTTATGAGGAGCATATTATTTTATTAACTTTAGATGGAGTTTTAGTAGGATTAATTACATTATTAATTTGTACAACAGGCTTTTTTTTATGTAGATATGTAAGAAAGATAAGCTTTATATATAAGTATGCTGACTTGCTTGGTGGATTAATATTATTAATATTAGGAATAGAAATGATATTTTTTAATATTTAATATCATTGAATCTAGTGGTATAATAATGTTAGTATATAGCTATATAGCACGTTAGGAGAAGAAAATGAGCTGGGAAATTTATTTTAGAGAAAATGGTATTAGAGTTACTGTAGGAAGAATTTCAATACTAAATATAATAGAAGCTTCTGAAAAGGGACTTTCAGCTGAAAATATATATGATGAATGTAAAAAGCAAAATAATAACTTAAATTTAAGTACTGTATATAGAACTTTAGAGTTATTAGAAGAAAAAGATGTTATTAAAAAAATAAGCATTGATGGACCGTCTTTATATATATTAAAAAGGGAGAATCATAAGCATATTTTAGAATGTGATGTATGCCATAAATGTGTTGAAATACCTTGTCCAATGGAAGAAATAGAAGAAGCAATTAAGGCAAAGGTTGGATTTAGTTTAACTCAGCATAAACTTGAGTTGAATGGAATATGCGACCAATGCAAAAAGAATAAATAATGAAAAATGTATAATGCATAATTATCAATTATGCATTACCAATTAAAAAACAGCTGCCAGAGAGCAGCTGTTTTTTTGTTATTTGCTAATAAATCTTTCAAATACGATTGTTAATATTAAAGTGAATACAGATGTTAATGCTATGGTACCACCAGGAGCACTGTTAATATAGTATGAAAGTACAAGTCCTACCATAATATCAAATATTCCAAAGCATATTGCTGCTAAAAGGGTAGTTTTAAATCCTTTCTTTAATTGCATTGCAGTTGCAACTGGAACTATCATTATAGAGGATATAACTAGAATACCCATAACCCTTATTGACATTGAGATAGTTGCACCAACTAATATGGTAAAAATATAATTTATAAGTTTTACTTTAATACCAGAAGTTTTTGCACCTTCTTCATCAAAGGTTATATAAACTAGTTTGTTATATAAAAATAGAAGTGCTAATAAGCAAATGATTCCAACTATAAGTATTAAAATAATATCTTCTCTTGATACTGTTAATATACTACCAAATAAAAATGAATTAACTTTAGCAGAAGCTTTTCCACTACTAATAAGGATAATAGCAATACCTAAGCTAAAAGTTAAAACAAGACTCATAACTAGTTCAGCATATTTTTTATAATAATCTCTTAAAAGCTCAATAATTATTGCGCATAAAGTAGTAAATAAAAATGCAGTTATTAAAGGATTTATACCGATTACTAATCCAATTGCAACTCCAGCAAAGGAGGAGTGAGATAAAGTATCTCCAATCATAGAGTATCTTCTAAGGACTAAGAAAAGTCCTATAAATGGACAAAGAATTGAAATAATAAATCCAGCCATAAAAGCATTTTGCATAAAATCTAATTGTAACATAAAATCTAACCTTCCTAATAAACCTTATTTATAAACTATTTTTATATTCTTCTGTAGTGTATAAATAAGCTTTTCCATCTTCAATCTTAAGAATATGAGTAGAGTTTTTTAAAGCTATATCAATATTATGTTCTATTGATATAATAGTTTTTTTCTCTTCTTTATTTAACTTACATAAAATATCATAAATTTCTTTTTGATTATTTGAATCTACACCTGTTGATGGTTCATCTAAGATAATTATATCTGGATTACCCATTAAAGCTCTAGCTATTAAAATTCTTTGCTGTTGGCCACCAGATAACATTCCAAGTAATCTATTTTCATATTCCTTCATATTTACAGTATTTAAAACAGAAGAAGTATCAATACTATTATTATTTAATGTTTTTTTATGACAACTTAAAACTTCTTTAACTGTAATAGGGAATTGTGAATTAAATGAATCTAATCTTTGAGGAACATAGCCAATGGATTTAGAATTTACAGTGATTTCACCACTAGTAGGTTTTAATAAGCCAAGTATTAGTTTTATTAATGTAGTTTTACAACTACCATTTTCACCTATAACAGATAAATAGCTACCTTCTTCAATTTTTAAATTTAAATTATCAAGATTGTATGGTTTTTTATTTGTATATGAAAAACATAAGTTTTTAATTTCTATCATTTAATCGACTCCTAAGCATATATGTTTCAATAAATAATCTACATCTTGAGTAATTACTTTATCTTTAGTGAAAAATAGTTTTGAAAGTAAATTACATCAATTGAAAGCATATAGTTTTTTATTTTTATATAAGTTTTTTGTGTAATTGCCAAACTAAAATATTTTGAGTATAAAATATAACTGAATATAATGCAAAAACTTTATTACAACTTATATAATCTAAAATTAATTATATATGATTTTGCAAATGATTTGCAAGAAATTTTTAATTACAATATTAAATTGCGTATAAATAATAGATTAAATACCTATATTGCTTTATAATAAGGATAAAACATATAATAAAGTAAATATTACTTTTAATACTTACGAAGAGGTGGAGGAATTAAAATGGATTTTTCTAGTTTAGTACTAATGGAAAAGGATAGAGAAACGGGATTTATATCAAAGGAACTTGGTAGCTTTCAAGTATCAGAAGGAGCTTTGTATGTAAAAAAACTTTTTGTTATAGATGAAATTGTTAATCTTTATTTTGATACAAATAAAGATGTAGAAGAATGGGAATACTCAGCTATATATGATGTTTTTAATTATGAAGCGTTTTCTAAGGAAGAATTTGATATTGAAGATATGTTAGATGAATATAATCCTACATTTTTAATAAAATTTAAATATGTAGATGATTATGGATTTATGAAGGAAAGATTAACTAGATGTGTTGAGTTAATTGAAGATACTTTAGAAGAAGCATTTAAGAATATAGAAGGAAAGAAGGAAGAATATATTTAGAAAGGAGTGCCTAAATTTAGGCGGAGATAATGAGTGAAGGAAAGGTATTAAAGAAAAGAGAAGAGATTAATGAAGAATATAAGTGGAAGGTAAACAAAATATTTTCTACTGATGAGGAATGGGAAAAAGTCTTTGAAAGTTTAAAAAAAGAAGCACCAACTTTGAAATCCTTTGAAGGAAAGCTTAATAATAAGGATTCTATTAAAGAGTTCTTAGATAAATATGTTGAACTAGGAAAGAAGGCAGAAACTATATATGTATATGCTCACTTAAGATCAGATGAAGATACTTCTAATGGTAAGTATCAAGGAATGATGAATAAGGTAGATGCATATATGGCTGAATTTTCATCTTTCACAGCATATTTTGTTCCAGAAATATTAGAACAAGATGAAAGTAAAATAAGAGATATAATTAATAATAATGAAGAATTAAAACTTTATAGTTTTATGTTTGAAGGTATCTTAAAGGAAAAGCCACATATATTAAGCAAATCAGAAGAGGAGCTTTTAGCATCTGCTTCAGACTGCTTGGATGCACCTTCTGCAATTCATAATATGTTAACTAATGCAGATTTGAAATTTGGAGACATAGTTGATGAGGATGGAGAGAAGGTTGAACTTACTGAAGGAAATTATTCTACATTTATAAAGAGTAAGGATAGAAATGTAAGAAAAACAGCCTTTGAAACTTTATTTAATAAATATAAAGAGTTTGAAAATACTTTAGCTACTACTTTAAGTAGTTCAATTAAGAGCTATAACTTTAGTTCTAAGATAAGAAAGTATAATTCAGCTTTAGAAGCTTCATTAAAGCCTAATGATATACCAGTTGAAGTATATAAAAATGCAGTTAAGACTATAAATGACAATATTAAATCACTTCATAGATATGTAGGAATGAAAAAGAAGCTTTTAGGATTAGATGAAATGCATATGTATGATCTTTATATTCCAGTAATCGAAATAGAAAAAGATCATATAGAGTTTAATAGAGGGGTAGATATGATTCTTGAAGGGTTAAAACCTTTAGGAGAAGAATACTTATCTGTATTTAAATCAGGAATAAATGATGGTTGGATAGATATTTACCAAAATAAGGGTAAGAGAGGCGGCGCTTACTCTTGGGGTGGATATGAAACTATGCCTTATGTATTATTAAACTATAATTATACATTAAATGATGTATCAACTTTAGCTCATGAAATGGGCCACTCTATCCATTCATATTACTCAAGAAAAGAGCAACCTTATATATATGCAGGTTATACGATTTTCTGTGCTGAAGTAGCATCTACTACTAATGAAGCATTATTGATTCATTATTTAATAGAAAAAGAAGAAGATAAGAAGAAAAAATTATTCTTAATTAATCAAGAATTAGAGCAAATAAGAACTACTGTATTTAGACAATTAATGTTTGCTGAGTTTGAATTATATACTCATGAATCTTTAGAAAAGGGAATTCCTTTAACAGCAGAAGATTATAATAAAGCTTGGCATGATTTAAATGTAAAATACTTTGGTCCAGAAATGATAGTAGATAATGAAATAGATATTGAATGGTCTAGAATTCCTCACTTCTATTCAGATTTCTATGTATATCAATATGCAACTGGATACGCTGCAGCTTCAGCCTTTGCAAAATCTATACTTGAGGGAAAAGAAGAGGCAGTACCTAAGTATCTTAAGTTCTTAAAGAGTGGTGGAAGTGACTACCCAATAGAGATTCTTAAGGCTTCAGGAGTAGATATGACTACATCAAAACCTTTAGAGGCAACTATTGAAAGATTTAATGAACTTTTAGATATGCTTGAGGAAGAAATATAGTGCTGCCGCACAATGAAGAAATTAAGAATGAATAATGAAGAATTAATGAAAAAACTCCAGAAGGAGTTTTGAAATTGTTAATTGGGCTGTCTTAAGACAGCCCAATTGTAATTAAGGATTAAAAGTTAATGAAGGTGCTGTAGCAGATGAAAAAAGGTGGGGTTTACTTGAAAAAATTTGAAAAGGTATTTTTCAATATTTTAACGAAAGAGCTTAAATTTTATATGAAAAATTACTATAGTAATTTTCATGGTGAAGATAAGTGGGTTGGTTTATTAAATTTAGAGGATACCTATGTAGCTGTAGCTGTAACTTTGGACAAAGACGAAGAAATAACTTATAAAGAAGTTAAAGATTATTTAGAAGGTTCCTTAGATAGGCCTTTTATTATTAATCTTATAGTATTAAATGAAGGTGATTATTTTGGAGATTACCACAATAGTAGTGGATATTATAATAAGCTTGTATTTTCACTAAGTGAAAGAAAAGCTATTTATTGTAGTGAAGGATCTAAAGTGTTTTTGCAAGTTTTAGAATATATGAATAAATTAGATAGTAAGAAAAAAATTAATTTTAAGGAATATAAAATAACCTACATTCTTATAATTATTAATATATTAGTTTTTTTAATAGAAGCATTTTTATCTAGAAATATTTTTGATATAGATTTTTATACTTTAGTCTATATGGGAGCAAAGGTTAATATACTTATAGATCATGGTGAGGTGTATAGATTATTAACAGCAGCATTTCTACATGGTGGCCTTATGCATATATTATTTAATATGGGGGCTTTAAATATTATAGGTAAAGAAGTAGAAACTATTTATGGATCTAAAAAATATTTAGCTATTTATTTTTTATCAGCCCTTGGAGGGAATATATTTAGCTATATAATGAGTCCTGATAGTATATCTGTAGGAGCTTCAGGAGCTGTTTTTGGTTTATTAGGAGCAATGCTGATTTTTGGTATTAAGGAAAGAAAAAGGATAGGAAAAAGATATGCTAAAAATATAATTGAAACTATAGCAATAAATGTAGTAATTGGACTAACTATACCGAATATAGATAATTTCGGACATTTAGGAGGTTTAGTTTTTGGAGGGATACTAGCATTTATATTAAGTATTAAAAAGCAAAAATAAAGGCAATTTAGGAGTGATAGCATGGATAAAAAGAAATTAAATAAAGAGTTAATTGTAGCAGGATTATTTACCTTATTATTAATTATTTCTGCTTTTTATGATTTTATCTATAAAGATGGAGAAAAGTTATTTAGAATTGTATTAAATTTTCTTACTGTAGCAGGGGTATATTTACTATATATTAAAAGTTTTTTAAAGGGCTGCAAAATAATCTATTACATAAATATGACCTTTGTATTTTTATCAATGTATTTAGCTAGTATAATTGGTTTTTATTCTATAGATAATTACGATAAGTTCTTACATCTTTTATCAGGTTCAGTAATTGCAATAATAGGATATATATTATTTTTATACTTAACTAATGAAAAGTCTAGATCTGAAATGCATCCATTAACTGCTGCTATATTTGTTGCATTATTTGCTACAGCAGTGGCTGGAGCTTGGGAGATTTGGGAGTTTACAACAGATTCACTATTTGGTTTATCAGCTCAAAATGGAAGTTTAACTGATACCATGTGGGATATAATATCTGGAACTGCTGTAGGTATAGTAACATCAATTCCTATATATTTACATAGTAAGGGTATAAATATAAAAATTATAGATAAGATAGTTGAAGACACCGAAAAAAATAAGTAATTAAATAGCAAATAATAACAAAATTAATAATATTAATTACCGATTGTTCTAAAAAATGAAAAATTAATAAAAAATGGCCCTATATAAATTTGCATATATCTATGAAAAGGTATATAATTTTAACGGATTAACAAAAAAATATAATGTTTTAAAAAAATATAGTAAAAAAACCATTGATATTGTATGATATATATTATTGTAGTTTAAGGAGTTGGGGTCAATGTTAGGAAAAGATTATGTAAATAAGGTTTTAGAAGAAGTTTCTAAAAGAAATAATGGGGAAAAAGAGTTTTTAGATGCTGTTACTGAAGTTCTAAATTCACTAGTGCCTGTATTTGATAAGCACCCAGAATATATTGAAGAAGGAATATTAGAAAGAATAGTAGAACCGGAGAGACAAATATTCTTTAGAGTTCCATGGGTTGATGATAATGGTAATGTACAAGTTAACAGAGGTTTTAGAGTGCAATTTAATAGTGCTATAGGACCATACAAGGGAGGACTTAGATTCCATCCTTCAGTTAACCAAAGTATTATTAAATTCTTAGGCTTTGAACAAATATTTAAAAACTCATTAACTGGTTTACCAATAGGTGGAGGTAAAGGTGGATCTGACTTTGATCCTAAAGGAAAATCTGATAGAGAAGTAATGAGATTTTGCCAAAGCTTTATGGCTGAACTATGTAAACACATTGGCTTAGACACTGACGTACCTGCTGGAGATATTGGGGTAGGTGGAAGAGAAATTGGTTATATGTATGGATATTATAAAAAAATAAGAAATGCAAATGATCAAGGGGTTTTAACTGGTAAGGGCTTAACTTACGGAGGAAGTTTAACTAGAACTGAAGCTACTGGATATGGACTAGTTTACTTCACTGAAGAGATGTTAAATGATAATAATTCAAGTTTTAAAGATAAGACTGTAGTTATTTCAGGATCAGGAAATGTTGCAATTTATGCATGTAAAAAAGCTACTGAACTTGGTGCTAAGGTAGTTGCCTTAAGTGATTCTAATGGATATGTTTATGATGAAAATGGAATTAACTTAGAGGTAGTTAAGGAAATTAAAGAAGTTAAAAGAGGAAGAATAAAGGAATATTTAGATAAAGTTCCAACTGCAAAATATGTAGAAGATTTTAGAAAAATCTGGGAAGTTAAGTGTGATATAGCACTACCTTGTGCAACTCAAGGTGAAATAGATATAGAATCAGCTAAAATTTTAATTGATAATGGAGTTAAGGTTGTTTCTGAAGGCGCTAATATGCCAACATCATTAGATGCTATTGAAGCATTACAAAAAGCAGGAGTATTATTTGGACCAGCTAAGGCAGCAAATGCAGGTGGAGTTGCTTGCTCTGCATTAGAAATGTCTCAAAACAGTATGAGATTATCTTGGACATTTGAGGAAGTAGATGCAAAGCTAAAAGAGATAATGGTTAACATCTATAAGAACTCTAAGAATGCTGCAGAAGAATATGGAGTTGCAGGAAACATACTAATGGGAGCTAATATAGCAGGTTTTGCTAAAGTGGCAGAAGCTATGATGTCACAAGGTATAGTATAATAGTATTAATCTCAATAATAGCAACCCCTATTTTGAGTTTATTTATAGGAATCTCTAGATTAAGTAAATTTTTTATTTTAATCTAGAGATTTCTTTTTTATGTTAAAAATATAAATAAAAGAGGAAATCATTACATTTATAAATTATTTATATCTTAATCTATGTAGGAAAGAATATTAAATGAAGAGTAAATTGTAATATGGCAATATTAATGAAATTTTAAGATTTCAACTCTTGATTTTTTACTCCTATTGGCATATATTTAATAAAGATGTCTAAGACAAAGTTTTATACTAGTAATATAAGGAAATATCCTTTATTTAAAGGAGTGAACGAAATGGGAGATATTATTTATTCTGTAACAGAAGCATTTCAATTAATTGTTTTTGCAATTATGATGTATTATTTTATATTAGCTTTCTTTGGACTTAAGAGAAAGCACGAAAAGAAAAACTACACTCCTACTAAGAAGTTTGCCATGATAGTGGCAGCTCATAATGAAGAAGTAGTAATAGGTAGATTAATTGAAAGTATGCTTCATCAAGACTATCCTAGAGAACTTTTTGATATCTTTGTAATTGCAGATAACTGTACTGATAACACTGCAAAAGAAGCAAGAAAACATGGTGTATATGTTTATGAAAGATTTAACAAGGATGATAAAGGAAAAGGATATGCACTTGAGTGGATGTTTGATAAAATATTCAAAATGCAAAAGAAATATGATGCAGTAGCAATTTTTGATGCTGATAATTTAGTTTCAAAAAATTGGTGTAAGGAAATTAACTCTAAGATGCTTGAAGGCTACAAAGTAGTACAAGGATACATAGATAGTAAGAATCCAAATGATTCTTGGATAGCTGCATCTTATTCAATAGCTTTCTGGACTCAAAATAGAATGTATCAATTAGCTAGAGCAAATGTTGGACTATCTAACCAAATTGGTGGTACTGGTTTTGCAATTGATATTGATATGTTAAAGGAATTGGGATGGGGAGCTACTTGTTTAACAGAGGATTTAGAATTTAGTTGTAAACTAATTTTAAATGGTGAAAAAGTAGGTTGGGCACATGATGCTATAATTTATGATGAAAAACCATTAACATTAAAGCAATCATGGGTTCAAAGAAGAAGATGGATGCAAGGTTTTACAGATGTTGCAACAAGATATTTCTTTAAGCTTATTAAGAAAGGAATAAAGGAAAGAAAGTGGTTTGTAATAGACTGTGCTCTATATTCAATACAGCCATTCTTTACATTAATGCTGGGTATTT
This sequence comes from Clostridium sartagoforme, assembly GCF_004794105.1. Lineage (GTDB taxonomy): Bacteria > Bacillota > Clostridia > Clostridiales > Clostridiaceae > Clostridium > Clostridium sartagoforme_B. The sequence goes on from NZ_SRYR01000001.1 coordinate 627,971, forward strand.
CCATAGTTTTAAACTTTATTCAAAGTAATACTAGCGGAGTCCACATTTACTTAGTAAGTTACTCAATTGGTGATATATTCTTTAAGGTTATAGGTGTTATGCAATTCTTAATAACTCCTCTAATATTAAGATTAGATAAGAAGATTTCATCAGGACTTTTAGTTGCATTAACTTTCTATTCATCAAATGTATTTCTTATTCCTCTTTTTGCAGCAGAACTTGAAAATTATGGACAAATACTTTTAATGACTATTGGATTTAATCTATTCTTCTTACTAGCAGTAATGTTATTCCTTGGAAAGAAAAAGTTTATTATGTTCTTTAGATTCTTATTATATTCACTATATACATTAACTTGGATACCAATAACTATTCAAGGTATATTAAAGAAGAATAACAAGGAATGGAATCCTACTAAGCATGTAAGAAATGTAGAAATCTTTGATGTTCAGTAATTACAAAAGCCTAGCGTAAGCTAAGGCTTTTTTTATTCCTTATAACTAATGTAAAATATAATTAAAGAAAAACAAATTGCGAACATTAGTTTGACATTTTTATGATAAACATTTATATTTTTATTTGTAGTTTAATTATGATAAAATTATAAAGATTAAATTTTTAACATAGAATACACTGGTGATATTGCATAATGAATACTTAGGAATGGATAATTAAAATTTTTGATTATCATGTTTTTGCAATAACCATTTAATTTATAAATAAATTCGGAGGTTTGTATGAGTACTGAGATAATGAAGGGATATGACGTTACAGATTTAACTTCCTTAGAAAAGCTTGAACCAGTTAGAGTAAGACCAGGAATGTATATTGGTTCTACAGGAAGCAAGGGATTACATCACTGTATATGGGAAGTTCTAGATAATGCTATAGATGAAATATCAAACGGTTATGGAGATAAAGCTACAATAATTATTAATAGAGATAAAAGTATAACTGTAGTAGATAATGGGAGAGGTATTCCAACAGGTATTCATCCAACTAAGAAAAAATCAGGAGTTGAGATGGTCTTTACAGAACTTCATACTGGAGGAAAGTTTAATAATAAAAATTATAAAACTTCAGGAGGTCTTCATGGTGTTGGAGCTGCAGTAGTAAATGCATTATCTTCTTGGCTTGAAGTTGAAGTTCATCAAAATGGAAATATATATAAACAAAGATTTGAACATGCATATGATAAAGAGCTTAAAAGAATTATGCCGGGAACACCGGTAACTAAACTTGATATTGTTGGCAAAAGCAAGGAAACAGGAACTAAAGTTACTTTTATGCCAGATAAAGAAGTGTTTTCAAGTATAGATTTTAAAGTTGATATTATAGATGAGAGATTACAAGAGTTAGCCTTTCAAAATAAGGGAATTCATTTAGAACTTATAGATTTAAGGAAAGAAGAAGAATTTAGAAAGGAATATTACTCTGAAAGAGGGCTTTTAGATTTTATTGAATATTTAAATGAAAGTAAAACTGTATTACATCAAGTACCAATATATTTTGAAGGTGAAAAAACAGTGAATAATATACAAATGTTTGGTGAAGTATGTATTCAATTTACTGACTCTTCTACAGAGAATATAGCAAGCTATGTAAATAATATTCCTACTACAGAAGCTGGAACTCATGAAACAGGATTTAAAACAGGAATGACAAGAGCTTTTAAAGAAGGTGCGAAGAAACTTGGATTATTAAAAGAAAAAGATAAAGAATTTGAAGGTGATGATCTAAGAGAAGGTATGACTGCAATAGTAAGAATAAAAATTACTAATCCTATCTTTGAAGGACAAACAAAAACTAAGCTTGGATCAGCTGAAGCTTATACAATGATGAATGATTTAGCTTATACAAAGTTTAGTGAGTGGATAGAAGATAGCAAAGAAGTAGCTACTATGATAATAAATAATGCACTTCAAGCAGCTCAAAGAAGAGAAAAGATAAAGAAAATAAATGAAGCTGAAAAGAAAAAAGTAGGTAAGGGAACAGCACCTCTTGCAGGTAAGGTAGCAGTATGTACTTTAAAAGATAATACTGTAAATGAATTTATAGTAGTTGAGGGTGACTCAGCTGGTGGTTCTGCTAAGCAAGCAAGAGATAGAAGATTCCAAACTATTATGCCTTCTAAAGGTAAGATAATGAATACTGAAAAGCAAAAATTAGAAAATGTATTAGCTTCAGAAGAGCTTAAGATATTTAATACTGCTTTAGGTACAGGAACTTTAGATAATTACAGAGAAGAAGATTTAAAATATGATAAGATTATAATTATGAGTGATGCTGACGTAGATGGTTACCATATTAGAACATTATGGATGACTTATGTATATAGATATATGAAACCTTTAATTTCAAATGGACATCTTTACTTAGCTCAACCACCATTATATAAGGTTTATAAAAATGTTAAGGGTAAAGAAGTTCATAAGTATGCTTATAGCGATGATGAACTAGAAAGTGTAAAGAAAGAAATTGGTAAAGGTGCACTTATTCAAAGATATAAAGGGCTTGGAGAAATGAATCCAGATCAATTATGGGAAACTACATTAAACCCTGAAACAAGAACTTTACTTCAAGTAACTATAGAAGATGCTGCTAAGGCAGAAAAAATGGTTTCTTTACTTATGGGAGATATAGTTGAACCGAGAAAAGCTTATATGTATAAGTATGGAGAATTTTAATAAAGGAATTGGAGAAGAGATATGGCTAAGAAAATAAATGAAATACCAAAGGATAATAATATTATAACTGTTCCTTTAGAAGAGGCTATGCCTGATAATTACTTACCTTATGCTATTGAAGTTGCAAAAGATAGAGCACTTCCTGATGTGAGGGATGGATTAAAGCCTGTTCATAGAAGAATATTATATGGAGCTTATCAATTAAAGGCTTTTCCTGATAGACCTTATTATAAATCTGCAAGAATAGTTGGGGATATCTTAGGTAAATACCATCCTCATGGAGATACTTCAGTTTATGATGCTATGGTAATAATGGCTCAAAACTTCTCAACAAGAGAAACTTTAATAGATGGTCATGGTAACTGGGGATCAATGGATGGTGATGGAGCCGCTGCCATGAGATATACAGAAGCAAGACTTGCTCCTATAGCTATGGAAATGCTAAGAGATATTGATAAAGATACAGTAGATATGATTCCTAACTATTCTGATAGTGAAATGGAGCCCAAGGTATTACCAAGTAGATATCCAAATCTTTTGGTAAATGGAACTTTTGGTATAGCGGTAGGACTTGCAACTAATATACCTCCACATAATTTAGGAGAAGTAACTGAAGGTGTATTAGCCTATATAGATAATAATGAAATTACTACTAAGGAATTGATGAATTATATAAAGGGACCAGATTTACCTACAGGAGGAATTCTAATAGGTGAAAACTCAATTCTACAAGCTTATGAAACTGGTGAAGGTAAGGTTACTTTAAGAGCTAAAACTTCTATTGAAAAAATTGAAAATGGAAGACTTGGAATAGTAATTACAGAATTCCCTTATAGAAGAAATAAGGCGAAGTTACTTCAAACTATATCTGAAATGACAGGTGATAAAAAGCATGCCAAGGCTTTAGAAGCTATTACAGATATAAGAGATGAATCAGATAGAACAGGTGTAAGGGCAGTTATTGAACTTAGAAAATCTGCTGATTATGACGTAGCAGATAAGGTTCTTAAATATTTATTTAAAAGAACTGATCTCCAATGCAACTTAAGTTTTAATATGGTTGCTTTAGCTAATGGTAAACCACTAACTATGGGAATAAAGACTATAATTGGTCATTATGTTAATCATCAGAAGGAAATAGTAACTAGAAGAACTAGAAAGGAACTTGAAACTGCTGAAAAGAGATTCCATATAGTTGAAGGTTTTATTAAAGCAATAGATATTTTAGATGAAATAATAAAAACTATAAGAGAATCTAAATCTAAGAAAGATGCATCAGTAAATCTTGTTGAGAAATATGGGTTTACTGAATTACAAGCAGAAGCAATTCTTGAGTTAATGTTATATAGATTAACAGGACTTGAAATTAAGGTTTTCCAAAAAGAATATGCTGAGCTTGAAAAAACTATAAAAAGACTTAAGAAAATTTTATCAGAAGAAAAAGAACTTTTAAAAGTTGTAAAAAGTGAACTTAAGGAAGTTTCAGATAAATATGGTTCTGAGAGAAAAACAGAAATAATTAAAGATGATAGTGAAGCTAAGATAGATGTAGAAGAACTTATAATAGTAGAAGATGTTATGATGACCTTATCTAAGGATGGGTTTATTAAAAGAATTCCTTTAAAGACCTTTAATAGATTAAGTGCAAAGCCTGAGGATATAGAATATAGAGAAGGTGATGAGCTTAAATTATTATTTAAATCCAATACTACCGAAAGTATTATTATATTTACTAATAGAGGTAATATGTATCAAACTAAGGGAATAAATATTGTAGAAGCTAAGTGGAAGGACAAAGGGGAAAGACTAGACAAGGTTATTAAAACTTTAAACTTAGAAGATGAATCAATAGTTTATGCAACATCAGTAGATAACTTTATGCCAAGTAAATATATTCAGTTTGTTACTTCTAAGGGTGGAATTAAAAAGAGCTCCTTAGATAAGTTCCAAACTAACTATTCTAAGCTTCAAGCTATTAAGCTTAAGGATAATGATGAAGTTATAGATGTAACTATATTAGAAGGTGAAGAAAGAACGGAATTTGCTGCTTTTGAGACTAGTGAAGGTTTAAGCTTTAATATAAGTCTTCCTGAATTAGAGGATTTACCAAGAAATATTTTACCTATATCACTATTTAACTTAACTCCAAAAGATAAGGTTACAAAGGTAGAATACGTTGATAAAATAGAATATATTGACTTCTCAATTGGAGTAACAGCAAAAGGAAACTTTAAAGGATTTAATAGTGTTAGAAAGAATGATAGCTTAAAAGTTACAACAAATTCTTTAAGTGATATATTATTATTCACAAATATGGGAAAAGTATTTAAGGTACCGGCTTTCTTATTATCGAATATAAATAAAGAAGAAATACCTTTAAATAAGGTTATTGACAATCTTGATAAGGGTGAAAAGGTAATTAAGTTAATAAGCTGTAGTGATTATAATAATAAGTTTGTCTTCTTCTTTAGTAAAAAAGGAATGGTTAAGAAAACTAGTTTGAAGGAGTTTGAAGGAAGTTATATTGCTCAAAGCTCTTATAAGTTTAAGTATGATAATGATGAGTTAATTTCTGTAGAGTTATACAGTGAAGATGATGTTGAAATGATTATAATTACTAAAAAGGGTATGGCTATTAGGTTCTTATCTAATAATATTAATCCTATGGGTAAAATTGCTGCAGGAGTAACAGGCATTAGTTTAAGAGAAGATGATGAAGCTATACTTGGAAAGCTAATCTTTATATCATCAAATGGAAGTCCAAAAAATTCGGAAATAGCTTTAACTTCATTAGATAAATTAACTTTAGTAACTAAGAATAAAGAAAAGAAGGAAGTCTTTATTGAAGATATAAAGCTTCAAAATAGAGCAGGAAAAGGCGGTAGTGTAATGACTATGCTTCTTGAAGATGAAATTAAAGAAATAAATTAAGTGCCAGCGCAGGAATTGTTAACTGAAAAAAAGGAGGGTTTTGTAATGAGAGTTGCTATTTTACTAGCAAATGGATTTGAAACATTAGAGGGTTTAACAGTAGTAGATATTTTAAGAAGAGCTGAAGTTGAGTGTACTACCTTTGCTCTTGAAGGATTAGAAGTAAAAACTTCTCATAATATTGTTGTTAAAGCTGATAAAAATATTATGGATGAAGAAATAAAAAAATATGATTTTATAGTATTACCAGGTGGAATGCCAGGGGCTAAAAATTTAAGAGATAATGATAGAGTTATTGAGCTAATAAAAGAGTTTAATAATAAAAATAAATATATATGTGCAATATGTGCAGGTCCAATATCTTTAGCAAAGGCTGGGATTGTGGAAGGTAGAAATTTAACATGTTATCCAGGATTTGAAGATGAAATGGGAAATATTAATTATAAAAAAGATTTAGTTGTAGTTGATGGAAATATAATAACGGGAAGAGGTCCGGCAGCAGCAATACCTTTTGCCTTTGAAATTTTATCTAAAATAGATGCTGAAAAGGTAGAAAAGATAAAATCAGCAATGCTTTTAGACTAATATAATAGGTGTAATAATGAAAGAAAATTGGATACTAACAAATAAGAAAGAGAGCTTTTTAAAGCTCTCTAATTCCATAGAGGAAAATCCTTTGGTTTTAAGGTTACTAGCTAATAGAGGTATTGATGATATTAATTTAGCTAAGAGATTTTTATATGGAACAGTGAAAGATATGTATGATGGATACTTAATGAAAGATATGAAAAAAGGAGTATCCATTATAAAAAATGCTATAGAAAATAATAAAAAAATAATAATTTATGGCGATTATGATTGTGATGGAGTTAATAGCACTACAATTTTATATAAAGCTTTAAAAAAAGTTAATGCAAACTATAGCTACTATATCCCAAATAGGGAAGAAGAAGGCTATGGAATGCATAGTGGAAGAATAAGAAAGCTTAAAGAAGAAGGCTATGAAGTCATTTTAACTTGTGATAATGGAATTTCTGCTTTTGAACAAGTTGAAATAGCAAAAGAATTAAATATGGAAGTTGTAATAACTGACCATCATGATATTCCTATAAGGGAAAATGAAGATGGAGCATTAGTTAAAAGTATTCCTATAGCAGATGCTGTTATTAATCCAAAGAGAAGTGACTGTAACTATCCATTTAAGATGCTTTGTGGAGCAGGAATTGCATTGAAATTTTCAAAATGTCTTTTTGATGAGTTTAATATTGAAGAAGAGGCAATAATGGATTTATTTCAGTTTGCAGCTATTGCAACAGTTTGTGATGTAGTAGATTTAGTTGATGAAAATAGAATAATAGTAAAAAAAGGATTAGAGCTTCTAAATAATACGAAGAATTTAGGAATACTAGAACTTAAGAAATCTACAGGATTATTTGATAAGAAATTAGAAGAATATCATTTAGGATTTGTAATAGGACCTTGTATTAATGCTACAGGAAGATTAGAAACAGCTGACCTTTCAGTAGAACTACTTATTACAGAAGATGAAAATAGAGCAAAGGCTTTAGCTAACCAATTAAGTGAACTTAATTCTATAAGACAAGATCTTACTAAGGAAAGTACGGAGAGAGTGCTAAGAAGCTTAGATAATGAACTTAAAAAAGATGATAAGGTTATTGTAGTATATGATAAAGATATTCATGAAAGTATAGCAGGAATAGTAGCTGGTAGAATAAAAGAAAAGTATAACCTGCCTTGTATAGTATTAACTGGTGCTAAAGAAATGCCTAAAGGATCAGCAAGATCCATTGAAGGATATAATATTACAGAAGAGCTAAGTAAGTGCAAAGAGCTTATAGAGAAGTTTGGTGGGCATCCAATGGCAGCTGGATTATCTTTAAAAGAAGAAAATATAGATACTCTTAGAAGAAGATTAAATGAAAATTGTCATTTAACTGATGAAGATGTTGTTCCTATAGTAAAAATTGATTTACCATTAAGTTTAAATTATTTAAATGAGGAATTAATAGCAGTAGTTGAAGATTTAAGGCCTTTTGGTAAAGGAAATCCAAGTCCACTTTTTGCAGTTAAGGATTTAAATATAGAAAGAATGTGGCTTTTAGGTAAAGAAAAAAACTTCTTGAAACTTAGGTTTAGTTTTTATAAAAATGAAAGAAAGCTTTATATAGATGGAGTAACTTTTGATAAATTAGAGGATTTCAGAGAAAGTTTTATTGGAATTTATGGAGAAGATAAATATATAGAAGCAGCTGAAACTAGTTTTTTAAATATTAAGGCTGATGTTATATATTATCCTAGTATAAATGAGTTTAAGGGAAGTAGAACGGTCCAAATGAATATTAAGAATATAAGATTAAAAACTATATAGAGTTAATATAGAGAGTATATACTAAAGATTTAGGATATAATTTATAACAGATAAAAGTTATAAAGTACATTGAAAAAGACAATAAAAATTATAAAGGAGCCTTCACACAAAAGTAATAATCAGAAATTTTAAAATTAAAAATTTATAATGAATGAAGCAATTTGCAAAAAATTACTTAGAAAATATTTTTCAAAACTCATTTAAGAGTTTTTTCATTAATTTTTAATTCTTCATTTTTCATTATTATTTGTGTTAGGGCTCCTCTTTTTTAGTTAAATTGAATAACAATTAAAAACTACTTTATAGAGTTTTCATATTGTTCTACCATTCTCTTAACCATTTCTCCACCAACGCTTCCGCATTGTTTTGAAGAAAGGTCTCCATTATAGTCTGAGAAAGGTACTCCAATTTCATTAGCTACTTCATTTTTGAATTTAGCTAATCCATTTTTTGCTTCTGGTACTAACTTTGTTGCCATTATTGTCACCTCCTTTTATCTTTGTAGAAATAGCTTGTGTATTTTTTAAGAAAATATTATATGTAAGTTAAGGAAAATGGACATAATAGTGGAAGGTAAGAATAAATTAAAATTAGAAAATAACATTTAAAAAGAAAAAGATAATATGTTATAGTGAAATAGTGTTTAAGTTGTAATTTAAAATTGATGGTTTTATTAAGGAGTGGTTTTATGAATAAATACAAAATTATTATGACTGGAGGGGGAACTGCTGGTCATGTAACTCCAAATTTGGCTTTAGTTCCTAAATTAAAGGAAAAGGGATTTGAAATTAAATATATTGGAAGTAAAGATGGTATAGAAAAAGAGATAATAAATGATGCGAAAATTCCTTACTTTGAAATATCATCAGGAAAACTTAGAAGATATTTTGATATGAAAAACTTTACTGATCCTTTTAAGGTTATGAAGGGTGTAATAGAGGCTAATAAAATACTAAAAAGGGAAAAACCAAATGTGATTTTTTCAAAGGGTGGATTTGTTGCTGTACCAGTTGTAATAGCGGCTTCAATGAGGAAAATTCCTGTTGTATCACATGAGTCAGATTTAACACCGGGACTTGCAAATAAAATATCCTCTCCTTTTTGTGATAAGCTTTGTGTGACTTTTAGAGAAAGTTTAAAATATGTAAAAGATAATAAAGGTGTTCTAACTGGAACTCCAATAAGAGAAGAAATATTAAGAGGCAATTCTCTTAAAGGAAAAGAACTATGTGGATTTAAGGATAATAAAGAAATACTATTAGTAATAGGTGGGAGTCTAGGAGCAAAGAGTATTAACGATGCAGTTAGAAAAAATTTAAAGGAACTTTTAAAAAACTTTAACATAATTCATATTTGCGGTAAGGGCAATTTATATGAAGGTTTATTAAATATTAATGGGTATAAGCAATTTGATTATGTAAAAGAAGAGCTTCCTAATCTTTTAAAGGCTTCTGATTTAATTATATCGAGAGCAGGAGCAAATGTGATTTTTGAACTTCTTGCTTTAAAGAAACCAACCTTACTTATTCCATTATCAAAGAAAATAAGTAGGGGAGACCAAATATTAAACGCTAATTCTTTTGAAAAAGAAGGCTTCTCACTAGTTTTAGATGAAGATGAAATGATGGAAGATAACAAAAAATTAATTAACAAATTAGATGAATTAAGAGAGAAGAAAGCAGTACTAGTGCAAAATATGAATAATAGCGGCATTAGTAACGGTGTTGATGCAATTTTAGGAGTAATAACAAAAAGCATTGAGTTAAACAAATAAAATGGGACCTTATTTAATTAAGAGGACAATATTGTTCTGATATAGGACCTTAAAAACTTGCAAAAAAAAAATAGTGTTATATAATAAAATAGTAAGTGTAAAAATAGGTAATATATATCCGAAATATTTGACTATTTTGGTCGAAGGATGAGGTGGGGTATTTATGAAAAAAGTTTCTATTATCTATTGGAGTAATGGAGGAAATGTAGAAGTTTTAGCAAATTCAATTTTAGAAGGTGCAAAAGCACAGGGGGCAGAAGTTAATATTAAATATGTTCGCGATGCTAAAATTGAAGATGTTACAGAAGCTGATGCTATTGCTTTCGGAAGTCCATCAATGGATAACAATAGGATTGAACAACTAGAAATGGAACCCTTTATAAGCCAATTCAAATTGTTACCTAACAAACAAAAGAAGATAGTATTATTTGGATCATATGGATGGGATGATGGGAAATTCATGGTTGACTGGGTTCAACGTATGAAGGACTACGACTTTGATGTTGTAGATTACATCGCAGTTAAAGAATCACCAAGTGAAGATGAAATATTAAAGTCTAAACAAATGGGTGGAGTTTTAGCTAAATAAATTCTTTGAGTACAGTAATGCTAAGGGGAAGGATTTTAAGGTACTTATTATAGGGGGTAAGTATTTTAAAAAAGTAAAAATAAACTTTTAACAATTTATTTAATCGAAATACAGAAATTTCTGTATTAAGCCTATTATAAAATTTTTATATATAAGGAAGAGAGGTCAAACACGATGAGAAAAATGAAAACTATGGATGGAAATACGGCTGCTGCTCACATTTCATATGCATTCACTGATGTAGCTGCAATATTCCCAATCACACCATCTTCACCAATGGCTGAACACGTTGATGAATGGTCAGCTCAAGGAAAAAAGAACATATTTGGTCAACCTGTTAAGGTTATGGAAATGCAATCAGAAGCTGGAGCAGCTGGTGCAGTTCACGGATCATTACAAGCTGGTGCATTAACAACAACATATACAGCTTCTCAAGGTTTATTATTAATGATACCAAACATGTATAAAATTGCAGGTGAATTATTACCTACAGTATTCCATGTATCAGCAAGAGCTCTTGCTACATCATCATTAAGTATATTTGGTGACCATCAAGACGTTATGGCTGCAAGACAAACTGGTTTTGCTATGCTTGCTGAAGGTTCAGTTCAAGAAGTTATGGATTTAGCTGCAGTAGCTCACTTAGCTTCTATTAAGACTAGAATACCATTTATGAACTTCTTTGATGGATTCAGAACATCACACGAAATCCAAAAGATAGAAGTTTTAGAATATGATGAATTAGCTAAATTAGTAGATTATGAAGCTTTAGATGAGTTCAAGAAGAGAGCATTAAACCCTAATAACCCTGTTACTAGAGGTACAGCTCAAAACCCAGATATCTACTTCCAAACAAGAGAATCAGTAAACAGATTCTATGAAGATGTTCCAGAAGTAGTTGAAAGCTACATGGCTGAAATTACTAAACTTACTGGAAGAGAATATCACTGCTTCGATTACTATGGAGCACCAGATGCTGATAGAGTTATCGTAACAATGGGTTCATCAACAGATGTTACTGAAGAAACTATTGATTACTTAACTTCTAAGGGTGAAAAAGTTGGTATGGTTAAAGTTAGACTTTACAGACCATTCTCTAAGGAAAGATTATTAAAGGTTATACCAGCTACAGTTAAAGCTATAGCTGTTTTAGATAGAACTAAGGAACCAGGTTCAATCGGAGAACCATTATACTTAGATATTAAGAGTGCATTCTATGGAAGAGAAAATGCTCCTATAATAGTTGGAGGAAGATATGGATTAGGTTCTAAGGATCCAAACCCAGCTGATATTGCAGCAGTTTATGCAAACTTAGCTAAGGAAGAGCCAAAAGATGGATTCACTATTTCAATAGTTGATGACGTTACAAACACTTCATTAGAAACAGTTGCAGATATCGATGCTACTCCAGAAGGAACTAAGGCTTGTAAGTTCTGGGGACTTGGATCAGATGGTACTGTTGGTGCTAATAAGAGCGCTATCAAGATCATTGGAGACCATACAGACATGTATGCTCAAGGATACTTCGCATACGACTCAAAGAAATCTGGTGGTATAACAGTTTCTCACTTAAGATTTGGTAAGAAACCAATTAAGTCACCATATTTAGTTGATAAAGCAGATTTCATTGCTTGTCACAACCAAGCATATGTTTATAAATATGATGTATTAGAAGGATTAAAGAAGAATGGTAAATTCTTATTAAATACTATCTGGACTCCAGAAGAAGTTAATGAAAAATTACCAGCTGAAATGAAGAAATATATAGCAGAAAACAACATTGAATTCTACACTTTAAATGCTGTTAAGATAGCTCAAGAAATCGGTCTTGGCGGAAGAATCAACATGATAATGCAAGCTGCATTCTTCAAGATTGCTAACATTATCCCAGTTGAAGATGCTGTTAAGTACTTAAAAGATGCTGTTGTTAAGTCATACGGTAAAAAAGGTGAAAAAGTTGTTAACATGAACCATGCTGCTATAGATAAGGGTGTTGAATCTATTGTTAAGATAGAAGTACCTGCAGATTGGAAGGATGCTAAGACAGAAGCTAAGACAGATAGAAGCGATGTTCCAGCATTCATCAAGAATATAGTAGAACCAATAAATGCTCAAAAAGGATTTGACCTTCCAGTTTCAGCATTTAACGGTATGGAAGATGGTACATTTATGGCTGGTACAGCTGCTTACGAAAAGAGAGGTATTGCTATAAACGTTCCAGAATGGCAACAAGATAAGTGTATCCAATGTAACCAATGTGCTTACGTTTGTCCACACGCAGTAATAAGACCATTCTTATTAAATGAAAATGAAAAAGACAATGCACCAGATGCATTAAAGTTAGTACCTGCAAAGGCATTAAAAACAGAAGAACCAACATTCTACTCAATCAGTGTAACTCCATTAGATTGTACTGGATGTGGAAACTGTGCTCAAGTATGTCCAGCACCAGGTAAGGCTTTAGTTATGAAACCAATAGAAACTCAAGAAGAACAAATTGAAGCTTGGGATTATGCAATTAAAGAAGTTGCACCTAAGAAGAACCCAATGAACAAGAATACACTTAAGGGTAGCCAATTTGAACAACCATTATTTGAGTTCTCAGGAGCTTGTGCTGGTTGTGGAGAAACTCCATATGCTAAGCTTGTAACTCAATTATTTGGAGATAGAATGATGATAGCTAACGCTACTGGATGTTCATCAATCTGGGGTGGTTCAGTTCCATCAACTCCATATACAGTTAACCATGAAGGACATGGTCCAGCTTGGGCTAACTCATTATTCGAAGATAACGCTGAATTCGGACTTGGTATGTTCTTAGGAGTTAAGGCTATCAGAGAAAGAATTGCTGACAACATGAAGAAGGGCTTAGAAGTTGAAACTTCAGAAGATGTTAAAGCAGTACTTCAAGACTGGTTAGATCATATGAACAGTGGAGAAGGTACTAGAGATAGAGCTAATAGAGTAATGGCAGTACTTGCAAATGTAGATGCTGATTATGCAAGAGAAATCTTAAAGGATAAAGAATTCCTAGTTAAGAGATCTCAATGGATCTTCGGAGGAGACGGATGGGCTTATGACATCGGATACGGTGGATTAGATCACGTTCTTGCTTCAGGAGAAGACGTAAATGTTCTTGTATTTGATACAGAAATCTACTCAAACACTGGTGGTCAATCATCTAAGTCAACTCCAACTGCTGCAATAGCTAAGTTTGCTGCATCAGGTAAGAGAACTAAGAAGAAAGACCTTGGAATGATGGCTATGACTTACGGTTACGTATATGTAGCACAAATTTCTATGGGTGCTGATAAGAACCAAACTCTTAAAGCAATAGCTGAAGCTGAAGCTTACAATGGACCATCATTAATCATAGCTTATGCTCCATGTATAAGCCATGGTATTAAGAGTGGTATGGCTAACAGCCAAGAAGAAGCTAAGCAAGCTGTTCTATGCGGATACTGGGGATTATACAGATACAATCCTACTTTAATTGGAACTAAGAACCCATTCTCATTAGATTCTAAGGAGCCAAAAGCAAGCTTCAGAGATTTCTTAATGGGTGAAGTAAGATATGCATCACTTGCTAAGGCATTCCCAGAACAAGCAGAAGCATTATTCGAAAAGACAGAAAAAGATGCTATGGATAGATTAGCAGGATATAAGAGATTAGCTGAACAAGAATAATAATAAAGGGCTGCCTTAAAGGCAGCCTTTGTTAGTTAGCAATAAATAATTGATAATTAACAATTAAGGATGTAATTTCTTTGAAATTACTGAAAAATGAAGTGTTTTTAATTTTATTTTTATGAATTATTGATTTTTTTAATTTATTTTTCGCTATAAATATTAATAATTAAAAAAAATAAATCTTTTGCTTTTAATTTATCTAAAATAAGGTTAAAATTAATGGGAGACATAATCTCATAAAGGAGGATTATATTTATGGATAATGAAAAGAAATGCGGATGCAATGAAGAAGAAAAAGCTTGTGGATGTGGTCACGAACATCACGATCACGAACATCATGATGGATGTGGATGTGGTGAAGATCATCACGAACACTATGTAGTAGACTTAGAAGATGACAATGGAAATGTAATCTCTTGTCCAATAATAGATGCTTTTGAGTTTGAAGATAATGAATATATCTTAGCTCAAGATCCAAATGAAGATTCAGTTTACTTATTTAAAACTTTAGAAGATGGTGAATTAGTAATTCCTGAAGAAGAGGAATTTGATAGAGTATCAAAATTCTATAGTGAAGAATTAGAAGACTAGTATAAAAAAGTGCCAAATTCGGCACTTTTTTTATTTGTAAATTTATATTAATAATGATATATTCATAATATAAACTTAAGAAATAAGGTGTTAATATGAAATATGCAGATTTACATATTCATTCTAATTATTCAGATGGCAGTATGACACCAGAAGATATTATTGAGACGGCTCTTGAGATAGGAGTGAAGAACATTTCTATAACAGATCATGATTCAATTTCATCACAATATATAGTGGATAAAGAATATTGTGGTATAAATATAATACCTGGTATAGAGTTAAGTACTGAGTATGATGATATAGAGCTTCATATACTAGGATATTTTTTTGATGTAGATAATTCAGAGCTAAGGCAAACGGTAGAAAGATTAAATAAAGCTAGGATAGATAGAGTTGAAAGAATATTATTTAATTTACGGAAAGATAATATTAATTTAAGCCTTGATGATTTAAAAGATGATTTTAAATCTACAGTGGGCAGAAGTCATGTTGCAAAGGCTATGGTTAGAAAAGGATATTTTAAGAATTACAAAAGTGCATTTACAAGTTATTTAGTAAAAGGAAAGCCAGCCTATGTGAAAGGTGAAAAATTAACTTATAAGGAAGCAATCCAAGTAATAAATAATGCAGGTGGTATCTCTATACTTGCACATCCGGGGCAAATATATAAAACTTTAGCAGTAGAAAAAATAGTGAAAGATTTAAAGTTTTATGGATTAAAAGGTGTGGAAGTATATCATCCAAGTCACTCTACTCAGCAAACAAACAGTTTTCATAATCTATGTAAAAAACATAGGCTTATTATAACTGGAGGCAGTGACTTTCATGATAAAGAAGCATCAAAAGATAATTTAATAGGCAGTTATGGAATAAATGAAGATTTATTTAATAAATTAATTAATTCAATAAAATAAATGGGGGAATAATAATGGATTTATCTAGTAAAGCAAAGCAAATCAATCCATCAATTACTTTAGAAATTACAGCAAAAGCAAAAGCATTAAAAGAAGATGGTATAAATGTAGTAAGTTTTGGGGCAGGAGAACCTGATTTTAATACTCCAGATAATATTATTAAAGCTGCTATAAAGGCTATGAATGAAGGTAAGACTAAATATACTCCAGCTAGTGGAATTTTAGATCTTAGAAAAGCTATATGTAAAAAGTTTAAAAATGATAATAATTTAGAATATAAGCCTAGTCAAATAGTTGTTTCTACTGGTGCTAAACAAAGTCTAGCAAATGCTTTTATGGCTATATTAAATAAAGGTGATGAAGTAATAATACCAGTACCATATTGGGTAAGTTATCCTGAACTAGTTAAGCTTGCAGATGGTGTTCCAGTCCTTGTGAATACTAAAAAAGAAAATGATTATAAATATTCAATAGAGGAACTAAGAAAAGTAGTTAATAGTAAAACAAAAGCTATTTTAATTAATAGTCCTAATAATCCAACAGGAAGTATTTATTCTAAAGAAGATTTATTAGAAATTGCAAGCTTTGCAAAAGAAAATGACTTAATAATAATTTCAGATGAAATATATGAAAAGTTAATTTATGATAATGAAAAGCATATTAGCATAGCATCCCTATCTCAAGATGCTTATGAGAGAACAATAGTAATTAATGGATTATCTAAATCTTATGCAATGACTGGTTGGAGAGTTGGTTATTCTGCATGTAGTGAAGAAATTGCAAAGTTAATGGGAAGTATTCAAAGTCATGTAACTTCAAATATAAATTCAATATCACAATATGCAGCAATAGAAGCATTGGAAGGTCCACAAGATAGTATTAAATCTATGATAGTTGAATTTGAAAAAAGAAGAAATTATATGATAGATAGAATAGAAAAAATTAATGGATTATCACTTATTAAAGCTAAAGGTGCTTTTTATATTATGGTTGATGTATCTAAATTCTATGGAAAATCTATAAATGGAAATATTATAAAAACTTCATTAGATTTTTCTAAAAGTATATTAAAGGAAGAGAACTTAGCAGTAATTCCAGGTATAGCTTTTGGTCTAGATAATTATATTAGATTATCATATGCTACTTCTATGGATGTAATAGAAGAAGGATTAAATAGATTAGAAGCTTATTTAAAAAACTTAGTATAAATTTTAATTAAAACAGAAGTTCAATTTTTAAAGTTGAAATTCTGTTTTAATTTTTTATAAAGATTTAATTTATATAGTATATAGGGACTATCTAAAATATAATATATCTAATCATAATATGTAGTATTACTATAGTAATTTGTTTTAAAATAGCAGATTATAGTATATAATAAATTGTGAAAAAGAGTGGAGGAAGAAAAGTGGAAAAGTTAGCAATATTTGATGTGGATTTTACTTTAACAAAAAAGGAAACTTTAATGGAGTTATATAAATTTGTAGTATTTAAGAATTTTAAAAATATAAGATTTCTTCCAAGAGCTTTATTCAGTGGATTAATGTATTCAATTAAGGTCTACGATGAAAAAAGAGTAAAGGAATCTTTCTTAAAATTTATAGATAAAATTCATGAAGAAGATTTAGACAATCTTGCTAAAGAGTACTATAGCAAGGTGCTTAAAAAAATATTATATAAAGATGCTATAGATATGATTAAGAAACTTAAAGATGAAGGTTGTAAAATTTATTTAATTTCAGCATCACCTGAATTTTATTTAAAAGAGTTATATGATATTAAAGAAGTTGATGTGATAATTGGAACTAAATTTAGAGTGGAAAATGGATTTTTTGCAAGACAAATGGATGGCTTAAATTGTAAAGGTGAAGAGAAGGTAAGAAGACTTAAGGAATATTTAAAGGAAAATAACATAGAAGTAGATTATAAAAATTCCTATATGTTTTCAGATTCTTTATCAGACAAACCCCTTTTAGATTTAGTGGGTAATCCATATCTTATTAATTATAAAAAGAAAAATGATTTTAAAGTATTGAATTGGAAGTAATAGGAGGAATTAAAGTGGAGGCAATTAATAAATATTATTTAGAAGATGGTCATATAGAACCTGTGGAAAATTACACAATAGACACTGATGAAAAAGGCAGAATTATTTATGAAGTTATAAGGGTTATAGATGGTGTGCCATTATTTTTCGAAGATCATATAAAAAGAATGGAAGATAGTTTTAGATTAATGAATAAAACATTTTCTTATAAATTTGAAAAGATAAAAGAATATTTATCTAAGTTAATTAAAGCAAATGAAATTATTAATGGAAATATTAAATTAACCTTCGATATAAAAACAGATACTATGAAGGTTTTTAATATTAAGCATAGTTATCCAAGTGAAGAACTATATAAAACAGGAATTAAAACGATTTTTTATCATGGAGAACGAACTAATCCAAATGCTAAAGTAGTTGATTCCAGCTTTAGATCTAAGGTAATAGAGGAAATAAAAAAATCAAATGCTTTTGAAGCAATTTTAGTTGATAATAATGGCTATATTACTGAGGGAAGTAAATCAAATGTCTTTTTAATAAAAGATAATACTTTATTTACACCACCTATTGAAGCAGTTTTACCAGGGATTACAAGAGGAAAGATCATTTCTGTAGCAAACTCTATTGGTATTAATGTTGATGAATCTAACGTAAGATTTGAAGAACTTAAAGATTTTGATGCAGCATTTATATCAGGAACATCACCTAAGATTTTACCTATATCTTATGTAAATGATATAAAGTTAAATGTAGAAAATGAACTTATGAGAAAGCTAATAAAAGAATTCGATAGAGAAATAGAGTTATATGTAAAAAAGAATAAGGAATAGTTAGCAACTTTTATAATAAATTGAATATTATTCAAAAAGAGATTTAAGTATGATATTATATAGTAAAGGTATAATATTTTAGGAGTGAATGAGAATGGGTGAGGGGAAGATAGACATTGAAAGCAAAGATGGCAGTATCTCTGTTGAAAAAGGTGAAATAATTGTAAAGAATCCTATTAATAAAGGTGAATATGCAATTATAAGCCCAGCTTCAAAGGGAAGTCTGTTTATAAACGGAAAAAAGGTTAATAGCCCTACTACTGTAAAAGAAGAAGATAAAATAGAATTCAAAGAGGAAAATATTTTAGCTAAAAGAGAAATTTCATTTACTTATAATGAGGATAAAACTGAAGGATATATTTCAATAAATTATTTAAAAGGTATAAATTATACTCTTAAGGATTTAAAAGAATCTAAGAACTTAACCTTAGATATAGATGAGAAGGAGGGGGAATATCCTCCTATAGTTACTAAAAGAGAAATTCAGGAAGAGCTTTTAAAAGCTGGAATAACCTTTGGTATAGATGAAGAAGCTTTAGAATTAATAACAAAGAATAGGAAGACTGAAAAAGTTTTAATAGCTAAAGGTATAAAAGTAAAACCTCCAATAGATGATAAAATAAGGCTTTTTTTTGAAAATGAAAAAAAATCTTATGATAGTGAAAGCCAGGAACAAATTGACTATAGAAACTTTAATCCTATTACTAGTGTTAAAGCTAATGAATTAATAGCCGAAATTATAAAAGGAGAAAATGGTGTTGATGGGAAAAATATTTTTTCTAAAACCATTTTTGGAAAGGCTAAGAAAAATATAGCTTTTTCTACAGGGTATGGGGCAAGGTTAAAAGATAACTTAATTTATTCTACCATAGATGGAAAACCTAAATTTGATAAAAACACATTCTTAGTTGAGCCTATTTACATATTGAATAAAGATGTTACCATAGCAACAGGAAATATTAAATTTCCAAGTAATGTAGAGATTAATGGAAAAGTTAATGAAGGAATGAAGGTGATTTCTGGTGGTAGCGTCCTTGTTAAAGGTGGGGCCTTTAGTGCAGAAATAGAGGCAAAATCAAGCAGTAAAATTTTAGGCAATATTGTTGATTCTACAATTAAGGTTGGTGGAACTAATTTAGTTAAAGCTAATAGAATAAAATATTTAAAAATTTTAGAAGAGGATCTTAAGGTTTTAAGTACTAATACTAAATACATCAAAGCAAATAACTTAGTTAAAAAGGGTATTACTGATGGAATTATAATTAAATCTTTAATTGAAACTAAACTAAAAAGTATAAATAAAACTTTGATTAAGATAATATCAGTGTCAATGCAAGATAATTGTTGTAATTCAGAAGTAGTAATATTAATAAAAGAAAAGCTACTAGGACTTGGACCAAGTAGAATAAAAGATGTTAGTGAGTTAGATGATATAGCATATAAAATTAAAGAGGAATTAGAGGAATTAGAAAAAGATGTTATAGTCTTATCTGATTTAACTATAGAATATGCGCAGGAATCAACTATTAATGTCTTAGGGAATATACATATTACTGGTAAGGGGTTATTTACTACTAACTTAGATGCTTCTGAAAGTATAGTATTTGATTACGAAAACTCAGTATGTAGAGGTGGGTATTTAAAGGCTGGTAAGTTAATAAAAGCTTCTACTATTGGTAGTGAGTCTGGTGTTATCACCAGTTTAGAGGTAGAGAAATCAGGAGAAATATATGCAAATATTGCATATCACAATACTACCTTTATAATAGGGAATAAAAAGTATATTTTAGACAAGCCTTCTAAGGATATACATGTTTATATTGAGAAAGATGGTAGCTTGGCAGTAGATAAATTACTTCTATAGGAGGGTGTAAGGAATGAATGAAATTAAAATATTAGTTTTTAAGCTTGGAAATGAATTTTATGCTACTAATATTATGGAAGTGGAAAGAATTCTTGGATTTGAAGAACCAACAAAACTTCCAGATTCCCCTACTTTTTTAGATGGGGTTATAGATTACGAAAGTAGTGTTTTACCTATTATAAATCTTGTTGATAAATTTAGCTTAAAAGATATAAATAGTTTTGAAAAAAAGATTATAGTTGTTAAAAGAGAAAGTGGAAAGTTTGGAATATTAGTAGATAGTGTAAGCGAAGTTATGAGTATTTATGAAGAAGATATAAAGAATCCTAATAGCCTTTCAACATTAATATCTAAAAAATATATACAGGGATTAGTTAAGAAGAATGACAATATAATTATTATGATAAACTTAGACAAAATATTAACTGTCCAAGAGGAAGAGATTGTTTTTCAGGGGTGAAAGGTTTGAATGAAAAAAAAGAAGTTAGGGTTGGAATAGCCGATGGAGCAGTAGTATCATCTCCTGATAAATTAATTACCTTAGGACTTGGTTCTTGTGTTGGGATAGCCATATATGATAATAAAAAGAAGGTAGCTGGATTAGCACATATAATGTTACCTGATAGTACTCAATTTAAAAATATAGTTAATCCTTTTAAGTATGCCGATTTGGGAGTTGATGCAATAGTTAAGAAGATGATTTCTTTAGGCTGCAAGAAAGAAAATATGACTGCTAAAATAGCAGGAGGAGCATCTATGTTTAACTTCCCAGATAAAAAAATTATAAGTGACGTAGGCAAAAGAAATAGTAAAGCTGTTATTGATGCAATAAGGGAGATAGCAATTCCTTTAGTTGGTGAAGATGTTGGTGGAAATAAGGGTAGAACTATGGTTTTTGAAAGTGAAGATGGCTCTGTGTTAATAAAAAGTATAGGAAGCAATATTAAAGAACTCTAGGGGAGGGGAATATTATTGTTTGAATATGTAAGAAACAAAGATATAGTATTAATTGGAGCATCAACCGGAGGACCTAATGCCATTGAGACTGTAGTAACTAATTTATCTAAGAATTTAAATGTTGCTGTTTTAGTGGTACAACATATGCCGAGTGGTTTCACAAAGAGTTTTGCTGAGAGATTAGATAGAAAATCTGAGCTAGTAGTAGTTGAAGCTACGGATGGTATGAAGATAGAAAAAAATACTGTTTACATAGCTCCTGGAGGAAGTCATATGGAAGTTACCTCTAATGGAGCAATAATTTTAACTAATGAGCCTTTATTATGGGGTGTAAGGCCAGCTGTAGATAAACTCTTTAAGACAGCAGCTGCTGTTTATGGAAGCAGAATAATATCTGTTATTCTTACAGGTATGGGAAAAGATGGAGCAGAAGGAACAGCTATAGTTAAGGAAAAGAATGGTGTTACCATTGCTCAGAATAAGGAAAGTTCTATAATATATGGAATGCCAAAAGTAGCCTATGAAACAGGGTGCGTTGATTACGTACTTCCTTTAAAAGATATAGCATCAAAAATAACTAGTATAGTTAATGGCAATTAGGAGGGTATATGGATTTTTCGGAATTTCATAACTGGGTATATAAGGAATATAGGATTGATTTAAATGCCTACAAACCAGAACAGTTAAATAGAAGAATTGGTAGTTTAATGTCTAGGGTAGGGATTTCCTCTTTAGCAGATTATAAGAAGTTATTAATGTCTAATAAAGAAGAAAGAGATAAATTCATAGACTTTA
Source organism: Clostridium sartagoforme (assembly GCF_004794105.1). Lineage (GTDB taxonomy): Bacteria > Bacillota > Clostridia > Clostridiales > Clostridiaceae > Clostridium > Clostridium sartagoforme_B. Next base: position 650,032 of record NZ_SRYR01000001.1, read on the forward strand.
TAACTATAAATGTTACTGAGTTTTTTAGAAATACAGAATTATTTATGGAACTAGAAAAAATACTAAAAGAATACTTCAGGTTAAATTCACGTATTAAAATTTGGAGTGCAGCATGTTCCATAGGTTGTGAGCCATATAGTTTAGCTATGATACTTAATGAAATAAATCCTAGAATCAATGCAAAAATTTTAGCTACTGATATAGATATGAATATACTAAGAAGAGCTAAAGAAGGTGAGTATTTACCTTCAGAAATGAAAAATGTTACTGAGAATTTTAAGAAAAAATATTTTAAAGATATAAATGGCAAATTTTTAATAGATACTAAATTGAAATCAATGATTAATTTTAAAAAACATGATTTAATATTAGATATATACGAAAAAGATTTTGATTTAATAGTTTGTAGAAATGTTGTAATATATTTCAAGAAAGAGATTAAAGATGAAATCTTTCAGAAGTTTTCTGATTCATTAAAAAAAGGTGGTATGCTTTTTGTAGGAGCAACTGAGAGTATTTATAATTACAAGGATTTTGGATTAGAAAAGGTATCTACTTTTATTTATAAAAAGATATAAAGGGGTGAAAAAAATGGATACATCTCAATATATGGGAATGTTCTTAGAAGAATCAATGGATAATTTACAAACATTGAATGAGGCGTTGCTAGATCTAGAACAAGAACCAGATAACATAGAAAAGTTAAATCAAATTTTTAGAGTTGCTCATACCATTAAAGGTATGTCAGCTACTATGGGATTCAATAATATCTCAGAGTTAACACATAAAATGGAAGATGTATTATCTGAATTTAGAGATGGGAGTTTAAAGGTTACTAGTGAGGTTGTTACTGTTCTTTTTGATTGCTTAGATACATTAGAAAAGATGGTTAGTAATATTGAGTCAGGTAATGGTGAAGAGGTAGAGTATAAAGTAATAATTGAGAGCCTTGAAAAAATCTCAAATTTAGCTGAAACTTCTATTAAAGAAGAAATAAAGCCTAAAGAAAATGTTGAGAATTACGTTAATTTAAATAGTGAGCAAAATAAAATAAATTTATTATTAAATGAATATGATAATTCTGTAATTAAGCAAGCTATTGAAAATGGATATAACTGTATTAATGTAGAAATAATTTTAAGAAAAGATACTTTATTAAAATCAGCAAGAGCCTTCCTTATAGTTCAAGAACTTGAGGCACAAGGTGAAATAATAAAATCATTACCTTCAACTGAAGATATTGAAAATGAGCAGTTTGATAATGAGTTAGATTTCTTATTATTAACTAAAAAGTCAAAGGAAGAAATTCAAGAATTAACAAGCAATATTTCTGAAGTTGACAAAGTAAATGTATCTTATGTTGAAGCAAATAATCATGCTGAAGAAGCTGCAGTAGAAGCTATTCCTGATAATAAGGAAATAGTAAATCATATAGAAGCTAAGCCTAAAAAGGTTGAAACTAATGAAAAGAAAAAAGAGTTAAATAATAATAAAAGAGCTCATCAATCAGTAAGAGTTGATCTTCATAGGATAGATAAGCTTATGAATATGGTTTCAGAATTAGTTATTTATAGAACTAGACTTGAACAAATTGTTATAAATGATAAATCACAAGAACTAGCTGAAACATTAGAACAAGTTGAAAGAACTACTTCGGATCTTCAAGACTTAGTTATGAAGATAAGAATGTTACCTTTAGATGTAGTCTTTAATAGATTCCCAAGAATGATTAGGGATTTATCTGTAGACTTAAATAAAGAAATTAACTTTGTAATTGAAGGTGCTGAAACTGAATTAGATAGAACAGTAATAGATGAAATAGGGGAACCTTTAATTCATTTACTTAGAAATGCAGCAGACCATGGTATTGAAAGTAAAGAAGAAAGAATAGCTAGTGGGAAAAATCCAGTTGGAACAATTAAATTAATTGCTTACCAAGAAGGAACTAAAGCTCTTATTAAAGTTGTTGATGATGGGGCTGGAATAAATGTTGAAAAGGTAAAAGAAAAAGCCGAAAGTGTTGGAATAGTTACAGAAGGATTAAGTGATAATGATATTAAAAACTTAATTTTTGCTCAGGGATTTAGTACTAATAAAGTAGTTACAGATATTTCAGGTAGAGGAGTTGGGATGGATGTTGTTAAAACTAAAATTTCATCACTTGGTGGAACTGTAGACGTAGTTAGTGAAGAAGGAAAAGGCTCAAGCTTTATTATAAAATTACCGTTAACATTACAAATAATACAAGCTTTACTAGTTAAAGTAGGAGAAGAAACTTTAGCCATTTCTTTAGGATTTATAGATAGAGTTATAGACTATAAAGAAGAAAATCTTAAAAAGACAAATGGAGAAGAGGTAATAATCTATAGAGAAAATATAATCCCTTTAATTAGGTTAAATGAAAGACTTGGAATAGAAAATAAGGATAGTAAAAAGAAATACGTTATAATAGTTAAAATAGGTGAAAAAGCAGTTGGATTATTAGTTGATTCATTATTTGGACAACAAGAAATAGTAATTAAACCTTTAGGAAAAACTTTAAAATCATTAAAAGAATATATTGGAGCAACAATTTTAGGAAATGGTTTAGTAACCTTAATTCTTGATGTGGCTGCTTTAATATAAAGGGGGAGGCTAATTATGGAGTATAAGGACTTAACTTCATTACAATTAGATGCACTTAAAGAGGTATCTAATATAGGTGCAGGAAATTCGGCCACTTCTTTATCAGTGTTATTAGGAACAAAAATAGATATGACAGTACCTAACTTAAACTTGATAGCTTTTGATGAATTATTTAATAGCTATAAAGAAAATGCAGTAGTAGCAGTATTAGTTAAGGTGCTTGATGATATAGAAGGAAGTATTCTATATGTATTTGAAGAGGAAACAGCATTTAATATAATATCTAAAATGACTTTAAGTGATGAAAATTCACTATCTGAAATAGGTATATCAGTTATTGGAGAAATTGGGAATATTATTTCTTCATCCTTTATGAATGCAATTTCAGGTTTCACTGGTCTAAAAGCAACAGCTTCAGTACCAGCTGTTACTAATGACATGTTAAGTGCAATATTAATTTCCGCTTTTATAGAAACAGGGCAATATCAGGATTATGTTTTAGATATAGAAATTCTTTTTATGGGAGAAGCAGAAGATAAGTTAGAAGGACATTTCTACTTTGTACCTTCTCCGGAGTCCTTAGGAAAAATATTAGAATCGTTAGGAATAAAATAATTGGAGGGTTTAAAATGACAAAAGTATTAATAGTTGATGATGCAGCTTTTATGAGAATGATGATTAAGGATATATTACAAAAAAATGGTTTCGAGGTTATAGGCGAAGCAAGTAATGGTATAGAAGCAGTAAATCTTTATAAAAAAGAAAGACCAGATGTAGTAACTATGGATATAACTATGCCTGATATGGATGGAATAGAGGCTGTTAAAGAAATAAGAGCATTTGATCCATCAGCTAAGGTAATTATGTGTTCAGCAATGGGACAACAATCAATGGTTATGGATGCAATTAAATCTGGTGCAAAGGACTTTATAGTTAAGCCTTTCCAAGCAGATAGAGTACTTGAGGCTATAAGGAAAGTTGTTGGCTAATAAAAAATGGGAGGCTAAGTAAATGCAATTTGTAATATTTAAACTAGGAGAAGAGCATTTCGCAGTTGAGACAGATAAGATATTGAGTATTAATGATATGATGGTAATAACTAAGGTTCCAAATGCTCCTTATTATATTAAGGGGTTAATAAATTTAAGAGGAAGCATAAAGTCTTTAGTAGATATTAACCTATTACTTAATAGGGAATCTAATAAGGAACAAAATAATATTATAATACTTAAGGTTGATGACGAAGAAATAGGTATTACTGTAGATGAAGTAGAAGAAGTAATAGATATTGAAGAAAATAGACTGCAAAAATTAGAAACTCATAATACAGCGGGCTATATTAAAGGAATAATTGATTTAGAAGGTAAACTTTTAACAATAATTGAAATAGAAAAGCTACTTAATCAATAGAAATGAGGGATATTAATGGCAGAGGTTTTAAGTCAAAGTGAGATAGATGCTCTCCTTTCTGCCTTATCTACAGGTGATGTTGAACCAGAGCAATTAAAAGAAAAGGAAGAAAAGCATAAGATAAAGAAGTATGATTTTAGAAGCCCTCAAAAGTTTTCGAAAGAGCATATTAGAACTTTGGAAATGGTTCATGATTCCTTTGCAAGAATAGTAAGTAACTATCTTTCTGGGCAGCTTAGAAAACATGTTAAAATAGAAATTCAAAGTGTTGAGCAAATAACTTATGAGGAATTTGTTCACTCAATTCCAAACCCTACAATACTAACTTTATTTAGGATGCCACCTCTTCAAGGGAATATTATGCTTGAGATGAATCCAGACTTTTCATTTCAAATATTAGATATACTTTTAGGAGGAGCAGGGGAAAAAGCAGAAGCTAGTAAGGATTTTTCTGAAATAGATAAAAACATATTATCAAACATTACATCTGATATGATTAAATCAATGATATTAGCTTGGGATGGAATATTAGAGGTAAAACCGGAGTTTGAAGGACTTGAAACCAATCCTTCTGTAAACCAAACGCTAGCACCAAATGAACCAGTGGCATTACTTAGCTTCTTAGTTGAATTAGGTAAGAATACTACATATATGAATCTTTGTATTCCTTATTTAAGTGTAGAAAAAATTCTGGATAAACTTGTAGTTCAATATTGGTTTAAAACTAATGATTCAGAGCTTCAAGAAGAAGCAAGAGAAAAGCTTAAAAAAGGAATAGAGCCTGTTGAAGTTAAAATGCACGTAGAGCTTGGGAATACTGAAATTACCATTGATAATTTTTTAAAGCTAGTTAAAGGCGATGTTTTAATATTAAATTCTCAATACAGCGATCCTGTAAAAGTATTTGTTGAAGGAGAAGAATGCTTTGTAGCTAAGCCAGGGATTATTGGAAGAAACATGGGAGTAGAACTTTTAGATATATTAGATAAGGATGTGATTGAGAATGAGTAATGGTTTTTTATCTCAAGAGGAAATAGATTCTTTATTAAATGGTAGTCCAGAACCATCTAATGATACAAGTCAGTTTAATGGGGAAGGAATTATATCAGAGCTTGAAAGAGATTTATTAGGCGAAATAGGGAATATTTCAATGGGATCTGCTTCTACAGCTTTATATCAATTAATAAATAAACCAGTTAATATAACGACACCAAAGGTTACTGTTACAACATTAAAGGCTATTAAAGAAGCCTTTAAATATCCAAATATTATTTTAGATGTTAAGTATGTATCTGGAATAACTGGTAGAAATATATTAATTATGCAAACTACTGATGCGGCAGTAATTGCCAACCTTATGATGGGTGGGGATGGAAAGATATCGAATGCTGAATTATCTGAGCTTGAAGTAAGTGCTGTTCAAGAAGCAATGAATCAAATGATAGGTTCAGCAGCAACTTCAATGGCAACTATGTTTGCAAGGGAAGTAAATATATCACCTCCTAAATCAAAGATATGGAAAGATATTGGAGAAGAGATAAGTGATTCTATACCAGAAGATGAGCCAATTGTAGAAATATGCTTTGACTTAATGATTGAAGGGTTACTTCAATCTAATATGATGCAAATTCTACCTATAGATACTGCTAAAAAGATAGTATCTATAATGATGGGTGAAGAAGAACAATCAGATAATGGAGTAGTAAGTAGTGCTATAGATGAAGCGGCATTAGATATTACTTATAAGGAACCTACATATGGGGAACCAAATCATTACTCTGAAGGGGGTACGCATGTGAATAGCCATGAAGTTTATCAAGAGCCAAGACCACTACAAGAGCCAATAATTCAACAACCTGTACCAGTGCAACCAGAAAGACCGGTTGAAGTTCATGGAGCAAGTTTTGAAGCCTTAGGTCAAGGGCCTGTTGGTGAATCTCATAGAAATATAGATTTAATATTAGATGTACCACTAGAGGTATCTGTTGTACTTGGAAGAACTAAGAAAAGTATTAAAGATATTCTAAACTTAAGTACAGGATCGTTAATAGAACTTGAAAAATTAGCTGAAGAGCCTGTTGAAGTTTTAGTAAATGGTAAAAAGATTGCTTATGGTGAGGTAGTTGTTGTAGATGAAAACTTCGGTGTAAGAATTACTAGCATTGTAAGTGGAGCAGAGAGAATTAAATCACTTAAGTAAAATATTGCCCTTCAAAAGGGCAATATTTTAATGGAAAATGAAAAATGTATAATGAAGAATGAATGTTAAAACTCCTTAGGGAGTTTTTTTATTTTTAGGGATTTATTTTAAGAATTTATCTATATTTAGTGGCTTTCTAAATTAATTATTAAAACTTATATAATTTGCATTAACTTATTATTCACCTTTTATTAATACCAATTAACTATATTAATTATTTATTAATCTTTAAATTACTAAACCTTTAAAAAACTATTTCGATATATAAAATATAAGATGTTTGGAGGTTACTATGAATATTAAAGGTATAAATTATTCAAATGGAATTGATTATTATAAGAATAAAACAATTAATAATACAAATAAAGTTAAGACTGAAAGAACTTACGACAGAATAGAGTTATCAGATGCTTCAAAAGCATTAAGGGATTATGGAATAGATAGAAATTTTGACAATAGGAAAAGAGTTGCAGAGGTTAAAAATGAAATAAGTAGCGGAACTTATTCATATGATGCAAGACTTATTGCAAAAGGAATTTTAGACTCAATGAGAGGAACTGATTAATAATGAGTAGTTTAAAGGAAATATTAATAGTAGAAGGTAAAAGACTCGAAGAATTATTAGTACTTCTTGATAAGCAGTATAAGCTTATATTAAATAAGGATGTATTTAATATGGAGGCTATAACAGAAGAAATACAGTTAAAGAATAAAGAAGTTGCAGAAGCAGAAGTTCAAAGAAGAAAATTCTTAGGTGATACATCTATTAGAGAATATGTTAATAATTCAAAGGATAGTGAATTAGATGAAGTATATAGAGCAATGCAAAGACTATTAAATGAACTTATACTTCAAAAAGATACTAACGAATTATTGATAAAGCAACAATTAGCTTTTACTAATAAACTACTAAACATAATGAATCCTAAAAAAGACGCAGCAACGTATAATTCTTATGGAAATATAAAAAGATAGGTGGATGGATTATGTCAGGATTATTTTCAACATTTAATATTGCAAAAAGGGGTATGAATGTACAACAAAAAAGTATAGATGTAACTTCTCATAATATAGCTAATTCAAATACTGTAGGGTACTCTAGACAAAGAGCTAAAATAGAGACTTCAAGACCTTTTGGGGGGACTTCTAGAGGCTCTTCTGTTGGGGCAGGACAGATAGGGACAGGATCTCAAATACAAGCTATAGAAAGAGTAAGGGACAGCTTCTTAGATTATCAAGTTAGAGGAGAAAATGCAGTACTAGGAAAGTACGATATGAGAAATAATTACTTATATGAAGTAGAAAGTGTTTTTAATGAACCATCAGAAACAGGGTTATCTACTTTAATGGGGAAATTCTTTGATTCTTTCCAAGAACTATCTAAGCAACCTAATAGCTCAAATGCTAGAACAGTAGTAGCTCAACAGTCAGCAGCACTTGCAGATGCATTAAATGCAACTTACACAAAGCTTGAAGGGCTTCAAACTAATGCTCAAGATATGCTAAAGAGCAGTGTTACTGAAGTTAATAGTATGTTAGAACAACTAGATAGAGTTAACCAAGAAATAATTAGTGTTACAGTATCAGGGAATACACCAAATGACTTAATGGATAAAAGAGACTTATTATTAGACCAATTAAGTTATAAGTTTGGCATTCAAGTAGATAAAAAAGAGTTTAATGGAGTAGATGTTAAGCCTACTAGTTCAGGAACTATGAAGGCTGATACATTAGTAAACTCTAGCCCTAATGGAGATGTATCAAGATTTTCATATGTTACTGATGTTAAGCTTGATGAAAGTGATTTATCTGGAAGAACTTATATAGTTACATATTATAAGAATGGTAATATGGATAGCGAATCTAATAAGCAAACTTTAAAAGTTTCAGGAATTACTCCAGAACAAGCAAAGGAAATTAAAGATAGCAGAGTTATATGGGCAGATAGTAATGGGCAAGCAGTAAGAGGAGATGGATATCCTATAAGGGATGGAGATACAATTGGATACTCTGAACTTATGATGTTTAAGCCTGAAACTGGTAGTGTTAGTGGTATAGTTTCAGTTCAAAAAGATATTGAAGACTATATGAATCAATTAAATAAGCTTGCTAAGGCTTTAGCATTTTCAGTAAATGCAGTTCATAGTGGTATAGAAGATCCACTTAATAATACTGGAGATGTAGATAAGGATTATTTACCTTTCTTTGTTAATAAAGATGTAGCAAGCTATAGAAGTAATGGTACTTTAAGTAATTTAGATTTTACATTAAGGGCTGAAGAAGAAATAACAGCTAAAAATATTTCTATAAATAAGGAAATATTAGAAGATGTTATGAAGATTAAGACTAAGACTCATGATGATTTATATAAATACACTAACGAAAATATTATGGATGGAGATAGTGATGGTGCAAGAGCCTTAGCTATAGCTAAACTTAGAGATTCATTAATTAGAATACAAGATATTAATGAATCCGTTAAGTCAAGAAGTGATATGTTCGATAAAAACAAGGGTGGAAATTCATTAACTAGTAATGGCTTAAATGTAGAGAGTAGTACTTCTGGAATGAAAATAGATTCTTACTTTAAAGATACTATTGATAGACTTGGGGTACAAGCTCAAGAAGCTCAAAGAATGGTAACTAATCAAGAAGATTTATTATATAGCATTGAAGAAAGTAGAGCTTCAGTTTCTGGAGTTTCACTTGATGAAGAAATGGCTAATTTAGTGCAGTTCCAACATGCATATAATGCAAATGCTAAGATAATAGCAACAGTAGATGAACTATTAGAAGTAATAATAAATGGACTTAAGAGATAGGAGGTAGGAAGATGAGAATTACAAACCAGATGATGAGTAAAAGTTTTTTAAGGGATCTTGGAAGAAATCAAAATAGTATGAAGAAACTTAATGATCAATTAACTTCAGGTAAGGAAATAAGAAGACCTTCTGATAATCCTTTTAAAGTTGCAAGAACTATGCAGTTAAGTAGAGATATATCAACCAATGTTCAATATAATGAAAATATAAAAGATACTACTAACTGGTTAGATACAACAGATACAGCACTTGAGCAGCTAGGTAATAGTCTTCAAAGATTTAGAGAACTTATGGTTTCAGCAGGAAATGCAGGTTATGGAACTGATGAAAAAAAGGCTATTAAAGACGAAATGAATGAAAAAGTAAATGAAATTACTCAAATATTAAATTCGAATTTCGATGGTAAATATATATTTGGAGGAACTAAAGGTAATTCAAAGCCAGTAGGTTCAACTAAAGATATTACTACAGGAAATAATTATATCTACTTAAGTGGTAAAGATGGAGAAGTTCTTAACTTAAATGATACTGATGAAATGGTACAAAATCAAATTAGTATGATTGGAAGAAAGTTAACAGTAGAAGTTTCACAAGGTGTAACTATGGACTACAATGTATCAGCTACAGATTTACTATTATTTAAAGATAAAAATGGTAAAGAAATTAATACCATGGACTTACTTAAAGATATAACTAATAATGTAGCATCAGAGGATCCTACTGAAAGTAGTAAGATAACTAATGAAAATTTAAAAGATATAGATGAAGTAATAACAAATTTATTAAAGGTAAGAGCAGAAGTGGGAGCTAAGCAAAATAGAATGGACTCTGCAGCCTCACAAAACGAAGAGCAAAACTTTAATTTAAAAGATATATTATCTCAAACTGAAGATATAGATTTTGCGGAAAAAACTATAGAAGCTACAGTAGCACAAAGTGTTTATATGGCATCACTTCAAGTAAGTGCTAAGGTAATACAGCCATCACTATTAGACTTCTTAAGATAGGAGAATTAAAATGGAAATAATATCACCTATACATGGGAAAATAACATATAAAGAAAATGAAATAATAACCTTTGAAAAAGGGATACCAGGCTTCCCTAATTTAAAAAAATACATAATAAGAGAAGCCTTAGAAGATAGCCCCTTTAGCATAATTCAATCGATTGAAGACAAAGATATTGGATTTATATTAATATCACCATTTACAGTAAAAGAAAATTATGAAATAAAGCTAAATGAAGAAATAATAAAAAATCTAAATATCCAAAAAGAAGAAGATGTAATTTTATATTCATTAGTAACCCTAAGTGAAAAGGTAGAAAATATAACAGCAAATTTAAAAGCACCTCTAGTAATAAATATAAATGACAAAAAAGGGGAACAATATATATTAGATAAAGAAGATTATGAGATAAAAACTAAAGTTTTTATTAATGAATAATGGATAATGTATAATTAAGGATGAAACTCTTACAGAGTTTCTTAAATAAGAGTTGATAATGAAAGAATGAAGAAATGAACGAATTAAAAAATTATGATTAAACTCCTTATGAGTTTTTAATAATTAAATACTTTAATTTTTAATTCAGCTTTGATGAATTATTTCCTAAATTGTTAATTGTCAACTGTTAACTGTTAATTGCAAAAAAGAGAGGTGTTAATTTGTTAGTTATAACTAGAAAAAAGGGTGAGTCTATTTTAATAGGTGATGATATAGAAATAACAGTATCCAAGATTGAAGATGGAAGTGTTAAACTAGCAATCAAGGCACCTAAGGAAAAGACTATCTTAAGAAAAGAATTATTTGAAGAGGTTCAAGAAGAAAATAAAGAAGCAGCGAGGATCAATATTGACCTATTAAAGGGATTGAAAATTAGAGATAAATAGTACATTTAATAATTAATGATTATTAATGAAAGAATGAAAAATTAAAGAATGAAAAAATGAAGGAAGTAATTTGTTCCAAATTACCAATATAGATATTTATAAAACTACTTAAGGAGTTTTATAAGAAAAATTAGATTAAAGAAAGTCAACTTGTTGACTTTCAACCAAAACTGTTAATTATTAATTGTCAATTGTTAATTGAAAGAAAGGGGGTATTTAAAGTGGATTTTAAGGTTACAAGTCAAGGAGGACAAGCTAACCTAGGGAATACTTCATATATTGATACAAATATTGAAGTTAAGCAGGTTCCAGCAGGCAAGGATGCAGTAAAAGCTGTAACAGCAAAAGATAAAGGATATAGAGAAGAAGATATAGCTAAGGCTGTAGATAAATTAAATAAATTCCTTAAGGATGAGAATACTTATGCAGAGTATTCAGTTCATGAAAAGTTTGGTGATATTATGATAAAAATAATTAACCAAGATACTAAGGAAGTTATTATGGAGTGTCCACCTAAGAAAATTCTAGATCTAGTAGCTAGAATGGTTGAGCTAGTTGGTGTAGCTATAGATAAAAAGGCTTAGTAGGGGGAAGAACTATGAATTTCTTACTTAATAAAATCGATACAGATATTAGAAGAAAGCTTTATGAAAAAACTAAAGATGGTAAGGTTCATAGAAAGTCAACTATAAGTATAAATAAGGATAGTGAAAAGCAAAAGAAAAAATTCTTCAAGGAATATGTAAAAGAAGAGTCAATGAAAAAGGGCAAAGGAAAAATTACTATTGATGTAAGCAAAGTTCAAGAACCAACTATAAGCCTAAGAGCAGAAAAAGAAGAAGATATAAATTTACTAGGTAGAGGCACTTTTTTAGATGTTAAAAAGTAGGAGGAAATAATAAATGTATAGTAATAATGCCTTAAATGCATATAAAAATAATAGCGTTAACTACGCATCAAAGGAACAATTATTATTAATGTTAGTAGATGGAGCAGTTAGATTTTCAAAGGTAGCAAAAGAAGCCTTGGAGAAAAAAGACACAAAGAAAAGTCATGAAAGCTTAGTAAGGGTTCAAGATATTTTCACGGAACTAATGGTAACTTTAGATAGAAATGCAGGAGATTGGGCGGCACAATTATACGAAGTTTATGACTTTATAAAAACTAGACTATTTGAAATTAACTTAAAAAAAGATGCGAAAATGATGGAGGAGCTAATGCCAGTAATAGAAAGTGTAAGAGACACTTGGCATGAAGCATACGAAATTTCAAAGAAAATGAAGTAACATATTAGATAAATAAAAATCAAAATATTAATTAAGGAATTCAGTTCACTGAATTCCAACATTAATTGTTAATTATTAATTGTTAACTGTTAATTGAAGAAAAACGGGGGTGTTTAAATGAGAATCACAGGATTAGCAACTGGCTTAGATATGGATGAAATAATTAAAAATTCCATGAAGCCATATAGAATTAAGATAGATAAAAAAGGTCAAGATAAAGAAATACTAGAAATAAAGCAAAAGCTTTATAGAGAAGTAATTAAGGACTCAAGAGAGTTTTACAATAAGTATTTTGATGTAGCTAGCAGTAATAGTTTATTATTAAGTAAAAATTGGTCATCTGTACAATTTACTTCATCTAATGACAGTTTGGTAAGTGTTACAGGATCAGGGGATGCAAGGGTTGATAATTATAAAGTATCAGGAACTGTAGCAAAAGCAAATAAGGTGGAATATTCAGGCAGCATTGAAAATGGAGAAAAAATATTAATAAATGGAGTAGAATTCACTCTAACAGGAGAAACAGAAAGAGAAAGAGCTACTAATTTAAATAATGCACTTAAAGAAGCAGGAATAAATGTAAGTGTAAAATATACAGACTTTATAGAAAGTAATACAGGTAAAGATAATAAAAGTGGTTTTGTATTTGAGTCTAAAGTTTTAGGAAAAGATAGTGGTTTTACTGTAGGTGGAAAATTTAGCCATATAGGAATAAAGAATAACTGGGAAAAGGCTACTGCAGCAACTATAACTGGCTTTAAATCTAATGATTTTAAGATTGATGGGGATAATGTTATAAGTCTAATGATAGGTGAAGAAAAAAAAGAAATTACTATTAATGGTGAAAAGATAAAGAATGAAGATGGTACAGTAGATAATGAAAAACTTATAAAAGAACTTAATAATGAATTAAAGAGTCATAAATTATCAGCAGAGATTAACGATGATGGTGATATTACATTTACCAGTACAGTATTAGGTAAAGATAATATTGTAAATCCAGAGCTTAGTATTAATGATAATTTAGGAACTTTTACAGAGGGAAAGAATGAAGTTAAGGCTAGTACTACTGTAGAATTAAGTAATATGTCTAATAAAAAATTAGTTTTAGATAATGTACTTATTGATTTAAGTAAGGCAGAAGGAAATATTGATGACTATATTAATAAGGTTTTAAAAGAACAGGGCAAAAATGTAGTAGCATCTTTAAGTAATGATGGAAAGAATCTTATATTAACTTCAAAATTGTCAGGTGAAGATACTAAGGTTGATGTTTCAATTTTAGAAGTTGAGGGAGCTATTGCAAAGGGTGGTGTAGATGCTAACTTAACTATTACTAATAGTAATGGTGGAAAGTATGTTCACACAGGAATTAGCAATAATGTTACTTTGGATGGGGTAAACTTTAAATTTAACGGTGATATTACAGGGGATGCTATTTCTATAACTGGAAAACAAGATGTTACAGAAATAAAAGATAATTTAGTTAAATTTTTTAATGATTATAATATATTAGTTGAAAAAATAAATAAACTTACAACTGAAAAGAGAAATAGAGATTTTACACCTTTAACTGAAGATCAAAAGAAGGAAATGTCTGAAGATGAAATAAAGCTTTGGAATGAAAAAGTAGAAAAAGGTCAACTTTCAAGAGATATGGACTTAACGAGAATTAATAATAGTTTAAAACAAGCTATGAGAACTTTTGTTGATGGAACTGGCGGGTTAAATCTTGAAAAGATAGGAATTAGTCCAGTAGCTGATTATGCAGGTACTAAAAATGGAACATTTACTATAGATGAAAATAAACTAACTAAAGCTCTTGAAGAAAACTCTGAAGAGATAATGAATATGTTTATTAAAAATACACCTAAGAATGATGAGTTAACATATAGCAAGAAGTATTCTCAAACTGGTATAATGCAAAGACTTAAAACTACTCTTTATGATGAGTTTATGACTGTAACAGCTTCTTTAATGAAAAAAGCGGGTTTCGAGGGAACTTCAATGTCTTATAATAATGACATAACAAGATCAATTGAAAAATATGAGCAAAAGATGTCTGATATGGAAAAAGATTTTTCAAGAAGAGAACAAGCTTTATATACTAAATATGCGAACTTAGAAACTATGATGAATAAGTATAATTCTCAACAAAGTTATTTAATGCAACAATTAGGACTTGGTTAAGATATGATATTAGAAAAGCTTAAGGAATATAAAGAGATAACTTTATCTATTATTAATGGAATAGAGAATGAAGAAGAGGCTTTAAGACTTATTGATAAGAGAAAAAAAATATTAGATAACTTATTTTCTAATGAAGATAATATAGAAGAAATTAAAAAAGCATATTTGGAATTGGATTTGATAGATTTAGATAAAAAATTAAAGGAAGCTATAGAAAAAGAAATAATATTAGTTAAAGGAGAAATAAGGAATTTGCATAATATAAAGAATGCAAATAATGCTTATGAAAAAAATAGAAGAGTTAATAATTTTTTTACTGCAAAGATATAATATTTAATTTAAAATAATAAAAATATTGTAAGATTATTTAGAAAAAAGTATAAAGTTCTATTTTATTAAACGATATATATAATATAAAGCTTAAGCAAAGTCTCTATATAGAGAACTTATCTACATAGGTAGGTTTAAATAAATAAAAGACAAGGATGTCGAATTTAAAAATCAAGGAGGAATTTTATTATGATTATTAATCACAATATGAACGCGTTAAACGCACACAGAAATATGACTTCAAACACAACAGCTGCAGGTAAGTCAATGGAGAAATTATCTTCAGGGCTTAGAATTAACAGAGCTGGAGATGACGCTGCAGGACTAGCTATATCTGAAAAAATGAGAGGTCAAATCAGAGGCTTAGATCAAGCTTCTAGAAATGCTCAAGATGGTATTTCATTAATTCAAACTGCTGAAGGTGCTTTAAATGAAACTCACTCAATTCTTCAAAGAATGAGAGAGTTATCAGTTCAAGGTGCTAATGACACAAATGTTGAACAAGATAGAGGAGCGATTAAAGCTGAATTAGATCAATTAAGTGCTGAAATCGATAGAATTGCTAATACAACTCAATTTAATAAGCAAAATCTATTAGATGGTAGTTTTGGAGTTGAAATAGATGCTTCAACTTCTTTAAAAGAAGGTGCAGATGGGGTTACTAAAATTAATGCTTCAGGAATGAAAGCTAGTACTACTATAACTTTAACTGTTGCAGGAAATAAAGTGAAAGCTTCTGATGGTAATGGATTGGAGCAGGAAATAGATTTTGGAGCTGCTACTGGTAGTGGAACATTAAATTTTGATAAGTTAGGATTATCAATAGAGTTAAATGGTTCTACATTAGCAGATTTAAATAGTAAAACTGTAGTTACAACTGCACAACAAGATAAAAACTTACAAATTGGAGCTAATGAAAATCAAAAATTAGCTTTTAATATTGGCGATATGTCTGCAAAAGGTTTAACTTTAACTACTTCAGATTTATTAGTAGATACACATGAAAATTCTAATTCTAC
Source organism: Clostridium sartagoforme (assembly GCF_004794105.1). Classification (GTDB taxonomy): domain Bacteria; phylum Bacillota; class Clostridia; order Clostridiales; family Clostridiaceae; genus Clostridium; species Clostridium sartagoforme_B. Next base: position 665,806 of record NZ_SRYR01000001.1, read on the forward strand.
ATTAACTAAAGTAGAAAATGCTATTAAGACTGTTTCAAATGAAAGATCTAAGCTTGGAGCAATGCAAAATAGATTAGAGCATACAATCAATAACTTAGGAACTTCTTCAGAAAATTTAACAGCTGCTGAAAGTAGAGTTAGAGATGTTGATATGGCTAAGGAAATGATGACATTCTCTAAGAACAACATATTACAACAAGCTGCACAAGCTATGCTGGCTCAAGCAAACCAACAACCTCAAGGAGTTCTTCAATTATTAAGATAATTGATAAGCTTACAATATTTATATTAAGAAGTCAGAGTAATACTCTGGCTTTTTTATGTTAAATAAAACCCTTTGGATAATCCGAGGGTTTCAATAAGCTTTAGCAAAGTGATAATAGGAGGCTTTCATTATATAATTATATTGTGGTCTACGAACTGCAAATAAAAATGCAAGAGAGGAATTGTTATGAATGACATACATAGTTTATCACATAAGAAATGGTGTTTTTGCTTCAAAGTATAGAAGAAAGGCTTTTTATGGTGCAAGAACACTTGAAATATGTGTAATATTAAGGAAATTATGTGAATAGAAAGGGATAAATATATTAGGAGCGGAGGTAAGCATAGACCATGTACATATGCTAATAGAAATACCACTGATATTCTCTGTATCATGATTAATGGAATTTTTAAAAGGGAAAAGTAGTCAGATGATATATGAAAAGTAGAGAAATGTGAGATTTAAGTATAGGAATAGAAGATTTTGATCTAGAGGTTATTATGTTAATATAGTTGGAAAGAATAGAAAAATAATAAAAGAATATATAGCAAATCAGTTAAAAGAAGATTAAGTAAGCGATCAATTATCATTTTATATAGAGGATCCTTTTAAGGGTAACTAATAGCATAGTGCACAGGGAAGACTGTTTTATGTCTTGAGGACATTGATTTGGAGTAAGGCTATGCCAATAAAGTTAAAATCAATAGTTTGACTAGTGAATTTTTATTAATGAAAGAATTAAGAAATGAAAAATGAACAATTTTGCAAACCGAAATATATTCAATTTTTTAACTTCTAACTTTCTATGTGAGATATATTAAGGAATTACTTTATTTACCGATAATTTAGATAATAGATTAAAGTTTAGGAGAGATATTATGAGATTAAATCAAAATATGCAATCTTTAAATGTATATAGAAATTACAAGAAAAGTTTAACATTAAATGCATCAGCCTTAAACAAGATAACTACTGGATCGAAGATTAATTCTGCAAAGGATAATCCGAATAAGCTTGGGGTTAGCGAAGGTCTTAGAATTCAAATAAGAAGTCTTCAAATGGCTGAAAGAAACATACAAGATGGAGTTTCTATGATGCAAGCTACAGATGGCTCGATAAATAGTATAGGCGAATCTTTACTTAGAATTAAAGAGTTAACTGTACAAGCGAATGGAGTAGCTGTTGATGATGATTTAAAAGTTATTCAGACTGAAATAGATCATATTAAGGCACAAATTAATCAAACAGCAGAGACATCAGAGTTTAATGGGGTTAAACTTCTTAATTCTGAGAGGGTTACTAACAATAATTATCCAAAAGTTTTAAAGCATACAGTAGGGGCTAATACAAATGAAGATATGAATATTCCAATATTTAATTTAACTACAGATGTATTAAGTGATAAAGAAGGTAATACTCTTGAAGGGCTAGATGTTACTGACAAATCTAATGATGAAGTAAATATGCAAATTATAGATGCTGCAATGGCTACAGTTAACTCTGTAAGAAGCAGATATGGTGCTATTCAAAATAGAATGGAGACATCAGCTACTAATTTAACTGGAACATCTTCTAATTTAGAAAAAGCTGAAAGCAGAATTAGGGATACTGACATTGCATTAGAGATGGCGGAATATGCAAGAACTTCAATATTGCAAGAAACTTCCATAGCTTTAATGCAACAAACTAATAATTTCCCTAAGGATATATTAAGAGTTTTAGAAAATATGAAATAAATCATTCGACAGAGAAGTGGATAAAACTTCTCTTTTTTTTATACAAAATTTAGTTTTAAAATATTATTATGGTAAAAAAGGCAAAAGTATTGTAGAATGGTGTAGAAAGGTGTGTAAAATATCTGTTTCAATAATAAATTTTTTGTAAATACCTATTGGGAAAATATTCCTTGGTAAATTTATAATAGAAATATAGTAATAATTTATTTATAATAGGATTGTATGGCAAATTTAATGGAGAATTATATACTATTAAGTCATACTATGTTTTATTGAAAATAATAATATGTAGAAAAATGTGATTGTTTAGGAGATGTGGATGTGAACATAAATAATGATTCGACAATGCAGCTATTAAAAGCAGGGTTAGATGCCTCAGCTCTAAGAGGAAAAGTAATAGCAAATAATATGTCAAATATAAATACTGAAGATTTTAAAAGGTCATATGTTTCCTTTGAAGAAAATTTAAAAAGTGAAATCGATAAATTTTCTTTAAAGAAAACTGATGATAAACATTTAAGTGGTACTTTAAGTGATTCTTTAGTAGATATTAAAGTTGACAATAGTACAAGTATGAGAAGTGATGGGAATAATGTGGATTTAGATTTAGAAAAAGTAGATCAAGCAGCAAATAGTTTAATGTATAATGCATTAATTACTCAAGCTAATTCTAAATTAAATATGACTAAAAGTGTAATTTCAGGAGGGAACTAATGGGTATGGGATTATTTAATACTATGAGGATAAGTGCCAGTGGGCTATCAGCTGAAAGGCTTAGAATGGATACAATAACTTCTAATATGACTAACGCTACTACTACAAGAGGCGAGGATGGCAAACCTTATGTTAGAAAAATTGCAGTATTTCAAGAAAATCTAGATAATGAAAAAGGATTAAATGGAATTAAGGCTGTTGGAATAGTGGATGATCCATCACCCCTAAAAAATGTATATGATCCAACTCATCCAGATTCAGATGAAAATGGATATGTTACTATGCCAAATGTAAATATTTTAAATGAAATGGCGGATATGATAACTGCCTCCAGATCTTATGAAGCAAATATAGATACGTTAAATGCTACAAAAAGTATGTTTACTAAAACATTAGAGCTAGGAAGGTAGGTATAGCAGATGATAATAAATAACTTTGTACCATCTGAAAAAATATTTGGGAATGATAATTTTAATATAAATAATAATGCAAATAATAAGACTTCCTCTATTGGTAGTTTTCAAAATGTACTAAAGGATAGCTTAGATAAATTAAATGAAAAACAAGTACAGGCAGATGAAATAACAAATGACTTTGTTGCTGGTAACGATGTTGAGGTTCATGAAATGCTTTTAAGTATGGAAGAAGCTAAAATGAGTATGCAACTAGCTATTCAAGTAAGAAATAAAGTAGTTGAAGCAGTACAAGAATTAACAAGAATGCAATTGTAGATAGTGAGGAGTGCTTATTTAATGGAAAAGCTAAAGGAGAGCCTTAGTAAGCTGTGGAAAAGGTTTAAATCTTTAGGCAAGGGTGTTAGGATAGCAATAATAGTAGCAATTATTACATTTTTTATAGCTATTTTATCTTTGTTCTTTTATAACTCAGCAACTAAGTATAAGGTTTTATTTTCAAATCTAGAAGCAAGTGATGCACAGCTTGTTACAAGTAAATTAAATGAAAAGAAAGTTGATATGAAAATTGAAGGAAATTCAATTTTAGTTCCTAAATCTCAAGTTGATGAATTAAGATTAGAAATTGCGCCAGAGCTTACAGATGGAAGTAATGGATATGAACTTATGGATTCTGGTGGTTCCTTTGGAATGACAGATGAAGAGTTTAAATTAAAAAAATTAAGAATGCAACAAGGAGAATTAGAGAAGACTATTAAAAGTTTCCCTCAAATAGATTCAGCTAGAGTACATATTACTCCTTCTAAGGATTCAGTTTTTGTTGAGGATAAAGAGCCTGGTAAAGCTGCAGTATATGTAAAGATTGTACCAGGAAATAAATTAACTAAGGAACAAGTTAAATCAATAGTAGCTCTAGTAGCAGGAAGTACGGAAAATGTGCCTAAGGAAAATATAGAAGTAATTGATGATAACATGAATCTACTTAGTGAAGGTTTAAATTCTGAAAATGGAAATACAGTAAGTTCAGAAACTATTAATCAACAATATGATTTAGAAAAGAGATATGAGGAAGATATAGAGAAGTCTATAATTTCATTACTTGAACCTGTAGTTGGTAAAGGTAAGATTAAGAGTTCTGTTAATGTTGATTTAGATTTTGACTCTAAGCAAAAGACAGAAACTATAGTAGATCCTAATAAGGTTATTGTTAGCCAACAAGTTATTAAAGAAAACAATGGTGGTAATACAGGTAATACTAGTGGTAGTGCTGTTGATAATAATATGGGTAATACTATAGAAGAAAATATTACAAATGGTGGAAGTTCTAAAGAAGAAACTAATACTAATTATGAAAGTGGTAAAACTGAAGTTAAGACTATAAGTGCACCAGGAGAGGTTAAAAGATTAACAGCTTCAGTGTTTGTAGATGGAAATATAGCAGGAAATGTTCAAGAAGCCTTAGAGAAATCTGTTGCTAATGCTATAGGATTAAATACTGAAAGAGGAGATAGCGTTTCCGTTGTAGGTATGACATTTGACCCTGTTACAAAGGAAGAAGCTCAAAAGGAATTTGATGCAATTAATGATGCCTTAGCTAAAGAAGGTAGAAATAAGATAATATTATATTCAGTATTAGGACTAATAGGGTTAATTATAATAATTGTAGTAATTGTATTACTTAGAAGAAAGAATAAAAAGGCTAATGAAGAAAAGACTAATCTTTTAGATGTAGTAATAGATGATAGATCAGAAGAAGTAGAAGAAATGCCGAGCATTAATTTTGAAACAATAAATCCTAAAGCACATATAGAAAATGAAATAAAGAAATATGCCAGCGATAAACCAGATCAAGTAGCAGATATAGTTAAATCTTGGTTAGCTGATAATGAGAGGTGATAATATGGCTAGAGATTCATCAAAGCTTAACGGAGTTCAAAAGGCAGCTATATTATTTATTACACTTGGACCTGAGGCTTCGTCAGCAATATTAAAGAAATTACCAGAACCAGAAATTCAAAAAATAACATATGAAATAGCTAATATTTCCACAGTTTCTGTAGATCAGAGACAAGCTATCTTAGATGAGTTCCTAGAAATGAATAAGGCTAGGGACTATATTCTTGAGGGGGGAATTGAGTATGCAAGAACCTTATTATCTAAGGCTCTTGGTACTCAAAGAGCTAATGATATATTAAGTAAGGTAACAGAGGCAACTCAGCAATATAGGCCTTTCTCTATTGCAAGAAAGGCAGATGCTCATCAATTACTAAATGTAATAACTTATGAACATCCTCAAACCATTGCACTTATATTATGTTACCTTCAACCAGATAAAGCAGCTCAAGTATTAGCTGAATTACCAGAAGATACACAAAGTGATGTTGCATTTAGAATAGCAACTATGAACAATACATCTCCTATGGTAATTAAGGAAATAGAAAAAGTTCTTGAAAGTAAATTAAGTAATGTAGTAAGAAGTGAAATGACATCCCTTGGTGGAGTTGAAACATTAGTTGATATTCTTAACCAAGTTGATAGAACTACTGAAAAGAATATTACTGAAAGCTTGGAAAGAGAAGATGCAGAACTTGCAGATATTGTTAAGAGTTCTATGTTTGTATTTGAAGATATTATTACCCTTGATGATGTATCTATTCAAAGAATTCTTAGAGAAGTTGATGGAAAAGAACTTGCACTTGCCCTTAAGGGATGTTCAGATGAAGTTGCAAATAGTATCTATAGAAACCAATCTAAGAGAGCAGCTGCATCCTTAAAGGAAGATATGGAGTTCCTTGGACCTGTAAGACTTATGGATGTTGAAAAGGCTCAACAAAAAATTGTTGCTATTATTAGAAGACTAGATGATGCACAAGAAATTATTATTTCTAGAGGTGGAGAAGATGCAATCATCGTATAACCTAATTAAAAACACTTCAGCCTTAAAAGGAAGTGAAAAGAAGATAGCAACAAACTATGTAAGCAAGCAAGAGATTTTAGAAAATGAAAAAGTACAAGAACAAGATTCAAAAGAAGTAGATATAAAGAGAAGCTATGAAATCATTGGAGCTAATATTATAAAAAAGTCTAAAGAAGAAGCAGATGAAATAATAGAAAAGGCTAATGAAATCAAAGGTGAAATAGAAAAGAGAGCTTATGAAGAAGGCTATAGTCAAGGAAAGCAAAATGGCTATGAAGATGGTTATGCCGAAGGATTAAATAAAGTTCAAATAGATACAGAGGATAAAGTTAAAGAAAGAATTGAAAAAGCAGAAGAAATTTTAAGTAAAGCTAATAATGAATATATTGAGTATTTAAAAGAAAAGGAAAAAGAAATAATATCTTTAGCTTTTGAAATGGCAAGTATTATTGCAAAGAAAGAAGTTTCATCTTCTGAGGGAATTTTACCATTATTAGAGGATATTCTAAGTGAGGCTAAGGGAGAAGAAAATATAATTATTAAATGCAATACAGTTCATATTAAGGCTATTGAAGAAAAACTTAAGTACTATGAAAAAGCTTATGCTATTAAAGGAGAAATCTTTGTATTAGAAGATCCTTTAATGGAAGAGGGTAATGCTATTATAGAAAAAAATACAGGAAAAGTAGTGATAGGGCTTGATATAGCCCTTAAGAATTTAGAACAAGCATTACAAATTAATAGGTGAAAAAATGTTAGATATTAATTTTGATTTATTAAATAAAACTGTTAGAGAAGTAAATACTCATTATATAGAAGGAACAGTTAAAGAGGTAATAGGGTTAACAATTGAAGTTAAAGGAATAAGAGCCTTTGTTGGTGAACTATGTACAATTTACAACCAAGAGGGAAAAGCAGTAAAGTGTGAAGTTGTTGGCTTTAGAGAAGATGCAGTTTTATTAATGCCCCTTGGAGAATTAATAGGTATTTCTGCAGGATGCAGGGTTGTTCCAGAGAGAAGACCTTTAGAAGTTAATTGTTCAGATGCTTTGCTTGGGAAAGTTCTTGATGGACTTGGGAATCCATTAACTGATGAAGAGTTACTTCTTGGGGAACCTTATCCTTTAGAAAATGAACCCCCAGATCCATTAAAGAGAAAAAGAATAACTGATGTTTTACCTACTGGAGTTAGAGCTATAGATGGATTTTTAACTGTAGGAGAAGGCCAAAGAATTGGGATCTTTGCAGGGTCAGGGGTTGGTAAAAGTACAACTCTTGGTATGATTGCAAGAGAGGCAGAAGCAGATATTAATGTAATTTCCTTAATTGGAGAAAGAGGAAGAGAAGTACTGGAGTTTATAGAAAAAGACTTAGGACCAGAAGGTATGAAAAAGTCTATTGTAGTATGTGCAACTTCAGATAAGCCAGCACTTATTAGAATTAAGGGAGCTTTGACTGGTACTGCCATTGCAGAATACTTTAGAGATAAGGGTAAAAAAGTTATATTGATGATGGATTCAGTAACTAGATTTGCAATGGCGCAAAGAGAAGTAGGCTTAGCTATTGGAGAGCCCCCAGCACAAAAGGGGTATACTCCTTCAGTATTTGCTAAATTACCTAAGCTTATGGAAAGACCAGGTACTTCTGATAAGGGGTCAATAACAGCTTTTTATACAGTATTAGTTGATGGTGATGACTTTAATGAGCCTATAGCAGATGCTGTAAGAGGGATATTAGATGGACATATTGTATTATCTAGAAAATTAGCTCATAAGAATCACTATCCCGCTATAGATGTGTTAAATAGTATAAGTAGACTTATGTCTAATATAGCTGAAAATGACCATAAGGAAGCTGCATCAATAGGAAGAGATTTACTTGCTACATATAAAGATGCTGAGGACTTAATTAATTTAGGTGCTTATGTTAAAGGCAGCAATAAAAAAATAGATTTAGCAATTAAATATAACGATGGTATAAATAGTTTCCTTAAGCAAGGAATAGAAGAGAAGTCTGATTTTAATACTTCTTTAAATAGGCTAATTTCAATATTTAGAAGTTAAAGGGATGATTAAATGTCTGAAAATTTTAAATTTAGTTTGGAAAAGCTTTTAGAAATTAGAGTTGAAAAGGAAGAAGAAAGTAAAAGGAATTTTACTAAAACTCAAAGAGAAAAGCAAAAAACTGAAGAAAAGCTTAATGAACTTAAAGGAAATTATGATAAATATAACGGAATAAAGAAGGGTGAGACCCTGATTTATCAAAAAATTAAGAAGAATTATTTATTTGCCCTAGATAAGGGAATTAATGAAACTGAAAAAGAGTTAATAACTAAAGCAAAAGAGCTTGAAATTAGAAGAAGTGACCTGGTTAAAAAGCAAATAGATAGAAAAACCGTTGATATATTAAAGGAAAGGCAGCTTATCGAGTTTAACAAGGAAGAAGATAGAAAAGAACAATTGTTTATTGATGAGTTAGCCTTATATGCATATATGAGAAAACATTAAGAGTTTATTATCCTTGAAAGGAGGTGAAATAGGTGGTAGATATTAATGGATTAAAAGTTTTTACCAATAATATGGATGATTTTAAGTCTTCAGATAATAGCTTTAAATCAGATAAAAAAAATATTAAAAATAAGAGCTTTAGTAATTATTTAAAAAGTAATTTAACTTCAAAGGATATTAAAGAGAAATCAATATATCAGGAAGCAAAATATACTGATAAAAAAATAGTAACTAATGATGAAAGTAATTTAACTGAGGTAGCAGATAAAACAATAAAGGAAGCAAGTTCAGTATCTAAAGATGAATTAGCATCGAAGATAGTAGATGAAATAGATAGTTTATCAAATAATACTGAAATAGATTCTACAGAGACTACTAAGATAATGGTTTTATTATTAGCTTTACTTAATAAGCTAAATGATGGAAATAATAATGAGGCTACTAAAGTTAATGAAAGTAATATAGTTGAGTCAATAGATTTATTTAAAAGTGAAAATCCTCTAGATTTACTTAATAGTACTTCTGACAAAATTTTAAGTAATGATTTACTTTCTTTAGTTAATGATGATGAAGAAAATAAAAGTTTTAAGGATAATCTTTTAGAAATAAAGGATATACTTCAAAAATTAATAAAAACTGAAGAAGATCTAAAGTTAAGTGGTATTAATTTAGAGTTACTAGATAATAAGTCATTAGATTTAATTAAAGAAGATTTAGCTAAAGAAGTTAAAAGCTTAATTGATTCAATTCCAGAAGACACTAAAGCTAATATTATAACTTCCATTGAAAAGTCATTAGGTTCTAATGTTACAGACAGTAACATTAAGGAGATATTTAATTCTTTAGTACATAAAGCTGTTGAAAAAGATAATTCATTAGAAAATGTTAGTGAAGTTGATACTAAGATAAATAATATGGATAGTACTAAAGAAGTTAATACTGTAGATAAACTAGGCGCAGAAAATAGTGATGAGTTAAATAAAGAAACATTTAGTAATAATACAAATACAACTAATAAAGAAGATATATCTAAGAAGGAAGAAGAAGTTTTAATGAAGTTCTTAGATGATGATTCTAGTATTACATCTACTAAAAACCTTAATTATTATAACAAATTAAATGGATTACCAACATCTACTGATGAAGTCAAAATGCCAGTTACAGTTAATAAAGAAACCTTAGGAATGGATATCATTAAAAACGTAAAGTTTATGATGAAAGATGCTATTTCTGAGCTGAAAGTAAAGGTTTATCCAAAAGAACTTGGTGAAATGACTATTAAAATTCTCTCAGAAGAAGGAATTATGAAGGCTGAAATTAAAGCAACTTCTAAGGAAACTTATAACTTACTTAATTCTAATTTAAATGAAATAAAGAAGTTACTTGAAAATCAAAATATTAAGATTCAAGAAGTAAATATAGGTCTTTATAATGAGGATACAACTTTCTTTAGTGGAGAAGATACAAGTCAAAATCAAGATTTTAAAAGTAAAACAACACAAAAAGTAAGTGGGATTTCCACTGGTGATGAAGAAGAAATCATTGAAGAATTAATCTTGGATAATAATTTAAATATTTTAGCATAGGAGGAAGAGAAGTGTCTAACACAATTAATAGTTATTCTGGAGCTAGAGCAACAGATAGAGGAACTCAAATTATGAAACCTGGTCAAGATATGGATAAGAATGCATTCTTAACTATACTTGCAGCGGAGTTATCTAATATGGATCCTATGGGAAATAATGATTCAACTCAATATGTAACTCAAATGTCTCAATTTGCAACTATGGAGCAAATGACTAACTTAAACACTACAATGACTAGCTATGCTAATAACTCATTAGTAGGAAAAGGAGTTACTATGAAAAGTGTTGATAGTAATGGAGTTAACTACACAGGTATAGTAAAATCTGTTACTAGCAATAGCAGCAAAACAACAGTCTCTATAGAAGTAAATGAAAATGGTACTAATACTTATAAGGATTTCGATGTAACAGATATCTTAACAGTATTAGATGTTCCTGATTATTCATTACCTGCAATAAATAATATGAACGGTAATATGTCATTCTTAGTTGCATCATCATTTATAGGAAAGCATGTTGAACTAAGTGAAAAAAATGATGATGAAAAAAATATTACTGGTGAAGTATTAGGTGTAGTGAAGGATCAAGGTGTTGTTAAGGTTAGAATTAAGAGACATGATAATGATGAAATACAAGAATTTACTTACGATAAGATTATTAAGGCAGCTAATAATAAAGATGAATTAATAGATGCTGAAGATGGTGAAGAGGAAGTAGAAAGAGAAGTGGAAAATTCTTAATAAAAAGAAGGTGTTACTTTGGGCTTTAGGGTAATTAATGGTGTAGCTTATCCAGTTGGTAACTTCCAATTACCAAAGGGGACAAGCACCGAAAAGACTAATGATAATAAAGCTAGTTTTAAAGATATTTTAAAAAATGAAATTAGTAAACAAGAAGAATATACCTTATCTAAACATGCAGCTAATAGATTAAAAGAAATAAATTTTACTGAAGATGATATGAAGGAAATAGGAAAAGGTTTTAAGATAGCAGAAAACAAGGGTTCTAAGAACTCAGTAATGCTTTATAAGGATGTAGCTTTAATAGCTAGTATTGAAAATAAAACTGTAATTACAGCTGTAGATAGGGAAAGAACAAAGGAAAATATTTTTACGAATATTGATAGTGTTGTAATTTTATAAGCTGGACCTTTTATAAGGAGGCTTAACTCTTGCTGAATGACAGATGCAAGAAAAAAATAAAGGCTTGGAGGTCAATTATGTTAAGATCAATGTATTCCGGTATAAGCGGGATGAAAGTAAATCAAACAAAATTAGATGTTATAGGTAACAATATATCAAATGTAGGTACAACCTCATTTAAATCATCAAGAGCAAGATTTAGTGATATGTTAAGTCAGAATGTTTCAGATGCTATGGCACCATCTAATAACCAAGGGGGGGTTAATGCTAGCCAAGTAGGACTAGGTGTACAACTTGCAAGTATAGACTCAGTTATGACTCAAGGTATGATGCAACCAACAGGAAGACAATTAGACGTTGCAATAGATGGTGATGGATTCTTTATGGTAAGTAAAGGACCTTCTATTTATGGAAATGCTTTAGAAGTTAATCATAGAGCAGGAGCTCATAATATTACAGAGCAATCATTAAGTGGTTCTGGATCAGAAATAATGTATTCAAGAGATGGTTCATTTATATTAGATGAACAAGGAAACCTTTTAACAGGAGATGGGTTTAGAGTATTAGGATATTCATTAACTAATGATGATAGTGCTCAACAAGCTACAGGATTAACTCCAAATGCAGTAAATACTGGTGGATTAGATTTTAGATTTGGACCAGGATCTCAGTTAAATGGATTTAAGGTTGTTTTAGGTAATATAGGACCAGGAACTGTTACATCAGCAGATGTAAATAAGGATGAAAAGACAATTATAGTTAATGGAGATTTCTCAGATACTGGTGCCTTAACACCAGCACAAGTTGAATCAGCAATTAATAAAGGATTATCTTCATCAGGGATATCTCAACAAGTATTTGTATCTGGTAAGCCTTTAAAATTTGAAGGATTAGGATCTGATTCAGTCCTTGGTGGTACTGACGCACTGGCTCCTAAGGCTACTTCAATAGCAGGATTTAATGTTCAATTTAATGAAGGTAATGAATTAAATGGTTATAGCTTCGAAATAGAAAATATAAGTAAGGAACCACTAAAAGTAACTGTTGAAAAAGGTAGAAAGAAAATTGTTATAAACGGAAACTTCATAGATAAATCCTTTAATGCATCTGATTTACAAGATGAAATAAATAGTGTGCTTAAAAAAGATGGCTTTAGACAAGAAGCTAAAGTAACAGGAAGTCCAGCTACGTTGGCGAATATTAAAGGTGCTTCAGACGATTCAGGTAAGGTAGACAAGAAACCAGAGATAGTAAATGTAAAAGATGGAAGTAAAAATGACCTTTTAGTAGGTGGATTTACTTTTAGTCAGCCAGAAAATGGAGAGTTAAATGATTATACTATTTCAATAGGAGAAAGCGTTGCAGGAACTGCTTTATCAGTAGTAGTTGAAAATGGAAATATAATTATTAATGGAGACTTTTATTCTACTCCAGATAAATTTACTAGTGAAGAATTAAGAACTAAGGTTAACAGTGCTTTAAAGGCAGAAGGACTTAAGACTCAATTTACTAGTGTAGGTGGGCAAATAGATAAGGATAAGATAGATAATAAGATTAAGTTTACTGGAGGAGAAACTGCAGCTTCACCAAAGGCTTTAAATATAGCAGGACTAAATGTTGAATTACCAAAAGGAGAATTATTTAATAATATTGAGTTTGTAATTGAAGATATTAACTCTACATCACTTGGCGTAAAGTACACTCCAGGAACAACAGGGAGTAATCCGAAATTTGTGATTACAGGAGACTTTACTAAGAAGGTTTCAGCTAGAGATTTAGAAGATAAGATTAATGAAGCTTTAGCAGCTGCTCACCAAACTGAAAAACCACAAGTTAAGGTTTCTGGAACATCTAAGCCTTATACAGGACTGACTTCTGATGCAATAGAAGGTGGAGAAGTAGATAAATCACCTACTAAGGTAATTGTTGGTGGAGTGGAATTAACTTTTGATGCTGGAGCAGCTCTTAACGGTTATAAGTTCCAAGTTGGAACTATTACCCCAGGAACAAAGACATCGGCTAATATTGATGAAAAATCAAAAACTATTACAATTAATGGAGATTTTGTAACTGCTAATGCAGTAACTGCAAAAAACATTCAAGATGCTTTAACTAGAGCCTTAGAAGGTAAAGGAATTGATCAAGGTATTACTGCTTCAGGAAAACCAATGGAAATTGGAGGAGTAGTTTCTGAAGAAACTTATGGTGGTACTCCAGTAGAAAGTATGAATGCTGATGGAAGCATAAACTTTGTAGATGGAACAAAGGATTTAAAATCTTATGATGGACAACTTAAGACTTTAAAGATTCCAGATAAGGTTAGAGTTCCAGGAACAGATACTGAGCTAGCAGTTAAAACTTATACTATAGATAAAAATGGTATTATAAATGGAGTTTTAGAAGATGGTAGGGTTGCAGCTCTTGGACAAATAGCTATGTCTACTTTTAAGAATCCAGAAGGCTTAACTAAACTTGGAGGGAATCTATATAGTTCATCAGTTAACTCAGGTGATGCCATCATTAAAAGTGGTATTGGAACATTAAATGATGATAACTCAAAGGGGTATGGAGATAACTTACAAGGTATGCTTGAGATGTCAAACGTAGATTTATCAGAACAATTTACCGATATGATAGTTTCAAGTAGAGCTTTCCAAGCTTCAGGTAAGATGATAACTACTGGAGATGAAATCCTTCAGGACATCATTAACTTAAAAAGATAGAATTACAATTAATAATTAACAATGAATAATTAATAATTGAGGATAAAACTCCTTAGGGAGTTTTTGAAGTTAAGTTTTTAATAACCTGCTTGCAAGTATATTAAAGATTAATAAGAGAAATTAATAATTAACAATAAATAATTGGTAATTGAGGAGAAAGTTCGTTATGGAGCTTTTGAAATTAAGTTTTTAGTGATTTGCTTTAAATTAGACTATTAATAAATAACTACTAAAATTATTTATTAATAGTAATTTGGAACAAATTACTTCCTCAATTGTTAATTATTAACTGCTAATTGAAAAAAAGGGGTAATAATATGATAGATGTTACAGCAATGAACAACAAAGAATTTATATTAAATGCAGATCATATAGAGAAGATTGAAGAGGTCCCTGAAACGTTAATTACACTAACTAATGGTAAAAAGTATATTGTACTAGAGAGTGTAGATGAAGTTGTAGATAAGGTACTTAAGTATAAAAATAAAATTGTTACTTATAGGTTGTAATAGGAGGCAATATTATGAAAAAATCAGACATTTTAACCTCAGTGGGTTTATTATTAGGAATAGTGTTAATGATATATGGGATGTTAATTGGAAGTAGTCTTATGATTTTCTGGGATTTATCATCAGTAATTATAACTGTTGGTGGATCTGTATCAGCACTTCTAATCACTTATACATTAGAAGAAATGAAAAACATGGGGAAATTATTTGTACAAGCTTTTAAGGAAAATAAATCTTCAGGAAAAGATATTATAGTAAAATTTACTAGTATTTCTAAAAAGGCAAGAAGAGAAGGTTTATTATCTTTAGAAGATGATCTTTCTGAAATGGATGATCCTTTTATGAAAAAAGGTCTTCAAATGGTAGTAGATGGTATTGAGCCTGAGACTATTAGAGAGATATTAGAACTTGAAATAGGAGAAATGGAAAATAGACATGAAAAAGGAGCGGGTATATTCCTAGCTTGGGGGGCTTACGCGCCTGCCTTTGGTATGCTTGGTACTTTAATAGGACTAATTCAAATGCTTGCAAATTTAACTGACGTTGCAAATATTGCATCAGGTATGGGTAAAGCCCTAATTACAACCTTCTACGGTTCATTATTAGCAAATATTTTCTGTAATCCTATCGCATCAAACTTAAAACAAAAGAGTGCAAAAGAAGTTGGGGAAAGAGAAATGATATTAGAAGGTATTCTTGCTATTCAATCAGGAGTTAATCCTAGAATTGTAGAAGAAAAACTAATTACATACTTACCTCCTAAGGATAAATTAGAGTACTTAAATAACAGCATTGAAAATGGAGAAGGAGTTGTTATTTAATGGCTAGAAAGAAGAAAAACAGTGGTGGAGGATTAAGAGGCGATGAGTGGATGGCTACCTATGCCGACACAGTAACATTATTGCTTACATTTTTCGTTTTACTTTATTCAATGTCATCTGTTGATGCTGAAAAAACTAAAGGTATTGCTAATGCCTTTGTTTCTATGATGAGTGGGCAAAGTGGAGATTCCTTAATGCAGTTTAACTTATATAATGGGGAGGTTCCATTAATAGGTGGAGAAACTGAAGATAGATTTGAGGGAGGAGAGGAATTAACTGATCAGCAAAAAATGTTTAATACTATTAAAGAGTTTGTACATAATAATAATCTTCAAGATGTTGTAGAAATAGTTGACGACGAAAGAGGAGTAGCTATGCAGCTTAGAGACAATATATTATTTGAAACATCAAGCTCAGATTTAAGAGAAGACAGCAAAGCTATTTTAAATCAATTAAATACAATTATAGCGTCAGTTAGTAATCCTATTTTAATAGAAGGTCATACAGATAATCGTGATATAAATACATCAAGATTCCCTTCCAATTGGGAGTTATCTGCAGATAGAGCAGTTAATGTAGTTAGATATTTTGTAGAAGTATTAGGACAAGATCCTAAGAGGTTTTCAGCAACAGGTTATGGAGAGTTTCAACCTGTAGCACCAAATAATACTTATGAAGATATGGCTAAAAATAGAAGAGTAGATATTTTAATAGTTACATCTAAGGGGGAGGAAAGCTAAATGGCTGAGGAGAAAAAAGAAAAGAAATCGGGTAAAAAATTTGCATTAATAATTGTACTACTTTTAATATTTGTAGGTGGAGGAACCTTTGGAGGCGTTTATTACTTTATGAGTAGAAATGCTGCATCAAATCCAGTAATAATAGAAGAAGCTTTTGTTCCAGTTGGAGAAGAGATATTTGTAAATTTAAGTGATGAAAATTCAAAAAGATATGTAAAGCTAAATTTATCTTTAAGCTATGATAAAAGAAATAAAGATTTAGCTGCAGAAATTGAACAAAAACAAGTAGTTATAAGAGATGTAGCTATATTTTATATTAAATCTTGCAAAGCTAAAGACTTTGAACCTGCAAATGAAGCTAGACTAAAGGGTGATTTAATATCTAGAATTAATGCAAAGCTAACTACAGGTGTATTAAAGGATGTTTATATTAGTGATATTATAGTTCAATAGAGAAAGTAGGTTAATAATGGATTTTATATTTTTACTGTTTAAACTAATTTTTGCATTAGCAGTAGTACTTGGACTTATGTATTTATCTTTTAAATTAAGTAATAATAAGATAAGCCAGTTTAATGAAGGAAAATATATAAAAGTTCTTGAAAGAAACCAAATTTCAAAAGATACTGCTATAGTAGTAGTTAAAATAGGTAAAAAGGGATATGTTCTAAGTACTTCAATTAACTCTACTAATAAAATAGATGAGCTATCTGAGGAGGAAACTTTTCTTTTAGAAGAAGAAAAGAGGATGGAAAAAGAAAAGGTAAGTAAGCAATATGAGATAGCTATTACTAATCTTAAATCTAAGATAAGTAGGTTTAAGGATAAAAAGAATTAGAAGGAAGATAATTATGAAGAAAAAGAAATACTTATTTATGGTGCTATTAGTATTCACTTTAATATTTGCCTTTAATAAAAGTGTTAGCGCAGAGCCTATTAATATACCAGATATAAACTTACAAGTTGGTGGAGAAAGTACATCACCACAAAGTTATGTTGATAATATTAAATTGTTAATAATACTTACAATTTTAACATTATTACCATCAATAATAATAATGATGACCTCCTTTACTAGAATAATAGTAGTATTTTCTTTTTTAAAGAATGCATTAGGAGCTCAACAATCTATTCCAAACCAAATTTTAATTGGACTAGCATTATTTTTAACTATATTTATAATGCAGCCAGTTTATTCTGAAATAAATGAAAATGCCTTTAAACCATTTATGGATAATACAATTACTCAAGAACAGGCAATGGAGGCAGGAAGCAAACCTCTTAGAGAATTTATGCTTAAACAAACTAGACAAAAAGACTTAGAGCTTTTTATAGAAACTTCTAAACTTAACAAAGAAGAAATAACAAAAGATAATATACCACTAACTGTTGTAATTCCAGCTTTTGCAATAAGTGAACTTAAAACAGCTTTCCAAATAGGATTCTTATTATTCTTACCATTCTTAATTATAGATATGGTAGTGGCAAGTGTTTTAATGTCAATGGGTATGTTTATGGTACCTCCTGTTATGGTATCACTACCATTTAAGTTGTTATTATTCGTTATGGTAGACGGTTGGTATCTAATGGTTAGATCATTGATAATGAGCTTTGGAGGGTAGGTGAGAAAAAATGAGTGAGAGTTTAATAATAGGTATTACAAAAGATGCATTGATGACATCTTTAAAAGTGGCAGGACCTATTCTTTTAGTTTCTATTTTAATTGGATTAATAATAAGTATTTTTCAAGCAACTACTCAAATTCAAGAACAAACCTTAACCTTTGTTCCTAAGCTTATTGGAATTGCATTTACTGGTTTATTTTTAGCTAGTTTTATGCTTCAAACCCTAGTAGGTTTTACTGAAAGAATTTTCGAACTTATTATTAAAGTATCTACTTAGGGGGTAGATGAATGATAAATACAATGTATTTTTTAGCTTTATTCTTAATTTTTTTAAGAGTAACAGCATTTTTTGCAATAACTAATGTGTTCTTTCCTAATGGAACACCTAAAACTTTTAAAGCCATGTTTTCATTAATCTTTTCCTTTGCATTATTAAGTGGTGTAGATTATGGAAGCGTAAATGAAATTACAAGCAATTATTATTTAATTATTTATATATTTTATGAAATAGTAAATGGATTAATATTAGGATTAATATCTAATATTGCTTTTGAAGTAGTACTTATGGCTGGTAGTTTGCTAGACGTACATATAGGATTAAGTATGGTTAATACAATGGATCCTAATAGTAAAGCCAATACTACAATAACAGGAAACTTGCTTCACTATGTGGCCTTAATTATATTCTTTATTGTAGATGGACATCATATGTTAATTAAGTCATTATTGGAAAGTTTTATTACCCTGCCAATGGGAAATGGACTTTTACATGCTGAAACCATGAGTACTCTTATTGAGATAATAGCAAATTATTTTGCTATAGGTTTGAAAATAGCAATACCAATAGTATTGATTATGATAATGACAGATATAGCTATGGGACTTGTATCAAGGGCTGTTCCTCAAATAAATGTTATGATTCTTGGAATGCCTGTAAAGATGCTTGTAGGAATATTAGCTATATGTGTATCACTACCAATAATTATTAAATTATTTATTAGTAGTATAAGTTACCTGCCAGATATTTTTAGAAAGATAATTACTACTGTTCCTTTAATTATGTTTATAGGAGCAGATGAAAGAACAGAAGAAGCAACTCCTAAAAAGAAAAGTGATTCTAGAAAAAAAGGACAGATTCCAAGAAGTAAGGATGTTGGACTAGCTATAACTTTAGTTGCTACAACTTTAGTAATAGTAGCATTAAGTGGATTTATAGTTTCAGCTTTAAAGAATAATGTAATATATTTCTTAGGTGATTTAGGAACTATGGAAGTAACTGAAAATAGCTTAAATAGTATTAATTTATTGGTTATAAGTAAGGGGCTAATTACTATAATGCCAGTTGTTCTTCCTATAATGATAGCAGGTGTCTTTGCTAGTTTAATCCAATCTGGATTTTTAGTAGTTAAAGATGCAATTAAGCCTTCTTTTGGAAAGTTAAATCCAATTAATGGTTTTAAGAATATGTTTTCTAAAAAAGCTTTAGTAGAACTTGTTAAGAACTTAATAATGATAAGCGTAGTAATTTATATTGCATATTCATACATAAGTACAAACTTTGATAAAATCATGCAAGTTGGGAATTTATATCTTCCAACATTAGGAGTGGAAGTTAAATCATTAATAGTTGGACTCTTCGTAAAAATTTGTATATTACTAGTAGTAATTGCAATTATAGATTACGTAGTACAATTTCTTCTTTTTCAAAAGGAAATTAGAATGACTAAGCAAGAAGTGAAAGAAGAGTATAAGCAAATGGAAGGGGATCCACAAATAAAATCTAAGATAAAACAAAGACAAAGAGAAATGTCGCAAAGAAGAATGATGCAATCTGTTGGTGATGCAACAGTTGTAATAACAAACCCAACTCATTTAGCAATAGCTATAAAGTATGAGGAAGGAAAAATGGAAGCTCCTAAAGTTATAGCTAAGGGAGCAGATAATATTGCATTAAGGATAAAAGAAAAGGCATTGGAGTATAAAGTGCCGATAATTGAGAACAAACCTTTAGCAAGGCTGATATATGATTCTGTAGAAATAGATAGCGATATACCTCAAGATATGTATCAAGCAGTAGCAGAAGTCTTAGCTATGGTATTTAAACTAGAAAAAAATAAGAAGAAGAACTAGACAATAAAGGATGGGATAGGTTTGCTTGAAAACAATAAATTTAACTTAAAAAAGAATACGGATATAATAGTAGCCTTCGCAGTACTTGGTATTGTACTTATGATAATAGTACCTCTTCCATCAGCCTTATTAGACATATTGCTAGCATTTAATATTACATTATCTGCTGTAGTATTAATGATAACTATGTTTACTACAAATGTATTACAATTGTCAGTATTCCCAACTTTACTACTTGTTACAACATTACTTAGGCTAGGATTAAATATATCCTCAACAAGACTTATCTTAAGTGAAGGAAATGCAGGAAAAATTATTGAAGCCTTTGGTGAATTTGTTATAGGTGGAAATTATGTAGTTGGAATAATTATATTCTTAATTATAGTTATTATACAATTCGTAGTTATTACTAGTGGGGCAGGTAGGGTATCAGAAGTATCAGCTAGATTTACTTTAGATGCTATGCCAGGAAAACAAATGAGTATAGATGCAGATTTAAATGCAGGTTTAATAGATGAAGCTATGGCAAGAAAAAGAAGAGAAGATCTTCAATCAGAAGCTGACTTTTATGGATCTATGGATGGTGCATCTAAATTCGTAAAAGGAGATGCTATAGCAGGTATAATTATAACTATTATAAATATAATAGCAGGCATAATTATTGGTGTTATGGGCGGTATGGACTTTCTTCAAGCTGGAGAATTATATACTAGATTAACTATAGGTGATGGACTTGTAAGCCAAGTTCCAGCACTATTAATATCAACAGCATCAGGTATATTAGTAACTAGATCTGGAAGCTCTGATAACTTTGGTAAGACTTTCAGTAGACAACTTACTGCTTTCCCAGTAGCACTTGGAATAGTATCAGCAGTAATGTTCTTCCTAGCTTTAATACCTGGAATGCCAATGTTTCCGTTTTTACTAGCTGCAGTGGCTGGAGGAGTTGCTACATATTTATTAATTAAGGAAGAACAAAAAACTAAGGAGCAAGAGCTTCAAAGAGTAGAAGAAGAATATACAGAACTTGAAAAAAAAGAGCCGGAAAATGTTATGAGTTTAATTTCTGTTGAACCTATGGAGGTAGAAATAGGTTATGGTTTAATACCTCTTGCTGATGAATCAACAGGTGGAGATTTACTTCAAAGAATTGCATCTGTTAGAAGACAATGTGCAATTGAAATGGGAATAGTAGTTCAACCAATTAGAATAAGAGATAATCTTCAATTAAAGACAAATGAATATGTAATTAAGATAAGAGGAACTGTAATAGCTTCAGCTGAACTTATGGCAAGTATGTTACTATGCATGGATCCATCAGGAGAAAATACTCAAATAGCAGGTATTAGAACTGTTGAACCTACATTTAATTTGCCAGCAGTATGGATAAATAAAGATCAAAGGGAAGAAGCAGAAATTAAAGGATTAACAGTAGTTGATCCAACAACAGTTATGGTTACTCACTTAACTGAAACTATTAAAGCACATTCATATGAATTACTTGGAAGACAAGAAGTTCAATTAATAGTTGAAAATACTAAGGAAAAATATAGTGCTGTAGTAGATGAACTTATACCAGATTTAATGACAATAGGTGAGCTTCAAAAAATTCTACAAAACCTTTTAAGAGAAAAAGTTCCTATAAAAGATATGGTTACTATAATGGAATCATTAGCTGATAATTCAAGATTAACTAAGGATTTAGAATTATTAACAGAGTACGTTAGATTCTCTCTAGCTAGAACTATTTGTAATACAATTATTGATGAAGATAAGAGTATCACAGTTGTAACATTATCAGCTCAAATTGAAGAAATAGTTTCGGCCAATACACAAAAATCTATACAAGGATCCTTCCCAGCAGTAGATCCTGATACAACAACTAAGATTTTAAATAGTGTAAGAGATACTATAGATAGGGTTTATTTCTATAATAATCAACCAGTTATATTAGTATCACCAAATATAAGACCTGTTTTTAGAAAGTTAATAGAAATGGTATTTCCACATGTAATGGTAATTTCATTAAATGAAATACCAAATGATGTTGAAATAAAAACTGAAGGAGTTGTATCACTATAATGCTTATTAAGAAATACTTAGTAAAAAATATGAATGAAGCTATGACGAGAATTAGATATGAATTAGGTAAGGATGCTATTATTATAAGTCAAAGAAAAGTAAGGGAGTCAGGTGTAAAAGGATATTTTAAACCTAAGCTCATAGAAGTCACAGCTGCTTTAGAAAATAGCAAAGTAGATAAGAAAAAAAGTAAGAAAGTTTCAGAGGTAGATAATTTTAAGGACTCATTAAATAGCATAAAGAGTATTTTTGAAAAAGAGGAAGTTAAAGCTCATATAGATAGAAGTGTTGAAATAGAAAAGCCTAGTATTTCAGAAAAAGCGGATACTAAAAAAGATGAGGCTTTAAAGGATGAAGTAAAGGAAATCAAGGAATTATTAAATAAAGTTATTAAAAATACCAATAAAGAAAAAGAAGCTTTAGTAGCTGTTGATTTTTTAAGGGATATGGATATAGAAGAAAATCTATTAGAAGATATAAACTTAGAGAATTATGAAGATATCGAGAGCTTTAAAGATGAATTAAAAGAAGTATTAAAAAGAGATATAGAAGTAGTAAATAAGGATTTAAAAGGCAATGTAGTTCTAATTGGACCTACAGGAGTAGGAAAGACCACAACTATTGCAAAGCTAGCTGGTAGACTTGCTCTTATTGAAAAGAAGAAGGTTGGCTTAATTACAATAGATACTTATAGAATAGGTGCTGTAGAGCAATTAAAAACTTATGCAGAAATTATGAATATACCATTTAAAGTAGTAATTACATTAAAGGAAATGGAAGAAGCAATTAATTCTTTATCGGGTTGTGATGTTGTTTTAGTTGATACAACAGGCAGAAGCAGCAAAAATACTATGCAAATATCAGAACTTAGAGCTTTTATCCAAAAGGTTAATTCAAGCAATATTTCCTTGGTAATAAGTGGAACAACTAAGAATAAAGATATTGATGCTATATTAAGTGGATATGGAGAAATAAACTACGAAGATACAATAGTTACTAAGCTTGATGAAACTACTTCTTACGGATGCCTTTATAATATAGCGAAGAAATCTAGCAAGCCTATATCTTATATTACTGTTGGACAAAACGTTCCTGATGATATTAAGGTACCTAGTAAAGATGAAATTATAAAACTTATTCTTGGGGAGGAATCGGTATGCTAGACCAAGCTGAAAGCTTAAGAAGACTTGCAAATGGTAGTACTAGTAATATAGAAAGAAAAAAATCAAAGATTATTACTATTACTTCAGGTAAAGGTGGAGTAGGTAAAAGCAATTTTGTAGTAAATTTAGCTATAAGCCTAGTAAGAAAAGGGAAAAAGGTTTTAGTATTTGATGCTGATATAGGTATGGGAAATGATGATGTGTTAATGGGAATTTATCCAAAGCATAATGTTTTAGATTTGATAAATGGAAACTTATCAATAGAAGATGTTATAGTAGAGGGGCCAGAAGGGGTTAACCTTTTGCCAGGAGGAAGTGGTCTTAATAATATAGAAGATTTACAACAAAATCAAAGAGATTTATTTTTAAAGAAAATAGAAATGTTAGAAGGTTTTGATTACATATTCATTGACACTGGAGCTGGAATAAGTAGAAGTGTTTTAGCATTTATTGCTTGCTCAGATGAGGTTGTACTTGTTACTACTCCAGAGCCAACATCATTAACAGATGGATATAGCTTATTAAAGGCAGTAAATCATTTTAAGATTAAAAGTAAGGCAAGTATAGTTGTAAATAAAGTTTTTGATAAAAAAGAAGGAGAAGTAACATTCTCTAAGTTTAAAACAGCAGTAAATAGATTTTTAACTTTAGATATAGACTATTTAGGATATATTTATGAAGATAAAAAATTGACTATGTCTGTAAGAAATCAATTGCCTTTTGTTATAGGATATCCAAACTGTGATGCTTCAAGATGTATAGAAGCAATAACATCAAAAATAGTTGGAAAAGAAAAACAAGAAGTAGGAATTGGTGTACAAGGGTTATTTAAAAAATTATTTAGTATTTTTTCATAGGGGGTAAATATGTCAAATATAAAGCTAGAGATAAATTGTGTTATAGATATATTATTTGAAAATAATGTATATAAATCAACTATTCAAGATGTTAAAGAAGGGGAATTTTTAATTGCAGTGCCTGTAAATGATGGGATTTACTTAACTCTAAATGAAGGAGATGAGCTTCAACAGATAATTTATGATGGTAATGGTAATGTATTTGGTTATAAATCAAAAGTTTTAGGAAGATATGTTGAAGAAGAAAAGCCTTATTATAGATTAAGTTTTCCTTATTCTATTACTAAAATACAAAGAAGAGATTATGTTAGAGTTGATATAGTACAAATAATTAATTATGTTAATGAAAAAGAAATAGAAGACGACCTTAAAGAAAATTCAAAGAAAGCTGAAGTAATAAAAAAAGAAAAATATAAAAATGCTATGATATTAGACTTAAGTGGTGGTGGAATGAGAGTTAAGATAAATGATTCTATTAAGCTTAATGATACTATAATAGCTAGTTTGAAATATGAAGATGATGAGATAGAAGTAAAGGGAGAGGTTATTAGAATAGCAAAAGCTGAAGATAAAGGCTTTGTTTGTGGAGTGACCTTTGTAGATATTAGTAATTCTACAAGAGAAAAAATTATTAGAACTGTATTTAAGATTATGAGAAAGCAAAGAGAACTTATATAAGGAGTTTTTTAGGAGGTAAAAATCATGGAATGTCAAAGCCCTCTAATTCATAAGGAAGAGATTGTTGAAAAGTATATACCATTAGTTAAGTATTTGGCATCAAGAATTATGCTTGGAAAAACAAAATACATTGAATATGAAGACTTAGTTAGCTATGGAATTGTTGGGCTTATGGATGCAATAAATAGGTATAACCCAACTAAGGGAATGAAATTCTCATCTTATGCTACTTTGAGAATAAAAGGGGCTATGATTGATGAAATAAGAAAAAATAGACCTATATCAAAGGGGGCAATGGATAAGCTTGCAAGGTATAATGAAGCCATTGAAAAATTACAAAATAAGCTTATGAGAGAGCCTTCTTTAAAAGAAATAGCATTATACCTTGGAGTTTCAGAAGAAGAGGTTTCTCAAGTTGAGAATTATATAAACTATATGTCAATAATATCCCTAGAGTCAGTAATTTATTCAGATGATGATGATGTTACTGTAATGGAAACCTTAGAAGATAAAGAATCCATATCTCCAGAAGAATCCTTAGAATATAAGGAGAAAACTGTGATATTAGCAGAAGCTATTGAAAAGCTAAAGGATAAGGATAAATTAGTATTAAAGCTTTATTATTATGAAAGATTTACTTTAAAGGAAATAGGACAAGTACTAGAAGTATCAGAATCAAGAGTTTGTCAGCTTCATAGCAGGGCTATTAGAAACTTAAGAACTGTAATGAAGGAAATTAATTATATTTAATTAAGGAGTGATAATATTGATTCCAGTTTTAATTTTAATATTAGGTATTATTTTAATTGTTTTAAATTTTAAAGCTATTAAGAAAGAAGATAATTCCTTTGAGAAAATTCTACAAAGGGAAGAAGTTAGAGAAAAAGATTACGATTTAGATATAATAGAAATAAGAAAATCTTTTGCAGAAACTGTTTTAGAACTTCAAAAGGAAATAGAAGATTTAAAAATATCTATTAATACTATTAAGAATTCAAATAAAAGAGACGATATTACATATAATGAGGAAAAATTAGAGAGTAATACTTTTATTGAAGATTATAAAGATAAGTTAGAAGGAGAAAAAACTAACTTAAGTAATAATTTAGATATTGAAATTAATGATAATTTTTCTGAAAAATCAAAGGATAATGAAGTAGATGAAAATAGCAAGTTAAATAAAGTGAAAGAGCTATTAGATAATGGGTTAAATGATGATGAAATATGTGAAGAGTTATCCATAGGTAAGGGGGAGGTACTATTAATAAGAAGCTTATTAAAAAGGTAGTTGATATATTTAATTTTCTTTCCGATAGAAAAATACTTATGGGTATAGGAATAGGTATGATTATTACAGTTATTTTAATGCTAGGTGTAAATTATAGTAGGGAAATATCTGATGCTAATATAGAAGAAAAGGCTAGAGGCCTTGGCATGCATTATAACGATGAATGCAAAGTTTTATTTGAAGGGGATGAGACAAGTGATTAGAAGTCTTTATACAGCAGTATCTGGTTTAGTAACTTTAGAGAATAGACAAGCTACCATAACTAATAATATGACTAATGCTAACACTACAGGTTTTAAAGGAGATAATTTATCTATTAAAAGTTTTGATGAGGTTATGATTCAAAATAAGGATAAGGTTGTAGGTGGAAAAAACCTGACTCAAAGATTAGGAACAATAAGTCTTGGAGCTGAAATTGATTCAGTAGATACAGCTTTTACTCAAGGGGTATTAAAAAATACTGATAAGAGAACAGATTTTGCAATAGAAGGTAGAGGTTTTTTTGCTGTGGAAAAACAAACTACTGCAGGAAATGAAGTAGTATACACTAGAGATGGAAGCTTTAGAATTGGTAACAACGGATATCTTATGACAAGCACAGGAGATAGGGTTTTGGGTATTAATAAAGGAACTGGTGCCTTAGAACCTATTTTTGTTGGAAGTGACAATATCCTTTTAGGTAAAGATAACACTTTACACATAGGTAATACAGATAATTATTCTTTAGCTGTAGCAGATTTTACTGATTATAATAACTTAGAAAAGATCGGTGATAATTATTATAGAGGAGAAAATCCTATATATAATGCCGAAACCTTTGTAGCTCAAGGAGCATTAGAAAGTTCAAATGTAAATATTACAAATGAAATGGTTAATATGATGACAACTATGAGAAGTTTTGAAACTAATCAAAAAATAGTTCAAACTATAGATGATACTTTAAATAAAGCTGCAAATGAAATAGGATCTATTAGATAATAGGAGGTAAGTTATGTTAAGAACTTTATGGACTGCAAAAACTGGAATGAATGCTAATCAAGATAAGTTAGATGCAATATCTAATAATTTAGCTAATTCAAGTACATTAGGTTATAAAAAATTAGAAGTCGGGTTTAAAGATTTACTTTCAGAATCATTAGATGCATTAGGTAATCCTTTAAATAATAAAGATTCTATTATAGGAACAGGAACTAAGACATCTGAATGGTATAGAGATAATAGTCAAGGAATGCTTCAAGAAACATTACTTAGCACTGATTTATCAATAGATGGAGTAGGATATTTTAAGATTATTACTGAAGATGGCAATGAGTTATACACTAGAGATGGGGCTTTTGCTATAGATGCTAATGGAAGATTAGTAGATAATAGAGGATATAAGGTAGAAATTAATTATCTAAATGGATTCTCAGAAAATAATGTTACATTTAATAAGAATAACTTTATGGTAGATAAAAAAGGACAAATATTCTTAAAAAATGGTGATACTTTTAATCATGTAGGAGAAATACCACTATATACTGCAGTAGGAGATAGAGCTTTTGTATCAGTAGGAGAAAACTTATACTCTCCAGCACCTGGTGTACAAGTAAATAGAAGTACTGATTTTGAAATGCTTCAAGGTATGCTTGAAGGATCAAATGTAGATATGGCCACTGAATTTGCAGATATGATATTAACTCAAAGAGCATTTCAATTAAGCTCAAGAGGAATAACAACTGCAGATGAAATGTGGGGAATGATTAATAATATGAGAAGATAGGTTTAAATTGCTTTGCAATTTAAATGAAAAATGAAGAATTAAGAATGAAAAATTATGGTGAAAACTCCTGCGGGAGTTTTTTTGATATGAGGAATTAGTTAGTAAATGAAATAATGAAAAAATGAAAGAATGAATAAATAGTTAAAATAAAAGAATGAAGAAATGAAAAAATGAAGAACGTAAGGTAAAAACTCCTTCAGAAGTTTTTTACTTTTATTGCAGTAATTTGGAACAAATTACATCCATAATTCTTTAATTTTTTTCATTCTTTAATTCCTTCATTAAAAGAAAAAAAGGCTTTTTTTAAAGCCTTTTTTTATCGTGATTTTGTAAAAATCACTTCCTAAATTATTAATTGCTAAATGTTAACTGTTAATTGCACTAGTGATTGGTGGTACTACTTGTTTCTTTCTTGATAGTACACCATCTAAGAATGCAGTACTTTCATTAAGTGTTACATTAAATGCTTTTTCTGCAATTTCTGGTTGATTACCAGCAACTAATATTTGAGATCCTTCATTTAATATATCAGTTAAAAGTAATAATGTCATATCTAAACCAGCTTCATTTGCCTTAGTATCCATATATTTTAACATGTCATTTTTAAGTGGCATAAAGCCTTCTATATCCATAGTGTTAACTTGGGCAATACCTACCTTAGTTTCTCCTATAGTAAATGGCTTAAAGTCTTGGTTAAAGATTTCCTCAACAGTTTTACCCTTAAGTGAAGTACCTGCTTTAAACATTTCTTTTGCAAATTCTTCAACATTGATTCCAGCAATTTCAGCAAGTCTTAAGCAAATTTGCTTATCTTCTGGAGTACAAGTTGGGCTTCTAAATAATAATGTATCAGAAATTATTGCACCACATAAAAGTCCAGCAGCTTGTTTTGAAGGTCTTATTCCACGTTCAAAGAAGCATTTACCAACTATAGTAGAAGTACTTCCAATAGGTTCACTTCTAAAGTATAGAGGACCGCTTGTTTGAATATCAGCTACTCTATGGTGATCTATAATTTCTAATATATCAGCATCTTCAAGTCCATCAACTGATTGACCTCTTTCGTTATGGTCCATTTGAATAATTTTCTTTCTATAGTTAGAAATTAAGTGATATCTAGACATAGTTCCTATAACTTTTCCATCTGAATCTATAACAGGATAGCTTCTAAATCTAGTTTCAACCATAACTGGTTTAACATCATCAACTAAATCTTCTGTTGAGAAAGTAACTAACTTATCCTTTATCATTACATATCCAACAGGGATACTTTGAATTATAAGTCTAGATGTAGTAAATGAATCATGAGGTGTAGATATTACACTTATATTAGCTTCTTTAGCTTTTTCAATTATTTCAGCAGTAGGAGTATGTGATCCTGTAACTATCATAAGAGAAATATTTAAGTCTAATAAAGCACTTTGGACTTCTTCTCTGTCTCCAACTATTGCAATATCTCCTTCTTCAATATGATCCTTCATGCTTTCTGGTTTCATAGCAGAAACTACTATTTTACCTGGGAAAGATTTAGTTCCTTCATTAACATATATTTCTTTTGCAGATAAAGTATCTACTATGTTTTCAAAAGAAGTATTACTCTTTGCTAAAATTCTATTATCCCAAATATCCATATAGCAAGAAGTTAAGTTTGAAATAGCTAGAACTCCTAATAGATGATCATTTTCATCTGCAACAGGAAGAGTTTTTATGTTCTTGTTGCTCATTATGTTCCAAGCCATTTTTAATGATATTTCTGGTGAAACAGGTGTTATTTTATCAAATTCTAAATCTTCCACCTTAAGTTTCACAGTTTTTAATAATTTTGGAGCTTCTACTCCAAAATAATCAAGTATATATTGAGTTTCTCTATTTACATTTCCAAGTCTAACTGGAACAGCAGGCAGGTTGCCTGTCTTATTTTTTAATTCAGCATATGCATAAGCTGAACAAATTGAGTCTGAATCTGGGTTTTTATGCCCAGTTACGTATATTATATCTTTCAAGTTATTGCCTCCTTAGTATATTAATCATCTATTCATATTCTATATTTATATTGAAAATTTGTAAAGGTATCTAATTAAAATTCATATCTTGGAATTAACCAAATATAATATATAGAAACTAATTTAAGGAGGAATCTGGTGATACAGGAGAGAGAAATATCGAGAGGATTATCTACAAAAGAAGCTGAAGCAAGACAAAAATCTTATGGATTAAATGAAATATCCCATAAGAAAAAATCATCACCAATAGTAATATTTTTATCACAATTTAATGACTTTATAGTTTGGGTATTAATAGCTGCAACAATAATATCAGGGCTTATGGGAGATTTAGCTGATGCAGTTACTATACTAATTATAGTAGTTGTTAATGCTATTATGGGATTTGTTCAAGAATATAGAACAGAAAAGTCCCTTGAGGCCCTTAAGGAATTAGCAGCACCTAGTTGTAAGGTTCTTAGAGATGGAGCACTGAAAGTAATTAACTCTATTTATATAACTATTGGAGATATGGTTATTTTAGAGGCTGGAGATAGGATTCCTGCTGATGGAACCTTTATTGAAGCTTCTAGTTTAATGGTAGATGAGTCCCTATTAACTGGAGAATCAGTTGGGGTATCGAAGGACTATAGAAAAGGAAAAAATCAAGGATTTATGGGAACAACTATATTAAAAGGAAGAGGAATTTTGTTTGTAGATAGCATTGGTATGCAGACAGAAATGGGTAAGATAGCAAATCTTTTAGATAATATAGAAGAAGAAAAATCACCTTTAAGAGAAAGATTAGATTCATTAGGTAAGATTTTAGTAATTTTATGCTTAGGAATTTGTGCAGTAGTTACTATTCTTGGAATATTAAGAGGGAATGAAGTCTCAGAAATGTTTCTTCTTGGAGTTTCATTAGCAGTTGCAGCTATTCCAGAAGGACTTGCAGCAATTGTAACTGTTGCCTTAGCTTTAGGTGTATCAAGGATGCTAAAGAAAAATGCACTAGTTAGAAAACTTCCAGCTGTTGAAACTTTAGGGTGCACATCTGTAATATGTTCTGATAAGACAGGTACCCTTACTCAAAATAAGATGACTGTTAAGGAAATATATATTAATGGTAGGATTTATGATTTAGATAAGGAAAATGTAGATAGTAGTACAAGTTTAGCTAAAGCATTAGTTTATTGCAATGATTGCAATTATGATTTTAAAATTAAAAACATAGATAAGGCTCTTCATGGGGATCCTACAGAAACTGCATTAGTAAAAGCATTCTTTAAGGATGTTAATTTACTTAAAGGATATGTTTCTAGGGTACAAAGAGTTTTTGACATTCCTTTTGATTCAAATAGAAAGATGATGAGTGTAATAGTAAGAGATGGATCAAAGGAATTTTGCTACATGAAAGGAGCTCCTGAGAGAGTAATTGATAAATGTAGCTATATTTTAGAAAATGGAAGTATTAAGCCTTTAACATCTCAAAAGAGAAGACAAGTAGCTTCATATATAGAAGTGATGTCTAATAGGGCCTTAAGATGTATTGCTGCAGCTTATAAGGAAGAAGGATTAGTTAGAAATGATTCCTTAGAAAAAGATCTTATTTTCTTAGGAGTTGCTGGAAGTATAGATCCTCCTAGAGTTGAAGTTAGAGATGCGGTGTTAAAGTGTAAACTTGCCGGAATTAAGCCAGTTATGATTACTGGTGATCATAAAAATACAGCTTTAGCCATTGCTAAGTCTATTAATATTTGTAACACTGATGATCAAGGTATTACTGGCGAAGAAATTGAAAGGCTTAGTGATGCAGAATTAGAAAAGAAAGTAATGAATGTTAGAGTTTTTGCAAGAGTTTCACCACATCATAAGCTAAGAATTGTAAAGGCATTTAAAAAGCAAAATAATATAGTTGCTATGACTGGTGATGGAGTTAATGATGCTCCAGCTATTAAGGAAGCTGACATTGGTGTGGCAATGGGGATATCAGGAACTGATGTTACTAAAGAAGCTGCATCTATGGTACTTATGGATGATAACTTTAAGACTATAGTTTCTGCAGTAGAAGAGGGAAGAATTATTTACGATAATATAAGAAAGTTTATTAGGTATTTATTATCTTGTAACCTAGGAGAAGTTTTAACTATGTTCCTTGCATCAATTTTCTATTTACCTAATCCATTAACACCTATTCAAATATTATTTGTAAATTTAGCTACAGACGGCCTTCCAGCTATAGCCTTAGGGGTTGATCCAGCAGATAAAGATATAATGATGCAACAGCCAAGGGAAAAGGGAGAAAGCATATTTGCTCGTGGTTTATGGTCTAAGATACTTGTAAGGGGATGTTTAATTGGTATTTGTACATTAATGGCTTTTATGACAGGAAGATTATATGGAATGGATTTAGCTACTTGTAGAACATTAGCACTTACTACATTAGTAATGTCACAACTCTTACATGTATTTGAATGTAGATCTGAAAGACATTCAATCTTCGAAATAAAATTATTTACAAACCCATATTTAGTAGGAGCAGTTTTAGTTTCGATAACTATGGTTTGTGGAATACTTTATATACCATTTTTAGCTGATGTATTTAATACAGTAGCTTTAGGGATAGGCCAATGGGGAATTGTATTATTTTATTCAGGTGTAATATTCTTAATTAATAGTGTTTACTTATTTATTAAGAGCAAAGGAAAATAGTGCTGCTCACAATGAAGAATTACATCGATAAGTATTTGTTTTGAATTTTAAGTTTTAAGGAAGCTATTTGTATAAAATAGCTTCTTTTTATTATTTAGTAGCAATTACTATAAATTAGGGCGGGATGCTGAATAATTAGGAATGTAGAGAAAAAGGGAAGTTTCAAAAGAGAAAGTCCCTTTTTTAGTGTTTACCTTTAAATAACTATAAGTAAATTTTGTATGAAAGAAAAGATAATAAATAGAATATTAGAAATGTTAAATGTTTACATTTAAAATAGAAAGTGTATCTATAATAAAAACACTTGTATTTAGTGAACAAACATGGTAATATATTTTCAAGGGAACTAAACCAAGATTTGGGGTGATTTTATGAGGTTTACAAGTACCAGAGGAGGAGAAAAGGCTATCACTTCCTCAGAAGCAATTATAAATGGGATATCTAAAGATGGCGGGCTATATGTACCTTTAAGTTTTCCTAACCTTTTTGATAAGGTAAAAGATAAGTATAATATGACTTATGAGGAAATTTCCTTTGAGGTAATTAAGGAGTTCTTTACGGATTTTACTGATGAAGAAATTCAATCTGCAATAAATAAGGCCTATACTTATAGGTTTAAAGTTATAGAAGAGAAAAATTTCTTAGAGCTTTATCATGGACCAACCTCTGCATTTAAAGATGCTGCATTATTATTCTTACCACAAATAATGAGTTTATCTAAAAAGAAACTTAAGGTTAAGGAAGAAATAGTAATACTTGCTGCTACTTCAGGGGATACAGGTAAGGCAGCTTTAGAAGGTTTTAGGGATGTAGATGGTTTTAGGGTAATGGTTTATTACCCAAATGATGGGGTTAGTGCAGTTCAAGAAAAGCAAATGGTTACTCAAGAAGGAGCAAATGTTAGAGTTGTTGGGATTAATGGAAACTTTGATGATGCTCAAAGAGGAGTAAAAGAAATATTTGGGGATATTGAATTTAAAGAAGATTTATTACAAATGGGCTTTAGATTATCTTCTGCAAATTCAATAAATATTGGTAGATTAGTACCACAAATTATTTATTATTTTTATGGATACTTCCAATTAGTCAATAAGCAAAAAATAAAATTAGGGGATAAAATAAATGTAGTAGTACCTACTGGCAACTTTGGTAACATACTTGCTTCATATTATGCAAAGGAAATGGGGCTTCCTATTGCTAAATTTATATGTGCATCTAATGAAAACAAAGTACTAGCTGATTTCTTTAATGAAGGTGTATATGATAAGAGGAGAGAACTTATCTTAACTGAATCACCTTCAATGGATATTTTAGTTTCATCTAATTTAGAAAGATTATTATTTGAAGCTAGTGGTAGGGATGAAAATATAATTAAATCCTTAATGAAGGATTTAAATGAAAAGGGCGTATATGAAGTTAGTAAGAGTATAAAAGATTTCTTAAAGGACTTTTATGGCGACAGTGCTAGCACTGATGAAGTTTATAAGGCAATAAGAGATTTATATGAAAAAGAGGGCTATTTAATTGATACACATACGGCAGTGGGGCAGGTTGTATTAGAAAAGTATCAAAGGGCAACTAATGATACTACAGAATATTTAATTGCATCAACAGCAAGTCCATATAAGTTCCCTAGAAGCATAACTAAGGCTTTAGGAATTGATGTTGAAGGAGTAGATGATTTTGAAGTTATTAAGAAGTTAAATGAATTTTGTAAGATTTCAATACCAGATAACTTAAAGGATTTAGACAAAAAGGCAGTGCTTCATAACTTTAAGTCAGAAAAAAATGCACTTAAAGACGCACTTTTAAAGTATTTAAAGGAAGAGCCTAATGTTTAGAGTAAAAGTACCTGCAACATCTGCAAATATAGGACCAGGATTTGATTCCTTAGGTATAGCTTTTAATTTATATAATGAATTTGAATTTTCTGAAGTAAATGGGGGCATAAACTTTTATGGATTTAAAGAGGAATTTTCTAATACAGACAATATAGTTTATAAAGCAATGGAAATATGCTTTGAAAAGTGTAAATACAAGCCTAAGGGATTAAAAATTGGGTTAGTTAATGAAAATATACCTATATCAAGGGGGCTTGGTTCAAGCTCTACTTGTATAGTTGCAGGACTATTAGGTGCAAATGCCATAATGAATAATCCTTTAAGTATAGAAGAACTTTTTAAACTTGGGGTAGAAATTGAAGGTCATCCAGATAATATTGCACCAGCATTCTTTGGGGATATGATAGTGTCAGTAGTTGAAGATGGGGAAGTATATTATAATAAAATTAATATTGAAGAAGGCTTAAGCTTTATTGCTTTAATTCCTAAATTTGAACTATCTACATCTTTATCTAGAGAGGTACTACCAGCTCAGGTAAACTTTAAAGATGCTGTTTATAATGTTAGTAGGGTATCATTGATGATTTCTAGTTTTATTAGTGGTAAATTCGATCTTTTGAAGTATTGTTGTAAAGATGCATTACATGAAAAGTATAGAAGTCCATTAATAAAAAATTATAATTTAGTATATAATAAATGTATGGATTTAGATGCTTTATGTTGTTTTTTAAGTGGGGCAGGGCCAACTATAATGGCAATTATTAAAAATGACAATAAAGAATTTTTAGAAAAGCTTAATACTTTTATCAAGGATGAGAATATTCCTTGGAGCATTAAGGAACTATCTATAGATAATTTGGGGGCAACAACAGTATTTAAAGGTGGTACTAATGAAAGGTAATTTTCTAATTGTAGATAAAAGATCTCTTCCTGATGTTTATGAAAAAGTAGTTGATGCTAAAAGATTACTTAAGGAAGGTAAAGTAAAGGATGTTACTGAAGCAGCTAAAACGGTAAATATAAGTAGAAGTGTTTACTATAAGTATAAAGAAACTGTTTTTGAACTTGCTGAAACAGAAGTAGGACAAAAAGTAACATTAAATATGATGATAAATGATAATAAGGGAGTACTTTCTTGTATTTTAAATTATATTTATGAAGTAGGTGGAAGTATAATTACTATAAATCAAGGAATCCCTATGAATAAAAAAGCTAATGTGAGTTTAACTATTAACATTTCATCTATTAATGGTGATTTAACTACATTAATGGATGGCTTATTAAAGCTAAAAGATGTTGAAAGTGTTGAATTCGTAGCTATGGAGTAATCTCCTTATAAAGTTTTAGATCTTGCAAATTAGAGGCTGTCATAAGACAGCCTCTAATTATTCTTAGAAAAAACTTTATTTATTTATTGAAATTTGATATAGTATTTTTAAAATCAATTGTATATATGTTTCAATTAATTAAATAATTAATTTTCATTTATTTAAATTTGAAAGCATCTATATTTTAATTTTTATATAAGCTGATTGCGTAAGTGCATAATTAAAATATTTTACATATAAATTAATTGGATAAAATGTAAAAATTTTATTACAACTTATATACTATTTAAATTAATAGTAGGAGGACTAATTTTGGATATTTATTTAGACAATAGTGCAACTACAAAACCTTATAAAGAAGTAATAGATGAAATTGCTAGAGGAATGGAAGAATATTATGGTAATCCATCTTCACTTCATGGTCTTGGAATAAAATCTGAAAAGAAGATAAATGAGGCTAGGGATTTTATAGGGAAATGTATAAATGCATCTAAGGAAGAAATATACTTTACTTCAGGTGGAAGTGAAAGTAATAATCTAATAATAAAGGGACTAGCTAAACCAGGGCATCATATAATTACAACTGTTTTTGAGCATCATTCTGTTTTAATGACATATAAAGACCTTGAAAAGAATGGAGTAAAAGTTACATATTTAAATGTAGATAGCAATGGTAAAGTTTCTATAGATGATATAAAAAATTCTATAACAAAGGAAACAGTTTTAGTTTCAATTATGCATGTTAATAATGAAATGGGTTCAGTACAAGATCTAGTGGAAATCGGTAAGGTAATTAAAGAAAAATCAAGTAGAGCAAAATTTCATGTAGATGCTGTACAATCCTTTGGTAAGTTAAATATAGATGTGAAAAAGATGAATATAGATATGCTTACAGCCTCTTCACATAAGATTCATGGACCAAAGGGTGTTGGATTTATTTATATTAAAAAAGGTTTAGTATTAAATCCATTAATACATGGAGGAAGTCAAGAAGGTGGAGTAAGAGGTGGAACTCAAAACGTTCCTGGTATTATAGGCTTTAATAAAGCAGCAGAAATAACTATGGAAAATATTAATGATAGTTATAAAAAAGTTAATGAATTAAAAGAATACATGATAAATAGACTTAGTGAAATTGATAATATTAGGATAAATAGTCCATTAAGTGATGATTTTACACCATATATATTGAATGTATCTTTTACTGGAGTTCGTGCTGAAGTATTACTTCATTTACTTGAAGAAAATAATATATTTGTAGCTACTGGTTCTGCATGTACTTCAAAAACTAGTTCTGTACAAGGTAGTTATGTTATTAAAGCTTTAGGGTTAAGCAAAGGTGAAGTTGAAAGTGCTATAAGATTCTCATTCTCAAAGTTTAATACTAAAGAAGAAATAGATAAAACTGTAGAAGTTTTAAAAAACTCATTAAGATTTTTAAGGAGAGTAAAAAAATGAATCAACTAATATTAGTTAAGTACGCATCTGAAATATTTTTAAAGGGATTAAACAGAAATAAGTTTGAAAAGAAATTAAGAGAGAATATTAAAAAGAAGCTAAAGGGAATAGAATATTCTTTAATTTCAGATCAAGGTAGATATTTTATTAAAGCTGATGATATTGAAGAAGCTACTGAAAGAGTAAGAAAAGTTTTTGGCGTAGCTGAAGTATGCATAGTTACAGAAGTAGAGAGAGATATGCAAGCAATTAAGGAAGAAGCTTTAAATAAGGTTAGAGAAGCTAATCCAAAGAACTTTAAGATTGAAACTAATAGAGCTAATAAGGCATTCCCTAAGAATTCTTTAGAAACTTCTAAAGAAGTTGGAGCTTTTGTAGTTTATAATATGAATGGACTTGAAGTTAAGGTTAAAAATCCAGAATGTCTAGTAAATATAGAAATAAGAGATAAAGCATATATTTATACGACAAAGGATAAGGTTAAAGGGGTTGGAGGACTTCCTTATGGAATTAATGGAAGTACAATGCTTATGCTATCTGGTGGTATAGATTCTCCTGTAGCAGGCTATTTAATGGCTAGAAGAGGAGTAGAATTACACTGTGTTTATTACCATAGCCATCCTTACACTTCAGAAAGAGCAAAGGATAAGGTTAAGGATTTAGCTAAGATATTATCAAATTACACTGAAAGAGTTAACCTTCATATTGTGCCTTTTACTGAAATACAAATGGCGATTATTAATGGATGTAGAGAAGATGAGCTAACTATTATAATGAGAAGATTTATGATGAGAGTAGCATGTGCTTTAGCAGATAAGTATAATATACATTCAGTTGCAACTGGAGAAAGCGTAGGTCAAGTTGCTAGCCAAACTATGGAAGGTTTAGTTGTAAGTAATGATTGTGCAGATAGACCAGTATTTAGACCATTAATTGCAATGGATAAAACAGATATAATGGATATAGCTAGAGAAATAGATACTTATGAAACATCAATACTTCCATATGAAGATTGTTGTACTATATTTGTTCCAAAACATCCAAAGACTAAACCAAGATTAGAATTAATAAGAAAATCTGAAGAAGTATTAAATATAGATGAATTAGTTAATAAAGCTTTAGAAGAAACAGAAGTAGTTGTTTTCAATTAGCAATTAACAATTATTAATTAACAGTTGAGGTTGCAATTTGTTCCAAATTGCTGAGAAATGAAGAACTAATGGAATAATGAGAAAAATTAAGAAATGAAATAATGAAAGAATTGTTGAAGTGATTTTTTTCAAAATCACAATAAAATAATAAATAAAGAGGTTGCCCCATGGCAACCTCTTTATTTTAAAACTCCGTAGGAGTTTTCACCTTCATTTTTTAATTTTTTCATTATTTCATTCTTATCTTGTTCTCATTTTAGTTGCTTGTTGTCTAGCTTTTTTTATTTGGCTATGATCAAATGGGTGTAGGTCTTTTTTTGTAGTTAAATTTAAAATGTTTGAAATAGTGATTGTGTCAGAATCTGCCTTACCTTTTTCACCTTCAATTCCCATAATAATTACTTTATGACCTTGCTTTACATCTATAAAAGTCGGCTTTTTAAACCACTTTCTTACTTTATATTGAGTTTTAACTACACCCTTACCTGCATCTGGCTTAAGTAATATCATGGCATCTAATTTTCTGAAAATGCCTAATATGTTCTTTTCTTCAATTTTAACAGATAAAACAGTACCAGCAGTACTAGTCATTCTATCTCCATACTTTTGCATATATGCATCAGTAAAATACTTACTTACTTTATCTTTGAAACCCATAATTAAAACTCCTTTATATTAAGAAATATTTATATAACAATTATAATATCAAGGTTATTATAACATAAGTAAAATATTTATAAAACAAAAATTTAAAATATTGTGATTAAGGAGATCTCACTATGACTTAGTGGTGCTTTATTAGTCTAAACTTACTAATTAGAAGAGATTAAATAAGAAAGAATTAATATTTTTTATTCAAAATTACTTTTTTAAGAGAATATATTTATACTTGCTCATAGGATATAGTAAATACACTTTAGATAAAAAGAGGAGGATTTACTAATGAAGGTTTGCTTACAAAGAGTTAACAGTATGTGTAATGAATATAATCTAGTAATTTGTGCAGATAGATGTATAGGTATTGAAATAAGAAGAAATTTACCTAAATGTATCTGTGGTGATGGGATTAAGATAAATATTATAGTTACAGGATGCGAAGGAGTACTATGTGCACCAGCTTTACCATGTAACAATGTAGTAGCATTATCTAGTCCTATTAGAATTATAAGAAGAAATCCATGTAGAGATTTTAATAATTCAGCTTTTAATAACGATGATTTTGACAATTTTAGTGAAGGCTTTGATAATTTCAGTTTTAATGATGAAGGTAGTAAGTTTAATGATTCACGTTGCTGCAATAGCGTTTCTCCAATGTCTAGGGAACAAGAATTTGCTATCATAGTTAGATCCTTTAGCCCTGCATTATCACAATTTTTATGTGAATTTCCACAAATCTTTTTAGAAGATAATGATAGAACTGTAAGGTTAATATTTATCTTTGATAAAAATGGTAGTTGCTTTGCGCCAGCATGCAACTCAGGATGTGGTTTTGGAGGAGGCTGTGGCTTTGGAGGCTGTGGCGGTGGCTTTGGTGGAGGCGGCTTCGGCGGAGGTTGTGGCTTCGGTGGAGGCTGTGGCTTTGGTGGAGGCGGTTTCTTTGGATTAGCTGCTTTAGCATTATTATTCTGTTGCTGCTAACCTTTGAAAAAAACAAAGGATAAGTAAAATAGGCCAAGATAAGTAAAGCTTACCTTGGCTAATTTATTTAAAAAAATTGTTATTAATTTGTTATAATACTGACACATAAAATATAGTATAATAGACTTAGGATTTAATATTCATAAAGTAAAGTGAGGGAGTATTAATATGGATAAACTTCTCAA
Organism: Clostridium sartagoforme; assembly: GCF_004794105.1. GTDB lineage: Bacteria > Bacillota > Clostridia > Clostridiales > Clostridiaceae > Clostridium > Clostridium sartagoforme_B. The sequence goes on from NZ_SRYR01000001.1 coordinate 705,759, forward strand.
AGACAGAATAGATCTGACAATTGAAAACTACAGAAGTGCAAAGGTAAAATTAAGAAATGATGGCGACTTAATAAACCATCTTGCTTCATTAGTCTTTGCACATAATAACAAAGACATACCTTTTGAGAAGGTAAAGGAAATCAGAAGATATATTAAAGACACATCATCAAGAGTATCACCTTTTAGGGGAGAAACATTATATATTTTATCTTTATTAATAGCTTTAGAAAATGAAGAAGAGAATATTATTAATGATATATACGAAATTATGGAGTTACTTACAGAAGAAGGCTTTAATGAGTGTGATTATTTAGTATTAACATCCTTTGTAATAGCTAAGTATGGAAAAGGCATAGACAAGCATAAAATTTCAAGAAAAATGAAAGATGTATTTATATTATTAAAAGAAAAATATTACAACATCACTGGAGAAGATGATTATCTTGTATGTGCATTATGGGCTTTAAATGATATAGATATTACAACAATTGATGAATTTATAGAAACGATATATAATAATATAACTAATTTAAATATTAAATCAAAAAATGGAATACAAAGCTTAACTAATGCTATTATGTTAAATGGATCTTCAGGTCATATGTATAAGACCATGGAGTTTATATTACAAATGGAAAAAAGAGAGATAAAGATAGCTCAGCAGTTTTTACCTCTATTAGGTGTATTATCTAATAGGGATATGAGAAAGAGTATAGATTTAATAGAAGATGTAGTTGAAACTCTTTGCGAAGAGGAAAGTGAATATGAATACTATATGGATAAGGGATTTAGAACAATTATAGCTATTTCAATTATATCATTTAACACAATAGGAGATAATAGAAGTTATATAGATGAGTTATTGGCTCAAGGTGTATATAGTTTTATTAAATCTAAAAATAAAGGAATGTTTGCAGAAGCTTTGGCCTAAAGGGAGAAGTGATGGAAAGGATAATTTTACATGTAGATATGGATGCTTTTTTTGCATCTGTAGAACAACTTGATAATAAGGCACTAAGAGGAAAGCCAGTTATAGTTGGTGGAGTTAGTGAAAGAGGAGTAGTTTCTACATGCTCTTATGAGGCTAGAAAGTATGGAGTACATTCTGCTATGCCTGTATTTATTGCGAGAAAATTATGCCCTCATGGTATCTTTGTTAGAACTAGGTTTTATAGATATAAGGAAATTTCTAATAAAGTATTTAATATTTTAAGAGATGTTACATCGATTATAGAACCTTTATCTATAGATGAGGCCTATTTAGATATTACTAATAGCAAGTTTAAAAGTGGACTTGAAGCAGCAAAATATATAAAGTATAGAGTTCTTAAAGAAGTGGGATTAACTATTTCTGTTGGAATCTCATATAATAAATTTTTGGCAAAACTTGCTTCTGATTGGAATAAACCTAATGGAATAATGATAATAGATAAGGAAATGATGCCCGATTTACTTATGCCTTTTCCAATTTCAAAAATTTATGGATTAGGAAAGAAATCAGTTGAAAAACTAAACAATATGGGTATTTTTATAGTAAAAGACTTATATGAAATGCCTAAAGAGTTTTATATAGAATATCTAGGTAAATACGGACTTGAAATTTACGATAGAATTCGAGGTATAGATAATAGAGAAGTAGTACCAGTTCGTGATAGGAAATCCTTTGGAAAAGAAACTACCTTAAAGGCAGATACAAATGATAAAGAGGAATTATTATCTTACTTAAAGGAATTTTCAAAAGAAATAAGCAATTACTTAATAAATAAAAATATTTATGGAAAAACTATAACTGTTAAATATAAGACTGAAAGTTTTGTAAATCATACTAGAAGTAAAACTTTAAATTATTACACTAATGATTTTAATGAAATATATAGTACTTGTGAAGAAATAATTGAAAATGAGAATATAAAAGAAAACATTAGATTAATAGGAGTTACAATATCATCCTTTAAAGAAAATACTATAGAACAGTTAACTTTATTTTGAAATTACTTTAATTATGTGTAATTTTCTTATATAATTAATATTTGGAATTATAAATAAAGTTTTGAGAGGAGATTCTTAAATGAATAAAAATGAATTAGCAAAAATGATAGATCATACTATCTTAAAGCCAGAGGCTACAGAAAAGGAAGTAGAAAAACTTTGCAAGGAAGCTTTAGAATATAACTTTGCATCAGTTTGTATTAATCCTTCTATGGTAGAAAAAGCAGCTGAAATGTTAGAAGGTAGTGATGTAAAGGTTTGTACAGTAATAGGATTTCCTTTAGGAGCAACTACTACAGAAGTAAAAGCTTTCGAAACAGAAGATGTAATTAAAAAAGGCGCTACTGAAGTAGATATGGTTATTAATGTAGGAAAGCTAAAAGAAGGAAACTTAGATTATGTTAAAAAAGATATAGAAGCAGTTGTAAAAGCTGCAAAAGGTAAAGCGTTAACAAAGGTTATTATAGAAACTTGTCTTTTAACTGATGAAGAAAAAGTAACTGCATGTAAATTATCAAAAGAAGCTGGTGCAGATTTTGTAAAAACTTCTACAGGATTTAGTATTGGTGGAGCTACTGCAAAAGACATTAAGCTTATGAGAGAAACAGTAGGGGAAGAATTAGGAGTTAAGGCTTCAGGTGGAGTAAGAAGCTTAGAAGATGCAGAGCTTATGATAGAAAATGGAGCTAGTAGAATAGGTGCTTCAGCTTCTATTGCAATATGCGAAGGAACAAAAAGTAATTCAACATACTAATAATAAACTTTAATGGGGCTGTTTGCACGACAGCCCTTTACTTTGGGGAAAAACAAAGGAGAAGAAAATGGATTATATTATTTTGATACTAGGATTTGTACTACTTATAAAAGGAGCAGATATTTTTGTAGATGCTGCTTCAAATATTGCAAAAAAATTTAAAATACCATCAATAATTGTGGGTCTTACAATAGTATCCCTTGGTACTAGTGCACCAGAACTTGCAGTAAGTTTAATATCATCAATGGAAGGAAGCAATGGAATTGCCATTGGAAATGTTCTTGGCTCTAATATTTTTAATACATTAATGGTTTTAGGTATAACAGCTATTATAATGCCAATACTTATTAAAAAATCAACAATGTTTAAGGATTATTTAGTTAATATAGTAGTATCATTAGGATTACTAATATTAACTTTTGGAAGAACTCTTTTTAATAAAGAAGCAGAATTATCAAGACTTTCAGGAATTATTTTATTAATAGGTTGTATAATATATACTTTTTACTTAATAAAAACTGCTAAAAATAGTGATGCAGAAGAGGAAGAAGAGGATAGCAATGACTATAAAATAGGAGCATCCATTGTAAAAATAATAATTGGAATAATAGGAATAGTAGTTGGGGGAAACTTAGTAGTTAATTCTTCTAGTAGCATAGCTTATTCCTTTGGATTAAGTGATAAGCTTGTTGGTTTAACTATAGTTGCTATGGGTACATCATTACCTGAACTTGTTACCTCAATAATTGCAGCTATAAAAGGAGAAAATGACATAGCTATAGGAAATGTTTTAGGATCTAATATTTTTAATATATTATTAATTTTAGGTGTTTCTTCAACTATAAATCCAATATTAGTTAGCAGCTCTCTTATAGTAGATATGATTTTCTTAATATTTATATCTATAGTTTTAGGAATATTTATGTTTACAGGAAAAAAAGAGAAGCTTTCTTTAGGTAAGATAGAAGGTTTAGTATTAGTTTTACTTTATATTTGTTATATGGTATTTATAATATATAGAAACTAGCTAAAAATAAATTGAGGTTATAAAAAGATTATCATATAAAGTTATTCTTAGATTAAGATGGAGTTTTCTTCAAAGGAATATCTTACTCCATATGAAGCTTAAAAAAACTAATCCAGGCGCGTAGCAGTGCTTATCTCCCACTTTGAGAAGATGGGAGTATTAGCAATGGTAGCGATCGGATAAATAAATCTTTTGTAAATTTGATTAAGTGGATATAGAACTACTTTTTTACAGAATTATATTTTTATAAAAGGACAAAATATAAATGTACTGTAGGAGGTGGTAAATATGGCTAAGAATAAGAATAATGCTGATTGTAAAGATAAGAAGCATAAATCTCATGGAGCTGAAAAAACAGCTACTAATAACCAATGGGGAAAATAGAAAAGTGATTTTTTAAGAATTGCTTAATATAAGTTGAATAAGAAGTCTTTTAAAGATTTCTTATTCAACTTTTTTTATATATTTTCTTTTAGTTTAAGGTAATAATTAGCATTTGTTATTTTAACATAAGGATTAACCCAAAAACCAGCAATACCTAAAGTGATTCCAGCCAATAGATACCATCCAATAAAGGATAGTTGAAGTACAAAATATTCTGCTTTATGACCGGACATCATTTTTTGACTTTCCAACATACAATCTTTTATTGATTTAGAAGGATCCTCTACTAATATAAAGAAGGATTGTGAAAACATAATTAATGCTATAATTCCAGGTACTATAAAAAGTAAGGTTCCAATAAAGCCAATTACAGAAATAGCAAGATATAAGCCTAGGGTTTTTAAGTAATAGTTAAAACATGAAAATATATCTTTTACTTCTGGAGTTCCTAAATTTTTCACTATTTTTAACAAGAAACTATTAAGACCTGCAGTAAATACTCCAGCAAAAAGTATTGTTAATAGGTCTAAGGATATATAAGATCCTTCCCCATAAAAGAATTTTACACCATTTTTTAAATTAGAAGCATCAATAAAAATACTAGCTATAAAAACTGCAATTATTGAAACTACTAAATTATCTTTTAATTGCTGTTTGGATTTTGATTTTAAATAAGTTCTATCCATAGTTCACCTCTTTAAATTATTATTACAATTATATTATACAGTATTTTACATAAATATATAATATATATTTAAAAGAAAAGTAGGATTAAAGTTTAGTGTTAAAGTTTTATTTAGGGTATTAATAAGTTTGGAATTGATTTAGTTGAAGTAATAAAAGGGAGCAAGTTTTCATAAAATGTTTAGAGTAATTATATTTTGAGGTGTAGTATGAAAGTAAAGATAGATATATTTTCAGGATTTCTAGGTGCTGGGAAGACTCTTCTTATAAAAAAATTAATATCTACTGGGGCATATAAAGAAAATATTGCAATTATAGAAAATGAGTTTGGAGAAGTTAGTATAGATTCATTAATTCTAAGAGATACAAATATAAAAATAAGAGAGATAAATTCAGGTTGTATTTGTTGTGAAGTTACAGGGGATTTTAAAGAAGCTTGCATTGAAGTTATTGAAAAATATAAACCTGATAGGATAATTATTGAGCCATCAGGAGTTGCTAAGCTTACTGATATAATCAAGGTTTTTAAAGAGGTAGATTTAAGAGATAAGGTAGTTATAGAAAATTTAATTACAGTTATTAATCCTGAAAAGTATGATTCATATATAACTAATTTTAAAGATTTTTATATAGACCAAATTAAAAATGCAAAAAAAATAGTAATAAGTAGGGTTGAAAAAGTAGATAATCTTAAGATAGATAAAATTATAAAAAGCATTAGAAGTATTAATTCTAAATCAGAAATTATAAAGAAGCCTTATAATGAACTAAATAGTAATGAAATATTAAGTTCATTAAATTATGAAAAGTTAAAGATAGAAAATTCATCTTTTAAGGCAAGTTTAAAAGGCATTGCTAGGGAAAAATCTACAGCAAAAGATATTTTTGAGAGTTATGCTATATATCCTAAAAATATTTTTTCTAAAGCAGAGTTAAATGCAAAATTTAATTTTATAGCATCTTCTAAAGCTTATGGGGACATTATTAGGGCTAAGGGTGTAATTAATTTAAGAGAAGGTACTTATGGACAATTTGATTATGCAGGAGAAGAATTTGAACTAAGGGAAATGAAAAATAAGATAGAAAGTGTAATTTCATTTATTGGAGTAAATTTAAATAAGGAGGAGCTGAAAAAGTTTTTTAGTTAAAGAAGATGAAGACTAAGCTTGAGTTTGTATTTGGATTTTTAGGTAGTGGAAAAAGTAGATTTATTAACTCTTATTTAGATAGTGAGATATGCAAGGATGAAAAAGTATTAATTATTTCTTTAGAGGAAGGAAATACATTAATAAATAAAGGAAGTAATGTAAAGATTGTTTTTATTGAAGAAATAGAATATTTAAAGGAGATAATAATAAGAGAAGTAAAGACTTATACCTTTGATAGGATTGTTGTAGAATACAATGGGACTATATCAGTTAATAGTGTAGAAGATATATGTAATGATAAAAAATTAAGAAAGTATATCGATTTTTATGGTGGATATTTTATAGGAAATGCAGAAGAAATTCTAGTATATATAAAAAATTTAGGAGAGCTTATATTACCTTTTATTCAAGGAAGTAAGCTTATAATACTTAATAATATATCATTAATAAGCAAGGAAAAAAGGGATGAAACTATAAAGCTTATTAAGGATATCAATATTAATTCACCGATAGTTACAATAGATTCAATTAGTGATATTAACAGAGAAATAAAGAGTAATAAGTATTTTAAAAGAAATTTATTTATAAAGAGTCTTAAATCTCTTATTAAAGAAAAAATAAATGATAAGATGGGCTAATATTTTTATAAGTATGGTATTAGAAGCTCTTCCATTTATATTAATAGGGGCTTTAATATCATCATTAATTCAAGTGTATATTTCAGAAGATATAGTAAAGAGATTTTTACCTAAAAGCAGCTTTTTTTCAATAATTATAGCTGCTTTACTAGGGCTTGTAATACCAATTTGCGAATGTGCCATAGTCCCAATTGCTAGAAGTTTAATGAAAAAGGGAGTGCCTATTGCTGTAGCCTTAGTATTTATGTTATCTGTACCACTGGTAAATCCTATAGTTATTGCATCTACTTTTTATGCATTTAAATCTATAAATGTAGTTTTAATTAGAGTTATTGGTGGAATGGTACTTTCAATGATTATAGGTATAGTTATGTCTTTAATTATAAGAAAGAATAAAAATATATTTAAAGAGAGTAGTATATATGAAAATAATTGCGATTGTGGTTGTGAGGTAGTTGATTATTTTAATAGAAAATCTAATATTAGATTATGTTTAGAGCATGGAAGTAAAGAATTCTTAAGTATTTTAAGGTACTACATATTTGGATCATTTTTATCTAGTATATTTATTGTCTTAGTAAAAGAAGAAACTCTTATAAATTTTTCAAATAAAGGAGTTTTGCCTATATTTATAATGATGTTATTGGCATTTTTACTATCTCTTTGCTCAGAAGCTGATGCTTTTATAGCAAGAGGATTCTTAGATTATTTTGGGGTACCTGCTGTATCAGCTTTTTTAATATTAGGGCCTATGATGGATCTTAAAAATGCTATAATTTTAAATTCATACTTTAAAAAGTCTTTTACTGTTACTTTAATTGGAGTAATAGGTATAGTAGTTTTTATTGCCTCATTAATACTTAGCTTATGGGGAGTAGGAATATGAGAAGATTTAATATAAATGAATTTATATCATTATTAGTATTAATTTTAGTATTGGCTTTAGTTTCTTTTTTAATTATTACAGGAGATATACAGAATTTCTTAAGTGAGAAAAGTGCTGCAAACTTAAGAATAGTTTTAATTATACTGCCAGTGTTGATTATAGTACAAGCTACTAAAGTTTTCACTTTCAATTCTAGGGAGGATAATTCATTAAAAATTTTACCTATAGTTTTTACTTTAGGTATAGCTGTATTTTTAATATTTAGAAGTCATATTATAAATGAAGAAGTTAGTAATTATAATTTTAATAATGTTCTTTCTCATAAGGCTATAGAAATTAATCATGAAACTCATTATATTATAGAAGAGCTAGATGAAAAAGGTGAAGAGTACTTAGGTAAGGATATAATATTTACAGGATTTGTATATAAATATGAAGGTGATAAGTTTATATTGGCTAGGGAAGAAATGAATTGCTGTGCAGCTGATTCTTTTATAATTGGAGTTAAATCAATGGCAGATGAGAAGTTTAATGAAGGACAATGGGTAAAAGCTTTAGGAAAGATAGAATACAATGGTGAATACTACTTAAATATATATGAGTATATAAAGATAAATGAACCTAAAAATATATACTTTTAAAATGAAAGTGACTACCTTTATAAGTAGTCACTTTTGCTATTATGATTATGACTATTAGGTTCAACGTGAATTATTAAATCAACTTTTTTGTTTAATTTATCATTTAATGTATCTTCAATTTTATGAACTAGTGTATGAGCCTCATCTACATTTAATTTTGAATCTACCTTTATATGCATATCTAGAAAAATATAATCTTTATAACCTCTTGATCTAATATTATGAACATCCGTAATATCAGTAAAATCTTTTAATATATCAATTACAATTTCTTCTTCAATCATAATTTTGTCAGTTAATGATGAGATATTTTCTTTAATAATTTCATAAGATGCATGTAAAATAAATAAGGCAACAATAAATGATACAAAAGTATCTAAAATAGGAGGAAGTCCTAATTTAACACCTAAGAGAGTAATTAATACTCCAATAGAAACAAATATATCACTTTTAGTATGAATAGAATCTGCAATTAAAATTTTACTATTTAACTTTTGACCTTGCTTATTTTCGTATAAGGCTACAAAGATATTTATAATTAAAGTTATTAATATAATTACTAAACTTACAGTAGTAATAGACAATGTATAAGGAGTGAATAGTTTAGAAATTGATGTTTTTATAACATTAAATCCTAAAAGTAATAACATAAGTCCAATAAAAATACTTGATATAGTTTCAAATTTTTTATGACCATATGGGTGTTCGGTATCCCTAGGCTTAGAAGCCATTGTAATACCAATAATTCCTACAACGTTAGACGCACTATCAGATATAGAGTGAAATCCATCAGCCATTACACTAGTACTATTAACTATTAATCCAATTAGTATTTTAGATATTGCAACAAATAAATTAGCTAATAAAAGAATAAGTAAAATGTTTTTAACTTTTTTATAAGTAGACTCTATTTTAATCTCCCCTTTTAAGCATTATATACTATTCTATTCTTATAAATTGAAAAGTTTCATTGTATAAAATTAGGTATTTAATTTATTTCCTTGGTTAAACTAAAAGTATAATTTGCTAAAGGTTGGTGCTTTTGATGACAATATTAAGTTTAACTATATTTAACCTAATTTTTTACTCTATAGTTGGATGGATAATTGAAGAGGTTTATAGTTTCATAATTACTGGGAGATTTAAAAAAGAAGGTTTTTTAAAAGGCCCATATAAACCTATGTACGGGATAGCCTTTACATTATTAATATTATTTAATGAATATTTTAATTTAAATATTATTACAACTATAATGCTTTATATATTAGTACCTACAATAGTAGAATTTATAAGTGGATATTTACTATTAAAGGTTTTTAATGAAATGTATTGGGATTATAGCAAGCTTAGATATAATTATAAAGGATTAATTACTTTAAAGTTTTCATTATATTGGGGAGTTTTATCATACATAGGAATAACTTATGTTAATCCTATTGTTAGAAATTTTTATTTAAGTTTAGAAGTATTTATAAGGCCAATTAATGTTATTTTGGCAATAATAATTTTAGTAGATATAATATTAACTATTATGTCAAAATTAAACTTAAAAAAATCAAGGTTGCTTAATTCTTAAGTATTTTATATGATATAAATAAGAAATGTTTATGTAAGAAAAGGAGAAATTTATGTCATTTGAATTATTAGATACTAAAGAAACTACAACAGAAGAAGGTAGAAGTTGTTTAATATTATGTAACTTTAATGGTAAGGAAGCCAAAACTGTAAGCAATTTAGCAGGTATGCTTGGTATAAGAGATAAGGTACTTATAAATTATAAAAATGGTAATACTTTAGTTAAAGATGTTATAAATAATAACTTACTAACTGATGCTGAAGATGGAGTAAAAAATAAAGCAATAATATTTAATAATATACCAGGAAATAAGATAGGATTATTTATAGAAAATCTAAAGAAGTTTAGATTAAATAATGTTTTAAAGGCAACAGTTACTGAAACTTCAAGAGAATGGACAGTAGACGTATTGTTAAAGAACTTAGTAGCTGAAAAAGTAGCTATGCAAACAGGAAAAGACTTCGATCATGAAGAACAATAAAAGGAATGCGAATAAAAGGGATGCGAACGCATCCCTTTTATAATTAACAGTTAACAATTAAGGATAAACTCAGCTTAGGCTGAGTTTTTTATTTTAATAAAATCTTTTTTTAAAACTCCTAAGGGGGTTTTTTATTCATTATTAAATTTTTCATAAATAAATTCAGCTATTTTAATATGCTAAATTTTATTGTTCTAGCATTACTGCTACAGCTAGTAGTCTTGGGCCTGAATGAATTCCAACTGCAGGTGTGATAGTACCTTTATACATAAATGTAGTATTTATATGTTTTTCTAAAGTTTCTTTTAATTTATTAGCCTCTTCATGCATAGTCCCAGTCATAACTATTACTTTTCCCTTTCCTTTATCTAAAATGCTTGTTGCTAGGGAAGATAGTTTATTAAAGGCTTGTTTTGATCCTCTTACCTTTGAATGGTTAGTATAAGAACCATTTTCATCCATAGTTATAATAGGTTTTAAATTAAGTAATTGCCCAATACCACCTGTTACTTTGCCGATTCTTCCACCTTTAATTAGATATTCTAATGTATCAACTGTGAAATACATCCATAAGTTTTCTCTGATTTTAGGTATTCTATTACAGATATAGTCAAAATCATTATTTTCTTCTATCATTTTACCGACTTCTAAAACAATTAGACCTACAGCCATAGAAAGTATTTTAGTATCAAAAATAAAAGTATTAATATTACTAAAATCTTCACTAGCTAATCTAAAGCTATTTATAGTACCTGATAACCCGGAAGAGACAGGCAATACTATAGCATGAGTATATCCTTCAGCTTCTAATTCACTATATAAAGATTTAACATCCTGAACTGAAGGCATAGAAGTAGTGGGTAGCTCTTCTTCAAGTCTAGAATATACTTCTTCAGGAGTGATAGTAACACCATCAATATATTCCTTATCTTTATACAATACCTTTAAAGACGCAACTTTTACATTATATTTATCTACATATTCTTTAGGTAAGCCGCAAGTACTATCAGTTATTAAAGCAATTTTATTCATTATAACATTCCTTCCACATTTCATTATATTAATAAGATAACACAAAACTTAGCATAGTGCAATATATAGTTTTGAAAACTACATAATAAAAATATTGAGTATAATAATCATTGTCTTTATACATCATACCAATTATGTTATAGTATAGTAAAAAAGAAAAGGAGTTAAAATTGAAGAATATTTGGAAGGTTATACTACTTACATTAGTATTAGTAGTTTTAATTTTAGTTGTTAAGTTTGGATATGGATATTTAACGGGTCAATATTTAGGTGTAGAAAATAGTAATATAAAGCAAGAGTTAAAAGAAGCAAATGACTTTGAAGTTTATGATGAAGAAGGAAGTAGAGTGAAACTATCAGATTATAAAGGTAGTAAGCCTGTAGTAATTAATATATGGGCAAGTTGGTGTGGACCATGTAAAGCAGAAATGCCATATTTTGAGGATGCTATAAATAAATATAGTGATAAGGTAGAATTTCTAATGATTAATTTAACTGATGGTCAAAGAGAAACGAAAGAAAAGGCTTTAAAGTTTTTAAAAGATAATAATTTAGAAATGGATATATTATTTGACTTAGATTATAGTGCAGCAAATGCTTATAATATTAGAGGAATTCCAAGGACTATATTTATAGATAAAGTTGGAAATATAATATACGATAGAGAAGGTGCTCTAAACGATGAAATTTTAGAGACTAATATTAAAAAACTTATTAAATAGTGGAGCTTAGTTTAATTAATGATAAATTATAAAGTTATAATTATTTTAAAGTTGCTATTTTAGGGATAAGTTTATAGAAAAGTATTGAGAATTAAGTTTGTGACTTTATTACAAACTTAATTCTTTTTATAGATTATAATAGTTTTGAGGTGAGTATTATGAGAAAAAACATAATAGCTTTATTCTTAATATTAAGTACGTTAGTGATTTCAGGATGTACAACTTTAAATAAAGAAATTAGCACTAAGGGTCAAGAAGTAGTTACGGTATCTAGGATTACATCAGAGGAAGCAAAAGAAGAAATGAATAATAATGATGTAATAATATTAGATGTAAGAACAGAAGAGGAATATAACAGTGGGCATATAGAAAATAGTGTGTTAATTCCAATAGATGATTTAGAATACAAAGCAGAAGAGGTATTGACAAATAAAGAACAAAAAATATTAGTTTATTGTAGAAGCGGAAATAGAAGTAAAAAAGCTGCTGATTTATTAGTTGAAATGGGGTATACTAATGTGTATAATTTTGGTGGAATAAAAGATTGGCCTTATGAGATAGTTAAGTAATAATAGGTTGGAAAGTTTATTTCATTATGTTATAATAATCATTATTAATTGATAATATACATAAGTGAGGTAGTTTAATATGAATAGTAAAGTGGAATTAATATTTGAAAATAATGAGTATAGAGTAGAAGTTAACGGATCTTTAGTAAATAAAGATAAAGATTTAGAAAAGGCCTTTGAACAATTTAAAAGTGTAATTAGCAATAACAAAAGTGCTGAAGCTAAAGCTTGGGATGATATAGTAGAAAAATTTGAAAATTTAAATAATAAAGAATTAGAAATAAATAATGAATATAGAACTATGTCTTATGGAAATATGAAGTATTTTTATAATATGGGAAAAGTATTTTATATGGGAAATGGTCAGATGATACCATTAATAGGTGGATATGGTTTATTTAAATTTGCATTAAATGTAGTGTCTAATGGAGAATTAGATAAAGTAAATGATTTTGTAGAATTCTGTAAGGAAGTAATGCTTTGTAATGTAAATTATAGAGTAACTGATTCAAGTATAATAATATCAAGTGCAAGCTTTAATTATGGAGCATGTGAATATAATTTCAGTAGCAATAAAATTAATAAAGGAGCTTCTATATCAAATGGTAGCTTTGAAGAGTTTAAAACTTATGTTTTAAATATAATTAAATAAGATAAGAAAAATAATTGGTGATATAGATTGTTTATATCACCAATTTTTAGTATTAGGATAATGAAAACTAATAAAACTTGTAAAAAAATATAAAATTATCATTATTATTAGACATAACTTCTAAATTTGCAAAAAAGATATACTTTTTTTAGATTATTGTAAAATTTTAACAAGATCATTGAAGAAGATAGAAAAAATATCTATAATGTGTATATAATTACTATTTTATAAAAGGAGAAGAGAATATGAAGGATGCATTTGAAGGATATAATGATGATTTTAATATTTTGAATAACAAGGTTACTTTATTAATTGAAGGCAGAAATAAGGATGAATTAATAAAATTAATTAAGAATAAACAGATTTCAGAAATAGAATATGAGAAAGATAAAAATAGTAAAGTTGATGATTTAATAATATGGAATGCAGTTTATGCAAGAGAAATATCAAGAAATGGAATTCCAAAGAAATATTTATATAGTATTTATGATAAATATTATAAGAGGATTAAAGAATACATTACATTAAAAGAGTTACAAGAAATGGAATTGAATATGCTTGATGAGTATATGAATCTACTTAATAATAACAATGAAATTACTGAAAGTTTTACAGTAAACAAACTAATACAAGCCCTTCATTTAAATGTTGAAAATCATACATCCTTAGAGGAAATATGTAAAAAACTCAATATATCCATAGGGTATGCATCTTCATCTTTTAAAAAATATAAAGGTAAATCTATTATGAGATATTTAAGGGAAATTAAAATTGAAAGAGCGAAAACCTTACTTTTAACTACTGAAAAAAGTATATTAGAAATAAGTATATTGTTAGGATTTCACGATCAAAGTCACTTTACGAATACCTTTAAGAAGTTCGTTGGGGTATCACCATTAAAGTTTAGAAATAAAAATTATATAATGTAGAGTGGTAAATAATTGAAAAATGAATAAATTAATACTATAATTTTAGTATTGATTAATGAAAGGAGACTGATTATTATGACATATAATTGGAGTTTAAAAGAAATATATCCTTCCTTTACGTCAAAGGAATTCTTAGGTGATTTAGAAAATTTAGATAATAAAATTAATGAACTAAATACCTTTTCTAGAGAAGTGAAAGAGGGAAAAGGAGATGTAAATGAACTAGAAGTATTTATAGGTAAGTTTGAAGAGATTAATTTACTTTTAAATAGAATTAGTTCATTAGCTAACTTGATAATTAGTGCTGATTCAAAAGATAAAACGGCAAGAAAATATTTAGATATTATAAATTCTAAATTTAGTCTTTTAGCAGAGCCACTAACTAAACTTTATAAGTGGATTGCTTCTATAGATAATATAGATACTTTAATTGAATCATCAAGTATATTAAAAGAACATAAATTTATAATAAAAGAAATTATAGAAAAGAATAAATATATCTTAAGTGATAAAGAAGAATCAATAATTGCTAGAATGAGAAATACAGGATCTGATGCATGGCTTAATTATAAAGATTACTTAATTTCTACTCATAAGGTAGATATAACTGTTGATGAAAAAGAAGAATCTTTACCTTTAACTATGGTTTTAAATATGGCATACAGCACAGATGCTGAGGTTAGAAAGCAAGCTTATGATGCAGAAATAAAATCTTATGAGAAAATTGAAGAAGGTGTTGCAGCAGCTTTAAATGGAATTAAGGGTGAAGTATTAACTACTGCATCATTAAAGGGATATAAATCACCACTTCATATGACTCTAGAAGAATCAAGAATGGATGAAGATATTCTAAATTCAATGTTAACTGCAATTAAGGAAAGTTTACCTGTCTTTAGAAAGTATTTAAAGAGAAAAGCTGAATTACTTGGACATAAAGATGGACTACCATTTTATGATTTATATGCACCTGTAATAGAAAAAGAAATGAACTTTAGCTTTGAAGAGGGAAGAGACTTTGTATTAAAGAATTTTAGAAGCTTTAGTGATAACTTAGCTGACTTTGCTAAAAAGGCCTTTGATAACAACTGGATAGATGTTTATCCAAAGGAAGGAAAAGTTGGTGGGGCCTTCTGTGAAAGTATAAAAAAAATAGGAGAAAGCAGAATACTTTTAAATTATGGAAATAGCTTTAGTGATGTTGTTACTATGGCTCACGAACTTGGACATGGATTCCATGGAGAATGTTTAAATAGTGAAACTGCACTAAATTCAGAATATCCTATGACTTTAGCAGAAACAGCCTCAAACTTCTGTGAAATAATAATTAAGAAAAGTGCTGTTAAAGATGCGCCAAAGGAAGACGCTTTTGCTATATTAGAAGCAGAAATTTCAGACTGCACACAAGTAATAGTAGATATTTATTCAAGATATCTTTTTGAAAGTGAAGTTTTTGAAAAGAGAAAAGAAAGTTCTCTATCAGTAGAAGAAATTAATGAGGCAATGCTTAAGGCTCAAAAAGAAGCTTATGGTGACGGACTTGATAATAATTATCTTCATAAATATATGTGGACATGGAAACCTCATTATTACTATGCAACTGCAAACTTCTACAACTTCCCATATGCCTTTGGAAATCTTTTTGCAAAAGGTTTATATGCTGAATATTTAAATAGAGGAGATTCTTTCTGTAGTGAATATGAAGAATTACTTAAGGTAACAGGAAAGAATAAAGTTGCTGATGTAACTAAAATAATGAATATAGATGTTCATGATGTTAATTTCTGGAGAAATTCTTTAAAGCTTATTGAAGAAGATATAGATAGATTTATTAAACTAAGCTACGAGATAAGATAATTAAGAATGAAAAATTGATGAAAAAACTCCTAAGGGAGTTTTGAAAATTAAGTTGTTTTTATTGGAGCTACCTTTATGGTAGCTCCTTTTAATTATAAAAGTATTAGGTTTACTATTAATTACTTAATTTAGAATAGTAAGTTTATGTTGCATTTGTAGTTTTGAGAATTATTAGTTTAATGTTATTTTAACTATTTCACTTCTACTTCCTATTCTTACAGGAGGTCCCCAAGTTCCATAACCAGATGATACTATAACATTTAAAGAATTCTTTTTTAAGTATCCATAATCTATTTCAAATAGACTATTAGTAACAAGGTTTCCTGGAACTATTTGACCTTTATGAGTGTGACCAGAAACTTGAAGATCAATTTCAGCATCTAAGCTTTCATTTATATCTTTAGGATTATGATCTATAACTATTAATGGCTTTGATTTATCTATATCCTCTGTTATTTCACCAAGGGATTTTCTTTTTGTATCTGAAAGCCTATCTACACTAGAGTCATCCCTACCTATAATATAGAAATTATCATTAACAAGAACTTTATCATCTCTTAATACAGTTACTGAGTTATCTTTTAGAAGTTCAACTATTTTATCTTCAGATTTAGTTAAAAAATCATGATTTCCTAAGGCTGCAAAGGTTCCATATTTAGACTTTATTTTAGAGAATTCTTTAGCCATGTTGTTATCAATAAATGGATTAATATCGCTATCTATTATGTCACCTGCTAATAGAACTATATCAGGATTTAAGTCATTTATTTCATTTACTAATTCTTCTAGTCTAGAATTTTTAATTAAATTACCTAGGTGAATATCTGATACCATAATAATATTTAAATGAGAATTTAAAGTTTTATCTTCTAGACTTATATCATAAGATGTTACTTTAGAACTCCTAGCATTAAAACTACCTATTAGGGTAATAATTGTAAATAAAGTCACTATTAATATAGTCTCAAATATAAAAATCTTATCATTATTATAATTAGCTTTTTTAAGGATATAATTTATTAAACCTATTATAGGGAAAGTTAGTAAGCTATACATAAGAATACTAAGCCAATAAGATCCAATTAAATATAAAAAGTCATTTATGGATGATGGTAAATATTTATTTAATGTCATAGATATTATATAAGCTAAGGATAAAAACCAGAATATAACCCAGAAAAATATAGGAGTTATTTTGAAAATATAGTTAAAGCCATTAAAAATTCTTCTACCAACATAGTAATTAAGTGAAAAATATAATGAAAAAAATATGATGAAAATCAATATATATTTAAATTTCAATGTAATCAACTCCAGTACATTAATTTTTTAATAATTATAGCATATCATTTTATTTAAATTAATAATAGTACGACAAAGTAAAGGTATGGAGCTATCGCACAATAAAAATTAATAATGAAGAATGAATAATTGATGAAAAAACTCCTTTTGGAGTTTTAGAAAGTAATTAATTTTTAGTAATTATGTAGGAATTACATCAATAATTCTCCATTTTTAATTTTTGATTCTTAATTTTGGCTGTTTGTGCGACAGCTCTGTGAAATTTATAATGTTATAATAGTTATAAATATAAATTTAGGAGGTAAAGCTATGGCCTTTAATAAGGAACAAAAATTAGTTATAGATGAATTAGAAAAGAATATATTATTACTAGCATCAGCAGGAACTGGAAAAACTAACACATTAGCAGCTAGAATTTCAAATATAATAAACTCTAATAAAGCAAAAGCTGAGGAAGTATTATGTATAACATTTACTAATAAGGCTTGTGCTGAAATGAGGGAAAGGATAGAGAAAATAGTAGGGGAAAGTGCAAAGGATATAACCATTAGAACTTTCCATAGCTTTTGTTTTGATTTAATAAAAAGTGAAGCTAAGAAAAAAACAGATATATTTTCAAATTCCATAGTTTTTGATGAAGAAGATTGTAAGGAAATAATTAAGGAATGTAATTTTTATAATTACCCAGTTAATAAGCTCCAAAATTTTATAGATATAGTTAAAGTCGAAAAAGCAAAACTTAATTTATTTGGTGATGATTTATTAAAATCCTATAACGATGCACTAAATCATATATTTAAGTTTAACCATGAAAGGATAAGACAGCTATGTACTTATAAGGGGAATTTTGACTTTCAAATGGAAGAAAATCTAAAGAAATATGGTGGGAGATTAGTAGTTCTTTATAATTCTTTACTTTATAGTAATCATGGTTTAGATTTTGCAGATTTAACAACTAAGGCTAAAGAGTTATTATTAGATGAAGAATTAGTTTTAAGATTAAAAACAAAGTTTAAATATATTAATATAGATGAAGTTCAAGATACTAGCACTTTAGAGTATTCAGTAATAGAAAAGATATTTGGAGATAATAATATTTTACTATGTGGAGATATGTTCCAAACTATTTATGGTTGGAGAGGATCAGAGCCAGAAAAAATATTTGAATTTTTTAAAGAAAGTTACAATCCTAAAAGTATAATATTCTCTAAAAACTATAGATCAACTAAATATATAACAGAGGGTGCTTTAAGTTTCTTAGAAAATGCTTTTAATGAAAGGTATAACTCTATATATAAGGATAAAATAACTTCAGAAGCTGATAAGAGAGGTGAAAAAATTAATCTAGTTAAAAGAAATACATTAAGAGAAGAGGCTAGGTTTATTTTTGATGAAATTAAAAAATTGAAAAGTAATGGTGAGGATATTGCTAAAACTTGTATTTTAAGTAGGGATAATAATTATAATATTAACTTAAGTAGAGAGCTATCTAAGATAATAGGATATGAAGGTGCAGATTTTGAGTTTATTTTAGTTGATCAATTTAAATTTTTTAGAAGACAGGAAATAAAGGATATAATTGCATTTTTAAAACTTATAGCAAATAAATATGATAGTGTAAGTTTAAAAAGAATAGTTAAAAGACTACCTACAGGTATAGGAGATACTACATTAGGAGTTATTGAAAGTAAGGAATATAAGGAAGTTGGAATATCTATAACAGATTTTATAGATAATAATAGTTTATTATATGGGGAAAAGTTTGGCCTTTTAATTAATGAGTTTAAAAATAATAATATTATAGTTTTTGACGTTGAAAGTACTGGAACAGACGTAACGGAAGATGAAATTATTCAAATTGCAGCTATTAAAATTAATAGTGAAGGAAATGTAATAGAAAGCTTTGAAAAATTCTTAAAAAACAAGAAATCAGTTAATGATTCATTTAAGGTTCATGGATTTAGTGATAAGTTTTTAAGTGAAAAAGGTGAAGATAAAGAAAAGGTATTAAGAGAATTTATTGAGTTTTCTAAGGAATCTATAATAGTAGGGCATAATGTTCAATATGATATAAATATTTTAACTAGTGAGCTTTCTAGAAATAATATTGAAGGGCCTAAGTTTAAAGGTTTTTATGATACATTAGATATCTATAGAAGATTCCATAGGAATTTATTTAATTATAAATTAGAAACTTTAAGTAAAGTCTTTGATACAGAAAATAAACCAAGCCATGATGCTATGGATGATATTTTAGCTACAAAAGACTTATTAGTAATGGCTATAAATAATGATATTATCCCTACATCTATGAAAAGAATTAGCTTAGTACAAAAACATGTAAAGGCTTTTTCAAAAATTAGTAATGTCTTAAATGAGCTATTTATTAGGGCAGAGAAGAAAAGACCACAGGATATAATAGTTGACATTATTAATACTTTTAATATTAAATCTTTATATAGTGGAAGAAGTAAAGAGCTTGAAAAGGAAGCTTATGAAAAAATAGAAAGACTTAGGGATTTTTATGTTCTTGTAAAAGAATTAGATGATAAATCAAAAAGCAATAGGGATTCACTATTAGATATTATGAAAATAGTAGGATTATCAAATGGTGAGCTTGAAGCCTTAATAATTAATAGAACTAATAAAAAGAGGATTCCAATTATAACTGTGCATCAAGCTAAGGGATTGGAGTTCGATACAGTATTTATTTCAGGTCTTAAAGAAGGGGTACTCCCTTCATATATAGCTATTAAAAATAATAACATTGAAGAGGAAATGAGAACATTTTATGTTGCTTTAACTAGAGCTAAGAAAAATTTATATTTAACATATAATATTGAAGGTGGGTATGGAAGGCAGGATGAGGTAAGTAGTTTTATTCAATATATTAATAAAGAATATATAGATAATGATTATTAATTGTAGTATAATGAGAAAAAAATTTAATTTATACAGCGAGGGAATAAGTTATGAAATATGATTTAAGTATTTATGAGCTTGGACAGCTACTAACTAAACTAACTAAGGATTATAAAGTTGAACTACTATCTAAGGCGAAGTTAAGCGGTGGCTGGATGACAATTGTAGGAGAAGTAGATATTATATCTGTCCCTGAAGATAAGGTTGTTATTAAGGGGAATAATATAATTACTATGAATATAAAGGACCAGGATTGCGGGGGAAGCTATATTAAAATAACAGGAGCTAAAAATGGTGTATTTAATATAGATATTGCTAATACTAAGTACAAAGAATTAGGTGGAACTGGCATTAGTTTAAATAAGACTAAAATAAATGAAGATGAGTGTAAGCTTAGAATAGATGAAGATATGATTTTTACTATAAGAAATGCAAAGCTTAAAGATATTGAAGCTTTAATCTAAGGTGAATTATGGAGTTTAATGAAATATTAGAAGTTGCATCTTACGCAGGACAAATTATGCTTGAAAGCGGAGCTGAAGCCTACAGAGTTGAAGAAACTATAAATAGAATTTGCCTATCATTAGGAGTAGAAGTAGCAAGTAGTTATGCTACCCCAACAGTAATAGTTACATCTGTTACTTATAAAGGTAAAATTAAGTCTTTAGTAGTAAGGATAACTAATAGATCCGTTGATCTTCAAAAGATACATAAGGTTAATGATTTATCTAGAAATATAAAAAAAGAAAACCTTGATATTTATGAAATAAAGAAAAGATTGAAAAAAATACGAGAAGAAAAAAGATATGATAATAAGACTACTATTATTTTTTCTGCTTTAGGAGCCTTTGGATTTGTATTTTTATTTGGTGGTTCTATTATGGATGCTATTGCAGCTTTTTTAATAGGACTAGCTGTTAAGGCAGTTTCTATAAAAGGTGAAGAAATAGGATTAAACTCATTCTTTAATACTAGCATTGCAGCAGGAGTATTAGCATTTTTAGCTATTATATCAATTAAAGTGAACTTGGCTAATGATATTGACAAGGTTATAATTGGTTCAATTATGTTATTAGTGCCTGGACTTTCAATTACAAATGCTATTAGGGATACTGTAGCTGGTGATTTAGTATCAGGTCTAGCAAGAGGTGCTGAGGCTTTTTTAACAGCTATTGCAGTAGCAGTAGGAACTGGGGTTGTTTTAAGTTTTTGGATTAGAGTCTTTGGAGGAATATAGTATGATAATTGAAGTTATATCTGCATTTATAGCATCCTTTGCCTTTGGTATAGTATTTAATATAAAGGATAAAAATCTTATATTTTCAGCTCTTTGTGGAGCTCTAGGATGGTTTGCATATAAAGTAGCATTACTTTTTGGACTTTCTGATATTACATCATTATTTATAGCTGCAGTTTCATTAAGTATTTATTCAGAGGTATTTGCAAGAATACTAAAAACTCCAGTTACTACCTTTGTAATTGCTGCATTAATACCTTTAGTGCCAGGAGGCGGAATGTATTACACAATGGTTGAAGCTATTACTGGAAATGTTATGAAATCTTTAGAAACAGGTATTAAAACAATTGCTTCAGCCGGAGCACTTGCTTTAGGAATAATATTAGTTTCAACAATTACAAAAACAATGATAAATATAAAAAATAAAAATTCAACTATTAAAGTGAATAATAATAATAATACAATTTTCAAATAATAAAGGTGTAGTTAGAAGGTGCTATCCCACAATGAAAAATGAAGTGAGACAGCCCTATGACTATGGGGCACTGCAGGACAAAATGTAGTGCCTTTTGACATTTAAAGCTATTATGAATATAATGTTTAATAGCTTAATATCATAAGGAGGAAGTGTTTTGACAAGAGAGAATGACTTAAAGAAATCCTTTAAAAGGAATATGAAAAAACATAAGGGAAATAAAAAGGCCCAATTTATAGTAGTAATAGTTTTTGCAATTTTAGCAGTTGTATCATTTTACTTTAATAAAGATAAAGTAGAGCCTAGTGTATTACAAGCTAATGGAAATATTGAAATTTCTTATTTAGATGTTGGACAAGGTGATTCAGCCTATATTAGGGTAAATGATTTTGATATATTAATAGATGCTGGTCCAAGAAGTGATTCAGATAAATTAATGAAGCAATTAGAAGAAAAAAATATTGATGATTTTGAAATAGTTATAGCTACCCATCCACATGAAGATCATATAGGTGGGATGACTAAAGTCTTTGAAAAATACGAAGTAGAAAACTTCTATATGCCAAAAACTACTCATAATACTAAGACATTTGAAAATATGATAAAAGCAGTAACTAATGAAGGATTAAAGCCTAAGGTAATAAAAGAAGGAACAACTATTGAACTTGGTGAAGGTGCTAGAATAGATGTATATTCACCAATGCATGAATCATATGATAATTTAAATGATTATTCACCTATAATGAAGTTAACATTTGGTAACAATAAATTTATTTTTACAGGTGATGCTGAAGCTGAGTCAGAAAAAGAAGTTTTAGATAAATATGCTGATAAGCTAAAAGGTGATGTTATAAAGTTTGGTCACCATGGGTCTTCAACATCTTCAAGTACAGAATTTATTAAGGCTATTTCACCAAAGTATGGAGTAATAAGCTGCGCAGCAGATAATTCATATGGACACCCTCATAGGGAAACTATAAACTTAATAAAAGAACAAAATATTGAAGCGTATAGAACAGATACTCAAGGGCAAATTACATTAACATCAGATGGAAATAATATAAGTATTAAAACTGAAAAATAGTTTTTAAATAGAACTTTATACATATTAATGTTAGTTTATTCAGAAGGTTTTTAGTAAACTTAATTTTATGTATAGAGTTCTTTATTATATAGAAAGTATTTTATATATAATAAAGTATAATAAGCGATGTAACTTTTGGATTTTTATATATAATTAGCTATGTTATAATATTAATGTAAATTATTTAAGTATAATGGGAGGAGATTATATATGGAAAGAGTTAAGTTAAATGATAATTTGGAATTTTCCAGGTTAGTTCATGGTCATTGGAGATTAATGGATTGGAATCTTAGTAATGAGGAATTAGTTAAGTTAATTGAAGATGTCTATGACTTAGGAATAACTACTGTAGATCACGCTGATATATATGGGAATTTTTCTTGTGAAGAAAAATTTGGAGAAGCTTTAAAGATTAAAAAAGGCCTTAGAGAGAAACTAGAGATAGTTACTAAGTGTGGAATAAAATTTAAGTCTGATAAAAGACCAGAAAATAAATCTCATTGTTATGATACTAGCAAGGAGCATATTATTAAATCTGTAGAAAGATCTTTAAATAATTTTAATACTGATTATATTGATTTATTATTAATTCATAGAGTAGATGCCTTATTAAACCCATATGAAGTTTCTGAAGCTTTTAGTAAATTAAAAAAGGATGGTAAGGTATTAAATTTTGGAGTATCTAATTTTTTACCATCACAATTTAATATGCTAAATTCATATTTAGATGATAAGCTTGTAACTAATCAAGTAGAAATTTCACCTTTATGTTTAAATGCTTTCGAAGATGGAACACTTGATTTAATGTTAGAAAAAAGAGTGAAACCAATGGCATGGTCACCTCTTGCTGGAGGAGAAATATTTAAAGGTGAAGGTGAAAGAGCTGTAAGGGTAAGAAAGGCTCTAGAAAAAGTAAAGTATGAAGTGTCTGCTAATGATATAGATGAAGTAATATATGCTTGGCTTTTAATGCATCCAAGTAAGATTATGCCTATAGTAGGATCAGGAAAGCTAGAAAGAATAAAGTCTGCAGTTAATGGAAGTAAGCTAAAATTAACTAGAGATCAGTGGTTTGAAATTTATGTAGCTTCAAGAGGAGTAGACATACCTTAATAGTTAAGAGATAAGAGATAAGAGTTAATGAAGAGTTAATGGATAATGGATAATTAAGGAAGTAATTCTTTCGGAATTACTAAAAAGAAGTTTTTTTAAAACTCCCTAAGGAGTTTTATCCTTAATTATACATTATGCATTATTCATTATCCATTATTAGTTATGTTCTTAAATCAAATTTGTTATTACATCTTCTGCAGGTAACAACAATCTTACCTTTTCTTCTAGGTAGTCTTAACTTTTGACCACAGCTTGGACATTTAGTTATTTTATATTGTGACCAGTTTTTAATCTTATTTCCAAGGAGTGAAAAGCCATATATAAAATCATTCATAGTAATAGGGTTACTATTGTAAGGTAAGGCCATTCCCAGCTTTCCTAATGGCTTATTTACTATTCTAACAAAGGATTGATTTTCACTTCTTCTTTTATAATGATTTTTAGAAAGCATTCTAAAGAATGATAGAATAAGGCAGATAAAGCCTAAAGGAAGTGTAATTGTCCAGATATTGAATAAAGAACTTAAAATAAGTAAGAATAAAGTTAAATAGTCGATTCCGTAAATTCCATTTAAGAATTTCATTTTATCACCTCGTAATTATATATTAGACTAATTATAGTATAAAGATTATAGTCTATCAATTAACTTATATATTAAATTAATATGAACATAAAAATAAATAGGAGTATACATATGAATAATAATGAGAAAGAATATCTTAAGAAAGCATCGAAAGCTTTAACTTACTTCACTTTTAATAATGGTCCTATAAAGACTTTAAAAGAAGAAGGTAAGGTAAAAGAGGAGGAAGTAAAAGAAATACAAAAATACATAGAGGGACATTTAGGATATATTCTTAAGGTTTTACTTCAGGAAGGAAATATAGAAAAATTCAATTTAATAGTTTCTACCTTAGATAAATTTTATGTAAATGATAATGAAGATGTAGAAATAAAGGATGATGGCTTTGACAATATATATAAAAATTTGTTTAGTATGAATACTGGAATAAAGTTGAACAAATAGATAGATAGATAGATAGATAAATAGATAGAAATGAATTGCTGGGGGGCGTTTACATGTGGTTTCTATATTTTATTATTTATAGTTTTTTAGGATGGATTTGTGAAGTAATCTATTGCTCAATTCCAGCTAAAAGGTTTATTAATAGAGGGTTTTTAAAAGGACCGATATGTCCAGTATATGGATTTGGAGCAGTATTTGTGATATATATAATGACAAGTCTAAATATTAAATCGCCTATTTTAATATTTATATTTGGTGGAATAATAGCTTCTATAATAGAATTTATAGCAGATTTAATGTTAGAATATATTTTTCATACAAGGCTTTGGGATTACTCTAATAGAAAATTTAATATTAAAGGGAGAGTTTGCTTGCTTAACTCTACTTTATTTTCAATTTTATCTCTTGTATTAATGAGTTTTATACATCCTATAATTATGAGTTATATAAGGGTGCTTTCAAATAGGGCCATTATAATAACAGTGATTATATGTATGTTATTATTAATAATAGATATTTCACTTACAGTTTCAGAAGTAATTAATTTAAATACTACTCTTAAGAATATGAATCTTTTCAAAGAGTTTAAAAAGGAGTTTAGCAAGAAAGAATTTAAATTTATAAGACTTATTAATGCTTTCCCTCAATTAGAACATAAAAGATATAAAGAAGAGCTTAATAACCTTAAGATAGCAATTAAGGAAGCAATAAAAAACAACATTAAATAATAAACTGGAGGTAAAAATGTATATAGCATTTGTTAATAGAGTACTAGATACTGAGGAATTAAAAGAAAAAATAGAAAAGAATAGTGAGTTTAAAGTTTTAAAAGATATGAGTAAGGGTACTAAAAGAGAAGATACTTTTGCTTATAATTTAAGTATAAAAATAGATGTATTAAATGAAATAATAAAAGATGATTATGATTTGAATGAGATAAATGAAGATGAGTTATTTGATGAGTATATAAGCTTAGCAGAAGAGCTTGCAACAGATCTTGAAGATATACTTCCAGAAGATGCAATTATTGATATGAAGGCTTATAAGTGGGATTTATCAGATAATGATATTAGACTTGTATTAGCTGGGATACATGAAGATATGAAGGAAGGAAAATTAAAAGATGTAATGAAGAGATTACTTACTCAATTAGAGTAATATAAAATGATTTAGTATATAAGGATTTATAATTAAGTCGTGTTTAAGAATTATAATTAAAAATGAATAATTATTGAAGTAAATTTTAGATAATTACGAAAAAAGAATCTTTTTTAAAACTCCGTAAGGAGTTTTTTTCTTAATTGTAAATTACTTTTCATGCATTAAAAATGTGGGGTATTACAAAAAAAAGTTTCCCAATAATAAAGTTTTATGTAATATATTAACTTTTTTATTACAACTTTATCTAGATTATGATATAATTATACTTGTAAAAAGTCTGGTGGGGGGGGGAATGAATGTGAGACAAAAAAAATTTACTAACAAAATAATTGGATATTTTATATCGATAGTGATTATAGGTCTTGTAATAATGTCTTCTATATCTTTTTATTTTGCAGACGAATCACTTGCCAAAAGCAGCACTGAATCTATTCAAAATTTTACTAAATTATCTTCGACAATGATTAATAATGAAATAAATGATAACTTATTATTATTAGAAGATATTATAAAAGATGAAAAAATAGTATCTAATAGTACTAATCTAGAAGATAAATATAAATTAATAAGTAATTATTTAAATAGCAGAGGATTTGAATATTACGGAATAGCTTCAAAGGATGGCAGTATAATTTATAATAATGGCAAAAAAGAAGATCTAACTGAAAAGGGTTTCTTTAAGGATGCGTTTAACGGTAAAATTGTATCAAATCCTTTTACTGTAGATGACAAATTATTTATGTATTATTCAATTCCCTATAATGATGGAGGAGAAGAAAAGTTATTAGTAGCAGTAAAAAATGCTGAGGTAATCTCTTCTGTTCTAAACAATATAAGCGAGTTTGACAATTCAAAAATATTTATTTTAGATAAGGATGCTAATATTATTTTTGATAAAAATTACTTAGTAGGTGATGGGATAGAAAACTATATTGCAGATAAGAGTACAGACAATAGTTACTCTGAAATTATTAATATTCATAATAATATGATTAAGGGTGATAGCAATGTAGAAGCTTATAAGATGGGAAACGAAAAAGGGTACATAGCTTACTCTGGAATAAGTAGTGCTAATTGGTCTATAGGAGTTTCAATAACTAAAGCATCCTTATTAGGAGAGTTAAAAGGATTAGCAGCCTGGCTTATTGTTTCATCTATAATTATAATTATTATAAGTATGATATTAGTTAAATCAATTATTAATGGATTAGATAAAATACTTGATTTAATTAAAAATACTATGGATGAATTCTCAAATGGAAATTTACAAGTTGATTTTCATAAAAAATATTTAGATAGGAATGATGAAGTTGGTAACATATGTAGGGCAGTAGAATCTACAAGGTCTACTGTTGCAGATATTATAATTGGAATGCAAAATCATTCAAATGATACTTTAGAAGATTCAGCTAACTTAGCATATATTTCTGATGTACTAAATGGCTCTACAGAAAATATTTACTTAGCTATGAATGAAGTAGCAAGTGGAACTGAAAAGCAATCTAATGAACTTTTAAATATAGTTAATATTGTAGAAGTATTAGGTGATAGTATTAAGGAAGCTCAAATTAATATAAATAGAATTAAAACGGTATCTGAAACTATTGATAGTGACTCAGAAAAAAGTAATGATGATATGCGTCATTTAATAGAATCTATAAATAACTTCGACAATAAATTTGCTATATTTACTGAAGGAATTAAAGCTATGAATAATGATATAGACACCGTGAAGAACATATTTGTATTAATAGATGATATTGCAGATCAAACTAATCTATTAGCGTTAAATGCTGCCATTGAGGCTGCAAGAGTTGGTGAAGCTGGTAAGGGATTTGCCGTAGTTGCTGATGAAATTAGATCCCTTGCAGAAACATCAAAGGAGGCATCTAATAATATATATAATATATTAAATCAAATTGTTGGAAGTATGAAACAAATTTCTAGTGAAACTGAGGAAATGGGTGATGAAGTAGTTAATCAAAGAGAAGTAGTTGAAGAAACTATAGAGTCATTTAATAATATCTCAAACTCTATTAAGAGTGTAAATCCTAGAATAAAAGATATTAATGAATCTTTTGAAAAGGTTGAATCAAATAAGTCTGTAGTACTTGAAAGAGTACAAGAGGTATCTGCATTATCTGAAGAAATTGCTGCATCTGCAGAGGAAGTTCTTGCATCTTCAGAAGAACTTAAAAATAATGCAAATAATTTATCTACTAGTTCACAAAGTCTTGCTGTTAAAACTGCTAGTATGAATGAACTTTTAGATGTATTTAATATTTACTAAACTTTAGATGTGCTTACGCACAATTTAAAGTGAAGAGTTATGAGGTAAGAATTAAGAGTGAAAAAACTCCATTAGGAGTTTAGCAGATTATAGAAAAACCCCTATTTAAAAAATAGAGGTTTTTTTCTATATTAAGTTGAGAAATATTTTTTAAAACCTTTGCATGAGTTTTTCATTAATTTTTAATTCTTCATTTTTAACTTTTAACTATTGAATATGCCACAGCATCATTAGCACATTCCGCCACTTCCACCGCCAGAATTTCCACTGCCTCCACCGCAAAGGTTCATACCACCTTGTGGCTTAGTATTTTGATTAGTTTTTTGATAATAATTAACTATTTCATTAGAACGCTTTCTAAGAGTATCTAAAGTATCTAAGTATTCTTCATTGCTCGGATCAATTTCTGTAGATTTTAAAATATGTTGAATACCTTGATCGAACCAACCTTTCTTAAAATATACAAATCCCATTAAATAATTCCATTCAGCAGAATTTTGCAAATCCAATAAATTTAATTTACTTTCAGCAATAGAAATATTATTATTGTCTATATAAGATCTAATTTCTTTATAAAGTCCACCGTTTATTAATAAATCATATGCCATATTTGCATCATTTAAGATATTTTCAGCAAGGGGTCTAGAACTAAATGGTTTTCCGTCTCTTGAATATTCGTTAAGGATATTTTTATAAGCTCTTTTAATCTCTTCATTTGAAGCATCTTCAGATACACCTAATACTTTATATGGATCCAATATCTTCACATCCTTTATTATTAATTAAAAAATATTTGTTCATAATATATATGTTTCAATAAGTAATCTACATTTTTAGTACTTATGTTATTTTAAGTAAAAAATACTTTTAAAGTAAACTATATTAATTAATAAAATGTAAAAACCTTATTGCAACTTATATACTTAATATATTGGAAGTTTGGGAATAATATGATAAATTTATTTTATATATAGATTATTAATTGAAAGAATTATAAGAAAAAAAGGAGATAGAAATGCCAAGATTTAAAAAAATATATATAGAGACAACAAATATTTGTAATTTAAGTTGTAATTTTTGTCCTAAAACTAGTAGAGAACTAGGTTTTATGGAAGCTTACGAATTTAATAATATTATAGAAAAAATAAAGGGTTACACAAATTATATTTATTTGCATCTAATGGGTGAACCTTTTTTAAATAAGAATCTAGAAAGTTTTCTAAGAATTGCAAAAGAAGCTGATATAAAAGTTAATATTACTACTAATGGAACTTTAATAAATAATGTTAGAGATATATTAATTGAATCTGGAGCAGTAAGGCAAATAAATATTTCGCTACATAGCTTTGAAGCAAATGAAAGTAAAATAGACTTTAATGAATATTTAAATAATGTGTTAAACTTTATAAAAGAAGCTAATGAAAAAAGTGAAATTATCTGTGCTTTAAGACTTTGGAATATGGATACTGAAGAGCTTAAAGCTAATAATGGCTTAAATAGTGAAATAATAAAAAGAATTGAAAATACATTAGAATTAGACTTTTCTCTTACACTGGCCTTAAGTGAGAAAAAAGGTATAAAACTTAAGGATAGAATATATTTAAATATGGCAGAAAAGTTTAGTTGGCCAGATGCTAATCTTTCTTTAATAAGTGAGGAAGTATTTTGTCATGGTCTTAGAGATCAAATAGGGATATTAGTAGATGGTACTGTAGTACCTTGCTGCTTGGACAGTGAGGGTAAAATAGCTCTTGGAAATATATTTGAACAAAGTCTTGAAGATATAATAACTTCGGAGAGAGCTATTAATATATATGATGGATTTTCTAGAAGAGTTGCAGTAGAAGATTTATGTAAGAGGTGTGGATATGCAAAAAGACGATTTAAATAAGGGATGGTGGTAATTTGAAATATATTTATAATTTAGCCTTTAAAATGTCTATAAGTGCGACTATAGCATTAGTTATTGCAAATTTATTTAATGTACAATACGCTACAGTGGCAGCGGTTATTGCGATATTAAGTATTCAAGATACAAAGAAAAAAGCACTAATAGTAGGAAGAAATAGAGTAGTTGCTTGTATAATAGCTATATTTTTATCTATAGGAATATTTAAGATATTAGGACAAAATCCTATTACTTTTGCAATATTTCTTTTAATATTTATACCCTTAACATCAAAATTTAATATTGCTGAGGGCATGGTTCCTGCTGTAGTTTTATCTACACATTTATTAATTGCAGGTGAACTTAATTCGTATTGGATAATAAATGAGCTTTTAATTACCTTTATTGGGGTAGGAATAGCTTCTATAGCTAATTTATTTATGCCATCTCTAAGATCTGAGTTTAATGAGGATAAGGAGTATATTGAAAAAAGCTATAAAATTATTTTATATAAGATGGCAAACTCTTTAGTGAGTTATACAGTGGATATTGATGAAGAAATAATAATGAATGAGTTAGAGAATAGATTAACAGAAGCAGTAAATAGGGCATATAAAATAGCTAGCAATAACTTATTAAATACTGATTCTTATTATATTGATTATATGAATATGAGAAAGATTCAATTTGATATTATTAAAAAATTAAGATCACATTTTGAAAAGTTTTATATGTCTTTTGAACAAACCTTTATGATTTCAAAATTTACGAAAAGTGTTGCATCTCAAATAAAAGATACTAATGATTGTTTAGACTTATTAGAGGAACTTGAAGTTTTAAAGGAAGACTTTAAGCAAATGGCTTTGCCTAAAACTAGAGAAGAATTCGAGAATAGGGCACAATTACTACAATTTTTAAACGATATGGAAGATTTATTAAGAATAAAGAGAAACTTTATTTTAAATTATTCTAGTGAAAATAAAAGGGATAAATTTACAATAAAATCATAAAGGGGTATAATATTATAGGGGGAGATTTTATGGAAGAAAATACAATTTTAGAATTAAAAGACTTAAAAATGAATTTTGGAGAAAAAGAAGTATTAAAAGGCATTAATTTGAAGGTTAAAAGTGGTAGCATTATTGGCTATATAGGACCTAATGGTGCTGGTAAAAGTACTACAGTTAAATTAATATTAGGACTTGTTACAGGATATTCTGGAGAAATAAGGGTAATGGGAACTGATATTGCTACAGGAGATGAAAGTTATAAGAAGAAAATAGGTTATGTTCCTGAAGTCCCAGAGATATATGATAGTTTAACTGGTAAGGAGTATTTAACATTTGTTGGACAACTATATGGTATAAATTATAATGCAGTAGATAACAAAGCAAGAAAGCTTATGGATATTTTAGGGATATTAGATTCTTATGAAAAAAGAATCTCATCATATTCTAAAGGTATGAAGCAAAAGCTTATACTTATTTCTAGTTTAATTCATAATCCAGAAATTTTATTTTTAGACGAGCCATTAAGTGGTTTAGATGCTAATAGTGTTATGATAATAAAAGAAATACTATCTCATCTTGCAAAGGAAGGAAAGACTATATTTTATTCTTCTCATATTATGGAAGTAGTTGAGAAAATAAGTGATAGAATAGTATTAATAAATAATGGTGAAATTGTAGCTGATGGAAATTTCGATGAGTTAAAAAATAGCTTTAAGGAAAGTAGTCTTGAAAGTATATTTAATGAGGTTACTGGATTTCATGAATACAAGGAACTTGCAGATAACTTTATTTCAGTAGTTAAAGAGGTATAGCTATGAAGGAATTTAAAGTATTAAAGGTTCTAGATAAAATATCAGGACTTTATAAAAAGTTTGGTGTAGATTATGAAGTACTTAGATTAATATTAAATGTAAAATTAACTATGGATGGAAGAAGAAAAGCTACAGTTTTTAATAACGATAATAGTAAAAAAAAGAAAAAGGATGAAGATTCTAATCAGTTTTATAAGGCTTTAATTTTATATGCCTTTATGGGACTGTTTTTAGGCATTATGCTTATATTTGATATTAATAAGATGTATATGATGGCAGTATATTTTTCTGCAATAATGTTTATGGTTTTGACTATTTTTATATCTGATTTTTCTTATGTTATTTTAGATATTAGAGATAAAAATATCATATCTACTAAAGGAGTAGATAGTAAAACTATAAATGCAGCTAAAATAACTCACGTTTTTCTTTATATGCTTTATTTGACTATAGCTTTAGCAGGAGTATCTTTATTAGTATCTTTTAAATATGGGATAGGATATTTCTTAATATTTTTAATTGAAATAATTTTAATAGATATACTTATGATAATTATAACAGCTTTGGCATATCTTTTAGTTTTAAAGTTTTTTGATGGCGAAAAATTAAAAGACTTAATAAATTTTGTTCAAATAGGCCTAAGTATTTTTATTATAGTAATGTATCAAGTAATACCTAGATTATTTGAGTTTGTTAATTTAGCAGATATAAATTATCAAGAAAAGTTATGGCATTTGCTAATACCGCCTATGTGGTTTGCAGCTCCACTTTCAATAGTTTCTGGAGAAGGTGTAACTTATCTTAAGGTAATAATGTGTATTTTAGCTTTTATTATCCCAGTTATTTCAATATTTATATACTTAAAATTAACTCCAGCCTTTGAGAGAAATCTTCAAAAGTTAAATAATAATGATGACAAAGTTAAAGAAAAAGTTAGTTTCCTAATAAAGATAAACAATTTCTTTTGCAAGGATAATACAGAAAGAGCCTTTTTTAATTTTTCAATTGGAATTATGAATTCTGAAAGGGAGTTTAAACTTAAAATTTATCCTAATTTAGCACTAGGTATAGTTTTACCTATAATTTTTCTTATAACAGGTATTGATAGGAATAATCCAGCAGGAGTTTTTGAAGGATTAAGAAACTCAAAATTATATCTTTCAATATATGCTTTTTCATTTATTATTCCTAATATTATTATTATGCTAAGATACTCAGAGAGGTATTTAGGAGCTTGGATTTATGAAGTTGCACCTATAAAAAATACGTCAGCCATTTTTAGAGGAGTATTAAAAGGTGCTATTTATAAATTTATTTTAATGCCTTATTTAGTTATTTCTGCAATATATATATTTGTATTCGGACCAAAGGTTATAATACATTTAGTCATAGCCTTTCTAGTATTTATTTTACTAATGATTTTAAACTTTATGAAATTAAGTAAGGTACTACCATTTTCTAAGAAGTTTGAAGCTACTAATAGTGGAGAAAGTGTTGCAGCTATGTTTCTTTATCTTTTTAGTATAATAGTTGCGGTAGGTATTCACTTTATAATTAGTAAATTTATTATAGCGCAGTTTATTTTTGTTGTAATTTTATTATTAATAGATCTATATTTATGGAAGTTTTCCTTAGTTGTTCCTAAAGAAAAACTAAAAAATTAGTATATAAATAAAATCACTTAGCTTTATTTAAGAAGTACTAAGTGATTTTATTTTATTTTTAGTATATAATAGTTAAAAAAAGATTAACAAGGAGAAAAATATGTCAAAGGTAATAGTAGTTGGAGCAGGCCCCTCAGGAATAATGGCGGCGCTTTCAGCTTCAAAAAATAACGAGGTTATTTTAATAGAAAGAAATAATGAAATAGGTAAGAAACTTAAGCTTACTGGTGGTGGAAGATGTAATATTACTAATAATAGAGATATAGAAGAGTTTTTTGAAAAGATAGTTACAAATAAAAAGTTTTTATATAGTGCATTATATACTTTCTCTAATTATAATTTATTGGAGTATTTTAAGGAAAAAGGACTTGAGTATAAGGTTGAATATGATCAAAAGGTATTTACTAAAAGCGATAAAGCAGATGAGGTTATAGAAATATTTAAAAGAGACCTTATGAAACATGAGGTTAGAACTTATTATAATACAAAGGTAAGTGATTTATTAGTTGAAAATAACACCATTAAAGGAGTAGTAACAGGAGAAGGTAATGAAATTTATGCTGATAAGGTTATCGTTACTACAGGTGGTAAGAGTTATCCTACTACAGGTTCAGATGGAAGTATGTTTGAAATATTGAAAAATCATGGTCATACTATAAATAACTTTTATCCTGCCCTTATTCCTCTTGTAATAAAAGAGGGCTTTGTGAAGAATCTACAAGGTATAGCAATAAAAGAAGCAGTAATAAGTACTACTATAAAGAAAAAGAAAATTCAAAGGCAAGGTGATATGCTATTTACTCACTTTGGAATATCTGGTCCAGGAGTTCTTAAGTTTTCTTCTTATATAAATAAAATATTAAAAGAAAGAGAAGTAGAAATAAATATTGACCTTTTACCTGAAATATCTAAAGAAGAGCTTTCACAAATAATAAGATGTAGTAATAAGAGTATTTTAAATAGTCTAAGGGAATACTTACCTCAAAATTTTATAAAAGAAATTTTGAATATTTTAGAATTAACTGAAGTAAAAGTATCTGAGCTTAAAAAAGAAGATGAATTAAAATTAATTAGTTACATAAAAGAAATGAAACTAACAGTAGAAGATACTATTACAATTAAAGCTGCTATGGTTACTAGTGGTGGAGTAAGCGTAAAAGAAATAAACGCTTCTACTATGGAAAGTAAAATTATTAATGGTTTATTCTTTGCTGGGGAAGTAATAGATATAGATGCTGAAACAGGTGGATATAATCTTCAAATGGCATTTTCAACAGGATACCTTGCAGGGGAAGACAATTAGCAATTAATAATTAACAATGAATAATTAATGAAGTACTTCCTGAGGAATTACTTCATTAATTGTCAATTGCCAACTGTTCATTGTTAATTGAAAAAAGGGCTGTTTAAAACAGCCCTTTTAGTTTGGAAGTGGTTGATAGGTACTTCTATCTAAATATTGTTTATTTACAAGTTCTCCATTTGCGTTATAGCTATTTAAATATACATCTGCACTTAATGGACCTAAAGGTACAGAAACTGGTTCATATGTCATTCCATTCTTTATAGAAATATCTGACCAGAACTCAATTGTTAAACTTCCATTTCCTGCATAAGTATTAATAACTATAGGATAATCAGTAGTATTTGTAAACTTTAAGTCTATTAAGTTATCAGCTAAAGTTGCATCTAAGCCTATTGGAACATATGAAACTGGCATCATATGATTTAACCTTTCAATAGGAATAATACCTGCTCTAAGCATAGCATTATATAAAGTAGAGGATACTTGACATACGCCTCCTCCAACTCCAGGTACAACTTCACCACCTACATAAGTATTAGCTTCAACGAAACCATTTTCTAGAGTAGTTGGGCCTATTGCTTTTTCAGTTGAAAAAGTTTCACCAGGCATAACAATTTGGTTGTCTATATTTCTTGCAGCAAGTTGAAGGTTTGTTCCGCTTGGACCACTTGGATACTTAGTAGTAAATGAAGAAAGTTTATTTTGCACAGTTCCTAAAGCTGATGCTTTAATATCTGCATCCACTACTTCAACATTTCCCACTACCTCAACTAAGTTTGGAGCTTTCATATCTTTAATTTTATCTTTAATATTTTTAATAAGTTCATCAGTGTTTAATTTAAGTCCAGTAGAATCGTTTGATATACTAATTGCGTTTCCAGAAATATTAATAGAAGCATTAGTTGGAGCAACATTTACTGAACTTGAAATATCAGATACAAAAGCGTTTAATTTTTCATCATTAAATAGAACTTCAAATTCATACTCTCTATTTTCAGGTTTCTTTATTAAATTAAGCTTTTTAAAGAAACTTTCATTTTTACCAAAGTTTAAAATTTCATTTACTAAATCTTCAGAGTTTAAAGAAGCGTCTAGGTCCTTGTAAGAAATTTTAAATTCAGAACTATTTGCATTAACAGCTAGTTCTTTATTACTTATATCTTGTAGTAAGCTTGATATAGAATTTTTTAACTCTTCTTCATTAAGGCCAGATAAATCTTTACTTAATATATAAGCACCAGGATAAGCCTTATTTTCGTAACTATTAATTAGCTTAACATTCTTTACAGTGAAAAATCCACCTAAAGCAAGTATTAAGGCTAATACAACAAGAGATATTTTTAAAAACTTTGGTGTGAAAATTGTACTTTTCTTAGAACTTGCTACCACTTCCTTTTGTCCTTCAGTGTTAAGATTATTATTATCCATAAGTACCAACTTTCTTTATTTTATTCAAGGTTAACCTTGCATATATAGTTTACAACCAAAGCACATTAAATTCAATACAAAAATCAATAATTTATACTAATAATTACCAAAAGAATTTAGGGAGTTTAATTTTTATAAATTATCATATAAATATTTACAATAAATCCATATATGGTTAAAATTAAAGTTGGCAATAAATAGAATTAACAGGGGGATAAAATGAAGAAGGAAAGAAAAACTATAAGTAAAAAATGGAAAACTATTGGGGGTAAAATATTCAAAATAAATTTTTTAGTAACTGTAATATCTATGATAATATTATTAGCTATTAATATTTTTATTTTTAATAGAATATTAGCTTCAATAACAGATGATGTTTTAACGAAGGGAAAAAATATTAAAGGTTCAATATCAACAGTAGATCTAGAAGTAGTATTAGAAAACAAATCAACAGTTGGCTACGATTATAAAAAGCTTAAGAGTGATTTAACCAATGCTAAAAGTAATGAAGCAGTTAACTATGCGGCTATACTAGCTGAAAATAGTCAAGGAAAAATAGAAATTTTATTAGATAGCCAAGCTAATTTACTTAACCTAGGAAAAGAAGAAGCTATAAATAGTACATTAAAAATAGCAATGGAAGGCGAAGTTTCACATGTTAGAGAAAAATTAGAAGGTAAAGATATTATAAAAGTTTATTATCCTATTAAAGACACAAGTGGCAATGTATCTGCAGTATTAGAGATATATAGTGATGTCACTAATATAATAAATATAAGAAACATAGTAATGATTCAATTATTAATTTTAGCAGTGTCTTTAATACTAGTATATATATTAATGTCATTTTTATTATCTAGAAGTATTAATAAAGGTGTTAAAGGTATAATTAATGGATTAGTAACTATGTCAAAGGGTGACTTAACAGAAGAAGTTAATATTAAAAATCAAGACGAGTTAGGCTTAATAGCAAAATACATAAATGAACTTCAAAAGAATATATCAGAAATGATATGCAAAATTTTAAATTTATCTAAGAAGGAATTTGAAGAAATAGATCAGTTATCTAAATCAAGTGGGGACATGGCAGTATCTTCTGAGGAGGTTACTGCAACAATACAAGAAATTGATAGTAATATTATAATTCAAAACGAAGATTCTAAGAAAATAAATAATTTTTTAGAAAAGTTTGGGGAGTTAATACAAGATGTTAAAAATTCAATTAATAATATTAATAGTAATCTATCAATAATTAAAAATAAGCTTAGTTTAAATAATAAGGATTTAATTACTTTAAATGATTCAAAAAATGATATTGAAAACTCTTCAAAAACTATGAATGAAAAAATTAATGATTTATACAATTCAATTGAAAAAATAAAAGAAATAACTAACTTTATTGATTCCATGGCAGATCAAACAAATCTTTTAGCATTAAATGCTGCAATAGAAGCAGCTAGAGTAGGGGAAGAAGGTAAAGGATTTGCTGTAGTTGCAAATGAAATTAGAAAACTTGCTGAAGATGTTAAAAAGTCTTCGTATAGTATTGATGGAGTCTTAAGTAATATTTCTATTGAAGGTCAAGAGGTAATAAATATAACAGAAGTGTTAAATACAAAGTTATCTAAGCAGTTTTCAGTCATAGATGACTCAGTTATATCATTTAATGGAATTGTAGGGGAAATATTAGATTTAACACAAAAAATATCTAATGTTAATGGAAAAATGGATAAGGTTCTTGAAGAAAGAAATTATATATTTGCATCTGTTTCTAAATCAAGTGAATTATTAGATGATATTTCAAAATCCTCTGAAGAAATAAAGAATTTATCACTTGGTTTAAGTATAATGGCACAGGGAATTGCAGAAATTGCAGAAATATTAAATAACAATACTAATAATAAAAACACTGTATTAAGTGTATTTAAAACTAAATAGTTATGGTTTTAGGGATAAGTAAGAATGATATAAGGTACTTTTATGCTTTTTATACAAAATTGATTTTTGACAAATAACCATATAAATAGATTTTATACAACAGATTAGTTAATTGATAAATTTAGCAATTAAGTTTAAAATATCACTAAGAATAGTACGTTTAAGGAGTGATATTATGAAAGCGGAAAACAAAATTCTTAAATTTTCTGCCCTTGGTGGATTGTTCTTCGCAGTTTTAGGTATTGCCTGGGGATGAGCTATAAACTCCAAAATGATAAGTTTTGATGGTTTTTACTCATTTATTAGTTTAGGGCTTGCCATTTTTGCAATTGTTATTACTAATTTTATTAATAAGAAGGACTTTAAAAACTATCCATTTGGAAAATCAACATTAGAACCTATATTAGTTATTATTAAATCTTTAGTTTTACTTATAATGTGTTCGATAACGATGCTTTCAGCAATAAGACAAGTATTTAACGGTGGTAATAGTGTAGATGAAGGATTTGCACTTTGGTATTCTATAATATCATCAGTTGGATGTACTTGGGTTTATTTATATATGAAAAAATCATCTAAAAGCCTTAACTCCGAGATAGTTAAAGTAGAAAGTAATCAATGGCTTATGGATGCTATGATTAGTGTTGGTGTTTTAGTTGGTTTTGTATTTAGTATTATATTAAAAAAGTTAGAGTTATATGAGATTTCAAAATATGTTGACCCTGGTATGGTTATTCTTACATCTAGTACTTTTTTAAGGATGCCAATTAGATCAATTATTGAAGCCTTTAAAGAACTTATTAACACAAGTGCAGATGAAGAGATAAATTATGATATTAATAATTTAGTTAAGACTATACAAGATGAATATAATATTGATGATTCTGTTGCTAGAGTAGCTAAA
The DNA here is from genome assembly GCF_004794105.1 of Clostridium sartagoforme. Classification (GTDB taxonomy): domain Bacteria; phylum Bacillota; class Clostridia; order Clostridiales; family Clostridiaceae; genus Clostridium; species Clostridium sartagoforme_B. The sequence continues at coordinate 745,286 of NZ_SRYR01000001.1, forward strand.
ATTGGAAGAGAACTTAGAATTGAAATAGATTTTATAGTATCCAATGAATCTAAAATTAAATCCATAGAAGATATGGACAAGGTTAGAGAGTATATTGATAATAATACAAATCATTTTGATTTAAAAAAATGGTTAAATATTTCTTTTACTAAAAATAAAAAATGGGCTGTGTAAAAACAGGTTAAAATTGTACTTTATTTGATAAGCTTTAGTTTATCCTATAAGGTACATTTGTTTTTTTACGAAAAGAATAATATAGGAATAAATATTATAAACGCTGGAGGGGTAATAGTGGCATTAAAGTACTCAAGTGACAACATAAAAGAAATATTAGGTGATGTAATTGAAGAAATAAATGATGGGAAAAGTAAAATATTTAATATTTCAGATAAGATGAGAGATGATTTAGAAGTAAGTAAGCAAGAACTGAAAATTATAAAGGCTAAGTTAAGTGAAGTTATAGACGAAGTAGATAAATTAGAAAAAGTAGATAAAGTTATGAGAATAAAGTTAGTTGAAGAGTCAAAAAAAACAACAAATGCGGATCAATATCATTTTAAACTAGTATATGAAGAAGCTTTAGAAACACGAGTTAGATTTATCACTAAGCAAAATGAGGAGAAGGAGCTTATTTTAAAAAGGGATGCACTTGAAAGGACATTAAGAGATTATATTAAAAGTATTGAAGAGGCAGAAAGCGCAGTTAATCAAATTAATATTGCTCTTGGATACTTACAAGGTAATTTTCTTGATATTTTAAAAGATGAAGATGAAAATTCAAATATGATAAATGAAATAAAAATATTAGAAGCTCAAGAAGTTGAGAGAAAAAGAATTGCTAGAGAAATACATGATGGACCAGCTCAGTATTTAGCAAATGCCATGATGAGAATTGACTTTTGCAAGGTAGTAGTACAAAAGGATTTAAATAAAGGAATAAAAGAACTTGATGACTTAAAAATGAATGTAAAGATGGCTTTAAAAGAAGTAAGAGGAATAATATATGATTTAAGGCCATTATCATTAGAAGAAAGAGGGCTTACTGATGCTATAAATGAGCTTATTAACAGAATAATTCAAGAAAATAATATAGAAATACATTCGTTTATAGAAGAATATCCAAGAGAAATAGATAAGGTAATTCAAATAGCGGCATATAGAATAGTTCAAGAAATTTTAAATAATATGAAAAAACATTCAAAAGCAAAAATAGTAGATTTAAAAGTAAATTATATTGATAATTATATGTGTATATTTGTAAAAGATGATGGTGTTGGATTTAACATAAGGGAAACACTTGCTAGAACTAAGGAAAAAGGAAATTGTTATGGGCTTTTAGGAATATATGAAAGGGTTAAATCTCTTGGAGGAAGAGTTGATATAAAATCCCTTGAGGGAGATGGAGTAACTTTTAAGATTAAATTACCAATATGTAGGAAGGTATGGATAAATGGAAAATATAATTAAGGTAATAGTAGTAGATGATCATTCTTTAATTAGAGAGGGACTAAATAGAATAATTAGCTTTGAAGAAGACTTGATGATAACTGGTGAATTCTCAAATGGAGAGGAACTTTTAAAAAATATAGATATTAAGGAATGTAATGTAGTGCTTTTAGACATAAATATGCCTATTAAAAGTGGAATAGAAACGCTAAAGGAGCTAAAAGCTGTATCTAATGAGATAAAAGTAGTTATGTTAACTGTTGAAAATGATAGAAAAACAATAATGCAAGCTATAGAACTTGGAGCAGATGCGTATATATTAAAAGAATCTGCCGGAGCAGAAGTTGTTAATGCAATAAGAAATGTTTATGAAGGAGAAAAATACATAGATAAGTCTTTGATAAAGGTTATGTTTTCAGATTTCAAAAAAGATGCAAGCATAAAAAATAATGAAAAAGATAATTTGAACTTTTTAACTAATAGAGAGTTAAATATATTATTTGAAATTTCTAGAGGTTTGAAAAATAAGGAAATTGCAGAAAAATTATTTTTATCTGAAAAGACTATTAAAAATTATATAACTAGTATTTTTAAAAAAATTGAGGTTGAGGATAGGGTGCAAGCAACAATTTTCGCCATTAGGAATAATATTGAAGAATACTATAAGGAAAGATTTAAATAAATTGAAGCTATATTAGCAATTTAATAATATGTACCTGCAAGATACTATCAAAATAGGAGAAAACTATTGTGATAGTATCTATTTTTATATATAAGTAGTATATTTTTGTAAATCTATTTAATTGAATATTAATGTAATTAATACAATTCTATGTTAGAATATAGATGTAGAAGTTTACATTAGAATCGGGGGTAAAATATGAGTAAAATTAGTGAGGTTTTAGATGCATTAAAAAAGTTAGATACTAAGAGTAGTAATGGTGTGACAGCCAGTGATGTAAGTGCTTTTATGAACTTAGATAGGGCTAATGTAAGCAGATATTTAAATCAGCTTTATAAGGAAGGGGCTGTTAGTAAGAGTGAAGGACATCCAGTTAAGTATAGTTGTATAATTAAAGTTTCTAGTAAAGATAAAACTAAAAGTATTAAAGTTGATTTAAAGAAGAATACCTTGGATACATTAGTTGGAGCAAAGCAGAGTTTAGAAGTAGCAATTCAACAAGCAAAGGCAGCAATTTTATATCCACCGAGAGGGCTTCATACATTAATTCTTGGAGAAACGGGTGTAGGTAAATCTATGTTTGCAGAAGCTATGTATAACTTTGCAAAGGAATCTGAAGTAATAGAGGAAAATGGACCATTTATAAGATTTAACTGTGCTGATTATGCTGATAACCCTCAATTGGTAATGGCTCAAATATTTGGAGTTAAAAAGGGTGCATATACTGGTGCAGATTCAGATAAAGATGGACTATTAAAAAAGGCTAATGGAGGAATACTATTTTTAGATGAAATTCATAGATTATCTCCTCAAGGTCAAGAAATGTTATTTACCTATATAGATAAAGGTTTTTTTAGGGTTCTAGGAGATACTGAAAATTTAGTACATGTTGAGGTTCAAATAATTTGTGCTACAACAGAAGATCCACAATCTTTTCTCTTAAAGACTTTTACTAGAAGAATTCCTATGGCAATTACTTTACCATCTTTAAAAGAAAAGACTATAAAGGAAAGGTATTACTTACTTAGAGAATTTATAGAAAATGAATCTCATAGGGTATCTAAAAGTATATACTTTAACAAAAGTGCTTTAATATCTTTTTTACTATATGATTGTCCCAATAATATAGGACAGTTAAAGAGTGATATACAATTATCTTGTGCTAGGGCATTTTTAAAGTTTAAAGCTAAAAGCAAGGATTATATACTTGTAGAACAAGAAGATTTGCATCAAAGAGTAAAATTAGGACTTATGAAGCTCCAAGATTATAGAGATGAAATAGATGAAATTTTAAGTAATATGGGGGATGTTCTAAAGTTTTGTTATGATGACAAGATAAGTATTATAGAAGATGAAAGCAAGCTTGAAGAAATAAAAGAAGGTACCATGTTCTATGATAGAATAGAAAAGAAAATAGAAGAGCTAAAAAAAGAGGGAATTGAAGAAAAAGAAATAGATGAAATTTTAAATATAGATTTAGAAAAGTATTTTAGAAAATATATTAGGGATTTGCCAGATAAGTTCAAAAAGGAAGAATTATCAAAGGCTGTAAATAGTGAAATCATAGATTTAGTTGAAGAAATACTATTATATGCTTCAGAGAAGCTTAATAGGCAATTTGATATTAGAGTATATTATGGACTTGCTCTTCATATTCAAGGGAGTATAGAAAGAATAAGAAAAGGAATTAAAATATTTCATCCGAAACTTAATTTTATTAGAGGTGAGTATGCTAAAGAATTTATAGTTTCTATGGAAATTGCAACTATGATTGATAAAAAATTCGGAATAGAGATACCTTTAGATGAAATAGGGTATATAACTATGTTCTTAGCTACAAATCCTTATGAAAAAGATAGGGAAAATGATGATAGAGTAGCTGTTTTAGTAATTATGCATGGGCATAGTACAGCATCTTCTATGGTTGAAGTGGCTAACTCACTTATTGGTGAAGAATATGTAAGAGCCTTAGATATGCCTTTAAGTATGAAGGCAGAAGATATGTATAGAATAGCAAAAGAAAAGGTTAAAGAGATAGACAATAATAAAGGTGTATTTATATTAGTAGATATGGGCTCATTAACTAATTTTGCTGATATGATTAAAGAAGAGCTGGATATTAAAGTTAAAACCCTAGATATGGTTACAACACTTTTAGTAATTGAAGCAGGTAGAAAAGCTATTAATGGAAGAAGCTTAAATGAAATATATGAAGCTTGTTTTGAAATAAAAAGATATGGTATTCAAGGGTTGGCATCAAAAATTGATAGAAAAGAAAATATAATAGTAACATCTTGTTTTACAGGAGATGGTTCAGCTCAAAGGCTTAAGGAAATTATTGAAAATAATATGAATAGCAATTCAAATATTAAAATTTATGCTTTAAATATTATTGATAAGGATGATTTTTATAGTAATTTAGACTCCTTAAGTAAAAAGTATAATATATTAGCTATAGTAGGGGTGATGAATACTTATTATCCTAATATTCCATTTATATCTGCTGCTGATATTTTATCAGGATATGGGATAGAAGCCTTAGAAAAATTAATAATTGAAGAAGATGAATATTTCAAAATAGTTGAAAGTATGGAAAAACAAATAGAAAATATTGATTCCTATAAGCTTGTTTCAGATATAAGGAGAACATTAGAAAAAATTGAAGAACATTTAAGTATAAGATTAATTCATGAAGTTAAAGTAGGAATTTTAATTCATACTTGTTTCTTAATAGATAAGCTTTCCAAGGGTGGGAAGGAAACACCATTTGTAATGCTAAATGAATTTAGAAATGCTAATAATAAGGAGTTTATTCTAATAAAACAATGTTTAAAGTTATTAGAAGAGAGATATAATATAAACATAGGTGAAAATGAGCTTGCTCATATAGTTAAAATGGTTATAAATAATAAGGTATCTGTGTAATTTGAAAAATTAAAATAAAATAAAAGAATAAGTGTGTAATTTATCATTACACACTGATTTTTTTAATATATTAAACTAAAAGGCAGTAATACTGCGCTTTGTATAGAATTTTATTAAAAATAATATTAAATTTAAATTGGCATTAAAATTGCTATATATAATAGTGTAATTAGTTACATAAATTAAGGAGGTTTTTAATATGAAAAGAATATTATTAGTTTGTTCAGCTGGGATGTCAACATCTCTATTAGTTACTAAAATGCAAGCAGCAGCAAAAGATCAAGGTGTTGAATGTACAATAAATGCTGTAGGTGAAGCAGAATTAACAAAACATGAAAATGAAATAGATGTATTATTATTAGGACCACAAGTAAGATTCCTATTAAATAAAATGAAAACTAAATTTGATCCAAAGGGCATTCCAGTTGCGGTAATTAACACTGTTGATTATGGAACAATGAATGGAGCAAAAGTATTAAAACAAGCATTAGATTTAATGAAATAGTAAACAATTAGTAGCATTGATCATAAAGGGAGTGTAACAATGGAAGAAATAATTATGAATTTAATAGTTTTTAGTGGCGAAGCTAGAAGTTACGCGATGGAAGCTATGGAAATAGCAAAAGAAGGAAAAATTGAAGATGCTAAGAAACTAATAGAAAAATCAAAAGAAACCTTAGGAAGTGCTCATGCAACTCAAACTAAATTAATACAAGGTGAGGCCGCAGGCAATAAAACTGAAGTATCTTTATTATTAGTTCATGCTCAAGATCACTTAATGACTTCTATAGTTGTTAAGGACTTGGCTGAAGAAATAATAGCTCTTCATGAAAGATTAAATAAGGTGGAAGGTAAAAATGCATAAATTAGGTATTTCTATATATCCTAATAATTCAACGATTGAAGAAATTAAGGATTATATTAAGCTTGCTGCTAAATATGGATTTAAAAGAATTTTTACTTGTTTAATATCTGCAGGGGATAAAGATTTAGATTTAGTAATAAATGAGTTTAAAGACATATTAAAAGTAGCAAATGAAAATGATATGGAAGTAATAGCAGATATAGATCCAACTGTTTTTAATAATTTAAAAGCATCTATATTTGATTTAAAAGTATTTAAAGATATGGGACTTTCAGGTATAAGGCTAGACATGGGGTTTAGTGGATATGAAGAGTCAGTAATGACTTTTAATGAGTATGGGTTAAAAATTGAGCTAAACATTAGTAATGGAACAAAGTATGTTGATAATATTATTTCCTATAAAGCAAATTTAAACAATTTATATGGATGTCATAACTTCTATCCTCATATTTATACTGGATTATGTTATGATAACTTTATATCAGCTAGTAAGCAATTTAAAGAGCTTGGAATAAGAACAGCTGCTTTTGTTAATTCACCATCTGCAAAATTTGGTCCATGGCCAGTTTCAGAGGGGCTATGCACATTAGAGATGCATAGGGATTTACCAATTGATGTTCAAGCAAAGCATTTATTTGCAACGGGGTTAATAGATGATGTAATTATTGCAAATGCATTTGCATCAGAGGAAGAGCTTGAAGCTTTAAGCAATATTAATAAGGATATGTTAGAATTTAATGTTGAATTAATTGATGACATTAGAGAGCTTGATAAGACTATAGTTTTAGATGAATTCCACTTTAATAGAGGAGATGCATCTGAATATATGGCAAGAAGTACACAAAGCAGGGTTAAATATAAGGGTGAAAGTTTTCCACCATATAATGTGGTAGATATAAAAAGAGGGGACATTTTAATAGATTCGGATTTATACACTAGATATGCAGGAGAATTACAAGTTGCATTAAAAGATATGAAAAACACAGGTAAAACTAATGTAGTTGCAAGAATAGTTAAAGAGGAAGTATTCTTATTAGACTATATTAAACCATGGAGTAAGTTTTCATTTAAGCTTAAAAAGTAAAATGATTTAGTGTGAAAAGAGGTCTGGCATTAGCTAGATCTTTTTTATTTAAATATTTTTAGTAATAATCTTAATAATAATATAATAAAACTTTAATAAAACAATAAATTACAAGGATAAACAAAATTAAGTAATAAATGCTTTAAAAAGAGATGGTTTTTTATATTAGCACAAAATATGAGTAAGGTAGAGATTTGATTTAAAAACAACGGTCATGATATGATAATATTAATATAGAAAATATTGCTAATCACCTAAAGGGAAAATGAAGGTTAATACAAGAATTGGCAGTTATATAACATAATTACACAAATAAATTGAATTGTAAATCTGTGTAAATCAATTACACAGATAGGCACAAAAGAGTGTGTAAAGGATTAAAGTCCTAGGAGTTAGTAAAATAGAGGGTTTAGAGGGAAAAACGGCATTTGAAAAAGTTGGCATGCAAATTGCTTTATATATAGACAAGAAATCAAAATACATTAAATATTAGAAAATGGACAAGTTAATGTAAAGGGTTTTAAATTTAATAAAGTTATTCACTGATGGACTCTATATAATGAAATTATTAGTACAAATATTTAAGGGGAAATCAGTTAATATAAAACACAATTTTAAGGGGGAATTTTTCATGCAAAAATTTATGGACTGGATGGAACGTTATATTGTTCCTGTAGCATCTAAGATTGGTGCTCAAAGACACTTAGTTGCTATCCGTGATGGTTTCGCAACTATAATGCCACTTATGATAGTAGGTTCTTTTGGATTATTAATCCATAACTTCCCAATTGATTCAGTTAAAGCAATGTTTGGAGAAGGCGGAGCTTTACACTGGCTAGATGTTATAGCTCTTAACGTTTATGCGGGATCAATGTTCTTAATGGGATTATTTGCTGCAATATCTATAGGATATGCATTAGGTAAATCTTATGATGTTGATGGTTTTTCAACTGGATTAGTTACTATGGCTTCAAGCTTAATATTAACTAATATGATGGCATACAAAGCTCCTGTTACTTGGGGTGGATTTGACCTAGGTACAGTAGGTTGGGAACCTGGTATTTTCGCTAAATGGTTAGGTTCTGCTGGACTTGTAACTATTCTTATTACTACTTTAATTACTGGTACATTATTTGCAAAAATAGTTAAGAGTGGTAAGCTAAACATTACTTTACCTGATGGAGTACCTCCAGCAGTTGCTAGATCATTCTCAGCATTATTACCAACAGCAGTTGTTTTAGTGTTAGTAGGTATAGTATTTGCTATATGTGAAGCATTTGGATATGCTGATGTTTACTTACACGTTTATAATGGAATAGCTAAACCATTAATGGTATTCTCTAACTCATTACCAGTATTACTATTCATAATATTATTACAACAAGTATTATGGTTCTTTGGATTACACGGTTCAAATATTTTAGCACCAGTTATTAATGGTATATTCTTAGCATTAACTGCTGAAAATATGGCAGCTATAGCAGCTGGTAACACTGAGGGAATCAATATTATCAACAGCCAATTCTTAGATTCATATGTTAACCTTGGTGGATCTGGATTAACTGCAGCATTAGTTATTGTTATGATGTTTAAATCTAAATCACAAGTTAACAAACAAATTAGAAATGTTGCTGGTGGTCCTGCATTCTTCAACATTAACGAACCATTAATATTCGGTTTACCAATAGTGTTAAATCCAATATACATTATTCCATTCATAGCTGCTCCATTAGTTTCTGCATGTATTGCTTATGCAGCAAGTGTAGCTGGATTCGTAGCTCCAGCATCAGCAGTAGTTCCATGGACTTGTCCTCCAATCATCTCTGCATGGTTAGCAACTGGACAATGGCAAGGTGCAGCAGTAGCTTTAGTTAATATATTAGTTGGTGTATTAATTTACTTACCATTCGTAATGTATGCTGATAAGAAGAACTTAGAATTAGAAGTAGCTGAAGCATAATAATTAAGCCCTATAAATAATATTAAAATAAATGTAAGAAGGATAGTTTATAACTATCCTTTTTGCGCAAAGTTTAGGAGTTGGTAAAATGAAGGAACTTTTATATAAATTTACACATCTATTTAGTTATTCAACAGAAGATAAATCAGATGAGGCTGTTAAAAAAAGAAAGTCACAAGCTATTACTAATATCTGTGCCATAATTAGCATATTATTATTATTATATTTAATTTCAGGTGTTAAGTAATAAATAAGGCTATTGCAATATTAATATTGCAATAGCCTTAAAATTATATTTTCCAATGCTCTTTAAATTTCAGAACTTCATTAAAGTTCTTAGTTGTGATTTGTTGAGTTAATACAATTTCATCTTCAATATCACTAATTCTTCTTGCTAAGGCTTGATCTAAAGTCTTTAAATCATCTTCAAGTTGATCTATGTTACTAAATTTACTAGAAATTATATTAAGTGCTCTTGTCACATCTTTTCTAAATTTTTCTTGCTCATCTTTCATTGATTTAACTTCACTTTGTAATATACTTAAATTATGTGTATTATTTAAAATTATATTTTTCATTTGGCTTAATATTTTAGGTAATTGTTTTAATACTTCATTAGTTTCATAAAGAGTTAAATAAGTACTATCTTCACTAGATTTTACATTATTATATGAATTAAATCTTCCATCTTCCAAGATAATCACCTCTATATAATATATGAATTATAATATATTGGTGTCTAAAAAAGATAAAATATAATATATGTTTCAATAAATAATCTACATCTTAAGTACTTATGCTATTTTAAGTTAAAAATATTCTTGAAAGAAAATTAGATTGATTGGAAGTATATATAGTCTAATTTTTATATAAGTTAATTGTGTAATTACATAACTGAATGTTTATATATAGACTAATTGAATAAAATGTAGAAATTTTGTTGTAACTTGTATATAATCTTATTTTAACCATAGTATTTTTTTAACATAAATAATATAATATATAAAAAGATATTCTTTCCTTTAATAAAGAAGCTAATTATGGAGGAGCTAAGTTTTGGAAACAAATTCAAGAGTAATAGATAAGATAAACTATAAGATAAAGAAACCGAAAAAATATAAGGTAATAATGCATAATGATGATTTTACAACTATGGAATTTGTAATTGCAGTGTTGAATATAATTTTTAATAAAAATATAGAGGAAGCGAATAATATAATGATGGAAGTTCATAAGAAGGGTACAGGAGTAGCAGGTATTTACCCTTATGACATAGCAGTATCAAAAGCTAATAAAGCTATGATGATGGCAAAAGAAGAGGGATTTCCATTTAAACTTACAGTAGAGGGGGATTAACATGGATATAAGTAAAATAGTAAGAGATGTATTACTTAGGGCTTATAGTATTGCTAAGGAAAATAATAGTGAATACGTAACTCCAGAGCATTTGCTTTTAAGTGCTTTAGAGGAAAACAGCTTTAAAAATGTAATATTAAGATTAAATGCTGATATAGATGAGTTAAAAGGCGATTTAAATAAATATATTGATGAGTATATAGATAAACAGGAAGATGGAGAGCCAGAAGAAAGTTATGGTATAAAAAATATATTAATAGTATCAACTCAGCAAGCAGCATTTAGTGAAAGGAACTTTGTAGCATTAGAGCATATAATTTCTGCTTTATATGCATTAAAGGATAGTCATGCAGTTTATTATTTAGAGAAGCAAGGAATAGATAAGCAACAGTTACTATTTGAGCTGTCTCATAATAAGTCAGAAGAAGAAAATCTTGCAAAGGATGCAATAAAAATTATAAAAGTAAATAAAGAAGAGTCTTCAAAAGAAAAAAGTATAGTCAATACTTATTGTAGAGAGCTAACAGAGTCCATTGAAGATGATGAATATCCTTTAATAGGTAGGAAGGATATTATTGATAGAACTATCCAAATTTTATGTAGAAGAACTAAGAATAACCCGGTTCATATTGGAGAGCCGGGAGTAGGCAAAACTGCTATTACTATGGGCCTTGCAAAATTAATAAGAGAAGGTAAAGTGCCAGATAAGCTTAAAAATGCTAAGGTATTCTCATTAGATGTAGGTGGATTATTAGCAGGAACTAAGTATAGAGGTGACTTTGAGGAAAGAATAAAGCAAGTACTTGATGAAATAAAAACTTATGATAATCCAATAATTTATATTGATGAAATTCATAATATAGTTGGAGCAGGAGCTCTAAATGGTAGTTCTTTAGATGGTGGAAATCTTATTAAAGGTTATTTGCTAGAAGGTAAAATTAGATTTATAGGGGCTACTACTTATGATGATTACAAGAAGTATTTTGAAAAAGATAAGGCTTTAGTTAGAAGGTTTCAAGTTATAGAAGTTAAGGAAACTTCAATTAAAGAAAGTATTGATATACTACAAGGACTTAAGGAAGGCTTTGAAGCTTATCATAATGTTAAATATACGGAAGAAGCTTTAAGTGCAGCTGTTAATTTAAGTTCAAAATATATGAATGATAAATTTTTACCTGATAAAGCCATAGATATTATAGATGAAGCAGGTGCTTTTCTAGATATTAATAGAAAGAAATATAAGAATGGAATAGTTGATGAAGCAGTAATAGAAGAAATAATATCTAAAACTTGTCATATACCTAAGCAAGTAGTAGAAAATTCAGAAGTTAAATCTCTAAAGATATTAGAAAAAGAACTTAAGAAAAATATTTTTGGACAGAACTTAGCAGTAGAAGAAGTTACAAAGTGTGTAAAAATGTCTAGGGCTGGATTAAATGACGAAAATAAGCCAATAGCTTCAATGTTATTTGTAGGTCCAACTGGAGTAGGTAAAACTGAAATAGCTAAGGTTCTTTCAAAAACTCTTGGAATTGATTTAGTAAGATTTGATATGAGTGAATATGGAGAAAAGCATGCAGCTGCAAAATTAATAGGATCTCCTCCAGGGTATGTAGGATATGAAGAAGGTGGGCTTTTAACTGATACTATTAGAAAGAAGCCTAACTGTGTATTACTTTTAGATGAAATTGAAAAGGCACATCCAGATATCCTAGGAGTATTACTTCAAGTAATGGATTATGCCACATTAACAGATAATAAAGGTAGAAAAGCTGACTTTAGAAATACAATTATCATTATGACATCTAATGCTGGTGCAAGGGATATAGGAAAAAATCTTGTAGGATTTGGTAGAGAAAGTTTAAATTTAAATGCTATGGATGAAGAAGTAAAAAGAAGTTTTACACCAGAGTTTAGAAATAGACTTGATAAGATTATAGTGTTTAATCAAATTACTAAGGAAATGGCTTTAGATATTACTAAGAATGAAATAAGTAAGTTTAAAGAAAAATTAAAGGAAAAGAATATCGAAATATCAATTAGTAATAAAGTTTTAAGCTATATTAGTAATAAGGGTTTATCTAAGGAGTTTGGTGGACGAGAAATAAAGAGAGTAATAAACTCTGAACTTAAGACCTTACTTATAGATGAAATTTTATTTGGTAAGTTATCTAAGGGAGGAAAATGCTCCATAGGATTAAAGGATAATAAATTAGTAATTAAATATTAGAATATATAGAGGAGCTATCTATTAGGTAGCTCCTTCATTTTTCATTTTTCATTTTTCATTGTGCAACAGCACCTTTATATTATACAATATAGTAGTATCTATGTACTGATGGGAGGAGATTAGATTGGTTTTAAAATATTTTATTTTAATCTGGGGTATAATAGAGGTTTTAATGGGAGGATATGTAGCTATAAGAAAGAAACTTTCATTTTTAGAAGGAGTTATGGAGAGCATTTACTATATAGATAATAAATTTGACATTTCAAAGGTTAAGGATATTAAGAATTTTTCCAGGTGGATTGGAGAAACTGTATTAATAGAAGGTGGTTTATATATTTTCTTAGCATCTGCTTCTATATATTTTGAGTTAAGTAACTTTATAGTATTAATATTTATAGCTATAATTGAAGTGTTTTTCTTTAAGACTATTATAAGAGGAGCTTTAAATTTTATAGAGGAAGCATAGAGGATAATATGGAGAATAAGAACTATATATATGAAAATTATTTAAATATGGCAAGAAGTTTTGTAAGTAGCAAAGATTATATTAAAGCTTTAAAGTTTTATCAAAAGGCCTATAAATTCCATGAAGGGCAAAAAGATATTGATTTGATTTTAGATATGGCTTTATTATATGATAAATTAGGATTTAAAGAATTAGCTGAAGAAAAGTATAGAAGAGTTATAGAAATTGATTCTAGTGATCCAAGAGCATATTATGGAATTGGTGTAATATATGATGAGCTAGAAAATTATAAAGAAGCAATAAAATATTATAAGGTGGCTACAGAAATTGATAAAACTTATGATAGGGCATATTTTTATTTAGCTAATGCATATGATGAATTAGGGAATAAAGAAGAGGCTATAAAAAATTATAAGCTTACTTTAGATTTAGTTCCAAAAGATTTATGGGCAAATGCAAACTTAGGAAGTATATACGAAGAAATTGGAGATTATAATAAAGCGCTATATTATATGGGAAAAGCATTAGAAACTAATCCTAAGCATTATAAAATACTATACAATATGGGAGTAATATATAAAGCTTTAGGAAATTATGAAAAAGCAGAGTTTTATTATAGAGAATCTATAAAAGAATATAAGGAATATTCTTTTAGTTATTTGAACTTATCTATAATCTATAAAGAAGCTGGAAAATATAGTGAAGCAATAGAGATAATTTCTGAAGGAATTGAAAATAATTATGATGAAGCTTTTTTATATTATAATAGATGTTGTTTTTATATAAATGCAGGAGATTATAATAAGGCCATAAAAGATTTATATAAAAGCATTGAATTAAATAATTTTTTCCTTGATTATATGATAAAGGATAAGGAAATTGATGAATTAAGAAGGTTTGATGAATATAATGATTTAATAAGAAGTAAGTTTTAATATGAAACTTACTTTATTTTATTAAACTGTTGATAATGTATGAGTTTAATATGGATTTGTTAGAAAAGAGTATATAATATTAGTGAAAAAGATTTGAACAAATTGTTAATTCCGTTATAATTACAATTACTTCAAGTTGTCCATATGAGACTTTTATGTTAATATTAGAACGTTGTTAAATTGAGATTTAAAATAAATACCAGTTTAACTATGAAATTATTAGTAATTTTTAAATGTTAATTTATAATAAGCTGTCTTTAAGACAGTCATTATAGGAGGGTTTATAGTGTTATGTAATCTGTTTAATAATGTAAATGTTTCTAATAAAATGTTTATATTAAAAGATGCTAAATTATGTGAAGTCTTAAACGAAGAAAATACTGATTTGGAAAGCTTTACTAAAGATTTACAAGAAAAAACAAAAGAAACTTTAAAGAATTTTAAAGGAAAAAAAGTTATTGTTAAAGCATTTAGCTTTCAACCTAATTTAAATGGGTATAAAGTTATTGCTAATGAAAGAAAAGACGACTTAAAAATTGGTTTTGAAAAACTAAAGGAGCTATGTGACTTAAAAGTAGTAGTATCAAAGGAAGATAAAGAACTAATTACTTCTCTTAAAGAGTTTAGTGATGTTACTACTGTAAAAAGAATAGAAGAGTTAAATAGTGACAAATTAGCAAGTAAGATTTTCTCAAGTACTGATAATGTTCTAATCATTGATATTGTGGATGTTATAAGAATAGGACAAGTATCTAAAGGTAAAATAGCTGAAAGTTTTATAACTGTATATGGAAGTGCTGTAGAAGGTAATAAAGTTTTAGCATTAAAGAAAGAAGCTACATATAGAGAAATAATTGAAGCAGTTAATGGAAGTGTAGATAAAATAGCTAAGGTTGTTGATGGGGGATCTCTTAACGGAAAACAAGTATATAATTTAGATAATAAAATAACATCTGAATCAAGAAGTATCTTATTCTTATCTAATGAAGATTTACCTTCAAATGAAGCTTATAGCTGTATAAACTGTAGCAAATGCTTAAGAGCTTGTCCTGAAGGATTAAATCCAATTAAACTTTATGACTTATATAAAAGAAATGAAAAAGAAGAGTTTATAAAGTTTGGTGGCGACAAGTGTATAGATTGTGGCTTATGTAGTTATGTATGCCCATCTAATATTGAAATTGCTCAAGCAATTAAAACAGCAAAAACTTTTAAATAAATTAAGAAAATCTGAATAGGAGTGAAGACTGTGGAAAAGAATAATCTTAAAATATCTCCAGCACCTTATATTAAAAAAGGTCTAGAGATTAATAAGATAATGATAGATTTTATTATTGCTTTAATTCCAGCAATTTTTGCGGGGATTTATTTTTACAAAATAGATGCAGTTAAAATAATTGTAGCAACTATTTTAACTTCTCTAATTGCAGAAGGAATTTGGAATAAATATGTTAAGAAGACAAGATTTATTACTGATTTAAGTCCTATTGTTTTAGGTATATTAGTGGCTCTTGTTATGCCTACTCATGTGCCTTTATGGATACCTATAATAGGATCAGTATTTGCTAGTATAGTAGTTAAGCAATTCTTTGGTGGACTTGCTCAAAACTTTATGAACCCAGCTGCAGCAACTAAGGCATTCTTAATTGCCTCTTGGGCAGGGGTTATGGCAAAGCCTGCAAGTGATGCAACAACATCAGCAAGTGCAACAGAAGTAGTGGTACCTTTAATGGATAAGATTATAGGGCAAGCAACTGGAAACATAGGTGAAGTATCAATTTTAGCTTTATGCATAGGTGGATTATACTTAGCATTAAGAGGTAGAATTAGTTTAAGAGGTCCAATAGCATTTATAGTATCATCTATGATTATGTACAGTGTATTAGATAAAGATTTATTATTACCTGGAGCATTTTTCTTAGCTGCAATATTTATGACTACAGATTATGGAACTACTCCAATGACAAAGTTTGGACAATATATATTTGGAGCTATTGCAGGGATATGTGCATCAGTAATTGCAGTTAAAGGATTTAATCCAGAAGGTCCTTATTATGCAATAATAATTATGAATTTATGTACACCTCTTATAGATTATTTAACAACTAAAAAATATAAGGTTAAGAAGGAGGCTTAATGTTATGAAGGAAAATTTTAAGCTAGGAGGAATCCTTCTTGTTATAACTATGATTGCTGGATTATTATTA
Source organism: Clostridium sartagoforme (assembly GCF_004794105.1). Lineage (GTDB taxonomy): Bacteria > Bacillota > Clostridia > Clostridiales > Clostridiaceae > Clostridium > Clostridium sartagoforme_B. The sequence continues at coordinate 761,442 of NZ_SRYR01000001.1, forward strand.
GGATTTGCTAATGATTTAACTAAGGAAGCAATTATAGAGAATTCTAAAATCAGCAAAGAAGATTTAAATTATATAATGCCAACAGCTGAAAAAATTCAAGATATGGATGTTGAATTAGCAGAAGAAGGAAGCATTAAAGAAATATATGAAGCTGTTAATGGAAGTGATGTTGTAGGTTATGTTTTAAAAGTTACTAGTAAGGGCTTCCATGGACCAGTAGATTTTGTAGTTGCAATTTCAAATGATGATAAAGTTTCAGGTGTTAAAGTATTAGCTCATAGTGAAACACCAGGTCTTGGAGCAAAAATTTCTGAGGATAAGTTTATATCAAGATTTAAGGATAAACCAGCTACAGGACTTTTAGAGGTTGTAAAAGTTACTCCTAATAAAGATATTGAAGTAGAAGCTATTTCAGGAGCAACAACTTCAAGTAAGGCATCTGTTACAGCAGTAAATGAAGCCATCACTTTTTATTTAGAAAATATAAAAGGTGAAGAGGTAGAGCAAAAGGAAGAAACTGATGCTGACACAAGTGCAAGTGCCAATTAGTAATTAATTAGGAGGAAAGTAATGAATAAATTAATTGAAAGATTAAAAAATGGAATAATAACAGAAAATCCAATTTTTGTTCAAGTTTTAGCTATGTGTCCAACTCTAGCAGTTACAACTAGTGCTAAAAATGCATTAGGTATGGGACTAGCTTCAACAGTAGTATTAATATTTTCTAATATGATGATTTCAGCAATTAGAAAACTTGTTCCTGATAAGATTAGAATACCTGCTTACATAGTAGTTATTGCATCTTTTGTTACTATTGTAGATATGTTAATGCAAGGATATATTCCAAGTCTTTACTCATCACTTGGTATATTTATTCCACTAATAGTTGTTAACTGTATTATTTTAGGTAGAGCAGAAGCATATGCTTCAAAAAATGAAATTTTACCTTCAATATTTGATGCTATAGGTATGGGATTAGGTTTCACTATTGCACTGTTTTTAATAGGTACTTTTAGAGAAATTTTAGGTGCAGGTCAATTACTAGGATTACAAGTAATCCCTGAAGCTATTAAGCCAGCTTCTATAATGATATTAGCTCCAGGAGCTTTCTTTACATTAGGAGGGCTTATGGTAGTATTAAATGCTTACAATATAAATAAAGCTAAGAAAACTGGTGAAGAAGTTAAGACTTTAGAACATAGTTGTGGAAGTTGTTCAGGATGTGGTACTGGCGGATGTGGTACTTCAGATAAATTAGAAATAAAAGATATTAAGAAAAACTAGAGGGGTGTAACTTATGGAATTGTTTATGATTTTTATAGCAGCAATGCTAGTAAATAACTTTGTACTATCTAAATTCCTAGGGATATGTTCATTCCTTGGAGTTTCTAAGAAAAAAGATGCAGCAATAGGAATGGGACTTGCTGTAATGTTTGTAATGATATTAGCATCTATTATGTCATGGCTTGTTTATAATGGCATACTAGTAACATTTGAACTTGAATATTTAAAAACTATTGCTAATGTACTAGTAATAGCTGCTTTAGTTCAATTTGTTGAAATGGCTATGAAGAAGCTTTCACCAGCACTTCATAAGGCATTAGGTATATATCTACCACTTATTACTACTAACTGTGCAGTTCTAGGTATGGCTACTCTTAATATACAAGAGGGATATACATTTATAGAATCTGTAGTTAACGGATTAGGAGCATCATCAGGATATATGCTATCTATAGTTCTTTTAGCATTTATTAGAGAAAGAATAGATAATAATGAAAACATACCTGTTGTTCTAAGAGGGTTACCAATTACATTATTTACAGCAGCATTAATGTCAATTGCCTTTTTAGGATTCCAAGGATTAATACACTAAGGGAGGGTTAATATGAATATTTTATATGCAACTTTAAGCTTAGGAGTATTAGGATTAGTTTTTGGAGTGCTTTTAGGTTTTGCATCAAAGGCTTTTGAAGTAAAGGTTGATCCTAAAATACCTAAATTAAGAGAATGTTTACCAGGTGCTAACTGTGGTGGTTGTGGATTTGCTGGTTGTGATGCTTATGCAGAAGCAGTAGTAATGGAAGGGGCTAAGCCTAACCTTTGTTCAGTAGGTGGAGCTAAAACAGCATCTGATATTGGAGAAGTATTAGGAATATCAGTAGATGCAGCTGAAAAAATGACTGCTTATGTTAAGTGTAACGGAGATTGCGACTCAGCTAAGAATAGATATGAATTAGAAGGGGTTACAGATTGTCTTACTGCTTCATTAATGATAGATGGTGGAGCTAAATCATGTTCTTATGGATGTTTAGGACTTGGAACATGTGTAAGCGTATGTGAATTTGGAGCATTAGATATAGTTAATGGTGTTGCAAAAGTAAATGTAGACAAATGTACAAACTGTGGAGCATGTATTAATATATGTCCAAAAGGACTAATTGAATCTGTGCCTGTATCTAAGAAGGTAAGAGTTGAGTGTAATAACATTGAAATAGGAAGACATGTTAAGGAAAATTGTTCATCTGCTTGTATAGGATGTAAGTTATGTGAAAGAAACTGTCCAAAGGATGCAGTTCATGTAACTAATAACCTTGCTAAAGTAGATTATGATAAGTGTGTTAACTGTCAAATTTGTACTAAGAAGTGTCCAACAGGGGCAATAAAACTTGCAATTAACGGTTAATAATTAGAGATATTAAAAGAAACTCCAGAATTTCACTGGAGTTTCTTTTTTAATGTAAGAAATTAATTTCTTATAAATTAGTACATTTTTTTATAGTAATTATTGATTCTATCTAGGGTTGAATATTCCAATTAATGATAGAGATTTAACCCTAGCCTTAATTTCTTCTTTATCTATAGTATATAAATTTAATTCCTTCATCCTGTCAAAGTATTCACCACCTGAGAAGGTATGTCTTATGCTTTTACCATTTTCTATTTCTAAGGTTTCATTTGCGTAAGCAATAATATCCCCTATTGAGGTTTCTCTAGGTAATGTTAACAAATCTTCACCTAAAATAAGTTTTACAGCATTATATCCAGCTAAAGCTCCAGTTGCTATTGCTTCAGTATGGCCTACGAAAAATCCTGATTTTTCTCCAGCACAAAACATATTATTTAAGCCAAGTACCTTCATTGTATTATCCCTAGGACTTGATGCTAGATATCTGATGGAATTAGAAGTACCTCCTGATAATGGATCAATATATCTTGCATTTTCAAGACCTTTTATCTTTCTTAGTTTTTCTATAGGGTAATAAGATGTCATTAGCTTAATATGTCCAGTGTCTAAGAGAATAACATTCTCTGCAAATTCTTTAAGAGCATATTGCTGACATACCTTTTGGCTTAATTTATCTAAATTTATATCTTCTTTAGGTATAGGTAGAGTAGCTACTCCTTTAATACATAACTCCTCTAAAAGTTCATCTGATAAAGATTCTCTAGGCATTTCACAAGAACCACTCATAGCTCCTGGAGTGCCATTAGATCTTTCACCTATAATATCTTTAATTCCTGCCTTTAAGCTTAAACTTTCTCTACTACCAAAAGTAGGGCATCTTAATATACACATGGAACATCCATTACCATATTTATTACAATTACTCATAGAGCCGGTAGATCCTGTAGTTTCTACAAATACATCTCCATGAATAAAAGTACCATCAGCTAACTTAATGCTTTTAATAGAATTATCTTCTAATAAAACATTTACTGCTCTTGCTTTAAAATGAATGTTTATTCCAAGAGATTCTATATATCTTCTTATTATAGGTTCAGCCTTTCCTATATCAGTTAAGCTAGCATGCTTATGACCTGAAAAATCAACATTAGTATGAAGAGCTAAAGCATCCATAATATCAATAATTTCACCAGCACCAACATTTATTAATTCTTCAGCGGCAGTAAATCTTCCGTTATTTCTCATTATGCCACCTACATTACCTACACCTAGTAGCATATCTGATCTTTCAATAATATGAACATCAGCTTTCATTTTTCTTGCTTGAATAGCAGCTTGACATCCTGCAAAGCCTCCGCCAATTACAACAACTTTCATTATTTTTACCTCTAAAATTACTGTTTATATTAAAATATTCTATAATTTTTAAAAAGGTTCATTATAATGAAAGTAATTTTAAAATGCAAAGCATTTTAAATGAAAAAATTAAGGAATGAAAGAATTAAAAAATGAAGGAAGAGGTTTTGCAATGCAAAACCTCTTTTGTTTCAAAGATTTCCTAAAAATCTGTAAGGATTTTTTTAGATATTCTTTTATTTTTTAATTTTTTCATTCTTTCAGTAATAAAATGCTTCGCATTTTATTACATTAGTTTATTACTGGGATTATGTTATAGACTGGTTCTTCATAAGGATGCATTTCTTTAATTACGTTTATTACTTCTAAAGCTAAATCTTTTTGACATCTAAATTCCATCTTAGCTTCTTTTTCAATAGATAAAGAATTAACTTTTCCTAAATAAGGCTTAGAGTCTTTTAAAGGTCTATAATACCCAGTTACTTCTGTAATAGAAAAACAATTATCATAATTTCCAATAGTAAGGGCTCCAGTTCTGTTAATTCCTTCTCTAAGTTTTTCAATAAAATCAATAGGAATATATATTTCAAATTTAACCTTTGTATAATTCATAATATTAACCTCCCAATTATGACTATAATTAAATAATAGACTATTTCCATTAAATAGTAAATGATTAAAGGAAATTTAAAACTACAAGTAAAATAAAGGTAGTTTTAGTACTGAACTCTATATTTTCAGGGTTTAATAACACAAAATGTTTGATTATCAAAATATTTTATTAAAAAGTGTATATTCAATTGAAATTTATTAAAAATTAGATTATTATTTAATTAAGTAACGATAGAAAAAAGGATGGGATAATTAATTATGCAAAAAGAAACTAGTGTAGTTAATGAGTTATTAGTAAAAATATTTAATGAAATTCTTCAAATAGAAGAAAAGACTTTAAAGAGTGGTTATTTTTCTGATCTTTCAGTTAGAGAAATGCACACTATTGAAGCAATAGGTAGTAAGTCAAAAAGAATGATGAGTGAAGTAGCTCAAGATTTAGGTATAACAGTTGGAACTTTAACTACATCTATTAATAGATTAATAAAAAAAGGATATGTTGAAAGAAGCAGGATAGAAGAAGATAGAAGAGTAGTTTTGGTTGAATTAACTAAAAAAGGTAAGGTTGCCAATAGACTTCACGAAAGATTTCATAATGAAATGGTAAAGGAAATGATGGATGGCTTATTAGATGATGAAAAAGAAGTTCTTATTACTTCTCTTAATAAGCTAAATAAGTATTTTATTGAAAAGTGTGAATCAATAAAGTAATATATAAGTTGTAATATAGTATTTACATTTTAATAAGTAATATCTAATGAATAAAATATGATAGTTACGAAGTATGGACAACTTATAGAAGAATATAAAAATCCATGCTTTCAATTTATATAATTTACTATTAAATTATGTTTTTACTTAAAATTCTATAGGACTACAAGATTGAAATTATTTATTGAAACATAGATAATTAAAAGAAGGATGGGAGGATAATTTGATGAATGCAAGCTTAGAGGTTGCAAAGTATGCAACAAGGATGGCAATATCATCTAGGGAGGAAGAAGAAGAACTAAAAGTTGAGCTAAAGAAAAAGGGGATATTAGCAACAGCTGTTAATATAGGTGGGAATATTAATGAGTCTACTTCAAAGATTTTAGAAAGAGCCTTAGTTGCATCTAAGAGAAATGGATTAATTAGAGAAGAGCACTTGCATGAAGGTGGAGTAATAGGAGCTACTAGGGATGCCTTAATGCAAGTATGGAATAGAGCTAGTGGACAAAATGTTGGTGGAAAGATTGGAATAGCTAGAAGGGATGAACACTTAAGTGTTTGTATATTTTTAAGTGTAGGATTATTACATCTTGATGAAGTTGTTATCGGAATTGGACATAGAGCTGTTCCTAAAATGGATGCATAATATAAAGAATTACTTAACTAGAAGAAATATAGGTAGTTAATATTTTTCTTTGCTGAGGTTTTATCTTTGTATTTTAAGAAGAATTTTATAGAAGTAATAAAATATAAGGTATAAAGTTATTTATAATTAATTACATAAAATTTAAATTCAATTTGGCTGTCATTTGACAGTCATTTTTTGTTGATTTAGTAAGATAATAAAAGTATTTAACAGAAAAGTTAATTTGATATTTACAATAAAAAGTAATTATGATATTATATGATAAATATCAAAGTGATAATAAAATCTTCATAATAATATAAAAATAATATTAATTATTTGCAAGGATGAATAAATTAATATTATTAAGAGGTTAAAAATGAAGAATTGTAGGATTGAGGGTTTTATAGTCATTTGTAATGTTATATTTAGGAGGATGGTTAACATGGTAGGAAAGAGAAAAATAGCATTAGGTATAGCATGTATGCTTGCTACAAGCATTTTTGTTGGATGTAAAAGAACTGAATCTAAGACATCTAATGAAGATAAAGTTTATAAGATTGGAATTAGTCAATTAGTCCAACACCCTGCTTTAGATTCAGCAAGGGAAGGATTTATTGAAGGGCTTAAAGAAAAGGGATATGAAGAAGGAAAAAATATTGAGATTGATTACCAAAATGCTCAAGGGGACAACCCTACAGCTCAAACTATAGCTCAAAAATTTACTTCTGATAAAAAGGATTTAATACTTGCTATAGCAACTACTTCAGCTCAAGCTGTATATAATGCAACTAAGGAAATTCCAACAGTATTTACAGCAGTTACAGACCCTGTGGAAGCAGAAATAGCAAAGGACTGGAAGAATTCAGGTACTAATTTAACAGGAGTATCAGATATGGTACCTGTAGATAAGCAATTAGATTTATTGCTTAAGTTAAAGCCTGATACTAAAACCTTAGGAGTAATATACAATACTTCGGAAGCTAATTCTTTAGTTCAAGTAAATGCTTTAAAGGCTGAAGCAAGTAAATTAAATATAACTGTTAAAGAAATAGGTATTACTAATGTAAATGAAATAAATCAAAATTTATCAGCAGTAATTAAAGATATAGATGCCTTATATACACCTACTGATAATACAGTAGCTTCTGCTTATGATTTAGTTGGACAAATAGCTGTTAAAAATAATATCCCTATTTTAGGGGCTGAAGAAGCAGTAGTTTCAAAAGGTGGATTATGTTCAATAGGCATTGATTACTTTAGTTTAGGAAAAGAAACTGCTTATAAAGCTGTAGAAATTTTTGAAGGAAAGAAGCCAGAGGAAATAGAAATTACAACTTTAAGTGATATGAGTATTACTATAAATACTGATGTAGCTAAAAAATTAAACATTACAGTGCCAAGTGATATAGAAGAAAGTGCTACTAAGGTAACTGGAGGGGTTAACTAGTGGATTTAATTATAAACGTATTAGAACAAGGCTTTTTATTTGGAATTGTTGCAGTAGGAGTCTATATAACTTATAAGATATTAGATTTTCCTGATTTATCTGTTGATGGTACTTACCCTTTAGGAGCAGCTATTTGTGCCGCACTTTTAGTTAAGGATGTAAATCCCTGGCTTGCAGTAGTAATAGCAACTATGGGTGGGGCTTTAGCGGGACTTACAACAGCTTTTTTAAATGTTAAGCTTAAAATAACAAATTTAATGTCCGGAATATTAGTGATGATTGGATTATATTCAATTAATTTAATGATTATGGGAAAATCTAATATACCTTTATTTAGTACAAAAAGTGTATTTGGAATTAATTCTAAGATATTAATAATAATAGGAATAGTTATTGTAATTAAGGTGGTTTTTGACTTATTCTTAAAAACAAAGCTCGGAAGTTTATTAATTGCAGTAGGAGATAATGAACAACTTGTTACATCCTTAGGAGTAAATAAGAACTCAATTAAAATATTAGGTCTTATGATAAGCAATGGACTTGTTTCTTTAAGTGGAGCATTGACTGCCCAATATCAAGGTTTTGCTGATGCTGGTATGGGAACTGGAGTAGTAGTAATGGGGCTTGCCGCAGTTATAATTGGTACTTCTATATTTAAGAAGCTTACATTTGTAAAAGCTACTACTTTATCTATAGCAGGTGCTATTATTTATAAATTAGCAATAGCTATAGTATTAAAGCTGGGTTTAGATCCTAATTATCTAAAGTTAATGACTGCTATTATTGTTATTGTTGCATTAAGCTTTAACTCTAATGTATTTAAATTTAAGAGTAAAAAGAAATATACTAGTAGTATTGTAGAAAAAGAAGGAGGTGATTTAGATGCTAAAGATTCAGGGTTTGCACAAGGTCTTTAATGAAAATACAATAAATGAAAATAAAGTTTTTTCAAATTTTAATCTTGAAGTAGCTGAAGGAGATTTTATATCAATTATTGGTTCTAATGGAGCAGGTAAGTCAACACTTTTAAACATTATTTCTGGTAATATTCAAAGTGATTCAGGATATATAGAATTAGATGGTATTGATATGTCTAAAGCAGATGAGTTTAAGAGGTCTAAATTAATAGGTAGAGTTTTTCAAAATCCTTCTTTAGGAGTTGCTCCTAATATGACGATTTTAGAAAATATAGCATTAGCTGATAATAAAGGAAAAAGATATGGATTAACTTTAGGAATTAATAAAAAAAGAATTTCATATTATAAGGAGTTATTAAAGGAACTTGACCTTGGATTAGAAGATAAGCTATATAATAAGGTTAACCTTTTATCAGGAGGACAGAGACAAGCTTTAACTATGTTAATGGCTGTAATGTCAAAACCTAAACTATTATTATTAGATGAGCATACAGCAGCTTTAGATCCTAAAACTTCTATGAAGATTATGGAGATAACTGAAAAGATATTAAAGGAAACTAATATTACTACTATGATGGTTACTCATAATTTAAAGCAAGCTATAAAGACTGGAAATAGATTAATAATGATGCATAGAGGAGAAATATTAATAGATGTTAAGGGAGATGAAAAATCTCAATTAACTACAGAGAAGTTAATGAATTTATTTAAGGATGCTAATATAAATGATGATCTAAGTGATAGAAGTTTATTAGCTTAACTTTTGGTAGAGTATTTGTAGTAATGACAAATACTCTGCTTTTTTATTTTTTATGTATATCTTATAAAACAAAATGGAAAAGTATTAATAAGTTAAAATATAGAGGAAAGGAGATTGTTATTTATATAACGAATTTTATTTTTAAATAAAGTAGAATTTAGTAGTTTATGCATAAAGTATATTATTTTTAATAATCTATTTATTCGGAATATAATGATTAGTCAGAAAAAAATGAAAATCTGTAAAGAATTTTAGGAAGAAAAGTTAATTATACTTAAATATATACAAAAATATATATGCTTTATAGAAAAAAAGTAAGCCTTTTAAGTGTAAAGAAAAAAATAGAAAAAATATGATAAAAATTTAACAAAAAAGATTGACAAAAATTAAACAATGAAATACAATGATATTGTAATCAAGTTAAGAAAATTTTAGCAAGGTAATAAATTAATTTGAAAATATAAATCTTATTATTTAGGAGGATTTAAAATGGTTGTAACAAATGCACAAGAATTAACTCAAAGAATTAAGGAATTAAGAGAGGCTCAAAGAAAATTTGCAAGCTACACTCAAGAACAAGTAGATGAGATTTTCAGACAAGCAGCGATAGCAGCAAATGACAACAGAATTAAATTAGCTAAAATGGCAGTTGCTGAAACTGGAATGGGGATAGTTGAAGATAAGGTTATTAAAAACCACTTTGCAGCTGAATATATATATAATCAATATAAGGATATGAAAACTTGTGGTGTTTTAGAAGAAGATAAAACTTTTGGAATTACTAAAGTAGCTGAACCAATAGGAGTTATAGCTGCAATAGTTCCAACAACAAACCCAACTTCAACAGCAATATTTAAGACATTAATTGCTTTAAAAACTAGAAATGCAATTATAATCTCACCTCACCCAAGAGCTAAGAAAGCTACTATTGAAGCTGCTAGAATAGTTTTAGAAGCTGCAGTTAAAGCAGGAGCACCAGAAGGAATAATCGGATGGATAGATGAACCATCAGTTGAATTATCTCAAAATGTAATGAGAGAATCAGATATAATTCTTGCTACAGGTGGTCCAGCAATGGTTAAAGCTGCTTACTCTTCAGGAAGACCAGCTTTAGGAGTTGGAGCAGGAAATACACCAGCAATAATAGATGAAACAGCTCATATAAAAATGGCTGTAAACTCAATACTTCTTTCTAAGACTTTTGATAATGGAGTTATCTGTGCATCAGAACAATCATTAGTAGTATTAGAACAAGTTTATGATGAAGTTAAGAAGGAATTAGGTAATAGAGGAGCTTATATCTTAAAAGGTGAAGAAGTAGATAAGGTAAGAAAAGTTATCTTAAATGAAAAGGGTGGATTAAATGCTAATATAGTTGGTCAATCTGCTTATAAGATTGCTGAAATGGCAGGAATTAATGTTCCAGAATCAGCTAAGGTATTAATAGGGGAAGTAGAATCAGTAGAGTTAGAAGAACCATTTTCACATGAAAAATTATCACCAATCCTAGCTATGTACAAAGTTAAATCTTATGAAGAAGCTTTAGAAAAGGCAGGTAGATTAATAGAGTTAGGTGGTATGGGGCATACTTCAATCCTATATACTGATCAATTAAAATCTAGAGATAGAATATTACAATTTGGCGAAAAAATGAAAACAGCTAGAACATTAATCAATATGCCAGCATCACAAGGAGCGATAGGTGATTTATTTAACTTTAAACTAGCACCATCATTAACTCTTGGATGTGGATCATGGGGAGGAAACTCTGTTTCAGAAAATGTTGGTCCAAAGCACTTAATTAACGTTAAGAGCATAGCTGAAAGGAGAGAAAATATGCTTTGGTTTAGAGTTCCAGAAAAAGTTTACTTCAAATATGGTTGTTTACCAGTTGCTCTTGAAGAGTTAAGAGATATGGGTAAAAAGAAAGCATTTATAGTAACTGATAAAGTATTATTTGATATGGGATACACTAACAAGGTTACTGAAGTATTAGAAAGAAACGGAATACAATTTAAAATATTCTCAGACGTAGAACCAGATCCAACACTTAGATGTGCAAGAGCTGGAGCTAAAGAAATGTTAGACTTCAATCCAGATGTAGTTATTGCACTTGGTGGTGGATCTGCAATGGATGCTGCTAAGATTATGTGGGTAATGTATGAACATCCAGAAGTTAATTTCCATGACTTAGCTATGACATTTATGGATATTAGAAAGAGAATATACAAGTTCCCAACAATGGGTGAAAAAGCTATGATGGTTTCAATTGCTACTTCAGCAGGAACAGGTTCAGAAGTAACACCATTTGCTGTTATTACTGATGAAACTACAGGAGTTAAATATCCACTTGCTGATTATGAACTAACTCCAGATATGGCAATAGTTGATGCTGAACTTATGATGACTTCTCCAAAGGGATTAACTGCTTGTGCAGGTATTGACGTATTAGTTCACTCAATAGAAGCATATGTTTCAATAATGGCTTCTGAATACACTAATGGTTTAGCTTTAGAAGCTATAAGATTAGTATTTAAGTATTTACCAGATGCATTTAATGAAGGAACAACTAATGTAAAAGCTAGAGAAAAAATGGCTCATGCATCATGTATGGCTGGTATGGCATTCTCAAATGCTTTCCTAGGAATTAATCACTCAATGGCTCATAAACTAGGTGCATTCCATCACTTACCACATGGTATGGCTAACTCATTATTAATGAATGAAGTTATAAGATTTAATGCAGCTGATGCTCCAACTAAGCAAGCAGCATTTGCTCAATACAAATATCCAAATGCAGCATGGAGATATGCTAGAATTGCAGATCATCTTGGATTAGGTGGAAAGACTGAAGAAGAAAAAGTTGAACTATTAATTAAAGCAGTAGAAGAACTACAAGCTAAGGTTAATATGCCAAAAACTATAAAAGAAGCTGGAGTTTCAGAAACTAAATTCTATGAAACTTTAGACGAAATGGTAGAGCAAGCATTTGATGACCAATGTACAGGTGCTAATCCAAGATACCCATTAATGAGTGAATTAAAAGAAATGTATATAAAAGCTTTTGAAGGTCCAAAGACTAAAGAAGCAAAAAAAGAAAATAAGAAAAAATAATATTTAAACTATATAAAAATGATATCTCAAGTTAAATTGAGATATCATTTTTTCATTTTATAATAAAATTATACATAGTTTTATTATGTTTATGATATTATTTAAATAGATGAAATAATGTATAAATTTATTAAATGTGGAGGCGTATATGAAAAAAAGATATTTCTCGTTTATTATATTGGTAATTATTCAAATTATAGTTTTAGTTGGTTGTAGTAATTCTACAAGTATTACTTCTAAAACAGAAAAGGAAATTAAAGAAGCTATAGATTTAGTTTTATCTTATGAAAATGGATATGATGAAACTATGAAGAAGCATATTAGTGAGAAGAATTTTTATGTTTGCAATTATAAGGAGTATTATTCATTATATATAGGTGATTCAACTATAGAAGAATATGAAAGTAAGGTTGTTAATACTTCTAAAGATGGTGAAAAGTATAAAGTCTATATGCTATTAAATATAAAAGCTAGGGGATTAGAAGTTCATAAAAATGAAGATGGTAGTGAAGAAGGTAGTGATGAGGCTATAGGAGAAGATATACCTTTAGAGGTTATAGTTAAAGAAAAAGATGGTGAATTTTATATTGAAGGATTAACTGAGTATGAAAATTTAGAAAAAGCAAAGGAATTAAATGAAGGCTTTAAATAAAGTGATTTTTATCTTTAGATGGAGTTTTCTTAAAAAGTAGAGAACAAAAATCTTGTATTTTGTGTGAATCACTTTCACAGAGTACAGGATGCTTACTCTACCTGAAGGTTAGAAGAACTAATATATGTGCGTAGCAGTGCTTAGCTCCCACTTGTAGAAGGGGGAGTGTTAGCAATGGTAGCGATGGGATAAACTATTAAGAAGAGGGTGAATATTATGAAACCACTTGCAGAGATTATGAGACCTGAAAAATTAGAAGATTTTATAGGTCAAAAAAATATAATAGCTAAGGGGAAACCCTTATATAATTTAATAATTAGTAAAAGAATACCTAATTGTATTTTGTATGGACCACCAGGAACAGGAAAAACCACACTTGCTAATATTATGGCAAATTATAGTGATAAAAAATTCTATAAATTAAATGCAACTACAGCATCAGTTAAAGATATTCAAGAAATAACTAATAGTTTAGATAGTTTACTAAATTATAATGGAGTGGTTATCTATATAGATGAGCTTCAACATTTTAGTAAAAAGCAACAACAAGCACTTTTAGAGTTTATTGAAAATGGAAGAGTAACTTTAATTGCTAGTACTACTGAAAATCCTTATTTTGCTATACATAAAGCTATATTAAGTAGGTGTAATATTTTTCAGTTTCAGTCATTAAAGTTAGAAGAAATATTAGAAGGACTTGAAAAAGCAATAAAAAAACTAGTAAATGAAGATATTGAAGTTAATTATACTATAGAAGCTTTAAAGTATATTGCAGATATTTCACAAGGTGATTATAGAAAAGCTTATAATGTATTAGAATTATGTATTAATTCCCAATTAAATAAGATTAAAAATATAACTGTTGAATACATTGAGGAGTTAAATCAATCTCATATTAGAGCTGATGCTAGTGGAGATGAGTATTATAATTTCTTAAGTGCACTTCAAAAGAGTATAAGAGGAAGTGATCCAGATGCAGCTATTCACTATTTAGCAAGGCTTATTAAATCAGGTAATTTACAAGCGATAATAAGAAGAATTAGTATTATTGCAGCAGAAGATATAGGACTTGCACATCCAAATGCTTTATCTGTTGTGAACTCTGGTATTGAACTTGCCTTAAAAGTTGGATTTCCAGAAGCATCATTAATACTATCAGAGCTTGTAATATATTTAGCAACACTACCAAAGTCAAATAGTGCATATAAAGCTATATCTAGGGCATTATCTGATTTGGATAATAAAAATGTAGGAGATGTACCAAATCATTTAAAAGATGCTCATTATTCTGGAGCTAAAAGTTTAGGAGTAGGTGGTTACAAATACCCACATGATTATGAAAATCATTATATTAAACAGCAGTATTTGCCTGACAATTTAGAAGGAAGTAAATATTATGAGCCTCAAAGTAACAAGTATGAAGATAGCTTAAAACAATATTGGAATACTATAATAAATAATTCTAAATAATCATAATTTAACTATATAAGTTGTAATAAAATTTCTACAATATATTAAGTTAGTTCATATGTAAGGTGCTGTTGCACAATGAAAAATTAAGAATGAACAATGAAAAATTGATGAAAAAACTACCTAAAGAGTTTTGAAAAGAAATTGATTTTAGTAATTCTACAAGAATTACATCAATAATTCTTCATTTTTAATTTTCAATTCTTAATTTAGGCTGTTTCCGCGACAGCTTCATATATTAGATTAAAAGGGTAAAGACTAGGATTTATGATTATTGACAATATCAGAGCATTTTGATAAGATATTTGAGTAAATACTAGTAAAATAGTAAACTTTAAAGGGGGAAGAAAAATGAAGCTTTCTACTAAGGGTAGATATGGGGTCAAGGCTATGGTAGACCTTGCAATGCACTATGGAGATGCCCCCGTTTCTATAAAAACTATATCTCAAAGACAAAATATATCTGAATATTATTTAGAGCAGTTATTTTCACCTCTTAGAAAAGCAAAAATTATAAAAAGTATAAGAGGAGCTCAAGGTGGATATGTACTAAATAGTGCTCCAAAAGATATTACAGTAGCAGATGTAATGTATGTATTAGAAGGTCCGGTTGAAATTGCTGAATGCATTGAAGGAGCTGACTGTGATAATATAGATTTTTGTGCTACTAGATTGTTATGGGAAAAAATAAAAAACAGTATAGATGAAGTAATGGAAAGCATAACCCTTCAAGATATTGTAGATGATTATAATAGGATGAAGTTTGAAAGTGAATCCATTAAGTTTGTTAAGAGGAGCGAGTAAAGATGAAAAATGTTTATATGGACTATGCAGCAACAACATATGTTAAGCCAGAAGTTTTAGATGAAATGATGCCTTTCTTTACTGAAAAGTATGGTAATCCATCATCTTTTTATGGGATTTCAAGAGAAACTAAAATGGCTATAGATAAGGCTAGAAATAGAGTTTCTAAGGCTTTAAACTGTGATGTAAGTGAAGTTTACTTTACTGGAGGTGGTTCAGAAGCAGATAACTGGGCTATTAAGGGAGTTGCTTCAGCTCATAGAAAAAAAGGAAATCATATAATTACAACTAAGGTTGAACATCATGCAGTGCTTCACACTTGTGAATATTTAGAAAAACAAGGTTTTGAAGTTACTTATTTAAATGTAGATAAAGAAGGCTTTATAGACTTAGAAGAACTAAAAAATGCTATAACTGACAAGACTATATTAGTTTCTATTATGTTTGCAAATAATGAAATAGGAACTATTCAGCCTGTAAAAGAAATAGGAGCAATCTGTAGGGAAAGAAAAGTATTATTCCATACAGATGCAGTTCAAGCAGTTGGAAATATAGCAATCGATGTTAAAGAAATGAACATTGACCTTTTATCTCTTGCTGGACATAAAATTTATGGACCAAAGGGAACAGGTGCTTTATATATTAGAAAAGGTGTAAGAATAGATAATTTAATTCATGGAGGCGGACAAGAAAGAGCTAGAAGAGCAGGAACAGAAAATACTGCTTCAATAGTTGGACTTGGAAAAGCTATAGAACTTGCTACTGAGAACTTAGAAGAGCATAATAAGAAAATGACTTTTCTTAGAGATAAATTAATAGATGGACTTTTAAAGGTACCTCATACTAGATTAAATGGACCTAGAGGGGATATGAGATTACCAGGAAATGCAAATATAACTTTTGAATTTATAGAAGGTGAATCAATATTACTTTCTTTAGATTTTGAAGGGATATGTGCTTCAAGTGGAAGTGCTTGTACATCAGGATCTTTAGATCCATCACATGTATTATTAGCAATAGGACTACCACATGAATTAGCACATGGATCATTAAGATTAACTTTAGGTGATGGATCAACTGAAGAAGATGTAGATTATGTTTTAGAAGTTGTTCCACCAATTATCAAAAGATTAAGAGATATGTCTCCATTATGGGAAGACTTTTTAAAGAAGGGAGAAAAATATTATGATGTACAGCGATAAGGTTATGGATCATTTCAGAAATCCAAGAAATGTAGGGGAAATTGAAAATGCAAGTGGTGTTGGAGAAGTTGGTAACGCCAAATGCGGTGATATAATGAAGGTTTATTTAAAAATCGAAGATAATATAATTAAGGATGCAAAGTTTAAGACTTTTGGATGCGGATCTGCCATTGCATCATCATCAATGGCAACAGAATTAATAATAGGAAAGACTGTGGAAGAAGCTTGGGAATTATCTAACAAAGCAGTTGCAGAAGCGTTAGATGGACTTCCACCTGTAAAAATGCATTGTTCAGTACTTGCTGAAGAAGCTATACATAAAGCAATTAACGACTATAGAAACAATGCAGGTTTAGAGCTTTGGGATTTTGAAGAACATGATGATATTCATGATCATATCCACGGTGAAGAATAGGAAATAAAATGAAGAAAAAAGTAGTAGTAGGTATGAGTGGCGGAGTTGATAGCTCTGTTGCTGCATATCTTTTAAAAGAACAAGGTTACGATGTTATTGGTGTAACTATGAAGCACTTTGATGACGAATCAGAAGATTACGTTGAAAGGGAAGGTGGATGTTGTTCACTTTCTTCTGTAGAAGATGCTAGAAGAGTTGCTGATAAACTAGGAATACCTTTTTACGTACTTAATTTTAAAGAATCCTTTAAGGAAAAAGTAATTGATTATTTTGTTCAAGAATATATGGAAGGAAAGACTCCAAATCCATGTATTGCTTGTAATAAGCATATTAAGTTTGATGAATTTTTAAGAAGAGCTAAAGGGATTGGTGCTGATTTCGTAGCAACAGGTCATTATGCTAAAATAGAAAAAAATGAAGATGGAAGACATCTTTTAATTAAGGCAGATGATGATAAAAAAGATCAAACTTATGCTTTATATAACTTTACTCAAGAACAATTAAGTCAAACTTTGATGCCTTGTGGAAATTACACTAAGGATAAAATTAGGGAAATTGCAAAGGAAATAGGTTTAGCTGTTCATAATAAAAAGGATAGTGAAGAAATATGCTTTATACCAGATAATAATCATGGAAAGTTTATTACTTTAGTTAGACCTAATGAAGTAAAGCAAGGGAATTTTGTTGATAAGAATGGTAATGTTTTAGGTAAGCATAAAGGTATAGTATATTATACTATAGGTCAAAGAAAAGGACTTGGTTTAGCTTTAGGTTATCCTGTTTTTGTTACAGATATCAATCCTAATACTAATGAAGTTATAGTAGGCCCTGAAGAGGATGTATTTAAAACTGATTTAGTAGCTAAGGATGTTAACTTTATTCCTTTTGACAAATTAGATAAAGAAATAACTGTCTATGCTAAGGTTAGATATCTAGCAAGACCTGCAGAGGCTATTTTAACACCATTAGAAGATGGAAAAGTTAAAGTTTCTTTTAAAGATAAACAAAGAGCAATTACTAAGGGGCAATCAGTTGTATTTTATGATGGCAATTTAGTAATTGGTGGTGGAGTAATAGAAAATATAATATAAATAAAAAATTCCTATATTTTAAAATATGGGAATTTTTTTTTGCCTTTAGGAAATAATATATTTAGGGTTTATAGGAGGGTGATACTATGTTAAAGACTAAGGATTTTTATTTGCTAAAGGTTTATGATTTAAGGGGGAAGTACTTAGGGGTAATTGATGATGTATTTATAGATTTTAGTAATGGGTTAATAAAAGGATTTTCAATTTCTAACTATAAGTTTTTTAGTAAGAAAAATTTTATTGAAGCTTCAAATATATTGACAATTGAAGATGTAATGATAATAAAGGAATTAAGTATAAAAAAAGGGATATCTTTTAAAGAAATAAAAGATATTGACGTTAGAGATAGGAATAATAGCATACTAGGAATTTTAGAAGATTTAATTATAGAGAAAAGAGACTATTCAATTAAAGGACTAATTATTAGTTCAGGAATTTTTGATAGAATTTTTAAAGGGAAAGATATTTTACTGCATAAGGAGTGTATTTTAGGAGAAGATTTTATTTTGTACTATGGAAATAATGAGGTGAAACTAAAGACCCTTCCAAGAAAGAAAAGATATGTTTAGTTATAAGAAAAATAAAAAAATAATAAATTTCATAATATTAATCCTGTCAGTATTTCTAATATTTATACTTTATTTTAAGATCAAAACCATAAATAGTGTAGTAAATATTATTTTGATAAGCTTAATTTTTTCTTACTCATTAAAGCCAATACGAAATATTTTAACTGAAAGGATTAAACTAAATAAAAGAGCAGCATCTATATTTATTATTTTAGGGATATTTATAATTGTTGGAATATTTCTATATATATTAATTCCAAGCATATTAAAAGAGAGTAACAATATTGGTGATATTATTGGTAATATAGATGACTATATTGATAGCTTATACTCTAAGCTTAAGATAAATGATATAGAATTCTTAAAAAATATATATGTGATTATAAATGAAAAATTAAATACTTTCTTGGTTACTTTTTCTGAGAGTTTTTTAACTAATATTTTAGAGGGAATCGAGAATATTATATCCTTAGCGATAATACCTATAGTTACTTATTATTTTTTAGTTGATGGGGAATTATTATTTCATAAACTATTGCTTATACTGCCTACAGAAAAAAGAATAGTAATAAAAAAGGTTTTAACTCATATTGATAAAGTTTTAAGTAGATATATAGTAAGTCAGTTATTTTTATCTTTAATTATAGGCGTAATAACTAGTATAGCACTCCTTATTTTAGGAGTTAATTTTGCTATACCACTTGGGATATTCAATGGTATTCTTAATATAATACCTTATTTTGGTCCTATAATTGGTGGATTACCAGCTGTATTTGTAGCATTTATTTCTTCACCGAAGAAGGCTTTATTAACAGCCTTAGTTGTGTTTTTAATACAGCAGATAGAAGGAAATATATTATCTCCTAAAATAACAGGTGATAGTACTAATATGCATCCTATAATTATAATCATATTGCTTTTAATAGGTGAAAAACTAGGAGGATTTGTAGGTATGATAATTGCAGTTCCTATTGGTGTAATAATAAAGGTTATTTATGAGGATATTAACGATTATTTATTTTAAAACAAAGTAATTGACATATATTAAGAAATAAACTATAATTTCATTGAAAATAAGAAAATTTAATATATAGCTGTGAAGAGAATGAGTAAATATAATCTATATATTCAGAGAGGAAGTGGATGGTGAGAACTTCTTATATAATATATTGAAGCTATCTTGGAGCTATTTAAACTAAGTGATGCAAATTTTTTATTTTGCATAATTAGGGTGGTACCGCGGAATTTATGTTTTCGTCCCTTTTTTGGAGGGGCGGAAACTTTTTTTATTCTCTAGGAATTAAACTCACCTTTTATATATTAAAAAAGATAAAATGGAGGTAAGAATATGAAGTTTATAGGAACTAATGAGCTTAGAGAAGCTTATTTAAAATTTTTTGAAAGTAAAGATCATTTAAGATTAGAGAGTTTTCCTCTAGTTCCGAAAAATGATAAATCATTATTATTAATAAATGCAGGTATGGCTCCACTTAAGCCGTATTTTACTGGTCTTCAAGAACCACCAAGAAAGAGAATTACTACATGTCAAAAGTGTATTAGAACTGGAGATATTGAAAATGTAGGTAAAACATCAAGACATGGTACTTTCTTTGAAATGCTTGGTAACTTTTCTTTTGGAGATTATTTTAAAGAAGAAATTATTCCTTGGTCTTGGGAGTTTATTACTGAAACACTACAAATACCTAAGGATAAATTATATGTTACTATTTATTTAGAAGATGATGAAGCATTTGATATTTGGTGTAAAAAAACAGATGTAGATCCAAATAGAATATTTAGATTAGGAAAAGAAGATAACTTCTGGGAAATAGGGGTTGGACCTTGTGGGCCGTGTACTGAAATTCACTTTGATAGAGGTGAAGGAGTTATTACTAATGTTGATGACTTTGTAAAGGCTAGTGATGAAGATAGAGTAGTGGAATTCTGGAACTTAGTATTTACACAATTTGATAAGGATGAAGAAGGTAACTACAATAGATTAGCAAATCCTAATATAGATACAGGAATGGGTCTTGAAAGAATAGCTACTATAATGCAAGGTGTAGATAATATATTTGAAATAGATACAGTTAAAAATATATTAAATAAAGTAGCAGAACTTTCTAATGTTAAGTATGGAGAAAACCCTTCAAAGGATGTTTCCCTTAGAATAATTACAGACCACGTTAAATCAGTAACTATGCTTATTTCAGATGGGGTTCAACCAAGTAATGAAGGAAGAGGATATGTATTAAGAAGACTTCTAAGAAGAGCTGCTAGACATGGAAGATTACTTGGAATTAAGGGATTATTCTTAACTGAAATAGTTGAATCCGTTGTTGCAAACTATGGCGATGCATACCCAGCATTAAAAGAAAATAAAGAGTATATTGAAAAAATAGTTTCTTTAGAAGAAGAAAGATTTAATGAAACTATAGATTCAGGAATGGTTATTTTAAATGACTATATTGAAGAAATGAAAGCTTCGAATGAAGATGTATTAAAGGGAGAAAAAGCCTTTAAATTATATGATACTTATGGATTCCCTATTGAATTAACTGAAGAAATCTTAGAAGAAAAGGGACTTAAAGTAGACCATGAAGCTTTTAAAAAAGAAATGGAAGAACAAAGACAAAGAGCTAGAAGTGCTAGAGGAGAATCATCTTATATGGGAAGTGATGAAAGTCCAATTAATAAGATAGATGCTTCTATAAATACAGAATTTGTTGGATATACAAATGTTGAAGTTAATTCAAATATAGTAATTTTAGCAAATGATAATGACTTTGTTTCAGAATTATCAAAAGGTGAAAAAGGTTATATAGTTACTGAAAAAACTCCTTTCTATGCTGAAATGGGTGGTCAAGTTGGAGATAAGGGAACTATAAAAACTTCAACTGGTGAAGCTTACGTTTACGATACTAAGAAAAATGTTGGAGGAAAAACTATTCACTATGTTAAGGTTAATGAAGGAACTATTAAAGTAAATGATGAAGCTACGCTTAAGATAGATTTAATAAGAAGAAGTTATATAGCTAAGAATCATACTGCAACACATATGTTACATGAAGCTTTAAAGCAAGTTGTAGGAAAGCATGTTAATCAAGCAGGTTCTTATGTTGATGATGAAAGACTAAGATTTGACTTTGCTCACTTTAAGGCATTAACAGAAGAGGAAATTCAAAAGTTAGAAGACTTAGTTAACGTGAAAATTATGGAAGTCTTTAATGTGGATACTGATTTAATGACTTTAGATGAAGCTAAGGAATCAGGTGCTATGGCATTATTTGATGATAAGTATGGCGATAAAGTTAGAGTTGTAAGTGTTGGAGAATTCTCTAAGGAATTATGTGGTGGTACTCATGTTAACAATGCTGGTGAAATTGGTTTATTTAAAATAATTTCAGAAGCAGGGGTTGCAGCAGGGATTAGAAGAATAGAAGCTGTTACTGGAATAAATGCTATAAAATATCTTGAAGATAAGCAAAGATTGCTAAAAGAAGCTTGCACAGCATTAAAATGTGGTGAAAAAGATGTAGTTAAAAAGATTGTAGCTCAAGGTGCTGAAATTAAGGAAAAGGAAAAAGAAATTACAGAACTTAAAAGTAAGTTAGCTTCTGGAGTAGAAGATGAAATATTGACTTCAGTAAGAGAAATAAAGGGCGTTAAAGTAGCTTCTTATGGAGTTGAAGGTATAGATGGAAATGCTTTAAGAGATCTTGGAGATAAGGTTAGAAATAAATTATCAAGTGGTGTTGTAATACTATTTAGTAATGTAGGTGGTAAGGTTAACTTAATAGCTATGTCTACTAAGGATGTGCTAGATAAGGGTGTTCATTGCGGTAAGATAATTAAAGAAGTAGCTTCTATTGTTGGAGGCGGTGGTGGAGGAAGACCAGATATGGCGCAAGCTGGTGGTAAGAATCCAGAAAATATCAAAACAGCAGTAGAAAAAGCATATGAAGTAGTAGATTCTTTAGTAAAGTAGTATTTATTGTTTAATTAGTTATCTATATTATGTAGTTTTATATAATTAAAAGTAAAGATAATTATTAAGTAAAGTAATGTGGCTTAAAGCATAGATTATTTAACATTTATAGTTAGTTAAAGCACGAATTTTATTACTTAAAGTGGTTAGACATAAAATATATATAAATATTAAATAATAATATTTATTACAACTTATATACTTTTAAAGTTTTATGAGTTATAATATAATTAATTTAAGAAACCTTGTATAGAATTAAAAGTATATGAAATACTATAACTAGGAAACTATTAACTAAATATAAGTAAGGAGGTGGAGCTGCGATTTGCAGTGATTGTATGAATAATAACTTAGATCAAACAATGCAGTTTAATTTAAGCATCAACAAAGGAGATTTGACTAAATCAATACTAACAGATGTTTATAATGCGTTACAAGAAAAAGGTTATAATCCAGTAAACCAACTAGTTGGATATCTTATTTCAGGTGATCCTTCTTACATTACAAGCTACAACGGAGCAAGAGCTTTACTAAGAAAACTTGAAAGAGACGAAATTCTTGAGGAAGTTATAAAATCTTATTTAGAAATAAAATAAAGAGTGCCCGTTAATTCGGGCACTCTTTGTGTTTAAGGAGATAAAATGAGGATATTAGGTTTAGATATCGGCTCAAAAACAATAGGAGTTGCTATAAGTGATCCATTAGGATGGACTGCGCAAGGGATTACTACTATAAGAAGGAGTAAGAAAGAAAAAGATCTTGAGGATATAAAAAAGATTTGTACTGAATATTCTGTAGAAACAATAGTAATTGGTCTTCCTAAAAATATGAATGGAACTATAGGAGAATCTGGCGAAAAGGTTCAAGAGTTTTCAGAGCTTATAAAGGAATACACTGGAGTTAAGGTTGAAATGTGGGATGAGAGACTTACTACAGTAGCTGCTCATAAAGCTATGTTAGAGGCTGATTTATCAAGAGGAAAGAGAAAGAAAATAGTAGATAAAATTGCAGCAATTTACATACTTCAAGGTTATTTAGATAGACTAAGTAATAAATGATTTTTGAATTTCAATTGAAAATTATTATTGACAAGTTTAAAGGTAAAAATTACAATTATAAAAAAGGAGTTTATTTTATGGATAAAGATTTAAAGCAATTAGAATTATATGATGAAGATGGAAACTTAGTAAAATTAAATGTAGTAGCATTTTTTGATATAGTTAACCCAGAGACAGAAGAAAAGAGTGAGTATGTTATAGTTTATGACAATGATTATACTGAAGAAGATGTCTTTGCGTTAAAGGTAGGAGTAGATGAAGATGGAGATGATTTACTTATACCTATAGATGATGAAGTAGAACTTGCAGCAGTGCAAGAAGCATATGATACTATTTTTTCAGAAGAATAGTAAATAAAAAAGTAAAGAAAGGGGTGTTGAGTGTGGAACATTCAAATAGTGTAGATTTTAATGTCTTAAAGGAAGACTTAAAACAAAAAGGATATAAATTGACGCCTCAAAGAAGAGCCATAGTAGACACTATTATTGAAAAGGAAGGCGAGCATTTAACTGCAGAAGAAATATATGATGAGGTAAAGAAAAACTGCCCAGAGATAGGTTTAGCAACTGTATATAGAACTATAATCTTATTAGAAGAGTTAGGAGTTATATGCAAGCTTGATTTAAATGATGGTTGTAGTAGATATGAACTAGTTCGTAAAGATGAAGGGCATAGGCACCATCACTTAGTTTGTAATGAGTGCAAATGTGTAATAGAAGTGCAAGATGACCTTTTAGATGAATTAGAGGAAGAGGTTGAAAGATCTCATGGATTTAAGATCTTAGATCATAGCGTTAAATTCTTTGGTATTTGTAGAAAATGTCAAAGTAAAATGGATTTAAAAGAAAATTAATAGGATGAAAGAGGGTGCTTTGTTTGAAAGCAACCCCTTGAATTACATATTTTAGAAGAAGGAGGGGGCATATTGAAAAACGAGAAGGCAAAGGTTAGAATTATTCCTTTAGGTGGGATTAATGAAATAGGTAAGAATATAACTGCGATAGAATATAAGGAAGATATAATAGTTATTGATTGCGGACTTAAATTCCCAGATGAAGATATGTTCGGTATAGATTTAGTTATACCAGATATAAGTTATTTATTAAAAAATAAAGAAAAGATTAGAGGAATATTTTTAACTCACGGGCATGAGGACCATATAGGGGCATTACCTTATGTATTAAGACAATTAAATGTACCTGTATATGGAACAAAGCTTACTCTTGGAATAGTTGAGACAAAGCTTAAAGAGCATGGACTTTTAGGTTCAACGGAGCTTATTAGAGTAAAACCAAGAGATGTAATAAAATTAAATTCAGTATCTGTAGAGTTTATAAAAACAAACCATTCAATAGCAGATTCTGTTGCAATTGCAATTCACACTCCACTTGGAGTAGTACTACACACAGGGGACTTTAAAATAGATTATACACCTATTGACGGGGAACCAATGGATTTTGCAAGATTTGCAGAAATAGGAAAGAAGGGTGTATTAGCTATGATGGCTGACTCAACAAATGTTGAAAAGCCTGGATATACTTTATCTGAAAGAGTTGTAGGTGAAAGCTTTGCAAGACTTTTTGCAAAGGCAAAAGGAAGAGTTATTGTTGCAACATTTGCATCTAATGTTCATAGAATACAGCAAATTATAGATGCGGCAAGTATGCATGGAAGAAAAGTTGCTGTATCAGGAAGAAGTATGGAAAATATAGTTGCTGTAGCTGCTGAACTTGGATATTTAGAATTTGAAAAAGATATACTAGTAGGTATAGATCAAATTAATAAATATAATAATGATAAAGTTGTTATAATAACTACAGGTAGTCAAGGTGAGCCTATGTCAGCACTTGCTAGAATGGCAAACTCTGAACATAGGAAGGTAAATATTGTAGAGGGAGATACAGTAATTATTTCTGCTACACCTATTCCTGGAAATGAAAAATTAGTTTCTAAAGTAATTAATAGATTATTCCAAAAGGGTGCAGAAGTAATTTATAAATCATTATCTGAAATTCACGTTTCTGGGCATGCTTGTCAAGAAGAATTAAAGCTTATGCAATGTTTAGTAAAACCAAAGTTCTTTATTCCAGTTCACGGGGAATATAGACATTTAAAACAACATGGTGAACTTGCTATATCTTTAGGAATGCCAGAAGGAAATGTAGTAATACCTGAAAATGGTGGAGTTATTGACGTTAATAGAAATAGTATCAGAAAAAATGGAACAGTGACTTCTGGACAGGTATTCGTTGATGGCTTAGGAGTTGGAGATGTTGGTAATATAGTATTAAGAGATAGAAAACACTTATCTCAAGATGGTATATTAACAGTAGTTGTAACACTATCTAAGGAAAATAATTCAATTATTGCAGGGCCAGATATTATTTCTAGAGGATTTGTATATGTTAGAGAATCAGAAAGATTAATGGACGAGGCTAAAGAAATAGTTAAGGAAACATTAAGAGAATGTGAAGAAAACAATATTACAGATTGGGCTAGCTTAAAGTCTAAAGTAAGAGATGATCTTAGATCATATTTATATGAAAAGACAAAGAGAAAACCAATGATTCTACCGATTATAATGGAAATATAATCTTTTAGGTTGACATTTCTTTATAATAATCTTAGAATAAATATAGTTTTAATAAATCATTAGAAAATTGGATGCCTAGGTATCCAATTTTATTTTGGAAAAAATAATTTATAGGTTTACATTGATGAAGAAACCTTATTGGAGGAAATTTAATGAATTTAAGTAGTAGAGAAGATATTAGAAATATTGCTATAATAGCGCACGTTGACCACGGAAAAACTACATTAGTTGATGCTTTATTAAGAGGTAGTCATATTTTTAGAACAAATGAAAAAGTTGAAGAAAGAGTAATGGACTCTAACGATTTAGAAAAAGAAAGAGGAATAACTATTCTTTCTAAGAATACAGCACTTATGTATAACGATGTTAAAATTAACGTTGTTGATACTCCAGGACATGCTGATTTCGGTGGAGAAGTTGAACGTGTTCTTAAGATGGTTGACTCTGTATTATTAGTAGTTGACTCATATGAAGGACCAATGCCACAAACAAAGTTCGTTTTAAAGAAAGCTTTAGAATTAGGTCTTAAACCTATAGTTGTTATTAATAAAATAGACAAACCAAATGCTAGACCAGAAGTAGTTATAGATGAAGTATTTGAACTGTTTATAGAGCTTGGTGCAGATGATGATCAATTAGATTTCCCAATAATCTATGCATCAGCTAGAGAAGGTTTTGCAAGATATAATGTAGAAGATACAAATAATGATATGGTGCCATTATTTGACACTATAATAGATAATGTTGAACCTCCAAAGGGAGAATTAGATGGACCATTCCAAATGCTTGTTACTACTTTAGATACTAATGAGTATGTAGGAAGAATAGCAATTGGAAAGATTCATAGAGGTAGAGTTAAAAAGAATCAACAAGTTGCATTAGTTAGACAAGATGGAAGCACTTCAAACTACAAAGTTTCAAGTATATTTACATATAATGGTTTAAATAGAGAAGACGCACAAGAAGCTGCACTAGGAGATATTATTGCATTAAGTGGTATTCCTGATTGTAATATAGGGGAAACTATAGCAGATGCTTTAAATCCAGAAGCTCTACCATTTGTTGAAATTGATGAGCCAACATTAAGCATGAACTTTATGGTTAATGACTCTCCATTTGCTGGAAAAGAAGGTGATTTTGTTACTTCAAGACATTTAAGAGATAGATTATTAAAAGAACTTGAAACTAACGTAAGTTTAAGAGTTAATGAAATATCACCAGATTGTTTTGAAGTTTCAGGAAGAGGAGAACTTCACTTATCAATTTTAATAGAAACTATGAGAAGAGAAGGATATGAATTCCAAGTTTCAAAGGCAAGCGTTATTTTAAAAGAGGAAAATGGTAAAAAATTAGAGCCGATGGAATACTTAACAATTGATGTTCCAGAAGAATTTATGGGACCTGTTATGGAAAAACTTGGGCCAAGAAAAGCCGAAATGGTTAATATGACTTCAGCGGTTAATGGATATACAAGATTAGAATTCGTTATACCTGCAAGAGGATTAATTGGATTTAGAAATGAGTTTATGACTGATACTAAAGGTAATGGTATAATGAACCACGTATTCCATAGTTATGATAGCTATAAAGGAGAACTTCCAGGAAGAAGTAGAGGATCTATTTGTTCATTCGAAGAAGGAGAAGCTATAGCTTATGGATTATTCAATGCACAAGAAAGAGGAACATTATTTATAGGGTCAGGAGTGCCTGTTTACCAAGGTATGATAGTTGGAGAATGTTCTAGAGCGGAAGATATAGATATAAATATATGTAAGGGTAAAAAGCTTACAAATACTAGAGCATCAGGTTCTGATGATGCAGTAAAGCTTACACCACCAAGACAAATGTCATTAGAACAATGTCTTGAATTTATAAATGCAGATGAATTAGTAGAAGTAACTCCAGAAAACATAAGAATGAGAAAGAGAATTTTAGATTCAGCAGAAAGAAGAAGAATAGTAAGTAGAAATAAAAAATAATAAAAATCTTTATTACTAAAAGGAAAAGTATTATAATAGGGTAAATAGTCTAAATTAGGCTATTTACTTTCTATGTAGGGGGTTTTTATGAAAACTTTAAGCAAAAAAACTATAACTATTATTATAATATTATTACTTTTACTTATATCATCAGTGTACTTTGTTTCTGCAATAAATAATCCTTTAAAAGGAAATGAAGATATAGTAGTAAGAGTTGAAGATGGGGATAATTTTTACAGTATTATAAATAAGCTAGAAGAAGATAAGAAGCTTAAGAGTGTATCTATGATAAAGTTATATGTTAAGGTTTTAGATAAAAGCGTGGATGTTAAACCAGGTGAATATTTATTATCTAAAGATTCATCTGTAAAGGATATTATTAATGCATTGAATACTGATTCTTCATTAAATAAAGTTAAATTTACTGTGCCTGAAGGATATTCTATAGAGGATATAGCTATTAAGCTTGAGGACGAGGGAATTTGCAGTAAAAGTGATTTTATTTTAGCAGTTAAAGAATATCCATTGCCTTCTTATGTTAAACCTAATGAAGAAAAGAGATATAATTTAGAAGGATATTTATTTCCAGATACATATATAATAGAAATTGGTGAAACACCTAAAGAAATAATCTATAAGATGATTAAAAGATTTGAAGAAATGTTAGATGAAGCTAGTAAAGCTACAAATGTAACTGTTAAAGATAAAGATATAGAAACAGTAGTTACAATTGCATCAATGATAGAAAAGGAAGCTAGATTAGATAATGAAAGACCTACTATAGCTTCAGTGATAGTTAATAGATTAAATGTTGATATGAAGCTTCAAATCGATGCTACTGTTATTTATGCTCTAGGAGAACATGTAAATATAGTTACGTATGATGACTTAGAAATAGACTCACCTTATAATACTTATAAAAATTATGGGTTACCAGTTGGACCAATTTCTAACCCGGGTATAGAGTCAATTAAGGCTACATTAAAACCTGAGAGTACAGATTATCTATTTTACGTGTTAAAGGATGATAATAGTCATTATTTCACAAATGATGACGAAGATTTTTTAAGAAAACAAGAGGAACTTGGATACTAATATAATTACTTACTATTTTGGAGGAAGACCATGAGTGGAATTACCCATGATTATATGGAAGATTATATAAGGAGCTTAATACCAGAATCTACTGATAAATTTAAAGAGTTAGAAGATTTTGCAAAGGAGCATAAGGTTCCTATAGCTCAAAAAGAAACAGCTAAATTTTTAGAATTTATGGTTAGTATGAAGAAACCCTTAAGAATATTAGAACTTGGTACTGCAATAGGCTATTCTGCAATATTAATGTATGAAGCTTCAGGATATAAGGCAAGTATTACTACTATAGAACGTGATGAAAATATGATAAAATATGCTAGTGAAAACTTTAAAAAATATAATTTAGAGGATAAAATAGAAATTAAAGCAGGAGATTGTCTTGAGGTTTTAGAAAGCTTAGAGGAACCTTATGATTTAATTTTTATGGATGCAGGTAAAGGTCATTACAATCACTTTCTACCACATTGCTTAAGACTTCTAAAAGAAGATGGAATTATAGTTGCCGATAATGTATTATTTAGGGGAATGGTAGCATCTAATGATTTAGTTAAAAGAAGAAAAATAACTATAGTAAAAAGAATGAGAAAATACTTAGACATAGTTTCTAAGGATGAAAATTTAATAACTTCTGTAATACCAATGGGGGATGGAATTGCAGTGACTAAAAGGAGGTAAGAATAATGAAAAAGCCAGAGATTTTAGCACCAGCAGGGAGCCTAGAAAAATTAAAAATAGCCATCGATTTTGGAGCGGATGCCGTTTATATAGGTGGAGGAAGATTAAATTTAAGAGCCTTTTCTGATAACTTTACTAATGAAGAAATGGCTGAAGGAATTAAATACTGTCATGATAGAGGGAAAAAATTATATGTAACTATGAATGTATTCCCAAGAAATCATGATTTAACAGGAGTAGAAGATTATATAAAAGGTCTTTATAATTTAGGAGTAGATGCAATAATAGTTGCTGACCCTTCAATAATTATGGCAGCAAGAACTGCAGCTCCAGATTTAGAAATACATTTAAGCACTCAAGCTAACGTTACTAACTGGATGGCAACTAAGTTCTGGTATGAACAAGGTGTTAAAAGAGTAGTTTTAGCAAGGGAATTAACTTTTAATGAAATAAATGTTATTAAGGAAAATATACCTGAAGAATGTGAACTTGAAGTGTTTATACATGGATCAATGTGTGTTG
Source organism: Clostridium sartagoforme (assembly GCF_004794105.1). Classification (GTDB taxonomy): domain Bacteria; phylum Bacillota; class Clostridia; order Clostridiales; family Clostridiaceae; genus Clostridium; species Clostridium sartagoforme_B. The sequence goes on from NZ_SRYR01000001.1 coordinate 791,789, forward strand.
CATATTCAGGAAGATGTTTAATTTCTAACTATATGTTAGGAAGAGATGCTAATAAGGGTATATGTTCTAATGCTTGTAGATATAAGTATTATTTAGTAGAAGAAACAAGACCAAATGAATATTATCCAGTAATTGAAGATGATAATGGAACTTATATTATGAATTCTAAAGACTTATGTATGATAAATCATATTCCAGAACTTATTAAAAGTGGAGTACATTCATTTAAAATAGAAGGTAGAATGAAGAGCGAGTTTTATGTTGCTTCAGTAGTTAAAGCTTATAGAGAAGCAATAGATACTTACTTTGAAAATCCAGAAGGATATAAGTTTAAGGAAGAATGGCTTGAAACACTTCTTAAAATTAGTCATAGACAATACCACACAGGATTCTTCTTTGGAAAAACTGGTGAACAAAACTACGAAGGCTCTTCATATGTAAGAGATTATGATATTGTTGGAGTAGTTAAGGGGTATGATGAAGAAACTAAAGAAGCTACAATTCTTCAAAAGAATAGGGTTTTTGAAGGTGATGAGGTAGAAATTCTAAGAGCGCATACACCATACTTTAATGTTAAATTAAACAAAATGTTTGATATTGAAAAGAACAAAGCAACAAATGTAGCTAATAGAGCACATATGATGTTCAAGGTTAAAGTAGATACTGAGCTTAAGGAAAATGATATGCTAGTTAAAGGCAAAAGAGTTTTAGAGCTTTAAACATAAGAAGGAGGAACTATAATGGAAAAGCCAATACTAATTGGAATAACTGGTGGAACAGGATCAGGTAAAAGTAGTATTGCAGATGCAATATATTCAAGCTTCTCAACAGAATGTATTGCTATGATTCAGCAAGATATGTACTATAAAGATCAAAGTCATTTATCTATGGAAGAAAGAGTTAAAACTAACTATGATCATCCAAGAGCATTTGATAATGATTTATTAATAAGTCATCTAGAGACATTAATGAAGGGTGAGTCAATAGATAAACCGATTTATGATTTTTCTTGTCATAATAGAGCTAAAGAAACTATTAAGGTACACCCAAGACGTATAATAATAGTAGAAGGAATTTTAGTTCTAGAAGATGAAAGATTAAGAGATCTTTTAGATATTAAAGTATATGTTGATACAGATGCTGATATTAGAATCTTAAGAAGATTAGTTAGAGATATAAACGAAAGAGGAAGAACTGTAGATTCAGTTGTTACTCAATATTTAGAAGTAGTAAGACCTATGCACTTACAGTTTACAGAACCAACTAAAAGATATGCAGATATTATAGTTCCAGAAGGCGGACAAAATAAGGTTGCAATAGATATACTTGTAACTAAAATAAAAGATATTTTAAAATAGTGAATAAACAATACCTTCCAAGGCTAGAATTAAGCCTAGGGAGGTGTTTTTTTGTTTAAAAAAATTAATAAAATTAATAGTAAAAGGATATTAATAGTAAGTGGTTTATTCTCGATGATAAGTTTATTTTTAGTAGTAAGACTATATTTTCTTTTAATACATCCTTCTAAAATAGTTTCTGGAGATATTGAAAACTATCAATATGAAACTATAGCACAAAATAAATATAAAGTTTTAGATACAAATGGAATGGATTTAACAAAATATAATAAAAAATATATATTAGTTTTAGATACTAAGCCTTTTATGCTAAATAACTATGAAGAAACACTAGAGGATTTAATGGCTCTTAATTTTATTATGAAGTCAGAGGATGCGGAATTTAATTATTCGGATATTATGAAGGAAAATGGAAAGATATATTATGCTATAAGTGAAGAAACTTATGAGAAAGTTAATAAGCTTAAAAATATAAAAGGAATTTATACTTATACTTTTGATGAAGTAGATGCAAAAGAAGCTTGGAAAACTAATATTTTTTTATCTAATATAAATGATGATAATATTATAGAAAATTCCTTAGAAAGTGACTTAAATAATTATTTAAAAGATAACTCCTATCCAGCTTCAAAATTTTATTTAAATGATAAGGCTGTTTACAGTAAAGGTGAAGAGGTTTCAGAAAATAATAATAATATTAAGTTAACAATAGATTCAAATATAGAAGATAAGATAAGAGATATTTTAAATAAGAGTGATTATGAATTTTTAAAAAATGTTGGAGTTGTGTTATCGGAGGCTAGTACAGGGAAAATTAGAGCTATGGTTCAAAAAGATGAAAGTCAAGCTAATGTTAATTTAGGAATAGGCCAATTAGGATATGAACCAGGATCTATTTTCAAGGTTATAACTGAGGCTATAGCCTTAGATAAAGGGCTTATAAGTCCAACAGATACCTTTGTTTGCTCAGGAGAAATATGTATGAAGGATGGAAAGCCATATAGCCATGGAACCCTTTCTGTGGAAGATGCCCTTAAAGTATCTTGTAATGATGTTTTTGCTAAAGTAGGTAATAAGATAGGGTATAGTGATATGATTGATTATTTAAATAATATGGGCCTATTTGAACCTGTATTAAATCTAAAGGGAGATAATAGAAATGAAGCTTCAGGTGTTAAACCTACTTTAGAAAATAGTATGAATAATATAGCCATTGGCCAAACAATAATGGTTACACCAATTCAAATGGTAGGACTATATAATACTGTTATCAATAATGGAATTTATAATAAGCCTACAATAGTCGAGGCTATTGTAGACGATAATAATAATGTTATAGAAGAATTTAATAGTAAGGAAACTAGAATATTTAGTGAAACGGCATCGAAGTTAACTAAAGAAACTATGTCAAAGGTAATATGGGAAGGATCTGGCTTTGAAGCAAAGGTTGAAGGCGTAACTATAGGGGGAAAGACAGGAACATCAACAGGAAGTGGAGGAACTAATCACGGATGGTTTGCTGGATATTTTGAGATGAACGGTAAGTATTACTCATTAGTAGTTATAGCACCTAATATAGGTGAAAAACATCCAGATGGAAGAGAACTTGGAGGCGGAAATACGGGTGCACCAATATTTAGAGATATAGTAACAGAACTACTACAATGAAAAATTAATAATGAAGAATGAAAAATTGATGAAAAAACTCCTTTAGGAGTTTTAAAAGTAATTAATTTTAGTAATGACCTAGGAATTACATCAATAATTCTTCATTTTTAATTCTTAATTTGGCTATTTGTGCCACAGCCCCTTGAAAATATAATATTAAAATTCATTTATGAGTTTTTTTCTTAATCTTACTTCTTAACTTTTAGTTCTTACTTTTTACTTCTTCGAAAAGCGCTAGTGGTTTCATATAATAAGAAATTTAAAATCTAAAGCAATATTTTTGAATTTCATCATATTATATAATAAGCACTACTAGGAGGAAGTTCTGTGTTTTTTTTAGCTAATATTTTAGAATTGCTTTGTAATTCAGTATTTTTAACTGGGTATATTACGGGCAACAATACATTTCCAAAGCCCCTTGATGAAGAAGAAGAGGAGCGTTATTTAAGACTATTTAAAGAAGGTGACAAAGAAGCTAAAAGCATATTAATTGAAAGAAATTTAAGGTTAGTTGCCCATATTGTAAAAAAATATAATTTCCCAAACAAAGATATAGATGAATTAATATCTATAGGCACAGTTGGGCTAATTAAAGCAATAGATTCTTTTGATTCCGGAAAAGGAACAAGACTTGCAACATATGCTTCAAGGTGTATTGAAAATGAAATTTTAATGCTTTTTAGAAATAATAAAAAGCAAAAAAATGAAGTTTATCTTCAAGATCCAATAGGAGTCGATAAAGAAGGAAATGAAATTTGTTTAATAGATGTATTAAGTAGTGAGAGAGATTCTGTACTCGAAAAGGTTGAAAGCAACTTACAAATCAGACAGCTTTATAAAAAAATAGGTGCATCTCTTACTGAGAGAGAAGGGGCTATTTTAAAAATGAGGTATGGACTTATAGATGGATTGTGTCGTACTCAAAGAGAAATAGCAGTACTTTTAGGAATATCAAGATCATATGTTTCTAGAATTGAAAAAAAAGCTTTAAAAAAGCTTAAAAAGGAAATGTCAAATAAGTAGAAAACTACAAAAGATGATAATAATTTAAATAATATAATGGATTAAGGAGGAAACTAGGCTATTTTATCGAATTAATTATATTGATAGAGAAATGACCTAGGGGGTAAGAGGAATGTATTTGTTAAATGAATTATTAAAAGAAACTATAGATAGGGGCGCTTCAGACTTACATTTAACAGTTGGATTACCTCCAACTATAAGATTAAATGGTAAATTAATTAAACTTGGTGAAGATAGATTAACTCCAAATAAATTAACTGAGTATGCAAAGGAAATATTACAAGATAGCTTTGAAGAGTATAATAAAATAGGAGAAATTGATACGTCATATTCTATACCTGGAACTGGTAGATTTAGAGTAAATGTATTTAAACAAAGAAATAGTGATGCAATAGCTATAAGGGTAATTGCATTAAAGATACCAACTTTAGATGAATTAAAGCATCCTAAAGTAATAAAAGATATAGTGCAAAAGCAAAGAGGACTAGTTTTAGTTACAGGACCTACAGGAAGTGGTAAAAGCACAACTTTAGCTGCAATGATAAATGAAATTAACAACACTAGGGAAGCTCATATTATTACATTAGAAGATCCTATAGAGTATTTGCATAAGCATAATAAATGCATTATTAACCAAAGGGAAATAGGAAAAGATAGTTCAAGTTATCAAAGTGCTTTAAAGGCAATATTAAGAGAAGATCCAGATGTTATACTTGTAGGGGAGATGAGAGACTTAGAAACTATTTCAATTGCAATTACAGCAGCTGAAACAGGTCATTTGGTATTCTCCACACTACATACCATAGGCGCGGCCAAAACCATAGATAGAATAATAGATGTATTTCCACCTCACCAGCAACAACAAATTAGAGTACAGCTAGCAGCTGTTCTTCAAGGGGTTATATCACAACAGTTAGTACCAATTGCTTATAAGGCAGGTAGAGTTGCAGCCCTTGAAGTTATGACTACAACTCCAGGAATACAGAATTTAGTTAGAGAAGGTAAAACCCATCAAATTGAATCTGCAATTCAAACAGGTGGTAAGCATGGAATGAAGACTATGGATATGGCTTTAGCAGAATTATATAAAAAAGGTATTATAGATGAAGAAACTGCTTTAACATATTCAGTAGATAAGGAAACTATTAAAAGGATAATGATTTTATAAAAAACAGGGATTTCTCTGTTTTTTATAAAATTAGAATAGTTAAAAGGAAATTTTTAATTTACGTTGAATAACTTATATGACATAATTGGTATTTCGTTAAAAAAAATCTATAAGATTTTATTAAAATGAAGATTATGCCTAGGAAAAGGTTGAGTTATTTTAATTTAAATGATAAAATTATAATTGAATTTTATTAAACTTAATAAAAGAAATTTAGGAATTATTATCTAATTTGTATTTATTAGTTTTTTTATTAAAGTAATAATAAAATTGTTCTTATAATTTTAAATGATAAAAATCTACACATATTCTCTTTATATTACAAAAACATTGTTTTAAAATCTAAAATTATTGTTAATTAGAGATAATATGTTGTAAAATTAAATTATAACAGTATTAAAGAATTATGTTATTGAGAGAAACAAAGTAGAAAATTACTAGTAGATATTTTCTAAAGGAGGAGTTATTTTGTTAGATTTCGAAGTAGATATGCAAGAGTTAACCAATATTAAAGTTGTTGGTTGTGGAGGCGGCGGTGGAAATGCCGTAAATAGAATGATTGCAGAAGGGTTAAAGAATGTAGAATTTATAGCTGTTAATACAGATAAACAAGCTTTAATGTTATCACATGCTAATGTGAAAATTCAAATTGGAGAAAAATTAACAAAGGGTCTAGGAGCTGGTGCTAACCCTGAAATAGGAAAAAAAGCAGCAGAAGAAAGCAGAGAAGAAATAGAAGAAGCTATAAAAGGTGCCAATATGGTATTTATTACTGCTGGTATGGGTGGCGGAACTGGTACTGGTGCAGCACCTATAGTTGCAGAAATTGCTAAGACTATGAACATATTAACTGTTGGAGTAGTGACAAAACCATTCCCGTTTGAAGGGAAAAGAAGAATGAGACATGCGGAAATGGGTATTGAGAACCTAATGAAAGCAGTAGATACATTAGTTATAATTCCTAATGAAAGACTATTAAGTATGGCTGATAAGAAAACAACTCTTTTAGATTCATTTAAATTAGCTGATGATGTTTTAAGACAAGGGGTACAAGCTATTTCTGACCTTATTACTATACCTGGGGTTGTTAACGCCGACTTTGCTGACATAGAAACTGTTATGTTAAATAAAGGACTAGCTCATATGGGAGTTGGACATGGTACTGGGGATAATAAAGCTCATGATGCAGTTAAGCAAGCTATATCATCACCACTTTTAGAAACAGGTGTAGATGGAGCAACAGGAGTTATTATTAACTTTACAGGTGGAGTAGACTTAGGAGCTATCGAAGTATATGAAGCAGCTGATATAGTTAGAGAATCAGTAGATCCTGATGCTAATATTATATTTGGTGCTGTTATAGATGAAACGTTAACAGATGAAATAAGAATTACTGTAATAGCTACTGGGTTTGAGGGCGATAATGAAAAACTTATAAATCGTGAACCTGTATTCGAGAAAAAAGTAGTAAAAGAGACTAGGGAAGAAGTTATAGAAAGTCCTAGGGAGAATACTAAAAAAGTTGATCCACTTTTAGACTTTGAAACTGATAGTGTAAATATTCCAAGTTTTTTAAGATCAAGAAAATAGAAATTAGTTAAAGATCAAGAATTTATTTCTTGGTCTTTTTTATTATTAATTATAATAAATTAGAATCCATAGAATATTTATTATTTATTTTATTTACTAATAGTCAATAATTTATAAATTCTTTTATTAGTATTAAAGTAGACATATATAATTTGCAATGAGCTAGAATTAAGCAATGAAATAAGCAAATTTATATAGGTCTACTTTTTTATTCTATAACATATTAATAATTATAATCTATATTGTTATATTTTATTATTTTAATTAAATAACTGTAACTATATGTAATAAATGATAGATGAAAATAAAAAATACGTTGATTGATTATGACAAAATTCTAAAACCAAGCAGTTTATAATTTATAGTAAAGGAGGGGGAGAGATGATTGTTTATGTAGATATGATTTTAATTGAAAACTTTATAGTAAATTTATTTTTACTATTAATAACCTTTAAAGTACTTAGATATCGGTATTATAAGAGTATTTACTTGTCAGCTATTATAGGTTCTTTATATACCTTAGTATTATTTTATGATAATAAAGTACTTGTTTCTATACCTTTTAAAATTATGGTAGCTATTTTAATGATAATAATTAGTTTAAAAAGTATCAATGTATTAAAGACTATAAAATCAGTATTATCCTTTATAATATCATCTTTTATATTATGTGGATTAACTTTTTCTTTTTCCTTCTTAGAAAACTACTATAGTATTTTTAATTCCTATAGTATAAATAATTACTCAATAAAATATCTAATAATTGCCTTGATGTGTTTTTATATAGTTTCACTTAGAGTAGCAGACTATATTAAAGATAGAGCAAAGGTTAGTAATTTTATTTATGATATTGAAGTGAGTAATGAAAAGAAAACTATATTTATAAAAGGCTTATTAGATACAGGAAATGCATTAACAGAACCAGTTACTAATTTACCTTGTATAATTGTGGAAAAGGATTTTTTAGAAGAGTTTAGTACTAAAAATAGCGAAGAATTTACAATTCCATTTAAAACTATTGGAGAGGAAGGAAATCTTAAGGGATTTAAGATTAAAGATGTAAAGATAAGAGGAGCTGATATGGAGTGGAAGATTGTAGATGTTGTTATTTGTAAATGTAAGAATAAGTTGAGTAAAGAAAATGAGTTTAATGCATTATTATCAAGAGGAGTAATTTAAGGGTATGATGAGTTTAAGAGTATTACTAAATAAGATACTAGTAAAGCTAGGTATATTTAATAAAGAAGTATTTTATGTGGGAGGAAGTGAAGCGCTACCACCACCGCTAAAAAAGGAAGAAGAAGAGGAATTAGTAGAAAAGTTAATACATGGAGATGAATCTATAAGAGATATTCTAATAGAGAGAAATTTAAGACTGGTTGTATATATAGCAAGAAAGTTTGAAAACACAGGTGTTGGTGTAGAGGATTTAATTTCTGTTGGTACTATAGGTCTTATTAAGGCAGTAAACACTTTTAATCCTGAGAAAAAAATAAAACTTGCAACATATGCATCTAGGTGTATAGAAAATGAAATATTAATGTATTTAAGAAGAAATAGTAAGGTAAAGGCTGAAATATCTTTTTATGAGCCTTTAAATATAGATTGGGATGGGAATGAATTATTATTATCAGATATTTTAGGAACTGAAAATGATACTGTATATAATTTAATTGAAGATGAAGTAGATAGAGAATTATTATTTTTAGCTCTTAAAAATTTAAATGATAGAGAAAAAGAAATAGTTAGATTAAGGTTTGGGTTAAATGGAACTAGGGAAAAGACTCAAAAAGAAGTGGCAGATATGCTAGGTATATCACAATCTTATATTTCTAGACTGGAAAAGAAAATAATTAATAGATTAAAAAAAGAAATCAATAAAATGATTTAAGGTTGTCTTGGGTATAAAAAATATTACTATCGGGGATACTTTTTAATGCAGTATGTTATTACTTCATAAGGAGTTGATAAGCTTGATTATTAATAAGGTAGAAATATGTGGAGTTAATACATCCAAGTTACCTGTATTAAAGGAAAAAGAAAAAAGAGAGCTACTTTTAAAGATGAGGGATGATGGAGATAAAAGTGCTAGGGAATCATTTATAAAAGGAAATTTAAGATTAGTTTTAAGTGTAATTCAAAGATTTAATAATAGAGGTGAAAATGTTGATGATTTATTTCAAGTTGGATGTATTGGCTTAATGAAAGCTATTGATAATTTCGATTTAGGTCAAAATGTAAAATTTTCTACCTATGCAGTTCCTATGATTATAGGAGAAATAAGACGATATTTAAGAGATAATAACTCTATTAGAGTAAGTAGATCCTTAAGGGATATTGCATATAAGGCATTGCTGGTAAGAGATAAGCTGATTAAAGAGAATGATAAGGAACCTACTGTATCACAAATTGCAAAAGAACTAAACTTACCTAGAGAAGAAGTGGTTTTTGCATTAGATGCTATTCAAGATCCGGTTTCTTTATTTGAACCAATTTATCACGATGGAGGAGATGCAATATATGTAATGGATCAAATAAGTGATTCTAAAAATACTGATGAAAGTTGGCTTGAGAATATTTCAATAAAAGAAGCTATGAAAAAGCTTAATGATAGAGAAAAACTTATACTAACATTAAGATTTTTCAATGGAAGAACTCAAATGGAAGTGGCTGATGAAATTGGAATTTCACAAGCTCAAGTATCAAGATTGGAAAAAACTGCATTAAAGCATATGAGAAAATATGTTTAGAGCTCTTTTATAGAGCTCTAAAAAATGAAATATTAAGTACAAGCTTTTATGAAATGGGGGATTATTATGGGTTTTTTTGATAATAATGAATTTGAAAATGAAGAAGTAGTTGAAGAAAGTGGAATAACATTACATTCCTTAAATGCTTTAAGAACAATGGAAGTAATAGATATAAAAACTGGTTCTAAGATTGGATTTATAAAAGACTTTGTTATAGATATAAAGGAAAGCAGGATAGTATCTATTTTATTGCCAGGAATGGCAAAAGGATGGTTTGGAAAAGAAGAAGATATAGAAATACCCTGGGATAAAGTGAAAAAAGCAGGAATGGAAGTAGTATTAGTAGATAGCAGTGAAGTGGATGGTCTTAAAAAGTAAAAAATCCTAGCAAATAATAAGGAAAAAATGTATAATTTATATTGTACTAGATAAGTTAGGAAAGGCGTGAATTAAATGAGGTGTCCATTTTGTTCCTTTGAGGAAAGCAAGGTAGTAGACTCAAGATCAACTGATGATAATACTACAATTAGAAGACGTAGAGAATGCTTAAGTTGTAGTAAAAGATATACTACATATGAAAAAGTAGAGGATATTCCTATTCTTGTTGTTAAAAGGGATTCTACAAGGGAAAATTTTAATAGAGAAAAGATAATTAATGGGTTAATTAGAGCATGTCAAAAAAGACCTATTTCTAGAATGCAAATTGAAGCAATGGCTGAGGATATAGAAAAAACAATTAGTAATAAAATGATTACTGAAGTAAACTCAAAACATATTGGTGAAATGGTAATGGATAGACTTAAAGATATTGACGAGATATCTTATGTAAGATTTGCATCTGTATATAGAGAATTTAAAGACATTAACACATTTTTAGAAGAAATAAAAAACTTAGTTCATAAAAAATAGGACTGTTTACAATGATTTAAGGATCGTTTTAGCAGTCCTTTTTCATTTGTATTTTATATTTTAGATAGGTACTTATATTTAACTAAATTTAAAGTTAAGTTAAAAATAAGTTAAAATATGATGAGACAAGCTAAAATAAATAGAAAAAAGTCCATATTAATGGTAAAATTAATAAAAATATAATAATGAGGTGAATTAATGAAAATCTTGTATGCTAAAGATTTTAATAGGGTGTTAGACTTCCTAACAATAAACTTAGATGGAGTTACGTTGGCCTTTTCAACTGCTGAAAATGACAGAAGCTTTAATAGGCATAAGGATTACGGAATAAACAATCTAAATAGCATTGTTAAAGATTTTAATATAAATAATATAAAATACCTAAATCAAATTCATAGTGATGAAGTGCTTGTTTATAGAAATGATTTTGAAAATATTACTGATAAAGAAGGGGATGCATTAATTACTAGTGAAAAAGAATGTGCTATTGGAGTATTTACAGCTGATTGTGTTCCAATTATTATAGTTGATGATAAAAATAAGGTTATAGCTGCTATTCATAGTGGGTGGAAAGGAACTTATAATTCAATAGTTACAAGAACCTTAGAAAAAATGATTGATGAATTTAATATAGATATAGTTAATACTAAAATTTTTATTGGACCACATATTAGGCAGTGTTGCTACGAAGTATCAGAAGACCTTAAGGAAAAGTTTATAGATAAGACAAATATAGATAGGGATATTTTATTTAAGGGAAGAAATCTTAGTTTAGAAGAGTGTATTTTAAAGGATGTTAGAGAGTTTGGTATAAAAGAAGATAATATATATTCTTTAGATCTTTGTACTCATTGTGAAGAGGATATAAAACTATTTTCATATAGAAAATCTGTAGGAACATATGGAAGATTATTTTCATTTGCTTTTATTAAATAGGGAGGTTTAATTATGCAAGAAAAAATATTGGTAGTAGATGATGAAGATCATATTGTAGAGCTTATAAGTTATAACTTAATTAATTCAGGATATACAGTTTTAACTGCAAACAATGGTTTAGATGCTGTGAGTATAATTAAGAAGGAAAGGCCTAATTTAGTATTACTAGATTTAATGCTTCCTGGTTTAGATGGGTTTGATGTATGTAAATCTGTTAGAAGTGATGCTGAAACAAAGGATATTTCAATAATTATGTTAACAGCAAAAGGTGAAGAGCTTGATAAGATATTAGGACTTGAACTTGGAGCAGATGATTATATAACAAAGCCTTTTTCAATTAGGGAGCTTTTAGCAAGAATAAAAGCTATTTTAAGAAGGACAAAATCCTCATCTGCAAATGAAGAAATATTTAAGACTAATGAAATATATATTAATTTTGAAAGAAGAGAAGTATCAATTTTAGATAATAAAATTGATTTAACTTTAAAAGAATTTGAGCTTTTAGAAATCCTTGTAAAAAATAGAGGTAAGATATTAACTAGAGAAACTTTATTAGATAAAATATGGGGATATGAATATGTAGGTGAAACTAGAACTGTTGATGTTCATATAAGATATTTAAGAAAGAAAATTGAAGTAGACGATAAGAATCCAAAATTTATAGAAACTATAAGGGGAGTAGGATATAGATTTAATCCTAATTATAATTAAATTATGAAAAAAAGAATACTTTTTTCATCTTTAATTACAGTAATATTTGCATTAATAATAGTAACATGTTCATTTATTGCCTTAGTAAATATAAAAGGAATAGAAGTTACTAAAGAAACCTTAAAGACATATAACGAAATCTTAATAAGGACTGATAGTCTTAATGGCGACTTTATAGAGGAGTTTCATATAAATAACTCAGATGTTAGATTTACTTTTATAGATAAAAATGGCAATGTAATTAAGGATACAGAAAATAAAAGCTTAGAAAATCACTTAAATAGAGAAGAAGTATTAGGTGCTTTTGAAGTAGGAGAAGCCTCTGCAACTAGACTTAGTGATACTCAAGGAGTTAATGTAGTATATTTTGCAACTAAGGTAAATGATGATTTAGTTTTACGCTCTTCAGTACCATTGAATACTATCGAATTTTTTACTGCAGATTATATAAAATATTATTTAATAATAATCTTGCTTGTATTATTCTTATCTATAGGTCTTTCATTAAAATTAATTAGAGCTATTATATATCCATTAAAGGAGCTTAAATCAGTAACTAATAAAATTGCAAATGGAGACTATAGTAGAAGAGTTAATATATTTACTAATGATGAAATAGGTTCTTTAGCAAATACATTTAACAATATGGCAGATCAATTGCAATCTAAAATAAGTGATTCATTAGATAAACAAAACAAACTAGAAGCTATACTTGAGAGTATGGAAAGTGGAGTAATAGCAGTAGATAATAATAAAAAAGTTATTTTAATTAATCCATATGCAAAAAACCTTTTTGGGATTGAAGGAGATATCATAGGAGAAAATATATCAGAACATATTATTGACTATGATTTGATTAGTTTTATTAAAAGTATACATGAAATTGAAACTAAAGAAATTAAGCTTATGCACCCTATAGAAAGGGAGCTTAGGATAAAAAAAGCTCCAATAATTAATTATAGAAAAATGCCTATGGGTGTAGTAGTAACTGTATTAGATATTACAGATATAAAAAGGTTAGAAAATATAAGAAGTCAATTTGTTGCAAATGTATCTCACGAATTAAAAACTCCATTAACATCTATAAAAGGATTTGCAGAAACATTAAAATATGTTGAAGATACATCTACAAGAGAAAAATTCCTAGATATAATAGATAAAGAAGCAGAAAGATTGACTAGTTTAATTAATGATATTTTAATTTTATCTAATATAGAAAATAGCAATAAGATGATAGAAGATGAATTCAGCCCAAGTGAAGTTATAGAAGATGTCATCAATATGTTTACAACTAATGTTAATAAAAAGGAAGTAATAATTAATTATGAAGGCAATAAAAGTGTAGTGCTTATTGGAGATAAAGATAAGTTCTTTCAAATGATGCTTAATCTAGTTGAAAATGCTATTAAGTATTCTGCTTCAAAAACAATTATTAAAATTAACTCATATGAAAGAGGAGGTTACTATTTTATTATAGTAGAGGATAATGGTATAGGAATACCTAAAGAAGATTTGCCGAGAATCTTTGAGAGATTTTATAGAGTTGATAAATCTAGGGCAAAAGGGGGAACTGGTTTAGGCCTAGCTATAGTTAAACATATAGTAAAGATATTTAATGGAGAAATATATGTTAAATCAGTTTTAAATGAAGGAACTAAGTTTACTATAAAACTTAGGAAGTCAAAAAGGTTAAAAGATATTAATTATTAAGTTAAGGAGCTGCTAATAGGCAGCTTCTTTGTTTTTATAGGATATATTTTTGTAGAACTGCAAGTTTTATATAAAACATAGTTAGAGGAGTGATAAAGATTATACATCTATGTAATTATATGGATAGTTTTGTTAAATTCATTTAACAATTTCATAACTTTTCTTAACATTTAACCAATATTACCTTAACTTTTAGATATTATGATAAGTATGTAAAGTAAATAAATAAAACGGCGAAACGTCAATTTGGAGGAGAATTTTATGAAAAGAAAAAGTTTAAAACTTTTATGTACTGCATTATTAATTTCTATGGTAGGAGGAGTAGTTGCAGGCTGTGGAAATTCAGGAGACAAGCCAGAAGCTAATAGTTCAGAACCAGTAACTATATCTATATCAGGATCTACATCTGTAGGACCTTTAATGGAAAAGGTTGCTGAAAAATATGAAGGTGCTAATAGCAATGTTTCTATTGAAATAAATCAAGTTGGATCATCAGCAGGAATTAAGGATGCAATAAATGGAGTTTCTGAAATAGGAATGTCTTCAAGAGAACTTAAGGCAGAAGAAGAAAGCCAAGTTAAATCTAATGTTATTGCATATGATGGAATAGCAATTATAACAAATAAAAACAATCAAATTAAAAACATAACTTTAGATCAAATTAAAGGAATATATACAGGACAAATAACTAACTGGAATCAAATAGATGGCGGAAAGGATGCACCAATAGTAGTAGTATCAAGAGAAGAAGGATCAGGAACTAGAGATGCATTCCAAGAAATAGTTGGTTATAAATCAGAAGAGTTAAAAGCAGATGCTATGATATCTAATGGTAATGGTGGAGTTAAAGAATCTGTAGCTTCAAATGAAAATGCAGTTGGATTCGTTTCATTTGAATACTTAGATGATAAAGTAAATATAGCAAATGTAGAAAATGTAGAACCTAAAGCTGATTTAGTTAAATCAGGAGAATATAAAATTTCAAGACCATTCTTATTAGTAAATAAGGATGGAGAATTAAGCGAAGATGGACAAAAACTTATAGATTTTATATTAAGTGATGAAGGTCAAACAATAGTTAAGGAAAACAAGTTAATTCCAATTAAGTAGTAGCTTGATATATTAAGAATGCCCTAAATCTCGGGCATTCTTACTTTCATAGGAGAGTGTATTAATGTTGAATGTTAAAAGAAATAACAATAATAAATATGTAATAGAAAATGTATCTAAGGCAATATTTTTAGTAAGTGCTCTTATTGCAGTAGTAAGCTTGTTATTAATTATAGGCTTTGTATTTTATAAAGGACTTACACCTTTTGTAAGTAAGGGGTATTCTTTTAGTGAGTTCTTCTTTGGTACTAAATGGATACCAAGCTCAGATAAATTTGGAATATTACCTATGGTATTAGCTTCAATTTTTGGAACATTAGGTTCTTTAGTACTAGGAGTGCCAATAGGAATATTAACAGCTGTATTTATAGCTGAAATCGCACCTAAAAGAATAGGGAAAATTATATCTGGAGCAGTAGAACTTTTAGCAGGAATTCCATCAGTATTATATGGGGTTTTTGGTTTGGCAGTTATAGTTCCTTGGATTATGAATACATTTAATTTACCAAAGGGACAAAGTTTATTAGCAATAATTATAGTATTATCAATTATGATGCTGCCAACAATAGTTACAGTTTCAGAAACTGCAATAAGAGCAGTTCCTAAATCATATAAAGAGGGTTCTTTAGCTTTAGGTGCTTCTCATATAGAAACTACCTTTAAGGTTGTAGTTCCAGCTGCAAAATCTGGTATATTGGCAGCTGTAGTTTTAGGTATAGGTAGAGCAATTGGTGAAACTATGGCAATTATATTAGTTGCAGGTAATTCACCAGTAATTCCTACTTCAATAATGGATTCGGTAAGACCATTGACTACTAATATAGCACTGGAAATGGGATATGCCTTTGGCACTCATCAAGAAATGCTATTTGCAACAGGAGTTATATTATTCTTATTTATACTATTATTAAACTTAGTTTTAAGTAAACTTTCTAATAAGGAAGGTAAATAATTATGAGAAAATTTAAAGAGAATTTATTGAAATTAATGCTTTGGCTATCGGCTATAGTTACAGTAGCAGTTTTAGTATGTATTTTAGGATTTATATTTATTAAAGGTTATAAATTAATTAACATAGATTTTGTTACTAAGAATTACTCACCATCAGGTGGGGGTGGAATACTACCAATGATAATTTCTACTTTATATACAGTATTTATTTCTATTATAGTAGCAACGCCAATTGGAGTGTTAGCAGCAATATATTTAACTGAATATGCAAAGCAAGGGGCAGTAGTAAAGCTTATTAGATTTGCTACAGAAAGCTTATCTGGAATACCGTCTATAGTTTATGGTTTATTTGGTTCTATATTCTTTGTAATTACATTAAAGTTCGGTTATTCACTACTTGCAGGATCTTTAACTGTTGCAATTATTATATTACCTGTAATAATAAGAACTACAGAAGAAGCTTTAAAAGCAGTGCCAACATCATATAAAGAAGCATCTTTAGGTCTTGGTGCAACTAGGTTTCAAACTTTATACAAAGTGGTAGTTCCAAGTGCTCTTCCAGGAATACTTGTAGGTGTTATTCTTTCAATTGGACGTGTGGTTGGAGAATCTGCAGCTATATTATTAACTGCTGGTACAGTAGCTAAGATGCCTAAAGGAATAATGTCTAGTGCAAGAACTTTAACAGTTCAATCTTATTTAGTTACTCAAGAAGCTGGAGATATAGAACAAGCAGCTGCTGTTGGAATAGTGTTAATAGCAATTATATTAGTTTTAAATATATTAGCTAAACTTATTACTAAAAAGTTTAGTAAGGCAAATTATTAAAAAAGTGCTATGAGGTGTAAAGTATGTCAAATGAACAAGTAAAAAAGATTAAAGTTCGTGATTTGAATTTATATTATGGAGATAATCAAGCGTTAAAAAACATAAACATAGATTTAGAAGCAAATAAAGTAACTGCATTTATAGGACCATCTGGATGTGGAAAGTCCACATTTTTAAGAACATTAAATAGAATGAATGATTTAATAGATGGAGTAAAAATAGATGGAGAAATTTTAGTAGACGGAGAAGATATATATAAGAGTAAAGATGTAATAGCTCTTAGAACTAAGGTAGGCATGGTATTCCAAAAGCCAAATCCTTTTCCAATGTCTATATATGATAATATAGCTTATGGTCCTAGATTACATGGCATAAAAGATAAAAAAACACTTGATGAAATAGTTGAGAAAAGCTTAAAAGGTGCAGCTCTTTATGATGAAGTGAAAGATAGACTTAAAAAGAGTGCCCTAGGATTATCAGGTGGTCAACAACAAAGGTTATGTATAGCTAGAACTATTGCTGTTTCTCCAGAAATCATTTTAATGGATGAACCAACTTCAGCTTTAGATCCAATTTCTACAAATAAAATGGAAGAATTAATGGAAGAATTAAAGAAAAAGTATACAGTAATTATAGTTACTCATAATATGCAACAAGCAGGAAGAATAGCAGATAAAACAGCATTTTTCTTAAATGGAGAAATTATCGAGTATGCTGATACAGAAGAAATATTCTATAGACCAAAGGATAAGAGAACAGAGGATTATATTACTGGAAGATTCGGTTAAAAATTATAAGAGGTGATTTAGAAATGATGAGAGAATTGCTAAGCAATAAGATTAAGATGCTTAACTCTGAATTAATTGAGATGGCTAGTTTAGTAGAAAAGCAAATTATAGACAGTATGAAAGCTTTAAAAGAGCAAGATGTAAAACTTGCAAAAACTGTAATAAAAAATGATGATAAAGTAGATAATCTTCAACAGGTTATTGAAGAAAAGTGTATTAAGTTTATGGCTACTGAATCTCCAGTTGCAGGAGATTTAAGAAGTATTTATACAACTACTAAAGTAGTTACGGATTTAGAAAGAATGGCTGACTATGCAGTAGATATTTGTAAAATAGTACCTATGGTTAAAGGTGTTGACTTCTCAGAAGATATATCTCCAGTGTGGGAACTTGTAGATATAGTTACAAATATGATTAAGCTTGCTATTGAGGCCTATGTAAAAGGTGATGAAAAAGCAGCTTATGAAATTTGTGATATGGATGATAAAGTAGACCAAATTTATAGAGGAATGTTTGGTATAGTTTTAAAGAAGATGGTAAAAGACGAATCAATGATAAATCAAGGAACACAAATATTATTTGCTTCTAAGTATTTAGAAAGAATAGGAGACCATGTAACTAATCTTTGTGAATGGATTATATTCTCTAAAAAAGGAGATTACGTTGATTTAAATGAATAATAACTATAAATTTATTTAGTTATATTTTATAAAGCTGAAAAATAGAATTTCTATCTTTCAGCTTTATTTATTGGCTTTATATTTGATATTTGAATGGGTAAGTTACATTAATAAGGAAACTTTTTATATTGACTAGAAAGTATTATTAATGTAAGATAACATCAAGCGATTATTACAATAAGGATAATTATGCTTAAGTCAATAAATATTGTAAAAATAAATATTTGCATTATTTAAAGTGTTCTATAATAGATAGATTTTAATTTTAGAAATATTAAAATAATAGTAAGATATAAAATTAGTACTATTAAAATTTCTGTACATATTACGAATTAGGATATTAGGCAAAGGGAGCTAAAGAAAGAGTGCCCCTTATATAAGATTTAATAGAAATCTATTGAAATTAAGTATTATACTAATATGAGTATAGTTTAAGTAAGGTTACAAGAAGCCTTTTTGGAGATACTATTCTATTAGTAGGGAGTATTAATAGGAACTGATATAATTGACTTAATAAATACAAATTTCAAGGAGGATTAAAAATGGGTAAACCGATAGTTGCCATAGTTGGAAGACCTAATGTAGGTAAATCAACATTATTTAATAAATTAGCAGGACACAGAATATCTATAGTACAAGATACTCCTGGCGTAACGAGAGATAGAGTTTATGCTCAGGCGGAATGGTTAAATTACAACTTTACTATGATAGATACAGGTGGTATTGAGCCTGAAAGAGAAGATATAATTGTAAAGCAAATGAGAAGGCAAGCTAATATTGCTATAGAAACTGCTGATGTTATTGTTTTTGTGGTTGATGGTAAGGAAGGATTAACTCCAGCAGACCATGAAGTAGCTGTAATGCTTAGAAAAAGCAAGAAAGAAGTAGTTTTAGTAGTAAATAAGGTAGATTCTCTAAAAGAAGAAGATAATGCTTGGGAGTTCTACAATTTAGGTATAGGTGATCCTATTACTATATCAGCATCTCAAGGATTAGGACTTGGAGATATGCTTGATAGAGTAGTGGAAAACTTTGATAAGTATAATGAAGAAGATGAAGATGATGAATATATTAGAATAGCAATGATAGGAAAACCAAATGTAGGTAAGTCTTCATTAATTAATAGGCTTTTAGGAGAAGAGAGATTAATAGTTTCTAATATTCCTGGAACTACTAGAGATTCTATAGATAGTACGTTAGAAACAGACATTGGAAAGTTTGTTTTAGTAGATACAGCTGGTCTTAGAAGAAAAAGTAAAGTTAAAGAAGAAATTGAAAGATACTCAGTTATTAGAACATATACGGCTATAGAAAGAGCAGATGTATGTATTTTAATGATTGATGCTACAGAGGGTGTAACAGAACAAGATGAAAAGATAATAGGTTATGCTCATGAGATGAACAAAGCTATTATGGTTATAGTTAATAAATGGGATCTTATTGAAAAAGATGATAAGACAATGCAAAGATATAAAGAAGATTTACAAATGAAATTAAAATTCTTAAAATATGCTAAATACTTATTTATATCAGCAAAAACTGGTCAAAGAACTCATAAGGTTCTAGAAATAGCAAAAGAATGCTATGAAAATTATTCAAAGAGAATAGCTACTGGTATATTAAATGAAGTAATTAATAAGGCAGTTCTTATGAAAGAACCACCTATAGTTGGACTTAAGAGAATGAAGATTTATTATGCAACACAAGTTGCTACTAAACCACCGAAGTTTGTATTCTTTGTTAATGATTCTGGTGCAAGACATTTCTCATATGAAAGATATCTTGAGAATCAACTAAGAGATAGTTTTGATTTTAGTGGTACAGGTATTCAAATGGAATTTAAGGAGAGGAAGGAATAAGAATGAGTAAGGTGGCTTTTTTAGGCGGAGGAAGCTTTGGAACAGCATTAGGAATATTATTAGCTGATAAAGGTGTAGAAGTTAGTATTTATGATAGGGATAAGTCTGTTGTTGATGATATAAATCTAAATAAGAAAAATGATAAATATATAAAAGATTTAGTTATACCTAAAAATGTCACTGCTTTTAATGACTTAGATGAAGCGTTAAAAGATATAAAGTTCTTAGTTCTAGCAGTACCTTCACATGTTGTAAGGGCTGCTTCTAGGTCTATTAAAGGTAAGATTAGTAGTGATATTATAATTGTTAGTATAGCAAAGGGAATAGAGGAAGGAACAAATCTTAGATTATCTGAAGTAATAGAAGAGGAGCTTCCTAATAATAAAGTTGTTATACTATCAGGACCTAGCCATGCTGAAGAAGTAGCTTTTGATATTCCAACTACAGTTGTTGTTTCGTCTAAAGATGAAGAATCAGCTAATATAGTCCAAGATTTATTTATGACAAATAATTTTAGGGTTTATATTAATGAAGATTTAGTTGGTGTTGAAATTGGAGGAGCTGTTAAAAATATTATAGCTCTTGCAGCAGGAGTTTGTGATGGTATAGGTTATGGTGATAATACTAAAGCAGCATTAATGACTAGAGGTATGGCTGAAATAGTTAGAGTTGGTATGAAGCTTGGTGGAAAGCCAGAAACATTTTTAGGTCTTACTGGAATGGGAGATCTTATAGTTACTTGTACTAGTTTGCATTCTAGAAATAGAAGAGCGGGATATTTAATAGGTAGTGGTAAAAGTGCAGAAGAAGCAACTAAAGAAGTTGGAATGGTAGTTGAGGGTATAAAAGCTTGTAGAGCTTTTTACGAACTTAAAGAAAAACTTCAAGTAGAAATGCCAATTACTGATATACTATATAGAGTGCTATTTGAAAATAAGGATCCAAAGGATGCTGTTGTATTTTTAATGGGTAGAGAAAAGAAAAGTGAAATATACTATTAAATTAATGGATTATTAATTTAATTTCTAAGAATCCTCTGTTTAAAGGCAGAGGATTTTTTGTTTTGGAATTAATTTTACTTAACTGAATAACTATATATTAAAGGGTTCCTTATATAGGAATTATAATTATTTTTTATATTTTAAAAAGTTGTATATTTTTTTAGATTGTAGAATATATATATAGTGTTAAAAATAAGTAGGAGGTACACCGTGGACAGCTTTAATATATATAAGGATATAGCTGAAAGAACACAAGGTGACATTTACGTAGGTGTTGTAGGCCCTGTTAGAACTGGTAAATCAACATTTATTAAAAAGTTTATGGACCTTATGGTAATACCAAAGATTGATAATAATTATAAGAAGGAAAGAGCAAAGGATGAGTTACCTCAAAGTGGATCAGGAAAGAGCATTCATACAACAGAACCTAAATTTGTACCAAATGAGGCAGTAGAAATTACTATTGATGAAGAAATAAAGTTTAAAGTAAGAATGGTCGATTGTGTTGGTTATATAGTAAAAGGGGCAATAGGATATATGGATGGAGAAGATACAAAGATGGTAAATACTCCATGGTATGAATATGAAATTCCTTTTGAAGATGCTGCAGAAATAGGAACTAGAAAAGTTATAACTGATCATTCAACTATAGGTCTTGTAGTAACAACTGATGGTAGTATTACAGGCATTGAAAGAAATGAGTACTTAGAAGCTGAGGAGAGAGTAATAGAAGAATTAAAAGCTATCAAGAAGCCTTTTATAGTTGTACTTAATACTAAACATATAAACTCTCCAGAAACAAGAACATTAAAAAAAGAACTAGAAGATAAATATGATGTTTCAGTCCAAGTAATGGATGTAGCAAATATGAATGAAAATGATGTAGAAGATGTATTTAAACATGTACTTAAAGAATTCCCAGTTAGAGAAATTAACATAGATATGCCAACTTGGATAGAAAGATTAGAATGTGATAATTGGCTTAAAAAAGATTTCTTTAATATAGTAAAAAAAATGTGTGAAAGTATAAGTAGAGTTAGAGATGTAAAAGCTATAACTGAAATGTTTAAAGATGAGGAGAATATAGCTCCAATTGAAATAAGTCAAGTAAATTTAGGTGAAGGAAAAGCAACTTTAAAAATGAAACCTAAGGATGGAATATTCTATAATATTTTAAGTGATATTTGTGATTTAGATGTAAAATCTGAAAGTGACTTATTATCAATAATTAAGGATTTAAATTTTGCCAAGAAGGAATATGATAAGGTTAAGGATGCTTTAATTGATGTAAGAGAAAGTGGTTATGGTTTAGTTCCACCTCAATTAGCTGAAATGAAGTTTGAAGAACCTGAAATGGTTAAGCAAGGCAATAGGTTTGGTGTTAAATTAAAAGCTTCTGCTCCATCATTACACTTTATTAAGGCAAATATTAAGACAGAAATCAGTCCTATTATGGGATCTGAGAAAGAAAGTGAAGAGCTTGTAAAATCACTTATGGAACAATTTGATAGTGACCCTCAATCATTATGGCAAAGTAATATGTTTGGTAAGCCTTTAGAAGTATTGATTAAGGAAGGATTACAAAATAAGTTATACAAAATGCCTGAAGACGTACAAGTTAAGATACAAAAAACTTTACAAAAGATAATTAATGAAGGTAGTGGCGGATTGATTTGTATTATATTATAATATTTGAGGTTGGTGTGTAACCAACCTTAATTTTTTTATATAATATAACTATAATACTAATTAATGTTGTATTTTAAGTAGATTATAAAGACTAATATACACTATATGGAATTGAGGGGTATTATGGAAGACAGATTTTGTACCTATAAGAGAGTTGGATACTTTAATAATAAATTAGCTGAAGACTTAGGAGTGAAATTTACAGGTACCATATATGCGTCCCCAGGGGTATTAAAGCATATTAGAAAGAAGCACGGCAAACATTTAAGTAAAAAAGTATTAGGAAATATTATTGAATATATGAAGTGTGTAATAGAAGTCCCAGACTATGTAGGGGTATATTGTATAACTGATGATGGAGCTCATATTGAGTTTATTAAAGAAGGGAACGTAAATATACTAATAGGTATTGAAATTGATTATAGGAAAGACTATATTAATGTATCTACCATGTATCCTATAACAGATAGCAAGATTGATAGCAGAATCTTTAGTGGTAAATTAATAAAATATACTAATTAATTAATAGTTGAAAGTAAAGAATTAAGGTTATATAATAATATAGTAGTTTTAATAATTAATTGTTGAGGTGAGAAAAGGCTCCTCATACGCTGGTTCAGTAAAAAGAGATGTAGGATACGCCGCCCTACCAACAATCTATTATATTTATTTGTTTTAAAATTTGTTATTGTTAATTTGGGGTTGTTTTAAGCAGCCCTTTTTGATTTTCTTATTAAACTTTAGGAGGAGAGCCATGAAAAAGGTAGCAGTAGTATTTAATGGTGGAACTATATCTATGAAGGTAGATGAAAGGATAAAAGCAGCAGTACCTAGTCTTACAGGAGAAGAAATAATGTCTATGGTTACTGGAATTGAAAATTATGCAGAAGTAGAGTCATATAGTTTTTCTAGTAAACCTTCACCTCATATGACATTAGAAGATATGGTTGAATTAAGTAAATTAATAAAAAAATTAGTTGAAAGAGATGATATAGAAGGTGTTGTTTTAACTCATGGAACTGATACTTTAGAAGAAACAGCATACTTTTTAGATTTAACTATTGATACAGAAAAAGTAATAGTAGTAACAGGAGCCATGAGAAGTAGTTCGGAACTTGGATATGATGGACCATTTAATTTAGCTACTTCAATTTGTACTGCAATTTCTGAAGATGCAAAGGGAAGAGGAGTGCTAGTGTGTTTTAATGGAGAATTAAATTCTGCATCAGAAGTAACTAAAGCTAATTCAATGGCATTGAATGCTTTTAAGACACCTAATTTTGGACCTATAGGAATAGTAGATAATAATAAAGTTTTATTTTATAGAAAAACTATTAAACATAGAGTATATAATATATCTGAAGTAGTAGAAAAGGTTGCTTTAATTAAATGTGCAGCTGATATGGATTCAGAGTATTTAAATTTCTTAGTTGACAATAATTATAAAGGTATAGTTATTGAAGCACTAGGAAGAGGGAATGTACCACCTAAAATGGTTGAAGGAATAAAAAGAGCTTTAAATAACAATATTCCTGTAGTTATTGTTTCTAGATGTTTTGAAGGAAGAGTCTTTGAATCCTATGGATATGATGGTGGAGGAAAAATGCTTAAGGACTTAGGAGTATTTTTCGAAGAAAGTATGCCAGGTCAAAAGGCGAGAATAAAGCTTATGGTAGCATTATCAAGTGACAAAGCTATTGATATAAAAGAATCTTTTAAGAGAAATACGAATCATAATTAAAAAATAATGCGATTTATACGTATTTATTGACAAAAAAACGCGAAGAATATATAATAATATTCGTAAGAAAGATAACTCATATAGTATTGACGATAAGGGTCAAAAGTTTCTACCGAGATGCCGTAAATATCTTGACTATGAGTATGGTGCTTTTTTGGCATTTACGAATCCTAAGGGTTATCTTATATAAGATGATTCTTAGGATTTTTTTATGAATAAAAACGTAGGGGGATAACAAATGGAAAACTCACAACAAAAACAAGGTTTACTACCTATTTTACAAAACAAGAATGTAAATATGAAAAGAGAAATAATGGCAGGGCTTACTACCTTTTTAACTATGGCATATATAGTTGCAGTAAATCCTAATATATTATCTGAAGCAGGAATGCCAGCAGGAGCATTAGTTACAGCTACATGTTTAGCAGCAGCAGTTGGATGTATATTAATGGGGTTATTTGCTAATTTACCTTTTGCTTTAGCTTCTGGAATGGGTCTTAACGCTTTCTTTGCTTTTTCTGTAGTAATTGGTATGGGAATATCATGGGAAATGGCATTAACTGCAGTATTTATTGAAGGTATTATATTTATACTTTTATCATTATTTAAAGTTCGTGAGGCAGTAGTTAATTCAATACCTATGACTATGAAACATGCAGTTACAGCAGGTATAGGTATATTTATAGCATTTATTGGAATGGTTGGCTCAGGACTAGTTATAAATGATGATTCTACATTAGTAAAAATGGGAGAATTCTCACCTACAGTAATGATTGCTTTAATAGGATTAATAATTATTGCGGTATTAGATAAGAAAAAGGTTAAGGGATCTATATTATTTGGTATTTTAACTAGTACTTTATTAGCTTGGGGATATGCTTTAATAAATCCTGAGGTAGCAGCAAACCTTGGTATATATTTACCTGAAGGTATATTTAAATTTGAAAGTATAGCGCCTATAGCAGGAAAAATTGATTTTTCACATTTCTTTACTGCAGAATCTGCTGGTAAATTAATCGTTGTAATTTGCACTTTTTTATTTGTTGATTTCTTTGATACTGTTGGAACACTAGTAGGTGTTGCTTCTAGAGCAAATATGCTAGATGAAAAAGGAAATGTTCCAAATGCAGGTAGAGCTTTATTAGTAGATGCTATTGCTACAACTGTTGGAGCGGTTTTAGGAGTTTCCACAGTTACTACATATGTTGAAAGTTCAACAGGAGTTGCAGCAGGTGGAAGAACTGGATATACAGCAATAACTACAGGAATTTTATTCTTAATTGCTATGTTCTTTTCTCCAATATTTATAGCTATCCCATCATGTGCAACTGCACCAGCTCTAATTTATGTTGGTTACTTAATGCTTGGAGCTGTTAAAAATATAGACTTCGATAATATTACTGAAGGTGTACCAGCCTTTATTACTATTGCAGGAATGGCTTTAACATATAGCATTGGTGATGGATTAACTTTAGGAATATTATCATATGTTATTATTAATTTAATTTACAATGCAATAAGCAAGGATAAAGAAAGCAGAATGAAAGTATCTCCCGTAATGATTGTACTTGCTATAGTGTTTATGATTAAGCTATTATTCTTATAAAATAGAAAATTATATTTTATATAAATTAATTAAGAAGAGAACTCTTTTTAATTCGTAAATCCCGAAAAAGAGAAGTGATGAAAAATTCACTTCTCTTTTTTATATTTAATTGTTAACAATTTATGAACAAACCATTGACTTTATCTTAGCCATAAATTATATTAAAGATGTTCTAAAAAAAGAAATAATTTATATTATGTATAAATAGCTTTGGAGGCATATATGGTTAAGAGTATGACTAGCTTTGGGCGAGCTAGTAATGACGAAGGAAATAAATATTTATTTTCTGTAGAAATGAAAAGTGTTAATAGCAGATATTTAGATGTTAATGTTAGGATACCCAAAAGTTATATTGCTTTAGAGGAAGAAATAAGAAAACTAATTAATTCTAAACTATCTAGAGGTAAGGTAGATGTTTTTATCAACCAAAAGAATTATTCACAAGGTGATGGAGTATGTAAGCTAAATGTAAAGCTTGCAGAAAGTTATTATAATGCCTTAAAAGAAATAGAAGAAACCTTAAATGTTAAAAATGATATTACTGTTACTCAAATAGCAAAATTTCCTGAAGTGATTAGTATAGTAGAAGAAGAGGAGTCCATTGAAGAAATATGGAGTTTAATTAAACCTCTTATAATTTCATCTTTAGAAATGATGGAAAGTATGCGAATAATTGAAGGTGAAAAGCTTAAGGAAGATATCTTAAATAAATTAAATGAAATAGAAGATATAGTAGTAGAAATTGAAAAGATATCTGATTTAGTTCCTAAGGCATATAAGAAAAAGCTTGAGAACAGAATAAAAGAGTTGCTTGAAGGTATAGACATTGATGAAGGAAGAATGGCTCAAGAAATAGCTATAATTTCTGATAAGTCTGCAGTAGATGAAGAAATTACAAGACTTAGAAGTCATTTAAATCAAATGAGACTAACTTTAAAAGATGGAGAACAAATAGGAAGAAAGTTAGACTTTATAATTCAAGAAATGAATAGGGAAGCAAATACTATTGCTTCAAAATCAAGTGATATGGATATGACAAACTATGTCATTAACATAAAAAATCTAATAGAAAAAATAAGAGAACAAGTGCAAAATATAGAATAATTAGGAGGAAAATAATGGGAATCAAATTAATTAACATTGGATTTGGAAACATAGTATCTGCAAATAGACTAGTTGCTATTGTAAGTCCTGAATCTGCACCTATTAAAAGAATAATTCAAGAGGCAAGAGATAGAGGGATGCTTATTGATGCAACCTATGGTAGAAGAACTAGAGCGGTTATTATAACAGATAGCGATCATGTAATTTTATCAGCTGTACAACCTGAGACTGTTGCACATAGATTAGTAGTTAAAGATGAAACAGTAGATGAGGTAGATGAATAATGCAAAATAATAGGGGAGTATTAATAGTTATTTCAGGTCCATCTGGAGCTGGAAAAGGTACTATTTGTAAGGCTTTATTAGAAAAGCATAAAAATATTTATCTTTCAGTTTCAGCTACTACTAGACAACCTAGAGAAGGTGAAGTTGAAGGAGTAAACTATTATTTTTTAACTAAGGATGATTTTGAAGAAAAGGTAAGAAATAATGGATTTTTAGAATATGCTAATGTACATGGTAATTTTTATGGTACACCTAAAGTTAATGTAGAAAAAATGCTAGAAGATGGGAAGGATGTTATTTTAGAAATAGACATTCAAGGAGCACTTCAAGTAAAAGAAAACTTTAAAGAAGGCGTATTTATATTTATTCTTCCACCATCTATGGAAGAATTAAAGCAAAGAATAATTAAAAGAGGAAGCGAAACAGAAGAATCCTTAATGACTAGATTTAAAAATGCATATAAGGAAATCAATTATGTTTCAAAATATAATTATGCAGTGGTTAATGATACTTTAGAAGTAGCTGTAGCTAAAGTAGAAGGAATTATTACTGCTGAAAAATGTAGAGTAGATAGAATAAAGGAAAATACAATATTAGATTCTAAGGAGGGCTTAATTCATGAACAACTCTATGATTAATCCATCAATAATGGATTTATTACAAAAGGTAGATGATAGATATTCATTAGTAATGGTAACATCAAAAAGGGCAAGACAATTAATTAATGGGAGTGAACCATTAGTTGCAACAAAGTCAAAGAAACCACTTACTATTGCTATTAACGAAGTAAATGAAGGCGAAGTTGGATTTGAACCATCACCTGTAAAAGAAGGTTCTAAATAATATGGAAAATAAAAGGTGTGTTTGTATAGGAGTAAGTGGAGGAATAGCTGCTTATAAAGCATTAGATATTGTAAGTGCTTTAAGGAAAAAGGATATAGATGTTAGAGTTATAATGACTGAGTCTGCAACTAAGTTTGTTGCACCTCTTACATTTCAATCATTGAGTCAAAATATGGTTACAACAGATATGTTTGCAGAACCTAAAGCTTTTGAAATACAGCATATATCTTTAGCAAAAAGAGCTGATGTTTTCCTAGTAGCACCAGCAACAGCAAATATTATTGGGAAGGTAGCAAATGGTATTGCTGATGATATGTTATCAACTACTATTATGGCTACAAAGGCAAAGGTAATATTTGCACCAGCAATGAATACAAATATGTATGAAAATAAAATAGTTCAATCTAATATAGAAAAACTTAAAGGCTTAGGATATGAGTTTATTGAACCTGCCTCTGGAAGGCTTGCTTGTGGAGACGAAGGCAGAGGTAAACTAGCAGATGTAAATACTATTGTAGAGAAAGTCTTAGATGCACTAGAAAGCAAAGATATTCCTAAAGATTTATTAGGAAAGAAGGTTTTGATTAGTGCAGGACCTACATATTCAAATATTGATCCAGTGAGATTTATAACTAATAAATCTACAGGAAAAATGGGGTATTATATAGCTGAAGAAGCAAGAGATAGAGGGGCTGATGTTACTTTAGTTTCAGGTCCTACAAATTTAAAACCTCCTTCTGGGGTTAAGGTTATAAATATAACTACAAATGAAGAAATGAAGGAAGCCATCTTTGAAAACTATGATGATAGTGATATTGTTATAAAGTCTGCAGCAGTTGCAGATTATAAAATTAAGAATTATAGTAATGATAAGATAAAAAAAGGTGATGGAGACTTAGTTTTAACATTTGTAAGAGATAATGATATATTAAAGCTTCTTGGAGAAAAGAAGACTAATCAAATACTTGTTGGTTTTGCTGCAGAGAGCACTAATATAAGTGAAAATGCAAGGAGAAAACTAGAGAACAAGAATTTAGATTATATAGTGGCTAATGATATTACAAGTTCAGATACTGGATTTGGTAGTGATGATAATAAAGTAGTTATCTTTACAAAAGATGGAGAAGAAATTAATTTAGATAAGATGAGCAAAAGAAAAGTTGCTTCAAAAATCTTTGATACTATTTTAAGAAAGCGCTAAAATGCGCTTTCTTTTATATCATTATAATTAGTACCTAATAAAAGGGTGAGTAAATTTGAAAAAATACGCAGAAATTGTTATTAATAATGATGCCTTAGATATAGATAAACCTTTTACTTATAAGATACCTGAAGAATTAGGAGATAAAATAAAAGAAGGCCAATGGGTAAAGGTTCCTTTTGGAATTAAAAACTCACTTGTTGATGGATTTATAATGGCCTTAAAGGATGATGAAGTTGAAGGAATTAGAATTAAGAGTATAAAGCTTATTGTAAAGGAAGAACCACTTTTAGATAGTGATGATTTAAAATTAATAGAGTTTCTTAAAGAAAATTATTTATGTAGATATATTGATGGTATAAGGCTCTTAATTCCGCAAGGGGTGTTAAAAGGAGCTAAAAATAAATTTAAGTTAGTTGTTTCTACAGGCATTTTTCCTCCTGCTGAAATAGAAGAAAAATACAAGGATATTTTTGATTTTATTAGAGACAATGAAGGTAAATACAATAAAAGTGAACTTATAAAAGAAAAAGGATTTTCAAGCTATAAAATTAATAAGCTTATTAAAGAAGAGTATTTAAAAGTTTCAGAGGAAATAGTATATAGATATAACATTAAAGAATATATTGATTATAAAGAAAAGGAATTAACTGTAGATCAAAAATCAGCATTAGATGAAATTAGAAATTCTAATAAGAACATTGTACTTCTAAAGGGTGTAACAGGTTCAGGTAAAACTGAAGTTTATATGCAATTAGTAAAGGAAGCAATTAGTCAAAATAAATCTTGTGTAGTTTTAGTTCCAGAAATATCCTTAACGCCTCAAATGATAGAAAGATTTAAGGGGAGATTTGGAAGAGAGGTAGCAGTATTTCATAGTAAGCTTTCAGATGGTGAAAAATATGATGAGTGGTATAGGGTTAAGAGTGGAAAGGCTAAGCTTGTAATTGGAGCTAGAAGTGCTTTATTTCTACCTTTTGTAAATCTTGGATTAATAATTATAGATGAAGAACATGAAAATACCTATAAATCAGAACAAAGTCCAAGATATGTAACTAGAGAGGTTGCTGAATATATTAGTACTTTAAAAGGTGCTAAGGTTATATTAGGATCTGCTACTCCATCAATAGAAACATACTATAGGGCTTTAAGTTCAGAAATTCAGTTAGTTGAATTAAATAATAGGGTTGATAATAAACCAATGCCTAATATGGATATTGTGGATATGAGGGAAGAACTTAAAGAAGGTAATATATCTATGTTTAGCAGAAAGCTTTACCACGAAATGAAAGAAGCTTTAAGTAGGAAAGAGCAAATTATATTATTCTTAAATAGAAGAGGCTTTTCAACCTTTGTTTCTTGTAGAGCCTGCGGCTATGTATTTAAGTGCCCTAAATGTGACATTTCTATGACTTTTCACAAAAATGGATATCTAGCATGTCATTATTGTGGTTATGGAGAGCCACAGTCTAAGATATGTCCAAAATGTAAAAGCAAATATGTAAAACATTTTGGAGCAGGAACTGAAAGAGTAGAGGAAGAAGTAAAGAAATATTTTAAAGATGCTAAAGTGTTAAGAATGGATATGGATACTACAAGAAATAAGAATTCACATGAAAGTATCTATAACTCATTTAAAAATGGTGATGGGGATATTTTAATAGGAACTCAAATGATATCAAAAGGACTAGATTTTGAAAATGTTACTTTAGTAGGCATATTAGCAGCAGATATGTCCTTGAATATTCCAGATTATAGATCTGCGGAAAGAACATTTCAAATAGTAACCCAAGTTGCAGGAAGAGCAGGTAGGGGTGAAAAAAAAGGGAAGGTAATTATTCAAAGTTATAGCCCAGATCATTATAGTTTGAATTATGCAAAGAATTATGATTATGATGGCTTTTATAATGATGAATTTACAACTAGAGGTTTGATGTATTACCCTCCTTTTGGTAAAATACTATTAGTGAATGCATCTTCTAAAAATGAAGTTTCTTTAAAGAATTTTATGAATAATTTAAGGGATGAACTTGGATTTATTGCAAAGGATGAAGATAATATTGAAATCTTAGGTCCAGTTCCATGTATTATTTCTAAGATTAAAGATAATTTTAGATGGCAAATAATATTTAAAGGGGATTTATCATTAGATTTTTGTAAAAAAATTAAAGATAAACTTTATCAATTAAACAAGAATGTATATAATGAAATAAAAGTATATATTGATATTAACCCAAATAACTTGACTTAAAGGAGGTAAAACAAATGGCAATTAGAAATATAAGAATAAATGGTGATGAGGTTTTAAGAAAACAATGTAAAAACGTTAAAGAAATAACTCCTAGAACCATTAAGTTAATTAAAGATATGGCTGAAACAATGTATGAAGCTGATGGAGTAGGCTTAGCTGCACCTCAAGTAGGAATATTGCAAAGAATTTTTGTTATAGATGTATATGACGATGAAGGACTTAGAGTATTTATAAATCCAGAAATACTAGAAGTTTCAGGTAGCCAAATAGGAGAGGAAGGCTGTTTAAGTATTCCAGGAGAATCTTTTGAAGTTGAAAGAGCTAATTATGTAAAAGTGAAAGCTTTTAACGAAAAAGGGGAAGAATTTATTTTAGAGGCTACAGAACTATTAGCAAGAGCTATATTACACGAAAATGATCACTTAAATGGAAAATTATTTATTGACTATGTAAAATAACAAAGGAGGGATTGACATGAAGATAGTATTTATGGGAACTCCAGAATTTGCAGTACCATCTTTAGAAAAAATAATTGAAACCTATGGTGTTGAGTGCGTATTTACTCAACCAGATAAGCCAAAGGGTAGAGGAAAGAAAGTAGCTATATCTGCCGTTAAGGAAGTAGCATTAAAGCATAATATAAGGGTAATGCAACCTATTAAGTTAAAAGATGATAAAGAAGCAATTGATTATTTAAAACAATTAGAACCAGATTTTATTATAGTAGTTGCTTTTGGTCAAATCTTAACTAAAGAGGTATTAGATATTCCAAAGTATGGCTGCATAAATCTTCATGCCTCCCTACTTCCAATGTATAGAGGAGCAGCTCCTTTAAATTGGGCAATAATAAAGGGAGAGAAAAAGTCTGGAAACACTACTATGTTAATGGATGTTGGATTAGATACTGGAGATATGCTTCTTAAGGATGAAGTAGATATTCCTATAGATATGACAGCAGGAGAACTTCACGATATATTAATGGAAAGAGGAGCAGAACTTTTAATTAATACTATTGAAAAGTTAAAAAATAATGAAGTTACTAGAGTTAAACAAACTGATGAAACATTTTATGCTAAAATGTTAAATAAGGAAATTGCAAAAATCAATTGGAATAATAAAGCAATAGATATTCATAACTTAATAAGGGGTCTTAATCCATGGCCGATTGCTCATACAAGTTATGAAGATACTCCGATGAAAATATATAAATCTAAAGTTCTAAAGGAAGATTCAAACAAGGAACCTGGGACTATTTTAAGTGTAAGCAAGGAAGGAATTAAAGTTTCTACTTTAGAAGATGTACTTTTAATAGAAAAAATTCAGTTCCCAAATGGAAAGCCTTTAACTGTAGAACAATATATTAATGGAAATGAGATAAAGGTAAATAATAAGCTAAGTTAACTAAATAAAAATTAAAAGGAGATGGCTATATGTTTTATCCGGGATTTTATTTTGATACAACTTATTTAATTTTAATTCCAGCTGTAATTATAGCTTTTTGGGCACAAAATAAAATAGATAGTGCTTATAAGAAATATAGCACTGTTAGAACTATGAGTGGTGTTACTGGAAGTGAAGTTGCTAGAAGTATTTTAGATGGAGCTGGACTGTTTGATGTTAGGGTTGAAAGATATGGTAAGCATTTAGGAGATCATTATGACCCAAGTAAAAGGGTAATAAGATTATCTCCAGAGGTTTATGATGGTGCAACAGTTGCCTCAGCAGGTATTGCAGCTCATGAATGCGGTCATGCAATTCAGCATCAAAACCATTATGCACCTTTAGTTTTAAGAACTAGAATTGCCCCTATAGTCAATATAGGAAGCAATGTATCTATATGGTTATTTATGATTGGCATATTTTTAGGTAATCCTCTGTTTGCAAATATAGGTATAATATTTTTTAGTGGAGCAGTTATATACCAACTAGTTACATTACCAGTTGAATTTAATGCTTCAACAAGAGCACTTAGCATATTAAAAACTAGAACGTTTTTATATGGTGATGAGTTAAAAGGAGCACAAAAAGTTCTCGATGCAGCAGCTATGACTTATGTTGCAGCAACATTAATGGCTATTTCTCAATTAATTAGATTAATAGCTTTAAACAATAGATATAACGATAATTAAGAGGTAGAAGGATGAATAGTAGAAAACTTTCAAGACAAATAGTACAAAGAGTTTTAGAAGAAGGGGCTTATTCTAATTTAGTTTTATCAAAGGAATTAAATAGAGATGATATAGATGAAAAGGATAAGGGGCTTATAACTGAAATAGTTTATGGTACTTTAAGAAGAAAAAGAACTTTAGATGTGCTTATAGGTAATTTTGTAAAAGATATTAAGCTTTTAGATTCTACAGTATTAAATATACTTAGAGTTGCAATTTATCAAATGTATTTCTTAGATAAGATACCAGAGTATGCTGCATGTAATGAAGCAGTTGAAGAAGCTAAAGAAATATCTGTAGAAGCTTCAAAGCTAGTAAATGGTATTTTAAGAAATTTCATTAGAGATGAAAAAGAAATAGTAGTACCAGGAAATAGAATAGATGAACTTGGATATAAGTTTTCTTTTGAACCATGGATGATAAGGCTTTTTATTAAACAATACGGTGAAGAAAGAACTATGAAAATAATGGCTGGCTTAAATGAAACACCAAAAGTTACTGTAAGAGTTAATGAATCTAAAGGTGAGTATGATGAAGTTTTTGAAAACCTTGAAGAAATGGGATATAAGATTGAAGAAGGATATGCTTGTCCAGAAGCCATCAAAATAGAAGGTGGAAAAGGTGTTGAAAGTAATGAGTTATTTAAAGAAGGACTTATTACAGTTCAAGATGAAAGTGCAATGCTTGTTGCACCTTTACTAGAAATTAATAAGGGAGAAAAAATCTTAGATTTATGTGCTGCACCAGGAGGAAAAACAACTCATATTGCAGAGTTATTAGATAATACAGGGGAAGTATTAGCTTTTGATTTACATGAAAATAAGTTATCTTTAATTGAGGAAAATGCTAAGAGATTAGGTTTAACTAATATAGTTTGCAAGACTATGGATGCAACTAAACTTAATCCAGATTATATTAGCTATGGAGATAAGGTATTAATTGACGTACCTTGTTCAGGACTTGGAATAATAAGAAAGAAACCTGAAATAAAGTGGAACAAAACAAGACAACAATTAAGAGATTTAGTTGAAATTCAAAGAGATATAATGGAAAATGCATGGCAATATTTGAAACCAGGCGGAATACTATTATATTCTACTTGTACATTAAATAAAGAAGAAAATGAAGAAAATTTAAAATGGTTCTTATCTAAACATAGTGATGCAGAAATTGAAAAACTATATATAGGTAATAATAATAATTTTATATACAACGTAGATGGAAGTTTAACTATATTACCAAATGATTCTATGGACGGTTTCTTTATGGGTAAAATAAAGAAGAAAAAATAGGTGATATAATGAATAATATATTAGATTATAGTTTAGAAGAAATTTCTTTATGGATGAAAGAAAATGGAGAAAGTTCTTTTAGAGCTAAACAAGTTTTTACTTGGATTTATAAAAATACTTGGAATTTTGAAGATATGAAAAATTTACCTAAGTCTTTAGTTGAAAAGCTTAAGAATAATTTTTACATAGGTATTCCAGAAGTAATAGAGACATTTGAATCAACACTAGATGGTACTAGTAAGCTGCTTTTAGCTTTTAAAGATGGAAATATAATTGAAAGTGTAATTATGAAATATAATTACGGAAATACAATTTGTATATCTACTCAAGTAGGATGTAGAATGGGATGCAAGTTCTGTGCTTCAACATTAGAAGGTAGAGTTAGAAATTTAACTGCTGGTGAAATTTTAGCAGAAGTTATGGTTGCTCAAAAGGTTTTAGGCGAAAGAATTTCTAATATTGTACTTATGGGAAGTGGAGAGCCTTTAGATAACTATGATAATGTAACTAAGTTCATAGATTTAGTAAATGCAGAATATGGATTAAATATAGGGCAAAGACATATAACACTTTCTACTTGTGGGTTAGTACCTAAAATTTATGAGTTAGCAGATAAAGGATATAGTATTACTCTTGCAATTTCATTACATGCTTTTAATGATGAGACAAGAAGAGAAATTATGCCTATAGCGAAAAAATATTCAATTAAAGAAATACTAGAATCTTGTGATTATTATTTTAATAAGACGGGAAGACGTATTAGTTTTGAATATTCATTAGTTTCAGGAATAAATGACAGTAAGGAACATGCAAAATCCCTTGCAAAACTTTTAAAGGGAAGACAATGTCATGTTAATCTTATACCTGTTAATGAAATAAAAGAAAATACTTTAAAAAGACCATCAAAGAAAACAATTGACGATTTTGAAAAGATAGTAAATGATCATGGAATAGATGTTACAGTTAGAAAAGAAATGGGAAATGATATAAATGCTGCTTGTGGTCAATTGAGGAGGAATTTTTTAAAGCTTGAAAAATAAAGGGGAGTGGGTACTTGTGATTGGTATTAAAAGTGATCAAGGTAATGTTAGAACCTTAAATGAGGATTATGCTGAATTTTATCAAGATGAAAATTATACAATATGTGTTGTAGCTGATGGTATGGGAGGTCATAATGCTGGCGAAATAGCCAGCAAAACGGCCTCTAAAGCCTTAATAAAATACATAAGAGAAAATATGGATTTTAATTTATCTAAAGAGGTTTTAATAAAATCAATTAAACATGCTAATTTAAAAGTATATAATCTTTCTCACTGTTCTGAAAACTATGGAGGAATGGGAACTACTTTAGTAGCTTCTTTAGTAACTAGAGACAAGACTTTAGTTGCCAATATAGGTGATAGTGCTTGTTATGCTATTAAGGGAAAAGAAATAAAGAAAATAACTAAAGATCATTCTTTAGTTCAGGAATTATTAGATTCGGGAAGTATATCTCCTGAGCAAGCTAGTAATCATCCTAAGAAAAATGTAATAACTAGAGCTGTTGGAACAGAAGAAGAAGTTGCAATAGATGTTTTTGAAGTAAATAATAAAGAATATGATTACTTACTTTTATGTAGCGATGGATTAACTAATGAAGTGAATTTAAAAGAAGTTCTATCCATTAATATTGAAGAAAATCAATTACAGATTATTTGCGAGAAGTTAGTAGAAGAAGCAAAGGCTAATGGTGGAAGAGACAATATAACTGTAATGTTATTTGGAGGAGGGGTGCAAATATGAATGGAATAGTTTTAGGCGGAAGATATGAGCTATTAGAAAAAATAGGTGAAGGCGGAATGTCAGAAGTTTATAAAGCTAAATGTAATAAACTTAATAGATTTGTAGCTGTAAAGATATTAAAAAAGCAATTTGCAGATAATAAAGATATTGCTCAAAAATTTAAAAGAGAAGCTACTGCAATAGCCAATTTATCTGATGCTAATATAGTTAATATTTTAGATGTAGGGACTCAAGATGATATTGATTATATAGTTATGGAGCTAGTAACTGGAAAAACTCTTAAAGAATTAATAAATTATAGTGGAAAATTAACATATAATACTGCAATAAAAATAGCGCTTCAAATTGCAAAAGCTTTAGATTGTGCACATAGGAATAATATAATTCATAGAGATATTAAACCACAAAATATATTAGTTACTGAAAATGGAGAAGTTAAAGTAACAGACTTTGGAATTGCCAAATCAACTGATTCTCAAACTATAACAAATACTACAAGTATTATTGGTTCCGCACATTATCTTTCACCAGAACAAGCAAAAGGAACATATATTGATTTTAGATCAGATATTTATTCTTTTGGTATAGTATTATATGAAATGGTAACAGGAAGACTACCTTTTGAGGGAGATTCACCTGTAACAGTAGCATTAAAGCATCTTCAAGAAGAGCCTGTACCTCCTAAAAATATAAATTCTGCTATTCCAGATAGCTTAAATAAATTAATACTTAAGGCTGTTGAAAAAGAGCCTATAAAGAGATATCAAAATGCAAAGGAAATTATTCAAGATCTTCAAAAGATTCAGGAAAATCCTGATGTTGTAATTGGAAGTGCTATAAATACAAATAATGATAGCACTATCATAATGGCGCCTATATCTAATGTTAAAGCTAATAAAAGCTCTACTATTGAAGATGATTATTATGACGATGATGAATATGATGAAGAATATGATGATGAAGATTATGATGACTTTGATGAAGATGAGAAGCCTAAAAATAAAAAGAAGAATACTAAGAAAAAAATACTTAT
Source organism: Clostridium sartagoforme (assembly GCF_004794105.1). Lineage (GTDB taxonomy): Bacteria > Bacillota > Clostridia > Clostridiales > Clostridiaceae > Clostridium > Clostridium sartagoforme_B. The sequence goes on from NZ_SRYR01000001.1 coordinate 829,823, forward strand.
ATCTATTGGAATTATAGTTGGGTTATTACTTTTAGCTTCTATAGGATTCTTTTTAGCTGGTGGGGCTGGTAGTACTGATATAGTTGTTCCTAAGCTTCAAGATAAGTTATTTAATGATGCAGAGAAAGAAGTTGAAGAGTTAGGATTAAAACTTGAAATTAGTAAAGCAGATAAAAGTGATAAACCAGAAAATACAATTCTTGATAGTGATCCAAAAGCTGGAATGAAGGTTAAAAAAGGAACTGTAATTAAGGTTGTAGTATCTGCTGGTGAAGAGCTAATACCAATGCCTGATCTTAGAGATTATACTTTAGATGATGTTAAAAATATTTTGAAAAATAAAGGGTTAAAATCTCCAGAAGAATCTTATGAATATAGTAATGATGTTGAAGAAAATAAGGTTATTAAGCAGAGCCCAGCAGCTGGAGAAGAAGTAGGAAAGAATACAGAAATTAAGGTTGTTATTAGTAAAGGACCTGAAACTAGAATGGTAGATATACCTGATGTTGTGGGAAAATCATTAGCAGATGCAAAGGCTATTTTAGAAGAAGCAAAGTTAAAAGCAAATGATGACATAAAATACGAAGTTACTGATGATAAATCTAAAGATGGGGTAGTATTATATCAAAATGTTTCAGGAACTAAGATTCAAGAAGGAACTCCTATTTCTTTAACAGTAGGAAAATATGAGGAACCATCTATAGATATTCGATCTTATGGTATAAAAGAAGAAATGAAGATTAGTGATGCTATAGATATACTTGAGAAAAATAAGATTAAATATAAGGTTATTGGCAGTGGAGATATAGTTGAAAGTTTCACTGAAGAAATTAAGGCTAGTGGAACAGTAGAAATTAAGGCTAAAAAATCTGAGCCACAAAAGCCAGTAGAAAATAATAATGGTAATAACAATGGAAACAATAATCAATAAATGGGAATCAGCCTAGGGCTGATTCTTTTTTATAAAATTTATTTGCATTTTTTAGGGAAATCTGTTTATTATAATTATGAAGATAAAATTATATGGAGGAATTATGGAAGGAAAAATAATTAAAGGAATCGGTGGGTTTTACTATGTTAAAACTAAGGAAGAAGTAATTGAATGTAAAGCTAGAGGCAAGTTTAGGCATAAAGATATGAAACCAATGGTTGGTGATAATGTAATAATAAATGTCTCTAATGGAAAGGGAGTAATAGAAGATATATTAGAAAGATCTTCTGAACTTATAAGACCTACTGTTGCAAATGTTACGCAAGCTTTTGTAGTTTTTGCAATTAAAAATCCAGATATTAATTTTGACCTTTTAAATAGATTCTTAATTTTATGTGAACATAATAATATTAAGTCCATAGTATGCTTAAATAAAGAAGATTTAGCAACTAATGAAGAAAAGGAAGAAGTTAAAAAGAAAATAAATGATATAGGATATGACGTATTATTTATTAATGCAAAGAAGGCTATAGGAATAGAACTATTAAAAGAAAGATTAGAATCAGAGGTAACTGTTTTATGTGGACCTTCAGGTGCAGGTAAGTCAACTTTAATTAATACTCTTATTGATAGAAGTCATATGGAAACAGGAGCTGTATCTGACAAAATAGGAAGAGGTAAGCATACAACTAGACATAGTGAGCTTATTGAAATCGAAAATGGATATTTAGTAGATAGTCCAGGTTTCTCAAATATAGATATTAGTTTTATTGATAAAGATGAACTAAGATATTGTTTTCCGGAGTTTGAGGAATATAATCATAATTGCAAATTTAGAGGTTGCATTCACAACAAAGAACCACAGTGTGCAGTAAAAGCTGCTGTTGAAGAAGGTAAAATAAATGAATATAGATATAGTTTCTATATTAGAATATTAGAAGAGCTATTAGACGGGAGGAAGAACAAATGGTAAAAATATCACCATCAATATTATCAGCTGATTTTTCAAAGTTAGGTGAAGAAATAAAAAATGTAGATAAGGCAGGTGCAGATTTCATACATATAGATGTAATGGATGGGAATTTTGTTCCTAATATATCTATAGGACTACCAGTAATTAAATCTATTAGAAATAAAACTGATAAGGTTTTTGATGTTCATTTAATGATAGAAAATCCATCAAGATATATAGATGAATTTGTAGAAGCTGGTGCTGATATAATAACTATTCATTATGAAGCAGAAAAGCATATAGATAGAGCTATAGATTATATAAAATCTAAAGGCGTAAAAGCTGGAGTTTCACTAAATCCAGGTACGCCAAGCATAGTATTAAAAGATATAATAGAAAAGTTAGACTTAGTACTTATTATGTCTGTAAATCCAGGCTTTGGAGGACAAAAGTTTATTCCATATTCAATAAATAAGATAAAAGAAGTTAAAGAAATGAGTTTAAATGTAAATAAAGATTTACTTATTGAAGTAGATGGTGGAGTAGATAAAAATAATTCTAAGGCAATAGTTGAAGCTGGAGCTAATGTTTTAGTCGCAGGTTCTGCAATATTTGGAGATGGAAAACTTAAAGAAAATATAGAAGCTATTAGAGGTTAGAGCAATGAAGATAGTAATTGTCTCTGGAGGAAAAGCTCCTTCTAAAGAAATTTTATTAAAAGAAGTAAAAAATGCTGATTTTATAATTGGAGCAGATAAAGGCTGTGAAGTCTTATATAAATATGAAATAATACCTGATGTTATTTTAGGCGATTTTGATTCAGCGGATATGAAAATTATAAATGCCATAGAAAAGAAGGCTAAAAAGAAAATAAAGTTTAAAAAAGAGAAAGACTACACAGATACTGAAATAGCTTTAAATTTAGCTTTAGAAAATAATCCTGATGAAATAGTGCTTTTAGGCGCTACTGGGACAAGATATGATCATTCTTTAAGTAATATTGGTCTTTTAAAGAAGGCTTTAAGTAAAGGCGTTAAAGCAAGAATTATTGATGATAATAATTTGATGTTTTTAACAGATAAGAATATTTCATTAAAAGGAAATCCGGGAGATACTATATCATTTCATGCATATAGCGAGGAAGTAAAGAATTTTAGCATTAAAAATTCAAAATATGATTTAAATAATCATTTATTAAGATTAGGTGATGGATTAACTACTTCAAATGAATTTTTAGGAGAATATATAGATATATCTTTTGATAGTGGACTAATATTAGTACTTTATACAAAAGATTAAAAATATTAATCACTGATTTTATATCTCTGCATACTATGTATATAGAAAGAAGACATTAGTGAGGGATGTAAATGAAAATTATAGCAATTAAATTACCGAGATTTTTATCTAATCTTATAAAGTTTTTTAGAAGAAAAAGATAATACATAGGAAAAAATAAATAAAATAAAAAATGCAATTGAATTAACAATTGCATTTTTTATTTGAACTTATATTGCTCTTTGAACCTTGCCAGATCTAAGGCATCTTGTACATACATGAACTGTCTTTGGTGTTCCATTAACTAAAGCCTTTACTCTCTTTATGTTAGGAGCCCAAGTTCTCTTTGATTGACGATGTGAGTGGGAGTATTGAGTTCCAGATACAACCCCTTTGTTACAAACTTCGCATCTTCTTGCCACTTGAAAACACCTCCTTATTTTTGAAGATAAATTTCTCTTCAATAGGACAGATTAAATTTTAACATAGGATATACTAGAAAAGCAAGGAAAAATAATAAAAAAGCAAAAAAACTTTTAAAATAGACATTTTCATATATTTTTAGTAATCTTCATATAATAAGCTATGTAATATTTACTTGAATAATAAATGAAGGTAATATAAAATATATTGTATAGATATATATTAAGGAGGATTCTGTATGGTAGGATATTCAAATGAGCTTGGAAATATACATTACTCTGAAGAGGTACTTGCTAAGATAGTAGGTTTATCTACTATGGAGTGCTATGGCGTAGTAGGAATGGTTTCCAAGAACGCAACAGAAGGACTATGGGAATTAATGAGAATAGAGAATTTAAGCAAAGGTGTAAAGCTAAAAGTTAATGAAGATAAATTAGTTGTAGAATTATTTGTTATGGTTGAATATGGCACAAAAATTTCAGAAATAGCAAATAACATTATACAAAAGGTGCGCTATAGTGTGGAAAACTTTACTGGATTAAAAGTTTCATCTGTTACAGTAAATGTTCAAGCAGTTAGAGTCTAGGAGGTAAAAAGATGAAATATCAGACTATAAATGGCCATGATTTTTATAACATGGTTGTTAATGCTAGCAATAGATTATTAGAAGAAAGTGAATATGTTAATGCATTAAATGTATTCCCTGTTCCAGATGGAGATACAGGTACTAACATGTCAGCTACTTTTAAGTCAGCAGTTAAGGAAATAGAAGGCTTAAATTCTAGTTCTATTGGAGAAACTTCAAAGAAGCTTGCTAAAGGAGCTTTAATGGGAGCGAGAGGTAACTCAGGAGTTATCTTATCTCAAATCTTAAGAGGTATTTCAAAGGGGTTAGAAGGAAAAGAAGCAGTAGATGCTGTTGAACTTGCTATTGCATTTAAAGAAGGAAGTACAGCTGCTTACAAAGCGGTTATGAGACCTACTGAAGGAACAATATTATCTGTTATAAGAGCTGCAGCAGAAGCTGCTATTGAAACAGATAAAAAAGATATAGTAGAGTTAATGGATGTTATAGTAACAGAAGCAAAGGTTATGCTTGATAAAACACCAGAATTATTACCAGCTTTAAAGAAAGCTAAGGTTGTAGATTCAGGTGGAATGGGATTATACATTATATTAAATGGAATGTATGATGCATTAAAGAATGATATAAAGGCAGAAATTAAAGATATCAAACCATCAGAAGCTAAGATGCAAGGTGCTCAAGGTACTGAAGATATAGATATTAAATTTGGATACTGTACTGAATTTATCATTTTAGCTGATGCAAGTAAGGCAGAAAAGTTTAGAGATGATATAATACCTATGGGAGATTCTCAAGTAGTTGTTGGATATGAAGATGTAATAAAGGTTCATATTCATACAAATGATCCTGGAGCAGTTTTAGCAAAAGCTGTACAATTAGGTGAATTATCTAAGATAAAAATAGATAATATGAGAGAAGAACATAGAGAAGTTCTTTTAAGCAAAGAAGAATATAAGCTTAAGGATCAAAATGTTGAAGCTGCTGTAGAAGTAGAAGAAGCTAAAAAGTATGCTTTTGTTGCTGTTGCAATGGGAGATGGTATTACAAATATATTTAAAGATTTAGGTGTAGATTACGTAATTGAAGGTGGTCAAACTATGAACCCTTCTACTCAAGATATTATGGAGTGTATAGCGAATCTAAATGCTGAGAATATTTTTGTTCTTCCAAATAATAAAAACATTATAATGTCAGCAAATCAAGCTGCTGAAATTTCTGATAAGAATGTTATTGTTATACCAACTACTTCAATACCTCAAGGGATAACTTGTGTAACTATGTTTAATCCTGAAAATGAAGTAGCTGAAAATGAAGAAGCTTTAAAAGAAGCTATGGAAATGGTTAAGACAGGTTCTGTAACATATGCTGTAAGAGATACAGAAATGGATGGAATTGAGATTAAAGAAGGCAATATGCTAGGTTTAGTAGAAGGTAAAATTAAGAAGGTAGGAGAAAGCCACTGCAAGGTAGCTGAAGAAGTATTAGAAGAAATGATAGATGAAGATAGTGAACTTATTACTATTTTCTACGGAAGTGATATTTCTGAAGAAGAAGCGGAAAGCTTTACTGAAAAGCTTGAAGAAAAGTATCCTGACTTAGATGTTCAATGCTATGAAGGTGCGCAACCTCTTTACTACTTCTTATTATCTGTAGAATAATAAATAAGCACAAGTTACTACTTTTATTTACATAAGTGGGAACTTGTGCTTTAATATTTAACGTATATATAAAAAATTGAGGTGAAAATATGGATATAAAAATGGAAGTATCCACCTTAAAAGGAGTAGGTCCAAAATTAACAGAAAAACTGAATAAGTGTGGTATTTTTACTATTTATGATTTGCTTTTATATTTTCCAAGAGATTATGAGTTTATTAAAAGTGATGTAGATTTTGATGAAATAGATGGAGAAGAAAAACAAATTTTATCTTGTAGAGTTATAGGATATGATAGAGATATTAAAACTAAAAATGGTAAGGTTTTAAGTACTATTAAATTTGATTATAATGGTCATATTGTTCTTGGAAAATGGTTTAATCAAAAATACATAAAAAATACCTTTAAAATGAATAATACATATGATTTAGTGGGGAAATTTAAAAAGATAGGTAAAATGTTAGAGGTTGTTAATCCTATGGTTGGGTGTAACGATGCTAAGAAAAGTGAGATTATCCCGAAATATCCCCTAAAAGGTGATTTAAATGATAGGGTTATAGCAAAACTCATTAATGAGGCCTTAGATAAGGTTATTATAACCGATAATTTACCTAAATATATTTTAGAAAAGTATAATTTATTAGACTTAGATACAGCAATTAGGGAAATTCACTTTCCAAAAGGAAAGATTGAATTAACTAGTGCAGTTAATAGATTAAAGTTTCAAGAGTTATTCACTTATTCTATGAAGCTTCTATTATTAAAAAATAACTTAAGAAGTAGTGATGGAATATCATTTCAGTGGCATGATGAATTAGTAAAATTAAAAGAATCCCTTCCTTTTAAGTTAACGGATGCCCAAACTAATGTAGTAAGAGATATTTTAAGAGATCAAAAAAGCAAATATTCTATGAATAGATTAGTTCAAGGAGATGTAGGAAGCGGAAAAACTATTGTTGCATTAATTGCAATATTTAATGTTATAAAAAATGGATATCAAGCAACTTTAATGGCACCAACAGAAATACTTGCTAATCAGCATTATAAAGAAGCTTTAAAAATATATAAGGATTTTGATATTAAAGTTGAGCTTTTAACAGGTAGTACTAGTGCAAAGGAAAAGAAGAGGATTAAGGAATTAATTTTAGGGGGCACACCTTTATTAGTAGTAGGAACTCATGCTCTAATACAAGAGGATGTAGATTTTACGAATCTTGGATTGGCTATTACTGATGAACAACATAGGTTTGGAGTTGAGCAAAGGAATAAGCTAATAAATAAAGGTAGAAGACCTGATGTTTTAGTAATGACAGCAACTCCAATACCAAGAACCTTAGCACTTTATATGTATTCGGACTTAGATGTTTCTATTATAGATCAGTTGCCACCAGGAAGAAAGAAAATAGATACTAGGTTTTATACTGATAAAAATAGAATGGAAGCTTATGATTTAGCTTTAAGAGAAATAAGTTCTGGAAGGCAAGTTTATATAGTCTGTCCTTTAATTGAAGAAAATGAAAAAATGGAATTAAATTCTGTTGAAACTCTATATGAAGAATTAAAAAGTGATGTTTTTAAGAATGTTACTGTAGAAATACTTCATGGTAAGATGAAGCCAAAAGAAAAGGATGATATAATAAATTCATTTAAGGAAGGTAATACAAAGGTAATAATATCAACTACTGTTATTGAAGTAGGGGTGAATGTACCAAATGCTTCAGTTATGATTATTGAGAATTCAGAAAGGTTTGGCTTAGCACAGCTTCATCAATTAAGGGGAAGGGTTGGAAGAGGAGAATATGCTTCTTATTGCATTCTAATAGGTAAGGCAAATAACAATAAGACTAAGAAGAGGATGGAAATAATGACATCATCAACAGACGGTTTCTTTATATCTGAACAAGACTTAAAGTTAAGGGGAGCTGGAGAGATGTTTGGTCTTAGACAAAGTGGGGATATAGGATTAGTACTTGCAGACATATATGAAGATATAGATATATTAAAATGCTCAAGATATGAAGCGAGTAAATTAATATCTTCAAATGAAAGAGAAAATGTAAAATTATGCATAGAAATATCTAAATCTATTGAAAGATATAGTCGATATATTTGTTTTAATTAAAAAAATTGTATATAAATTAATATTATGATAAAATTGAAATAATGATAGCTAAGGAGGAAATTACATGAGGATAATAGCAGGAAAAGCTAGAGGTAGAAAGCTTATTCCGCCTGAAACTATAGAAACTAGACCAACTCTAGATAGAGTAAAAGAAGCTATGTTTAGCATAATTCAAAATTACATACAAGATGCAGTAGTTTTAGATGTATTTGCAGGAACTGGGAGTCTTGGTTTAGAAGCAGCAAGTAGAGGTGCTAAGGAAGTATATTTAGTAGATAAGAGCAATACAACTTATCCGCTATTAGAAAAAAATATAGAAAACTTAAAATTTAAGGATTTTTGTTTTCCTTTAAATACGGATTCTTACGATGCTTTAAAAACTTTAAGTAAAAAAGGGAAAGTCTTTGATATAATTTTTATTGATCCGCCATATTGCAAAGAAATGATACCAAAAGCAATAGAAATAATTAAAGAAAATAATATGTTAGATAAAGATGGAATAATAGTAACGAAAATTGATTCAATTGAAGAAATATATGAGGGATATAAAGATATACAAAATGTAAAAAGTAAAAAGTATGGGAATACTACAGTATGCTTATATAAATATGAGGAGTAATTAAAAGTGAGAGATATGAATATTGCGATATATCCAGGAAGCTTTGATCCAATTACTAAAGGGCATTTGGATATAATAGATAGAGGTTCTAAAATTTATGATAAGCTTATAGTAGCTGTTTTAGTTAATGTTGATAAGAAGTGTTTATTTAGCATTGATGAAAGAGTTGAACTTATAAAAAGAGTAACAAAAGATTTAGATAATGTGGAAGTTTTAAGCTTCGAAGGTCTTCTAGTAGATTTTGCTAGGTTACATAATTCTAAAGTTATTTTAAAGGGTCTTAGAACAATGTCAGATTTTGAATATGAGTTTCAGATGGCACTTATGAATTCAAAATTAAACCCAGATATAGAAACGGTATTTATGATGACATCTTCAGCATATTCTTATGTAAGTTCATCTTCTGTAAAGCAAGTTGCGAAATTCGGAGGATCAATTAATGGATTAGTTCCAGAAGAGTTAATAGAAGAAGTTATGGATAAGTTTAATTAATAATATAGAGGGGGAATAGGGATGGATAAAGTTGAAGTAAACATTATTGAACTTTTAGATTACTTAGAAGAAATATTAGACAATGCACCCAAGGTACCTATAACAGGTAAAAGTGTAGTAGATAAAAAAGATATTTTAGAGGTTATTGACCAAATACATAGCTATTTACCAGATTCAATAAGAAAAGCAGAGTGGATAGTTAATGAGAAAGACAAAATTATTAGTAGCGCTCAAAAGGAATATGAAACTACAAAAGCTGAAATAATGGAAATGATGAAGCAAAATGTTGAAAATCATGATGTAGTTAAAGAAGCTAAGGCTAGAGCAAATGAAATAATTGCCCTAGCACAAAGGGATGCTAAGGCAATTAGATTAGGTTCAAGAGAGTATTCCATCGAGATTCTATCTGAATTAGACAGACAAATTGAAGCTAAAAAGGTTGAACTAATTCAAAATATGCAAAAATCTTTTGAGTCAGTAGCTAAAGAAATAGATGAAAATTTAAGCAGTAATGGAGCTATGATAAAAGAAAATATTTCTGAATTAAGAGGAATGTAACTTTAACTTTAATTTTTTTATTGTAATAGTGAAGATTAATGTTGCTATTAAAATGGTTAATATTAAAACAAAAGTCTTAAGAGTTACAATATTAGAATTATAGCTATAATTACTATTAAATGTTTCTATGGATTTTAAAATAATATTACTAGATATAAATGTTATTATAAAACCAATTATTCCTTGAATAAACTTAAGGAAAATATATTTTTTGAAATTTGGATTATCTTTACTAATAAACGAAGCTACTTGAGCAATAATAGAAAGGCTTGAAAAGCAAAGTATAAAGCTTATTAAACTTAGCTTTAAACTTATAGCTATATTGATAGATGCAATTAATTTTGCTCCATTAGTAAATTCAATGCTTCCAAGTAGTAAATTATATATAATTTCACTAGTAGAATTAAAATATTGAGATAAGTTTATAAAAGCAGCGCTAATTAGGGTGTTGCTTTTTATTATACTTATTATTACAGAAAATAATATTACAAAAGCACTAATATTTAAGGTGGTATTTAAAGCTCCTTCAATAGCAAATTTTAGGTTTGTGCCAAAGGGCTTATTTTCAAAGTTAACTTTTTTACTTGGAATGTTTTTAATATCTTCTTTCTTTCTAGTAATTATACCAATTATTATTGTAGATAAATAATTTGCAATTAAAAGTATATATCCATAACGTATATCATTAAGCATAGAAACAGAAATAGCGCCAAGAATAAATATAGGACCAGCATTAGAAGCAATATTTAATAATCTTTCATATTCCTTTTTATGTATAAATCCAAGATTATATATATCAGATGCATATTTTGCACCTAGGGGATATCCGCAAATAAAGCTTGCTACTATTGGGAAGGAGCAGTTATTGGATAATCCTAAAGGTCTGCATATTAAAGGACCTAATATTTTAGAATATAGGGTAATGCCATCATAACATATTAGTAAGTTACAAATTACAGTGAAAGGAAAGATTGTAGGTAAAATTGCTGTAAAAGCTAATTTAGCACCTGATATTGCAGCACCTATACTACTTTCTAAATTAATTACAAATAAAATGATAAGGAAAGTAATTAGAAAGCAAATAATGTAATTTTTTTTGATATCAAGAAGTTTTAGTAGTAGAGCAATTAGCAAAAATATAAAAAGCCATAAAATATAAATACTAAACATAGAAATTACCTCCTATAATCTATGTTTCAATAAATGAGTTACCTTTAATGTTTTATATTATTTTAAGTGAAAAACATATTGTAAAGTAAGTGACATTAATGAAAGCATAGATTTATTTAATTCTTATATAAGTTTATTAAGTAATTACCTTACTTAATAACTAATACTAGAAAAAATAATTTAATTAAATGTAGGATTTTCTAAAGCTTATATATGTATATTCATATGGCTTCTTAATATTATTATTTTATAATAGGTGAATTTAAAAAATCACTTAAAGGATTATATTTATTATTTAAAATAGAATAAGCCTTACTACTTTGTATATCTAAAGATAAAAGTGGGTTGTTATGATTTTTTTGCACCTTTGTTATTATTGGAATAGTAGATTTCTTCTTCATTTCTTTTAATATAAGTTTCCCTTTATCATTAAAAGCCAGTACTCTAGCATAAAGATTATTTTCGTCAATTAATGAATTGAAATCATAATTATCTAGTGAAATAAATATTTGAGCTAATATTCTGGAGATTTTTGTATAAGTATATCTCTTACTTTTTATATTTAAAATGAATTCTTCTAAACTTTGACTATTATAAATTTCCTTAATTAGTTTATTATCTAAACCTTCTTTAACTTCTAAAATATTGTTAAAGTTTATACAATTAGTTAATAATTTATATTTAATAAATGAATACATATCTTCTGAAAATACAAAAGGATATTTATTATTTTTAAGATTGGTTAAGATATCTATAGAAGGCTTTGGCATATAATTCTCTAAGTTTTTTATTGAATTACAATCTTTTAAATTTTTTCTAATGCTAGTTGCTGATGAAAAAATTGAATTTAATTCATTATCGTTATAGTTGGAACCTTCTCTTTTTAAGGTCATTGGTTTTATATGACTATTTAATTTTAGTATTGCTTTAATATATTCAATTCCTAAAATATTATTTGATGAAGATAAGATAGTATTTAAGGATTCATCTTTTAAAGTTTCTATTAAAGCAATTTCTCTAGCTTTTGCATAAGTTACACCTTTTCCTAAATTTTTCTTAATAATTTCTTTAAATTCCTCGCTTTCAAAAGTTAAAATTTTAGCAATCCTATAAAGAGAATTTACATCACCACATTCACTACCGAAAAAAAGATTATCTACTACACCTATACTATTTAATATTGAAACAGAACCTTTAGCGAAAAACTCTGCTGAAGATAAAGCATAAAAGGTTGGAAGTTCTAATACTAAGTCAACTCCATTTAATAATGCCATTTCAGCTCTTTTCCATTTATCAATTATTGCAGGTTCTCCTCGTTGAACAAAATTTCCGCTCATAATGCATACTATACCATGTGCTTCTGTATTTTTCTTTGCAGAGTTTAAATGATATAAATGACCATTATGAAAGGGATTATATTCTGTTATTATACCTGTTATATTCATAAATACACTCCTTAATGGGAAATATAAAATTATTATAACATAATAAAAAAATAAGAAAACTTTGTATTAGTATGTTATAATAATAAAGAATTATTATTCTGAATATTTCCAATATAAAGAATTAATTCTTTTGGATTTTTTATATTGAAAAATATAGGTACTTAGGAGTATATTAGTATATGAAGAAAAGAGCGTATCTTTTTTGAAAGGAGAAAAACGTTATGGAACTTATGAATAAATTATGGAATGCAGCGAAAGCTGATAGAAAGAGAATAGTTCTTCCAGAAGGTGATGAGGAAAGAACTTTAGTAGCAGCTGAAAAAATTCATGAGCTAGGTTTAGCTGATGTTATTTTAGTAGGAGACAAGGATATCATAAATAATAAGGCGAAAGAGTTAGGCGTTAAGTTAGAAGGTATTGAAATAGCTGACCCTAAAACTTCAGACAGATTAGAAGCTTATGTAAATGAGTTTTATGAATTAAGAAAAAATAAAGGAATGACTGTTGAAAAGGCAGAAAAAATCGTTAGAGATCCATTATATTTTGGAACTATGATGGTTAAACTAGATGATGCAGATGGTATGGTATCTGGAGCAGTTCATACAACAGGAGATCTTTTAAGACCAGGTCTTCAAATAATTAAAACAGCACCAGGAGTATCAGTAGTATCGAGCTTCTTTATTATGATGGTACCAGGTTCTAAGTATGGGGAAGAAGGAATGCTTCTATTCTCAGACTGTGCAGTTAACCCAAATCCAACATATGAACAATTAGCTGCAATTGCAATTGCAACAGCAGATACTGCTAAAAATCTTTGTAAGATTGAACCAAGAGTTGCAATGCTTTCTTTCTCAACTATGGGAAGCGCAGATCATGAAATGGTAGATAAGGTTAGAAAAGCAACTGAACTTGCTAAAGAATTAAGACCTGATCTATTAATAGACGGAGAATTACAATTAGATGCTGCTATAGTAGAAAAAGTTGCTAATCAAAAAGCACCTAATAGTAATGTAGCTGGTAAAGCCAATGTATTAATTTTCCCTGATTTACAAAGTGGAAATATTGGATATAAATTAGTTCAAAGATTTGCTAATGCAGAAGCTATTGGACCTATGTGTCAAGGTTTTGCTAAGCCAATCAATGACTTATCAAGAGGCTGTAGTTCAGATGATATAGTTAATGTTGTAGCACTGACAGCAGTTCAAGCACAAAAATAAATACCCCCTAAGGAGGACGTAAACAAATGAAAGTATTAGTAATTAATTGCGGTAGTTCATCGCTAAAATACCAATTAATTGATATGTCTACAGAGGAGTCATTAGCTCAAGGACTAGTTGAAAGAATAGGAATTGAGGGCTCTGTATTAACACAAAAGGTAGAAGGAAGAGAAAAGTATATTGTTAAGCAACCAATGAAGGATCATAAGATTGCTATAAAGCTTGTTTTAGATGCCTTAGTAGATAAAGAAAATGGTGTAATTTCTTCAATGGATGAAATTAATGCCGTAGGACACAGAGTAGTACACGGTGGAGAAAAATATAACTCTTCAGTAATTATAACTGATGAAGTGAAGAAGTATATAGAAGAATGCTTTAAGTTAGCGCCGCTACATAACCCTGCAAATATGATTGGGATATTAGCTTGTGAAGAATTAATGCCTAATACTAAGATGGTAGCTGTATTTGATACTGCATTCCATGGAACAATGCCAGAAGAAGCATATCTTTATGCACTTCCATACGACTTATATAAGAAGCATGGAATAAGAAAATATGGATTCCACGGAACATCTCATAAATATGTATCACAAAAAGTTGCTGAAGTTATGGGAAAAGATATCAAAGATTTAAAAATTATTACTTGCCACTTAGGTAATGGTGCAAGTTTAGCAGCAATTAAGAATGGTGTATCTATAGATACTTCTATGGGCTTTACACCACTTGAAGGAGTTGCGATGGGTACAAGATCAGGAGCTATTGACCCTGCAATTGTTACTTTCTTAATGAAAGAAGAAAATCTAACTATAGAAGAAGTGAATGATTTACTTAATAAACAGTCTGGAGTTCTTGGAATATCAGGAATAAGCTCTGACTTTAGAGATATTGAAGATGCCGCTTTCAAAGAAGGTGTTCATAGAGCAAAATTAGCTTTATCAATTTTTGAATATAAGGTAAGAGCTACAATTGGATCATATGCTGCTATTATGGGTGGAGTAGATGCAATTGTATTTACAGCTGGTGTAGGAGAAAATGGACCTGAAACTAGAGAATCTATACTTAAGGGATTAGAATTCCTTGGAGTTGAAGTAGATACAGAGAAAAACAATGTTAGAGGTAAAGTTAGAGAAATCTCTAAAGATGGATGTAAGGTTAAAGCTTTTGTGATACCAACTAATGAAGAATTAGTTATTGCAAGAGACACTTTAGAATTAACTAAGTAATTAATTATAAAGTGCATAATTAAAAGGGCAGTTTTTCGTTAAAATGCTTGACTTTTAATCATGCACTTTATATAATAAATTGTGTTTATTCGGCAAATATTTATCTAAGGAGTGAAATAAAGCTTGGCTCGAGCTATGTACTTTTGTACATAATGTATCTTGTAAGATGCGAAGATAATATCTAGAGCAATTACATATGATTATACAACTTTCAGATTTTAACTCATCTAGAAACAGAAAAAAAGAAATAAATGTAACATATGACTTAAAACCACTCTATTTTGATGGAGAAAAAATAGAAGCTGTAGAAGCTTTAACTGTAGTTGGAAATATAACCTCTATTGGAGATGTTTTAACTCTAAGAGCTTCAATAAAAACAAAGTTAGATTTAAAATGTTCAAGATGCCTAGAGGCCTTTATCTATCCAATAGATATTGAAATAGAAGAAAGGTTTACAAATAATAATGAACTTCAAAATGATGAAGAAATTATTTTTGTAGATGGTAATATCTTAGATATTACTGAAATTGTTGAAAATGTTATTATTTCAACCTTACCTATTAAGAGACTTTGCACAGACAACTGCAGAGGGCTTTGCTACCAATGTGGTAAAAATCTTAACGAAGGTTCTTGTAATTGTAATACAAATGATGTAGACTTAAGACTGGCAAAGTTACAAGAGTTGTTTGGAAATAAGGAGGTGTAGTAATGGGAAATCCAGCGAGAAAAACATATAGAGCAAAGAGAGATTCAAGAAGAGCTCAAACTTTTAAAGCGAGCTTACCTGGAATAGTTGAATGTCCACAATGTCATGAAATGAAATTAGCTCACAGAGTTTGTAAAAATTGTGGCTTCTATAAAGGTAAAGAAGTTGTTGCTTCAGTAGAAGAATAAAGAAAGTCAAATGACTTTCTTTTCTTTATATATAGGAAAAAGAGGTGAAAATTTATGAAAATAGCTATAGATGGTATGGGCGGAGATAATGCTCCTAAAGCTGTAATAGAAGGAGTAATTAAAGCCCTAGAAGAATACAAAGGAATAGAGTATTATATTACCGGTCCAAAGGAACAAATAGAAGAAGAACTAAAGAATTATAATTATGATAAAACTTTAGTTAATATAATTGATGCTAGGGAAATAATTTCACCAAATGAACACCCTGTAATGGCTTTAAAGAAGAAAAAAGATTCTAGTATTTATAAGGCTTTAAAGCTTGTTAAAGATAAAGAATGTGATGCTGTAATATCTGGAGGAAGTACTGGAGCCTTTTTAGCAGGCTGTACACTTGTAGTAGGGAGAATAAAGGGAATAGAAAGACCAGCCCTTGCACCAATAATGCCAGGCAAAAATGGTAGCTTTATGATAGTTGATGCTGGTGCTAATGTTGACTCTAAACCTAATTATTTAGTTCAATTTGCGAAGATGGGAAAAGTTTATTATCAAGGTGTTATAGGTAAAGAAAATCCATCAGTAGGTCTTGTAAATATAGGTGCTGAAGAGGAAAAGGGAAATGAACTAACAAAGGCTACTTATAAGCTTTTAAAAGAAGAAAACAATTTAAATTTTGTTGGGAATGTAGAACCAAGAGATACATCAAAAGGGGACGTAAATGTTTTAGTCTGTGATGGGTTTGTTGGAAATACATTGCTTAAGATGTATGAAGGTGTAGCATCTACTCTTTTAAGTATGATAAAAGACGAAATTTTATCAGGTAGCATAATAAGTAAATTAGGAGCAGGGTTATTAAGTCCTGTATTTAAATCTTTAAAAGTTAAGTTTGATTATAAGGAATATGGTGGAGCTCCGTTTTTAGGTGTAGATGGTATATGTATTAAGGCCCATGGAAGCTCTGATGGAAAAGCCTTTAAGAATGCTATTAGACAAACGAAAATATTTTACGACAATGGTGTATTAGAAAAAATTAAAGCAGAACTTAAAAATAATATATAATTATATCATTCAGTATATTGACTATAGAAATAATATATACTATTATCTAAATGAAGTTATTTAGGAGGTGATGCAGATGTTTGATAAGGTTAAGGAAATTATAGCTGAAAAATTAAGTGTTAATGAAGACGATATAACAATGGATTCTTCTTTTGTAGATGATTTAAATGCAGATTCATTAGATTTAGTTGAACTAATGATGGCTTTAGAGGATGAATTAGATACTGAAATCCCTGATGAAGAAGCTGAGAATTTTAAAGTAGTTGGAGATGTAGTTAAGTATTTAAAAAATCACGTAGAAGAATAATTTAATCCCGCAATAATGCGGGATTTTATATTTAAAATTTCAAATATAGTTTATTCTTGAATTTGTTCGCTTTAGTAGAAGTTATAATATAAAAAGCAAATTGAAGAATGAACTTCGAGGAGATGGAAATATGGCGAAGTTTAATATTAAAGAAATAGAAGAGTATATTGGTTTAACTTTTAATGAAGAAAAGCTGCTAAAAACAGCATTAACCCATAGTTCTTATGCAAATCAACATAGGGATGAAGAATATAATGAAAGATTTGAATTTCTAGGAGATTCAATACTGCAACTATGTATTACAGAATATTTATTTTTAAATTATAAAAATAAAAGTGAAGGGGAACTTACTAAGATAAGAAGTTTGATAGTATGTGAAAATTCACTATATGAAATTGGTAAAAAGCTTAACTTAGGATACTTTATTAGAATAAGTAAAGGTGAAGAACTTACTGGTGGTAGAGAAAGAGTTTCTATTATAGCAGATGCTGTAGAAGCTTTACTTGCAGCAATATATTTAGATAAGGGATTGGAGTTTGCAAAGGATTATATTCTTGGACACTTTAAAGAAATAATAGACAAGGCAATAAATAATGATATTATTTTAGACTATAAGACAAAACTTCAAGAAGAAATGCAAAAATCAGGTGAAGTATCAATAGTTTATGAATTATTAAAGTATGAAGGACCTCCACATAGAAGAAAGTTCTTTACATCTGTAATAATTGAGGATAAAGAACTTGGATGTGGTGAAGGATATAGTAAAAAGGAATCAGAACAAAATGCAGCAAGATCAGCACTTAAAGCTTTGGAGGGATTAAATGAGCAATAAGCATTATATTATTCCAATATTTATTTCTCATATAGGATGTCCCCATCAATGTGTATTTTGCAATCAAGATAAGATTGCAAAAGAAGTTGAAGAGGAGGTTAAGGCAGAGGATGTAAGAAATACTATAGATGAATACTTAAAGACAATAGAGAGTAAAAATTCAACAGTAGAGGTATCATTTTTTGGAGGTACCTTTACAGCAATAGATGTTAATAAGCAAAAAGAATTACTTGCAGTTGCTAAGGAATATAAAGAAAAGGAGTTAATACATAAAATAAGAATGTCTACAAGACCAGATGCTATTAACAGATATATTTTAGATTACTTAAAGGACTTTACTGTAGATATTATAGAGCTTGGAGTTCAATCTTTAGATGATGAAGTATTAAGATTATCAGGAAGAGGGCACTCAGCAGAAGATGTAAGGGTTGCTTCTAAGTTAATTAAAGAATATGGAATTACTTTAGGTCATCAAATTATGCCAGGGCTTCCTGGAGATGATTTTAATAAGGATATAGAAACTGCTAAAAAGTCTATTGAAATGAAGCCGGATATATGTAGGATATATCCTTCATTAGTAATTAAAGAAACTCCAATGGCTAAAATGCATAAAAGAGGAGAATATATACCTTATACATTAGAAGAAGCTGTAGAAGTATCTAAGGAGATATATAAGCTATATAATAATGCTTCTGTAAATATAATAAGGGTTGGGCTTCAACCAACAGAAAATATAACCTTAGGTAAAGATGTAATAGATGGACCTTTCCATCCAGCTTTTAGAGAGTTAGTTGAAGGAAGCTTGCTATGTGATAATATAAAAAAATCTATAGCAGATAACAAAGATATAATAATAGAAATTAATCCAAAGGATATAAGTAAGCTTTATGCTAATAAGAAATATTATTATAGAAAACTAATAGATGGACATAATGGGAAAATAATTGTAAGGCAAATGGAAAAGCAAAAAAGAGGTAAAGTTAAGGTTATAGTTACTGAGAAAATAATAGATGTTAAGTTATAAGGTAGGCTAGATTTTGTCTACCTTATATTGATATTTTACCTTTAATGCTATAAACTAAAATAAGACAGGAGTGGTAATTGTGAAGAAGAAAACAAGGCAAAAAATGATATATATTATTACTATAGCTTTAGCTATTATGTTTTCACTTAGTTTATTAGTATCATTTATATAGATAAGGAGAAAGTCTATGTTTTTAAAGTCCCTAGAAATTAGAGGGTTTAAGTCTTTTGCAGATAAGACCCAGTTAAAGTTTAAAAAAGGAGTTACTGCTGTAGTTGGGCCAAATGGTAGTGGTAAAAGTAATATATCTGACTCTGTAAGATGGGTTCTTGGAGAACAAAGTGTTAAAACTCTAAGAGGAGGAAAGATGGAAGATGTAATTTTTGCTGGTACACAATTTAGAAAACAAGTAGGACTAGCTCAAGTTTCACTTACATTAGATAACTCAGATAATTCTTTAGATACAGACTACTCAGAAGTAACTATAACTAGAAGAATATTTAGATCAGGAGAAACTGAGTATTTAATAAACAACCAAAAATGCAGATTAAAAGATATTCATAGTCTTTTCATGGATACTGGTATAGGTAAAGAAGGATATTCTCTTATTGGGCAAGGTAAGATAGAAGCTATATTAAGTGGTAAGCCTGAAGAAAGAAGAGCTTTACTAGAAGAAGCAGCAGGAATAGTTAAATTTAAGACTAGAAAAGAAGAAGCTGAGAAAAAACTTAATAATACAGAATCTAACTTAGTAAGAATAAGAGACATAATTTCTACTTATGAAGAGAGAATAGAGCCCTTAAGAGAAGAAAGAGAAAAGGCATTATTATATAATGATTATGCATCAGAACTTAAAGTAAAAGAAGTATCTTTATTAGTTAATAATATTAAAAATATTGATAATGATATAGAAGAAGTAAATAAAGCTATAAGCGCAAAAAAATCTGATATAGAAGTTAATAGGAAAAAACTAAGTAGTGAGAGACAGGTCTTAATAGATATAGAAAAAGAAATAGAGGCCTTAGAAAGTAAAAATAAAGAAGAAAAAACAGAATACTATAGTAAAAAGGAAGAAGTAAATAAAGGCTTAAAAGATATAGAAATCTTTAAAGAAAGAATAAAGAATTATGAAGAAATAATAGAGAAGGATTTATTACAAGTAAAAATATTAGAAAAAGAAGTAATTAAATCAAGGGAAGAAAAATTAATTATTGAAAAAGATCTTGAAGAGAAGATAAAGAAACAAATAGAAGAAGAAAATTCAATTAAATCTTTAGAAGAAAAGAGTAGCAGTTTAAATTCAGAAATACAATCTTTAGAAAAAGAAATCCAAAGAATAAAGGAAGAAGAATTTGAAATTTTAAGAAAGACTTCTGAAATTAATAACAATATTTCTTTAATGAATAAAGAAATTAGCAGTAAAGAAGAATTAAGTGTTAATGGTGAAAGTAGCCTTAAAGCAATAGAAGGAAATATAAGCATTAACTTAGCTACAATCTTAAGTATTAATGAAAACATTAAAGCTTTAAAGAGAGAAAAAGAAAATTTAGAAGAAGAAATAGTAAATAGAAGAAGAAATATTGGTGTTTTAAATTCTAAGGTAAATAAGAAGGAATCATTAATAAGAGAGTATTCTAAGAGAATAAATAATTTAGAAGGTAAGCTGGGTACTTTAAAGGATTTAGAAAAAAGTTATGAAGGTTATCAGCTATCAATAAAAAGGTTAATGGAAAGAATAGATTCTGGAAGTTTACCTTATGGAAAAGGTACTAAGGTCTTAGGAGAAATATTTACAGTAGATAGAAATTTAGAGACAGCTATAGAAGTTGCTTTAGGTGGAGCAATATCTAATGTTATTACTGAAAATGAAAAGAATGCAAAGCTTTTAATAGAGTATTTAAAGAAGAACTCTTTAGGTAGGGCAACCTTCTTACCTCTTAATATAATTAAGGGAAATAGACTTAATATTACTAAAGATATATTAAGTATAGATGGGTATTTAGGAATTGCATCTGATTTAATAAGCTATGATAGTATATATAAAAATATTATGGATTATAGCTTAGGAAAAACAATAATAGCAAAAGATATGGATGCAGCTTTAAATATTTCAAAAGCTTGTGGTTATAAGTTTAGGATAGTAACTCTTCATGGGGAAGTTATTAGTCCGGGTGGAGCTTTAACTGGAGGTAGTATATATAAGAAAAATAGCTCAAGTATCTTAAGTAGAAAAAGAGAACTGCATGAACTTGAAGATTCATTAAAAGAAAATAAAGAAAAGTATTCTTTAGAAGTTAATGAACTTAATAAAATTAGAGAAGAAGTTAAGTTAATTGATGAAGATATATTAAATAAAAGTGATGAAGTTCATGAAAAAGTTATTGATATTACAAGGTTAGATGGTGAAGTGAAAGCACTTGAAAGTGAGAGCCTAAAACTTAAAAATTCCCTTGAGGTTTCTAAAAGAGAACTTTCTTTAAATAAGGAAACCTTAAATAGATTAATGTTAGATGTTAAGAGTAAAGAAGAAGCTCTTTCTAATTTAAAAATAGAAAATGAAAATAATAAAGAAAAGGTTATGATTATGCAAAATAACCTTTTAGAAAAGAAAAATTCATATAATGATTCTAAGGATGAAAGTATAAAGATTAAAATTAGTAAGGCAAAATTAGATGAAATAGTTTATGGAAGACAAGTAGATATTAAGAGAAAAGAAAAAGAAGAAAAAGAAAAAGAAGAAAAAATTTCTTCTCTTAAAAATGACAATAAAGAAAAGCATAATAACATAAACTACTTAAAAGACGAAATTGAAAAGAATATTGAGGTTATAAACAATATAAACTCTAGATTGAAAGATCTTGAAGAGATATTTAAATATGATGAAGCTAAGAGAATAACATTAAAAGATAAGTTAAAAATAAAAGATGTAGAAGCTAATAATTTAATAGAGGAAATAAGAAGTTTAGAAAATGAGTTAAATAAAAAAGAAATTTCCTATGCTAAATTAGAGGGTGAAAGAGAAGGTTATTATTTTAGATTAAATGATGAATTAAACTTAACCTTAGCAGAAGCTATGGAAATTGCAATAGAGGTATTTAATATTGCTAAGATTAAGGATGATATATTTAAATTAAAAGCTAAGATTTCAGCTTTAGGAACAGTGAATTTAGCTGCGATAGCAGAGTATGAGGAAGTAGTTGAAAAGTATAATTTTATGTCTACTCAAGAAGAGGACTTAAATAAAGCAAAAGAAGAGCTTTTAAAAGTAATTAATGAAATGACAGTTAATATGCAAGAACTATTTAAAGAAAACTTTAAAATTTTAAATGAAAACTTTGGAGAAACATTTAAGGATTTATTTAAAGGTGGAACAGCTGAATTAATATTAGGAGAAGGAGATGAACTTACTGCAAACATTGAAATAAATGTTCAGCCACCAGGAAAAAAACTTCAAAATATTAATTTGATGTCTGGGGGAGAAAAAGTTCTTTCTGCTATTGCATTATTATTTGCAATTTTAAAAATGAAACCTACTCCTTTCTGTATCTTAGATGAAATAGAGGCCGCTTTAGATGATGCCAATGTTTATAGATACGCTGAATTCCTAAAAGAATTCTCAGAAAATATACAGTTTATTGTTATTACTCACAGAAAAGGAACTATGGAAGCTAGTGATGTTATGTATGGTGTCACTATGGAAGAAAAAGGTATATCCAAGGTAGTTTCTGTAGATTTAAGTAAAAGTAATTAGGAGGCTTATTATGGCTATATTTGGGAAAATATTTGATAATTTAAAATCTGGTTTATCAAAGACAAAGGATGCATTAACAGATAAAATAAATGAAACTTTAAAGCTTGCAATAACTATAGATGAAGATCTATATGAAGAACTTGAAGAAATATTAGTTATGTCTGATATAGGTATGGATACTACTTTAGAAATAATAGATAGACTAAAGGCTAAAATTAGAAAAGAAAAAATTAATGATCCAAGTCTAGTATATCCTGCTTTAAAAGAAGTAATAAGAGATATGTTACTTGAAGGGGCTGAAGAAGTAGTAGAAGAAGAGAATGGCAAAAAAGTATTATTAGTTATAGGTGTAAATGGTGTTGGTAAAACTACTTCAATAGGAAAGCTTGCTGCTAAAAATAAAGCAGAAGGAAAGAGAGTTTTACTAGCAGCAGCAGATACATTTAGGGCAGCTGCAATAGATCAGCTTGAAGTATGGAGTCAAAGAGCTGGTGTGGATTTAATTAAGCATAGTGAAGGGTCAGATCCTGCTGCAGTAGTTTTTGATGCTGTAAATGCTGCTAAATCAAGAAATACAGATTTATTAATTTGTGATACTGCAGGAAGACTTCATAATAAGAAAAATCTTATGGATGAATTATCTAAGATTGGAAGAATAATAGATAGAGAATTTAATGGAGTAGCAAAGGAAACATTATTAGTTTTAGATGCAACTACAGGCCAAAATGCTGTAATTCAAGCAAAGCAATTTATGGAGGCATGTCCTATAGATGGAATTATATTAACTAAGCTAGATGGTACAGCTAAAGGTGGAGTAGTTATATCTATAAAGAATTCTTTAAATATTCCTGTAAGATACATAGGAGTAGGGGAAGGGATAGAAGACCTTCAGGAATTTGATGCAGAAAGCTTTGCAGAAGCACTATTCTAGGATGAAAAAATGAAAGAATGAAGAAATGAAAAAATAAGAAATTAAGAATGGAAAATGAAAAATGAAAAATTAATGATGAAATTTAGCCATTAGCTAAATTTCTGAATAAAAGTAAAGTTTTTTAAATAAGCTTTAGCTTATTTATTTCATCAATTCTTCATTCTTAATTCTTCATTTTAAATTTTTTATAGGGTGTTAAGTAAAAGTACTTGACAGCAAGAATTTGTTTTGTTAAAATCTCTTTTGTGGGTAAGGTGATGAAATGGAAGATAGGGTTGAGATTTCATTATTAATGGATTTATACGGGCCATTATTAACGGAAAAACAGTATAGAATTATGGAGCTTTATTATAATGAGGATTTATCCTTAGCTGAAATTGCTGAATTGAATAACACAAGTCGTCAAGCTATCCATGATTTAATTAAGAGATGTTATAAACAATTTCTATCCTATGAAGAGAAGCTTAGCTTGCTTAAGAAAAGTTTTGAGCAAGAAAAAACAATAAATAATCTTCTAAAAGAATTTGAAGAAAAATATTCAATAACTAAAGAAGATTATAATAGATACAAAAATATATTGGAAGAGTTATAGAATCATAGGAGGGTTTAATATGGCTTTTGAAGGTTTATCCGACAAATTGCAGGAAGCTTTTAAAAAACTTAGAGGTAAAGGAAAGCTTACTGAAAAAGATATTAAAGAAGCTATGAGGGAAGTAAAGTTAGCTTTATTAGAAGCAGATGTTAACTTTAAAGTTGTTAAACAGTTTATTTCAAAAGTAAGCGAAAAATGTGTTGGAAATGATGTGTTAGAAAGTCTAACTCCAGCGCAACAAGTTATTAAAATAGTTAACGATGAACTTACTGAACTTATGGGTGGTAGTGAAAGTAAATTAAACTTTAACTCTGTAGGTCCAACAGTTATAATGATGGTTGGTCTGCAAGGGGCTGGTAAAACTACCATGAGTGGAAAGCTTGCACTACAGCTTAGAAAGCAAAATAAAAAGCCTTTACTTGTAGCCTGCGATATATATAGACCAGCAGCTATAAAGCAATTAGAGGTAGTTGGAAAGCAAATTGATATTCCAGTTTTCCAAATGGGTGATAAAGTTAATCCAGTTGATATAGCAAAAGCTGGGATAGCTCACGCAAGAGAAAATGGAAATAATGTAATAATTATAGATACAGCTGGTAGACTTCATATTGATGAAAGTCTTATGGATGAATTAAAATCCATAAAAGCTGAAGTAAAACCTCAAGAAATCTTACTTGTTGTAGACTCTATGACAGGTCAAGATGCAGTAAATGTAGCTGAAAGCTTTAATAGCACATTAGATGTATCTGGTGTGATATTAACTAAGCTAGATGGAGACACTAGGGGTGGAGCTGCTTTATCAATTAGACATATTACTGAAAAACCTATTAAATATATTGGTGTAGGTGAAAAAATGAGTGATTTTGAAGTATTCTATCCTGATAGAATGGCTTCAAGAATATTAGGGATGGGAGATGTTCTATCTTTAATAGAAAAAGCTCAGCAAGCCTTTGATGATAAAGAAGCTCAAGAATTAAGTGCAAAAATGCTAGAAAATGATTTTACTTATGAAGATTATTTGACAGCGATGGAACAAATGAAAAAATTAGGATCATTAAGTAAGATTATGGAGATGATACCTGGAATTCCAAAGGAAATGAAGGATTTCGATTTTGATGCTGGTGAAAAACAGTTATCAAGAGTTAAGTCAATAATCTTTTCAATGACACCTAAAGAAAGAAGAAATCCAAAGCTTATTGCAGGTTCTTCTTCAAGAAAAAAGAGAATAGCAAAAGGCTCAGGAACATCACTACAAGAAGTTAATAAACTCATTAAGGGATTTGATGTAATGAGAAAACAAATGAAACAAATGAAATCTCTACAAAAGAAATCTAAAAAAGGATTCTTTGGTAAAATGCCATTTATGAGTTAATATATTATTATTTTTTAAAGGAGGTGAAAAAGACATGGCAGTAAAAATCAGATTAAGAAGAATGGGTGCTAAGAAAGCTCCTTTCTATAGAATAGTTGTTGCTGATTCAAGAGCACCAAGAGATGGAAGATTCATCGAAGAAATTGGATACTACAATCCTTTAACTGAACCAGCTGAAATCAAAATCAACGAAGAAAAAGCTACTAAATGGGTTCAAAATGGAGCTAAACCTACAGATGTAGTTAAGAGACTATTTACTCAAGCAGGATTAAATAAGTAATTTTTAGGAGGTGAACTCTGTAATTATTATATAATTACAGGTGTTTATGAAGGAATTAATTGAAAACATAGCTAAATCCTTAGTGGATAATCCAAATGAAGTTTGTGTAACTGAAATACATGGAGAGCAATCAATTATTCTGGAACTAAAGGTTGCTCCTGCAGATATGGGAAAAGTAATTGGTAAACAAGGTAGAATAGCGAAAGCTATTAGAACCGTTGTTAAAGCAGCAGCAATTAAAGAAGATAAAAAAGTAGTAGTTGAAATTATTGATAAAAAGAGTTAGGATATTCCTAACTCTTTTTAAACATAATTTAATAAAAAATTGTAATACTTCTAATATATCTATATAATATATAAGTTGAAAATTATATATTGAAACATAGATTTATGGAAATATTAGAAATATTATTATAGGAAACAAATTATAAAAATTAAGAAACTTAAAATTTTATGAGGTGCAAAATGAAGGATATACTAAGAGTTGGTAAAATAGTTAATACTCATGGATTAAAGGGAGAAGTTAAGGTAATTCCTCTAACAGATGATCCAAAAAGATATAACGATTTAGAATTCGTTCTTATAGATGGAGTAGAAAGAAAAATACAAGGCGTTAAATATCAAAAAGATAGAGTTATAGTTAAGGTTGAAGGAATTAATTCTATTGAGGAAGCTGAAAAATATAAAAATAAGTATATGGAAATTCCAAGAGAATATGCAGTTCCTTTAGAAGAAGATAGTTATTATATTGCTGATATAATAGGATGTACTGTTTATGATACAAATGGAAAAGATTTAGGAAAGATTTTTGATGTTATACAAACTAAAAATAATGATGTATATTGGATTAAAAAACCTAAGGAGCTTTTAATACCTGTACTATTAGAAATAGTTACAGATATCGATGTAGAAAATAAAAAAATTACAATTAAGCCTGTGGGAGAATGGCAAGATGAAGATTAATATTCTTACTTTATTCCCAGAAATGTTTGATATATTTAATCATAGTATTATAGGTAAAGCTCAGGAAAAAGATTTAGTAAAAATACAAGCTATAAATATAAGAGATTTTACTAAAAATAAACATAAAAAAGTAGATGATTATCCTTATGGTGGTGGTGCTGGAATGGTTATGGCACCACAGCCTTTAGTAGATGCTATAAGAAGTGTTAAAGAAGAAAATAAGGGGAAAGTAATATTTTTAGGACCAAGAGGTAAAACTTTTAATCAAGATTTAGCTTTTAAACTTTCTAAAGAAGAGGAGCTTATATTTGTATGTGGTCACTATGAAGGAATAGATGAAAGAGTTTATAAGTACATAGATGAAGAGGTATCCTTAGGTGATTTTATATTAACTGGAGGAGAGATGGCAGCAATACCAGTTATAGATTCTATACTAAGACTTAAAAGTGGAGTTTTAGGAAAAGATGAAAGTTTTGAAGATGAATCTTTTTCAGAGGGGCTTCTTGAATATCCCCAATATACAAGACCTGAGGAGTTTGAAGGTGATAAGGTTCCAGAAATACTACTTTCAGGACATCATGAAAATATAAGAAAGTGGAGAAGGTTTAAATCTCTAAATATTACTAAAGAAAAAAGGCCAGATTTATATAGTAAAATTACATTAAGTAAAGAAGATAAAAAAATATTAGAAAAATACAAATAAATCTTGAACAATAAAAATAATTATGTTAAAATAACCTTTGTGTTAGTACGGGCGGTCCTCTGTCAAGGTTTTGTTATGAACGTCTAATAAATAATCAAGGAGGGACTTACACAATGAACGAATTAATAAAAGCTATTGAAGCTGAACAATTAAGAAATGATCTACCTAAATTTAACGTTGGAGACACTGTTAAAGTATATGTTAAGATCAAAGAAGGAACTAGAGAAAGAGTTCAAATGTTCGAAGGAACAGTTATTAAGAAGCAAAACGGTGGATTAAGAGAAACTTTCACTGTAAGAAGAGTTGCTTACGGAACTGGAGTAGAAAGAACTTTCCCAATTAACTCCCCAATTATCGATAAGATGGAAGTTACTAGAAAAGGTAAAGTTAGAAGAGCTAAATTATTCTACTTAAGAGATAGAGTAGGTAAGGCTGCTAAAGTTAAAGAATTAAACGTTAGATAATTCTAATGATTAAGTAAGGGACTTTTATAAGTCCCTTTTTCTTTGTTTAAAATAAAAAAGATTTATATATATTAATTTTGATATAATAATAATAAAAGACTTAAAGGAGGAAATAGAAAATGGGTAAAATAAATTGGTTTCCTGGTCATATGAAAAAAACTCAAAGAGAAATAAAGGAAAACTTAAAACTTGTTGATGCTGTTATTGAAATAAGAGATGCAAGAATAGCAAGAAGCTCAGCAAATCCAGATATAGATAAGCTTTGTGAGGGAAAACCTAGAATAATACTTTTAAATAAAAGTGATTTATCTGAAAATAAAGTTACAAAAATGTGGATGAATCATTTATCTTCAGAAAATGTTAAAGTATTAGAGGTTAACTGTTTAACTGGAAAAGGATTAAATCAAATTAAGCCTACTTTAGAATTACTATTAAAAGAAAAACATGATAGATTAAAAGCTAAAGGTTTAGTTAAAATACAAATGAGAGTTATGGTAGTAGGAATCCCTAATGTAGGTAAATCTACATTTATAAATAAGATGGCTAAAAATAATATAGCTAAAACAGGGGATAGACCAGGAGTTACCAAGAGTAAACAATGGATTAAAACTAAAATGGATATAGAAATGCTAGATACACCTGGAGTATTATGGCCAAAGTTTGAAGATGATACAACAGCTCTTAACCTAGCATTTACTGGAGCTATTAAAGATGAAATAATGGATATAGAAGAGCTTTCATTTAACTTAGTAAAAAGACTACAAACTCGTTATAAAGATAATCTTATTGAAAGATATAAAATTCAAGAAGTTAATGAAGATCCACTTGAAACATTAAATAGCATTGCTAGAAAAAGAGGATGCTTAGTTAAGGGTGGAGAAATAGATTATAATCGAATAGCAGTAATACTATTAGATGAATTTAGAGGCGGTAAGATGGGTAATATTTCATTAGAATATCCAAATGAAGATATTTCAAATGAAGAAGTTGAGGGTTAGTATGGAACTATTAAATATGAATATTGAAGAATTAAGCTATAAAGATATTAAAGCTTTTGTTGATTCAATAAACATTAATGAAGAAAGAAATAATGCTGAGCTAGTTTATTTAATTGATAAATTAGCCTTAGATACAAGAAAAAATGTTAAAGCTTTAAGTGTAAGACTTAATAAGGAAAAAGAAAAAATAAAAAAAGAATATAATAGAGTTAGGAATATGTATAGTTTTGATAAGGGCTTTGGAGATTATAAATATGTAGCAGGTGTTGATGAAGTAGGGAGAGGCCCTCTTGCCGGCCCTATTGTAGCTTGTGCTGTAATTTTAGATTTAAATGTAATAGATGACGAATTAATTCTTTGGTTAAATGATTCAAAAAAGCTTTCAGAAAAGAAAAGAGAAGAATTAGCTAAAGAAATTAAAGAAAAGGCATTAGCTTATTATATATCAGAAAAATCTAATAAGGAAATAGATAATGAAGGTATTGCTTACTGTAATAATAGTATATTTTTAGAAGCATGTACTTCTATGAAAATTAAGCCTGACTTAGTATTATCAGATGGGTATTTAGTAAAAGGTATAAATATAGAAAATAAATCAGTTATTAAAGGTGATTCAAAATCTGCTTCAATAGCTGCAGCTTCTATATTAGCTAAAGTTTATAGAGATAATTTAATGAAGGAATATTCAAAGGAATATCCTTACTACTATTTTGAAGAAAATGCTGGCTACGGAACTTCAAAACATATTGAAGGATTAAAAGAATACGGACCTTCTAATATACATAGAATGTCATTTTTAAAAAATATTTTGTAGATATTTTTAATAACCTCTAAAGGCATCTATAATATGATTTATTGAATATAAGTCATGATTTATATTAAAATAAATTTCTATAACATCAAATCTACAATTTAAATTATATAATTTATTTTTCATAATATATAACTTACATAATTTTAATATTTGTTTTTGTTTAAAGTAGGTTACAGCTTCTTGTGGACTTCCATATAGAGAGCTGAACCTACTTTTTACTTCTATAAAAATCAATAAATCTTTGAATTTGCATATTAAATCAATTTCCCCATATTTATTTCTAAAATTTCTAGAGATAATCTTATATCCCTTATCTTCTAAGTAGGTTAATGCTAATTCTTCACCGTAATTTCCAATATCTTTATTAAAACTATTCATTTTATCACCCTAAATTTAAGTTTATTTATAATATTGACTAAAGATAATATAAAAAATCAAATTTATGGTTAATTATTAAAATTTGTTGGCAATAATCCATATAGAGGTGATGAATATGTCAATAGAGATAATAAGCGCTACTCATAATGGGCTAGATGGAATGCTTGTAAATGTAGAGGTGGATATTAACAAAGGAATGCCTAGCTTTAGTATAGTTGGATTACCAGATGCATCAGTAAAAGAATCTAAGGAAAGAGTAAGATCGGCTATAGTAAATAGTGGATTTGAATTTCCTTTAGGTAGAATAACCATTAATTTAGCTCCGGCTGATATAAGAAAAATAGGTTCATTACTAGATTTGCCCATTGCAATTGGGATACTAATGAAATCAAATCAAATATCAAATAAGGATTTAAAAGACTTTATAATTTTTGGAGAATTATCCCTAGCTGGAGACTTAAAAGAAATAAAGGGTATATTACCTATTATATTTGAAGGAAAAGACAATGAGAAAAATAATTTTATTTTTCCTGTAAATAATCTAAAAGAAATTAGAGCTTTTAATATAGGTAACTTTTATCCTTTTAGGAACCTAGTAGAAGTAATTTCTTTTATTAACAATGAAGACTTATTACCATATGATTTTAATGAAGAGGAAAGTAAAAACATTGACTTTTATTTAGATTATGGAGATATAATTGGGCAAAAAACTGCAAAAAGAGCCATGGAAATATCAGCTGCAGGAAATCATAACGTATTGTTGTTTGGTTCGCCAGGGGCAGGCAAAACTATGCTAGCAAAGGCCATGCCTTCCATTATGCCACCCCTTAATTATAATGAAGAAATAGAAATAGCTAAAATTTATAGTGCTTCTGGATTATTTAAAGGTGAAGAAAGAATAATAAGACCCTTTAGGAGCCCTCACCATACTATAACTAGAACGGCCTTGCTAGGTGGAGGGCGAGAAGTTAAAGCAGGAGAAATTACTTTAGCTCATAATGGGGTGCTTTTTTTAGATGAAATACTAGAGTTTAAAAGAGAAGTAATAGAGGTGTTAAGAGAACCTCTTGAAGAAAAAGTAATAAATATAAATAGATTAAGTGGAAGTTACACACTTCCTTCAAGGTTTTTACTTATAGCAGCTTGTAATCCTTGTCCTTGTGGTAACTATTTAGATGGCGGATATGAAAATAAATGTAGCTGTAGTGAATATGAAAGAAAGAAGTATATTAATAGATTATCTAGAGCTTTTTTAGATAGAATAGATTTATTAAATTATGTTCCAAAACTAAGCTATGAAGATATAAATAAGAAAAAAGATAGTTTAAGCTCAAAGATAATTAAAGAAAATGTTTTAAGAGCTAGAGAAACTCAAATCAATAGATATAAAGATACAGTATATAATTATAATTCTGAAGTAAAGGGAAAAGATATAGATAAACTTTTTAAAGTTTCTTCTTCGGCTAAAGATATACTTGGTATGTTTTATGTAAGATATGATTTAACTAAAAGAGGATACGATAAGATACTAAAAGTATCTAGAACTATTGCTGATTTAGATAATTCTATAGAAATAAAGGATCATCATATATTTGAGGCTTTAGGTTATAGAAAGAATATTGAAGGAGAAATAATATGAGTAATAAAGATGTGTTATGGTTTATACTATTAAAGATTTCTAATGATAAAAAAATAAAACTTCTTGAATATTATAAAAATGAAAAGAACATAAGATTAAATAAAAATAATATAAAGGACTTAATTGGCAAAAACGATGAAGTCACTGAAGTTATTATAGAGAAGTTAGGCTGTTACTTAATTAATAATGGAATAGGTTATATTACTATAAATCATAAGGATTATCCTAAAAATTTATTGGATATAAACGATCCTCCTTATTGTCTATTTTATAAAGGAAATATAAAATTATTAAAGGAAAATTTAGTTGCTGTAATAGGAGCTAGAAAATGTAGTAGTTATGGCGCTGAAGTAGCTAAAAGAATATCAAAAGAAATAAGCAGAAATAATATAACAGTAGTAAGCGGCTTAGCAGCTGGAATTGATTCAATTGCCCAGAAGAATGCAATAGATTATAAAGGGAAGACTATAGGGGTTTTAGGCTGTGGTATAGATGTTATTTATCCTAAATCTAATAAAAATTTATATTTAGAGATAATAAATAAGGGTGGATTAATAATTTCGGAGTATTTACCTAAGACACCACCTTTGGCTTTTAATTTCCCAAGGAGAAATAGAATTATAAGTGGAGTTAGTGAAAAATTAATAGTAGTAGAAGCTAGTGATAAAAGTGGGAGTCTTATTACTGTAGGCTTTGCTCTTGAATCTGGTAAAGATATAATGGCCATACCTGGGCCTGTTATTAATGGTAATAGCTCTGGGTGTAATAAATTAATAAGAGATGGTGCAAAACCTTTTACAGAAATAGAGGATTTATACGACTTCTTAAATATAGATATAAAAATAAAAGAAAAATTAGCAAAAAATAGTTACAAAGAGCTCTTAATAAGGGAAATAAATAGTGAACCAAAGCATTTAGATGATATTATAAAATCTGTAAATGTTGACAGAAGGGTACTATTTGAGTTATTATTTGAAATGCAAAATAGAAATGAGATTATTTGCCTGCCGGGCAATTATTATGCTAAATCAATATAAAAATTAAAGGGGGTGTAAACTCCAAAAAAATGAATGGAGTTTGACATATGGGACAAAATCTTGTAATTGTAGAATCACCTGCAAAGGCTAAGACTATCGGAAAGTATCTTGGTAAAAATTATACAGTAGAGGCTTCTATGGGTCATGTTAGAGATTTGCCAAAAAGTAAATTGGGTGTTGATATTGAGGGGAATTTCGATCCTAAATATATAACTATTAGAGGAAAGGGAGAACTTTTAGCTAAATTAAAAAAAGCTGCTAAAAAATCTGATAAGGTTTATCTTGCAACTGACCCCGACCGTGAAGGAGAGGCTATCTCTTGGCATTTAGCTAAAATTTTAAATATTCCTGAGGATAAAAAATGTAGAATAGTATTTAATGAAATAACAAAAAATGCTGTTAAAGGTGCTATTAAAGAAGCTAGGGAGATAAATAACAATTTAGTAGATGCTCAGCAAGCAAGAAGAATATTAGATAGATTAGTTGGATATGAAATAAGTCCTATTTTATGGAAGAATGTAAAATGGGGATTAAGTGCTGGAAGAGTTCAATCTGCTGCACTTAAATTAATTTGTGATAAGGAAGAGGAAATAAAGAGCTTTATTCCAAAGGAATACTGGTCCGTAGATTGTATTGCAACTAAGGAAAGAAAAAAGTTTCCTATTAAATTAACACAATATAAAGGTAAGAAAATTGAAATTAATACTGAAAATGAAAGTGAAAAAATTATAAAAGAGCTAGAGGAAAATAAATTTGTTGTAAGTAAAGTTAAAAATGGAAGTAGGGTAAAGAACCCACTACCACCTTTTACAACTAGTACTTTGCAACAAGAAGCTTCAAAAAAATTAAACTTTATGACTAAAAGAACTATGTCAATAGCACAAGTTTTATATGAAGGTGTAGAAGTAAAAGGATATGGAACAGTAGGTCTTATTACTTATATGAGAACAGACTCTGTTAGAATATCAAGTGAAGCACAAAATAAAGCTTTGGAATTTATAAATGAAACTTTCGGAAAAGAATACGCACCGGAAAAGCCAAGGGTATATAAAGGAAAGAAAAATATTCAAGATGCCCATGAAGCTATAAGACCTTCAATAATTGAAATAACTCCAGAAATTGCAAAGAAAAATTTAACTCCAGAACAATTTAAGTTATATTCATTAATTTGGAATAGGTTTATGGCAAGTCAAATGGCTTCTTGCGAATTAAATACAATAAGTGTTGAAGTTAAGAATGGTGATTATAAATTAAAAGCAAGTGGATCTAATATGAAGTTTGATGGATTTATGAAGCTTTATGATTATGCAACAGAAGAAGATAGTCAAGATGTTACTTTACCAAAGCTTAAAGAAGATGAAATATTAGAAAATGTTTCGATACAAGGAAACCAACATTTTACCCAACCTCCGGCTAGATATACTGAAGCATCTTTTGTAAAGTTACTAGAAGAGAAGGGTATAGGTAGACCAAGTACCTATGTTCCTACAATAAGTACTATATTAAGTAGAGATTATATAAGAAGAGAAAAGAAAAACTTAGTTCCTACAGAATTGGGTTTTATAGTAAATAATATAGTTAGTGAATATTTTAAGCAAATAGTAGATGTAGATTTTACAGCTGAAATGGAAAAGAACCTAGACCATGTAGAAGAAGGTCAAGAAGAGTGGAAAAAAGTTGTAGGAGAATTTTTTGAACCATTAAAGGTGGCAATAGAGAAAGCAGAAAAAGAAATATCTAAAGTAGTAATTGAAGATGAAGTTAGTGATGTGCCTTGTGACAAGTGTGGGAAGATGATGGTTATAAAAAGAGGAAGATATGGCAAGTTCCTTGCTTGTCCAGGATATCCAGAGTGTAAAAATGCTAAGCCTATAGTGGAGGAAATAGAAGCACCATGTCCAAAATGCGGAAGCAAGCTTTTAGCTAAGAAGAGCAAAAAAGGAAAGAAATTCTTTGGATGTAGTAGCTATCCAAACTGTGACTTTGTAAGTTGGAATGAACCTCTAAAAGATAAATGTCCAGATTGTAATTCTTATATGGTTTTAAAATACAGCAAAACTAAAGGGTCTTATGCACAATGTTCAAATGCGGAATGTAATAAAATTGTTAATATTAAAAATGAAAAAAGTGAAGAATAAGTTAAAGAAAAGCATTACAGTTTAATAATATGATAAAATATAGATTTTTTCTAAGGTAATGTCGAAAATACTAAGAAATTTGTTGAAAATAAAAAGGTCCTATGATAGTATAGATTAGTAATAAGAATGTTTTTGGAAAATTTATATAATTTTAAATTTTCAAAAAATTCAACGGCTTATTTTATAGGAGGAAGATTAATGTCATCATTATTAAATAAAACTAGAATGCTAAACAAAATATTGCAGAAATCAGGTACTGATCCAGTAGCCTTTGAAGATATATGTTTACTATTAAGTGATGTTTTAGCTTGTAATGTATATGTAACAAGCAGAAAAGGAAAAGTACTTGGTTATGCATTTTCTAAAAATTTTGAATGTGATATAATGAAGAAACAAGTGGCTGATGAAAAGAGATTTCCAAAGGATTATAATGAAAGATTATTAAAGATTCATGAAAGTATGGCTAACCTTTCTAATGAAGGCTTATGTGTTTTTGAAGGAGAAGAAAAATGCATAATGGAAGACAAGATAACAACTATAGTACCTATAATAGGTAATAGAGAAAGATTAGGAACTTTAATACTTGCAAGATTTAGAGAAGATTTCACAGATGAGGATTTAGTTCTTGCTGAATATAGTGCAACTATAGTTGGACTTGAAATATTAAGATCTAAACAAGTAGAAATAGAAGAAGAGGCTAGAAAGAAAGCAGTAGTACAACTAGCTATTGGTACTCTATCTTATTCTGAATTAGAAGCAGTAGAGCACATCTTTGGAGAGTTAGATGGTAATGAAGGTTTATTAGTAGCATCTAAGATTGCAGATAAAGTAGGAATTACTAGAAGTGTAATAGTAAATGCCCTAAGAAAATTCGAAAGTGCAGGAGTAATTGAATCAAGATCACTTGGAATGAAGGGAACACATATTAAAATCTTAAACGAAAAGTTATTAGATGAATTAAAAAAAATAAATTAACATAATAAAGAGACATCAGGGTTTAAAAGCTTTGATGTCTTTTTATATAGATAAAATAATTATTGCTTATTTAAAAGAAAAAAATGTTGCCACTATAATAAGCTTATGTTATACTAACCTAGGTAAGAAAATACACACACTATTAGATTTGTAAAGATGGTGACCTTTAATAGAGGTACTTTATAAGAAGATAGTGGAGGAAATAACCAGGAGGTAAGAAAATGGCAGTTATATCAATGAAACAATTATTAGAAGCAGGTGTTCATTTCGGACATCAAACTAGAAGATGGAACCCTAAGATGGCTCCTTATATATTCACAGAAAGAAATGGAATATATATAATCGATCTTCAAAAAACAGTTAAGAAAGTAGACGAAGCTTATGACTTCATCAAATCAGTTGCTTTAGAAGGAAAAGACATATTATTTGTTGGAACTAAAAAGCAAGCTCAAGAAGCTATCCAAGAAGAAGCTATAAGATCAAACATGCACTTCGTTAATAATAGATGGTTAGGTGGAATGTTAACTAACTTCAATACTATTAAAACTAGAATTGCAAGATTAGATGCTATAAAAGCTATGGAAGAAGACGGAACTTTCGATGTTTTACCTAAGAAAGAAGTTACTAAGTTAAAAGGCGAAATGGAAAAGCTAGAAAAGAACTTAGGCGGAATCAAGAACTTAGATGCTGAAAATATTGGAGCAATGTTCGTAGTTGACCCAAGAAAAGAAAGAAATGCAATTGCAGAAGCTAAAATCTTAGGAATACCAGTTGTAGGTATAGTAGATACTAACTGTGATCCGGAAGAATTAGATTATGTAATTCCAGGAAATGATGATGCTATAAGAGCGGTTAAATTAATAACAGCTAAGATGGCTGATGGTATCATTGAAGGAAGACAAGGCGAACAATTAGCTGAATAATAAAATAAGTAAAGGTAGGTGAGGAATCTCATTTACCTTTTGACCTAAATAATAAGGTTTACATTAAGTTAGGAGGAATAATAGAATGATTACTGCTCAATCAGTTAAAGAATTAAGAGAAAAAACTGGCGCAGGTATGATGGACTGCAAGAAGGCCTTAACAGAAGCTCAAGGAGATATGGAAAAGGCTATTGAAATATTAAGAGAAAAGGGATTAGCTGCTGCGGCTAAAAAAGCTGGAAGAATTGCTGCTGAAGGTATCGTAAAAACTTACATATCTGAAGATTGCAAATCAGCTGGAATAGTTGAATTAAACTGTGAAACTGACTTCGTTGCTGCTAATGAAGAGTTCGTAAGCTTTGCTACAAGATTAGCAGAAATGGCTTCAACTACAACTTCAACTACTGTTGAAGAATTCGTAGCTGAAAAATTTGATGCTGAAAGCACTGTTCAAGAAGCTTTAACAGCTTTAATAGCTAAGCTTGGAGAAAACATGACAGTAAGAAGATTTGAAAAATTCAATGTTGCTGAAGGTGTAGTAGAAAGCTATATCCACGGTGGCGGAAGAATAGGTGTTGTTGTAGAACTAGGATGTGCTTCAGACAACAAAGAAGTTTTAAAGGCTGTTGCTAAGGATGTATGTATGCAAGTTGCTGCTGCAAATCCAAGCTTCTTAAGCAGAGATTTTGTTGATCAAGAATCATTAGAAAAAGAAAAAGAAATCTATAGAGTTCAAGCTTTAAATGAAGGAAAACCAGAAAACATAGTTGAAAAAATGGTAATGGGAAGAATTCAAAAGTACTACAAAGAAGTATGTCTTTTAGATCAAGCTTGGGTTAAAGATGGAGATAAGAGCATAAGCAAATACCTTCAAGAAAAATCAAAGGAAGTTGGTTCTCCAATAACTGTTAATAAGTATGTAAGATTCGAAAGAGGAGAAGGTATCGAAAAGGCTGAAGATAACTTCGCTGAAGAAGTAGCTAAGATGAGTAAGTAATACAAAGGAGAACACAACTGTGTTCTCTTTTTTTAGAAATCTACTTTATAAAAGTATGGAGGTACTAAGAATGGAAAATAGTAAATATAAAAGAGTTATTCTTAAAGTTTCAGGAGAAGCTTTAGCAGGGGAAAAAGGTATTGGTTTTGATTTTGATTTTATAAAAAGAATTACACTTGAAGTTAAAGATTTAGTGAATATGGGAATAGAAGTTGGCCTAGTAGTTGGTGGAGGAAATATTTGGAGAGGTAGAAGCGGAGAAGGTATGGATAGATCTCAAGCTGACCATATGGGAATGCTTGCAACATGTATTAACGCTTTAGCACTTCAAGATTCTCTTGAACAAAATGGAGTAATGACAAGAGTTCAAACTGCTATTGAAATGAAAGAAATAGCAGAACCATTTATTAGAAGAAGAGCTGTTAGACATCTTGAAAAAGGAAGAGTAGTAATATTTGCTGCTGGAACAGGAAACCCATACTTCTCAACTGATACAACTGCTGCTTTAAGAGCTGCCGAAATAGAAGCAGACGTAATTTTACTAGCTAAAAAAGTAGATGGTGTTTATGATAAAGATCCTCATAAGTATGATGATGCAAAGAAATATGATATACTTACTTATATACAAGTATTAGAGCAAGGATTACAAGTAATGGATTCTACTGCAACATCTTTATGTATGGATAATAATATTCCAATCTTAGTATTTGGTTTAGAAGAAGAAGGAAATATCAAAAGAGCTATTTCTGGTGAAAAAATTGGTACATTAGTTACTTCAAAAAAATAGGAGGTTATTATGATAAAGGATATTATTCAAAAAGCTGACGAAAAAATGAACAAAACTATTTCTGTATTAAAATCAGATTTATCTACATTAAGAGCAGGTAGAGCTAACCCTACTATGCT
Organism: Clostridium sartagoforme; assembly: GCF_004794105.1. Taxonomy (GTDB): domain Bacteria; phylum Bacillota; class Clostridia; order Clostridiales; family Clostridiaceae; genus Clostridium; species Clostridium sartagoforme_B. The sequence goes on from NZ_SRYR01000001.1 coordinate 868,469, forward strand.
TGATAGAATTAAAGTAGACTACTATGGAAGTCCATGTCCATTAAGTCAAGTAGCTAATATTTCAGCTCCAGAACCAAGAGTATTAGTTATAGCTCCTTGGGAAAAGAGCTTAATGAAAGAAATAGAAAAGGCTATTTTAACTTCAGATTTAGGAATTAACCCTTCAAATGATGGAAGTGTAATTAGATTAGTAGTTCCAGAATTAACTGAAGAAACTAGAAAGAACTTAGTTAAGGTAGTTAAGAAAACTGGAGAAGAAGCTAAAGTTGCATTAAGATCTATTAGAAGAGACGCAAATGATAAGGTTAAGGCTCTAAAGAAAGATGGAGAAATAACTGAAGACGAACAAAAAAATGCTGAGGACAAAGTTCAAAAAATAATAGATAGTGCTTCTAAGGAAGTTGATACTATAGTTGCGGCAAAAGAAAAAGAGATTATGTCAATTTAAAACCTGCAATATGCAGGTTTTTTCCATACAAAATTGTGGAGGGAACATAGAATATGTTAGATATTTTTAAAACTAACAAAGATAAAAAGAAAAGAGAAGAATTAGTTTTAGATAAAGATAATATGCCAAGACACATAGCTATTATTATGGATGGTAATGGAAGATGGGCTAAGCAAAGAAAATTACCCAGAACTATGGGGCATAAGGCTGGAGTTGAAACTATTAGAAGAGTAATTAAGGAAACTCATATTTTAGGTATAAAGTATTTAACTCTTTATGCTTTTTCAACTGAAAATTGGAAAAGACCTAAAGATGAAGTGTCAGCTTTAATGAGATTATTAGTAGAATATTTAAGAAGTGAGCTTCAAGAATTAAATAAAAATGGTGTAGTTATTAAAATCTTAGGTGATATTAATATGTTACCTAAAGATGCACAAAATGAAGTTAAAGAGGCTATAGAATTAACTAAAAACAATACTGGAGTTGTCTTAAATATTGCTTTTAATTATGGTGGTAGAGATGAAATAATTAGAGCAGTAAAGCTTGTATCAAATGATGTGAAAAGTGGAAAGCTAAATATTGAAGATATTGATGAAAAAGCTTTAGAAAAATACTTATATACTAATGGGACACCAGATCCAGATTTAATTATAAGACCTTCTGGAGAACAAAGGATAAGTAATTTTCTTTTATGGCAATGTGCATATTCAGAATTCTGGTATTCTAATGTATGCTGGCCTGATTTTAAGGAAGAACACTTACATGAAGCCATATATGACTATCAGCATAGAGATAGAAGATATGGTGGAGTTTAGTTGAGGTGAAGAAATGAAATTAAATAATAGATATATTGGAGCAGCAATTATAGCACCTTTTATTCTCTTTATATTTTTAGGAGGAATATGGCTAAAAGGTTTTGCTATTGTTCTATCAGTTTTAGGTTTATATGAATTTTATAATGCCTTAAGAGAAAAGAAATTTAATCCAATACCTATAGTTGGGTATATACTTATTGCAGCTTTTTATGCTACAAATAATAACTTTGAATATTTAATGTATATAGTTGTTTTAGCAGCTATAGCATTATTAATGATTCCAATAATAAACTTAAAATATACATTTATTGATGCCGCTATTACTCTTTTAGGATTTTTATATGTAGGGATATTATTTGGATTTATGCCTCTTATAAGTAATAAAGAAGGCGGACAATATTTAATATGGTTAATATTCTTAGGGTCTTGGATATGTGATACAACAGCATATTATTCTGGAAAATACCTTGGCAAAAAGAAACTTTGTCCAAAAGTTAGTCCTAAGAAAACTATAGCAGGAGCTGTAGGAGGATTTTTAGGTAGTACTATAGGATGTGGAATATATGGAATAATAGTTTCATCCTATGTACCACATGTAGAGGTAATTCATTTCTTTTTAATAGGAGCTCTTTGCGGAATAATGGGCCAATTTGGAGATTTAGTAGCTTCTTCTATAAAAAGATATGTTGGTATTAAAGATTATAGTAACTTAATACCTGGACATGGTGGAATTTTAGATAGATTTGATTCTATATTATTTAATTCTGCAGTTGTATTTTATTATTTAACATTTATAGTAAGAATTTAATATATGTAAACTAATTAAAGTAGGGATAAGCCCTGCTTTTTTTATTTTCACTCCTTATCAGGTATTTAATAATAAAAAAGATAATATAATCTAACATAAAACAATAAGGAGTAGGAAAATGAAATTATATAATACATATAGTAAGGTAATAAATTTAGTGATTTTATTTATTATTGTTTCAGCAATTGCTATACTTATTAATAAATATTTTAAACCATTTTTTATTATAATTATTTTTACATTACTAACTCAACCTATATGTAGAGTTTTTAATAAGATGAATATTTCTAGAAGAATATCAGCAGTATTAAGTATATTTATATTTAACGGTATATTATTTATAATAATCTTTTATTTTGGTAATAGAATTATAAATTTTATTTATATGATTTACAACCATAATATCCAAGATTTTTTAGAGATATTTAATAGTATAAAATCATTTCTAAATTTAGATATAGATAAAATAATAAGAAGCTTAAGTGGTTTTTTTGATAGTAAATTTATAATGCAAGGAGCAATATTAACAGGAGATGGAATAGTATCATACTTTTTAGCGAATATTATTAGTTATTTTATACTAGTAGATAAAAATGAAATAATTAATTTTTTTATGAAGCTATTTCCAAAAGAATTTACTAAGGGATTTTTTAAGAAATTATTAAATTTAAAAGAAGTATTTAAGATAGAAGTTAGGTTAATATTACTAAGTGGAATCATTGTAACCCTAGGATTTAGAGTGCTTCAAATAGATAATAGTCTATTTCTTGGTTCTATTAGTGCAATTTTAGATATACTTCCTTTTGTAGGAACAACAATTGTTTTTATACCGATAATAATATACAATATTGTAATGAAGAGATATTTATTAGTATTTGGATTAGTTTTATTATACTGTTTAGAAAAGATTATAAGAGAAATACTAGAAGCAAAATTTTTAAGTAGTAGACTTGAAATTCATCCTTTAGTAGTAATATTATCTATCTATATAGGGGTTAATATGTTTGGATTAATTGGAATAATTGCAGGTCCAATTTATAGTATAATAGCAAAAGATGTAATTTATAGCAGTTAAGCTAGGAGGTAAAGATGAAGAATATTTCAATTTTAGGAGCAACAGGATCAATAGGTACACAAACCTTAGATGTAATTAGAAAGTCAAATGGGGAAATAAATTTAATAGGTATTAGTGCTAATTCATCTGTAAACAAAATAATAGAGATAATCAAAGAATTTAAACCTAAATATGTTGCTATGATGGATGAAGAAAGTGCTAAGTCTGTAGAAAGATTTTGTATAGAAAATAGTATAGATATAGTTGTATATAAAGGGATAGAAGGACTAGAAGCTATAGCATCATTAGAAGAAATAGACATGGTTGTAACTTCTGTTGTAGGTATGATAGGCCTAAGACCAACTATTAAAGCTATAGAAGCAGGGAAGGATATTGCTTTAGCTAATAAAGAAACATTAGTAGTAGCTGGTGAGCTTGTAATGAAAAAAGCTAAGGAAATGGGTGTAGATATTTTACCTGTTGATTCAGAACATAGTGCAATATTTCAAGCTTTAAATGGGTATAATGAAAAAGATGTTAAGAAAATTATACTAACTGCATCAGGTGGACCATTTAGGGGGAAGGATATAGACTTCTTAAAAAAGGTTACAGTTGAGGATGCCTTAAAACATCCTAAATGGAATATGGGCCAAAAAATTTCTATAGATTCAGCTACCTTAATGAATAAAGGATTAGAAGTAATAGAGGCACATTTCTTATTTAATTGTCCTTATGATAATATTCAAGTAGTAGTTCATCCTCAAAGTATAATACACTCAATGGTTGAGTATAATGATGCAAGTGTAATAGCACAACTAGGTACTACTGATATGAAATTACCTATACAATATGCAATTAACAAAAAGGTAAGAAAAGATGCTGTGTGTGATAGTTTAAACTTTTATGAACTTGGAAGTTTAACTTTTGAGAAACCTGATTTAGACACCTTTAAATGTTTAAAACTTGCTTATAAGGTTGGAAAAGAAGGTATGCTTTCACCTTGTATTTTAAATGCAGCTAATGAAGAAGCTGTTGCCTTACTTTTAGAGAAAAAAATAAAGTTCTTAGATATAGCTGAATTAATTGAAGAAGCTTTAGAAGTATTTAAAGAAGAAAAAACCAAGGAAGTAACTATTGAAAATGTAATAAGATTAGATTCAGAGGTTAGAAAATATATAAGGCAAAAGTTGAATTAGGAGGAAGGTATATTGTATATAATTTATGCGCTATTAGGATTTAGTTTACTTATTATAGTTCATGAGCTTGGTCACTTTATAATGGCAAAAGTTAATGGGATAAGGGTTGAGGAGTTTGCTATAGGGATGGGTCCTAAGATTGTCTCTATAAATGGAAAAGAAACTAAATATTCAATAGGTTTGTTTCCTATTGGAGGATATGTTAAAATGTTAGGGGAGGAAGAGGAAAGTAGTGATGATAAAAGTTTTTCATCTAAGTCTCCATTAAGACGTATTAGCGTTATTATTGCTGGTGCAACAATGAACTTTTTATTTGCTATTTTAATCTTTACAGTAATTTTAAATAAATTTGGATATAGTTTGCCTAAGGTAGCTAGTTTAATAGATAATATGCCAGCAGCTGCTGCTGGACTTCAAGAAGGAGATAAATTCTTAAAAGTTAATGGTAGCAGAGTTTTTTCATCAGATGATTTATCTATAGGTATTAACTTAGCTAAGGACGAACCTATTAATTTCTTAATAGAAAGAAATGGGGAGAAAAAAGAAGTTGTAATAACTTCTAAGTTAGTTGAAGAAAATGGGGTAGAACAATATATGATTGGCTTTGGATTTGAAAGGGTAAAAAATCCTGGAATACTTCAAAGTTTTAAACAAAGTTTTAATCAGACAGCTTCAGCTGTAAGTCAAACTTACAAAGGACTTAAAATGATGATTACAGGTAAGGTTAATTTTAAAACTGATGTAGGGGGACCTGTATCTATTATAAGAATGTCAAGTGAAGCTGCCAAAAATGGTGTATGGAATCTTATGAACTTTATTGCATTTATAAGCATAAATTTAGCTGTATTTAATATGTTACCATTCCCAGCCTTAGATGGTGGTTGGACAGTTATATTATTAATAGAGTTAATTACAAGAAGAAAGGTACCAGAAAAAGTAGTTGGTGCAATGAATTATGTTGGACTTATGCTTTTATTTGGACTTATGATTTTAGTAACTATAAAGGATATATTATTCCCAATACAGTTTTAGGAGAGGAAAATAATATGGAAAGAAGAAAAACAAGAAAAGTCAAGGTTGGAACTTGCTATGTTGGTGGAGATGCACCAGTTTCAATTCAATCAATGACTAATACTGATACTAGAGATGTTGAAGCTACACTAGCTCAAATTAATACATTATATAATGCAGGATGCGAAATAATAAGATGTGCTGTTCCTGATATGAAGGCAGCAGAAGCTTTAAAGGGAATATGTGAAAAATCACCAATTCCTGTAGTTGCAGATATACATTTTGATTATAAATTAGCATTAGCTGCTATTGAAAATGGAGTTTCTGCTTTAAGAATTAATCCAGGAAACATTGGTAAAGTTGATAAGGTAAGAATAGTAGCAGAAGCAGCTAAGGCTAAAAATTTACCAATAAGAATTGGAGTAAACTCTGGTTCTTTAGAAAAAGATATATTAGAAAGAGATGGTAAGCCAACTGCTAAGGGCTTAGTTGAATCAGCGTTAAGACACGTAAAAATATTAGAAGAATTAGAGTTTTATGATATAGTAGTATCTATTAAATCTTCTGATGTTGCTATGATGATAGATGCATATAGATTAATGAGTAAAAGCTGTGATTATCCACTTCATTTAGGTGTTACTGAATCTGGAACTCCTTTTAGAGGAACTATAAAGTCAAGTATAGGTCTTGGGACTCTTTTAGCAGAAGGTATAGGTGATACTGTAAGAGTATCATTAACTAGTGATCCTATTGAAGAAATTAAAGTTGCAAAAGAAATTTTAAAGGCTTTAAAACTTAGAAAAAGTGGATTGCAATTTATATCATGTCCTACTTGTGGTAGAACACAAATAAATTTAATTAAAATAGCTGAAGAAGTTGAAAAAAGGCTTGAAAGCATAAATAAGAACCTAAAAGTTGCTGTAATGGGCTGTGCAGTAAATGGCCCTGGAGAAGCAAGAGAAGCCGATATTGGGATAGCTGGAGGAAACGGTGAAGGTCTAATATTTAAAAAAGGTGTTATATATAAAAAGGTTAAAGAAGCAGAATTAGTTGAAGAACTAATGAAAGAAATAGAAAATATGTAATTTTAATAATTGGCAATGGATAATTAAACTTAAGGTATTCCTTAAGAAAGTTTTACATTGTCAATTCTTTCGTTTAATATAATTTTGTCCACTAAATATCCAGTTAAAGGTGGTGTTTTTGTTGAGTGAAGCTGTTTTAAAACTTATTAAGAAGGAAATTAATAAGGATGAAGAGTTAGAAGATAAAGAAATAAATATTATAAAATTTCAATTTTTAAAGAAAAGTAATATTCTTAAAGTAGTTTTAAGAGGTAAGGATAGTCTTAATGAAGTTGAAGAAGAAAAGGTTAAAAAGGCTATTAAAAAAATAATTAATGTAGATATTGATATAGAAATACTCTTTTTTAGGGATATATCTACTCTTTCTTTAAAAGAAGCTGTTGAAAATCATTGGCTTGAAATAGTAGGAGATATTATTAAAACTGTGCCTTTATCTAAGCCTATCTTAGTAAATGGAGTAAAAAGGGTAGAGGGTAGTAATATAGTCATTTCAAGTGGATATGAAAAATTGAATGAACATCTAAGAACTAAAGATGTTCCAAGTATAATATCTTCCAATATAAGAAATATTTTTGATATTAAAAGTAATGTTATCTTTAAATATGATGAAAGTTTAGAAAAGGGAGATAGTAATGAAGAAAAGCTTCAAAAGGAAAAAGAAGTATTAAAAGAAATATTTAGTGGTAGAAATATTAAAAGTGAAGTTATGTCTTCAAATGAAAAATCTGAAGAGAAAAAATCAGATAAACAATCTAAACAAAATAAACCTTATGAAAAGCGTGAATTTAAAAGAGAAGCTAAAAGTGAAAATAGCATCTTAGGTAGAAATATTAGTATAGAAGCAACTCCTATTAAGGAAATTGATGAAACTACAGGCGTAGTTGCAATATTAGGGGAAGTATTTAAGAAGGAAATTGTAGAAACTAAGACTGGAAAAATTATATTAACATTCTTTATTACTGATTATACTAGCTCAATAACAGTAAAATGTTTCTTAAAACCTCAAGAAACAGAGGAAGTATTAGAAGCTGTAAAGCCAGGTTTATACTGTAAGGTAAAAGGCGAGGCTGTTTATGATACTTATGCTAGAGAAGTAGTAATTATGGGTAGAGATATCTTAAGGATGAAAAAGATAGAAAGAATGGATGGGGCAGAAGAAAAGAGAGTTGAGCTTCATTGTCATACTACAATGAGTGCTATGGATGGTGTTACTTCAGTAACTAAGCTTGTAGAAAGAGCTGCTAAATGGGGCCATAAAGCTATTGCAGTAACAGATCATGGTGTAGTTCAAGCCTTTCCAGATGCGCAGATTGCTGCAAAAAAGAATAAGATCAAAGTTCTTTATGGAGTTGAAGGGTATTTAGTTAATGATGGTATCCCTATAGCATTAAATGATAAAAATGAAACCTTTGATGATGAATTTATAATCTTCGATATAGAAACTACCGGTTTTTCTGCTATTAATGATAAAATTATTGAAATTGGAGCAGTTAAAATTAAAAATAGAGAAATAATAGATACTTTTAGTGAATTTGTTTATCCTAAATGTAGGATTCCTTATAAAATAACTGAACTTACTGGAATTACAGATGAGATGGTTAGAGATGCAGATCCTATTGAGGATGTATTACCTAAGTTTATGGAATTTATAAATGGTTCTGCAGTAGTAGCTCATAATGCTGCTTTTGATACAGGATTTATTAAGAAAAATTGTAGAGATCTAGGCCTTGAATTTAATTCTACTATAATAGATACTGTTCCTTTAGCTAGATTCTTATATCCTGAGCTTAAAAGAGTAAAATTAAATCTTGTTGCTAAGCATTTAGGTGTTTCCCTTGAAAATCACCATAGAGCTGTTGATGATGCAAAGGCTACAGTAGATATATTTTTAATTTTTATAAAGAAGATGGTTGAAGAATTAAATATTAATAATATAAGAGAGTTAAATGCAGAATATCTAGAAAAAATGGATATAAAGAAAGAAAAGACCTTCCATATTATTATATTTGCAAAAAATCAGGAAGGGATGAAAACTTTATATAAGCTAGTATCTGAAGCTCACTTAGATAACTTCTTTAAGAACCCGAGAATTAGAAAAAGTAAGCTTATGGAAGTTAGGGAAAATCTAATAATTGGATCTGCTTGCGAAGCAGGAGAAGTTTATAGAGCTGTATTAGATGGAAGAAATGATGAAGAGCTTAAAGAAATAATGAAGTTCTATGATTATTTAGAAATTCAACCAATAGAAAATAATGAATATTTAATAGATAAAGGTAATGTACGTGGCATTGAAGAGTTACAATCTTTAAATAAGAAAATATATAAACTTGGAAAAGAGCTAAATAAGCTTGTTGTTGCAACTGGTGATGTTCACTTCTTAGAACCACAAGATGAGGCTTTTAGAAGAATAATAATGGCGGGAAAAGGATTTTCAGATTCTGATAAACAACCACCTCTTTATTTGAAGACTACAGAAGAAATGCTTAAGGATTTTGCATACCTAGGTAATGAGGTTTCAAGGGAAGTAGTAATTCAAAATCCAAACTTAATAGCAGATGCCATAGAAGTTTTAAAGCCTATTCCAGATGAGACATATCCTCCTAAGATTGAAGGAGCTGACGATGAAATAAGAGAAATGACTATGAATAAGGTTCACTCAATATATGGTGATCCATTACCTGAAGTAGTTCAAAAAAGACTTGATAAGGAATTAAACTCTATTATTAATAATGGTTATGCAGTTCTTTATCTAATTGCTCAAAAGTTAGTTGCAAAATCTATAGCAGATGGATATCTAGTTGGATCTAGAGGATCTGTTGGTTCCTCTTTTGTAGCAACAATGTCAAATATCACTGAGGTTAATGGACTTCCACCTCATTATGTATGTCCAAATTGCAAAAAGTCTGAGTTTTTCTTAGATGGTTCTGTAAGTTCAGGAGCTGACTTAGAAGATAAAAAATGCCCAGATTGTGGTGCTGAATATATTAAAGATGGTCATGATATACCTTTTGAAACCTTCCTAGGATTTGAAGGGGATAAAGAGCCTGATATAGACCTTAACTTCTCTGGGGATAACCAGGGGGAAATTCATAAATATACTGAAGTATTATTTGGTAAAGGCTATGTATTTAAGGCCGGTACAATAGGTACTGTTGCGGAAAAAACTGCTTATGGATATGTTAGAAAATACTTAGATGAAAGAGGTATTAGGGCATCTAATGCTGAAATAGAAAGATTAACTATTGGTTGTACTGGAATAAAAAGAACTACTGGTCAGCATCCAGGAGGTATAATGGTTGTACCTAGTGATAATGAAATATATAACTTTACTCCAATACAAAGACCAGCAGATGATGCAACTTCAGATGTAACTACTACCCATTTTGATTATCACTCTATTTCAGGTAGATTATTAAAATTAGATATACTGGGACACGACGATCCTACCATGATTAGAATGCTTCAAGATTTAACAGGTGTAGATCCAAAGACAATTCCTTTAAATGATAAAAAGGTTATATCTTTATTTACATCTCCTGAAGCTTTAGGAGTTACTAAGGAAGAACTTGGATGTGAAGTAGGTAGTTATGGATTACCAGAGTTTGGTACAAAGTTTGTTAGAGGTATGCTTGTTGATACACAGCCAGAAAGCTTTGCTGATTTAGTAAGAATATCTGGTCTATCCCATGGTACTGATGTATGGCTTAATAATGCTCAGTACTTTATAAAAGAAGGATATACTACCCTAAGAGAATGTATTGCAACTAGAGATGATATTATGGTTTATTTAATGTATGCAGGAGTTCCACCTAAAATGGCATTTACTATAATGGAAAGCGTAAGAAAGGGTAAGGGGCTTACAGAAGAGTTTGAAAAAACTATGAGGGAAAACAATGTTCCTGACTGGTATATAGAGTCTTGTAAGAGAATTAAATACATGTTCCCTAAAGGTCATGCTGTTGCTTATGTAATGATGGCAGTTAGAATTGCATACTTTAAGGTATATTATCCTGAAGCATACTATGCTACATACTTTTCAGTAAGAGCAGATGACTTTGATGCTGATCTTATATGTAAAGGTCAAGGTGCAATTAATGCAAAGTTAAATGAATTATATGAACTTGGTAATAAGGCTACAGCAAAAGATAAAGGGTTAATTACAGTTCTTGAATTAGCTTATGAACTATATGCTAGAGGTCTTAAGTTTAAAAGAGTTGATTTATATATTTCAGAGGCAACGAAATTTACTATTGAAGAGGATGGAATTAGACCTCCAATTAGTGCCCTTCAAGGAGTAGGTGATAATGCTGCGAAAAGTATAGTTGAAGCTAGAAAACAAGGAGAGTTTATTTCAAAGGAAGATTTAAGAATTAGGTCTAAGGTATCTAAAACAGTTATTGAAACTTTAAGTAATCATGGATGCCTTGAAGGTATGTCTGAAACTAATCAATTATCTTTATTTTAGTGGAATAAAATTCATAAGAAAGGGGAGAGTAATAATAGAATGTAAGAATTTACTCCTCCCCTCTTGTTTTAATTACGAAATTATGTTAGGATAATAAAGAAGTGATTTACTAATAGCTAAGAAATGGAGTGGGAGATTATATTGCCCGCTCTTTCTATTTAATTGCAACTACAAATTAGTTGCTTTTTTTATAGAGATATAAGTTTTATTAAATATTAAACAATTAATTATCTATAAAATACATAGAATTTAAGTAATGTTATTATTTATAAAGCTTATAGAAATACACTTTATATGCTTTTAAAGTTGTTATTAAACTTAAATGAACTTATTAACTTTAGTTAACAACTAAAGATTATGTAGAGAGTTTATTTAAATGGTATAGCTAAGTCTAATCACAAAAAATTGAATATGAAAAAGGAGGTTAATATGAAAGTTGATTCATTAATAGAAAAAATTTATCAATTAGTAAGACCTGTAGCTGAGGAACTTCAATATGAGTTATACCATATTGAATATGTAAAAGAAAATGGAGAATATTATTTAAGAATATATATTGATAAAGATGGTGGTATAAGCTTAACTGATTGCGAAAAGGTATCAAGAAGAGTAAGTGATATAATGGATGAAGAAGATCCAATTCCAGTTGCTTATTATCTTGAGGTATCATCACCAGGTCTAAATAGGGGCTTATATACTGAAGCTCACTATGTAATGCAAATTGGAAAAGAAGTACTTATAAGATTTACAAAATCTTTTGAAGGAAAAAAGAATGTAAAAGGTATATTAAGGGAAGTTAAGGAAGATTCAATAGTTGTTGAAGCAGAAAGTTTAATTACTATCCCTAAAGATAAAATAAAATCAGCCAATTTAGAAGGGGAAATTTAATAAGGAGGATATAATAATGAACCAAGAGTTTATAGGTGCTCTTAAAGAAATTGTTAAAGATAAGGGGATTAGCGAAGATTTAATTTTTACTACAATTGAGGATGCATTAGTTGCAGCATATAAGAAAAATTATGCTAGTCCAACTACATCAGCACAAAATGTAAAAGTTAGTATCAATAGAGAATCAGGTGAAATACATGTATATGCTCAAAAGGTAGTTGTAGAAGATGTGTATGATAATGTTACAGAAATCTCTATAGAAGAAGCTAAGGAAATTAGCCCAAGATATGATTTAGATGATATAGTAGATTTAGAGGTGACTCCAAAGAATTTTGGTAGAGTTGCAGCTCAACTTGCAAAGGGTGTTGTTACTCAAAGAATAAGAGAAGCAGAAAGAAATATAGTTTATTCAGAATATAAAGAATTAGAATATGATATTATTACTGGAACTGTATTAAGAAAAGACAAGGGAAATGTCTTTGTTAACTTAGGAAGAATAGAAACATCTATTGGACCAAATGAGCAAATTCCAGGAGAAGACTATAAATTTAATGAAAGAATTAAATTATATGTAGTTGAAGTTAAGAATGGTTCAAAAGGAGCACAAATCTTAGTATCTAGAACACATCCTGGTTTAGTTAAGAGACTTTTTGAGTTGGAAGTGCCTGAAATATATGAAGGTGTTGTTGAAATTAAGAGCATTTCAAGAGAAGCTGGTTCAAGAAGTAAGATTGCAGTTCATTCTAATGATGAAAATGTTGATCCAATGGGTGCATGTGTTGGACCAAAGGGAGCTAGAGTTCAAAATATCGTAAATGAATTAAAAGGTGAAAAAATCGATATTATTAAATGGAGCAAAAATCCAGAAGAATTTATAGCTGCATCATTAAGTCCAGCTAAGGTATTAGAAGTTGAGGTGTGTGAAGAAAGTAAATCTGCTAAAGTAGTTGTTGAAGATAATCAATTATCTTTAGCAATAGGAAAAGAAGGTCAAAATGTTAGACTTGCAGCTAAGCTTACTAACTGGAAAATTGACATTAAGAGTAAATCTCAAGCAGATGCATTAAAGACAGAAGAAAAAGAAATCGAAGAAGATATAGTTATTGAATAAGGAGGCTTTTTTATGAAAGTAAAGAAAATTCCTTTAAGAATGTGTACAGGATGTATGGAAATGAAACCCAAAAAGGAACTTATACGTGTAGTTAAGAGTCCTGATGGAGAGGTTTCAGTAGATCTAACTGGCAAAAAGTCAGGAAGAGGCGCTTATGTTTGTAAAAATGAAGAGTGTCTAGAAAAAGCTTTTAAAGCTAAAAGATTATCTAGAAATTTAGATACTCAAATTAGTGAAGAAGTATATAACAAATTAAGGGAAGAAATAAACAATGGATAAGTTTTTTAATTTTTTAGGTTTAGCTAAAAGATCAGGTAATATAATTGAAGGTTATAGCAAATGTGATGAAGCCAGAAATAAAAAATCAATATTTTTATTTATAATATCTAATGATGCGTCAGAAAGTACAAAAAAGAAGTTTAAAAAGCATTGTTTAGCAAAGAATATAAAAGTAATAGAAGATTTTTCAAAAGAAGAACTAGGAAATTCCATTGGAAGAGAAGAAGTGAAAATATTAGCTATATTAGATAGCAATATGGCAAAGAAGCTTTCTACCCTTTATGATGAGATAAGATAAAAATTTAACCGGGGGTGATTTTATTGTCAAAAATCAGAGTATATGAATTGGCAAAAGAACTTAATATTAGCTCAAAGGAGCTTATAGAACTATTAATGAATGAATTTAGCGTGGATGTTAAAAATCATATGAGCGTTATAGAAGATGAAGATGCAGAATTAATTAAGGAATTACTTAGTGAACAAGAAGCTTCAGAAGATAAGACTATAGTAGATGAATATGAAGAACAACTACAAGAAGAAGTGAATAATCAAGCTAAAAAGAAAAAGAAGAGAAAAAATCAAGAAGAGACAGATGTAGTTGGTGAAGGTGGTTCTGGAGTTGTTGAAATAGGTGAAACTATAACAGTTAAAGAATTAGCTGAAAAAATAGGTAAGCCTACAGCAGACGTAATTAAAACTCTTATTTTCACAGGAGTTATGGCAGCTATAAATCAAGAAATAGATTTTGCAACTGCAGAAAAAGTATGTGAAAAATATGAATGCTTAGTAGTTAAAAAAGAAGAAAAAGAAGAACTAGAAATAGTAGAAGAAGAAGAAGTAATTGAAGAAAACTTAGTAAAGAGACCACCTATAGTTACAGTAATGGGTCACGTTGACCATGGTAAGACTTCTCTTTTAGATGCTATAAGAAAAGCTAATGTAACATCTAGAGAAGCTGGTGGTATAACTCAACATATTGGTGCTTATACAGTAAATTTAAATGGAGAAAAGCTTACATTTTTAGATACTCCAGGTCACGAAGCATTTACTGCTATGAGAGCTAGAGGAGCACAAATTACTGACGTAGTAATTTTAGTTGTTGCAGCTGATGATGGTATTATGCCTCAAACTAAGGAAGCAATAAACCACTGTAAGGCAGCAGGAGTTCCTATGATTGTTGCTATAAACAAGATAGATAGACCAGGAGCTAATATTGATAGAGTTAAGCAAGAACTTACTGAACATGAGTTAGTTGCAGAAGATTGGGGTGGAGATACTATTTGTGTTCCAGTTTCAGCAAAAACAGGTGAAAACCTAGAGCAATTATTAGAAATGGTATTATTAACTTCTGAAATGTCTGAACTTCAAGCTGATCCTAAGAGAAAAGCTAAAGGTACAGTTATAGAAGCTAAATTAGATAAAGGTAGAGGTGCAGTTGCTACTTTACTTATTCAAAATGGAACATTACATGTTGGAGATTCAATTTTAGTTGGATCAACATATGGTAGAATAAGAGCTATGTTTGATGATAAGGGTAAATCTATTAAGTCAGCAGGTCCTTCAATTCCAGTTGAGATATTAGGACTTTCAGAAGTTCCATCTGCTGGAGATAGATTTGCAGTAGTTAAAGATGAAAAGACAGCAAGAAACATGGCAGAAACTAGAAAGCAAAAGATTAAGGATGAAAGTTTCCATTCACAAAACAGAGTATCTCTTGAAGATTTATATAGCCAAATTCAAGAGGGAACAGTTAAGGAACTTGGAATAATAGTTAAGGCTGATGTTCAAGGTTCAGTTCAAGCAATTAAGCAATCATTAGAAAAGCTTTCTACTGAAGATGTTAAGGTAAGAGTTATTCATGGTGGAGTTGGAGCTATAACTGAAACAGATGTAACTTTAGCAACAGCATCAAATGCATTACTAATAGGATTTAATGTAAGACCAGATTCTAATGCTAGTGTTATAGCAGATAAAGATGGCGTTGAAATTAAGACTTATAGAATTATTTATGATGCTATAGAAGATGTAAAATCAGCAATGATTGGTATGCTAGATCCAGAGTATAAAGAAGTTATAAATGGTAAGGCAGAAGTAAGAATGGTATATAAGATTTCAAGCATTGGTACAATTGCTGGAAGCTATGTATTAGAAGGTAAGATTTTAAGAAACTCTGAAGTTAGAGTTATAAGAGATGGAGTAGTAATATTCGAATCTACATTAGCTTCACTTAAGAGATTTAAAGATGATGCTAAGGAAGTTAGTAAAGGATATGAATGTGGATTAAGCGTAGAAAAGTTTAATGACATTAAAGAAGGCGATATTATAGAATCCTTTAGCATGCAAGCAGTTGAAAGAAAACAGCTTTAATTAAAGAGGTGAGTTTATGGCTAATTATAGAGGCGGAAGAATAAACGAAGAAGTTAGAAGAGAAATAAGCGTTATTATTAGAGATGAAATTAAAGACCCTAGAATGAAAGCTATGGTTTCAGTTACATCTGTTAAAGTAAGTAAGGATTTAAGATATGCAAAGGTCTTTGTAAGTATTTTTGGTAAAGATGAAGAAGAGAAAAATGAAACTTTTGCAGCCTTAAAGAGTGCAAGCGGATATATCAGAAGAGAAATAGGTCAAAGAATCAATCTTAGAAATACACCTCAAATTTTATTTGAGTTAGATGATTCTATAACTTATAGCATGAAGATAGAAGAGCTAATAGATAAGGTTAAAGATAAATAATGAATACCTTAGAAAATATAGCAAGTTTAATATATAAGGCAAGTAAAATAGGCATTACCTATCATGTATCACCTGACGGTGATGCAGTAGGTAGTGCACTTGCACTATTAAATGCTTTAAAGCTAATAAAAAAAGACGCTTATTTAATATCAAAGGACATAATCTCTGAAAACCTTCAATTTTTAAAAGGATCAAATGAAGCTACTGGAAATTTAATTTCTCCTATTGACTGTACTGATATAGTTATAGTATTAGACTGTGGCAATTATGATAGAATATCAGCAGATTTATCAGGATATAAGGGTACTATTATAAATATAGATCACCATATTTCAAATGATAAATATGGACACTTAAATTATGTAGATATAAATGCAGCTGCTACTGCAGAAATAGTCTATGAGCTATTAGAGTGTTTAGGATTAGATCTTAATGAGAAATCTACTGAAAAGCTAGAAATTGGAACATGTCTTTACACTTCATTAGTAACAGACACAGGTGGTTTTAGACATTCAAATGTAACTTCAAGAACACATAAGATAGCTTCAAAATTAAAAGATATTGGAGTAAACAATACTTTTATATATCAAAGTTTATTTGATAATAATACATTTGAAAAAATAAGACTAACAGGTAGAGCCATAAATGATATGGAATTACTGTTTGATAGGAAAGTATCTTTAATTAAAATACCTAAATCTTATGCAGAAGATCTTGGTATAGAAATTGGTGATACTTCAGATATAATCTCTTTTGGACTTCAAATAAAGGGAGTAGAAATTGCAGTATTAATTAAAGAAACTGATATTGGAGTTAAGGCTAGTTTAAGATCTAAAAATGATTTTGATGTAAGAAAAATAGCTGGAGCTTTAGGTGGCGGAGGTCATGTTAAGGCTGCTGGAGTTGCATTAAAAGGATTAACTTTAAATGAAGCAAAGGATAAAATTTTAGATGAAATAGAGAAAGAGTTACTATAATGGATGGAGTAATTAATGTTTTTAAAAATACTGGAATGACATCTTTTGATGTTGTAAGAGTAATAAAGAAGACTTTAGGTGAGAAAAAAGTTGGACATACTGGTACTTTAGATCCCGAAGCTTCAGGGGTTTTACCTATATGTGTAGGAAAAGCAACTAAAATTATAGATTATATTATGGATTCAGATAAAGTTTATGAGGTGGAATTTAAACTAGGTATAAAGACTACTACATATGACTTAGAAGGTGAAATAATCGAAGAAAAAGATCCATCAAGTTTAATTAATAGTGAAATTTCAAAGGCTATATTTTCTTTTGAAAGAGAATATAGTCAAGTACCACCAATGTATTCTGCTTTAAAACAAAATGGTGTAAGGCTATATGAACTTGCAAGACAAGGAATTGAAGTAGAAAGGCAAGGCCGATTAATAAGCATTTATAAAATTGAGGATGTTGAAATTAATAATCCTTATATAAAAATGAAGGTTACTTGCTCTAAAGGTACTTACATAAGAAGTCTCTGCTTTGATATTGGTGAAATTCTTGGAGTTGGTGCTGCAATGACTAAACTTAAAAGAAGTAAAACATCAAAATTTACTGAAGAAGAGGCAATTAATATAAGTGATATTACATTAGATAATATAAAGGATTATATTATTAGTATAGATGATGCTTTAGATAATTATGAAAAACTAGTAGTTTCAAATAATTTTTCAAAATTATTGATAAATGGAGTTAAAGTCTTTGACAAAAGACTTACAAAGGATAAAATAGAAATAGGAAGACTATATAGAGTCTATGACGAAAATTCTAAGTTTATAGGGCTTGGAAAAGGTGATCAAAAAGGCTTTAAGATAGAAAAATTGCTAATTAATTAGGGGTGTAGGATATGCTAGTAATAGATGATAATATTATAGAAAATAAAGAAAATAAAAATTATGTTGCATTAGGAAGTTTTGATGGACTTCATTATGGACACCTATCCCTAGTAAGAAAGACTGTCCAAGTGGCTAAAGAAGAAAATGGCAAAAGTATGGTTTTTACTTATAAAAATCATCCGAAAACCCTTGTAAGTCCAGAAAAGGCACCTAAACTAATTATGGATTTAGATACAAAGCTTCAATATTTAGAGGAAGAAAATGTTGATATTGTTGTTTTAAGAACTTTTACCAAAGAGTTTATGTCAATTACAGCTGAAGATTTTATTAAGCTTCTTTGTGAAGATTATAATGTAAAAGGAATAGTTGTAGGATTTAATTTTAGATTTGGACATAAAAACTTAGGTGATGTTGAGTTACTTAAAAAGCTTCAAGATAAATATGGATATAAATTATATATAATAGACCAATATAATTATGAAAGCGAAGCAATAAGCAGTACTAGAATAAGAAAAGTCCTTTTAGAAGGAAATGTTAGTAAGGCTATAGAAATGCTATCAAAGCCTTACTTAATTAAAGGTAAAGTAATTCATGGTAAACAGCTTGGAAGAACTATAGGAGTTCCAACAGCTAATTTAGAATTTAGTGATAAGATGGTTATTCCTAAAAAAGGTGTTTACTATACTAATGTAATATATGGTGATGAGAAGTTTAAAGGCTTAACTTCAGTTGGGAATAATCCAACAGTAAATGGGACAGAATTAACTATAGAAACCTTCATTTTAAATTTTGATAAAATGATTTATGGAGAAGAAATTAAAGTTTATTTTATAGAGAGAATAAGAGACGAAGTGAAATTTGATTCTTTAGATGAAATGGTTGATCAAATAAAAAAGGATGAAGAAATTATAAAAAATAGAGATATAATAATTTAATTATGTAAATTTATAATTTACAATTTACAATAAGATTATGATTTGTTATAATAGCTAGGAAGAACCTAATTCTATGATTTGAGGATGCCATCTCATTTCTTGGATATAGGGGATAATATTACGGAGGTGCGATTAATGGACGCAATAAGAAAGCAAGAAATAATTAAAGAACACGGAAGACACGAAGGAGATACTGGTTCTCCAGAAGTGCAAATAGCATTATTAACAGAAAGAATCAATTCTTTAACTGACCACTTAAAAATGCATAAGAAAGATCACCACTCAAGAAGAGGTCTTTTAATGATGGTTGGTAGAAGAAGAGGTCTTTTAAACTACTTAGCTGAACAAGATATCGAAAGATACAGAGCTATAATCAAAAAATTAGGCTTAAGAAGATAGTCCTTAGAGCGGTTTTTTAAGCCGCTCTATTATTTTAACAAATTTAAATGATAAGAAAGTAGCCTTGAAAGGAGGTAACAAAATGAACAATGTAATGAAAACTACCATAGCAGGAAGAGAATTAAAACTTGAATTTGGCAAGGTTGGAATGTTATCTAATGTAGCATCTTTTATTAGTTATGGAGACACAGTTATTTTAACAAATGTTAATGCTTCAGAAAAACCAAGAGAGGGGATTGATTTCTTTCCTTTAAGCGTTGAATATGAAGAAAGACTTTATTCAGTAGGAAAAATCCCAGGTGGATTTATTAAAAGAGAGGGTAGACCTTCAGAAAATGCTATTCTATTTGGAAGAGCAGTTGATAGACCTCTTAGACCTTTATTCCCAAAAGGATATAGAAATGATGTGCAAGTAGTATGTACAGTAGTATCGGTAGAAAAAGACAATTTACCAGAAATCTTAGCAATTAATGCAGCCTCATTATCATTATGCTTATCAAGCATTCCTTTTACAACACCTGTTGCAGCTGTGCAAGTAGGTCTAATCGATGGAAATTTCGTTTTAAATCCAACATCCAAAGAAAGAGAAGAAAGTATCCTTCAATTAACAGTTTGTGCAACTAGCGAAAGAGTAATGATGATTGAAGCTGGTGGCTTAGAAATAGCAGAAGATGTTATGCTTGATGCAATAAAATTTGGTTTTGATAGCTGTCAAGATATAATAAAATTCCAAGAAGAAGCTATGGAAAAATTCGGTAAGGAAAAGATTGTACCAGAATTATATAAACCTAGCGAAGATCTTGAAGAAGAAATAAAAGCTTTTGCTGGTGAAATGGTAAAAGAAGCTATGTGGATTTCTGATAAAGATGAAAGAAATGCTGCAATGGACGTAGTTACTGAAAAGGTTTATGCAGAATTTGAAGAAAAATATCCTGAAAATGTAGCAGATATTAAAGAAATATTATACAACCTACAAAAAGAAGTAGTAAGGGATATGCTTTTAAATCACCATAGAAGACCAGATGAAAGAGCATTTGATGAAGTTAGACCTATATCATGTGAGGTGGGAATACTTCCAAGAACTCATGGAACAGGTTTATTTACTAGAGGATTAACTCAAGTTATGACTGTAGCAACTTTAGGTGCAGTTGGTGATATTCAAATTATAGACGGCATAGGTGAAGCAGAATCTAAGAGATATATGCATCACTATAACTTCCCTGCTTATTCAGTTGGTGAAGTAAGACCTTTAAGAGGACCAGGTAGAAGAGAAATAGGTCATGGTGCTTTAGCAGAAAGAGCTCTTGAGCCACTAATACCTTCTGAAGAAGAATTCCCATACACTATAAGATTAGTATCTGAAGTATTAAGTTCAAATGGATCAACTTCTCAAGCATCTGTTTGTGGAAGTACATTAGCATTATTAGATGCAGGGGTTCCTCTAAAGAGACCAGCAGCTGGTATAGCAATGGGTCTTATAACTTCTGAAGACTTATCTAGAGAAGAAGTTTTAACAGATATTCAAGGAATTGAAGATTTCTTTGCAGACATGGACTTTAAAGTAGCAGGTACTGTTGAAGGTATTACTTCTATTCAAGTTGATACTAAAATTAAAGGACTTAGCTTTAAGGTAATTGAAGATGCTATAAGAGGAGCTAGAAAAGCAAGACTTCATATATTAGATAAGATTAGCGAATGTATTCCAGAGGCAAGAAAAGAAGTATCTGAATTTGCTCCAAAAACTTCTATCATTTCTATAGATCCTGAAAAAATTAGAGATGTAATAGGAGCTGGTGGTAAGGTAATTAATAAGATTATCGAAGAAACTGGAGTTAAGATTGATATTAAGGAAGACGGTACAGTATTTGTATCATCACCTGATCATGAAGGTGTTAAAAAAGCACTTTCAATAATTGATGGCTTAACTAAAGAAGTTAAAGCTGGAGAAGTTTACTTAGGAAAAGTAACTAAAATAGCTACTTTTGGTGCTTTTGTTGAGATATTACCTAATAAAGAAGGATTATGTCATATTTCTAAGCTTGATAAAGCAAGAGTAAATAAAGTTGAAGATGTTGTATCAGTTGGAGATGAAATATTAGTTAAAGTAACTGAAATAGATAATCAAGGTAGAATTAATTTATCTAGAAAAGATGCTTTAGTAGATACTTCTGAAGAAGAAAAGACTGAATAAAAAAATGTAAGCAAAGGGCAATTTATTGCCTTTTTTTCTTTATACGATAAAATTTTAAATATATTTACATAAGTTGAGTTATAATAGAATAATATAACTATAGTTCGATTGATTTTTCGCATTATTGGAAATTGTAAAATATTTTATTTTAAAGTGAATATTAACACAAGTTATAAATAGAAATAATAATTTAAGGAGGAAAGATGTTTAACACATATAAACTAAAAAATGGATTAAGAGTAGTAACAGAATATATAGAACATGTAAATTCAATAAGCATTGGTGTTATGGTTCAAAATGGTTCTAGAAATGAAGAGTTAAACGTAAATGGAATTTCTCATTTTATAGAGCATATGTTTTTTAAAGGAACAGAAAAAAGAACTTCGAAAGAGATAGTTCAAGAAATAGAAAATGTAGGTGGGCAAATAAATGCCTATACAAGTAAGGAAGCTACTTGTTATTATATAAAGTCATTAAATACCCATATAGATTTAGCTATTGATATATTATCAGATATGATAATAAACTCTAAATTTGATGATGAAGAAATAAAGAAAGAGCAAGGGGTAGTTATTGAAGAAATAAATATGAGTGAAGATTCCCCAGAGGATGTATTAGACAATAATCAAGCTAAAGCAATATTTGGAGAAAACTCATTAGCTTACCCTATTTTAGGGAGTATTGAAAATATAAAGTCATTTAATAGTAAAAAAATAAAAGATTTTATTAATTCTAAATATACTCCATATAATTCTGTAATTTCTATTTGCGGAAAGTTTGATGAAAAAGAATTAATAAAGAAGTTAGAAGATGCTTTTGGACCTTGGAGTGGAGCAGAGGATTATGTTCCTACTTATAATACTCCAATATTATTAAGTGATAGTGTTTATACAAATAAACAAATTGAACAACTTCATATTAATTTGGCTCTAAAAGGACTTCCATATGGTCATGATAGCGCATATGCACTAATAATGCTGAATAATATTTTAGGCGGAGGTGCATCATCAATATTATTCCAAAATGTAAGAGAAGAACTAGGGCTTTGTTATACTATTTACTCATATAGTCATCCATATCTTGGAGTTGGATTAAATAATATCTATACTGGAGTTAGTAAGCAATCAGCTAAAAAGGCTATAGAAGTAATTAACAAAGAATTAAAAAACTTTGCGAGTAAAGGTATATCAGAAGAGATATTAGCAATAAATAAAGAAAAGATTAAAGCTAATTATATATTAGGACTAGAAAGTACTTCTTCAAGAATGTTTGCAAATGCAAAAAATATGTTACTGCAAAATAAAATAAAAACTCAAGAAGAAGTTATAAATAAAATTAACAATATAAATGGCGATGACATAAATTATGTATTAGATACTTGCTTTAAACCAGGCATAATCAGTACAGCTTATGTAGGTCAAGATATTGATTATAAGGAATTAAATAACATTATAGAACCTAATATTAGAGCCTATGATAATTCAGCTAATGAAAGTATTTCTAGAGTATAGACTTAAATGTAGAGTAATAATCTCTTTAAAACTAGCATAAGATTTACATAAGATAATATGGAGGTGAATCTTATGCTAAGAGGAGATAAGAAAAAAGAGGCTTATTATGATGAAGAGTCTAAAAAGGAGTCAAGATACAGACTTCTTAGTGATTTAGAAAGATATGAAATATTTAATACTGAAGAGGCAGAAAAATATGATACACAACAAGCTTTAGATTTTATTATTGATGAAAATGGTAATTTACAATTTATAGTTGCTGCTGTTGCTGGAAGTAAACTTGGGTTATTCGGCGGAAGAGAATATGTTGAGATTCCTTGGAACTACATTACTAAAGTAGGTACTAATGTAATAGTAGTGTCAGCTGAAAAAGACAAGATTAAAAGAGCAAGGGCGTAATTTAAGGAGGTAGCTAGCTGCTTGAAGGTTATTATACAAAAGTTCGGTGGAACATCAGTATCCACAGTTGAAAGAAGAACTCAAGTAGTAGCAAAGGTAAAGGCTGCAATAGAAAAAGGCTATTCACCAGTTTTAGTAGTTTCAGCTATGGGAAGACTAGGAGAACCTTATGCTACAGATACTTTATTATCTTTAATAGATAATAAGTTTAAGAAAAATAACCTACAAGCTGTAGATATGATTATGTGCTGTGGTGAAATAATCAGTTCAGTAATAATAAGTAATATATTAGAAAATGAAGGGGTTAAATCAATACCACTTACAGGTGGGCAAGCAGGTATAATTACAGATGATGATTTTTCTTGTGCAGAATTAATTTGTACAAGTTCAGATAAAATACTAAAGCTAATAGAACAAGGGATTACTCCTGTGGTATGTGGTTTTCAAGGGATGAGTGAATCAGGATTTTTCACTACTCTTGGAAGAGGGGGAAGTGATACTTCAGCATGCATATTAGGTGAAGCTTTAAATGCTGAAGAAATAGAAATATACACTGATGTTGATGGTATGATGACTGCGGATCCAAGAATAGTTAGAAATGCTGCATTAATTCCTACAATAACTTATAATGAGAGTTTTCAACTTGCAGAAAGGGGTGCTAAAGTAATTCACCCTAAAGCAGTTGAATGTGCTAGAAAAGCAAATATACCATTAGTTATTAAGAATACTATGAGTGATTCTAAAGGCACATTAATTAATAGTGTAGGAGATAAAAATTATAATAAAATTATATCCGGGATTACTCACTTAAATAATAGAACACAAATAACTTTAAATCATAAAGATAATAAAGAAAATAAAAACTATAGATATTTACTTGAAATATTAGCAGAAAATAATATTAGTTTAGATTTAATTAATATTTTCCCTAGTGAACAGATATTTACTATAGATTCTAATAAAAAAGAAAAGGCGGAAGGAATTCTTAAAAGCTGTAACTTAAAATATAAAATACTAGATGAATGTAGTAATATTGCAATAGTTGGAGCTAATATGAGAGGCGTACCAGGTATTATGTCTAAAATAATTAAGGTTTTAGATGAAAATTCAATTGAAATACTTCAAACTGCAGATTCCAATATGACAATATGGTGCTTAATTAAAAGTGAAAATGTAGAAAAAGCATTAAATTTATTACATGCCTCTTTTCAATTAGGTGAATAAATAAAATCCTCTTGTATAAACTAAAATTATACAGGAGGATTTTATTATGCAAAAAAACTTATATTCATCAAATATAGAAAATAATACTGAAGAACAAGAAGAGGAAAATAGAATTAAAGAGGCAAAAGAAAAAAGAGAAGAAATAGTAGAGTTTGGCAACGAAAATGCTGTAAATAAAGATGAGAGCATTCAAATATTACCTATTATAGGACAAATAGAGGGACATCAAGTATTACCGGCTCAAACTAAATCTACAAAGTATGAACACGTAATTCCTCAAATAATTTCTATGGAAAGAAATGAAAAGGTAAAAGGAATACTTATTATATTAAATACTGTAGGTGGAGATGTTGAAGCGGGCCTTGCTATTTCAGAAATGATTAATTCATTATCAAAGCCGACAGTTTCAATAGTAATAGGAGGTGGACATTCAATAGGAGTTCCTTTAGCTACATCTTCAAGTTATTCATTTATTACACCTTCAGCAACTATGATAGTTCATCCAATAAGAATGAATGGTTTTGTTATTGGTGTGGCACAAACCTTTAATTATTTCCAAAAGATGCAAGAAAGAATAGATAACTTTATAGTTAGGACTTCAAAAATTAATAAAGAAGATTTAAAAGAAATGATGCTAAGATCAGATGAATTGCTTAATGATATGGGTACTATTTTAATTGGAGAGCAGGCTGT
The DNA here is from genome assembly GCF_004794105.1 of Clostridium sartagoforme. Classification (GTDB taxonomy): domain Bacteria; phylum Bacillota; class Clostridia; order Clostridiales; family Clostridiaceae; genus Clostridium; species Clostridium sartagoforme_B. The sequence continues at coordinate 893,570 of NZ_SRYR01000001.1, forward strand.
TGATTGTGGACTCATTGATGAAGTTGGCGGAATTAAAGATGCGTTAGATAAATTAAAAGAATTAATAAGTAAAAGTTAATTTAGATAGCAATTTAAATAGATGATATTTTATTTAAATTGCTTTTTTTTTATTTGAGTTTATAATTATATTATGTAAATAGTTTGTTTACAAGAAGTGGAAAATGGCGAGGTGATATTGTGTCTAGGAAAAATACGAGAAAAACTAGCAATAAAAAGGACACAGCTAAGAAAGGAAATAAGGAAAATGGAGATATTAAAGGTATAATATATATAGCTTTAGGTGTATTATTATCTATAGCTATATATACTACTTGGGCTGGAGCATTATCAAAAATATCAAGAGATGTTATATATAACTTAATAGGTGTTAGTGCCTTTGTACTTCCTTTATATTTAATTTATTTTGGCTATCATATTATAGTTTCCAAAGGGAGTATTAAATTTACAAGAAGGCTATTTGGATTTTCTATGATTATAATATCTATAACATTATTTTGTGCAACAGCAAGTATAAATATACTAGGTGAAAGTATAGGATTTTCTGAAGATTGGAAAGCTGTATTTGATCAAAATGGTCTAAATGGAGGACTTCTTGGACATTTGATAAGTTATCCTCTAAGTAGATTAATTGGTTTTATTGGTTCATATATTTTATATGCAACTATAGTGATTATAGGTGTTATTCTTTCTGCTAATATTACTTTATATGATATAGCTAGTGCCTTTAAAGGAAAGTTTAATAAACCAAATAAAAAGGTTAAGAAAAATGCAGAAAAAGAAATTAAGGATAAGGAATCCTTAGTAGAAGTGGTTCCTAAAGTAGAAGATAAGGAAAGAGAAGACTTTATAAGTGGAATAAATAATAAGATAAAAATATTAGATTTTATGAAAAATTCATCCCTTGAAGATAGTTCTATGGAAATATTTAAAGAAACAGATGAAAACAAGGGAAGTGAAGAAAATCCATTTAATATTGAAGTATTTAATGAAGAGAAGAAAGAAAGAGAAGAAGTTAAGGTAAAGAAAGAAAAGTTAGATAATAACGTAAAAGAAGTAGTTAGTAAAGAAATAGAAGAGAGCTTAACTGAAGAGAAAAAGGAAGAGAAGCCATATATTAATCCTTCAATTGATTTATTAAATATAAACAATAAGACAAAATTTAAGAAGGAAGATAAAAGAGGCTTACTAGAAAATGCTGGTAAACTAGTGGGTATATTAAATGACTTTGGAGTAGATGCAAATGTTAAGCAAGTGACAAAAGGACCCTCTGTTACTAGATATGAGATACAACCAAGTCCAGGGGTTAAGGTTTCAAAGATAGTAAATCTTCAAGATGACATAGCTTTAGGACTTGCAGCTAGTGGAGTTAGAATGGAGGCTCCTATACCAGGAAAAGCAGCTATAGGTATAGAAGTTCCTAATAGTGAGCAAACTCCAGTGTTTTTAAGAGAAGTAATAGATAATAAAGAATTTAAAACATCAAATAATAAATTAGCTTTTGCATTAGGTAAAGATATAGCAGGTAAATCAGTAATTGGAGATTTAGCAACTATGCCACATACTTTAATTGCAGGGGCAACAGGGTCTGGTAAATCAGTATGTATAAACACATTAATAGTGAGCTTACTTTATAAGTATAGTCCAAAGGAAGTTAGACTTCTGATGGTTGACCCTAAGGTTGTTGAGCTTAGTATTTATAATGGAATACCTCATTTGTTAATACCAGTAGTAACAGATCCTAAGAAGGCTGCAGCAGCTTTAAACTGGGCAGTTAATGAAATGAATAAAAGATACAACTTATTCTCAGAATCATCTGTTAGAAATATTGAAGGTTATAATGCATTATTTGATAAAGGTATCATAGAAGAAAAATTACCTTATATGGTTATTATAGTAGATGAGCTTGCAGACTTAATGATGACATGTCCAAATGATGTAGAAGATTATATATGTAGATTAGCACAAAAGGCAAGAGCAGCTGGTATACATTTAATAATTGCAACGCAAAGACCATCAGTAGATGTTATTACAGGGGTAATAAAAGCTAATATACCATCAAGAATATCTTTTGCTGTATCATCAGGAATTGACTCTAGAACTATACTTGATCAAACAGGTGCTGAAAAACTACTGGGAAGAGGAGATATGTTATATTGTCCTATGGGTGAAAATAAGCCTATAAGAGTGCAAGGAGCATTTATTTCAGAAGAAGAAGTAGAAAGAGTAGTAAACTTTATAAAAGATGAAGGTGTAAGTATAGACTATGAAGAATCTATAATTGAACATATAGAAAATGAAAGTAAGGGAACTGATAAAGGAACAGAGTCAAGTGATGTAGATGAGCTTTTAAATGAAGCAATAAAAATTGTAGTGGAATATAATCAAGCTTCAACTTCATTCCTTCAAAGGAAACTAAGAATAGGATTTAATAGAGCTTCCAGAATAATGGATGATCTTGAGGAAAGAGGTATAATATCCGAAAAAGACGGAAGCAGACCAAGAGAGGTATTAATTTCTAAGGAAGAATTAGAACTAGAAGATTAAAAAAACTTGTAAATCCTAATTAACTAATTTAAAATAATATTTAGGTTGAAAACAATCACTTTTTACAACACAGGAGGAAGTATCTTTGAAAAAATATAAGGTTGGAATGGTAAGCTTAGGTTGCGATAAGAATAGAGTAGACTCAGAACTTATCTTAGGAAGTATAAATAAGTTTTATGAAATAACTAATGATCCGAAAGAAGCTGAAATTATAATAGTAAATACATGTGGGTTTATCGAGAGTGCAAAACAAGAATCTATTGATACTATACTTGAAATGGCAGAGTATAAAAATAAGTATAAATGCAAAATGTTAATTGCTACAGGTTGCTTAACTCAAAGATATGGTGAAGAACTTTTAGAATTAATGCCAGAAATAGATATATTAATGGGTGTTAATGACTATATGAAGATTCATAAAATGATTTTAGACTTCATAAATGGTGAAAGAAAGTTATTTGCCGCAAATTATAGTGATGAAAATATTAATGAAGGAATAAGACTTTTAACTACAGATAAACATACTGCTTATGTAAGAATAGCAGAAGGTTGCGATAATTATTGCACATACTGTATTATTCCCAAAATTAGAGGAAAGTTTAGAAGTAGAAGTAAGGAAGCTATATTAGAAGAAGTAAATACTTTAGCTAATAATGGAGTTAAAGAAATAATATTAATAGCACAAGACTTAACTTACTATGGAATGGATATTTACAATAAAAAAGAATTACACAGTTTAATTAAAGAAATTTCTAATATAGAGAAGGTAGAATGGATTAGACTTTTATATTGTTACCCAGAGGAAATAACTGAAGAATTAATAGAAGAAATAGCTAATAATAAAAAAGTCGTTAAGTATTTAGATGTACCAATTCAACATATAAGCAATAATGTTTTAAAGAAAATGGCTAGAAGAACTAATAAAGAAACAATAACTGGAATGATAAAAAAACTTAGAGAAAAAGTTCCTGCTATAACTTTAAGAACATCTTTAATAGTTGGATTCCCAGGGGAAACAGAAGAAGATTTTAATGAGTTATGTGAGTTCTTAGAAGAATATAAACTAGATAATGTTGGAGTATTTAAGTACTCTAAAGAAGAGGGGACTCCTGCTAGTACTATGGAGAATCAAATAGAGGAAGAAGTAAAAGAAGAAAGACAAAATAAATTAATGCTTATTCAAAAAGATGTTGCTTCTAATTTAAACAAATTGAAAATGAATAAAGTTTATGATACTATTATAGATAGACGTAGAGGAAAATATTTCATTGGAAGAAGCTCAGAAATGGCTCCTGAAATAGATGGCACAATATTAATAGAATATAATGATAATATTAATATAGGTGACATTGTAAAGGTGAAAATTAAGGAATCTCTAGAGTATGATTTAGTAGGAGAGGTATGTGATGAATTTAGCAAATAAGCTAACAATGCTAAGAATATTTTTAGTTCCATTATTTTTAATATTTATTGCAGTACAAGACATCCCGTATGGAACCTTTATAGCTACTTTTATATTTATAATTGCATCTTTAACAGATCAATTAGATGGATACATAGCTAGGTCTAGAAACCAAGTAACAAACTTCGGTAAATTTATGGACCCTCTTGCAGATAAACTTTTGGTAACAGCTGCATTAATTTCTTTAGTTGAGCTTCAAGTTGTACCAGCTTGGGCTACAGTAATAATAATATCTAGGGAATTTGCTGTATCTGGACTAAGAACTATAGCTGCTTCAGAAGGTAAAGTAATTGCTGCTAGTATGTGGGGGAAAGTAAAAACTGTAACACAAATAGCTGCAATAATTTCTTTATTGTTACAAGTAAATGTTGGAACATCAAAATATTTAATTTCTCTAGTTAATAGTAGTGAAATTATTAAGAAACTTATAATGAATGGACCAAGGGTGCTTTTACTTATTGCAGTTATTATGACTATAGTATCAGGATATGATTACTTTAAGAAAAACATAAAAATAATAAATACTAAAAAATAGTGTATATTTTATAAAAATGGATATAATTACAAAGGGAGTTCCAACTCTTAAGGTTGGAACTTTTAATTTAATCAAGATTATAAATATGAATTATATTAATGTTGACTAAAGTCAATAAATGTTTTATAATTCATATATAGAACAAACGTTCTTTTAGAGAGGAAGGTGCTATATGGGAAACGTAGATATGGAAAAGCTAAAAGCTATTGAAAATGCGATGAGTCAAATAGAAAAGCAATTTGGTAAAGGGTCAATTATGAAACTTGGAGAAAATAGTTCTCTGAATGTAGAAGCTATTTCAACAGGATGTCTTGACTTGGATATAGCTTTAGGAATAGGGGGAGTCCCTAGAGGTAGGATAATAGAAATATACGGACCTGAAAGTTCAGGTAAAACTACAGTTGCGCTTCATATTATTGCAGAAGCACAAAAGAAGGGTGGAGCTGTTGGCTTTATAGATGCTGAACATGCTTTGGATCCAAGTTATGCAAGAAACTTAGGTGTAGATACTGAAAATTTAATAGTATCACAACCAGATACAGGAGAACAAGGACTTGAAATTGCTGAAGCATTAGTACGTTCAGGAGCAATTGATGTTATTGTTGTTGACTCTGTTGCTGCATTAGTTCCAAGAGCTGAAATAGATGGAGAAATGGGAGACTCACACGTAGGTCTTCAAGCAAGACTTATGTCTCAAGCATTAAGAAAACTAACAGGTACTATCCAAAAAACTGGATGTGTTGCTATATTTATAAATCAGTTAAGAGAAAAAGTTGGAGTTATGTTTGGTAACCCTGAAACTACTACTGGTGGTAGAGCACTTAAATTCTATGCATCTGTAAGATTAGATGTAAGAAGAATAGACTCTATTAAACAAGGTGAAAGCATTGTTGGTAACAGAACAAGAGTTAAGGTTATGAAAAACAAGGTAGCACCTCCATTTAAACAAGCTGAGTTCGATATTATGTATAATGAAGGAATATCAAGAACAGGTAATATAGTAGATGTAGGTGTTAAAGAAAATATAGTTCAAAAGAGTGGAGCTTGGTTCTCATACGGCGATATAAGATTAGGCCAAGGAAGAGAAAATGCTAAGCAATACTTAAAAGAAAACCCAGAAGTAGCTCTTGAGATAGAAAATAAAATTAGAGAAAAATATGAGCTTCCAATTATGAATGAAGTAGCAGTTACATCTACTGAAGAAAAAGCTAAGAAGTAATATATTTTAATAATACTGAATATAATTATATAAATATGATAATAATAAAATCGATAGTATAATAAAGTTATACTATCGATTTTTATTATTAAAATTTAATATTTTTACATCTAACTATATTTTTTTTAATATGTAATCTACAAATTTAGGACATTATAAAATTAAAAGTTATTAATACTATTTATAAAGCTAAGATATTTTATCTTTATATAGGCTGATTTAAGGCTGATTAAACTTAAATAATCTAATTTTAATATATAATAAAGTATAGAAGAATTATTGACACTTATATATAAAATATTTGTAGTTAGTTGTCTTTTAGTAGTATATATGTAACTTGACATAATTTAAATTTTAATATAAAATAATAACAAATACTGGTTTTATCATTTTTCAAATATCAGTTAGATTAAGTATGATTCCTCTACACGTTCATTAAACAATTGTTTATATGAATGGAGGAGGTGTTGTTATGGATTATATTCTTATTGCAATAGTAGTAAGTGTTGTAATATTAGGCATAGGCGGAGTATTACTTAATAAAACTATAAAAAGTGCTTCTAAAAAGAAGATAGAAGGCTTAGAAAAAGAAGCAGAAACTCTTTTAGAAAATGCTAAAAGAGAAGCAGAAGCAACTAAGAAAGAGTCAATTTTAGAAGCAAAAGAAGAGGTTCATAGACTTAGAAATGATTTAGAAAGAGATTCAAGAGAAAGAAGAAATGAAATTCAGAGGCTTGAAAGAAGATTAATTCAAAGAGAAGAATCTTTGGATAAAAAAGCAGAACTTTTTGAAAAGAAAGAAGAAGCTTTAAGTAAAAGATTACAAGAAATCGATGAAATGGAAGCAAGTGTACAAGAACTGCATTCTAAGAGAAGAGAGGAACTTGAAAGAGTTGCATCTCTATCTACTGATGAAGCTAGAGAGATTCTTTTAGAAGAAGTTAAGAGAGAAATAACTCATGAAACTGCTATAATGATCAAGGAAATAGAATCTAGAGCCAAAGAAGAAGCAGATAAAAAGGCTAGAGAGATTATTACAACTGCTATTCAAAGATGTGCAGCTGATCATGTATCAGAATCAACAGTACATGTTGTTGCCCTTCCAAATGACGAAATGAAGGGTAGAATCATAGGTAGGGAAGGTAGAAATATCAGAACTCTTGAAACATTAACAGGAGTAGATTTAATTATAGATGATACTCCAGAAGCTGTTATTTTATCAAGTTTTGATCCTGTTAGAAGAGAAATTGCTAAAATAGCATTAGAAAAGTTAATTGTAGATGGTAGAATTCATCCAGCTAGAATCGAGGAAATGGTAGAAAGAGCTACTAAGGATGTTGAAAATGACATTAAGGAAGAAGGAGAACAAGCAACTCTTGAAACTGGTGTTCATGGTGTTCATCCAGAAATTATTAAGCTTCTTGGTAGACTCAAATATAGAACTAGTTATGGACAAAATGTGTTAAAGCATTCAATTGAAGTTTCATATTTAGCTGGTGTTATGGCTGCTGAACTAGGATTAGATGTAAGCCTTGCTAAAAGGGCTGGTTTACTACATGATATAGGTAAGGTAGCAACACAAGAAGAAGAAGGTCGTCATGCTGTAATAGGTGGAGATCTTGCTAAGAAATATGGAGAATCACCAGTTGTGGCAAATGCTATAGCAGCTCATCATGGTGATGTTGAAATGTTAACTCTTGAAGCTGTATTAGTTCAAGCAGCTGATGCAATATCAGCAGCTAGACCAGGAGCAAGAAGAGAAACTTTAGAAGCCTATATTAAGAGGTTAGAAAAGTTAGAAGAAATTGCAAATTCTTATGAAGGTGTAGAAAAGTCATATGCGATTCAGGCTGGCAGAGAGATTAGAATTATGGTTAAACCAGATCAATTAGATGACGCTGGATCTGTGGACTTAGCTAGAAGTTTAGCTAAGAATATAGAAGAACAATTGGAATATCCAGGTCAAATTAAAATTAATGTAATTAGAGAAACAAGAGCAGTAGATTATGCTAAGTAATATAAGGTACATTTTGCAAATGCAAAATGTACCTTATTTTTAATTTAATAAAGAAAATATTAAAAAAATAGAAATAAAAATGAAAAAGTTTTCTAAAAAGAAGGATTTTTATTTAAAAGATAGAATATATATAAAGACAAGATTATTTCTTGAATAATTGTAAACGATTTTTATCTAGGAGGTAAAGACAAGTGGAAGTATTAAAAGTTTCAACTAAATCAAACCCTAATTCGGTAGCAGGTGCATTAGCTGCCATTATTAAAGAAAAGAACATAGTAGAGATCCAAGCAGTAGGAGCAGGTGCTATAAATCAAGCAGTAAAGGCAATTGCTATAGCAAGAGGCTTCGTTGCTCCTAGTGGAAAGGATATTGTTTGCGTGCCAGCATTTACAGATATAGAAATTGATGGCGAAGAAAGAACAGCAATTAAATTGATTGTTCAACCAAGATAATAAATTAAATATTATTAGTAAATTTCAATAGTAAAAGAAAAGGACTACATATTAGTAGTTCTTTTTCGATAACAGGAAAATTAGAGGGCTATAGACCTTGAAATTTTCTGCGTTTACATATATAATGTAATAGTTAAATAGGTAACTATTTTAAATTTATAGTAAAGAGGTGTGTGTAATGGTATCTAAAGAAGTTGTAGTAAACAATGGAACTGGTTTACATGCTAGACCAGCAACTTTATTAGTTAAAAAGGCTTCATCTTTCAAATCAGATGTTAGCATTGAATTTAACGGTAAAAAAGCAAACGTTAAGAGTTTAATTGGAGTTCTTTCTTTAGGCGTAACTAAAGGAGCTGCTATAACAGTTTTAGCTAGTGGAGATGACGAAGCTTTAGCTGTAGAAGAAATAGCTAACTTAATTGCTAATTTAGAAGATTAATTAAAAAGTGCCCATAAGGCACTTTTTTACTTTTAATAAATGTTATGTAGTGACTTAGAGTTTTAATGGATTACATTTAAAAACTAATACAATTAAATCTATAGCTGCTACAAAAATTAAAATATATATTAATCTTTGAAGAATTACTGAGCCCATAACTGCATAAGTTATTAAATTAATACCAAATAGTCCAATAAGACCCCAATTTAAAGAGCCTATCAATACTAGAAAGAAAGAAATTTTATCTAATAAGTTTATTTTACACATAATTTACCCCCTATCTATAGTTTAGTATATTATATTAAAATAATAAAAAAATATTACTAAATAATATAAAAATGCTGAAATAACAAAAATAATATGTTATAATACGAATATTAATAAGAAATTTAAATGATTTATTCGGAGGTTTTCTAAGGATGAGAGATTTATATAATTCACCATTAAATTCAAGATATGCTTCAAAAGAAATGAGCTACATATTTTCTGATGATATGAAGTTTTCTACATGGAGAAAGCTTTGGGTTGCTTTAGCTGAAGGAGAAAAAGAGCTAGGATTAAATATTACTGAAGAACAAATAGATGAACTTAAAGAAAATATTTATAATATTAATTATGATGAGGCTATAAAGAGGGAAAAAGAAGTAAGACATGATGTTATGAGCCATGTTTATGCTTATGGATTACAATGTCCAAATGCAAAAGGAATAATACATTTAGGAGCAACAAGCTGCTATGTAGGAGATAATACAGATATTATAATAATGAGAGATGCTTTATTATTAGTAAAGAAGAAAATAGTAACTGTATTAAACCACCTTTCAAACTTTGCATTAAAGTATAAAGATATGCCGAGCTTAGGATTTACTCATTTCCAACCAGCTCAATTAACTACAGTGGGTAAAAGAGCTACCTTATGGATGCAAGATTTAATACTAGATATAGAAAATATAGATTTCCTACTATCTACATTAAAACTTAGAGGAGTAAAAGGTACTACTGGAACACAAGCTAGTTTTATGACTTTATTTAATAATGATGAAGATAAGGTAAAAGCATTAGATAAGATAGTTGCAGAAAAAATGGGCTTTGAAAAAAGTTATGGTGTAACAGGTCAAACTTATCCAAGAAAAATAGACTCGATAGTTTTAAATAGATTATCAGAAGTTGCACAAAGTGCATATAAGTTTAGTAATGATTTAAGATTATTACAAAGTATGAAGGAAATTGAGGAACCATTTGAAAAGAATCAAATTGGATCATCTGCAATGGCATATAAGAGAAATCCAATGAGAAGTGAAAGAATGGGTGCATTAGCTAGATATATTATTGTTAACTCATTAAACCCAGCAATAACAGCTGCAACTCAATGGTTTGAAAGAACATTAGATGATTCAGCCAATAAGAGAATCTCTATTGCAGAAGCTTTCTTAGCATTAGATGGAGTATTAAACTTATATATAAATATAGCTGAAAACATGGTTGTATATGAAAAAGTTATAAGTGCCCATGTTAATAACGAATTACCTTTTATGGCTACAGAAAACATAATGATGGAAGCTGTAAAAAGAGGTGGAGATAGACAAGAGCTTCATGAAAAGATTAGAATTCATTCCATGGCAGCAGCACAAAGAGTTAAGGGCGAAGGCTTAGATAATGATTTAATTAGTAGAATAATTAATGATGATAGCTTTATGCTTAGTAAAGAAGAAATATTAATGATAATAGATCCAAATAAATTTGTAGGAAGAGCGCCAAGCCAAGTAGTTGAATTTATAAATGAATATGTAAAACCTGTTATTGATAATAATAAAGATGCATTAGAAATAAAATCTGAAATTAATGTATAGTTTAAAAGGAGTTGTCTTTTAAGGCAGCTCCTTTTAAATTATAAAAAACTAAAAATAATATGGATTATAATAGTTTAATATTTTATAAGATAAACTATTAAGTATTTTATAAGTTAAATTATTTATAAATCTTAATAAAGTTCTTTATTAAGATGCTATATTTTATGAATAAATTTATATAATATGTAAATAATTCTAATAAGTAAAGTCAGAGGAGGTTGTTATGGAAAAAAACGATGTATATTCATTTAGCCAGTGTTTAGGTTGTGGTGGTACAGGAAGAATAAAATGTGATTGCAGTACCCTTGAAGAGCCAAATAAGCACTGTGTAACATGTAGGGGTGATGGGGATTTTATCTGCCCTATTTGTGAAGGAGAAGGAAAATTTTAAGTGATTAGTTAAAGATAATCTATAATATTCTTAACAAATAGTATAAGTTATAATAATATATAGTGTATTAATTAATAAGGAGCCTTTATGTTAAATGGTGATTTAAATAAAATGAAGGAAATTATAATTACCAAAGCAGAGGATGTTAAAGGTACCAAGGAAGATGAAATTATTTATTTAATAGGGAATAAAGAAGGCGAAGGTAAAAATACACTATATAAGAATATGGAGATATTAGTTGCAGATGGAAGTACAGGTAAGATTACTTCAATTCCATTAAGTAATAATGAAGGGTATAACCCTAAGCTTAGTATTGGAAGTTATAAAATAAAAGAAAATAAAGAGATATTATTTATTGCTGAAAGTTCAGTGGGTAATGGAAATTTATCAGCTGAAATTTTTGACTTTGATGGAGAAAAAGTAGTTAAAATATTTAGCGTAGATTATTTTAACAATTCTAATGTATTTGAAGTTAATTATATTGATGATTATACTGTTAATCTAATAGATAATAGAAGAAATTTACTATATAAAATAAATTTAGAATTTAAAGGTAAGAAGTATTTAGATGAAATATATAATGAAAAGGGTAAATTGAAAAAAACAATTAAGGGAAGAGTCCTTCCTATAGAAAACATATCATTAGTAAAGGATATCTTAACAGATATTATAGATATTATATTAATACAAAAGATAGTAGGCAAAAATAATTCAGATATAATAGGAAAAATAAATACTTTAATAAAATTTAATGGTAGCACCTTTGGTGAAAAAGATACAGAGATATCTATAATGGGAGAAAGAGTTAGTGGGGATATAGATAGAGAAAGGGATTATTACAACTATGATTTTACAAAATTAGATTTTATAGAATCAGAATGCGTATCTAATTTAAGAATTGAAAGGGCAATAGAAAAAGAATTTTCATTAAATCCTAATAAGGATAAGGTTAAGTATTTATATAATAAAATTAGTTTGTCTAAGAATAAGGATAATATATTAGTTTATTTAGAAGGACCAAGATTTTGCAGCAATAATGGTTGCACTTTAGTTATTTTACAAGCTAAAGGTAATGAGTATAATATTATTTCTAAGATAGAAAATATTATAAATCCAATAATAATTTCTGATAATAAGTCAAATGGGTATAAAGATATAATAGTACGAGTATTGAATAATAGCAAAGAAGAATTAAGAGTTTTAAAATATAATGGTAATTCTTATCCTAAGGATCCATTTAAGGAAGAAAAGCTTAAAAAAGGCAGTAGGGTTAGTGGAATTGCAGTTATATCAGATGATTTGTTTTATAGAAAAGGAATAGAATATAAGTAATACAGAGGATTTTTACTTAAGAGGATACTTATATATTAAATAAAGCTATAGGGGCTTTTAGAAGCCCTATAGCTTTATTTAATACTATGATTTACTTTATATCATATAGTCTTTCTGCAGATAAATCACCACAGTGAGGACAAGTAGTGTCTAAGGGACCAGCACCTGCGCATTCTTCACAATAGATATCATAGCAGTGAGTACATTTATAAACTATGTCTCCTTTTGTGGTATTACCACAGTTTGGACATTTACTTTCGTCGTACATCATTTACTCTCCTTACTAAAGCTTACTAGTATCTTCTAGATTAACTTTAAAAGCTTCTCCATCGTTCATTAAGATATGTCCAGATGAATAAGTATTACCTTCAATTGTTATTATTACATTATTTACATCATAATAATCTCCAAAAGTATTGCAAATTGCTGTTAAAGTTTTAGATTCAGCTCCAGAACCTAAATTTTGGGCACTTATAAAGTTAGCAGAAAAATCTAAGCTAATAGTATCATTTTCTTTATCTAACTTAGCAGATTTTAAAGTTATTTCATCTGCAATAGAAGGTGATATATCACTATTAGGAGACTCTTTAAGAGCATTAACTAAAGCAGTTCCAACAGCCTTTCCTTCAATAGTTATAGTTTTATTTATGTAAACTATCTTGTCCGTAATAACGTCATAATAATAAAGATTTACATCTTCTTCCTTAGCTTCATCTTTATTATCTGCATTATCTATATCCTCATTATTTTTTTCATCATTGGTAGTAGTATTATTATTAGACTCTTCTTCGATAGTAGGCTTATTTGATAAATTTTCTTCTTTATTACTATCAGTACAAGCCATTAATAAGAAAGGTAAAGATAATGAAAGGATTGTTGCTAATACCTTTTTCTTCATAGTTAAGACCTCCATTTCAATATAAAAAATATGTTCACTTATAAATTATATCATAATTAGAAAACTGATACAATTTATTAGCCTTTATATATTAAACTAGTATTTGAAAAAATAATGTAAATAGCATATAATATAAAACATCGGCTTAAAGGAGAACAATAAGCTAGGACATATAGTAAAAGGAGTTTATAGGAGTTATGCAACAAACAATTGAACTAGCGAGTAATGAAAGATATCTAGAGATAGTAAGTATTATAAAAGAAGTGTGTGAAGATAATTTAAATAAAGATTATTTGTTTCTTGCAGAAAACTTATGTAAAGAATTATTTAAAGCACAAATTGATGCTTTAAATAAGGGAAAAGCAAATTCATGGGCTTGTGGTATTGTACATGCTATTGGATTACAAAATAATTTATTTAGTAATAAATCTAATGTGAGAATAAAGGCTCAAGATTTTTATAAATTATTTAATGTAAGTAGCAGTACAGGGTTATCAAAGTCAAAGGAAGTAAGAAGCCATGTAGATATGGAAGAGGACAAATGGTTAATAGGCAATATTAATGAAGATATTGATAAAAGCACTAGTGAAGAAGTTATGGACAATAATGAAGCTATAGATGATGAAGTAGCTGTTGAAACAATAGAAACTATAGATGATAAAGTAGTTAATGAAGTAAAAGAAGAAAATAATTTAGTTATTGAAGTAGATGAAGATCTAAAAGAAGCTAATAAAATTGTTAAAAGAGCTCTAAAAGAAAAGAACTATAATAAAAAGGTTAAAATAGCAAAAGAAGCTTTAAGAAAAAGCAATAAGTGTGCAGAAGCTTATATAATATTATCTAATGATAAGGCATTAAAAAATGAAGATAAAATTGAATTATTAAATAAGGCTGCAAGCTTTACTGAAGAGGTAATAGGTAAAGAGAATATCACTAAATTAAAAAGCAAAGATTTAAATTTAGATATAGTTAAGGCTTATATTAAGGTAAAATATGAAGTTGCTAAATTATTATGGAGTAACAATGAAAGAGATAAAGCAATTAGCGAACTAAAATTAATATTAAAAATAGATGAAAAAGATGAGTTAGTAGTAAGAGGTACTCTTTTAACATGGTTAATTATTGAAGATAGAGATGAAGAGGCCTTAGAACTAATTTCAAAATATTCTTCTGATAATTTAATAGATATTAGATTTTCAAAAGTACTACTTTTATTTAAATCTAATAATTTACAAGATGCTGAAAGAGCATTAAGAATAGCAAATGCTTATAATGAAAATGTTATTAATTATATAATAAAGTTAAATAGATTACCTAAAGATATAAATGAAATTAAGGGCAATAGCAAAGAGGAAGTTGCAATTAGATATTATGAAAAGTCAAAAGAAGCCTGGGATAATATAAATGGAGTAGTAGGCTTTATTAAAGATTCTAGAAGTAGACTATAATAAGAATTTTAATATATAACTATTTTTTAATTGGGGCTGTCCAAAGGACAGCTCAATTAAAAATTAATAATCATTGATATAATTATTAAGAAATTATTAGGGTAAATTAGATTTAAAAACTCCACAAGGAGTTTTTTTTATTAATTATTCATTTATTCGTTGTGTGATAGCATCTTCAATTAACATAATAGGTTAATAAATTTTTTAATAATTTATTGTATCCATGGCAATATGAAGCATAGGATGGTAAATTATTATTATTCTTTAGAAACTCTAAATTATTACTATTGGTGAAGAATAAATTATATAATTCCTTATAATAAGGGTTGAAAAATTTCAGCTTTGGAATATTAAAGTTTACTATATCGAATGTATTATCAGATATTTTTTTGTAAATTAAAAAATAAAGAATAGCAATTGAAGTTTTTTCTTCTTGCCTATAATCATATAGCTTTATTTTATCAAAATCTATTATAAGCCTATTGAAAAATTCAAAAGATTTATTATGGATTTTAAAAATATCTCCATTTAAATAGCTTAATAAGGAATTAGTAAAGAAGCTAATATTATTTAAAAAATTCCAAAGATCATTAACATCGAATTCTTCAATTTCAATGTTTTCTGAGATTTCCATATGAATATCAGTTAAAATTCGTTTACTAACCTCAGGGACAACTCCATTTCCACAAATAGTGAAGTTTCGTACTAAATCAAAAGCACATCTAGTGTCTTCTTTTGATCCAATAGCGAATTTTCCATCACTATTAAAGAAATTAATTGAAGAAATAGTTAGATGAATTAAAGCTAATAAGGCTAAATATGAATATTGTATATTTACTAAACCAAAGGGTAAAAGAATAATAAAGATAATAAAGTCAAACAATGGTCCTATATAATTATAAAATCTTAATTTTTTAAGTAATATAGTGTAATTAAGCTTTGATGAAATAGTTACAGCTTTAAAATGAGTTCTACTAGTTACTGGGTCTTCTTTTAAAGGCTTAAATTTAATATTAAATTTAGAGTTATCAAAGTAAATTACAAAAGGAATAATGTAAATATAAGTAGGTTTTAGTTTCATTAATAAAGCAGTGATAACATGAATTAATTCATGAGCTATAATTATTAGGTATTCTAAGATAATTATTTTTAATATTATAATAAAATAATCCAAAGCAAACCATCCATAAAAGTATTCTTAATAAATAATATATATATTAAGGGGAAAAAGTGAATGTTTTTTCTTAAAGAAATAAAGTTCTATAAAAGGTGAAACAAATGATTAAAATTAAAATAGATAAAGATAAAAAGAATAATCCAATATTTAAATTAAATATTAAAGAAGATGATGAAAAAAAATATCCTTTTATTAAAAGAGCATTAATAGATGGAAAGAGAATCTCTGGAAGGTATAATTATGAAATTCCATTAAGATATTTAATTCCTATTATAAATAATATAGAACCTGGCAGTATAGTCATAGATAATAAAAGTAAAATAGAATTTCTTGAATTCTATGATTTTTTTGAAGAAAAGTATTATTCAAGTTTCGAAGCAACTTCAAAGTTTATGAAGATATGGAGAAAAGAAAGGTGTCCTAATATATTTAAAATTAAGATTGATATAGAAACCTCAAGAGTTAGTAAGGAAGTTGCATTTAAGAAAATAGAAATTAGCATATAAGTTGAAATAAAGTTTTGACATTTTAATATGTTATATTTCAATATGTAAAATATTTTAGTTAGGTAATTACTTAATCGACTTATAAAAAATTAAAATATATATGCTTTAAATTAATGTAATTTACTCTAAAAATTATTTTTCACTTAAAATAAATTAAGTACTCAAAATGTAGATTATCTATTGAAACATAGATAAAAAACAAGGGTGGGCAATTTGCCCACCTATAATTAATGAAGGAGATGAATTTATATGGATTAGCATTAAAGCTAATAGATATTAATAATTATATGGAGATAGTTAGTAAGTGTTACTAAAAACAAAGTAAATATTTACAAGTATAATAAAATATGATATCTTTAGCCTAATAAGGGAGAAAAAAATATTTTTTTGAATTTATTCTATAATTGATATATACTTATTAAGTTGAGTGATTATTGGGAGTATAAATTAGTGGGGAGAATGTAATGTTAATTAAAGTAGAGGAAAAACATAAATCAATACTAAAGATATTGTTTATTTTTATAGTGAGCTTAATTTTAGTACTTCAGTTTAGAAAGCTATTTCATGATTTTGACTTAAAAATATTCTATGGATATAGAGAAAAATTAACAATATTAACCTTAAGTTATATTACTATACTAGGTATATTTGCATATTTACCTCTTTCTCTATATGATTTTGTTATTAAGGAAACTTGTGAAATAAAATTAGATAATAAAAAACTATATAAGTCGTCTTGGATAGCTAGTTCTATATCAAGCATTATTGGATTTGGTGGAACAGCAGCCATTGCACTTAAGAGTTATTTATATTCACCATATATTAAGGATAAGACAACTTTAGTAAAAGAAGTATCTAAAGTAGTATTACTAAATTTTACTGGATTCTCAACTCTTTGTTTATTATATTCAATATTTTATAGTAGAAATATAAATTTTTATAATCCTGTAAATATAGGAATATTATTGGCTGGATTATATACACCTATTTTGCTAATTTATAATTTAATTAAGTTAAAGAAAAATAGAGAAAAGAACTATTTTAAAACAATAAAAATTATGCTTCTTTCAATAATAGAATGGACAACCATGGCATTTTTATTATTTAGTATTTTAAGAGTTCTAGGTGCTGAGATTACCTTAACTAAGGTATTTCCTATTTATGTAGTGTCAACGGCTATAGGGATTGTAAGTATGATGCCTGGTGGCTTAGGCGGGTTTGACTTATCCTTTATTATAGGGCTAACGAACTTAGGTATTAATAAAGAAGAAGTTTTACTAGCTTTACTTTTATATAGAATTAGTTACTACATAGTACCATTAACTGTAGGTATATTTTTAATAATTAATGAAGTAAAGATAAAAGTTAATAAAGGATATATTGAAGCAATTGCTTTTTGCTTTAAAAAGGCAGGAAGTAGAATAAATTTAATAATAAAAGGTATTATAAGCAAAAAAGAAAGACAAAATTAATTGTCTTTCTTTTTTTATAAATTATTATTTAAGCAATTTTTTATAAGTATTATCTATTAAGATAGCACCTAAAGGGGCTGTAACTAGTATAGAAACTACTGCTACTGTAAGGATTGTCTCCCCCGAGGATAATCCCATAGAAAGAGGTAGGGCGCCAATGGCAGCTTGAACTGTTGCCTTAGGCAAATAAGATAAAGATGTAAAAAATCTTTCTTTTTTATTTAAGTTGGTTTTAATTAAAGATAAATAAACTCCAAGGATTCTAAATAATAATGCGAAAATAATTATAATAACAGAAACTAATCCTAATCTTAAAGCATAGTTAATATTAACTGTGGCACCGACTAAAACAAATAAGAATATTTCTGCACCTGCCCATAGTTTAGAATATTTAGAAGATAATCTAATAGATAAATCATTATTTGACTTATATATAGTTGCTCCTAAACTCATAACTGCAAGAAGGCCTGATATAGGAATATATTCTTTTAAGGAATTCTCTAAAGTTATAAATAAAAAGCTAATGCTTAAAATAATTAATAGTTTATTAGAGTCTCTTGTATGAATAACTTTAAAAAGTTTAATTAAAATTAATCCAATTACTATTCCTATTAAGACACCAAGAATAATAGAAATAGGTATCTGAAGTAATACATTTAAAGAAAAACTTGATTCTGATTTTGCAAGACTAGTTAATGATGTAAAAAGTACAATTACAAAAATATCATCAACAGATGCACCAGCTAATATTAATTGGGGAATAGACTTTTTTGTTCCATAACCTTCATCCATAAGTTTTATCATTCTCGGAACTATAATTGCTGGAGATACAGCAGCTATAACTGTTCCTAAAATTGCTGAATCTAAAAAGCTTAAATTTAATAATTTTGGGCCTAAGATAATAAATCCAAGGATTTCAAAAACAGCTGGAACAAAGCACATTAAAATTGCTGGTCGACCAACTTTTTTTAAATCTTTTATATCTAAGGCTAAACCAGCTCTAGTTAGAATTATTACTAGAGCTATTTGCCTTAGTTCTGAAGAAATATTTAATATTGTAGGATCTAAAACATTTAACATATAGGGACCTAGAATTATTCCAGTTAAAATCATACCAATTAGTCTTGGAAGCTTTAATTTATCAAAAATAAAGGCTAGGGATAGTCCCATTAAAATAATAAGTGCAATACTGGTTAACATAATTACCTCCTAAAATTTGTATTAAAAAAAGCTAATGATTCTGCAAAATGCAGAAGTCATTAGCTTAATAAGCGGTTTAGACAAAAGTCAAGGGAGTACTTCATTCCCTAATAAATTAAATGATATCACATCAAAATCAATAAATCAATAAAATATTACAATATAGGTTAGGGTTTTATAAAAGGGTCAATAATAAAATTTAAACATATAATATAATGATAAACTTTTGGATGGTTTTTATATGAAAGAATTAGAATATAGTAATTTGGAAATAAGAGCAAGTACAAATGAAATATATTTAGAACAGTATATTGAGTTAATTGCAGTGAGAAAAAAGGAATTTGATATTTTAGAATTAGTAGATGTGGTTTGGGATATAAATTATAAAGGAAAAGAGATATCTTTAGAAGGTAATATATTAAAGGTTAGTAATAAGATTAAAGATATTAAGACCTTAAAAGTTTTATGTGCTGAATTAAAGACTGGTGCAAGAAAGGAGAGAGAGTTCCCTGTAATAAATAAAGAAGTAAAGAATCCATTAATACATTTTATTAAAAGTGATAATAAATATTTTGGAGATAATTATTTATGGGATTTTTGGGTCTTTTCTCAAAATAAACTTTCATACAGCTTGGAACTAAAAAACAAAGGCGACATAAGTTATTATTCAGAAGTTAAAGAAGAAAATGTTATTGCAAGGCTAAGGAATTTTTATAATGGTATAGAAAACAATTGGGTAGAACAAACACCTACCTTTATAGTACCTAATAAAGCTAAAAGCTATTATATAATTTACGGAGAAGATAAGCTTATAGATAATTTAAGTGAAGTTATTCCACATATTAATCCAAGAATAGAAAAAGCAATTATGGATAGTAACAATGAAATAAGAGCCTATTTATCTAAAGAGCCACTAGATGATATTAAATTTAGTTTATATAAAAACAATAAAGAGATTAAGAATATAAACTGTTTAATAAATAAAAAAGATAAAGAAGTTAGATTCTATAACTTAGATTTTGAGCTATCTTCCTATGATTTATTAGAAGTTAGAGCAGATAAATATTATAGCAGAGCTAAAGTCTTACTTAGGAATATTCTAAATAAATATAATATATCTGAATTAAAGCTTGGTATTAGTTTATTAGAAGAAGTAATAAATTTAAGGATATGGGCTCCTACAGCATTTAAAGTTGAGCTTTGCTTATATCATAATTGGTATGATAAGGAAGCCTTTATGATAGTTAATATGAATAGAGAAGAGGAATATGGTAGCTATTCTATTTATATAAGCAAAAGTGATTCTTATAAAAAATATTATTTATATAGACTTTATTTTAAAGATTTAAACTTAAAAGGTGAAGAATTTATAAAAGTTACTTATGCAGTAGATCCATATGCAACTGCTGTTTCTATAAATGGTGATAAGGGATACTTAATTGATATAAATTCATGTGAAACAAAGCCATATGGATGGGATAATTATAAAAGACCCAAATTAGAAAGTTTAGAAGATATAATAATTTATGAAATGCACTTAAGAGATTTCACGATAAGTATGGAATCAGGAGTAACAGATGAAGTTAAAGGTAAGTATTTAGGATTAGTAGAAGAGGGAACTTTTTATAAAGAAAATAATATTTCGGTAAAGACTGGTATAGATCATATAAAAGAACTTGGAGTAACTCATCTACATATATTGCCTATATTTGATTTTGCATCTGTAGATGAAGAAAGTAGAAATGATGAATCTAATAGAAATTGGGGATATGATCCAAGAAATTATAATGTACCTGAAGGAAGCTATTCAACTAATCCATATAATCCTACAAATAGAATTATAGAGCTTAGATATATGATTAAATCACTCCATAAAAATAATATTAGAATTATAATGGATGTAGTATATAACCATATGCATGATACTAAAAACTTAGATAACATTGTGCCAGGATATTATTTTAGAAGTGATAATAAAGGTAAATTAACTAATGGATCAGGGTGTGGGAATGAGCTAGCATCAGAGAGGCCAATTGTAAGGAAATTAATTTTAGATTCAATAAAATTTTGGACTGAAAATTATAATATGGATGGATTTAGATTTGATTTAATGGGATTAATAGATATAGATACAATAAAAAAAGTTGTAAGATATACTAATTCTTTAAATGAAAATATAATAATTTATGGTGAACCTTGGGCTGGAGGATATACTTACCTAAGTAATGGAATAAAAAGGGGAGATCAAAGAAATGAAGGCTTTTCTATATTTAATGATAATTTTAGAGACAATATAAGAGGAAATAATTATCCTTCAATTGGGTTTGTAACTGGAAGTGCTCATAATCCCAAAATAGCTTGGAGTATTATTGAAGGAATGAAAGGATCAATTTATACCTTTACTAATAAGTCTACAGAAAGTATAAATTATATAGATTCACATGATAATTTTACATTATGGGATCAAATAGAAAAAAGCCTTAATGTAAATATAGAAGATTATCAGTATAGAAATATAGAAGAAAATAATATCTTTAATAATTTAAATGTTAGAAGGAATATTCTTGCATTAGCAATAATTTTATTTTCTAAAGGGATTCCATTTATTCATGGAGGAGCCGAAATATTAAGGACTAAAAAAGGAGACAGTAATAGTTACAAGAGTTCAGATGAAATAAATGAGATAAAGTGGCAAGATAAAATTAGATTTAAAGAAGTCTTTAATTATATAAAAGGATTAATTTCTATTAGAAAAGGGATATCAGAAATTAGAAGGGCAAATACTAAAGAATTAAATAATGTAGAGATAAGCTTTCTAAATAGTGATGAAAGAGTAGGAGTATTAAAATACAAAATAAGTAAGATTAAAATAAATAATAGAAATGTAAATAATTTTTATATTATATTTAATGCTACGTCTATAG
Source organism: Clostridium sartagoforme (assembly GCF_004794105.1). Classification (GTDB taxonomy): domain Bacteria; phylum Bacillota; class Clostridia; order Clostridiales; family Clostridiaceae; genus Clostridium; species Clostridium sartagoforme_B. The sequence goes on from NZ_SRYR01000001.1 coordinate 915,457, forward strand.
ATAATTATGATATTAATAATTATATTGAACCTCCTATAGAAGGAAGCTTTTATATAATAGGAAATCATAAAGTAGCAGGATTGGAAGTATTAGAAACTGTAAGAGGTAATAGTTTGCCTAGATTAAAGTCGTATTCTATATTGATTTTCTATTGCTAATTGAGCTGCCTTTTCGGCAGCTCATATTAACAATATAGTAATAATATTAGACTATTGTGAAACAGCAAATACCTTTTTAAATACTGTTTCAATAGGTAGTATTAGAAGCAATACAATAACTATTATTAAATTACTTCCTACATAAGAAGCATTAGCTACAAATGAGTAAAGGGCAGGTGACCAACCATCTGGAGCAAACTGTCCAAAGAATAAAAATCCAGAAATAAAGTGAAAAATAAATTTAAAGAACATTCCAACAGAAGCACCGATTAGCTTTCTATTCTTAAAATATCCAGCAAGTCCAACAGCCATATATGGAAGTGGGTAATCAAATAGTACTTGAAGGGGATGAACAATATAAGGACTAATAATAAGGTTTATTAGACCAAATAATAATCCAGTAAGCATTCCAATTTCGGCACCATAAAATAAAGCAATAACTATTATAGGAACTACACTTCCTAAGTTAATGCTACCAATACCATTAGGTAGGTCTATTATCTTAACAAAATCAAGTATAGTAGCTAAGGCTAAAGCTAGTCCAATTCTCGCCATAGTTTTAGAGTCAAGCTTTATTTTCTTAAAGCTAATTAAGGCTAAAATCACTATCATTAATCCAAGTAATGCAGCAATAGATAAAGGATTATTGAATATTTCTATAAATCCTTCTTTTATAGTATTAAAAATATTAGTCATAAAAAAATACCTCCTAAAATTTGCTAGGAGGTACATTATAGCCAATATAAATATCGTTAACAACATACAAGTGACTTTCCTACGCTGGTATTATCCAGATCAGGTAAAGAGGGTTAATGATTATCATCTCTCAGCCATAAGGCACCCCTAGCACGTAATATTAATTTACATTAATTTTACAATAATTCTCAGATGAAGTCAATAATTATTATTAATGGAATATTATTCAATAGGTTGTTTGAAACCATAGTATTTATAAATTTGAATATTTAGATAGACTAATATAAATATATAAGTATAATGATAGTAAGAGTAATTTATAGGAAAGAAGGATTATATATGAATATATTTGTTGAAAAAATGAAATCAAAATTAGAAAGTGAAGATAGAATAAATGAACTTAGCCCAAAAGAAACATTAGAAAAGCTAGGGTTTAAAGATGGAATGATATTATGTGATATTGGAGCTGGGACAGGCCTATTTTCAAATATAGCTGCAAAAATTAGTAGTAATAGCATTTATGCATTAGATATATCAGATGATATGTTAGAATACTTAGAAGAGAAAAAGAAAGAATTATCCCTTTCAAATTTAATTCCAACCAAGGTTGTTGGAGATACTTTACCATTAGAATCTGAAAAAGCAGATTTAGCAATTATGGTAACCGTTTTACATGAAGTAAATAATCAAAAAGAAATGCTTAAAGAAATCAAAAGAGTAATTAAGGAAGATGGAAGAGCATTTATTGTTGAGTTTCATAATAGTGAGACACCTTTTGGGCCACCACTTTCACGTAGAATAGATAGTAAAGATTTAATTAGTTTAAGTAAAGAAGCTGGATTTACTAAAGTAGAAGAAATAAACCTTGGTGTAAATATGTATGGAATAATACTAGAAAAGTAAGTCTATAATGTATAATTTGAAATTTATAATGTAAAATGAAGGATAAAACTCCTGACGGAGTTTTATAGATTATTGAAAACCCCCTATTTAAAAAATAGAGGGTTTTTGTATAAAGCCATTTAGCTTTTCAGTAACTCCTAAGGGAGTTACATCCTTAATTATTCATTATCAATTATCCATTCTACATTATTCTATCTATTTTTTTATGATAAGTTATCATAAGAGGTACACAAGCAGCTATCCAAGCAGCTGGATCTGCTAGGGCAATTCCTGTGAATCCTATAATTAAAGGCAATGTAAATGCAGCAATAGTTCTAGCAACCATTTCTGCAACTCCTGCCATCATAGGCACAAAGCTTTCTCCAATACCTTGAAGGGTATTTCTATAAATAAAGATTAGTCCAAGTGGTATGTAAAATATAGATACAGTATTTAAATAATGTTTTGAGTAAGCAATAACTTCTAAATCATTGCCACTCATAAATAATTTTGTAAAAGCTCCACCAAATAAAAACACCACAATAGTTGATACAATACTAACTATAATACTAATAGTAGTACATTTTTTAACTCCTTCTTTTATACGATCTATTCTTCCAGCTCCTAAGTTTTGACCAGAATAAGTGGCCATTGTAACACCAAAAGTAATAGCAGGTTGCATTACTAATTGCTGAACTTTAGATGCAGCTGTATAAGAAGCTATAATCTTAGATCCAAAGTTGTTTAAAGCTCCTTGAAGGACCATTGCACCTGCAGCAGTAATTGAAAACTGAAGGGCCATAGGTATCCCTATTCTCAATTGCTTGGACATATAATTTTTGTTGATTTTCCAGTGCTTTTTCTTAAGTCTTAATATAGGAAATTTCTTTACTATATAGAAAGCACAAAGAATTGCTGAAACTGATTGAGAAATTATAGTAGCATAAGCTGCACCAGCTACACCCATATTAAAGTTAAGTATAAATACAATATCTAAAATGATATTTAGTACGGAGGCAATAATTAAGAAGTATAATGGTGTTTTACTATCACCAAGGGCTCTTAAAATACTAGATAGCATATTGTAAAAAATAATTGCTATATTTCCAGCATAAATTACAATTATGTAAGATAAAGCATCACTCATAATATTATCAGGAGTGTTCATAAGTTCTAGTAAAGGTCTGGCAGACCACATACTAACTGCAGTAACTATAATAGTCATAATAGCAGATAAAATTAATGAGCTTGCAAAGGACTTCTTTACACCTTCTTCATCATTTGCACCAAATCTTTGAGAAACTAAAACTGCAAATCCACTAGTAATACCAATAACAAAGCCATTAACTAAGAAAGCCATAGCACCAGTAGAACCAACTGCAGCTAATGCATCAACACCAAGAATCCTTCCAACGATAACGGTATCAGCCATACTATAAAATTGTTGAAAGATATTTCCTATAAGTAAAGGAATAGAAAAGGTAATAATTAATTTAACGGGACTTCCCGTAGTCATATCTTTAGTCAAGTTATATCCCCCTCTTTATTAACTATTTTTTAAGATTTTCCTTATAAATGATACCACTGGAAAATTTAATTAGCAACTTTATTTCAAAATTAGAATAGTAGTTAATAATTATGTAACAACTTACAATAGTTTTTAAAAACTTCCATTTATTATATAATTAAAAGTATAAAGGGAGGTTTTTCAGTGAAAAAACATATTTCATTAATTGGAGGATTATTAATATCTACAATTTTAATCGGTTGTAGCGAAACAAAGGTTCTAGATGAGAGCACAAAGGATAATATTTCAGAGAAATACACAATTACAGAAAGAAATATAGAAAATACTGATAAGGAGCATTTATTTACACCCTTATTTTATGATGTAGATACAGTATATGGTACAATGTCTCCGAATAAAGAAGCAGACTCTGATAAGTTTGCAATCCCATATTATATAGACATTGAAGGAAATATAAAAAAAGTTGAAAATGACAAATTTACAGATAACGAAATAGACTTTATAAAGGAAAATAATGGTTTTCGAAAGCAAGGAATATATATGATAGATTCAAATAAATTAAATGATAGGAAATACTATTATATGGATGTAATAGATAAAACAAAATTTGAACTTAAAGATTTTGAAATTAATCAAAATAAAATAGAAAATAAATTGAAGAGTATTGCTATAGGTGGTAGTAAAATTAATGATAATTATTATATTTATCAATATATATCTATGGATGATGGTAATATTAGCGACACTAGAGATTTTATTATAATAGATTTAAAGAATGAAAAATATTATGTGAATAATAATGAGAAAAAAATAAAAAAATTTTACTATGATGATAACTTGAATTCAATTATAGCTATAGATGAAATTGGTAAAATGTATAAGCTTAAGTTTGATGAAAACAGTATAATCTTCGAAGAATATAAAACTATAGATATTGAAAAAGTAAATTCATACAATAGAGAGACTTTTCTAGTAAGTAAATTATCTAATAATAAATTGCTTATTAGAGTTCAAAGTACTGAATCTAAAGAATATATGGATTACTTTAATGCCGTATATGATATTGAAACTAAGGAAGTTATTTATTTTGATAAAGAAAAAACAATATTAGATAGTTTAGAAAATACTAAATTTTATTGTATATATTATAAAGATGAGAAATATTTAGGGGAAGTATCTGAAGATGGTAATATTAATTTAATATATAAATTAGATAATGATGATGGATACAAGTATTTTTATTCAGAAGCTAATGAAGAAGGCAATAAAGTTTTCTTAACTAGGATTAAAATATCAGAAGAAAGCATAAAGAATCCTGAAAAACCTTTAATAAAAGAAGATATAAAATACTCTATATTAGAAATACAAGAAAGGTAAGAATTTATTTTATGGAAAAGAAAAAAATACTAGTAGTTGAAGATGAATATTCAATAAATGATGCAATAACCTTTGCCCTTAGAAAGGAAGCCTATGATGTTAGAAGTGTTTATAATGGTAAAAATGCTTTAGAGAGATTTAATGAATTTAAGCCAGATTTAGTATTGTTAGATTTAATGCTTCCTGATATGGATGGATTTGATATATGCAAAGAAATTTATAATAAGGCTTACGTTATAATACTAACTGCTAGAGGAGAAATTATAGATAAGATCTTAGGGCTAGAGCTTGGAGCTGATGATTATATAGTTAAGCCCTTTGAAATTAAAGAAGTATTAGCTAGAATAAAGGCTGTATTTAGAAGAATAGAGAAGGGATTAGATAGAGATTTTATAGAGGAGAAGGAGGAAATAATTAAAATTTATCCAAGAGATAGAAGAGTAATTAAAGGAGGAAATGAAGTTGCTTTAAGAAGAAAAGAATTTGACTTATTAAATTTCTTAAATAGTAATAGGGGAACAGTCTTTTCTAGGGATGATTTATTAGAAAAGATATGGGGTTACGATTATGAAGGTGATACTAGAACTGTTGATGTCCATATAAGAAGGCTTAGAGAAAAGCTTAATGAAGATAAGGATAATTCGGTTATTGAAACAGTGTTTGGTGTCGGATACGTAATGAGGTGAGGCTTTGAATAAAACCTTAAAAGGTAAATTATTAATAGGGACAGTAGTTTCTGTTATATCAATTAATATAGCATTTACTATCTTTATATCAATATTTTTTAATAACTCCTTTAAAGATAGTATTATTGAAGATATGGAGAATATAAAAATAACTTCTATTAATATAATTAGGCAAAAGGAAGTAGCAGAAGAGCCTCTTTGGAAAAGTTTATCACCTATAAATGATGTTGTTCAAGGATATGTTAGCTTTTCTAATGAGGAAGGCAAGATTAATCAATCTGTGGGGAAAGCAGTTAATAGTGAAGAAATTAATAGTATTATATTAGAAAGTAATAATATTAAATCCTTAATTAAGTTTAAGAATTTAAATAAATCTTATTATATAACCTACAATTATCCAGTATATTTAGATGAGAATTTTATTAGTAATTTAATAATACAGAAAGATTATACAAATAAGTTCTATGAAATGATAAAAACAATAATAATTATTCTTTTAGGACAAGTACTTGTAGTAATAACTTTAATATTAACTATAGCATCCATAATAAAAAAATCTATAATGCCTCTAAATAAATTAAATGAATCTATGAAGAATTTTAAGCTCGGAAAATATACTGAAGATATTGAAGTATCTAGTGAGGATGAAATTTCAGATTTAGCTAAAACTTATAATTTAATGAAAAATCAATTAATAAATCAAGATAAATCCTTAAGAGAATTCTTTAATAATGCCACTCATGAGCTTAAGACTCCAGTTACATCTATTTCTCTTTATTCGCAGATATTAAGAGATAATGATATTAAAGAAATGGATGAAGAGTTTATAAATAGAGCTAGTAGTAGGATAGTATTAGAATGTGAAAAAATGAAAACTTTAGTAGAAAACATTTTAGAAACTTCTAGAGGGAGTATAAATAGAGATAAAGTGAAAACAAAATTTTCTTTAAAAGATTTAATAATGCAAATAGAAGAAGATTTTGAAGTAAGAATTAATAAGAGAAATCTAAAAATAATTAATGAAATTCAAGAACTTGAATACTTAGGTGTACTTGAAGACTTTGAGCTGATTTTTGTTAATTTATTTGATAATAGTATTAAATATACTTCTTCAAAGGAAATTGAAGTTAAATTATCTAAAGAAGAGGAAACTACAAGTCTTATTATTAAAAATAAGATAAATAAAATACCTGAAGATATAAAAAATAGATTATTGGAACCATTTATTAAACATAATAATATAAATGATATAAGTAAAGAAATAAGTAGTTCAGGATTAGGACTATATCTATGTGGTGAAATAGCTAAGGAAAACAATTGGAAGTTATCCTATGATATAATTGAAGAATTTATTACATTTAAATTAGAATTATAGTCTTAATAAAGGTAAGAGTATATTCTAAAAAATTATTAAAAATTTAAAGCTTCTGAAAAAATCTAAAGAGAATTTTTCAGAAGCTTATTTTTTATAATTTGAAAAAGATTATTTCTCTAACTATTTATTTTTAATTATTAATTTCAATTGGATTCCTTATGCAACCTTTATATCTTAGCAAATTGACTATTATATAAATTTGAATAAAAACCATTTTGTTTTAATAAGTCCTTATGATTACCTTTTTCTATTATCTTTCCATCCTTCATTACTAGGATTAAATCAGCTTCTTTAATAGTTGAAAGTCTATGTGCAACTATAAAGGAAGTCCTACCTTCCATTAATTTATTAAAAGCTCTTTGAATATAGATTTCAGTACGAGTATCTATACTACTAGTAGCCTCATCTAAAATTAGCATTGGTGGCTTTGAGAGCATAACTCTAGCAATACATAGTAATTGCTTTTGACCTTGTGATAGGGAACTATCTTCTGAAAGAATAGTATCATATCCCTTAGGTAATCTCATAATAAATTTATGAGCATGGGCTGATTTTGCAGCTTCTATAACTTCTTCTAAAGTAGCATCTTCTTTTCCATAGGCTATATTGTCCCTAACTGATCCAGAAAATAACCATGTATCTTGAAGTACCATTCCATAAAGTCCTCTAGTACTTTTTCTAGTTATTTCTTCTACATTAATGCTATCTATTTTAATTTCACCTGAATCTATATTATAAAACCTCATAAGTAAATTTATTAATGTTGTTTTACCGCAGCCAGTAGGACCTACTATTGCTATTCTTTCACCTGGGTTTACCTTTAAATTAAAATCTTCAATAAAAGGTTTATTTTCATTATAAGAAAAGTATAGTTTATTTATATCAACATTACCTTCAGCAGTTTCCAAATTAATAGCATTAGCCTTATCAGGAACTTCAGGTTTTTCATCTAAAATTTTAAAGACTCTACTAGCAGAGGTAAAGGCTGCTTGTAATTCAGTAATAACCCCTGAAATTTCATTAAAAGGCTTAGTATATTGGTTAGCATAACTTAAAAAGGCTGAAAGATTACCTATAGATAGGTTACCATTAATGGCAGTTATTGCACCAACTATACCAACAGCTGCATATACAATTCCATTTACAAATCTAGTAAGTGGATTTGTAACTGCTGAGTAAAATTGAGCTTTTTGACCATATGTATAAAGCTTCTTATTTATTTCCTCAAAATTTTCTTCAGCTCTATCTTCATAAGAAAAAGACTTTACAACTTTTTGATTACCTATCATTTCTTCTACATAACCAGTTAGTTCTCCACGAACCTCAGATTGCTTTCTAAACATAGAATTACAAGCTTTAGCTATAGTGGAAGCAGTAAATAATGAAAGTGGAGTTATTATAACTACTAGTAAAGCTATTTTATAATTTATAGTTAACATAAAAATTAATGTTCCAACTATAGTTATTATTCCAGTGAAAAGCTGAGAGAAGCCTTGTAATAATCCATCTGAAATAATTTCTATATCATTAATGACTCCATTTATAATATATCCATGAGAATTACTATCTATATATTTAAGTGGTAATTCATTTAATTTGTTAAATACATCTCTTCTTAAATCTTTAATAGTCTTATAACTTACTATATTATTACATCTAGTCATAATAAGCTGAAAAATTGAAGAAAAAATTATAGTCAATAAAAGTAAAATTAGTATATTAATAAGTTTATTAAAGTTAACATTATTAGGTCCTATAATAAAATCTACACCTCTTCCTATAATTATAGGTGCTAATAAAGTTAAAGTTATATTTATAATTGCTGTAATAAAGGATAAAACTATATATTTACTATAAGGCTTAGTATATTTTAAAATTCTTTTAAGTATTGCAGTATTCAAAATGTCACCTCCTAATTATTTAATTGAGAAGAATATATTTCACTATAAACTTCGCAATTTTTAAGAAGATAATCATGAGTTCCAATTCCAGCTATTTCACCATTATCTAAGACTATTATTTTATCTGAATTCATTATACTACTTGCCCTTTGTGATACTATAAGTACTGTCATATCTTTAGTATTTTCTTTTAAATTTTTTCTTAATGCTGCATCTGTTGCAAAGTCTAAAGCACTAGAACTATCGTCTAAAATAAGTATTTCAGGATTTCTTACTAAAGCTCTTGCAATAGTAAGTCTTTGTTTTTGACCACCAGAAAAGTTTTTACCACCTTGCATAACTTTAGCATTATATTTATCAGGTAAGGAGTTAATAAATGAAGAAGACTGAGATATATTTAATGCATCTTCTATTTCGTTAATAGTTGCATTTTCATTTCCCCATTTTAAATTATCTAAAATACTTCCTTTAAATAAAACTGCTTTTTGAGGAACTATACCAATAAGTTTTCTTAGGCTATTTAGCTTATAATCTTTAACATTAATACCTTTAACTAATATTTCACCTTTTGATACATCATAAAATCTAGGTATTAGGTTTATTAATGTTGATTTACCAGATCCAGTTCCACCAATTATGCCTATAGTTTCATTTTTATTAATTTTAAAATTAATATCTTTTAAGGAGTATTCATTTGATTCTTCATAAGAAAATGAAACATTTTTAAATTCAATTAGGGAATCATTATTTTTCACTTTATTAGTTAAAGTTTCTTTATTATCCATAATAGAAGTATTAATATTTAATATTTCTAAAACTCTATTAGCAGATGTTGCGCCCTTAGTTAAAATTACAATAAGCTGAGAAAAAACTATTAATGATAATAAGATCTGAGTTATATAATTAATAAAGGCAATAACCTCACCTTGAGTTAATGAGCCTATATTTACATTAATTCCACCAAACCATAAGATAGCTATTATTGCTAAATTCATAATCATATAAGTAATAGGATTAAGGATAGCAGATATTTTACCTACATTAATAGAGGTATTAGCTAAGTCAATAGCTGATTTTTCAAATCTTGATTTTTCTGATTCTTCTTTTGAAAAAGCTTTAATTACCCTAGCTCCTTCAAGATTTTCCCTTGTTATTAAAGATAAACTATCTAATTTTTCTTGTATTACCTTATATAAAGGAAGGGATTTACTCATTACTAAGTAAATAACTAAAGCAATAAGTGGAGTAGCTATTAAAAATATTATAGATAGTTTTAAATCTATTAATAATGCCATAATAATTGAACCAATAATTATAAAGGGACTTCTTGTTCCTAGCCTTATTAACATAGCTATACCAGTTTGGATTTGATTAATATCATTTACTAGTCTTGTAATAAGAGTTGGAGTACCTATTTTATCTATTTCACTATAAGATAGTCCATTTATATGTTTATATAATTTGCTTCTAATAGAAGTCCCTGCTCCTTGGGAAGCAATAGAAGCATAGTATTGGCAAATAATGGCAAATATAAGGCCGATAGCTCCTAAAAGGATAAGTACACCACCCATTTTAAATACATAATTAATATCTTTATTATATACACCAATATCAATAATTTTGGCCATAACTATTGGAATAAATAATTCTAATATAGCCTCAATTAATTTAAATATTGGGCCAAGTATTGATTCCTTTTTATAATCTTTCATAAAATAAATAAGTTTTAACAATAACATCAATCCTTTTCTTAAAATACATATGTTAGATTTTGCGAAGCAAAACAATGAAGGAATTTAAAAATGAAGAAATGAAAGAACTAATGGGTTTAGGAGGTTCGGTAGAGTAAAACTTCCTAAACTATATAAGAATTTATCATTATTTAATTTTTTCATTCATAAAATGCTTCGCATTTTAAATATTATTATAGCATTTTTAAACATAAATAATAATTGTATTTATGAAAATAATACAGGTAGTATTATTATGTTAAATGTAAGTTAAAACTATAACATATAAATATATTTATGTTAATATTTATATTATTATAATCTGATAGTGGGAGTGTAGTAGATGGATTTTATCAAGAATTTTTTTAAAGGCGTTGCAATTAGTATATCTCAGCTAGTACCAGGAGTTAGTGGTGGAACAATTGCAATGATATTAGGAATATACGATAAGCTTTTACATGCAGTAAATAATATTTTGAAGGATTTTAAAAATCAATACAAGATATTATTACAAGTAGGAATTGGAGCAATAGTAGGAATATTTTTATTTAGCAATATTGTTAAAACTTTATTTGATAATTTCCCTATTCCAATAGGCTATTTATTTATAGGTGTTATTTTAGGTGGTGCGCCACTTATGTTTAAAAAAGCTACAGTGAAGGGCTTTAATAAGAAGAATATTTTATTCTTAGTTTTGGGTATTATAATAGTTCTTATGATGGGGACTCCTAATAATGATGCTTCATCAATTATAACTAGCTTAAGTATTTTAAATTTTATTTGGCTTTTTGTAGGTGGAATAGTAGTAGCAGCTGCACTTATACTACCAGGAATAAGTGGATCTTTTATGCTATTTGTATTAGGTTTATATAATACAGTTATAACTGCAGTTTCACAATTTAATATTCCAATATTAATACCTATTGCCTTAGGAGGTATTTTTGGTACTTTATTAAGTGCAAGAATAATTGAGAGCTTATTAATTAAATATCCAGAGCAAACCTATATATTAATCTTTGGATTTATTTTAGGATCTGTATTTTCTGTTTTTCCAGGGATTGATGGATTAAATAGTGTGATAGGAGTATTTTTAGGTTTAGTAGGATTTATATTTACATATTATATAAGTAGAAATGAATAGAAGATTCAAAAATATAAACTAGATTAATCAGTGTTTTTATTTAAATTGAAATAGAATGCAAAGATGCTATAGCAGAAAGGAAAATTAAAGCTACAGTATCTTTGTATTTTTTTGAATTTATTAACTAGATGCATATAAAATTATATTATAAGTTGTTATTAATATGCAGTCTTTATCAATATAACAAAAATTATAAATTTTCAGAAGAAATGTTTACAAAAACTGGATTGGGGTATATACTAATAAAGTAATATAAGTTGTAAGAAAGATTTTTCAGTATATTAAGCGATATTTAAAATTTAATATATTTAATAAGAGAAATTATCTAAACAACATAAAATAAATTAAAATTAAGGAGGTAGAGATATGTTTATTAATGCAATAACAAATAAAAACAAAACTAAATATACAGGATATTTTATTAGTAGCTCTACCAGTAGGATTAGTTTATAATTTTTTTAGAAAAAGTTTAAATTATTAAGTATACTACCATGAGTTATTATGCTCATGGTTTTTTTATGCACTTATTTAGTATAAGAGTGATATTTTAAAGATCCTGGGTAACTGGGGTCTTTTTTATATAAAAATAAATTAAAGGAGGAATTGTGAAATGAGTATTTTAAGAAAATCAACAAAAAATCAAAGTGAAATAAGGGAAGGTAATAGAAAGGGAGGGTTTCTACGTGTACGCTTACGGAAAATTTAATAATAATATATTTAATAGCAAAAAAGAAACTATAGAATTTAGAAGATATTGCAAAGATGAAGGGGTATGCCCAATTCAACTAAGAAAAGAAGCTTATAAATTATATAGTGATAAAAATAAGGAATCATTTAAAGGTATATTGGTATTTATAAAAAAGATAATAAAGTATAGAAGAAATAGAATATTAAACTAATAAAACAAAACACTTTCAGTAGTATAAGTAAGTATCCTTGTTACTTTGGTACAAGTCGAAAACTTATATTACTTGAAAGTTTTTTTGTTAATATAAAGTCCGTAATTAAAACTTTATTCGATGAAAACGAATATCATTTAGTTGACAATTGAAAGATATAAGAATATAATTAGTTAGAAGTCTAACAAAGTGAGGATGAAATTAATGAGTGAAATAAGACATGTTGGAAGACAAATCAATATACTATCTCATAAAATTAAAAGAAGAATAGGAAAAGTAGGATTAGAACATGGAATAAGTGGCATGCAAGTAAAAATTTTAGGTTTTATATATACAAATTCTTCAAAGAGAGATATATTTCAAAAAAATATTGAAGAAGAATTTGATATTAGAAGGTCTTCTGTAACAAGTGTACTTAACTTAATGGAAAAAAATGAACTTATTAAAAGATGTAGCGTTTCAGAAGATGCAAGACTTAAAAAAATTATAATTACAGATAAGGGAATTGAGGTAAATAAATTAGTTTATAAAGAAATAGTTAAAATAGAAGAAATTATTTCTGCTACACTTTCAAAAGAAGAGTTAGATATTTTTATAGGTAATTTGGTAAAGTTAAACAATAGCATAAGCGAATAATTTTATTTAATTATTTAGTTAGAAATCTAACAAAGATTTTGAATTTCAATAATTATATCAAACAAAAGGAGGAATAGTATGATTAAAAAATTATCTAGCTATATAGCAGAGTATACAAAAGATTCAATTTTGACACCTGTTTTTATAGCTTTTGAAGTAGTACTAGAAGTTATTATTCCAGTTTTAATGGCCATGATAGTGGATAATGGAATAGAAAAGGGCAACATGAAATATGTAACTATAGTTGGAATAATAATGCTGATTATGGCATTCTTTTCATTAACCTTAGGAGCGGCAGCTGGAAGAACTGGAGCAAAAGCTTCAACAGGTTTTGGTAAAAATTTAAGAAAAGCAATGTTTTACAATATTCAAGACTTTTCTTTTGCTAATATAGATAAATATTCTACTTCAGGACTAATAACAAGACTAACAACTGACGTTACAAATGTTCAAAATGCTTACCTTATGATAATAAGGACATTGGTAAGAGCACCATTTATGCTTATTTCAGCTATGGTTATGAGCTTTTACATTAATTTTAGAATGGCCTTAATATTCTTAGGAGCAATAATATTCTTATCAATAGCTCTATATATAATTATATCTAATGCACATCCAATATTTAGAAGTGTATTTAGAAAATATGATGATTTAAATGCTAGTGTTCAAGAAAACTTAACTGGAATAAGGGTAGTTAAAGCTTATGTAAGAGAGGAACATGAAATTAACAAATTTCATAAGGCTTCTAAGAACTTATATGATAAATTTATAAAAGCTGAAAAATTAATAATATTAAATGCGCCTGTTATGCAATTTAGCATGTACACAATACTTCTTTTATTCTCATGGTTTGGAGCAAAATTTATAATTTCAAACACTATGACAACTGGAGAACTTATGAGTTTATTTGCTTATGCAGGTAATATACTAATGAGTCTTATGATGCTATCAATGGTTTTAGTTATGGTAACGATGGCTAAATCATCAGCAGAAAGAATAGTTGAAGTTTTAGAAGAAGAAAGCACATTAAAAAATGGAGAAAATCCTATATTTGAAGTAAAAGATGGTTCAATAGAATTTAATAATGTAAACTTTAGTTATAGTGATGATAAGGAAAATCTAAGTTTAGATAATATAAATTTAAAAATAAAATCAGGTGAAACTATAGGAATTATAGGTGGAACAGGAAGTGCTAAATCTTCTTTAGTTCAATTAATACCAAGACTTTATGATGTTACGACTGGTAGTGTTAAAGTTGGAGGAATAGACGTTAGAGAGTATGATATAGAAACATTAAGAAATGCTGTATCAATGGTACTTCAAAAAAATGTATTATTCTCAGGAACTATTAAAGAAAACTTAAGATGGGGTAATAAAGAAGCTTCTGATGAAGATTTAATTAAAGCCTGTAATGCAGCACAAGCTAGTGAATTTATTGAAACTCTACCAGATAAATATGACACTTATATAGAACAAGGTGGAACTAACGTATCTGGAGGACAAAAACAAAGGCTTACTATAGCAAGAGCGCTTCTTAAGAATCCTAAGATATTAATCTTAGATGATTCAACAAGTGCAGTAGACACTAAAACAGATGCTTTAATAAGAAAAGCCTTTAAAGAATCTATACCTAATGTAACTAAGATTATAATAGCACAAAGAATTTCTTCGGTAGAAGAAGCAGATAAGATAATAGTATTAGATGATGGAAAAATTAATGGTTTTGGAACACATTCAGAATTATTAGAATCAAATGAAATATATAAAGATGTTTACAACGGACAAATGAAGGGAGCTGGTAGTGATGAAGTCTAATATTAAGAGAAACAACTTTGGACAAAAGGGACCAGGTCCTATTAGAAAAAGCAAAAACCCAATGAAGACATTAAGAAGACTTATAGATTATGTATTTAAAGAAAATAAATTTACATTTGTATTAGTCATTGCCCTTATATTGATAAGTTCCCTAGCAACAGTTTCAAGTACTTTATTTTTAAAGAAATTAATAGATGACTATATAACTCCATTTTTAGGGCAATCAAATCCTAATTTCACACCATTGTTAAAAGCTATAGGTATAATGGCTATTATATATTATACTGGAACATTAACGACATATATTTATAATAGATTGATGGTATTTGTAGCTCAAGGTAGTCTTAAAAAGATAAGAGATGATATGTTCGAGCATATGGAAAAGCTACCTATAGGATATTTTGATACCCATCAACATGGTGAAATAATGAGTCTTTATACTAATGATACTGATACTTTAAGACAAATGATTAGTCAAAGCTTGCCTCAACTTATTTCATCAGTTATTACAGTAGTTAGTGTATTTGTATCTATGATAATTTTAAGTATTCCTTTAACTTTTGTTGCTTTATTTATGTTGTTTGTAATGTTTAAAACAATAAAGGGTATAGGCGGAAAAAGTGCTGTGTACTTTGGTAAGCAACAACAGGATTTAGGGGCAATTAATGGATATATAGAAGAAATGATGGAAGGACAAAAAGTAGTAAAAGTCTTTTGTCATGAAGAAGAAACTAAAATAAAGTTTGATGAACTAAATGAAAAGCTTAGGGATAGTGCAGATAAAGCAAATACCTTTGCTAATATCCTAATGCCTATAATGGGTAATCTAAGTTATATAAATTATGTTTTAACTGCAATGGTTGGTGGAGTTTTAGCAATAGGAGGAATTGGTGGATTTACAATTGGATCATTAGCATCTTTCCTTCAACTTACAAGAAACTTAAATCAACCTATAGGTCAAATGTCACAACAATTTAATGCAGTTATTATGGCTCTTGCAGGAGCAGAGAGAATATTCGAAATGCTAGACCAAAAGCAAGAAGTTGATGATGGATATGTAACATTAGTTAATGCAAAAATAGACAATGAAGGAAATATAGAAGAAGTAAATGAACGAACTGGTTTATGGGCATGGAAGCATCCTCATAGTGACGGTACTATAAGTTATACTAGAATGAATGGAGATATGGTTTTTGATGATGTTGACTTTGGATACAATGAAAAGAAAACTATACTTCATAATATAACTTTATTTGCAAAGCCAGGTCAAAAAGTTGCTTTTGTTGGTGCAACTGGTGCAGGTAAGACTACTATAACTAATTTAATTAATAGATTCTATGATATTCAAGATGGTAAAATTAGATATGATGGAATAAATATTAATAAAATAAAGAAGGATGACTTAAGAAGATCCTTAGGAATAGTACTTCAAGATACACATTTATTCACAGGGACTGTAGCAGATAATATAAGATATGGTAAATTAGATGCAACTGATGAAGAAGTAAAAGCTGCTGCAAAACTTGCTAATGCAGATACATTTATTAAGCATTTGCCTAATGGATATAATACAAAAATAACTGGAGACGGAGCAAATCTTTCTCAAGGACAAAGACAGTTACTTGCAATAGCTAGAGCAGCAATTGCAAATCCACCAGTATTAATATTAGATGAAGCTACTTCAAGTATTGATACAAGAACTGAAGCTTTAGTTCAAGAAGGTATGGATAAGTTAATGGAAGGTAGAACTGTTTTTGTAATAGCTCATAGACTTTCAACAATTAAAAATTCTGATGTTATTATGGTTATGGAACAAGGAAGAATAATAGAACGTGGAAGTCACGATGATTTAATTGAAAAGAAGGGTAAGTATTATCAATTATATACTGGTGCCTTTGAATTACAATAAATTAATAGAAAAGGAGCTGTTGCATAAACAGCTCAAATTAAAAATTAAAAATGAAGAATTATTGATGTAATTCTTACAGAATTACTAAAGTTAAATTCTTTTAAAAACTCCTTAGGGAGTTTTTTTATTAATTTTTTATTGTGCGACAGCAGCTTTTTTTCTATAATAAAATATGTATATACAGTAATTGGGGGATAGTACTTATGAATGCGAAAATTAGAATGGCTGAGGGAAAAGATATAGAAGAAATACTAGGAATTTATGTTCCATATATTAAAGATAGTACAATAACTTTTGAATATGAAGTACCAACTATGGAGGAATTTAAAAAGAGGTTTTATAATGTTAAGGAAAGTTATCCATATTTAGTTTGTACTATAGATAATAAAGTAGTTGGATATGCATATTCCAGTAGGCATGCAGAAAGAGCTGCATATATGTGGGATGTAGATTTTTCAATATATATTAATGACTCATATTTGCGTTATGGTATAGGTAAGGCCTTTTATACTGCCTTAATTGAAATATCAAAGCTTCAAAATATTAAGAACGTATATGGAGGCGTTACAGAAAATAATATTAAATCAGAAAAGTTACATGAGTATTTTGGTTTTAAAAAGGCTGGAGTATTCCATAAAACAGGATATAAATTTGGAAAATG
The DNA here is from genome assembly GCF_004794105.1 of Clostridium sartagoforme. Taxonomy (GTDB): domain Bacteria; phylum Bacillota; class Clostridia; order Clostridiales; family Clostridiaceae; genus Clostridium; species Clostridium sartagoforme_B. Next base: position 932,851 of record NZ_SRYR01000001.1, read on the forward strand.
GCTAGATGTTATCTGGTATGAAAAAGATATTAATGAATCTGATGAAGCCCCAAAACCAATAATCTCAATAAAAGATATAAATAGTAGAGATCTTAAAAATATATTAACTAACGCAGAAAAGTTAATTAGGACAATTTAATAATAGTGATAAGTGGTTTTCTTATTTTTAAGAAGCCATTTTTTATTATTCATAATTAATTGTCACCTAAAAATAAAATATGGTTGACTATATACTGAATAGAAAGTATTATATTAAATATGAAAGAAAAAGTAAGATATTGGCTAGCATTAATTTTTTTTAATATAAAGGAAAGAGGTAATAAAAATGAAAATAAATGAATTGACTAAGATGTCAATATGTATAGCAATACTATGTATATCTGCATATATTTCTTTTCCACTACCATTTTCACCAGTAATGATCACGGCTCAAACAATAGCTATTAATTTAGTAGCATTAATACTTACCCCTAAGCAATCATTTATAGTTACATTATTATATATAATATTAGGAGTTTTTGGCTTGCCAGTATTCTCAGGAGGAACAAGCGGTTTTGGAAGAATATTTGGACCAACAGGGGGATTTATATTAGGGTTTTTAATTATAACCCCGCTAATGAGCTATTTTAAAGGTAAGGATTATAATTTTAAAAGATACTTATCTGTAACTATAATTATTGGAATGATAGTTTTATATGCCTTTGGTTCAGTATTTATGAGTGTAGTTCAAAGTATAAGTATAGTACAAGCACTATCGCTAGCAGTATTTCCTTTTGTAGTAGGAGATGTTTTTAAATGTTTCTTAAGTTCATTTATAGCTGTTAAGCTAAATAAAGTAATTAACAAGTAAATTAATTCTTAGAAGATTAAGTAGCTGTAGTATATATTGCTTACATTAAATCTATATTTTAATTAACTATTTATATAGTAAATTGAAGCGGTATGGTAAAATATAGATAAAGTATAAAATTAAGGGGATGATTTTATGAGTAAGGATAAATTATTACCTGCTTCAATATTTAGTAGAAAAGCTTTAAATTAGTGGGTAGAATCTTCTAATGAGATTAGATAAAAAGTTATATTATCACTATATGATAATAATTTATTGAATAACAATAAATTATTATTGACTTTATTTATTGGCTCTTTTATTCTTATTATATAAGGTAATTATTTGAATTGCTTACAGTAATATAAGGAGAATAATATGAAAAGAGATAATGAGAAGTTTATAATAATAATGAAAAGAGTATGGTTAGCAATTTTATTAGTATTTATAGTAATAAGATTTATTCTTAATCCTCAAGGTATAAAAGTTTTATTGTTTAATATAAGTCCAAATTTTATTAACTTAGTATTGTTTTTAGGAATTATAATATGTCCAATTATATTTTGGATTCCTAAAAAGCGAGAAGTTAAGTGGCTGAAGATTGCTTATAATATTATAACTTCCATAATTTTAGTATTTAGCTTAATAATATATCTATTTTTCTATAGTGAAATTAAGTATTTCAATTTTAAATCATCTTATGGAAATAGAACTTTGATAGTAGAAGAGGATTCTTTTTTACTATCAGGAAGAAGTCATTTTTATAAAAAGAGCTTTGGTATTTTTATTAAGTCTCTAAATCAAGAAATATCAACAGATGATGGCTTTAGACCATTTTCTACTAATAGCTATCAGTTAATATGGGAAGATAAGGATACTGTAAGAATTGATTACGATTTTGGAAGTACAGGTATATGGAAGAGCGAAACTATAAATTTTAAGAGGAGTTATTAATTTATGAAAGAAAAAAATATGTTTTCAGGAATTTTATTAAGCATCTTCTCTATAGCAGCTTTAGTTATAAGTATTTTATGGATAAGAAATTCATTTCTAATATATATAAGTTACTTCTATATATTATGGTTAGCATTTATTATCTTAGGATTATATTGTTATAGAAGAATGAAAGTCAAAAACAATAAGGTCTTTGCTAGTGTATTCTTTGGGTTAACTACTTATCTAATTATTTTACTAGTTTTAACAATAGTTATAATCTCAATTACAAATTCAATGCCGTAATAAATACTATAAATCTATGATAAAAAATACAGATAAAACTTATATAAGTTTTATCTGTATTTATATTTTATATTGGTTAAATACAAATTTGATTATATTTCTTTTTTAGTCTTTTTATCCTGAAGAATATTTATAAATAAAACTATAGCTAAAACTATTAATGCTAATAAAGAAACTTCAATTATTTCAATAGAGTTTTTTAATAGGTTTATTTCTTTATAACTATTGAATACTAGGGCTAATATATAAGTGAAAATAGAATATATTATATATTTTATTACATATTCTATGATAATTTTAAATTTTGCAGTATAGATTTCTTTTCTATCTATAGGAATGATATCATATTTTCTTAATATGAATACTTTTTTTCCTTGTTCTTTTATCCAGAAAAGATGAGAATTTAAATACATAATTAGAATTACTATACCTAGGATTAGGGGATAGGTAATAAAGGAAAGAGGTTCAGCTTCAATACCACTACCAAAGATTACTTTATGTCTAGTGATATCCGATTGCACTGTAATAAAGTAAAAGAATAAAAAGCCGAACAATATTAAACCTTGATAATTGTATTTTATTCTTTCTTTTTCTTTATCTATAAAACTCATATTTATGCCTCCTTAAAGTAAATCACTAATAGTAAATTTCTTATTTAAAGATCTTTCAATTTTACTTCTCTTAAACTCATCTTCAAGAGCTTCCTTAGTATCATTAATCATAATTTCTCCATTATCAAGAATTATTATATAATCAGCAATTTTATCAAGATCGCTTGTTATATGAGTAGACATAAGAATTCCCACATCTTGATTTAATATATATTGTAAAATATTTAAAAAGTCTTTTCTAAATACAGGATCAAATCCTGCAGTAGGTTCATCTAATAGAAGAAATTTTGGACTATGCCCCATAGCAAAGCATATTTGGAACTTCATTTTCATACCTTTAGAAAATTGATATAGGGGCTGACCTTTAGGTAAATTCATCTTATCTAGCCAAAGATAGAAGTTATTCATATTCCAATTTTTAAAATACTCACCAAGCAATATTCCATTTTCATAAGCTGTTTTATCAAGAAAGAAGTTAAGTTTTTCAGATACTAAACCTATGTCTTCTTTTGCCTTAGATGGATTTTTCTTAATATCTATATCATTTATAAGAATTTTTCCTGTAAAGTCATCATCAATTCCTGCTAAGATATTAATAAGAGTAGTTTTACCTGCACCATTAACACCTATAAGCCCTGTTAGATATCCTGATTCAATATTAAAAGAAATAGATTTTAATGAGAAATCTTTATAATTTTTATTAATATCTTCACATTTAATTATATAAGGCATTTTAATTATCTCCCTTCATATAAAGTCTTTAAAATATCTTGCATATCTGATAATTCAAGACCTAGTTTTTTACCTTCATGAATCAAATTATCAAATTGATCTTCGAATTCTTTAAATTGGGCTTCTTTAAGTTTTTCACGATTTGGTTCTTTTATATAAAATCCTTTACCAGGTACTGAGTATATTAATCCTTCTTTTTCTAATTCATCATAAGCACGCTTTGTTGTAATAACACTAATTTGTAAATCTCTTGCTAAAGCTCTAATAGAAGGTAGCATATCACCTGGAATAATTTCTTCCTTGATTATTGAGTTTTTTATTGATTTAATTATTTGTTCATAAATTGAAAGATTACTTTCAGTATCTAAAATAATATTCATTAATAACCTTCTTCCTTATCTGGTACTTGCCTATATACATCTTCAAAAGAAAGAGATTTCTTTATAAGTGGAGATGTACATTTATAAATTACATAACTATTTATTATAAATATAATTATCCATCCAATTATAATAAATATATTAGAATTAATTTTAATAGCATTTAAACTATAAAACAGTATAGTTTCTATAAGTAGTATAGAAAAGAAATAGTAATTAATAATTTCTTCTTCTTTAGTATAGATAATATAACCTTTTTTATCTTTTTTCTTTAAACCTTCCTCACCTATACCAACTTTTAAATTAAAAGTTATTATTAAAAATAATAATAGACCAAGTTCAATTATATTTTGAATTAGCCCTTTATTAATGAAAAACACACCAACCATTAAGTATGTAGAGAGAAATATGAATACAAAACCAAGTATTACCTTTAGTAATAATTGAAGATACATATATTTCATTTTATCTTTATCTGAAGCAGGGCACACAAACATAGCTTTGCTTAGTCTAAGGGGAATTTTTTTTGTTATTAAAAATAAAGTAAGAATATATATTATATTAGTAACTGAAATAATTATATTTTGAGTTTGTTCAGATGCAAAAACCTGATAGACTGATTCTCTTGTCATTTCTTGATTCGTCAGAACAATAAAAAGTGAAATTGTATAATTAGCTATATAGAACATAAAAATCGTATAAAGCAATATACTAATCCATGATTTCTTAAAGCTGATAAATAAATCGTTTAATACAATTTTAAGCATATGAATAACCTCCTTTTTCTAAGTAGTACATAATATCTTCTATATTGGGAACCTTTGTTTTAAAAGTTTTATAATTTTCACCTTTAACTTTTTCTATAAAGGCAGCATTATGATACTCTCCATATTCTCTATAGATTATTTTAGAATAGGTAAGACTTTCTATTTCTTCTTTACTTCCATTGATTATTAAATATTTATCTTTAAGATCTTCTTTATTTAAGTTGAAAAATAATTTGCCATCATGTATAAGTGCAATATAATCTCCAACTTGATCAAGGTCTTCAGTAATATGTGTTGAAAATATAACACTTCTAGTACCATCTTCAACTAATTCTTGCATATATCTTATAAGGTCTTTTCTAAAGGTAGGATTTAATCCAGCAGAAGGTTCATCCATTATAAAAAGCTTTGCATCATGTGATAGAGCAAAGGCTAATTGAAATTTAATCTTTAAACCAGTTGATAACTTACCAAGCTTTTTATTAAGAGGAATATCGAAACGCTCACAAAATTTTAATAATAATTCTTTATTAAATTTGCTATAAAGACTTCCAAAAGTTTTGGCATTGTGAATTACTGTCATAGTATTTTCAAACATGTTTTCATCAAGTATAAATCCTATTTGATCCTTAACTTCTTTTTCATTACTATCCATTGATAATCCGTTTACCTTTACTATGCCAGAATCCTTGTTATATATATTTAGAATAGTATTAATTAAAGTTGTTTTACCACAGCCATTTACACCTATTAGGCCCATTATATATCCAGGTTCTAAATTAAGATTAATGCTTTTTAGATGTAAATTGCCAAGTTTTTTTTCTAGATTATTGATTTCTAATAAATATGACATAAGCATTACCTCCTTGACAGTATATATACTGTTTATATTTATATATACAGTATATGTGTAGATAATTTCAATGTCAAGTAAATATTGGTAAAATATTAACAGTTTGATATAATAGAGAAATAGTAAAGGGTGTTAAATTATAATTAGGGAGGGGTATCCATGGGTAATAAAGAGATTATAGTTAAATCTCAAAAAATAATATTAAAGAAGTATTTAGATGAAAATGATATAAAGTTAATTAGAAATTTAGAAGATATTTGTATAAAAGAAGATAATATAAACTTAAAGCTAGAACTAGAGTATAGAATAGAAATAAAAAAAGATTATAATAAGTCTTTAAATGACGTAAATGAGATTTTATATTACTTAAATGATGAGCTAATTGGATATGCAGGAATTTCTGCCTTTAGTAGAAATATAGCAGAAATTAATGGAATGGTACATCCAAGCTTTCGAAGAAAAGGTATATTTACAAAAATAATTGAAATAGCACTTGATGAATGTAGAAAAAGAAATTTTAAGGAAATCTTATTACTTGGTGATGATAAATCTGTTTCAGCTATGAAATTTATTGAAAAAACAAAGGGTATATACTCATTTTCAGAATGTAGAATGACATGCTTAGAGTGGGAAGTAAAAGAAATAAATAATGAAAGTATAGTAGTAAAAGCTACTAATAAGAATGCTGAGGATATAGATAGATTAAATACTATATTCTTTGGGGATGTTAGTAGTGAAATGATATTACCTGAAGATGAAGAAAAAAATAATAACATAACTTATTTTATAAAAATAGATGATAAGATAATTGGAAAGATAAAAACTAGTAAAGAAGAAGAAAATTCTATTTATATAAGTGGTTTTGGTATTATTCCGGAATATAGAAGAAAAGGATACGGCAGAGCTTCATTAGTTAAAGTTTTAAATAAGTTAAAGGGCGAAAATATAAGTAAGATTGAATTAGATGTAGAGATTAAGAATAAGAATGCTTTAAACTTATATAAGTCTTGTGGCCTTAAGGAAGGATCAATTATGAATTATTATAGAATGATTTAAAATGCGAAGCATTTTATGAATGAAAGAATGAAAAAATTAAAAAATTAAAAAATGATTATAAAAAATCTTTACAGATTTTTTATAAGGATATCTTTAAAACAAAGGAGGTTTTGCTATGCAAAACCTCTTCTTTCATTCTTTCATTTTTTCATTACCTTAATTTTTTCATTTTAAAATTAAGGTAGAATTAAGGTTAACTGAAATTAGCATTAAGGTAAGGATATTAAAATTTACTTATAAAATATACGAGGTGATTGATTATGGGTAAATTTGTAGTTGAAACTAAAGGCTTAGTTAAGGATTTTAGTGATGTAAAGTCAGTTGATAATCTTGATTTAAGAGTAAGAGAAGGAGAAATATATGGATTTTTAGGACCTAATGGAGCTGGAAAGTCAACAACTATAAAAATAATTTTAGGATTATTAAAACCAAGTTCTGGAGAAGTTAAGGTCTTTGGTAAATCAATAGAAAAAGATAGGGAAGAAATATTAAGTGATATAGGAGCTTTAGTTGAGAGTCCATCATACTATGGGCATTTAACTGCTTATGAAAATCTAGAGATATTAAGACGAGTTCTTAATTTAAATAGAGAAGAAATAGAAGATAAATTAAGATTAGTAGGTCTTTGGAATGTAAGAGATAAAAAGGTTAAAGAATTTTCATTAGGAATGAAGCAAAGATTAGGAATTGCAGAGGCCCTTATGGGAGATCCCAAACTTTTGATATTAGATGAGCCTACTAATGGATTAGATCCAGCAGGAATAATAGAAATCAGATATTTAATTAAAAAATTAGTTAAAGAAAAGAATATAACAATTATAATATCAAGTCATATATTAAGCGAAATAGAATTAATAGCTACAGAAGTAGCAGTAATAAATAAAGGGAAATTATTATATCAAGGGTCTTTAGAAAATCTAAAGAAGAATTCAAGTAATGAGGTAATCATAGGTTTAGAAAATTATAAAGTTAAAAATGAAGTAATTAAATTGCTTTCTGCAAGAGGATATAAAGCATTAGAAGAAGGAGAAAATCTAAAAGTTAAGGGAAGTAATTTGACTCCTTCGAAGATTTGCAAGGAATTAGTTATGTCAGGTTATGATTTAAATTACTTATCTCAAGAAAAAAGTTCTTTAGAGGAGATATTCTTAGGATTAACTAAGGAGGAAGACCTATGTTAATGAATTTAATAAAAAATGAGTTTACTAAAGGAAAAAGAAACTTAGTTATTTTATTTGTTTTAGCTGTACCTATTGGAGTAGCAATTCTTTTATGTGTAGATTTTTTTATAAGGTATGAAAGTTGGCTATTACCTCAATCTATTGAAAAGGGATTAACCTCTTGGCAAGTATTAATTAAAGAACAACGAATTTTATATTTTAATGATTATATGCCTATGTTCTCAGCATTAATATTAAGTACTTTATTTGAAAGTGAATATAGAAATAATTCATGGACATTCTTATTAACTAAGCCTATAAAAAGAAGCGACGTTTTACTTTCAAAATATATTGTTGCAAGCTTTTATTCAGTAGTGATGCTAATTATAAATGTTATTTCATTAATAGTAGTTGGAGTGATATTTAAGTTTAAGGAACCTATCCCATATGAGTTTTTTGCTATTATGTTTTTTGTTCAATTAATATCCTCCTTAGTAATAATGTTAATACATTTATTTTTGAATATAAAGAATAAAAATTTATTAATATCAATTGGAATTGCTGCAGTATTAAGTATTGTTTCTACCAATATTTATCATAATGATTATTTTATAAAATATCTTAATCCATATGGATTCTCATTATTTTCAATAACTCAAGGTAGAAAAGAACTTTTAATACTGCTTACTATTTCAGTATTAATATTATTTATAGTACCTAAATTAATAACAAGATATTTTAATAATAAAGAAATTTATTAAGGAGTGATATATATGGAGTTATTTAAAGTAGAATTATTAAAATTAAAAAGAAGTTCCTTATTAAGTTTAGGTATAATCTTCCCAATAATAATAGTTATTTTTACATTTAGTAAGGTATTGGGAATGGAGAAGATTGCTGAGTTAGGTCTTAGTGAAGGTATATATATGTTTTCTTCAATGGCATTTATAACTTTATTTTTACCACTTTATATTATATATGTTGCTTGCATGGTAACTAAAGTAGAAAATGATAATAATGGTTGGAGAGGATTAATGTTATTTCCTATTAAGAAAACTAGTATTTATCTATCTAAATATAAGGTTATGTTATATTTATTAATTATTACTACTTTATCTTATATAGTTTCAGTAAATATTTTAGTATTCATATTAGGAAATAATTTTATATTAGACTCAATAAAATATTCACTACAAATTATAATAACAACACTACCAATAATAACTTTACTTTTCATAACTGGAAGAAGATTTATAAGTATAATACCAGTAATAACTACAGGGGTTATAATGCTTATAACTAATATTTTTATAGCTCAAAGTAAGTTTTGGATTTATGCACCATGGACATATTCTATGATGATTTCTGGAGGAGCTATAACTAATAAAGAAAGATATATTATTTTAATGGTTTCTATTATTTTATCATTAATAATGTTTACTATTGATTTCATTGATTTTATTAAATCAGATATTAAGTAAAATATGATTATGTTAAAATATAACTAAGAGTTTGGAGGGATTGCAACAATGGATAATAACGAAATATTAGATAAAAAAATATTGGTTATAGATGACGAAAGAGAACTTTTAGTTTTATTAAAAGAGGTTTTTAAAAAAGATGGTTTTAATAATATTTATGAAGCTGATAATGGAATAGATGGTATTTTAAGTGCTAAAGAAAATAATCCAGATATTATAATACTAGACGTTAATATGCCAGATATAGATGGATATAAAGCCTGTGATAGAATTAGAAAGTTTTCTTTATGCCCAATAATTTTTTTAACAGCAAAATCTGAGGATGAAGAGAAGATTATGGGATTAGAAGCTGGCGGAGATGACTATGTTACTAAACCTTTTAATATTAAGGAAGTTGTTCTTAGAGTTAAATCCCAACTTAAAAGAGGGATGATAAATACTGAGCCTAAAAGAAATATATATAGTTTTGGGAATATTTATATAAATGAAGATACAGGTGAAGTCATTAAAAATGGGGTGAATTTATCACTAACAGCAAAGGAATATTCGTTAATTCTATTTTTAGTGAAAAATAAAAATAAGGTATTTAGTAAAACATCACTTTGTGAAAATATATGGGGATATGAGTATGATGGCTATGATAATACAATAATGGTCCATATTAGACATTTAAGAGAAAAGCTAGAGGATAATCCAAGTGAACCAAGGCATATAAAAACTTTAAAGGGGATTGGCTATAAGCTAGTTGATTAATATGAAAATTAAATTGACATTAAGATATGTTTTATCAATGATTATGGTTTTTTATATTACTATGATTGTTTATACTATTTTAAACATAGTGATATATAAGGGGAATTTCTCCTTTGGTGAGGAGGTATTTAACTTATCCTTTAGTACTAGGGATTTTGCACTAGAATATGTAAAAGATTTAGAAGAAGATAATGATTTAAGATTAAGTAATGAAAATATTGATAAATTAATAGATAATAATATTTGGATACAGGTTTTAAATAAAGAAAATAAAGAAGTTTATCAGGCTAATAAACCTGATAAAATACCTGTAAGTTATAGTACTTATGAATTAGTAGATTTTATAACAGATCCTTGGGGCAGTAGTGCTCCTACAACTATTACTACTAATAAAGTAGTTAATGAAGGTGAAGAATATATGCTTTTAGTAGGTTTTCCTATAGACAAAGTTTATAGATATAAAATGACATTTACTGATGAAAGTATGTTATATCATTTAAGCATTATAGTTTTTGCTTTAATATTAATGACTATTGTAGCTTATATTTTAAGTAAATATCTAGTTAAGCCAATGGTTTCAGTGGTGGATGATATTAATGATTTAAAAAATGGGCTATATAAAAATAAGCCAATTAAAAATGGTGTTTTTGAAGAAGTAAGTAAAAATATAAATGAGTTATCTAATGTATTGAAGGAAAATGAAATAAAGCGTACTGAAGTAGATAAGGTAAAAGAAGAGTGGATAGCTAATATCACACATGATCTAAAGACCCCTTTAAGTTCAATTAAAGGTTATGCTGAGCTTATTCAAGGAAATGATTACGTAGTAGACATTGAGGAAGCTAAAAAATATAGTAGTCGTATTTTAGATAATAGCAATTATATTCAAGAATTAGTAAGTGATTTATCCTTAGTTTATAAATTAAAAAATAAGGTTATACCTATAAATTTGAAGAATGAAAATATTATTATATTATTACAAGAAAATATAATAGACTTATTAAATAATAGTAAATATACAGATAGAGAAATAAATTTCAATTATGAAAATGAAAAAGTAATAAGTCTATGTGATAAAAAGTATTTAAAAAGAGCAATTAATAATATAATAATAAATTCTTTAGAGCATAATTCTAAAGGTACTGTTGTTAATGTAAGTCTTTTAGAAGAGGAAGGTAGGATAAAAATTATAATAGAAGACAACGGACAAGGAGTAAAGGAAGAGGATTTAATATATATATTTGATAGATATTATAAAGGTGTGAACTCTAACTCTTCTTATAAAGGATCAGGGCTTGGCATGGCAATAGCTAAAGAAATTATTATATATCATAATGGTAGTATTAATATTGAAAGTAAAGTAGGGGTAGGAACTAAAATAACTATAGTTTTATAAATAAAAAGCTTCCAGTTAAATTTATTATGTAAGAAAAAACATAATTAGTTAACCTGGAAGCTTTTTTAAGTTTAATAATCAAAATTTAGGATCGTATACAAGTCTATAATAGCAGTTACCATCTTTTATAGTTATAACTTCATAGCTATTATCATCAATTTTATTAAAGAAAATCATGTTGTCTTCTATATTTTTGGATAACATATCTTTGATATAGCTATTTACTTTTTCATAGTCTAAATCATTAACATCTACAAAGGTATTTCTAAATTCGTTAAGTTTAGAAGTCTTAAAATCAAAAGTAGTATCTATATTTTCAATTGAAGCCTTGTACAATATGTCAGAATAAGTTATTACTTCTTTTCCAGATGTATTTATGCTTAAATCAACATTTAGACCATCTTCCTCTGTATAATATTGAGTAGTTTCAGCTCCAGATGACTTTAAATCTTCTAAGAGTACAACCTCTGGCATATCTCTAAATCGTCCTATTTTATCCTTAAGTGGTTCTATGTATTTTAAGTATAATGAGTTGTTATCAGAAAAAGTTTTAACTAAGGAGACTCCTTCTATATACTTACTTAACATTGAGCTGTTTCTTAAGTCTAAATTGGATACATCTAAACTGTTATCTTGTATTTCGATTTTATCCTTATCTTCTATGATATTTTTAAGAGTATCTTTATTTTCATTATCATCATTATTATCATTTGTTATTTTATTTATTGAAGTATCGTTTTCTATAGGTTTATCCTTAATAACGTATTTACTGCAGCCAATTAAAAATACACTTAAAGTGGCCACTAAAATTAATTTTAATAATTTCAAAAAAATCACCCCTTACAATAAATACCATAAAAGTCTTGTAAAGTAAATATCTAAAAGGCAATTAAGATTTTTTCAATGAAATATCTAGACATTATTCTAATAAACAAGCCAATAGTAAATAACATATATCCAACTTAATAATCCGTGAAAAATAGCCCAAGGGATCGACTTCCAAGCTGTATAAGAAATGACTATAGCTAAACATGATCCAAAGGTAATTCCTTTATTAATTGTTTTATTAATTACAGTTTTGTTTGAAGAATTATTATCACTCATTTAATTTGCCTCCTTATATTAAAGAAAATTTTCATAGAATTTATTCTTTATATTATTAATTTTATAATAAATATTCGTATTTAAGAAGTAAATTTATTTTTAGGCTTTGTTTTAAAATAATGTTGATAATATATACGAAATTTAAAAGACCAGTGATTTCTAACTCACCGGTCTTTAGTTCGTAATAATTTAAATTTTATTTTTTCTTTTTTGATAGAAATAAAGATATAGCCTATAGAAACATAAATAAGTAATATTCGAAATGAAAATTAAAAATGAATTCCATATAAACAAAATTGTAAGTAATTGAAGTTCAGCTTTATTTGAATTATAAATAAAATATATAATTGTAATATAAACTATGCTTATAGAAAGAGGTATTATTAATGAATAAATTGTTTTTTTTCGTAAAGTAAGTTTTTTAATAACAAAACCAGTAACTATTCCTAAAACTATAGGAATAATAAAATATAAAATAGGAACTAAATTTAAAATTACTTCTTTTTGCAAAACTTCTTTTTGCACTATTTCACCTCCTGACTCAACTCGTAACTAAATACTGTTGAGTAATAATTTATATTTTTATTATACATTATATTCGCATTAAAATTCCATATTTTTGAAGTATTACATGAAAATTGGTTGACTATTTTTAAATTCCTTTATTTTAGTATAATTATGAGATATATTACTATGAACAATAAAGTTTTTAACTCTAATAGATTCTTTTTCTGAACTAAATGTATTTATCCATTTATGCCATTTCATATAATTATTAAGATATTTTGTTGCAACACCATTAAACCTACTCATCCATCTTTTTAAATTAGAATGAAGGCTATTTATATGTTGAATATGGTATATATCTTCTTTGTGCTTACCCCTTTTAATTCTCTTATGTTCTAACTCCATATCTTCTGCAAATTGCATATAACTTTTATGAGAATCAGTACAAAGAATAGAGTCTTCTCCTATACGATTGATATAAAGTCTTTTTAATTCTTCGGATGTCATTCTTCCTGTACATAATAACTCTATAATCAAATTGCCTTGTCTATCAAGAGCAGTGCCAACACATACTTGTTCTTTAGAGATACCTCTTTTCTTAACTTGTTTACCTCTTTTACGAGAAGGTCTTGGCATATTTATAGGTTTAGTTCCTTTGTATGAATAAGCAAAGAAAACTTCATCTGCCTCAACCACTCCATCAACAGAGCCTACACCAAGAAATTCACTTATACAGTTAAGAAGTTTATGTCTCCAAAAGAAACTTGTTGCTATATTTATTTCAACTATTTCAGCACATTTCCTTATTGAATATCCATTTAACATGCATTTAGCATATTTAATCCACTTATCCAATGTTTTTTTACTGTTATATGTTGCAGAGTTGGTAAAATCAGAAAATGTCTTCTTACAGTTTTTGCAAATGTATCTTTGTTTATTGTTATATTTACCATTTCTTAATATATTCTCTCCTTTACAATGAGGACACACTTTCCCTCTGGAAAATCTCATTTCTTTAACATCTTTAGTGATTTGAGTAACTTGAGAACCTGAAATAAGACGTTCTTCTAAAAGGGCTAAAATTTGTGTTTGCTGATATAAAGATAAATTTTCAATTTCTGCTAATACAGATGATACATTTGTCATAACTAAACCTCCACAACTCTTCATATTAATATTATACCCTTATCTGAAAATTATAATCAATAATCAACACTTAATTAAAACAGAGCCTATTTTTAAAAAATATATCAATATTACTTTGAGATATCTTTTAATTTTATAAAAATTTAAAAAAGTTATGGAAGTACATATTTAATTAAAAGAACCAATAATAATTATAAAAAGACAGAATATACTTTTAAGTAAAATACTCGTAAATGAGTATAAATGTAAATAAAAAAATGAAAGTATTAAACTGAAATAAAGAGTATTTACAAAGAATAATTTCACTACTAAAATATAATAGACAGATTTAAGAATAACGAAAGTTATAGACAGGAGAGAAAAATGAATATAATAATTATAGCAATAGTTGTAGTATTAATTATAGTATTATTAAAAAAAAGAAAAGTTAAAGATATTAACTTAGGAGAAGAAGAAGTTAAAAAAGTTCTTAGTAAAATATCAGGATATAAATTATTAAACGATATAATGATTAGAAAAGAAAATGGGACAAGCCAAATTGATCATATCTTAGTTGGTAAAAAGGGTGTTTTTGTAATTGAAACTAAAGATTATAGTGGAACAATAAGGGGAGAAGAGTATTCTAAATATTGGACTCAAAGTATAAATAAAAGAAAAAATCATTTTTATAATCCTATAAGGCAAAATTATGGACATGTAAAGTCTGTAGAAAAGCTTATAAAAGAAAAAGATATTTATATATCTTTAATAGTATTTACTAATAAATCTAAGCTAAAAGGCTTAAAGACTGAAACACCAGTTATTCAAGTAAAAAAGTTAAAGAAATTTATAAGAAAATATAAATCTAATATAAAGCTTTCAAATGATCAAATAGAAGATATATATAAGAGTTTAAAAAGAGGGAATGTACAAAGTTCTAGAGCAAGGCGAAAGCATGTAAAAAGAATAATTAAGAATATATAATAAAAAATGGAGACATGTAAGTTTATTAAATAGCTTGCTCCTAAGCTATTGTAACTTATATATCTCCACTATAAAATTGAATGAATAAAATTATCAATCTATCGTAGCCTATTTAATATACATTCCACCAGGTTTTTCAGATAAATTAACGATAATGTTTTTCTTTTGAGTGTAAGCATCTAAAATAGATTTATGAGTTTCTCTACCTATTCCTGATTCCTTATATCCACCGAATGTTGCACCAGCAGGGAAAGAGTTATAAGTATTAACCCATACACGCCCAGTTCTTATAGATTTAGCAACTCTTATAGCACGATTTATATCACGTGTGAAGACACCACCACCTAATCCATAATTACTGTCGTTTGCCATTGCAATAACTTCATCTTCAGTCTTAAATTTAATAACTACACCAACAGGTCCGAAAATTTCTTCTCTAGCAACTCTCATGTTATTATTTACATCTACTAATAAAGTAGGTTTCATAAAGTAACCATTCCTTGCATCACCTTCAACAAATCTTTCCCCACCTGTTATTACTTTAGCACCTTCATTTTTACCTATTTCTATATATTTAAGGATTTTATTTAGTTGTGCTTCACTAACTTGGGCACCCATTTGAGTAGTAGAATCTAATGGATTTCCTACTTTAACTTTTTCAAAAGCATTAACAGCTTTTTCTATAAATTCATCATAGAAATCCTCTTGAACAAATATTCTTGATCCTGCGGAACAAACTTGACCTTGATTAAATAATATACCTAATTGAATTCCTTCTAAAGCCATATTCATGTCTGCATCACTAAAGAATATATTAGCTGATTTACCACCAAGCTCTAAGGTAGCAGGTATTATACGTTTTGCAGCAGATAGTCCAATTTCTCTACCAACTTCTGTAGAACCTGTAAATGCTAATTTATCAATTCCTTCATTATGTTGTAGATATTCACCACTCTTTGAACCTTTACCAGTTATTATATTTATTACACCTTTTGGAACTATATCTTGAATTAGTTTCATAAACTCTAATACACTTAGTGATGTTGTACTAGATGGTTTAAATACACTTGTATCACCAGCAGCAAGTACTGGAGCTAGTTTCCAAGCAGCCATTAAAAATGGGAAGTTCCAAGGAACAATTTGACCAACGACTCCAATTGGTTCCCTTAAGATTAAATTTAATGTATTTTCATCTATATTACTTGCAACACCTTCATCAGCACGAATAACTCCAGCAAAATATCTAAAGTGATCAGCTGCTAAAGGAATATCAGCACCTGTAGTTTCTCTAATAGGCTTTCCATTGTCCATAGTTTCAATTGTTGCTAAATATTCAGCATTATTATCTATAATGTCTGCAATTTTATTTAATATAATAGCTCTTTCAGCAGGGGTTGTCTTACCCCAAGTTTCAAAAGCTTTTCTTGCTGCTTTAACAGCATCATCTACATCTTTTTCAGTAGCATCAGCAATTTCTGATAGTAATTCTCCATTTGCTGGATTATATGTCTTTATTGTTGTACCATCTGAAGAGTCTTTCCATTCACCACCAATATATAATTGGTATTTTTCTTGAATTTTAATATTCATATATTCTCCTCCTTAAATGATTATTATCTTTATACATATAATTGTATTATTGTTGGTAATTATATGCAAATAAGATAATGATTTAACAATAACTCTAAAATAACAAATAATAATTATTATTGACTAATTAATACTAGAAGTAGTAAAATAAGTATTGATATGATAATTATAACTTTAATTGAATTTAATTTTATTAAAGTTTATAGGTTTTAAATAATAAAAGGAAGTGTGGAAACATGTCAAAGACAATAGTACAAGTGTTAGACGATGCACCCCTTATTTTAAAGGGTGACTTAGAATTAGTAGATGGAGAAGGAAAAGTTATTGAAACTACTTCAGAACTTCATTTATGTAGATGCGGCTTATCAAAGAACAAGCCTTATTGTGATGGATCACATAGAGGAAACCTTGAAAGCAAAGTTCGCGCAAAGTAAAATTATAAAAAGGGTTAAGATTTTCTTAGCCCTTTTTTTATTTAAAGATTATTTAATTTGTTTAGAAAAAAGCAATAAATATAAGATAATAAGACTTATTTTAGAATTTGTATAAAATTAAGGCGAATATAGTATCTTTTTTAAGAATAACTAATGTCGACATTAAAGATAGCTAGGATTATAATGAGAAAATTAAAGTTATTTTATGGTAAGTAAATAAAGGAGATAATTAAAATGAACAAAAAAATTACTGTAGCATCGTTACTTGTAGCATTAGGTATTGTATATGGAGATATTGGTACTTCGCCACTCTATGTTATGAAATCTATGTTAGGAGTAAATAATGGTTATGTGTCAAAAGAACTAATTTTAGGAGGCGTATCTTTAGTTTTTTGGACATTAACACTACAAACTACTATAAAATATGTAATGATAACTTTAGAGGCAGATAATAAAGGTGAAGGTGGAATATTTTCTTTATACACACTTGTTAGAAAAAATGCAAAATGGTTAATTGTACCAGCTGTAATTGGTGGATCAACATTATTAGCAGATGGGATGATTACACCTCCAGTAACTGTAACATCTGCTATAGAAGGTTTAACTCTTGTTTTTCCAATAGAAACTAAGGGAATAATTATAATTGTAATTAGCATATTAACTGTCCTATTTATGCTTCAAAGATTTGGTACAGATGTAATTGGAAAAGTCTTTGGACCAATGATGGTAATTTGGTTTTTAATGTTATTAATACTTGGCTTCAGTCAATTGATGCAATATCCAAGCATACTAAAAGCTTTAAATCCCTATTATGGGCTACATCTATTATTTACTAGTCCAAGAAGTGTTTATATTTTAGGGGCTGTATTCTTATGTACAACTGGAGCAGAAGCTCTCTATTCAGATTTAGGACACTGTGGAAAGAAGAATATACACTATACATGGGTATTTGTAAAAGTATGTTTAGTAGTGAATTATCTAGGACAAGGAGCATATCTTCTATTAAGAGAAGGAAAGGTAATAGATTCAAATCCATTTTTTTTAATCATGCCAAGCTGGTTTGTAGTTACAGGAACAATGATCGCAACAATTGCGGCAATTATTGCAAGTCAAGCTTTAATTACAGGATCATTTACTCTTGTTTCTGAAGCAATAAAATTAAATATGTTCCCGAAACTTCAAGTTAGATATCCAAATGATGATAAAGGTAAAATTTATATACCAGCAGTTAATTATTTACTTTATATCGGATGTGTACTATTAGTTTTGAAATTTCAAAAATCAGAAAATATGGAAGCTGCATATGGTTTAGCTATTACAATCACAATGTTAATGACAACTATATTATTGAGTCAGTATTTAAGTCATAATAAAAATAAAAAAATTATGTCAAAAATAGTATTTATAATATTTATGATTATTGAAGTGAGTTTCTTATATGCAAATTTATTTAAATTCATACATGGTGGATATGTTACTATTATAATTTCTGGCGCACTTATTTTCTTGATGTATATTTGGATATATGGAACAAAAATAAGGAAGAGATTTAATGAGTATGCTACTATATTAGATTTCAAAAATCATTTAAAATCTTTAAAAGAAGATGAAGAACTTCCTTTATATGCAACAAACCTTGTATATTTAACTGAATCACAAAATTATAAAGAAATAGAAAGAAAAATTATATATTCTATTTTCAATAAACAACCTAAAAGAGCAAAGTTCTATTGGTTTATTAATGTTAAAGTAACAGATGAGCCATATACAACTTCATATAGTGTACAAACTATTGTGCCTAATGAGGCTTTTAGTATACAGTTTATTCTTGGATTTAGGGTAGATCAAAAAATAAATCTATTCTTACATCAAATAATACAAGATTTAGTTAAATCTGGAGAAGTAAAATATACTCCTAAAGACTATATGGTAGGATATAATGGGAAATGTGTAGTTGGAGATTTTAAATTTGTATTGTTAGAAGAAACTCTTTCTAATGAGAGTGAACTATCAAGGTGGGATAATTTTATAACTAGTAGCAAATTACTAATTAAGAAAATTACTGTTTCACCAGCTAAATGGTTTGGAATAGATACTAGTGTTGTTAAAATAGAAAAAGTTCCAATAATAATAGGAAATAAAGAGACAATAACTTTAAGAAGGATAGATTAGTTTTAATGGGTCTTCACATTAAGAAATTTAAGTAGGATATATAGTACAAGCTATGTAGGTTAAATTGCTGTATATCGTGTTTAAATCTTTAAATGTGATAGACCCATTTCAATTATACGAAAAATAGTATATTATAGACATAAGATATTTAATAATAACTTTTATTATATAAAATCTAATATCTGCTGAAGTCTTAATTATATAGAGCTTGGTATAATAAAAGATTCTAAGTTAAAAATAACTATATGTTTAGATAAATAATTTACGCCTTGTAGTCTTATAGAATTTTAAGTGAAAAATAATTTAAAAGTAAATTACATCAATTGAAAGCATCGTTTTTAATTTCTATATAAGCTGACTATATGCTTAATTAACTAAAGCATTTTACTTATTAAATACAATTTAATATGATGTGAGAAATTTTTATAACTTATATAGAATATACTTCAATAAAGAAAGGAAGAGAAAATGGAAGAGAAAAATATAAATTTTAATTTTGATAATAGCTACGTAAAACTTTCAGATATTTTTTATAGTATTCAAAATCCTAATAAAGTGCCAGATCCTAAATTAGCTGTATTAAATAATGATTTAGCAGAGAATTTAGGCCTGAATGCAAAAGCATTAGAATCTGATATTGGTATAGATATACTATCAGGTAATAAAATTTACGAAGGTTCTAACCCAATTGCTCAGGCTTATGCAGGACATCAATTTGGATATTTTACAATGCTTGGAGATGGAAGAGCAATTTTACTAGGAGAGCATATAACTCCTAAAGGAGAAAGGGTAGATATTCAACTTAAGGGTTCAGGATTAACACCCTATTCAAGAGGTGGGGATGGAAAGGCAGCTCTTGGACCAATGATAAGAGAGTATATAATAAGCGAAGCAATGTTTGGATTAGGAATCCCGACTACAAGAGGCTTAGCTGTTGTAAAAACTGGAGATTCAATAGTTAGAGAGAAAATAGAACCAGGTGCAATACTTACAAGAATAGCTTCAAGTCATATAAGAGTTGGAACATTTCAATATGCAGCTCAATACACAAGTTTAAATAATTTAAAAGAGCTTGCAGATTACACTATAAATAGGCATTATAAAGAAGCTCTTGATACAGAAAATAAATATCTCTACTTACTTGAAGAAGTAATAAGGAAGCAAAGTGATTTAATAGCTAAATGGCTACATGTTGGATTTATTCATGGAGTGATGAATACAGATAATATGAGTATAAGTGGAGAAACCATTGATTATGGTCCATGCGCATTTATAGATAAATATGATCCAAATACGGTCTTTAGTTCTATAGATAGTCAAGGAAGATATGCATATGGAAATCAGCCTTATATTGCTGCATGGAATCTTGCTAGATTTGCAGAAACTCTTATACCTTTATTAGATGATGATAAGGAAAAGGCTGTAAAGTTAGCTCAAGATGCTATTTTGAAATTTAATTATATTTATAAAGAAAAGTATATTTCCGGAATGAGATTAAAACTTGGTTTATTTACTGAAGAAAAAGAAGATGAAAATTTAATATACGAATTATTAGGATTGATGCAAAAATATAAATTAGATTATACTAATACCTTTAGAAGTTTAACTTTAAATAAACTTTCAGAAGAAGAAATATTTGAAAAAGATGATTTTAAAGTTTGGAATAAAAAATGGAGTGAAAGATTAGATAAAGAAGGAAAATCACAAGAAGAAGTTACTAATCTTATGAAAAGTGTAAATCCTTCAGTGATACCAAGAAATCATAGGGTGGAAGAAGCGATAGAAGCAGCTGTAAAGAAAGATGATTATAGCATTATGAAAAAGCTCTTAGAAGTTTTAGAAAATCCTTATGATTATAGCGATAAGCAAGAAGAATATACTAAATTACCTAAAGAAACTAAAATTCCTTATAGAACTTTTTGTGGTACTTAAAATATTAAACTGAATAATAAAGCTATATAAAAATCACAGTAATTTTAATTTACTGTGATTTTTAATTTTTAGAATTTGAGTAGTTTAAAAGAGGCTTTATTAAAAGTAAATCAATAAAATACGAACATTTTATACAATTAACTTGAAAATATTCGATTGTAGTGCTATGATGTTATTGGAAGAAAATACTGTTACAGTATATTTCATGTAATGAGAAATGGAAAATATGATTAAAAATATTTTCAATTTATTTACACTTATTTTCTTAGCATGAAGTGAATGGGCAGAATAAAAGGGGGAAAACAACTATGTCAGACTTTATTACTGACTTTCTAGCAATCATAGGAGTTGTTCTAAATGGACTACCACAGGGATTATTAGCGTTAACATTTGGATTTGCATCAATACCAACAGCATTCGCTTTTTTAGTAGGTGCTATAGGTAATCTGGTAACAGGTTCTGTTGCACCAATATCTTTTCAAGCTGAGACTATAACATATGCAGGTACAGCTGGTAAGGATATGAAAGAAAGGCTGTCAATGATATTTATTGGGGCAGTTATAATGACTTTAATAGGAATGTTCGGATTTTTAGGTAAAATTGTAGATTTTATAGGTCCAACAATAACTTCAGGTATGATGGCTGGAGTAGGAATTATGCTTGCTAAAGTATCTATGGACATGCTTAGAGATGATAAAAAAGTAGGAGCTGCTTCATTAATAAGTGCAGTAGTTATGTACTTTGCTACAAATGACTTAGTATTAACTATTACTGTTTCAGTTGTTATTTCAAGTATTGTTGGAAATATTTTAAATAAGGAAATGAGAAATGTAGAAATTCCAAAAGAAAAAGTAGAGAAGAAAAAGCTTACTTTTAATGCCAGAATTTTAAGAGGAGCACTAGGAATGGTGTGTTTAAATATTGGATCAAATATAGCTTTTGGACAAATTACAGGAGATATGGCTAAAACTAATGTAAATATAGATCACCTTTCAGTAATAAGTAGTGTAGCTGATATGGGTTCAGCACTATTTGGTGGTGCGCCAGTTGAATCAATAATATCTGCAACAGGTAGTGCTCCACATCCATTAGCATCTGGAGTAATAATGATGTTAATTATGGCAGCAATCTTATTCTTTGGATTATTGCCTAAGATAGGTAAATATGTGCCAGCACAATCAATTAGCGGTTTCTTATTTGTATTAGGAATATTAGTAACTGTACCAGGGAATGCAGCAAGTGCTTTAGCTGGAGCTGATAGTCTAGTTGGAGGAGTTACTATGGGCGTAACTGCGATTTCAGATCCATTTTTCGGAATGCTAGCAGGTGTTATAACTAGATTTGCACAAGGATTATTTTAGGGGGTAAATAATAATGAGTACATATAATTTGGAATTACTTTCATTAAAAAGAGAATTACCTTTAATGAAAATTAAAGAAGATTTAGCTATAGCAAGTTTTGTAATATTAGGTGATACAGAATTAGTAGAAGTAGTTTCACCTACAATAGCAGAAAGGTTAAAAGATATAGATGTAATAGTTACAGCAGAAGCAAAAGGAATTCCTTTAGCATATGAGATTTCTAAACTTTTAGGAATGAAAGAATTTATAGTTGCTAGAAAGAGTATAAAATCTTATATGGATTCACCAATAACTGAAGAAGTTAATTCAATAACTACACAAAACAAACAATTTTTATGCTTAGATAAAATTGATGCAGAAAAAATTAAGGGAAAGAAAGTTGCAATAATAGATGATGTTATTTCAACAGGAGAATCATTAAGAAGTGTAGAAAGCTTAGTTGAAAAAGTAGGTGGAATAGTAAAGGCAAAGGCAGCAATATTAGCTGAAGGAGATGCAGCTAATAGAGATGATATTATATTTATTAAGAGACTTCCATTGTTTAGTGTAAGCAAGGAAGGTAAATTTACAGAGATTTAGGTGAAAAAGGGATGTTTATACATCCCTTTTTAATTTATAAATGGAATATAAATTAGTTTCTATTCAATTTAATATAGATACACTATTTTATAAGTATAATCTTAGTATTGTAAATCCTGATTGAATTTGAAATGTATTGGTATTTTATGAAGATATTTATTGTGATATAATTTATTAATAAAAAAACACATTAAATACATAAATATAAACATAATAGGAGTGATAAAAATGACATACTACTGTCCAGAGTGTGGAAATGAAGTTGAATGTATTCAAGGTTGTGGATCTACAGGCTATTTTTGCAATAAGTGCAACAAACTAATATCAAGCAAGGCTATATTAACGGAAGCTCCAACTAAAAAAGATAAAGAATAGAAAGTTTAGATTGCATAGGAGTCTTTAAATTTAGAATTACTGGCAAAGATAAATAGACGATTAAATAAACATAGTCTATTTATTTTTGCTTTTTATTCGTATTTTAAATGGGAAATATAGTATAATTAACATGTTAGTTATTATTTCATTAAAGGGGTGGGTAATATGACTAAAGTTTCTTTGTTTTTTGGTGCAGGGGCTGAGGCCTCATATGGATTACCTTCAGGTGGAAAGTTTGCACTTGATATTTTTAGGATGAATACTAGTGATGATAAATCAATATTAAAGGAACAATTAAATAATATTGATAAACAATCGACTTATTCAAGGTGGCTACCAGAAGGATTTGATAATAGAAATAGTACCCTTTTTATTTACTCAAAGTGGCATAAAACCTCTAACCTCAGTTAAGATGTCTAAAAGGTATGTAGATATGTCTAATAAGTTTAAAGAGTCAGATATTATTTGTGTATGTGGCTTTGGATTTAATAGTGATGATGGACATATTAATGGTTTATTTAGGGAATTAATTGAAGATTATAATAAGATTATATGCATATTGTATTATGTTGATGGAAGCCATTTTAATTTAAAAAGAGTACTGAATGAATATAAAGAAAAGTTAAGATTAGATAATATATCGAACTTAAGAATAATAGAAGTAGATAGGAATAGAAATCAAACGGGAAGTCAGGATAAATGGTTCGAAGTAATAATAAATGAATATAAAGCATTACAGAAATAACTAAACTTAATTTTTAAAGAAAGAACAGTTGAAATTATAGCTACTGTTCTTTTTTCTTAGGAGATAAATTGGAAAGATTATAAGCAAAAAGTACATATTTAGTATAAAATATGTAAAATACTTGATAATTATAGTAAAAACATGTAAAATACTATTATAAAATAATATTTAAAATAATATTTAAAATAATTAATATACCAAATTAGCATTTCTATATGTAATAAATAGAAATGCATTATGTAGAAAAGGGGGGATGGTAATGAATATTTTAATAGGAATTCTAATACCATTTATAGGTACATCATTAGGAGCAGCATGTGTTTATCTAATGAAAAAGGAAATGAATAAAAAGTTAAATAAAATTCTTCTAGGATTTGCTTCAGGAGTAATGATTGCAGCATCAGTATGGTCTTTAATAATTCCATCAATAGATATGTCTGAGCATATGGGGAAATTATCTTTTATTCCATCAGCAGTTGGAGTGATATTAGGAATTATGTTTTTATTTTCTTTGGACAAGGTAATTCCACATATACATGTTGATAGTCCTACAGAAGAGGGACCAAAGAAATATAATTTAAAGAAGAGTACAAAGCTAGTATTTTCAGTAGTTTTACATAATATTCCTGAGGGAATGGCTGTAGGGATAGCATATGCAGCAGTTATGAATGAGGGAAATGCAATAACTTTTGCAGCAGCATTAGCTCTTTCAATAGGTATAGCTATTCAAAACTTCCCAGAGGGTGCAATAATATCAATGCCACTTAAAAGTGAAGGGTTAAGTAAAAATAAGGCATTTATTTATGGAGCATTATCTGGAATAGTAGAGCCAATAGGGGCAGCACTAACTATAATGTTTTCTAGCTTTTTCACACCAATAATGCCATATTTACTTTCTTTTGCAGCTGGTGCAATGATTTTCGTTGTTGTTGAGGAATTAATCCCAGAGGCAGCAGGAGATAACAGTTCAGATATTAGTGCTATAGCATTTGGTATAGGTTTTATAATAATGATGATTTTAGATGTAGCATTATCATAAAATCAAAGATAATTATTAATGAACTATAATTAATAAAAAGGGTATTTTCATTTTTGAAAATATCCTTTTTCTTTATAATATTACTTCTACAATGATGTAGGAGTTTTTTATTTATACAAAGTACATTATTTACCATATAAATGTTAAAATATTTAATTTTAGAATTAACCTAATTTTAAATAGCTCTTAATTATAAGTTAACATAGTAAATTTACAATTAAATCATAACATTAAAGCAAAAGGTGGAGTGAATTTGAACATTGCAGAAATATTGACGCAAAATCCTTTAATTGCAGCAGCGAAACATGAAACACTACAAAATGCTATTGATTCTAAAGCTTCTGTCATAATATTAATGAATGGAAAAATAAATGAATTAATGAAAGAAGAATTTCAAATATGCAATAAAAAAAAGCCTATATTATTACATACTGATTTAATAAAGGGGCTATCTAATGACAAGGAATCTATAAACTTCATTAAAGAATTTATTAATCCATTAGGAATTGTGTCAACCAAAAGTAATATGATAAGAGCTGCTAAGAAAAAAGGATTAGTCACAATACAGAGAATATTTTGTATTGACTCTGGTTCTTTAAGAACATCAATAGAAAGTGTAAGAGAAAATAATCCAGATTTAGTTGAAATAATGCCAGCTTTTGTATATCCAATGGTTAAAACTATTAAAAATGAAATAGATAAACCTATAATACTAGGTGGATTAATAAGTACAAAAGAGCAAGTAGTTGATATGTTAAACTCAGGATCTGATGCTATATCATGTGGTAATAGTAAGTTATGGAATATAGAAATAAAAAGAGATTATAAGAAAAAAGAAAATTTAATATTTAAGTGATTAGTGGTGGAGATTTGAGAAAACCATTAATCATCTTCTAAGGGAAAGATGGTTTGTATAGTTTTTTGTTATGCACATACTTAAGGAAGATGATTATAGTTTTTTTAGTCTCCATTTTTGTTTTAATTACTTCAATATATAACTTTTTTCTATATTAACCTTACCTACTACATTTTAAATATCGAAATTTAAGGATTATATTACAAAATAAAAATGAAAAGGAGATTAGTTATGAGATTAGTTTTATTAGGAGACTTTCATTATTCAGCTTTAGAGGAAAAGGATAAGAGCAAGGATATAGAGATATTTAATACTCGAGATAACTACTATGAAAAAGTAATTTCAGAATTTTTAACTACTGAAGGGGACTATCATATATCTTTAGGTGATATTACAAACTTTGGCGAGAAAGAGGAACTTAAATATGTATTTAAATCTATGAAAAAAGATAATGTTAATTTTATTTATGTAATAGGAAATCACGATAGTTATAATTCATCAAAAAAAGAAATTTTAAGAGAAGTTAATCAAAAAAGGTACTTTTCAATTTTAGAAGAGGGAATAAAATTGATTTTTATAGATTCTACATTAGAAAGTAATCGTGAGTGTTGGGCTGGATCAATAGATGAAGATCAACTTAAATGGTTGGAAAATGAAATTATATCTTCAAAGGAAGAAACAATTTTAATTTTCTCACATCATCCAGCTTACAATACTACAGCTTTATCAACTAAGGAAAATTTATATATTAAGGAAATAGATGAACTAAATAGAATTTTAGAATTGCATAAAGGCAGAGGAGTTTTTTTCTGTGGGCATAATCATCTTAACTCAATAATTAAGAGAGAAAATTGGCTTTTTGTTCAAACAGGAGCCATATTAGATATCAATGCTTTTAGAGTTGTTGATATTAATGAAGATAATATAGATATTCATTATAAAGAAATTGAAGATGTAAATAATATTTCAAAGTTTATTGGTGAAAATATGAATTATTTTATGATTAAAGAAGATGCAAGAGGAAGAGAAGAAGATAGAGTTTTATTAGTTTCTAATTTATAGTTGGAGGTAAAATAGCATGGGAAAAATTGTTCTGAAAAATATTAGTAAAAGTTATGACAAAGGAAATAATGTAATAGAAAATTTGAATTTAGAAATAGAAGATGGAAGTTTTACAGTGCTAGTAGGGGCTTCAGGTTGTGGAAAGTCTACAACACTAAGAATGATTGCTGGAATCGAAAAAGAAACCTCAGGCGAAATTTACATTGATGACAAGATGATAAATGGTGTAGAACCTGGAAAAAGAAATATTGCTATGGTTTTTCAAAACTATGCTCTTTATCCAACAATGACTGTAAGAGGGAATATAGAATTTGGGCTTAAAAATAAAAAAGTTCCCAAAGATGAAATTAAGAAAATTGTTGAAGAGATAGCTGATACAGTAGGACTTTCACCTTATTTAGATAAGAAACCACAGCAATTGTCAGGTGGACAAAGGCAAAGAGTAGCACTAGCTAGAGCAATGGTTAAGAAGCCAGCAGTATTTTTAATGGATGAACCATTATCCAACTTAGATGCTAAACTAAGGAATCAAATGAGGGCAGAATTAATAGAGTTGCATAAAAAACTGAAGACAACCTTTGTATATGTTACTCATGATCAAGTAGAAGCAATGTCTATGGCAGATAAAATAGTTTTACTAGATAAAGGTGAAATAATGCAAGTTGCATCGCCTAAAGAAATTTATAATAACCCTAGAAATAAGTTCACAGCACAGTTTATAGGGACACCACCTATGAATGTTATAGAGTGTGAAAAAATAGATGGATTCAATTTTAATAGCAATGCTAAATTCTTTGGGTTTAGACCTGAAAAAGCAAAGATATACAAAGATATGCCTAAATTTTCTGAAAATATTTTGGAGCTATCAGGTGAAATAAAAACTAAAGAAATGTTAGGTGCAGAGACTTTATATAAGATAAAAACTAATGCAGGAGATATAGTAATTAAAACTTATGAAAATAATGATATAGAATCTGATGAAGTTAATATTTGTGTAGGATGTAATGATATAGTTTATTTCGATAAGGATGAAAATAGAATTGAAGATAAAGTAGATGTATTACAAGAAGATATTGAAGTATATGAGGAAGTAATATGATGGAAATAAAAAAGATAAGACCTTATGGGATGGTTGCTCCTGCCTTAATTATATTTTTAGTATTTTCAATTTATCCAATAGGATACATGATATATTTAAGCTTTCATAATTGGGATTTAATTAATCCTGTAAAGCAGTTTGTTGGAATGAATAATTTTAAAGATTTAATTAATGATGCATTGTTTTTGCAAGTAATAAGAAATTCAATAGTTTATATGATTGTAACAGTATTAGGTTCAATTATACTAGGTACATTACTTGCAGTTTTCTTAAATAAAGATACAAGGATTAGCAGAATACTTCAAAGTGTGACATTTGCTCCGTATGTAATTTCAATGGTATCTGTAGCTTTTATATGGCAATGGATAATGGATGCAGATTATGGATTACTAAATTACTTTTTAAACTTTTTTGGAATTAGTAATATTGATTGGCTTAATAATACAAGTATAGCTATATTTTCTTTAGCAGTAATATCAATATGGAAGAGTCTTGGATATAACGCATTAATTATTTTAGCTGCTTTAAAGAGCGTGCCTAAATATATCTATGAGGCAGCGCAAATAGATGATACTAAACCTATGAAAGTGTTTTTTAAGATTACACTTCCTATGATATCCCCGTCTTTATTCTTTCTTACAATTATGAATATAATATCATCCTTTAAGGTGTTTGAAACAATTAGTCTTATTACTGCAGGGGGGCCTATAAACTCCACTAATACCTTGGTTTATTATATTTACGAATATGGTTTTAAATACAATAAGATAGGATATGCATCAGCAGCAGGAGTTATTCTATTTTTAATATTAGGTATAATGACAATTTTTTATTTTAAAGTATTAAGTAGAAAAGTTCATTATAGGTAGAGTAGGAGGATATATGGATATAAAAAAGATCATATCAAAAATAGG
This sequence comes from Clostridium sartagoforme, assembly GCF_004794105.1. Taxonomy (GTDB): domain Bacteria; phylum Bacillota; class Clostridia; order Clostridiales; family Clostridiaceae; genus Clostridium; species Clostridium sartagoforme_B. Next base: position 961,987 of record NZ_SRYR01000001.1, read on the forward strand.
CAGAACAATTATAAGCTTAATCGTATTTCTAGTGTTCTTTATTCCTTTTTATTGGATGGTAATAACCTCTATAAAAAGTTTATCTGAAACACTAACATTTCCTCCAAGTTTTTGGGCAGAGAAGATACAGTTTGAAAATTTCACTAAAGCATTAAGTACTGGACCATTTTTACAATATACAAAAAATAGCTTTATAGTTACATTTGCTACTTTAATTCTTCAATTTATTACTGTAATCCCAGCAGCTTATGCCTTTGCAAGATATAAGTTTAAGGGAAGTAAATTAATGTTTGGATTAATAATGGCTACTATGATGATTCCTGCTCAGCTAATTTTCTTACCAGTATTTATTATGTTTAGTAAATGGAAGATGGTAAATAGTTATTTTTCATTAGTTATACCTTTTGCATCTAGTGCCTTTGGAATTTTTATGCTTAGGCAATCCTTTATGCAAGTTCCACAAGAACTACTAGAAGCTGCAAGGTTAGATAATTCAGGTGAGTTTAAGATAATGTATAAAATAATGTTACCGATGGCAAGACCTACGTTAATCACATTAGGGCTATTAACTTTTATTAGTACCTGGAATGACTATTTTTGGCCTCTTGTATTAACAACAAAGGATGTTATGAGAACTTTGCCAGTAGGAGTTGCAGGGATTGCTCAGGTAGATGGGGGAATATCTTATAATATTTTAATGGCAGGAAGCATGATACTAATAATACCAGTATTAATTATTTATTTCTTTGCTCAAAAGCATATTATAAAAGCTTTTACTTATATAGGAGATAAATAAATATATTTATAAATTAAAGAAATTATGGAGGGGAAATTTATGAAAAAGAGAATATTATCGATTTTATCAGCAGTTGTATTATCCACATCACTTGTTTTAGGAGGGTGTAGTGCCAATGATGAGGCTCAAACTGAAGCCGGAGGAAAGGTTGAATTGAATTTCTGGTATGCATTTAAAGATAAAATTGAAGCTAATAACCAAGAGTTAGTTAAAGAATTTAATGAATCTCAAGATAAAATACATGTAACAGCAGAATACCAAGGAAATTATGCTGATTTGCACGCGAAAACTAAAACTGCATATACTGCAGGAGAAGCACCAGAAGTTACTATAGTAGAAATAGCTTCTATTCAAGAATTTGCTGAATCAGGATTACTTGAAGATTTAACACCATTTGTAGAAAAAGATAAGGTAGATATTGAAGATTATCAGCCAGGATTAATGGAAAACTCATATGTTAATGATAAACTTGTAGCTATTCCTTATTTAAGAAGTACACCAATTTTATATATGAATGCAACCTTACTTAAAGAAGCTGGATTAGACCCTTCAGGTCCAAAGAATTGGGAAGAGTTTGAAGAATATTGTAGAAAGCTAAGTAAGGATGGAGTAGTAGGTTTAACATATCCAGTATATATATGGGTAGCAGAAGGTTTCTTAGCTCAAGCTGGTGGAGGATCAATGATAAGTGATGATAAAACTATGTCTAACGTAAATACTCCTGAAATGGTTAAGAGTTTAGAATTTGTTAAAAAGATGAGTGATGAAGGAATAATAAAAATATTACCAGCTGGTACTGAAGGAAATGATAAATTAAAGATAGACTTTAAAAACCAAAAGACAGCAATGTTCTTCTCATCAACAGCAGATTTAACATATAACCTGCAAGTAGCCAGTGAAAGTGGTTTTGAATTAAATACTGCATTTATGCCATCAGATGTAAAAGCAGCAGTTCCTACAGGTGGATCTAATATAGTAATGACTAGTGGATTATCTAAGGAAAAGCAAGAAGCAGCTTGGGAATTTATAAAGTTCATGACAGATAAAGAAAGAACTGAACAGGCATCAAAGAATACTGGATATTTACCAACAAGAATTTCAGCAGTTAATTCAGATACAATGCAAGCATTATATCAAGAAAAACCTCAATTTAAGGTAGCTGTTGATCAATTACAAAATGCTAAGGGGCGACCTATGGTTAAAAGTTATTCAGAAATAGAAAAACTTATTAAGGAATCACATGAAAGAATATTATTACAAGGTGCAGATATAAATACTGAACTTACTAAATTAGATTCAGATATAAATAAATTATTAAGTGAAAAGTAAGAATAGTACAAATAGATTTTAATTAAAATATACCACTTCATATTTTAGTATATTTCAAATGATTAAAGTATTTAAAAGCATATAAATGTATGTGAAAGTATTTAAAACTATTAAGAAATATTAATTTGAGGTGGTATATCCAATAAGACAAATAAAAGAGAGGACATATACATGAATATAAAGATGATTGTATCTGATTTAGATGGGACACTATTTAATAGTGATGAAGAAGGATATGATATTTCTACAGAACTTATAGAAAGAATAGATGATTTTAAGAAAAGCGGTAAAATATTTACAATAGCAACAGGAAGACCAGAAGAATCGAGTTTAGAAGTTATAAAAAAATTAAATGTTGATGTACCTTACATAGCATGTAATGGAGCAAAGATACTTGATAGATATGGGAAAATTCTTTATTCTAATACCTTTCCGTTAAAGCTTTGGGTAGATTTTTTAGAAAGAATTCAGGAAGTTGATCCAACTACTATCTTTTATAATGATGGACAAGTCTTCTGTATGAAATATACAGAGAGAATTGTTATATTCGAGAAAAAGGAACTTGTTAAAAGCAGAGTTGTAGATAAAGAGTTTCTTAAATCAGATTTAAATGTAAATAAGTTACTGATAATTGGGAATGTAGAAAAAATAAAAGGATACTGGAACAAGTTAGATGAGTCTTTTAAGAGCCAATATAGATATATAATATCAGAAGATGATTATTTTGAGATAGTTAAAAAAGATATTTCGAAAGGGAATGCTTTAAAAAAGTTAAAGAAATATTTAGGCATTAGAGATGATGAGGTTGTATCAATTGGTAATCATATGAATGATAAAGAATTAATAGAAGAATCATTTGTTGGTGTAGCTGTTGCAAATGCTGTTGAAGGATTAAAAGAAGTAGCTGACTTTGTAACAGAAGGTGAGTATGAACAAGGTGTTATTGAGGTAATTAAGAAATTTTCCTAGAGGGGGTATAGTAATGAAGAAAAGTTTAAATATAGCTCATAGGGGATTTTCAGGAGAATATCCGGAAAATACTATGAGGGCTTTTATTGAAGGAGTTAAAGCAGGCTGTGATGGGATTGAAACGGATGTGCATTTGACAAAAGACGGGATATTAGTAATTTGTCATGATGAGACTATAGATAGAACTACAAATGGAAATGGATATATTAATAATTATACTTATGATGAGTTAAGTAATTTTGATGCAGGAATAAGGTATGGTGAAGATTTTATTGGAGAAAAGATTCCAACTTTAGATAATTTATTTGAATTTGTTAAAGATAAAGGTTTACTTATAAATATAGAACTTAAGAATAATATAATTAACTATAAGGGAATGGAAGAGAAAGTAATTGAAAAGATTTATGAATATGATTTAAGCAATAATGTCATATTATCTTCATTTAATCATCAGTCAATGGTTAGAGTTAAGGAAATTGATAGTAATATAAAGACAGGACTACTTTATATGTCTGGAATTTACAAAGTTCATGAGTATGCTAAAAAGTGTAAGGCAGATGCAATACATCCAATTTATTTATCTGTGCTTGATGAAGAAGTTGTTAATGAAATCCATAATGAGGGTATTTCTATAAATGCTTGGACAGTAGATAACGATAATGATATGAAGAAATTAATAAACTTAGGTATAGACGGAATAATTACAAATTACCCTAATATAATGAACAACATGTTATAAAATACGAGGTATTTTAAAATGAAAAAACTAAGGTAATGAAAGAATGAAGGAATGTAGGAAGGGGTTTTGCTATGCAAAGCCTCTTTTGTTTTAAAGATGTCCTTATAATTAGTAAGGATTTTTTATAGGCATTCTTCATTTTTTAATTTTTCATTCTTTAATTAATGAAATACTTCGCATTTTAAAGCTATACTGAATTAAATTATAGATACACATAGCTAGTAATTTTTTGTCTTATCCATAATATAAAAGTGATTAAGGATATGTAAGATTTAAAATGATACTTGTTTCTGAATATAATAACATTTTTTCTAAGATTTTATTGAATTTTATATTGTTAATTAATGAATTAGAAAAATGAATTTTATTAGCAATAAAGTACAATAAAATATAATAAAGTATAATAAAGTATAACAAAGTTTATTGAAATTATTGACAAGTTAAATTGCTTCATATAGTATTAATGTGTAAATTAGAAAAGAGGTTCGGTAAATGGAAGATAAATTTTATAACATAGAACAAGTTGCAGAAATTTTAGATGTACATCATAAAACTGTTAGAAAGTTTATAAAAGATGGAAAGCTTAGAGCTAATAAGCTTGGAAAGCAATGGAGAATATCTAAAAATGATTTGGATTTATTTACCAATAATAAAGATTCAGCTGTAGATATAGGAAGTTCTAAGAATGATGAAGAGATAGAATTTGAAAATAACTATTACAAAAGTGAAGAAGATAATGTAATAAAAGTATCAAGTGTTGTTAATATAGAGCATATTAATGAAGAAGAGTATATACGAACTTCAAATATGCTGTTATCAGTAATGAATTGTAATGATGAAAAATTAATAGGTAATAGAATTAATATGAAATATAGCAAAAATGAAAAAAGGCTAAGAATTATGCTATGGGGAAGTATTGATGTAGTAAAAGATTTATTAGATGTAATATCAGTATTTAGTAAAGTAAAATAAATGGAGATGATAGTAATGAAATATAATGTTGTTAATAAAAATAATGAAAGCTATATAATTTTAAATAATAATGGAACAAAAATATCCTCAGAACAGGATATGCTAGATATAATAGGGTTTTGCTTTGAAAGTGGAGTAAATTCAGTAGCTATTGATGGAAATATTCTTTCAGATGAATTTTATGATTTAAAAACAAAGATACTTGGAATGTCCTTGCAAAAGTTTATAAATTATAATATAAGATTAGCTATAATTATTAATGAAGAAAAATTACTTAGTGATAGATTTAAAGAACTAAAATTAGAACTTAATAAGGGTGGAAATATTAGAGTTTGCCATAGCATTGAAGAAGCAGAAATATGGTTAGTTAAGTAATAAACTTTTGTAAAAGGAGAAGAAATTGTAATATGCAGTTTCTTTTCCTTTATTTTTTCTTATATATAGGCGTATTTCATATAGTGATATTTTAATGGTCTTGATTTTCTTTACCAATGAAATTTTATAAAAATCATATGATATAATGGTTTAGTATTTCAAACCATTACTTGAAAGAAGGTGTAGATTTATATGAAAGATTGCAATGTAGATATGCTTAAGTTAACAAAAGAGTTTAAGGAGTGTCAAAAGATATTTACATCTATTGGAGATGAAACTAGACAACTTATTATTATAGCCTTACTTGAAAGTGATTGTAATGGCATTCGTGTAGGTGAGATAACTAAAAAGACGCATCTTTCAAGACCAGCAGTATCTCATCATTTGCAGATTTTAAAAGAAAATAAGATTATTAGTATGAGAAGAGAAGGAACGAAGAATTATTATTTTATTGATCCAAAAGGAGTAGAATTTAAAAAGCTATTTAATCTTTTGAGTCATATTACAAATATAATTGATGATATTTCAGATTGTGAATATGATGAGTTTAATTAAGAATATTATTTTAAATACATACTATTAAATATAGGAGGAGATTGTATGATTTTATATTTTAGTGGAACAGGAAATAGCAGTTATACAGCAAAGACAATTCAATCAGTTATTGGAGATGAGATTGTATCTATAAATGAACTTATGAAAAAAGAAAGCAAGGAAACTCTCAAATCAAACAAACCATTTGTTTTTGTTTGCCCAACTTATGCATGGAGAATACCAAGAGTAGTAGAGGCGTTTATAAAAGAAACTAAATTTCTAGGGGAGAAGGATGTTTATTTTATAATGACTTGTGGTGGAGATACAGGTAATGCTATTAATTATATAAAAGATCTCTGTGTACAAAAAGGATTTAATTTAAAAGGTTTTGCATCATTAAAGATGCCTGATAATTATATTACTATGTACAATACTCCTAAAAGAGAAGATGTTAATGAAATGATTGAAGCTTCTACTAAGATAGTAACTTCCTTATCAGAAGATATTAAGGTAGGAAATAGCTTTAAAGAAAAAGAAATAAATCTTGGAGATAAATTAAAAAGTGGTATTGTAAATTCTTTATTTTATTCTGCTTTTGTAAGTGCCAAGGGGTTTAAGTATACAGAAGAGTGCATTAGCTGTGGTAAATGTGTTAAATTATGCCCTTTAAATAATATTGAATTAGTTAAAGGAAAGCCAAAGTGGGGAGAAAAATGTACTCATTGTATGGCCTGTATTTCTAGGTGTCCTAAAGAAGCAATAGAATATAAAAATAAAACAAAGGGAAGAAATAGATACTATCTTGAGAATTAACTATAGTAAGTGATTATATTATAAAATAATCTTGTTTTTATGGTATAATTTTATAAAAGAAATATATGAAATTATAATAAAAATAGGAGAATATTAATATTGATAATTATAGATAAGCTAAATAATTATATAAATAATCATAATAGTGAGGATATAAACTACAATATAGCTTCTTTTATAGTAAATAACATAGAAATCATACCAGATTATAATATAACTGAAGTATCTAAAAAATGTTTTGTATCACAAGCAACAGTTAGTAGATTTATAAAGAAGCTAGGCTATATTGATTATAATACATTTAAAGAGGAATGTAGCCATTATATAGAAAATATAAAGGCTAGTAAAGATGATAATTATACTGATATAAATTTATTAGGTGAAGATCTAAAATTACTATATAAGAAGATCAATTTAAATAACATAAAAAAAGTAGCTTCACTTATTAGTAGTTATAATAAGATTTATATTTCTGGACTTAATTATTGTTATTTAATGGCCCAATATTTTCAAATGGAATGTTATCCTTTTGGGAAATTTATTAAAGTAATTGAGGATAATGAAGAAATTAAAAATATAGAAGAAGATAGCTTGTTATTAATATTAACTACATCAGGAACTTTTTTTAATGTTAATAGAGTTATTAAAGAACATTTAAGAGAGTGTAAATCTAAAAAAGTACTTATTTCTATACAAGATTTAGATTTGAAAGTTAAAAAGTTATTTGATAGTAGCCTTACTCTAGATGCTAATCTCGGAGTGAAAAATAGCCGTTATGTTATGATGGCTTTGTTAGATAAGATAATAGAAGAGTTAAATGAAACAAGGTTCTGTTATACTATGGATAATGAAGAATAAATAATGAATAATTACTTAGAAAACTCCTTTTGGAGTTTTTTTATTTAGATTATTTTAAATTAATAAACTTATATTGGGCTGTATGTGACAGATATTTATTATTTATATTCAAAAATTGAATAAAAAATTTTTTGGAAGAATTTAAGTATATAATTTAATCATAAATAAATTATTTTTTAAGGAGGAAGATTTATGAGTTTACCAAAGAATTTTTTATGGGGAGGAGCAACGGCTGCTAACCAATTTGAAGGCGGATATAGAGAAGGTGGAAAAGGTCTAAGTACTGCAGATGTTATGACTGGGGGAACACATACAACTCCAAGAAGAATAACTCCTAAATTAGAAGAAGGAACATATTATCCAAGCCATGAGGCAATAGATTTTTATCATAATTATAAAGAAGATATTAGATTATTTGCCGAAATGGGATTTAATGTTTTTAGGATGTCAATAAACTGGACTAGAATATTTCCTAATGGTGATGAGTTAGAGCCAAATGAAGAAGGATTAAAATTTTATGATGATGTTTTTGCTGAGCTAAAAAAGTATAATATAGAACCTTTAGTTACAATTTCTCATTATGAAATGCCATTTGGATTAGTTGAAAAGTATAATGGATGGGCTAGTAGAGAAGTAATTGACTGCTATGTTAGATACTGTGATACTATATTTAATAGATATAAAGATGTAGTAAAATATTGGCTAACATTCAATGAAATAAATTGTTTAACTAATAAGTTTGGATCTTTTATGGCTGGAGGAATATTATTAGAAGATGGTGGAGAACTTGTACTTAATGCTAATGATGATAATGATAGTAGTAAACAAATCAGATTCCAAGCACTTCATCATCAATTTATAGCAAGTGCAAAGGCTGTTAAGTTAGGACATGAAATCAATAGTGATTTTAAAATAGGATGTATGATTGCATATATGTGTACTTATCCTTATACATGTAATCCAGAGGATGTATTCTTAGCTCAACAAAGAGATAATTTAAACAATTTCTTATGTTCAGACGTTCAAGTAAGAGGAGCATATCCAGGATTTGCAAAGAGATATTTTAAAGAAAACAATATAGAAATTAAGATGGAAGAAAATGATGAAGAAATTTTAAAAGAAGGTTGTGTTGATTTCTATACATTTAGCTACTATATGTCAAACTGTACAACTGCAGATAAAGAAGTAGAAAAGACAGCTGGAAATATCATGGGTGGAGCAAAAAATCCATATCTTAAAGCTAGTGATTGGGGATGGCAAATTGACCCTAAGGGATTAAGATGGACATTAAATAATATATATAATAGATATCAAATTCCAATGATGGTAGTAGAAAATGGACTAGGTGCAGTTGATAAAGTAGAAGATGGTTCAATTAAAGATGATTACAGAATTAGCTATTTAAGAGATCATATAATTGAAATGAAGGAAGCTGTTGAAGACGGAGTAGAATTAATAGGATATACTCCTTGGGGATGTATAGATTTAGTAAGTGCATCAACAGGTGAAATGAAAAAGAGATATGGATTTATTTATGTAGATAAAGATAATGATGGTAATGGAGATTTAAGTAGAAGTAAAAAGGATAGTTTTTATTGGTATAAAAAAGTTATAGAAAGTAATGGGGAAATTTTAGAATAATTAATAATTTAAGGTTAATTTAAGCTTCAAGTTATATTATAAAAGAAATAGGATTTGGAGGTTTAAATATGAGTGCAATAAGCATAAATAATAATTATAATGGAGACTCTACATACACAGCTAGGAAAAATAATGCAGCACAGATAAGTAGTTTGATGAAGGAAAGAGAATCTTTGCAAGAAGAACTTAAAAGCCTACAGAAAGAAATAACTTCTACTAATAGCGATGAAAGTGAAACAGTGGAAGAGGAAATGGAGTCTTTACAATCACAAATTACTAATATCGATAGTCAAATAGCTAGATTACAAGCAGAAGAAGAGGAAAAGACAAGTAGTAATTCTTCAAATAATTATAGTAAAGTAGAGTATCCATCTCAAAAATTAGATAATCCTGAAGCTTTAAATACAACTCTAAGTAAATTAGATGAGAATACTAAATTATTAGAAAATGAGATTATTTTAGATAAGGCTAGAGGGTTCAATACTGAAGATAAGGATAAGATTCTATCAAATATAAAAAATAATATAGAAAATATTAACTCTAAGCTTCAAGATGGTAGTGGAGATGAAAGTAAAAAAATAAGTGAAGATATTGAATTAGTAGGAAATTTCGTCGACTCTGAAGCTTAGAATTAATAAGTAATAGGAGTATATATGGATAAAAAGTTGATTTTTATGGATGTTGATGGAACATTATGTGATATGAGTGGACAAGTTCCAAAGTCAGCTAAAGAGGCTATTGAGTTAGCTAGAAATAATGGACATCTAGTGTTTATTTGCACAGGTAGATCAAAGCCAGAAATTACTGAGGATATAGAGTCAATAGGCTTTGATGGAATGATTTGTGCAGGCGGCGGCTATATTGAAATTGATAGTGAAATATTAATGCATAAGAAAATGCCTAAAGAAGATGTTTTGAAATTAATAGAGTACTTTGAAAGTCATAACATTGCTTACTATATAGAATCAAACGATGGATTATTTGGTAGCAAAAACTGTAAAGATACTATTTTAAGACAGGTTACTAAGGGTCTCGTAAGAAATAGCAAGGAATATGAAGAAGCTAAAGAAGAAATTAAATGGTTTAATGAAGTTCTAGATGAGTATAAGGATAAAGAAGTTGATTATAGTAATGTAAATAAGATTTCATTTATTTCTAATGGACATCCTTATGAAAAAGTTTATGAAAGATTTAGTAAAGAACTAGAAATATATCATAATACAGTTCCTCAATTTGGACATAATAGTGGTGAAATTGGAATTAAAGGTATAAATAAATATACAGCTATTGAATTTGTTATAAATCATTTAGCTATAGATAAAGAAAATACACTAGCATATGGTGATGGTGAAAATGATATAGAGATGTTTAGAGCGGTTAATTATGGAGTAGCAATGGAAAATGCAAAACCTGCATTAATTAAAGTTGCAAATGAAATTACTTATGATGCTAGCAATGAGGGTATATACTTTAGTTTTAAAAAGAATAATTTAATATAAGCAATAGGGCTATATAATGTGAATTTTTTTATTAAATTAATCCCATATAGCTCTTTTTACTTTGTTGTGAATAGGAGAAAAAGTAGTTAATTTTGTGTGAAAAGAAGAGGAACTACTGTACCTTATAAGAATTTAATAGTATATAATAATGAATTTTAAATAAGTCATAATAAAAAATGCCCATGAAGAAACTTCATGGGCATTAATAAGATATCATTAAACTTTATATTTAAAAATTACATATCTATGCCTTTTATATATTTACTTAGAGTATACGCTATACCATCTTCTTCATTAGATAAAGTAACTTCATTAGCAATAGCCTTTAAATCATCTACGGCATTTTCCATAGCAACTCCAATACCTGCATATTTAACCATTGAAGCATCATTGTGCCCATCTCCAAAAGCAATCATTTCTTCTTTTTTATAACCCATTGGAATTAATACGCTATCTAAAGCCTTAGCCTTATCTATTCCCTTAGCTGTGAATTCAAAGTAGAATGGAGCAGTAAACATACAACTTAATTTATCTTTAAAGGGTTCCATCATTTCTTTATAATGTTCTTCTAAATATTCTGGGTCACCTGCAGTTAAAATTTTATTTAAGGGGTAATCAGCAAAAGCTGCTAAATCTTCTTGTTCACATAATTTAAATTTTCCACCACGAGATTCATATTGAATTATATTAAAAGGTTCTCCATTGTGAATTACTTCATTATCAAATACATCATTGACATACATATAATCACCTTTATCAATCATAGGCTTAACTTTGAAGTTTTTCATATGTTCAAGAACAGCTTGTCCTTCTTCTACAGACATAGTTTCATTAAATAAAACTTTATTAGTTTCACAGTCAATAACTTTAGATCCATTAAAAGAAACTAATAGTCCATTATGTTCATTCATTTTAAGTTCTTTAGCTAAATCAAGTAATCCAGAGGTAGGTCTTCCAGATGCTAAAACTAGTATTGATCCAAGCTTTTGTGCCTTTATTAAAGCTTTTTTTGTCTTTTCTGTAACCACTTTTCTACTGTTAGTTAATGTTCCATCAACATCCATGATTATTACTTTTATATCACTCATATTTTTCCCTCCACTTATTATTTTATTTAATTATACTAATATTAGGAATATAAGTGAAGGCGTATTCAATTTATGAATATTAAATTAATGATATAAGATAAGCATTAAAAAATTCTCATAAAATATTTCTCTTAAAACTACATAAGTTTAATAATTTTGATACAATTACTATAAGGATTTATTAAATTGTATGTATAAAGTTGAATTAATGAGTTGAGTATTATATGTAAGGAGTTGATAATTATATGGTAAAAAGAAAGATTAGAAGGAAGAGAAAAAGAAGAGCTATTATAGTATTTTCCTTTATAGCAGTAGTATTAACAACTTATTTTTTTATAAATTTAAATAATAGAATGATTGAGTCAATTAATAATAGAATAGAATCAATAGGTAATTTTAGAGATAATACAAATCAAAGTAATAGTTCACAAAATTTAATTTTAGTAAACAAAAGTAATTCTTTAAGCAGAAATTATCAGCCAGATGACTTAGTAATTCCTAATATCAGATTTGATAATATTGCAGATGATATGGTTCAATATGTAAGATATGATGCAGCTATTGCGTTAGAAGAGTTATTTCAATCAGCAGAAAGGCAAGGAATTAACTTGATTGCAGTATCAGGGTATAGATCTTATTCATATCAAGATAATGTATATAGAAATGAAGTTAATACTGTAGGTAGAATTGAAGCTGATAAGTATGTTGCAAAAGCAGGAGAAAGTGAACATCAAACAGGTTTATCTATGGATATATTATCAGATGAGTATCTATCATTAGATGATGGCTTTGAGAATACCATTGCATTTAGTTGGCTTGAAGATAATATGAGTAAATTTGGATTTATTCTAAGATTTCCTAAAGGGAAAGAAGATATTACAGGATATTCTTACGAACCTTGGCACATAAGATATGTTGGTATATCTGCAGCAACTGAAATAATGGAAGAGGGTTTAACTCTTGAAGAGTATCTTAATTAACAACATATATTTATAATAGACAAATATATGTTGTTAAATTCTCCTATCTACTTTGATTTTGATTATTAACAAAATTAGGATATAATATTCATATAAATACTTATATTTGGAGGTAGTAAAATGAATATAGAGAGTACTATAAAAATGAATACTGGTAATGCGATTTACCAATTTGGCTTAGGGGTTTGGAGAAGCGGAGAAGCTACTAAGGATGCAGTTCTTACTGCATTAAAGCTTGGCTATAGACATATAGATGCAGCTGCAATATATGGTAATGAAGAAGCTGTAGGTGAAGCTATTAGAGAAAGTGGAATTCCTAGAGAAGAGCTATTTATAACTACAAAGTTATGGAATCAAGATATGAGAGATGAAAGAGTAATGGAAGCTTTTGAAACTAGCTTAAAAAAGCTTGGATTAGACTATGTTGATTTATACTTAATTCACTGGCCAGTTAAGGATAAATATATTAAGTCCTATAAGGTTATGGAAGAAATCTATAAGAGTGGTAGGGCAAAAGCTATTGGAGTTTCAAACTTTAAAATTCATCATTTAGAGGATTTATTATCAAATACAGAAATAGTTCCAGCAGTTAATCAAATGGAATTTAATCCTCAAATGCAGGATAATGCTCTTGTAGAATTCTGTAATGATAAGGGAATAGTCTTTGAAGCTTGGTCACCTCTTGGCTCAGGTGCCTGCTTAGAAAATGAGGAAATAAAGAAAATAGGCGAGAAGTACAATAAGTCTGTAGCACAAGTAATTATTAGATGGATATTACAAAAGGGGATAGTAGTATTCCCTAAGTCTGTTCATAAAGAGAGAATAAAAGAAAATGCTGATGTATTTGATTTTGAATTAACTAATGAAGAAATTGAGTTGATTAATGGAATGAATAAGAATATAAGAACTGGAGCAGACCCAGATACCTTTACTTTCTAAGAATCATTAATTATTTTAATAATTAATATATTGACTATTTTAATTATTGTGCTAGAATAATTATTAATTTAAATATAGAGAAATAAAAAAGGAAATATAATTATAAATTTTTATATATTATTGTAATTATCAATAATTACAAAGCTTCGTATAACCCTAATAATATGGTTTAGGGGTCTCTACCAAGGACCGATAATTCTTGATTACGAAGAAGTCACTTTGCGTGATTTCTTCGTAATCAAGTTTTTTTTATACAAAATTACAACTTTTCTGGTTCCCTAGGTATAAATTAATAATTATATTTAGTAAGGAGGAATGTTATGGATATAAAAAAATTACCAAAGATAGAATTACATTGTCATTTAGACGGTAGTCTAAGAATAGAAACAGCTGTAGAACTGGCAAAGAAAGAAAAAATAGAAATTGAGAGTTATAGATATGAGTATGTTAAAGATCTTTTATCCATTGGAGAAGAATGCACTTCATTAGATGATTATTTAACTAAATTCTATTTACCTAATTCTCTTATGCAAAGCTCTGAAAATTTAAAGAGAATTGCCTATGAATTACTAGAAGATGCATCAAAAGAAAATGTTAAATATATGGAGGTCAGATTTGCTCCAATATTACATACACAAAATGGACTTACATTAAAAGAAGTAATAAAAGCTGTAGTAGATGGAATTAAGAAGGCTGAACTAGACTTTGATATTAAGGGTAATGCTATAATTTCATGTATGAGAAGTATGAGTTTAGATCACGTATATGACTCTATAGAAGCTGGTAAAGAATTTATAGGACAAGGTGTTAGTGCTATTGATTTAGCAGCTGTTGAAAATAAAGGCTTTGCAGTAGATTATATTGATGCTATTAATTTAGCTAAAGGATATGGATATAAAGTTACTATTCATGCTGGTGAAACAGGCTTTGCAGAAAATGTTATTGATGCAATAAACTTATTAGGAGCTGAAAGAATAGGACATGGATTTTATATTTATAAAAGTAAAGAAGTCTATGATTTAGTAAAAGAAAAGGGCGTTACTTTAGAGGTTTGCCCTAAAAGTAATATTGATACTAAAGCTGTAGATTCATATAAGAATCATCCATTTTATAAATATTATAAAGATGGTATAAATATTTCTATAAGTACGGATAATAGAACAGTTTCTAATATAACATTATCTGAAGAATTAGAAAGTATATTTAATACTTTTGACTTAACTTTAGATGAGTATAATGATATTTATTACAGAAGTATAAAATCAGCTTTTTGTGATGAAGAAACTAAGAAGTGGTTATTAACATTTGTTAATTAGAATATTTATTTTGCATAGTTTGTAGTTAATCTAACATAAAATATAATGTAAATATTATATTGGAGGAATTAAATTGAACTGCAAAAAACTGTTGAAATACGAGATAGCTGGTATATTTATAATATTTTTCTTAGGACTGCTTTGGCATCAATTATATGATATCTTAGGTCAAAATTTTATAGTTGGATTAATAGCACCTGTAAATGAAAGCATGTGGGAGCATTGGAAAATAGGATTTTTTCCAATAATAATTTATTCAATTATAGAGTACTTTTTTGTTAAAGATGAAACAAGAAACTTTTTATTTAGTAAGTTTATTTCAATTATTATATTTGAAATAGTTTGTTTTTCATTAACTGCACTTTGGCATTATTTCTTCAAGGAAGCACCTGAAACTTTAAACTTAATAGTTGATATAGGTTCATATTTTATAGGCATAGTATTTGGACAAATATCAGGGTATTATACAGCTTGCAAAACTAATTATAAAAAAACACTTTTTTATGTTGCAATCCTTGGAATACTTATTCATATAATAGTATTTATTATATTCACTATTAATCCACCAAAATATGATTATTTTAAAGATAGTACTACAGGAAAATATGGAATTTTTAATACTACATCTTAATAGTGTATATTATATTTTAACGTTATAAATTATTGTTTATATTTGAAATAGTAGGATAAACTAATTTTAATGAATTTTAGAATGGAGAAGATTTATGAGAATTAGACTTGGGTATGTTGCTATTTCAAATGTACTAGGAAAGAAGGTTACTAGCTCTAGCACAGTGACCTATTCAAATTATTTAAAAATTAATACTGAAGAAAAAAGATTAGAAAAGTTGAAAACTGTGGCCTTATCTAATCTTATAGCTCTTGAAGAATTATTAAAATATAATATAAAGAATAATATTCACTTTTATAGAATAACTTCAGCTTTAGTTCCTTTAGTAACACATCCTGATGTTGGATACTGGGGACATAGAGAAATTTATAAAAAAGATTTTCAGTACATAGGAAAACTTATAAAGGATTCTAACATGAGAGTAGATACTCACCCAGATGAATTCAATGTAGTAAACAGTAATAATCCTCAAGTAGTTGAAAATACAATAATTAATTTAAGTAGACAAGTCGAATGGTTTGAAGATATGGACTATAAGGATGGGAAAATGGTTATTCATGTTGGTGGAGCTACAGGGGGTAAAGAAAAAGCAATAACAAGATTTATTGATAATTTTTCAAAAATGCCAAGATCAATAAAAGAAAGACTTATGATAGAGAATGACGATAAGACTTATACTGCCAATGAAACTTTAAATTTATGTAAAAGCATAAATGTACCTATGGTTTTAGATATTCATCATCATAATTGTAATAATAACGGTGATGAAATAACAAATATATTAGAAGACATATTTAATACTTGGAATAATGAGAATTTACCACCTAAGATGCATTTTTCATCTCCTAAAGATATAAGCTTAGTAGATAAAGTAGATAAAAAACACTCTGACTTTATAAATCCTGTAGATTTTATAGAATTTATAGAAAAGCTAAGACCTTATAAACGTGATATTGATATAATGCTAGAATGTAAAGAAAAAGATGTAGCTTTATTTAAGTTAGTTAGTGACCTTAAAGAAATAATTCCAAGTTTAAAATGGGAAGATGAAACAACACTAATATTAAACTGAAAAATTTATGGATTATTATAAATAACTTTTTATAGAAAAATAAAAAATATTGAGGTGAAATATATAGAATTTGTTTTAATCAGCATATAGTTTTAGAAATTATATGCTGATTTTTTTATTCATTAATTATCGATTCTTTTTAGTTTTATTGGTTTCTTATTTGTTACATTTTATATATTAATGTATAATAATTGTGTTAAAAAAGAATGATAACGGTTTAGAGGTATAAATATGACTTTAGAAAAGAAAATCACAAGACTTACAATTGGTATTTTTATTACAATAATATTGATTATAAGCATTTTTTCTATAGCTATTATAAATAGTAAAGTATCTGAAGCAATAGGAAAAAGTCTTACGGATACAGCTTTTGTAGTAGCTGCTAATCCCATGATTCAAAAGGAATTAGCTGATAAAGGAGATCCTACACATTTAAAAGTACAAAACTTTGCTGAAAGAGTAAGGCTAAAAACAGGATTATTATTTATAACAGTAATGGATCAAGAAGGAATAAGATATTCTCATCCAATTCCTGAAAACCTTGGGAGAAGATTTTTAGGAGGAGATGAAAAACGTGTTTTAACTGAAGGTGAGACATATGTATCAGAAGGTGAAGGGCATTTGGGAAGATCTGTAAGAGCCTTTGTTCCAGTAAATAAGGATGGTGTACAAGTTGGTGCTGTAGCTGTAGGAATGCTAAAAAGGGATTTAAGAGGTGAGGTTAAGGAATATATAATAGGATTAATACCAGTATTTATAGGTGTCTTAATAGTTATAATTTTTTTAGCAAAGAAATTAGCTACTAATATAAAAGGAGATATTTATGGACTAGAGCCAGAAGAAATAGCTGTTCAACTAAGAGAGAAAGAATCTATTATTAATAATATAGAAGAAGGATTAATAGCAATTAATAGCTCAGGATATATTACGGTGATAAATGATAAAGCTCTTGAAATACTTAACATTAATTCAAATGATAAAATAGATGGTAAAATAACTAATTTATTATTTGAAGTTATGTATAGAAGGAGCAGGATATTTAATAAGGAAATAAGATTAGATAACAATATAATAATTATGGGGAATTTCTATAGTATAGTTGGTGAGTATGGTAAGGTAGCTGGAGCAATTGCTAGCTTTCAAGACTTTACAACAGTTCATAATATGGCTGAGGAATTAACAGGAGTAAAGGAATTAACTTGGAATTTAAGGGCTCAAAATCATGAGTTTATGAATAAATTACATACAATAGCAGGATTATTGCAATTAAATGAAACAGAGGAAGCTTTAGAGTATATATTTAATACTACAGAAAGTAGAGGTATAATTACTGATAATTTAAGTAAAATAAAGGAACTTTCAATACAGGGACTAATATTTTCTAAATATAATAGAGCTGATGAGATGAAAATTAAATTTGAGATTGATGAAAATTCAAATTTAAGATATCTTCCTGATCATATAAGAGTACAAGATTTATTAACTATTATAGGAAACTTTCTAGAAAATTCAATTGAAGAACTTAGGACAAGAGAAAATGGATATATATATATTGGAATATTCCAAGAAGAAAATATAAAAATAATAGTTAAAAATAATGGAAGAAAAATTGATGATATTACTAAAGAAAAAATGTTTAATAGAGGTTTTAGTACAAAAGGTGATTTCAGAGGACTTGGCTTATATAATGTAAAGAATATTATAGAATCATTAAATGGAAACTTAAAATTAACTTCAGATAAGATTACAACATGGGAGGTAGAAATATAACAATGAGTAATATTAAGGTCTTTATTGTTGAAGATGATCCGATGGTAAAGGAAATAAATACAAGGTTTTTAGAAAAACTTGAAGGATTTACAGTTGTAGGGGATGCAAGTAGCATAGAAGAAGCAAAAGATAAAATTATTAAAGCTAAGGCTGATTTAATTTTATTAGACATATTTTTGCCTGATGGAAAAGGTATAGATTTATTAAAGTGGATTAGAATTAAGGAAATCAATATAGATACTATTTTAATTACTGCAGATAAATGTAAGGCTTCAGTTGATGAGGCTTTTAAATATGGTGCTATTGATTACTTAATAAAGCCATTTAAATTCGAGAGATTTAAAGAAGCTCTATATAATTATAAAAGCAGATTTATCGAATTAAGAAAAGTAGATAATATGAATCAGGATTATATAGATCAATACATATTAAAGATTAATGCAAATCCTATAGAGGAAGAGGTACAAGAAAAAGAATTATGCAAGGGACTAAGTTTAAAAACATATAACAAAATAATAGACTATATGACTCAAAAATATGAAGAATATTTGACTGCAGAGGAGATAGCACAAGGAAGTGGCCTTGCTAGAGTAACTGCAAGAAGATATTTAGAAAAGATGTCTGAAGAAGGTAAAGTGGAAATAAATCAGGAGTATGGGAAGATTGGTAGACCAACAAATTATTATATACTTAAAAAATAAGACCAAAAAGACCAAAATAAACAATAAGACCACAATATTGATTGTTTGTTAATTAACAAATATACTAAGGCTGTAAATAACTTAAGATTAAGGGGAGATAGTTAAATGAAAAAGAAGGCTTTAGCATTAGTAATGTCAGCTTTAATTTTAGTTCCAACAGCTTTAGTTGGTTGTAGTGGAAAGAAAGAAACTGCTGATATAGTTGTAATAGGTGCAGGTGGTGCAGGATTATCTGCAGCTGTACAAGCTAAACAAGATGGAATAGAAAATGTTGTTGTTTTAGAAAAAATGCCAATGGTTGGTGGAAACACAAACAGAGCTACTGGTGGCTTAAATGCAGCTGAAACAGAGCAACAAAAAGCAAAAGGAATAGAAGACTCTATTCAAACTATGTATGATGATACTATGAAGGGTGGATATGATAAAAACAACCCAGAATTAGTAGAAAAGCTATCTAACGAAGCAAAGGATTCAGTTGCATGGTTAACTGATTTAGGAGCAGATTTATCAGATGTTGGTAGAATGGCAGGAGCTACAAATTATAGAACTCACAGACCAACAGGGGGAGCAGCTGTAGGAGCTCATTTAGTTGATACACTAAAGACAGCAGCTGAAAAAGAAGAAGTTGATTTAAGATTATGGAATGAAGCAAAGGAAATAGTTTTAGATAAAGATGGTAATGTTTCAGGGGTGAAAGTTACAGATAAAGAAGGAAAAGAATATACAATAAATACTAAAGCTGTAGTTATCGCAGCAGGTGGATTCTCAGCAAACCAAGAAATGGTAGTTAGCTACAAAGAAGATTTAAAAGGTTTTGCAACAACTAACCATAACGGAGCTACTGGAGATGGTATAGTTCTTGGAGAAAAAGCTGGTGCTGATTTAGTAGATATGAATGAAATTCAAACTCATCCAACAGTTGTTCCAGAGAAAGCTGTAATGGTTACAGAAGCTGTAAGAGGAAATGGTGCAATTCTTATTAATAAAGATGGTAAGAGATTTACAAATGAATTATTTACTAGAGATGTAGTTTCTAAGGCTATATTAGAGCAAAAAGATGGAGTAGCTTACCTTTTCTTTGATGAAGGATTAAGAAATAGCTTAAAAGCAACTGAAGAGTATTTCAATATGGGATTAGTTACAGAAGCTGATTCAGTAGAAGAACTAGCAGAAAAATTATCAATAGATAAAGATACTATGGTTGAAAGTATTAATAAGTATAACGAAGCTGTAGTAGCAAAAACGGATGTAGAATTTAATAGAGAAGACCTTCCAAGACAATTAAATGAAGGAAAAGTATATGCGATTCCTGTAACTCCAGCTGTACACCACACAATGGGTGGATTAAAAATTAATACAAATGCTGAAGTTTTAAATAAAGATGGTAATGTAATTCCAGGATTATTTGCAGCGGGAGAAGTAACTGGAGGAGTTCATGGTGGAAATAGATTAGGTGGAAATGCATTAGCTGATATAGTTACTTTTGGTAGAACTGCAGGAAAGAATGCAGCAACATTTATCAAATAAGATTTAATTGTAGGAGGAGTAAGAAATGAAGAAAATAACTGCGATATTAAGTACAATAGTATTATCTGCTACTGTTCTAGTTGGCTGTGGTGGTGGAAAATTCACTGATGGAACATATACTGGTGAAGGACAAGGGGCTTCTGGTACAATAAAAGTAGAAGTTAAAGTAGAAAAAGGAAAGATATCAGAAGTAAATTTAGTTGAACATAATGAAACTAAGACTTTAGTTGATGGAGTTAAGGATAATTTAGTTCCGGAAATAATTGAAAAACAAAGCACTGAAGGCATTGAAGCTATATCAGGAGCAACTAATTCATCAAATGGTGTAATAGAAGCTGTTAATAAAGCTTTAGAGTCAGCAGCTAAATAGAAGTTATCTCTCAAACTTTAAAAATATAAAATATATTAAAATTTGTTGATAAACCCCCTAGTATTTAATAGGGGGTTTTATGCATAAATTTTATAAATATTATTATTGAAAACTAAACATAATTTGCATTAATTTGTAACAGGAGTTAAAATATCTATGGGGAAATCCACGAAAGAATTATGAAAAGGGGAATGTATTAAATGCTAAAAAGCTATATCAATGACATAAAAAATGAATTCAAAGGCTATAATTTGTTAAATTTTAAACAAGATTTAATGGCAGGTATAACTGTTACAGCAGTAGCATTACCATTAGCATTAGCTTTCGGAGTTAGCTCTGGAGCAACTGCAGCAGCAGGATTAATAACAGCTATATTAGCAGGGTTAGTAATAGGAGCATTATCAGGAGGATCTTTTCAGATATCTGGGCCGACAGGTGCTATGAGTGCAATCTTAGTTGCATTATTTCAGAAGTACGGTCTAGAAGGTGTATGGATAGCGGGAGCCTTAGCAGGTATAATACTTATGCTAGCTGGAATATTTAAGCTTGGTAAAGTAGTTTCTTATATACCGACACCAGTAATTACAGGATTTACATCTGGTATTGCATTAATAATTGCTATAGGTCAATTAGATAATTTTTTTGGGGTATCAACTAAGTCGTCAGAATCAGCTGCGATTAAGGTATTGAATTTCTTTAGTGGTCCATTAAATCCAAACTGGTATGCTCTTTCAATTGGAGTTTTAGTTGTTGCTATAATGATTTTATGGCCTAAGAAGTTTAACAAAGTAATACCATCATCTTTAATAGGATTAATAGTTGCTTTGATAATAAATATGATTTTCAAATTACCTTTAGATGTAATTGGTGATATACCACAAAAGTTAATTCTAGATGATAGACTTAGCATAACTTCAATAAATCTTGATATTATAAAAAATGTATTAATACCAGCAATTAGTATAGCAGCATTAGCAATGATAGAAAGCTTACTATGTGGAGAAGTTGGAAAGAAAATGAAAGGGGATCCTTTTGATACTAATAAAGAGCTAATTGCACAAGGTATAGGTAACTTTATAATACCTTTCTTTGGAGGAGTGCCAGCAACTGCAGCTATTGCTAGAACTAGTGTTGCTATTAAATCTGGAGGTAAAACTAGATTAGTAAGTATTCTTCATTCAGTATTCTTAATGTTATCTATGTTTTTACTTGCACCTATAATGTCTAATATCCCATTATCAGCTCTTGCAGGTGTATTAATGGTTACAGCCTGGAGGATGAATGAATGGGAAAATATAAAATACATATTTTCTAAAAGATTTAAAGGGGCAATATCTAAGTTTTTAATAACAATGATTGCAACAATTGCCTTTGATTTAACTCAAGCTATACTAATTGGAGTTATTTTTTCAAGTCTTCTATTTATAGTCAAGATATCAAATATGGATATATCAATAAGTGAAGTAGATGAAAAGAGATTAGATAATATAAATATCAAGGGAGAGAATTTAAATAATATAAAAGTTGTATATTTTACAGGACCTTTATTCTTTGCAACAGCAGACAAGTTTAAAAGGGAAGTCCTTTCAATTAAAGATTCTAAAGTTATAATATTATCTATGAGGGGAGTTCCGTTGATTGATACTTCTGGACTTCAAGCATTGTCAGAAATAATTGAAGAAGCCGCAGGAAAGGAATGTAAGATAATGCTATGTGGACTTCAGCAACAAGTTAAAGATATAATTGATAAAGCAGAATTTGAAGATAAATTAGGAGATAATATGATCTATTGGAGTGCAGATGAAGCTATAAAAAGTGCAGAAAAGTTAATAGCATAATTAGGGGAATGAGTGAATATAAAAATATAGGTTATATAATTATTGAGCTGTATTAAATTTTAATACAGCTTTTTGATTTTCACCTTTCGTACCTCTTGAAGTAGCAGAATTATCTTATGTACAAGGTGGAAACACTGGTTATGCAACTAACTGGGGTGAATATCTTCCACTTATAGATGCAGTTAGAGATGAACTAGATTACCTGCAAGTTCAACATTATAACTGTGGTGGGAATATGGCTCTTGATGGAGTTACTTATAATCAAGGAACAGCTGATTTCCAAGTTGCTATGGTAGATATGCTATTACAAGGCTTCCAAACTAAAGCATCAAAAAATTCTTTCTTTGCTCCATTAAAGCAAGAACAAGTAGTTATTGGTGTTCCAGCTTCACAAAAGGGAACACTAAATCCTAACTCAGGATATATTCCACCAACAGAAATGCTTAAAGCTTCAAACTACTTAGTAAAAGGACAATCTTATGAAAATGGAAAATCTATAGCTACTGGATCATTAACTTCAGGAGCAACAATAGTTCAATCAATTAGAAAAGATTTTTCAAATAGAGACTATGGAACTTATACTTACTCAGTAGTACTTAAGGATGCATCTGGGGCGTCGGTTACATCAAATAGTACAATAGTAGAAGTTAAAGAAATTGAAGTATCTACAGTACAAGAATGGCAATCTGGTGTTAGCTATAAATTAGGATATAAAGTAACTTATGAAGGAAAAGCTTATGAATGCATTTATGTTAATACATCTAATATAGCTTGGACACCTAATGTTGTGCCTACATTATGGAAACTAATCTAATTAATATATAAAATGGTTTGGGATAGTAGTATGTAATTGCATTAGAAAAAGAAATAAGCATAATTAGTATTCGATCTATAAAGTATGAAATATTAAAAAAGAATATAGTACGGCATGAGTAAAAAATTCTATTATACTCATGCCTATTTTGTTTTTTATAATTCCTTAGTCATATTTTAATAATTAGAGGAGTATTTCTTATATTAATAGGCAAACTATATTTACAAAAGAACATATGTTTGCTATACTTAAAAAAAGAATTTCCATGGGAGGGATATCCTTGAAAGTTGTAGCTAAACCAATTAAAATGATAGCTTGGTTTAATGAAGATGGTTCCATTAATCCAATTAAATTTAAAATAGAAGAGGATGAGGCTAAGGTAATTAAAATAAATAAGATACTAAAGAGAGATAAGGAAAAACTAGCAGGGAACATTATGGAAAAGTTTGTTTGTAGTTCCTCTATAAATGGCATAGAAAGAATATTTGAAATTAAATATGATGCTAAGAGTTATAAATGGATACTATTTAAAATGTAAGTTTAGGTCTATAGTTTATAGCAAGTTTAATTTGGAATATATAAATTATATTTAGGATATTATTAGTAAGTCATAAAACTATAATTTTATAACTTGCTTTGATGCCATTTAATTACCTTCAATGTGTTATAAAACTACAATTTTATAGTAGATAAAATAAGACAATGACGTATTTGATTATGAACTTTAAAAATAAGTATTATAAAGTGAAATAATGGGAAGTGAATGAATTTGAGTGATAGGATTATTTTTCATATAGATGTAAATTCAGCCTACCTATCTTGGACTGCTATAAGAATGCTTCAACTTGGAGAAATAGAAGAAGATATTAGAGAAATTCCATCGATAGTTGGTGGAAGTACTGATGATAGGCATGGAATAGTACTTGCTAAATCTATTCCAGCTAAGAAATTTAATATTAAAACTGGAGAACCTATTGTAGATGCCTTAAAGAAATGTCCGAGTTTAAGGATTTTTAGACCTAATTATAGGCTTTATATGGACTGCAGTAATGCTATGTATAACTTGCTTTATGAGTATTCTCCTAAGATACAAAGATATTCTGTAGATGAAGTATTTATGGATATGAGTCATTTTAAAGAAAATTATATGGAAAAAGCTGAAGAAATAAAGCTTAGAATAAAAAAAGAACTAGGTTTTAATGTCAATATTGGTATAAGTACAAATAAGCTTTTAGCTAAAATGGCAAGTGACTTTGAGCCAAAGAATTCTATTCAAACATTATTTAAAGAAGAAATAGAAGATAAGATGTGGCCTTTACCTGTAGAAGATTTATTTATGGTAGGTAGGGCTACTAAAAGAAAGTTAGATAAACTTAATATAAATACAATAGGAGAACTTGCAAACTTTGACTTAAAACTCTTATGCAGTGTATTTAAAAGTCATGGAACTACCATATATAATTATGCAAATGGAAATGAAGACTCACAGGTTAGAAAATACAACTATATAGAAGTAAAGGGAATAGGAAATTCAACAACTATAGCTTGGGATGTAACTACTAGAGAAGAAGCTTTGAAAATTATATTATCATTAACAGAATCAGTTGCTAATAGATTAAGAAATAATAATAGCTTATGTAAGTTAGTTGCTATTTCTATAAAGGGCTTTAATTTCGAAAGATATACTCATCAAATATCCTTAGAAAACTATACTGACTTAACAGAAGAAATATTTAAAGAACTTACTATTGCTTTTGATGAAGTTTGGGGAGGAGATCCTATAAGGCAATTAGGAGTTAGAGTAAGTAAATTATGTAGTAATGAATTTTTTCAATGCTCCCTATTCGATAATAAAAGGGTAGAGAAACAAAGGGCATTAGATAAAGCTATAGATTCTATAAGAGATAGATATGGTAATAACTCAATAATTAGATCTACATTCCTTCATTCAGGTATAAAAGCAATTAATGGTGGTAATGGGGAAGATGATTATCCTATGATGGGAAGTTTATTATAAAAGTGCTTTCTTAAAATTATAACTTTAATTTTAAGATATAGCACTTTTTTTATAAGTTTTAGTGTGTAATTATTTTTGTTTTGGCAGTATTTTTTATATAAAGATAGTATTATAAGCTATTAATCATTTGAAATTATATGATAAGAAGACAAAAAAATTATAAACTCTATTTTATAAAAATAGTACAAGTTTATAAAAAAAGTGCTAATTACATAATTATATTTAGTGAAAAATACAAAAAAATTAATATAATTAACAAAATAAAGTGCTAAAGATGGCATGGATATATATGTTAAAATATTAATTGTAAAGCATTACAAAGTAAGTAAAGGGGAGAATGAAAATGAGATTTAAAAAGTTATTATCAATTTTAATGGCATCTACTTTAACTTTAGGATTAGCTGCTTGTGGGAATAAAGATAATGGAGCTTCTTCAGGTGATACAACTACAGGAGGCAATGACAAAATAACAATATGGGCTTGGGATGAGTCATTTAATATAGTAGCAGCAAATCAAGCTAAGGAGATATATTCAAAGGATAATCCAGATGTTGAAGTTGAGGTTGTAACAATGTCACAAGATGATATTGTAGCAAAACTTAATACAAGTCTTTCTTCAGGATCATATGAAGGTCTTCCTAATGTAGTTTTAATAGAAGATTATAAAATACAAGGATATCTTCAAGCATATCAAGATGAGTTTGCAGATTTATCATCTGTAGCAAAAGCAAGTGATTTTGCTGATTATAAAACAGGAGTAAATGTTGTAGACGGTAAATTATATGGTATTCCTTTTGATAGTGGAGTTGCAGCAACTTTCTATAGAGTTGATTTAATAGAGCAAGCTGGATACACAAAAGAGGACATGCAAGATTTAACTTGGGAAAAGTATATTGAAATAGGTAAAGCTGTTAAAGAAAAGACTGGAGTTGCAATGTGTACTTTAGATCCAAGTGATATAGGCCAAATTAGAATGATGTTACAAAGTTCAGGTGCATGGTATACAGGAAAAGATGGTGAGGTTACTATAGCTGATAATCAAGCTTTAAAAGATGCTATAAAAATATATAAAGATTTAACTGAAGCAGGAATTACAAAGCAAGTTGCTGAATGGGATCAATTCGTAGGTGCTTTCAATAACGGTGAGGTTGCTAGTGTTGTAACTGGATGTTGGATTGCTCCTTCAATTAAGAAAGCTGAAGATCAAAGTGGTAAATGGGCAATAGCTTCATTCCCAAGGATGGAAAGCAACTCAAGTTCTGTAAATGCATCTTCAATTGGTGGTGCTGGTTGGTATGTACTTAAAAATGTTGGAAATACAGAAGCAGCTGTAGACTTTGTTGGTAAAACTTTTGCTTCAAATACAGATTTAATGAATAAATTAGTAGAGTCAATAAACTTAGTAAGTACATTAAATGAAGCTGCAGGTGCTTCAAACTATAATAAAGGTGATGAATATTTTGGTGGACAAGAAGTCTTTAAGGATTTAGCAGAATGGACATCAGAAGTACCTTCAGTAAACTATGGATTACACACTTATGCAATTGAAGATATTATGACAGAAGCTTTGCAAGCAATTCTTCAAGGTGCTGATGTAGATGAGACATTAAAAAGTTTCCAAGGACAAATTGAGGCCGCTGTAGCACAATAATAAGCTGTTTTAACTAAGAAACCATTTACTAAGGTCTAGAGTAGTAAATGGTTCTTTATATAAGGAGGAATATATGAAGAGTAATGGAAAAAGTACTAAATTAAATTATAAATTAAATAGAACAGCGTGGCTATTTGTTATACCGAGTATATTTTTAATAGTTACATTTGTATTTTATCCTATGGTGCAAGCCTTTATAACTTCATTACAAGGTGGAATGGGGAATAATTTAAGTTTCGTAGGATTAGATAATTATAAGAGATTATTAACTGATTCAACATTTAGAAAAGCTTTATTCAATACGGTATTATACTTAATTATTCAAGTTCCTATAATGATTATACTTGCACTTGCAATATCTGCAGTGTTAAATGATAAAAGATTAAAGGCTAGAGGATTTTTTAGGACAGCAATTTTCTTACCTTGTGTTACATCATTAGTAGCTTATTCAATAGTATTTAAAAGTTTATTTGCGACAGATGGTTTTATAAATGCATTTTTAATGAATATAAACTTAATTTCTGAACCAATTTCTTGGATAACACATCCTGTTTGGGCAAAAGTATTAATTATAATTGCAATAACTTGGAGATGGACAGGGTATAATATGGTGTTCTATTTAGCTGGTATGCAATCTATAGATGATTCTATATACGAAGCAGCTGATATAGATGGAGCTAGTGCTTTTGTAAAGTTTAAAACTATTACTCTTCCACTTTTAAAACCAATAATATTATTTACAACTATAAATTCTACTATAGGAACATTACAGTTATTTGATGAAGTTACAAATATAACAGGGGGAGGGCCTGCTAACGCAACTGTTACTATATCTCAATATATCTATAACTTATTGTTTAAATACTCACCTAATTTTGGATATGCAGCAGCTGTTTCTTACGTAATACTTTTCCTTATAGTAATATTATCGTTTATTCAATTAAAGGCAGGAGGAGATAATAATGAATAATAAAATGAAAATGGTAAGTGCTTTTAAATATATAATATTAAGTGTAATATCATTTATATCAATATTCCCGTTTATTTGGATGATTATAGCAATTACTAATAAATCAGTAGATATCACTAATGGAACATTGATACCTGGAGGATATTTTTTTGAAAATTTGAAAAAACTTTTAGCTTCTGATTTGAAGTATGCTACAGCATTTAAGAATTCATTAGTTATATCTGTTGCCACTACAACTTTTGCTATGATTGTTTCATCAGCTGCTGGATATGCATTTGAAGTTTATAAGACAAAAACTAGAGATAGAATATTTAATTTTATTCTTTTATCAATGATGATTCCTTTTGCAGCATTAATAGTACCTTTATTTAGAATGTTTAGTAAGTTTAGTACGGTAGGTGCTTTGAAAGGTATATCATTAAACACTCATGGAGCAGTAATTGTGATTTCAGTAGCAACAGCATTTTTAATATTTTTCTTTAGGCAAAATACTAAAACCTTTCCAAAGGATTTAATTGAAGCTGCTCGTATTGATGGATTAGGTGAGGTTAGTATATTCTTTAGAATATTTATGCCAACAATGAAGTCTACTTACGCCGCAGCTATAATAGTAACCTTTATGTCAAGTTGGAACAGTTATATGTGGCCGTTAATATCCTTACAGTCAACTGATAAGAGAACATTACCTTTAGTAATTTCAGCCTTAGGTTCATCATATACTCCAGATTACGGTATGATTATGATGGCAGTTGTAATTGCAACATTACCAACAGCATTAATATTCTTCTTAATGCAAAAGCACTTTGTAGCAGGGATGACTGGATCAGTAAAAGGTTAAAGTGGAGAGATTATTAAAAAAGGAGGGAATAGAAATGATAAAGACAGCAAGTATAGAATGGTTAGATAACCCAGAAGTATTTAAAGTAAATAGAATAGATGCACATTCAGATCATTTATATTATGAAAATAAAGAGGATATTAAATTAGGATATGATATGCCTTTAAGACAATCTTTAAATGGAAAATGGAGATTTTCATATGCAGTAAATCAAGATACTAGAATTAAAGATTTTTATAAAGAAGATTATGACTGTAGTAGTTTTGATTATATAGAGGTACCTGGACATATTCAGTTACAGGGATATGATAAATGTCAGTATATAAATACAATGTATCCTTGGGATGGTCACGACGAACTTAGACCACCTCACATATCAAAGAATTATAATCCTGTAGGAAGCTATGTTAAGTACTTTGCGATAAAAGAAGAACTAAAAAATAAGAAGACATTTATTTCTTTCCAAGGAGTAGAAACTGCTTTTTATGTATGGTTAAATGGAGAGTTTGTAGGATACAGTGAAGATTCATTTACACCATCAGAGTTTGATATTACTGAGTATCTAAAGGAGGAAGAAAATAAGCTAGCTGTAGAAGTATATAAAAGAAGTAGTGCTAGCTGGTTAGAGGACCAAGATTTTTGGAGATTCTCAGGTATATTTAGAGATGTCTATCTTTATTCAGTACCAGAGTGTCACGTTGATAATATGTTTGCAAAGGCTGTATTAGATGATTCTTATACTAAAGGAATCTTAAACTTAGATTTAAATATTAAATTTAATAAAGAGTGCTTTGTAAATATATATTTAGAAGATAAAGAGGAAAACTCAATATGCTCTTTAGATAAAGTAAAGGCAGAAGAGAGTTTAAGTAAAGAGATTATTTTAGATAAAGTAAATCCATGGAGCGCAGAATTACCTTATTTATATAATTTATATATTGAATTAGTTGATTCCAATAATAATTTACTAGAAATAGTTAAGCAGAAGGTTGGATTTAAAAGATTTGAACTGAAAAATAATATAATGCACTTAAATGGTAAGAGAATAGTATTTAAAGGTGTAAATAGACATGAATTTAATTGTCAAAAAGGACGTGTTATAACAAAGGAAGACATGTTATGGGATATTAAATTCATGAAACAAAATAACATTAACGCAGTAAGAACATCACACTATCCTAATAATTCAATGTGGTATGATTTATGTGATGAGTACGGTATATATTTAATAGATGAGGCTAATCTAGAAAGTCATGGTTCATGGCAGAAGATGGGAGATTGTGAACCTTCATGGAATGTACCAGGTTCTATACCAGAATGGAAAGAGGCTGTTTTAGATAGAGCTGAATCGATGTTTGAAAGAGATAAAAACCATACATCAATATTAATCTGGTCTTGTGGTAATGAATCTTATGCAGAGACAAATATTTTGGAGATGACCAAGTATTTCCATAAGAAAGATGATAGTCGTTTAGTTCATTATGAAGGAGTGTTCTGGAATAGGGACTTTGATGAGATAAGTGATATGGAAAGTAGGATGTATGCAAAGCCATCAGATATAGAGGAATATTTAAATAATAATCCTAAAAAGCCATATATTAGCTGTGAGTATATGCATGCTATGGGTAACTCTTGTGGGGGATTAAATTTATATACTGAATTAGAAGATAAGTATGATATGTATCAAGGTGGATTTATATGGGATTATATAGATCAGGCAATAGAAATTACTGATGAAAATGGAGTAAAGAAATTAGTTTATGGTGGAGACTTTGATGATAGAGCAACTGACTATTGTTTCTGCACAGATGGAATAATTTATGCAGATAGAACTATATCACCTAAAGTTCAAGAGGTAAAGCATTTATTTTCAAATGTAAAATTAACACCAGACAATAAAGGATTTAATATAAGGAATACTAACTTATTTACTGGAACTTCTGAATATGAGTTTGTATTCTATATAAAGCATGAAGGTAATAGAATTTTTGAAAAAACAATCTTAGAAAGTGTTGAAGCAGGGGATGAAAAGTTTGTAACAGTAGAATGCCCAGAACTTGAAAAAAATGGAGAATTTACTTATAATGTATCTATGAAATTAAGAGAAGATACTTTATGGGCAGAAAGAGGGCATGAAGTAGCATTTGGACAAACTATAATTAATAAGTTAGAAGAATTAGATAGTAAGAATTGTGAAGATAAATTTGAAGTAGTACATGGTGATGTTAATATTGGAGTTAAGGGGAAAGACTTTAGTGTAATGTTTTCTAAGCAAGAGGCAGGACTAATATCGCTTCGTTACCATGATAAAGAGTATATTACAAGAGCACCTAGGACATCTTTCTTTAGGGCAACTACAGATAATGATAGGGGTAATGGACATAACTTTAGATGTGCACAATGGCAAATTGCTGGATTACATCAAAGAGCAGTTGATTTTAAGTTAGATGAGAAAAAAGATAAAGTAACATTGGAGTATACTTTTGTAATGCCAACAACAGTTCAAACAACAAATAAAGTTATATATACTGTTAAATCTGATGGTTCAATAAATATAAGATTAAAATATACTGGTGTTGAAGGTATGGCTGAAATTCCTTTATATGGTATGGAATTTAAGCTAAAGAAGGAGCTAAATATATTTAAGTATTATGGATTAGGCCCAGAGGAAAATTATATAGATCGTAATGAAGGTGCTAGACTTGATGTATTTGATAGTACAGCAAGTGATAATATGTCAAAATATCTAATTCCTCAAGAGTGTGGAAATAGAACAGGAGTTAGATGGGCTGAGGTAACTGATAGTAATGGGGAAGGTTTATGTTTTAGTTATAATGATAAACCATTTGAATTAAGTGTATTACCATATAGTGCATATGAAATTGAAAATGCAATGCATATTGATGAATTACCTAATGTTAATTATACATGGGTACGTATAATAGCAAAACAGATGGGCATAGGTGGAGATGATAGCTGGGGAGCTCCAGTTCATGATCAATATTTAATACCATCTAATAAAGATATTGATTTAAGTTTTACTATAACTAAGACCAAAAGTATCTGATTTGGCTTATGGGAGTTACACCGACAAATATATGTGGCAGTGAGTTTCATTAAAAAAGCATAGATTATAATAACAATCTGTAAAGGGTGGATAGTATGGGAAAGTACTGTAAGGTATTAATTGTAGAAGATGAATTTATTATGCGTCAAGGAATTAAGCACATGATAAATTGGGAGAGTGAAGGCTTTACAATAGTTGGAGAATCAACAAATGGGAAAGAAGCATTAGATATAATTGAGGAAGTTAAACCCAATATTATTATATCTGATATAGTAATGCCTATATTGGACGGAGTTGATTTTTCGAAAATAGTACAGAAAAAGTATCCAGAAATACAGATTGTTATTCTTAGTAGCTATGATAAATTTGAGTACGTAAAAAACACTTTATTGAGCGGAGCAGTGGACTATGTTTTAAAGCCTACACTGACTCCCTCTAATTTGATTTTAACTTTAAAAAAAGCTGTAAATAGAATTCCAGGGATGAAGCTGATGAAAAATGATGAGGAATATTATCATAGCTTAATCGAAAAATATATTCTAGGTTATGAAAACGTATTAAATGAGAAAAGGTTTGTAAATCTTTTTCATCATAGCTGCTTTAGAATATTAGGAATAGATATAAAAAGCTTACATGGGAAAAATGAAGAGTGGATTCAAGACACTATAGGAAAATTAGATGAGTTTTTCCAATGTAACAAAGAGTATATAAATATAAAGTCATTAATAAATGATAGAATTTTGTTTTATACAATAAATTACAAATTAAGTGATGATAAGGATATAGTTAATAGAATAGAAAAGTTCATAAATAATGATATATGGAATAATGACAATATATTTTTTGTGATTACTGAAAAATTTAATAATATATCAGACATAAAAAATATATATAATGATAGATTTATTCCATTTGTAGGACAAAAATTTTATTACAAAAATGTACCTTTATTATGTACAGAAAATTCTATTAAAGAGAAAAGTAAAAAATTTGATTTTGATAAATTTTATAATGAAATAAAAATAAAAGATTTTGAATTAGCAATTACTAAGATTGAGAATTATATAGAATATGCAATATTAACTAAAATGAATGAGCAAAAGCTAAAAAGTTTAATAAAGAATTTAATTTATATTATTCTTGTTAGTATTGAAGAGTATCGTAATAATACAGATGAATTAAGGGATAAGTACTTTAACATTATAGAAGAAGTTTTATATAGTACAGATTTTACTAAAGCGACTGAAGATATTTTTAAAGAGCTAAAAATGATTCTATCAGATAATTTCAATGAAGAAGATAGTATAAAAAATATAATAGAATATATAAATAGCAACTATGCAACTTACTTAGACTTAGGAGCTATTTCACAGAAGTTTAATTTTAATTACAGCTATTTATCTTCATATTTTAGTAACCATTGTAAGGAAGGTTTTTCAGAATATCTAAATAAAATACGAGTTGAAAAGGCTTGTGAATTACTTAAGGATAATAAACATTATGTATCTGAAATTAGTAGTATGGTAGGGTATTCAGACCATAGTTATTTCTGTAGGGTATTTAAGAAGATTACGGGATACACTCCAAGCAGTTACCGTAGATTGAAGATACTTATGGAGGATAAAAGTGATAAGTAATATATTAAGAAAAAATAGTTTGTTCTTTAAAATAATGTGTGCAGTTGTAGTTGGAGTAATTTGTATATCTATTGCCATCAGTGGTGTAATAATAAACATATCTAGAGATATATTTGAAAAGTCTTATATAGATTCTCAACAGAAAATAATAGAGAGAGTTTATGAAAAGTTATATGATTTTCATAGAAAGTCAGTTGAAACTATTAATTCAATAAACTCTAATAGATCAGTAAGACTTTATTTTACTGAGGACAATCTAAGCTATAATGAGTCCTTTAATAATATATATAATATGAATACACATATAGATTCTTTGTTTAAAGAAAATAATTATAGCTATGAGTTACTTATTGCAGGTCTAAATGGTAAGACATATCTTAAAGATGGTTTATTATATAAAGAACCTATAGATTTGCTCGAAATGGAGATATCTAAGAAGTCATTGAAAGAAAAGGATACTATTTTATATCAATATTTAAACAAAGGATTTACTTCAACTACACAATATGAGCCTGTAGTAATAATAACAAAAGCACTTACTTCTGATGATGGAGAGCCTTATGGAATTTTATATTTAATAATAAAGGAAAAGGAATTTGAAAAAAACTATGATTACTTTTCTCCAGATTTAAATAGTGTTTATATCTTAAATAAAAGTAATATAGTTATATCATCTAACAATAACGTTAACTTAGGTACTTATATTGAAGAGTTTGAAGAGGATATAGAGAATCTAGTTATAAATAATGAGCTAAGCACAATTTATAAGAATAATGGGAATATAAATTTCACACAAAGATTACCAGATAGTAACTTGGCACTAAGTGGAGTTATTGCTATAAATAAAGCAATAAAAGAAATATATGATATGAAAAAAATAATATTTATATGCTTTATTATAACCTTAATAACATTAATAATAATATTCCTTATAGTTAAGCAAGTTACAAGACCTTTATATATGCTTATAGAAAAGATGTCTACTCTTAGATCTAATAAGTTTGATGAAAATATTCAGATAAGTGAGGTAAGTGGAATAAGTGAAATAGAGGAATTAGTAACTACTTATAATTTAATGATTAATGATATAAATAGTTATATCAAGGAATTAGTAAAAATTCAAAAAGAAAAAAGAAAGGCAGAGATATATGCCCTGCAGATGCAAATAAACCCTCACTATGTATTTAATACTTTATCAAGTATAAAGCTTTTAATCTGGCAAGGTGATAAAGATAGAAGCATTGAGGTTCTTGACTCATTTATATTATTACTTAGAAACACAATTAGTAAAACAGATGAATTTATAACTATTAAAGAAGAGATAGATAATCTTAAACATTATGTATTAATTAATAACACTAGGTATGGAGATAGAATAGATGTGCAGTATTTTATAATGCCAAATTGTTATGATTACTTAGTTCCTAAATTGCTTCTTCAACCATTTATTGAAAACTCTTTCTTCCATGGGTTCCCTTCCAGAGAGGATGGTAGAATAGAGATATTAATAAGAGAAGAGAAGGATAATATTAATGTAAGAATCGTAGATAATGGAGTAGGAATTGAAAGCCAGAAGCTAGAAGCCCTAAAGATTGTTAAAAAGGCCAGTAGCAAGGGATTAAGCGGAATAGGTATAAAAAATGTAAATGATAGAATAAAGTTGATTTATGGAAATGATTATGGGATAGAGATAAAGAGCGAATTAGGAAAAGGAACAGAAATAATTATTTTGTTACCTAAACAATTAAAGAAATAAGATTTTAGGGAGAGAGAACTTATGAGCATTTTAATAAATAAAGAGAAGAATATCTTTTCTATAAATACGTTAAATGTATCTTATGTTTTAGGAATAGATGATGAAGGCCTTATAAGAAATTTATACTGGGGAAAAAATATAAGTGATATAGAGGATTTTAATATTATTAAATTAGAAGAAGTTTCATCTAATGATCCTGTTTATGAAATAACTCCTGAGGAATATCCTGTCTATGGAGGATTAAGATATAAAGAGCATTGTTTAAAGATTAATTTTAGTGATGGCACTAGAGACTTAAAATATAAGTACCTTAAGTATACTTCTACTGATAATTCTCTTTTAATTAAATTAAGAGATGAATACTATGATTTAGAAATAAATCTACATTATAAAATTCATGAAAAGTATGATTTGATAGAGAGATATGTAACTTTAAAAAATAATACAAGTGACATCATAGAAGTTGAAAAAATATATAGTGGACAATTCCATATACCTTATGAAAATTTAAACTTTAGAAATGTTCATGGTCATTGGGGAGCAGAGCAACAAATGTTTACTCAAAAAGTTGGTTATGGAAAGATATATATAGAAAATAGAAGAGGTATATCTACTCATAATCATAATCCTTATTTTATATTGGACAAGGATGCAAAGGAAACTTGTGGAGAAGTATTTTTCGGAGCATTAAAACTAAGTGGTAACTTTAGTGGAATAGTTGAGCAAACTCCATATGGAGAAACCTTAGTTCAGTTAGGAATAAACCCCCATGACTTTACTTTAGAGCTTAAACCAGGAGAAGAATTTAAGACTCCAGCTATAATAGCAGGATATACAAATGAAGGCTTTGAAAAAATGTCTCATAATCTTCATAATTACGGAAAAAATGAATTGATGAGAGATGGATTAAGGGATATTTTATATAATTCATGGGAAGCTACAGAGTTTAAAGTTAATGCAGAAGAGCAAATTAAATTAGCTAAAAAAGCTAAAGAGTTAGGAGCAGAACTTTTTGTAGTTGATGATGGATGGTTTGGAGAAAGAGATGGAATAGATAATGGGTTAGGAGATTGGTATGTAAATGAGAATAAGTTTCCTAAAGGTCTAAATCAGTTAATAGATGAAGTTAAGTCTATGGGAATGAAGTTTGGAATATGGTTTGAACCAGAGATGGTTAATCCAAGGTCAAAACTTTATAAGGACAATCCAGATTGGATATATAATTTTAAAACAAGAGAATCTGACACATCAAGAGGTCAATATGTTCTTAATTTAAGTAAAGATGAAGTTAAAGACTTTGTATATAATACATTAGATAAGATGCTATCAACTTATGATATTGATTATATAAAATGGGATGCAAATAGGCCAATAGCTCAAAGTGATGTAAAAAAGGATATATGGTTTAGACATATTAAAAATCTTTATGATATAGTTAGAAAACTAAAAGATAAGTATAAGAAAGTATACTTTGAAGCTTGTGCATCAGGTGGAGGAAGAATAGATTATGGAAGCTTAGAAGTATTTGATGATTTCTGGACTAGTGATAATACTGATGCCTATGATAGATTAAAAATACAAGATAGTTATTCATATATTTACCCTATTAAAGCAATGAGAGCTTGGGTTACAGATTGCCCAAACTTTTTATCAAAAAGAGAAATACCATTAAGGTTTAGATTTCACTCCGCAATGATGGGGACTTTAGGTATAGGTAGTAATATATTAAAGTACACAAAAGAAGAAGCTGAAATAGCTAAGGATTTAATAAGTGAATATAAATCAATTCGTCATATAATTCAAGATGGTGATTTTTATAGAATTGAAAATACTTCATCAAATGACTACTATATATATCAATACTTAAAAGACAATGAAGGTGTAGTATTTATATTCTTACCACAAAGCAAAATAGGGCATATAGGTGCTAGATTTAAACTAAGAGGCTTAGAAGAAAATAAGAAATACAAAGTAGAATATTTAGACGAAGCAATAGAAAAGACAGGCGGATATCTAATGAAGTATGGATTAGATATTAGGCTGCAAGGAGATTATAATAGCTGTATTTTGAAATTAAATAGTACTTTAAATTAGAAAAAAATTATTGGCAAGCCTATGCTTGCTATTTCTGCATTAAGAGTATAGATATCATCTATCTTCATTAATTCAGGTATAAAGTTGCAGTAGCTATTTCTCTTTTTGGATTACAATCTGGAGCAGCACTTGCAACAGTTGTAGGAGTTTTAGTTGAGGTACCAATAATGCTTAGTTTGGTGAAAACTGCAAATAAAACAAAGAAGTGCTTTCCTAATTAGGAACATAAAAGCAGAGTGAAAAATAGTAATAGAATATGAAGCAAAAAAAGTCTGTTATCTTTTATAAACAGGCTTTTTTATTTTATAGTTAAACAGATTCTTATTAGAATTTTAATAGGATAAATGAAATAAGTAAATTTAATTAAAAATATAGCACTTTTTTTACTAAATTTCAGTGTATAATTAATTTTGTGAAAATAATTAAAATAAGCTTTATATAAATAATATTAACTGAAAGGATGAAGAAATTTGGATAAAACAAAATTTTTTACTAATAGAATAAATATAATAGTAATTGCAATAATATGTACATTTTTATGGGGAAGCGCATTCCCAGCAATTAAGGTTGGATATGAATTATTTGATATAGCAAGCAATGATGTTGGTACAAAGCTTATTTTTGCAGGATATAGGTTTTTCCTAGCTGGAGTTTTTATATTAATTATAAAACTAGCTATGAAGGAAAGTATTTTCAATTTAAAATTAAAAGATATAAAGGAAATAACAATATTAGGTCTTGGACAAACTACCTTACAATATATATTCTTTTATTTAGGAATGACTTATACTACTGGAGTAAGAGGATCTATTATAAATGGAACAGGAACATTTTTTAGCATTATTCTAGCTCACTTTATTTATAAAAATGACAGACTTAATTTTAATAAAGTTATAGGTTGTGTAGTTGGTTTTTTAGGAGTTATAATTGTGAATCTTGGAACCTCTTCAGTTTTAGAAGGAGGAATAAGTTTTAGGGGAGAAGGCTTTATAATGCTTGCTGCCTTTATGCTTTCCATTTCATCAATTTACAGTAAGAAAATCAGTCAAAATAAAGATGCCTATCTTTTAACAGCATATCAACTATCAATTGGTGGCTTAGTTCTAACGATAATAGGATATGTATTAGAAGGAAGCCTTAGAAATTTCACTTTTACATCTACTTCCTTATTAATTTATATGGCTTTATTATCTTCAGTGGCATTTGCTTTATGGTCACAATTACTTAAGTATAATAAGGTTGGAGTAATTTCAGTATTTAACTTCTTAATTCCTGTTTTTGGGACAATACTATCTGCAATAGTACTAAAGGAGAATATTTTTGATATAAAAATACTAATTGCTTTATTATTAGTTTGTCTTGGTATATATTTAGTATATAAAAAGAAGAATTAGAGTCTGGAGAAAATTATGAGAAAAAGTAATGAACTTTTATTAATAAGGTATTTATCAATTATAATATTAATAGCTGATGTTTTAATTAAAGGTAAAAGCACAAATATAGCTAGTATTGTATTTTTATTAGCCTTCATAATAAATAATAACCTTAGGATATTTTTCTTTAAAAAAGAAAAGTCTATTGTTTTATCAATGGTGATAGAATTAGTTTCAATAGTCTTTGCTTATTTAAATTTTGGTGGAAATATTCTCTTTTATTTGATAGGCGTTACTATAGATGTATTTTCAATAAAAGATATAAAGATAAAGATCATCTTAGCTGTAGTTATACTAATTATTTCAACTTCATCATATTTAAATGGGAGTATAGAAAGTGGAATTATAAATTTAATAGTAATTATAATTTTTTCAATTCTTTTAAGTTATATTTCAAGACTTTATGATACTAAAAAAGAAGCTCAAAGATTATACGATAAGCTTAGAATATCAGAAGAAAACCTAAGAGAGGCTAATAATAATTTAGAGGAATGTTTATCTTCAATAGAAGAGCTAACAGTTTTAAAAGAAAGAAATAGGATATCAAGGGAAATACATGATAGTGTTGGACATGCTTTATCTACAGCGATGATTCAGCTATCTGCAATGGAAGCCTTAGCCGATAAAGAAGGAAGTATCCTAAAGGATATGTTAAAGAATTTAAGAAACTTCATAAATGAAAGCTTCCAAGATGTTAAGAAGGCAGTAAAAGAGCTTAAATCAGAAGAGTACAATACATATAGAGGGGTTATTAGAATTCAAGAAGTATGTAAGAATTTTAAAAAAATGTCTGGAATAGATGTAGATGTAATTATATCTAAGGGGACCTGGGCTTTATCTCCAAAGCAAGATACCCATCTACATAGAATAACTCAAGAAATTTTATCTAATTCATTAAAACACGGAAAAGCTACTAAGGTAAAAGTAATTATGAACTTTACAGAAGAAGATTTTGTAATTTCTTTTAAGGATAATGGTATTGGAACTGATTCCTTGTCAGAAAGTGGTTTTGGACTTAAGAATATTAAAGAAAGAGCCTATGAAATAGGTGGTACAGTAGATATAAAATCAGCCTTAGGGGAAGGCTTTTTTATTAAATTAGTAGTTCCTAGAGAAAGGGAGATATAAGTGGAGAAAATTAAAATATTAATTGTAGATGATGAAAATTTAATAAGAGAAGGTTTAAAACTTATGTTATCTACCTTTGATGATATTGAGGTTGTGGGAATTGCAGAAAATGGATATAAGGCACTTGAGGTATGCAAAAATCAAGATATAGATATAGTTCTTATGGATATAAGAATGAAGGATTGTGATGGGGTAATGGGCACAAGACTTATAAAAGAACAGTTCACTAAAATTAAGGTAATAATTCTAACTACCTTTAATGATAAAGAATATATAAAGTCAGCATTAAATTATGGGGCTTTTGGATATATGCTAAAAGACAGCTCTCATCATGTAATATATGAAGGGATAAAAGCAGCTTATATGGGTAATATGGTAGTTCATCCAGAAGTTGCAGATAAGATGTTAAGTAGTGAAAAAGAAGGATTAAATACTAAGGAATTAGAAAAGTATAATTTTTCGAAAAAGGAGCTTAATATTATTAAGCTTATAGCTGAAGGATTAACTAATAAAGAGATTTCTGAAAAGATATACTTATCAGAAGGAACTATCAAGAATAATATAACTAATATATTAGCAAAATCAAACTTACGAGATAGA
This sequence comes from Clostridium sartagoforme, assembly GCF_004794105.1. GTDB lineage: Bacteria > Bacillota > Clostridia > Clostridiales > Clostridiaceae > Clostridium > Clostridium sartagoforme_B. Next base: position 1,002,749 of record NZ_SRYR01000001.1, read on the forward strand.
ACACAAATTGCAATTTTTGCATTTAAAAATGGAATAGTGACTTAAGTCATTTATGAAGTGACTTCAAGTAGTGGTATCCCCCTAGGGCTTATCTTATTATAGAATTAAGAGATATGCTTAGGGGGAATTTTATTATGAGTATAATAGAAATTAAAAATGTAACAAAAAGATTTAATGATAAGTTAGTACTAGACAATGTTAGCTATGAAGTTGAAAAAGGAGAAATATTTGGCTTTATAGGACCTAATGGTGCTGGGAAATCAACTTTAATAAATATAATGACAAGTTTATTAGAGCCAGATAGTGGGACAGTAAAAATTTGTGGTTATGATATTTTAAAAGAATCAATTAAAGCAAAAGAATGTATAGGATATGTTCCACAAGATATTTCATTATTAGAAGAGCTTACAGCCTATGATAATTTAGAATTCTTTGGAGCTTTTTATGGATTAAAAGGAAAAGAGTTAAAAGAAAGAATTAAGGAAGCGTTAGAAGTTACAGGCCTTGTAGATAAGAAGAAGGAAAAAGTTAAAAAGTTTTCAGGTGGTATGAAAAGAAGATTAAATATAGCTGCAGCAATTATGCATCATCCAAAAGTATTAATTATGGATGAACCAACAGTTGGTGTAGATCCCCAATCAAGAAATCATATATTTAACTTTACTAAAAATATTTGCAAAGAATGGGGAACAACAGTTATTTATACATCTCACTACATGGAAGAAGTTGAAGAGCTATGTAAAAGAGTATTTATTGTTGATTTAGGAAGAGAAATAGCTTATGGAAGTAAAGAAGAAATTAAATCATCTGTTTTCCCAAATAACAAGGTTATTATAGAAGCTAGTGGAATAACTGCTGAATTAATCTTAAATATAAGTAAGATAAGTGGAATACTAAATGTTAAGGAAAATCAAGATAGTATTATATTAACTATAGATTCTAACTTTAAGCTAAATAGTGTTTTATTAATTTTAGAAGAAAATAAGATAAATATTAAAAAAATAAGTTATGAAGAAGCAAAGCTTGAAGATGTATTCTTGGCATTAACAGGAAAGACATTAAGGGATTAGGGGTGAATTTTATGAAGCTACTGTATTTTACAAAGACTACTTTAAAAGGAATGGTTTCAACGGGAGTAGTAACAATATTGTATTTTGTATTATTTCCAGTACTATTAGCTGGATTTATGGGGTTTTTCCAAAACACCTTACATGATAATCCTTTAAAACTAAATGATGTAAAAGTAAAAATTATTGATAATGATAATAGTAATATGTCTAAAGCTTTAGTTGATTTATTAAAAAGTGAAGATATGAAGGAATTAGTAGAGATAAATGATGAAAAGCCTGTATTAGAAATAATTATTCCCAAAGGTTATGAGGAAAGTCTAATATCTTTACAAAAAAATGAAATAAAAATAAATAAATTAGAAGATGGCTTTAATAATTCAACAAATACTTTAAAGATAATATTAGATAAGTATCATAAAAATCTTTATGTAAGTATAGCAGGAGGATCTAATGAAGCTTTAGAAGAAATATCAAATAATACTATTGTTGAAACTACAAATATAAATACAAGTAAAACATCAAGTAGTTATGAAGTAATGGCTGCTTCAATGATTGGATTTGTAATTAGCATGCTTATATTTTCTCAAATACAAGCTAGTTATACAGATATTAGTATGAAGGTAGATAGGAGAATTATTTCAACACCAATTAGTAAGCTTGAGTTTTTCTATTATGATACATTTGTATCGTTTATTTACTCACTTATAATTATAGGAGCGTATATTTTCTTCTTTAGAATTGCAGGAATTAGTTTTACAGGACCTTTAATACCACTAATAGTATTATTACTAGCATCAGCACTAATGATAGTAGGCATTAGCAAATCTGTATTGACCTTCTTTGGAGCGAAATATGGAAAGTTAATAGGAGCATTAATATTTACCTTACCTATAATAGGAATGGAAGCTTTCACAGGTGAAGGAAATGCATTAAAGGTACTTGCACCAACTCACTATATATCAAAGCTTCTTAATATATATAATTTAGAAGGAAGTATAAGTAGTAATATTAGTGATTTATCTTTAGTTCTATTAATTCCAATAGTATTATTAATACTTGCAACTATAAAAATAGTTATATCAAGAAAAATAGCTTTATCAAAGGGGGGTAAAAAATGCGCTTAATAAGGCTTACAATAATAAATATAAAAAGGACAATAAAAAATCCAGCAATGCTATTAATGACATTTCTTTTCCCTATGGTTGTGTTATTTGGAGTTGTTGGAACTGGATCAGGAGGCTCATCCTTAGGAAAAATAGGAATAATAGATAATACATCTGGAAAATATTCTAAAGATTTAATACAAGAATTAGAAGAAAAGTATGATATAGAAAATCTTGAAGGAACTGTAGAAGATAGTTATAACGAGTTAAGAGATAAAAAATTAGCTATGGTATATGTATTAAATGAAGATTTTGATAAAAATATAGATTTAGGTAAAACACCTAAAATTGAGAACTATGTAGTAGAAACAGGAATGGGTTCAATAATAGCTGAAGATATAATAAATAATTATGTTAATAACCTATTAGAAGAAAGTATAAACTCAGGTTTAAGTACAAATTCTATAGACTCAGTAATAGTAGAAAATTATGAAAAAGATAGTAATGACTACTATATGGCAGTAATAATGATATGCTATTTTATGATGATAGGTGCAACTATAATAACAGAAGATATACTAAAGCTTAAAGCACAAAAAGTATTAAAAAGGGTAATATCAACAGGAAATAAAGATAGGCAAATACTAGGTTCATTATATATATCAAGCTTTATAATACAAGCTATAATAAGCTCAATAAGTTTAATTGTAGCTATTATGATATTTAATATAGAGAGATTTAATTTAGGTTTGGGCATTCTTGCTATAACTTTATGTAGTTTAATAACTACGGCTATTATAATGACGGTAACAAGATGGGTTAAGAACCAAACTCTAGCAAGCTTAGCAGTTGTAATATTTGGTTTATTAGCCTTTGCAGTTGGAATTCTTGGAACTAATTTAGATGAGTTCTCTAATGTACCAAAGGCAATAGGATATTTAAGCGTAATATCACCATTTTCATGGCTTGGCAAAATAATAAATGGTGAATCTATAGTAGCTTCGATAATAGTAATTGTATTAATGTCCTTAGCCTTCTTTACCTTAGGAAGCTTTAAGTTAAGAGATTACGTAAAAGAATAAGTTAATGAACTATAGTAGATAGTCTATAATAAATAATTAATAATAAAAAATTAATAAGAGAAAAGTGATTTTTTAGAATTACAGAATTAACTGATAAAGCTCATTTAAGGGTTTTATCAGTTTTTTTATTTTATATGTCTATATTGGAGAGTATAGCTATTTTTTATGATGTAGAAGTAATATATTTAAATAAATTTAATATAATTAATAGACAAATTATTCAAGTATATGTGGAGGGATAAGATGAAGAGATATAAGGTTCTTAGTCAAAAAGATAAGTGGTTTTCAGGAAAGTTTGATCCTCAGAAATTAGAAGATGCATTAAATGCATATGCAGATCAGGGATGGGAGTTAAAGGCTGCAGCTACTGCAGATATTGCTTCATTTGCTGGAAGTAGACAGGAGTTTATTGCAATTATGGAAAGGGAAGAAGATTAATGGCTTATACTACTGTATATAATGACATAGTATTTATAGAAGGAAATAACTCCAATGCAAATATTGTAGGAGAAGTTAGTTCAGACTTAAGTTTTAAGATTGGAGCTCAATTAAAGAACTTAAATGATGTAAAAAGTGATATGACAAATAAAGCAAAGTTACTAGGTGCAAATTGCATTTTGAATTTTAAATATGGACAAAAAAGTAGGTGGCTTGCTATAGATGATGTTGCTTTTTATGGAAATGGTAAGGCGGGAATATTGCCATCTACTGTTTATGAGGAGTTAGTTAATAAAGTTAAGAATAGATAGGTATTATGATATGCTCTCTGTTAAGTAGACAGGGGGCAGTTCATTCTATCTATTTTAGTTTTAGGAAAGAATTTATATAGAATAAGAGATAAATAGACATAATCTGAAGTTTTTGCTAAAATAAATTGAATAGACTTAAGGAGGAAAATTAGATGATTTCTAAGAAGCAACTTAAAGAAGATATAATAACTTATGATATAATAACTTACAAAGATGAAGATGGAAAGCAAGTTGAGTATGTTGAGGTTACTCTTGTAGATAGAATTATAGATGTTTATATGGATGTTAGAGAAGTTAATATAGGTATTCTTGCAAATAAAATAATTGAAGATAATTTATATGAATAGAAAGTGGTGAGATGTAGATTTCACCACTTTTAACTTTTTATAACTTATAGTATTTGAAGAATTTTTACTAATGGTATATTATTGTAAATATAATCGTAAAAAGTGGGGGATTTTTTTATGTCTAATATCAAAAGAGAAGATTATATTAATGAAATAAAGAAAAATATTGAAGAGAAAATGAAAAGGCTTTTTGAAAAGGCTCATAAATATACAGAGAACTTAAGCCATGAGGATATAGTAAAATTACATGAAAATCATGTTAAAGATGTATTTTATCCTTATATGAATAATCTGCCAGCTTTAAAAAAGATGGTAGAAATAAGTGGGGAGGAAAAAGTACTAGAAGATATTAAGGATAAGTTTATGGGAACTTTTCATTTCCATGAGAAGATGTTAAAGTGTGAGAAAGTTAGAGAAGATAGGAAAACTAAATATACAGAGGAAGAACTTTTAGAGCATAGAGAGAAAATATCAAAATATATTCAAAAGTTAACAACATCAATAATTGAAGAATGTAAGTATTTAAATAGTGAGGAATTAAAAGAAATACATATGTTTATATTTAAACTTATATTTAATTCTGATATAGAACATATACCATGTTTTAAAAAGGCATCAGATACTATGAATATGGATGTTATAAATAGAATACATAATAGAAAAGTTTCAGATACTATAAATAAGTATAGTGACTTATAAAGAAAGTTAAAAGATAGAAGCTTTTAATTAATGAAATTTACTTTAAAAACTATTTTTTGCTTAAAGTAAAATAAATCCTTTGAATGTAGATTATTTATAGAAATAAATATTAATATATGTAAGAAAATTTAATTTAGAAGATTTCTTACATATATTATTTGTTTTGTGGTACAATAGTATTATAGATAAAAACAAAAATATTGTTTATTTGCATGAGATTTTTTTATAAGTGCCTAAGTAAACGTTTACTTAGGTAATTTTATATATACTAAAGATTTCAGAATTATCTAAAATAAAAAATATATTGTTGATATTATTAATAATATTTAGGAGGTAAATTTAATGTTTAAAAAAGGGGATTTAATTTTATATTCATCACATGGAATATGTAAGATAGACGATATATGTGAAAAGACTTTTTCATATGTGAAAAAAGACTATTATATATTGCACCCTATGGGGGATAAAAAACTAAGTATAAGTATTCCTGTAGAGAATGGTAATGCATCAATGCTTGAACTTTTATCACAAGAAGAAGCTGGTGAAATATTAGAATCATTTAAATATGATGGATGCGATTGGATAGATGTAGATAAAGAAAGAGGAGAAGTATATAGCGATATTGTAAAAAAAGGAAATAGAAAAGAAATCGCTAAAATAGCTAATACTCTTATTAAAGAAAGAAGTAAACTAGAAGCAAGTGGTAAGAAGTTCCACGAAAAAGATAAAAGACTTTTATCAAATATTGAAAATAGTCTATTTGCAGAACTTGCTTTTCTATTAAATGTTTCTTTAGAAGATATAGAAGAAAAAGTAAATATATATATAAATAATTAGAGGTGAAATTTTTGGGTATTGATAAAGAAAAGCTAATTGCAATAGATTCAGTAATGATGCAAATAGAGAAGCAATATGGAAAAGGCTCAGTTATGAAACTTGGAGCAAATACCACAATGGATATTGAAGCTATATCTACGGGATGTTTATCACTAGATATAGCTTTAGGTTTGGGAGGAGTTCCAAGAGGTAGAATAATAGAAATATATGGACCAGAAAGTTCAGGTAAAACAACTATTGCACTACATATAATAGCTGAGGCTCAAAAGTTAGGTGGGTCAGCAGCCTTTATAGATGCAGAACATGCCTTAGATCCTAACTATGCAAAAAACTTAGGAGTAAAGGTAGATGAGTTAATAGTCAGCCAACCTGATAATGGAGAACAGGCACTAGAAATAACAGAGGCATTAGTAAGATCTAATGCGTTAGATGTTCTAGTAGTAGACTCTGTAGCAGCATTAGTACCAAGGGCTGAAATAGAAGGAGATATGGGAGATTCTCATATAGGTCTTCAAGCAAGATTAATGTCACAAGCTCTAAGAAAACTTACAGCTTCTATAAGTAGATCTAAATGTGTTGTAATATTTATAAACCAATTAAGAGAAAAAATAGGAGTAATGTTTGGAAGTCCAGAAACAACAACTGGTGGACGAGCTCTAAAATTCTATTCTTCAGTGAGATTAGACATAAGAAGGATAGATAGAATAAAGGTAGGAGAAGAGATTTTAGGAAGCAGGGCAAGAATAAAAGTAACTAAAAATAAGGTAGCTCCACCATTTAAAATAGCAGAATTTGATATTATGTATAATGAAGGAATATCAAGAACAGGTAATATAGTAGATATAGCTGTTAATGAAGATATAATCGCAAAAAGTGGTTCATGGTTTTCTTATAATGATATAAGATTAGGGCAAGGAAGAGAAAATGCAAAAATATACTTAAAAGAAAATCAAGAAATTGCTATTGAAATAGAAAACAAAATTAGAGCAAAATATAATCTTCCATTAATGAAAGAAGAAAAAAGCGAGAAGCCTAAAGTAAAAGATAAAGCTAAAGTAGCGAAATCAAAATTAGGCCAAGCTGAAGACATGGATTTAGTAAAATCTGATGAAGTGGAATCTAAAGTTGGACAGGCTAAAAAGTAGTTTGGTAAAAGATGACAAGTAAAAACTATAAAGTAGAATAAAAAATAGAATAAGCTTTAGAAGTAAATTTAACAAAATATTATGAAGTGAAATCTAGGGTAGGACAGGCTAAGAGGTAGAGTTAGTAAAAGATCATGAAGTAAAATTAAAGGCGTATAAGCTTTAGAAGTGAATTTAGTTAAAAGTGATGAAGTAGAATGCAAAGTAGGACAAGTGAAGAAGTGTATTTAATAAAAGATAACGAAGCAAAATCAATAGTGTGCAAGTCTAAGAAGTTAATTTAACAGGATATAATTAAGCAAAACTAAAAGCAGGTCAATATAAATAGATATAACAAATCAAATAAGTATAGCAATCCTTATATATCAATTCTTAGTAGTAAGGTTTTCAAGTGATGATATCAGTATTAATAGTTAATGTAATACAATACTAATACTTAGAAATAAATTGCGTAGCAAGGTTACAAAAGTACAATATGGTAAGTTGAAGAATACTTATATAAGTTGTATAAAGTTTTTATGTTTTATTAAATTAGTTCAGATAAAACGTTCAGTTAAGTAAATACAGAATCAACTTATATAAAAATAACAAAATATATATGCTTTCAATTAATGTAATTTATACTTTAAAACTATTTTTCACTCAAAATAATACAGGCACTTAAAATATAGATTATTTATTGAAACATATATATGATAATTCATAAATTGAATTATTTAAATATTATGTAAAATATTAAATTTTACAGATAGTATTGAATATACAGAAATCTAATTTTTAAAATAAGTCTAATAATAATTAATATAACTATAAATATAGTTTTTAATGGGATGCATTGGATTTAATAATCTAATGCATCTATTTTTATAAATAGAAGACATAATATTAATAAGATATATTTTGACAATTATCTAAAGTGCTGTTAAAGTTTAATAGTTACTAGTTGAAGGAAAGAGGTAAATAACAAATGAATTTTGAAAATCTTAATATAAATGAAAAGACTATAAATGGATTGAAAACCATGGGAATAAACGAGCCTACTGAAATACAAAAGGTAGTTATTCCTGCAGCTCTTAATGGAGAAAATATAATTGGTCAATCTGAAACAGGTACTGGGAAAACTTTAGCTTACCTTTTACCAACAATAGAAAAAATAGACGTAAGTAAAAAAGAAATGCAATGCATAATATTAGCTCCAACTCATGAGTTAGCTATTCAAATAAATAATACAATTAATGAATTAAAAAAAGCATCAGCTTTAGATATTACATCTACATCTTTAATAGGTAGTGCTAATATTAAAAGACAAATAGATAGCTTAAAAGCAAAACCTCATATTATAGTTGGTTCTGCTGGAAGAATATTAGAATTAATACGTAAAAAGAAGGTAACAGCCCATACTATAAAAACTATTATAATTGATGAAGTTGATAAGCTTTTAGATAAAAACAATCTACCTGCTGTAAAGGACATAATAAAATGTACTCAAAAGCAAACTCAAGTTATGATGTTTTCAGCTACATTAACAGGTAAAACTTTAGATATTGCTAAGACATTAAAAGAAGATGTAAAAGTTATATCAGTTAAAAATAATAAAGTTAATGAAAATATAAGCCATAATTATATAAAAACTGATGCTAGAAAGAAAATTGAAACTTTAAGAAAGCTTATAAATGCAACAAAGGCGGAAAAAATCTTAGTATTTAATAATGATAGTTATACTACAAATACAGCAATTGAAAACTTATCAGCAAGTAAGATAAAAATAGCTACTATTGCTGGTAATAATAAAATGGAAGAAAGAAAAAAGGCTCTAGAAGACTTTAGAAAAGGAAAAATCCAAGTTTTAATTGCTTCAGATGTTGCTGCTAGAGGATTAGATATAAAGGGCGTAACTCATGTTATTAACCTAGATATACCTGAAGATCCTAAAGACTATTTACATAGAGCAGGAAGAGTTGGAAGAGCAGGAGAAACAGGAGATGTATTTTCAATAGTTTCAGATAGAGAAGAAAGCATAATAAAGATGCATGAAAAGAACTTTAAGATTAGTATTGTAGAAAAGCATCTTTATAAGGGGAATATAGAAGAATAAAATTAAAAATGAAAGCTTATGTTATTACTATAATGAAGTGACATAAGCTTTCATTTTTAATTCTAATTCAACAACCTAATGTATGGTTCGAAAATGATTCATCACAAAATATTAATTTTAAAAATTACTTTTCAAATAGATAATTATAGTGGGGATACTTTAGTTAACAGCTAATAAAATGTATAATTAAATTAAATAGATTTTGTGAGGGTGGTATAATGATAATAGAAGTTAATGATAATATTATTAAAAAGTTAACTCCTACAGAAAGGGATGTAGTTAACTATATTAATTCTAATTTAAATAAATTATCTAATATGTCTATTGTAGATGTGGCAGAAGAATCCTTTACGTCTCCTGCAACTGTATCAAGAACAATTAAAAAATGTGGATTCGAGGGATTTTCAGAGTTAAGATATAAAATTTCTGCAAAAGAAGAATATAATCATGATTCTAAAAAAGTTAATGAAATTTTAGGAAAATCATTAATAGAAGTAACAAAAACTATTGAAAATATATCAATAACAAATGTTTTAAATATAGTTAAGACTATTAAAGAATCTAAACGTATTTATATATTAGCAAGGGGGCTAACTGAATTAGTTGCACAAGAGTTTAACTTAAAGATGCAGCTGTTAGGATATAATACATTTTTAATTGTTGATCCCAATATAATGATGAATATATGTAAAACAATAGAGAAAGAAGATTTAGTAATAGCTTTTTCTTTAAGAGCTGAAACAAAAGAAATAATAGAATCTGTTAAAAGTGCTAAGAAATCTGGTGCAAAGGTAGTTACCTGTTGTTGCGTAAGAAAAAGCATTTTAGAAGAATATTCAGATATAACTATTATTGGATATAAACAGTCTAGAACATCCATTAAAGAGTTTGAAGTTACATCGAGATTGCCATTATTTATTATTTCAAGAGCAATAATAGATTATTTAATAATATAAGAAATGTATTCTGAAAATTATTTAAATTTAATTTTCAGAATACATTTTTATTTATAAGCTAAGTAAAATAGCCGTAGCAGCACTTAATTGTTAACAAAGTGTACAAATCCCTTTGAAAACATTTTCTTACCGATTATGATAAAATTTAATTATAGTAAGAGATTAGGAGGGATATTATGAAGATTTTATCAACAAGAGAAATGTTAAAAAAAGCTCAAAGAGAAGGGTATGCAGTACCAGCATTCAATATCCATAACTTAGAGACATTAGAAGTAGTTGTAGAAACAGCAGCAGAATTAAAGTCGCCAGTAATATTAGCTGGAACTCCATCAACTATTGCATATGCAGGAGGAGAATTTATAGTAGCTATGGCAGAAGCTGCAGCTGAAAAATATAATATTCCAATTGCAATACATTTAGATCACTATGAAGTTGTAGATGAAATAAAGCATTTTGTAGATTTAGGATTTAAATCAACTATGATAGATGCTTCTCATGAAACTTTTGAAAAAAATATAGAAATAGTTAAAGAAGTAGTAGAATATGCTCATAAGTATGATGCAACAGTAGAAGCAGAACTTGGAAGACTTGGTGGACAAGAAGATGATTTAATAGTAGATGAAAAAGATACTAAATACACTAATCCAAAGCAAGCAAAGGAATATGTAGAAAAAACAGGAATAGATTCATTAGCTGTAGCAATTGGAACAGCACATGGATTATATATGGGAGAAGCAAAGTTAGATTTAGATAGATTAAAAGAAATAAGAGATATGGTAGATGTACCATTAGTATTACACGGAGCATCAGATGTACCAGATGAATTAGTTAAAAAAGCAATCTCTCTTGGAATATGTAAAGTAAATGTAGCAACTGATCTAAAGATTCCATTTTCAGATGCTGTAAAGAAATACTTTACAGAAAATCCAGATGCTAATGACCCAAGAAAGTATATGGCACCAGGAAAAGAAGCTATGAAGAAAGTAGTAGCACATAAAATAATAATTTGTGGAAGTAATGGTAAGGCATAATTAAAAATGGGGGAGAGATAAATGATATATACACTAACGACTAATCCAGCAATTGATATGAATTATACAGCAGAAAGTTATGAACCATTCAAAGTTAATAGAACAACTAATATAGAATACTCTCCAAATGGTAAAGGAGTAAATGTATCCCTTGTATTAAATCATTATGGAGTAGAAAGTAAGGTATTAGGCTTTTTTGGGGGATTTACAGGTAAATTTATTGTAGATGAACTTCAAAAAATGGACATACAAGTTAAGTCTTTTTGGATTGATGAACCAACAAGGATAAATGTTTTTATAGATACCAAAGATAAAAAGGAATTTAAATATGTAAACAAGGGCCCCTTTGTTCCTATAGAAACACAAGAGAATTTATTAAATTATATAGAAAAGTCTGAGGATTGTAGTTATTTAATTATAAGTGGAAGCTTGCCTCAAAGTATGGATGAACAGTATTATGATGAATTATTAGAAATATGTAATAAAAGAAGCATAAATATAATTTTAGATATAAGTTCTAAAAAATTAAAGGATTTATTAAAATATAAACCTTTATTAATTAAACCAAATGATGAGGAAATTAAAGATATTTTTGGACTAAATATAAATAATGAAAAAGATGTTGTGAATATATTAAAGTATTTAAAAAAGGAGGGAGCACAAAATATTCTTTTAACTTTAGGGGAGAAAGGTATGTACTTTTACAATGGAAATAAGATATATTATTGCACCGCACCTGATGTAAACCTTTTAAGTTCTGCTTGTTCAGGTGATTCTGCTTTGGCAGCATTTTTAAGTGAATGGCTAAAAGAAAATGACATTGAATATGCCTTAAAAAAATCATCAGCTACAGGTGGAAATGTAGCTGAGTCAAGAGGTATTGGAACTTTAAATAAAGTTGATAATTATATAAAAAAATTGGATGTTAGGGAGGTAATTTAAATGAAAAAAATTATTGCTGTTACAGGTTGTCCGACAGGTATTGCACATACTTTTATGGCAGAAGAATCATTAAAAAAAGCTGCTAAAGAAATGGGGATTGAAATTAAAGTTGAAACTAATGGAGCTATTGGTGTAGAAAATGAATTAACAGAAAAAGATATAAAAGAAGCAGATGGAGTTATAATAGCATCAGATAAAGATGCTAGGGTAGATAGATTTATAGGAAAACCAATTATAGAAACTTCTGTTCAAGATGGTATACGTAAACCAAAAGAACTTATTCAAGCAATATTAGATGGAAAAGCTCAAATAAAAAAATCAAAAGCACAAAGAAATGAAAATACTAATGAAAAAACAGAAAAGAAAAATGAAGTTATAGGAAAAGAGTCATTTGGTAGAAGTATATATAAGCACTTAATGAATGGTGTTTCACATATGTTACCATTTGTTGTTGCAGGTGGTGTATTAATAGCAGTATCTTTTTTATGGGGAATATATTCAGCAGATCCAGCATCAGATCAATATAATAAAATTGCTGCTATGCTTAAGGGTATAGGTGGAACAGCATTTTCAATGATAGTACCAATATTTACAGCTTTCATTGCGTCATCAATTGCAGGCAGATCAGGAATGGTTGCAGGGTTTGTTGGTGGATTAATAGCAGATGCAACAGGAGCAGGCTTTATAGGAGGAATAATAGCAGGATTCTTTGCAGGATATTTAATGCTAGGATTAATTAAAATGTTATCAGGACTACCAAGACAATTTGAAGGACTAAAATCAATCTTTTTATTACCTATACTTGGAATACTTGCAACAGGAATATTAATGACATTACTAGGAGAGCCTGTATCATATATAAATAATTCAGTAATGGATTGGCTTGCATCATTAGAATCAGCAAATCCATTACTATTAGGATTAGTAATAGGATGTATGTCAGCATTTGATTTTGGAGGACCAGTTAATAAAGCAGCATATATTACAGGAACAATGCTTTTATCACAAGGGAATTACTATTTCATGGCTGGAGTATCAGCAGCATGTATAACACCTCCTTTAGTAATAGCCTTAGCAACAACAATATTTAAAAAGCAATTTAACGAAGAAGATAGAGCAGCAGGATTAGTTAATTATATTTTAGGATTTACCCATATAACAGAAGGAGCAATACCATTTGCTGCTAAAGATCCACTAAGAGTAATTCCTATATTAATGGTAGGATCATCTATATCATCTATATTGACTTATTTAATGAAAGTTCAAGTTCCTGCACCTCATGGAGGATTCTTAATACTTCCAATCGTTGAAAAACCATTCATTTGGGTAGGATGTATATTAATTGGATCATTAGTGGGAGCTATTTTATACGGATTATATAAAACAAACTTAAATAGAAAAGCAGCTTAATGAAATACAATTTAAAAGGAGACAAGCATGGAAATAAAAGAGTTAATTAAGGAGAGTACAATAAAATTAGAACTAGATGCAAAGGATAAAAATTCAGTATTAGATGAAATGATTAAACTATTAGTAGATGATAATATAGTTACTGATAAAAATAAGTTTAAAGAAGATATTTTAGAAAGAGAATCATTAAGCAATACAGGAATTGGTTTTGGAATAGCAATTCCCCATGCAAAATCAAAGGCAGTAAAAGAACCAAGGATAGCTATTGGTATAGCTAGAAATGGAATAGATTATGGATCAATAGATGGACAAGATATAAGGATGGTATTTATGATAGCCGTTAATGAAGATCAAAATGATTTGCATTTAAGAGCTTTAGCTAATATATCAAGGAAATTAATGCATGAAGAATTTAGAGAAAGTATTTTAAATGTTAAATCTAAGAAGGAAATAATAGATATATTATAAAGAAAAAAATAAAATATGAATTTTAGATGCTAAAGTAATAAGAAAGTGTAGTGTATAATCTATGCTTTCTTTTTAATATAATCTGGAAAGTATATTTATAATGCAAATTCATATGAAAAATATGTAATAAATATTATAATATACTTGTGATTTAAAACTATATTGGGGGCAGTAATATGTCTAAAGATGATTATATTTATAGTTATGTCGAAAGAAAATTAGTTGACTCAAGGGTGAAACATACCTTTGATAAAGAAAGATATAAATATGAAGAAGTTAGAAAAAGAAATAAAAGTAATCTGCAAGGTATTTTAATAGGGGCTATTTTAGGACTTATAGTAGTTGGAATAATGATAATTATAGATTTATCAAAATAAAATATTGATAATATAGGAATAAATAGTATCATTAATTTAAGTTACTAAAGAATAGTAAGGGTGAATATATAAAGTTAAAAAAATAATATAAGCATGGTTACGAAAAGTAAGTGAAATAATAAATTCAACTATTAGAAGGGATTTAAAAGTAAATGAAAATTTATAATAAATTAGTTAGAGATAGAATACCAGAAATAATAAAAGAAGATGGTAAAGAGTGTGAAACAGAGATAGTAAGAGGAATAGAAAAACAGGAACTTTTAGAAAAGAAATTATTAGAAGAAGTTCAGGAATATATAGAAGATAAAAACCTAGAAGAGCTAGCAGATATAATGGAAGTTCTATTTGGATTAGCAAATGAACTAGGTTATAATGAAGAGGAATTACTAAAGAAGAGGGCTGATAAACTAGTAGATCGTGGTGGCTTTAAAGAGGGAATAGTTTTAAAGCAAGTAAAATAGACTTAATTAAAATACATATAGAAAGAGGTTTTAATATGAATAGAAATGAAGTAATGAATGTTTTAAACTTTAGACATGCGTGTAAAGAATTTGATAAAGAAAAGAAGATAGCTACAGAAGATGTAGAAGTAATACTAGAAGCAGGAAGACTTTCACCTAGTTCATTAGGAATAGAACCATGGAAGTTCTTAGTAATAGAAAATGAAGAATTAAAAGATGAATTAGGAGCAGTATGTTGGGGTGGAAAAACTCAAATGCCAACATGTAGCCATTTAATAGTAGTGTTAAGTAGGAAGGCTAAAGAATTAAGATATGATTCAAGCTATACAAATCATATATTAAAAGATGTTAAAAAGCTTCCAGAAGAAGCAGCATTAAAGTTTAAAAGCCTTATGAAAACATTAGAAGAAGAACGTTATAAAGATGATAAGGATATAGAAGCATATGCTTCAAATCAAGTATATATAGCAGTAGGAAATATGATGACTGCAGCTGCAATGCTAGGAATAGATTCCTGTGCTATTGGCGGAATAGACAAAGCAACAGTAGAAAAGATGCTAATTGATAAAGGGGTATTAGATACAGAAAAATTCAACATATCCTTATGTCTTGCTTTTGGATATAGAGTGAAGGAAGCTGGAGAGAAGCTAAGACAGGAAATGAGTGAGATTGTTACTTGGATGAAATAAAACATTAATTTGTAAAGAAAGCTTTTGCTATTTTGGATAATAAAGGCTTTCTTTTTTATGATAATGCGCAAAAAATGATATTAAATAGAATATTATTAGGAAAAGTTGTTTTTACTATGTTTAAGCTTTAGAATTAAATTACTAGAGAAAATACATAAAATTAAAAGGGGTAGAAAATGGATAAATTAACAGTAGAAGCGTTTGAGGGGATAGGAAAATTAAAGCCTATAAAGTTTTACCAATACATATTATGAGGTAAAGATAAAATAGATAATGTATATCAAGTTATAAATAAGGCTAAATATGCATTGCATTCAGCAAACTATTTTAAACCAGTATTTATAAAAGACTGCTATTTGTATACTTTAGAAGAACTTAAAAATATACCAGAGTTAGCTGAAGTAGAAATTAAGCTAAATAAAAGTGAAATATTGAATATAGAAGATAATACTAATATATACGCAAATGTTATTACATTTTATATTAATTCTAATCTTCGAGGTATAAAGATTTTAGGGAAATATAATAAGTATATAGTCAAAAACACGGATAAAATAATTAGTAATATGATAAAAAACATATGGAGATATAGATATGTTAACTGTGTTAAATCAGATATACGCATTAACACAGATCCATGTGGGTTCTACAAAGAGTTTAAGATTACCTATAACTACAGGATATGCTGATAAGATATGTAAGTCTATTGATTTTATTCCACAAGGAATATTAGATAATAAATTATTTTTCTTATAATTATAAACTAGATATTTAATATAATATAATGTATTGGCTTAAAGATAATATTATATAAAAATACTTTTAGTTTGCAGTTAGAAAACATAAAAATCAGAAGTCACAAATAAACAAAATTATAAATCAAAATAAAAAATATATATTTATAAGCATATATACTCTAGTATTGTCTGTAAAAGTTTTATAGTCATAGACCACCAAATATAGGGGATGGTCTATGACTAATAACTAAATATTTATATTTTTTAGCCATTCATGAGTATCTTTTATGAAGTTATATTCATCTTGTGAAACACTATAAGTTGATTTTTTTATATTGTTTTGTAACGTACCTAGACGTTTCATCCACTCTATTTTAGTAGTCTTTCCACCTGATAGGTTGATATCTTTAGGCCTAACGAAAATTTTTTCGAAAATTTCTGACCAATTTTTACCGTAGTTGCATACTATTATTGAACAATCATTAATATTAATACAATCCCAAATTGAAACCTCTTGTCCATAATCTCCATTTTTTTGATATTCATAATTTTGATCATCAGCTTCAGTTTTAGCTTTTTTATATATATTTTTAGGAACACCATTAATAAGCCAGTTATTTCCGTAATAGTTGTTTAATTGGGTTCTTATTATATCTTTAATATATAAAGTAGATTCTTTTAAAATAACTATTGCTTCAGAGTTAAAGATCTTAGCCTTATCTCTCCAGTATTCCTCTAATCCTTCTGGATTAAAATCTTTACGAGTATCTGAAATTGCTTTTTGAAAGGTTCTCCAATATTTATTATCTGCACCTCCACCTAGAAAGCCTTTTAATTCATTTCTTTCGTCATCTGATATTTCATCAATGAATTGAATTAGTGGATCTAAGTAATAAATTACTTTATTGAGAAGATCTTCTTTATTACATTGTTTTAAATTGATATTTTGATTTTTTAAATGATTAACTATATCATTTATTACTCTTATAATTCCTTGTATTCCCCTATTAATCGTTAAGATACCATCCTCGCCTTTATCCCATTCCGTTTCAAGGTTGTCTTTAATATATGCGAAACATGCTTCAATAAAAGGATAGAAAATATCACATGTAGTTTGATTTTCTCCAAGATCAAAAGTACCATCAGAGATAATCATATTTTTATTATTAAACAAAGTGAAAAAAGAACATTTTTTTAAAGCAGCTTGAACTGCTTCAATAGTAATACACTTAATATTAGATTTTTCATTTTCACCAATTTGAATTCTTCCTAGTAAAGGAGAAGTATCTTCTTCACCTAACATTTGAGCGATTTTAGAACGCAAAGCTTGTCTTCGTTCATTATAATTATCTGATACCCAAAGCATATCAGCATTTAATGTGACTCTAAGAGATTTAGGAACAGATTTTTGATTTTCATTAATATCCATGAACAATTTTATTTGTTCTTCTCTTTTTAGATCAACAAAAGCTACTACTGGAATAGAGTTTTTATTTGCATAATCTGAATCAGAATATCCATATAATCTATGTTGCCCGTCTATTATATAAGCAGAACGATATTTCTTTGGTAAATGTAATGTTCCTAATCTGGATATTGTAGATTCAATTTTATATTGTTTTGGAATAGAGTCGAATTGAATTCCTTTACCTTTTGTATCAATACTAATAATAAGTGAATTAGGGAAGTATCCACCATTATTTATAAAGCCTTGAACATCTTGTAACCTTTTCTTTTTAATCAAGCGTTGATATGTAGGCATCATATTTTTATTCGCTTCATTTCTATGTAGCACATATCCTATTTTTAATAGTTTTTCTGGCTCAATTGAAAATGAATAATACTTATGTCCACCCATTTTTCCCTCTATAGCAGGTATTAAATTATCCATATTACGAATCTCTTGATTTGCAAATAAATTACCAAGTAATTGAAATCTCGCACAAGTGCCTAGATGCTTTACTAATTCTATATAGTAATTGATAATTGAATCATTAAAATGAATTATATCCCACTCTTGTAACTTATTCAGATCTGCTTTACTCATAATATAGTTATTAGTAGCCCATATAAACTTGACTTTTCTTCCAGGAAATTTTTTTAATGCCTCCTTTCTTAGTCCATTGATTTGGGCATAAAAGGCTTCAATTGGCTTCTTAAAATTACCATCTTTTAATTCATAAGAAGCTTTACATTCAACAATAAGTACTGTTTCATCATCAGCAGCAAAAATATCAATTTGTTGTGTTATATCTGAATTTTGGTAGTCATACTGCATTTTGAAATGACGATCCTTGTTCATATGAGTAAATCCCATATTTGCAAAAAGTAACCAAATTTTATCTTCAAATACTTCATCATAAGGTTTATCTTTACGAACAGATATAAATCTAGTATCTTTATATTCCTTTAAAAAATGCCATCCTTCCTGCACTAGTTCAGGAAGAGCACTTTTTCTTTGTTTACTAGTTATGTAGGTTTTTTTTCTCATATTTTTTGTTGATTCCAAATCTTTTCCGGTAACAATTTTATCCCAAGAAGTCATTTACTCACCTCATTCGTAATATTTGTAAAAACATACTCTTTAATAATACCTCTTTTCGAGTTCTTCCCACCTATTAAACTATTTCGTTCTAGTTCATATATCACATCATCTTTTGCAAATATCTCTTTTATAGTATCATGAGCAGCATTTGTTAATATATAATAGGCTCCTTTAAGTTTAATTTTATCTATAAAATCACTTAATCTATACTGGTCTTCAATAGAAAATAAGTTTTTATTATATTCAATAAACCCATTATTATTATGAGATACAGTATAAGGTGGATCAAGGAAAACAAGATCACCTTCTTTAATATAGTCGATAGTTTCAGTAAAATCACCTTGAATTAATTTAGCATTTTTCAAAGTAGTACTAGCATTTATCAGTTTTTCTCTGCTAAAGTTAACATTTTTTCTATTTCCGTATGGAACATTATATTCACCAGACCTATTTACTCTATACAGGCCATTAAAAGAGGTTTGATTTAGATATATAAATCTAGCAGCTTTCTCAATTTCAGAATTTGGAGAGGAATTTCTTATATTGTAATAGAACTCTTTAGTATTCTCATAACTTAAAAGTAATGTTAGCAATTCATTAGGATTACTCTTTACAATTTTATAAGCAGTAATGAGATCTTCATTTATATCTGAAAGTATAGAGTTATGGTTACCATTTAAAGAAAAAAAGATAGCTCCACCTCCTAAAAAGGGTTCAATATAATCATTAATTTTTTTATCTTTTATAAGATCTTCAACAAAGCCTATCAACCATTTTTTACCACCTGCCCATCTAAGAAATGGAGAGGATATTAAATTTTTTTTCATCAGTATATCTCCTAAAATCAATTATATTTGATAAATATTTACATAATTTTATAAATATTATATAAAACTTTTAGCATTTTTACAAGTATATGGTCGAATTAATTCTTGGATTATACAAAATGATATATAATAGTAATATACTAAAAAATTAAAGTAGATAGGAGAAAATATATGAATAAATGTAAATATTGCAATAAAGAACTAAAAGAAAAATACTTTGAAAATAAAATAGGTATATTCTGTTCAGAAGATCACTTCAATAAATATTTAGATAGTTTAAGTGATAAAGAGTACTCAGAACTTCAAAATAACTTTTGTGTTTGTAGTGATGATTAAGTAAGAAGATAAGAGAAAATATGGGGATAAGGTATATGGATATTAAAAATAAAATTATTGAAGATACTCATTTAAAAGAAAAGGATATAATAATTCCTAATAGTAATTTAGTTTCTTATGATTTACCTACTTCAGCTTATGTTGATACAAGAATTTTTTCAAGATTACTCGAAGATAGCAGAGTAGTTGCTAGTTATAAGATGTATTGGTTATTAGGGTTATTAGAAGAAGTAAGTTTAGGCAATAGGGAAATAACTTTTAGGAAGTTAATTTCAAGAATGATAGTGGGGGCATGGTATCCTATAATGCAGTATAAATTATATTTTGGTCAGTTTGATAATTTATCCAAAACAGTTGAATATATATCAAGTGCATATAATAAACACTCTAATATTAATAGCAAGGAATTATTAGATTTTATTTATAATAGCAATGATGCAATTTTAAATAAGCAAATTAAAGAATTAAGCTATCAAGTTCCTTATATGCTCTTATCTCCATTTTTTGAGGAGAAGATAAAAGGGCTAAAAAGCTCAAAAAGAGTTAAAAGAATAATAGAGCTATCTTTAAGTGAACCAAATGTGTTATATAAGATTATTATTGATAAGGAAAATAAAGTAGTCATCAATGATGAATGGGCAAGATATATGGTAGCTAATTATCGAATAATTAAATCATGGATATATTATAAGTTATCTTGCTTTTTACAAAAGAGAAATCCTAACGTTCCATCAATTATATTTAAGTTAGATCCACCAAAATCAAGGGATTTAAGTCATGCAACTAAACTTTGGACTGACATCATCAATAGTAGACATGTAAAAGATATTTATACAGGGAATGATTTTTCAGCTGAAAACTATAAAGAACTTGGAACATTAAGTATTGATCATTTTATACCATGGAGCTTTGTGCTTCATGATGAAATATGGAACTTAGTTCCCACATTTAAAAATATAAATAGTAGTAAAAGTGACAGACTATTAAGATATCAAAATTACATAGATGATTTTTGCAATATTCAATTTGAAGCCTTTTCTTTTATATGTGATAAAAAAAGGAAGAAGGATTTAGAATCATATGTAGATTTACTTAGATTAGAAAACCCTCTAGATTTCTATAAATATAAAGGTAGAGAAGGCTTTAATGAAAGATTAAGGAAAAGCATTGCTCCAATATATCAAATAGCAGTTAATCAAGGTTTTTCAGTAATTGATAGTATTGATAAGTAAAACTCATAAACTGAAGTATAAATCATTAGAATAGCAAGATAACTTAACTTAATAAGTAAATATTAAAGGATAATAAACTAATTTTATTTATTATGTTATTGGAAAAAATATAAAATAAGTATACAATGTAAGTGGGAGATAATTTATATAGAGGAGTGTACATATTTTATGTTAAGTAAAAAATTATTACAAGGTTTAAACGATCAAATTAATTTTGAGTTCTATTCTTCATATACATATCTTGCTATGGCAGGATACTGTGAATCTATTGACCTAAGTGGTTTTGCTAATTTCTTTAGAGTTCAAGCAAAAGAAGAATTAGATCATGCAATGAAATTATATGATTATGTATATCAAAAGAATGGTTCAGTAGTATTAGAGCAAGTAAACAAACCTCAAGGAGATTATGATGGAATAATTGATGTTTTTGAAAAAGGTTATGAGCACGAGCAATTAGTTACTAGAAAAATATATGAACTAACAGATATTGCATATGAAGAAAGAGAACATTCTACTATAAGCTTATTAAAATGGTTTATAGATGAACAAGTTGAAGAAGAAAATAACTTTAATTCATTAGTAAAGAGAGTAAGAAGAATTGAAGATAATCCAGCAGGACTTTATTTAATGGATGATGAATTAGCTACAAGAGTTTATACAACAAATACAAATAATTAGTTTTATTAAGAGAGAAGTCAATTATTGACTTCTTTTTATATGTTCAGAGAAGATCACTTCAATAAATATTTGGATAGCTTAAGTGATAACGAGTACTCAGAACTTCAAAACACTTTTTGTGTTTGCAGTGATGATTAAACTAAATCTGAATGTTAACAACTATAATGAGCACTATTATTTGATTGATATTCCATTATATAGTAGACTTAAATTATTATAATATTAATTCAAATTTAGGGGATAGATATATGGACTGGATTAACATCCACGGATTAGTAATCATGATAATAATTATGATTCCAAACATAGTATTTGCAATGAGAGAAAAAAACTTCGAAAGTAAATATAATAATAAGCTCATTGAGGTCATAGAACAAATTGGTCGCTTGGGTTCCATGTTCTTAATGATCTTTAATATATCATTTTTAAATTATGGATATTGGTTTTCTAATGCCAAAAAAGTTTATATGATTTTAGTAGGTGTACTAGCTCTAGCTTATTGTTTAACTTGGGTTTTATACTTTAAAAAAGCTACAATTTCTAAAGCTATGGCATTAGCAATTATTCCAACATTAATATTTCTATTTAGTGGACTAATATCTTTAAATATTTTATTAATTATTACATCTGTACTATTTGGGATTGGTCATTTAACTATAACTTACTATAATAATGTATAAATGCTGATTTAAACTATGAATTATTAAAATATAAATTATAAAAATATCAAGCTATACAGGGTTTAATTATCAATCTTGTATAGCTTATTTTATACATAAGAATACTATTTTACATTTTTAAATTTGTAAATTCCATTATTAATTTGCTAAAGATAACTTTACTTACTGGAAAATTATATTAATTTATAGTAGAATTGGTATTGATTTGGGGAAGGAACGTGATGTTTACATGGAAAGAAAAAGTGGCTATTTAAATGATAGTTTTGAAGAATTTACTTTAGAGAAAAGTTTAGATTTTGAAAGTAGAACTACTTACTTTAAAAAAGGTGTAAAAGATGGGATTCCAATTGCTCTTGGGTATATAGCTGTATCCTTTACCTTTGGTATTGCAGCTAAGAAGGCAGGCCTTACTGTATTTCAAGCAGTTTTAATGTCTATTACTAACCTTACATCAGCTGGACAATTTGCAGGGGTTGGTCTTATTGCAGCTTCTGCTAGTTATTTAGAATTAATAATAACTCAGCTAGTTATAAATATGAGATATTGTCTTATGTCTTGTACTTTATCTCAAAAATTAGATAAAGATGCATCTTTAATTCATAGATTTTTAATTGCAACGGGTATAACAGATGAGGTATTTGGTGTTTCAGCTTGTACTGAAGGAAAGCTGAGCCCTTATTATGTATATGGTCTTTTTAGTGTTGCTATGCCAGGTTGGGCTCTTGGAACATTACTTGGTGGCATATCAGGAAGTATTTTTCCGCCAAGGGTTATAAGTGCCTTAGGAGTTGCTCTTTATGGTATGTTTATAGCAATTATAGTTCCACCAGCAAAGGAAAATAGGAATATAGCAATTGTAATTGTTGTTTCAATGATTTCTAGTTTAGTATTTACAAAACTTCCTGCTTTAAAAGAAATATCATCAGGCTTTAGGATTATTATCTTAACTATATTAATTTCAGGAGCAGCAGCTATTCTGTTTCCAATAAAGGGGGATAATGATGAAGAGTAATGTATATATTTATATTTTAGTAATGGCAGTTGTAACATATTTAATTAGATTATTACCAATTACATTAATACAAAAGGAAATTAAAAATAAAACTATACTTTCCTTTTTATATTATGTACCTTTCGTTACTTTAGCTGTAATGACTTTTCCAGGAATCCTAACTTCAACTAGTAGTATGTGGTCAGGCCTTGCAGCTCTTATTACTGCAATTGTTGTTTCATATAAGGGAGGAAGTTTAATTAAGGTTTCTTTATCAGCTTGCTTAGTAGTTTTTGTAATAGAGCTTTTTATTTAAATAAATACATAATTAGAAAGTAGAAATTATTAAGTTTTACAATATAAAAGCTAGATAGTATTTAATATATTATCTAGCTTTGTATTATTTATTAGAGCTATTGAAATAATAATATTAAGTAAATAATTATAAGGTGGTTTTATGGGTAAATCAGTTAGACGAGGTTATGTACCTACAGATGAAAAAGAGTTTAAAGGTGAAAGTTTAAATAAGTTATATAAAGCATCAGAGGATTTATTATATCTTTTAAATAGAGGTTATAAACTTAAGGGGGCTTCAACATTTATAGGTAATCATTATATTTTATCTGAAAGACAAAGATTAGCCTTAGCAAGGGGGATTTCTAAAGATAATGACCTAATAATAAGGAAATCAAAGGAAGTTACTAATCTTAATAATATAAATGCAGTTTATATAGATGGATTTAACACTATAATAACTTTAGAAGTAGCTTTATCTAATTCGATAATTATAAAGTCTTTAGATGGTACTATTAGAGATTTAGCTGGATTAAGGGGAAGTTATTCAATTATAGATAAAACAGAAATTGCATTAAATTTAATAAAAGGATTTCTATAAGAAAATAGAATCGAAAAAGCTATATTTTACTTAGATAAGCCAGTTTCAAATTCAGGTAGATTAAAAATGAAGATCTTGGATATATTTAAGGATTCAAAAGTAGAAATTGAAGTTGAAACTATAAATAATGTAGATAGTGTTTTAGAAGCTAAGGAAAATGTAGTATCTAGTGATGCTATAATTTTAGATAATTGTATTAGTTGGATTAATTTAAATAGATATATTATTGAAGAGAATATATTAGATGCTAATTGTATAGATTTTAGTAAATTAAATAAATAATAAGTATAGGATAGAAGATGGAAATTATTTTTCATAAAGATTTATAAGAGGATAATATTATACTGCTACCCATCGGACTGTGTTCGTGAGTAAGGAATATGATATTATTTTCTGTTTATTTATATATACTAGAGAAGTATAAGGAGATATAGTAAAATTAATATGATTTGATAAATGAAAAGGATGTTAATATGAAAAGTATATGGAATAAAAAGTGGGTAGATGACATTGATTATTTAAAAGAAGAACTTATAAAAAATCATGTTAATTTATTTGCTTATATAGAAGAAGATGAGTTTAATAAAAAAATAGAAGAGTTAAAGAAAATAATAGATAAGTTGGACTATGAAGAAATGAAGGTAGAAATATCAAGGATTACTGCTTCTATTAGGGATGCACATACAAGTCTTATATTTCCAGCAAGAAAATTTATTCCCCTTAAGTTTTACAACTTTAATGATGGGGTATATATAATAAATTCTACAAAAGATTATGAAAATCTACTTTTTAAAAAAGTTATAGCTATTGAGGATACAAAGATAGAAGATATTTTAGAGGAGCTTTCAAATATTATTTCTTACGAGAATCAGTACTTTTTTAAGGCTCAAAGCATGAAATACCTTCAAATAGTCGAAGTTCTATATGGACTTTTAATAGTTGATAATATGAATAAAATTAAAATAACATTAGAAGATGGCGAACATGAAATAATACCAGTTTCTATAGACAATATGACTTATACAAATGACAAGCTACCACTTTATGCTAAGAAATCATCTGAAAACCTTTGGTTTAAATATTTAGATAAGGAAGAGCTTTATATAAAATATAATAGCTGTAGAGAAAGTGAAAGTGAAAGTATAAAGGATAAAATAGAAAAGATAATACTATTTATAGAGAAAAACAATATAAAAAAAGTAACTGTTGATTTAAGAAATAACTTAGGTGGAGATTCAACTTTATTTGAGCCTTTTATTGAATATATAAAAGAAAACAAAGAGATAAATAATAAAGAAAATTTAAAAGTTATAATAGGAAGAGAAACATTTTCTTCAGCTCTTTTAAACGCTTATAATTTTAAAAATAACACTAATGCAAAGATTGTTGGAGAACCAAGTGGAGGAAAACCAAATTGTTATGGAGAGATATTAAAAATTACACTTCCCAATAGTAAATTAGTAGTAACCTATTCTACAAAATTTTATAAGCTTATTGAAGATGATTCAATTGATTCTCTTTATCCAGATGAAATTGCTTTAGAGACAATAGAAGATTATAAACTAACAAAAAATATTGTTTTTTGTTGAAAAAGGTGTTATATTAAAAACGATATATTCAAAAAACTTTTAATTTAGTCCAGAGAGACTAAGAATGGAGATAATATTATGAAAAAAGAATTAGAAAATGAAGTATTAATGGTTGATGTTAACGAGAAGGTTCCAATGAAAAGAGCCATTCCATTAAGTATTCAACATCTATTTGCAATGTTTGGAGCATCTATTTTAGTTCCTATCTTATTTAACATTGATCCAACAACAGTATTATTCTTTAATGGAATAGGTACATTGCTTTATGCCTTTATCACTAAAAAAGGTATACCAGCTTATTTAGGATCAAGTTTTGCTTTTCTAGCACCAACATTCCTATTGCTTGGTGAAGGATATAGTTTTCAAAGTATACAAGGTGGCTTTGTAATTTCAGGTTTTGTTTTTTCAATAGTAGCAATTATTGTAGGTTTTACAGGTACAGGCTGGATTAACAAGTTATTCCCACCAGCAGCTATGGGAGCAATAGTAACTATTATAGGCTTAGAACTTGCTTCAAACGCAGCTGATATGGCTGGATTCCCAGTTGGAGGCACAAATTCACCAGAATTAAATCCAACATGGGTAGTAGTATCAATGGTTACACTTGGAACAGTTATACTATGTAATGTATTACTTAGAGGATTCTTAAAGGTAATTCCTATCTTAATAGGAGTTGTTGTAGGTTACATAACAGCTTACTTTATGGGACTAGTAGATTTTAGTGCTATAAATAATGCAGCATTCTTTACAGTTCCACAAATTAAATTAGCTAAATTTGAAATGACACCAATTTTAACTATACTTCCAGCTACTTTTGTAGTTGTAGCTGAACATATAGGACATTTAAAGGTTACTAGTAGTATAGTAGGTAGAGATTTAACTAAAGACCCAGGGTTACATAGATCTCTTTTAGGAGATGGATTATCAACTATGGTTTCAGGTATGTTTGGATCAGTTCCAACTACTACTTATGGTGAAAATATAGGGGTTATGGCATTAACAAAGGTATATAGTGTTTATGTAATTTGTGGTGCTGGTTTAATTTCTATAGTACTTGGATTCTCAGGTAAGCTTTCAGCATTAATAAGCACAATACCAACTCCAGTAGTAGGAGGGGTTAGCTTATTACTATTTGGTACTATAGCAACATCAGGACTTAGAACTTTTATAGAAGAAAAGGTTGATTATTCTAAGTCAAGAAACTTAATTCTTACATCAGTAATATTTATGGTTGGATTAAGTGGAATTACTCTAAGTATAGGTGTTGTAGAATTAAAAGGTATGGGGCTAGCAGCCGTTGTTGGAATAGCTTTAAACTTAGCATTCCTTATCTTTGATAAGCTAGGAATAATGAACGAAGAAGCGTAATAATTTACACTTAATATTATTAGCTATAATAAATTGTAAGCTATATAGGATATTTTAATCTTATATAGCTTATTTTTTTATATTCTATAACTTTTTCTTGAAGACTTATAAATTCAGTATTAAAATTAAGTTTGTTATATAAAATATAGTATTTATTATATCTTATTAACTCTTTTTAATTAATAGTGTTAAATTAAGATAACTATTTAAGAAACATATAAATAAAACAAATTTAGTTGATGTGAGGATAAAATGAAGATAAAAAAACCAGATTATTTCGATGAATTTAAATGTATAGCAGATAAATGTGAAGATACTTGCTGCGCTGGATGGGGAATAGTAGTTGATGATATTTCTTATGATAAATATCAAAAAGTAGAAGGGGACTTTGGAGATTATCTTAGAGATAATATTATTGAGGATGAAGGAGATAATGTCTTTACATTAAAGGGAGATAGATGTTCCTTCTTAAATGATGATAATTTATGTGATATATATAAGAACATTGGAGAAGGTGGGCTATGCTATACTTGTAGACAATATCCACGTTACCTTGAGGAATTTGGAGCTTTAAGGGAAATAGGCCTTTCCTTATCTTGTCCTGAAGCTTGCAGAATAATTCTTAGGTCTTCCAAGAAAAGTAGCTTTGTTTTAGAGGAAAAAGATGAAGAGGTAACGGATTATAATGATATTAATCCTAATATATATATTAATCTTATGCAATGTAGAAAAGTTGTCTTTGATATAATTCAGGATAGAAGTATAGATATGAATGTTAGATGTGCTATAATATTAAAATTTATTGATGAGGTACAAGATAAAATTCATGGATTTGAGATTAATTCAATTAAGGACGTCAAGGATAAGTATATTGATAAAGAGTTAGTAAGTAGTCTGATTAATGATTTAAAAGACTTCAATGGAAGAAATGATGAGAAATACAATAATGTAAAAGAGTTTTTTGATATATTTATTAACTTAGAGCATATTAAGCCTAATGATATTTTAGGTCTTGAAAATGCAAAAAGATATTTTTGGCAAAGTGAAAATGATAAAGATCTTTATATAGAAATTAACAATAAATTTAATGAGTATTATAAAGAAAAAACTTATGAATTTGAGCAAATATTAGTTTACTATATCTATAGATACTTTATGAAATCTGTTTTTGATTATGATGTGTTATCTAAGGTAAAGTTTGCTATAGTAAGTTATTTAATGATAAAAGAATTAGCTGTAGTTAGATATTTAGAAAATAAGGAATTTACCTTTGAGGATATGGTAGATATAGCACATACATATTCTAAGGATATTGAACATTTAGAGGAAAATGTAGATATCTTAGAAGAACTTTTTGAAACTAATGAAATATTTAACCTTTCAAATATAATAATTACTTTATTAAGTTAGTTATTTTGTAATATAAAAACTAGTAATCTTAAAAAATAAAGGTTGGATAGAAGATAAACTATCCAACCTTTAATAAAATTAAAGTCTATTCAAGTTTCTGTGAAGTATTATATCCTAATAGAGATGTTGTGTATTATTAGCAATAATTTTACATAATATGGAATTTTGGGCGGCGTTATGTTATGCTTAAAAATGATAGTTTCATTTATCAATGTATTAAGAGAGGAGAATTTGAATTTATGGGGAAGAGGCTATATGATTGCAAAAATAGGCTAATATCATTGACTTTAAGTATAACCATCGTATTAGGAATTTGTCTTCAACCAACGGTTTTAAAAGCACATGCTACAGAAAATGAAAACGTTAGTAATGGAACGTCTGATAAATCTGACGAGTATTTAATTTATCCAATACCTCAAAGTATTGAGTATGATGAAGATAAAACTTCATTTGATTTGAATAATGGGATAAATTTAGTTTTGGAAGATGGGGTTGATGAGGCTACTAAACTATATATTGAAGAAGTGTTAACAGAATTTGAGATTAACTATACTATAAATAATAAGTTGAGTGAGAACATAACAAACTTATGTTTAGGTGTAAATAATTCGAAGGATATAGTTGACGAGTATGTAAAAAGCAATATAACAATAAGTAATGAAACTCTATTTGAGAATCCAGATTCTTATCTAATGGATGTTAGGGAAGAAGCAATTGTTATATTGGGTAAAGATACTGATAGTACATTTTATGGAGTAGCAACATTAAAGATGTTATTATCATCATTTAATAATATGAAACTATTAAATGCTAAAATTGAAGATTATGCTAGTGTACCAGTTCGTGGATTTATTGAGGGTTTTTATGGAGGATGGAACTATGAAGAACGTGAAAGCTTGATGAATTTTGCGAAAGATTACAAAATGAACTCATTTATATATGCTTCTAAGACAGATCCTTATCATACTAGTAAATGGGATGTGTTATATCCAGAAGATGAATTGTCTAAAATTGAGGAGCTTGTGAATTTAGGTGAAAAAACAAAGGTTCGTTATGGATGGTCAGTTCATATTTCAGGATTTTTTAGTGGATTAGATACTTCTAATAAAGTTGAATATGAAAAAAGATATGAAAAACTAATATCAAAATTCCAACAGTTATATGATGTTGGAGTACGTAAATTCGATATTTTAAATGATGATTTTGGTAGTGGATCTAATGGAGATGTAGTTGCATTACTAAATCGTTTAGATAATGAATTTATACAAAAGAATGGTTGTTATAGGATGGCTTATTGTCCACAAGGATATAATAAAGCATGGTCAGGAAATGGTGAAGAGCTTAGGGCATTAAAGGGATTAAATCAAACAATTGATTTATATTGGACAGGGGATGATGTGAATTCTCCAATTACTCAAGAAACAGTTGATTTCCTACAAGAAAAGACAAATCACAAACCAATGTTTTGGCTAAACTATCCAGTAAATGAGCATTCTAAAGCAGGTATTTATTTAGGAGATATTTCTTATTATGCAAGAGATAATGTAAATGGAATGGCTGGATTTGTATCTAATCCTTCTAGATTTGCAGAGTCTAATAAAGTTGCTTTATTTCAACTTGCTGCTTTAAATTGGAATAATAATTATTATTTAAGTAATTCACAGAAAGTTTGGGAGGATTCCTTTAAATATTTAGAACCAGAAGTAAAGGAAGCCTATTTAACAATAGCAAGAAATATTGCAAATGCTCCAAGATCATCACGTGTTCCAGGATTTAATGAATCTGAGTATTTAAAAACTAAACTAGATAATGTAGCTAATAAGATTCAAAAAGGAACATTAACTGCAGAGGATACGGAAGTTCTAGAACTAATTGAAGAGTTTGAAAACATGTTATTTTCTATAGAAGAAATGAGAAATAATTGCACTAATGATGGATTGATAAAAGAATTAGATCCATGGCTTAAATCCTTAAAGGATGTGGCAACAGCAGGTAAAGAAATCTTAACAAGTAAGATTGCCATATTAAATAACAATAAAACTGAAGCTTGGGACTCATTTAGGATGGCAACTAAATCTTTTGAAAGTAAGTATACTTATCTAACAACAGAAAGTTTACCTGATGTATATGCAGAAGCAGGAAGTAAACGCTTAACTCCATTTATTTCTAAAGTAGTTAAGTCTGTAAAAAATGATATAGTATCTGTATTTGATATAGAAGATGATAGTTTTACTCCAAGTATATATGCAGTTATGGGTGGAGTAGAACAAGTTGATAATGCTAATACAGCAAAGATATTTGATGGTGACGAAGGGACTAGTGCATCATTTATTGTAAATCAAGCAGAAGAGGACTACATTGGTGTTGATATGGGAAAAACTATATCAGTAAAGAATATTCATATTTTACAAGCGATGAATGATACTCATCATGATTATTTTCATGAGGCTGTTTTAGAATATTCAACTGATGGAGCTAATTGGACAGAAATTAATACTTATAACAATGAAGTAAGAATTGATTTAGAAGATTTAAACTTTGAAGCTAGATATGTAAGATTACGTTTAATTAAAGATAAAACAAAGCCTTATTGGACTTATATTCGTGAATTCACTATTAATAAGGAAGAGCCAAAGCAACCACGTATATATACAAATGTTGAACTTTTGAAAGAAACTCCAATAACTATTAATGGAAGTAGAAATAGTATTTATAATTTAAATAATATAATTTTAAAGCCTAATGAATATGTAGGAATAAAATTAACTGATATTAGTAAGGTTTCTAATTTAGTTAATAAAGTTTCTAAAGAAGGATTAACTGTTGAGTATTCAATTAACGGAAGTACTTGGAATCAGTTTAAAGATGATACTGTAAATTTAAAATATATTAGGTTAATTAATAAATCTAATTCTATTATTACTTTAAATATAAATGAATTTGGTATGTCTATTACTAACTTAAAAGTAAATCCTAATATGATGGAAACAAACTTAACTAATGGATTGCAAGAAGGAAGTTATAATAATCTATTTGATAATGATTATTCTACATTTGTATGGACTAATGAAAGTCAAGCTATTGGTGATTATATTACTTTTG
This sequence comes from Clostridium sartagoforme, assembly GCF_004794105.1. Lineage (GTDB taxonomy): Bacteria > Bacillota > Clostridia > Clostridiales > Clostridiaceae > Clostridium > Clostridium sartagoforme_B. Next base: position 1,034,600 of record NZ_SRYR01000001.1, read on the forward strand.
ATTTAGGAAATACGAGTAATATTTATGATGTAAAAGTTACTACATCTGATGGAAATCCTAGATTATATAATGCTGAAATTCAAATTTCAAAAGATAATAAAGAATGGACAAGTATTGGCAAAGTTATAAATGATAATAGTGTTTTTGAAGTGCCATATCGTTATGTAACAGCAAATGGGGAAGGTAAAGAAGCAAGATATTTAAGGATTTATATAACAGGAAATTCAGGATATTATTTAAAATTACATGAGATAGAAATTAATAAATCTGTTGAAAATGAAATATTAAGTGATTTAAATAGCAGTTTAAAAGGAACTGTTAGTAAAGTAATTGATAGAGATATTTCAACGGTATTTACTCAAAAAGATCCTGTAAGTAAAACTGATTATATAGAGTATATATTTAGTGAAAATACAAATGTTGATAGAATTTTACTTTTACAAGAACCATCAAATGGAGTTATGAAAATAAATACAAAGAATGGTTATGTAAATGTATCAAATTTAAATAGTACTATTATAGATGCAGATACTTCAAAATATGAAGATATTCTATCAGTTCGATTAGAGTGGGAAGCTGGTGAAACTCCTTCAATATATGAATTAATGTTTAAATATGGAGAAAATACAAGCGATGATATTGGAGTAAATGTAGATAATATAATTGGAGAAGGTCCACAGGACGAAATAACTAATATTGCTTTAAGAAAGCCAGTAACAGTATCAGGAACCAGTGATGGAAATAAAGATTTTGTAAATGATGGAGACGACAAAACAAAATGGGATAGTAATTTTATTAAAGGAAATGATGCTTCTAAAAATGCATGGGTAACAATTGATTTAGGTGAAGATAAAAATGAAATTACGCAATTAATTGTTAAGTATTTTAATAAAATTTATCCAACTGATTGTGATATTCAAATTTCTCAAGATAATGAAAGCTGGGAAACTGTTAAACAAGTACAAAAACCTCATAATGGTCCAACGTATCCAATTGATTCAATTGACTTTGAAACTCCAATAAGTGCTAGATATTTAAGGCTATTCTTTAAAGAACTTAATACTGGAGCAGCTGGTAATGGGGTAGGTATAACTGAGTTAATGATTATGGGTAGATATATAGAGGAAATAGCAGTTGATTATAGTATTTTAAATTCTTTAATTAATGAAGTAAAAGAGAAAGATTTAAGTAACTATACTAATACTAGTGTAAATAATCTAAATAATGCTCTTAAAGAAGCAGAGCTTCTATTAGATAATAAGGAAGTTACACAAGATCAAATCAACCAAGGAATAGAAAATCTAAAAAAATCAGTTAATGCTTTAGAGGTAAAGATAACAGAGGATTTTAATATTGCACTTAATAAAAATGTAGAGGTATCAGGAACATCTAATGGTTTAAAGGATTATATAAATGATGGAGATAAATTAACAAAATGGGACTCTAATTTTATAAAGGGTGAAAATGCAGATAAAGATGCATGGATAATAGTAGATTTAGGTGAGAAGCCAGCTATTATAAAAGAATTTATTATCTCATATTTTAATTTAGTATTTCCAACAAAATACAAGGTTCAAATATCTTCAGATATGGAAGAGTGGGTAACAGTTGCAGAGAAAAGCAAGGAACATGGAAGTGAAGCTCATCCAATTGATACTATAATACTAGAAAGTGAAGTTTCAGCAAGATACGTACGTTTTGTATTTGAAGAATTGAATTCAGTTGCAGTTGGTAAGGGAGTTGGAATAAACGAACTTGAAATTGTAGGTAAAATTATAAATGAAGAATCTGAAATAATAGCGGTACAGGATCATGAAGTAAAAGAAGCTATAGTCCCAGCAAATATAGATTCACTAGATTTAGATAAAATGAGTAATGTAAGTATAAAAGTTGGAGATTTATTATTAGAATTATTAGTTCCAGTTATATGGGACATAAATGATTTTGATGGAAACACAACTGGAGTCTATAATTTATTTGGAGAATTGAAGTTAAATGATAATATCAATAATCCAAAAGCTATAAAAGCAAGACAGACTGTTATTTTAAAAGAAGATAATCAAGGACCAGGTGAAACAGTTGATAAAACAAATCTTAATGTTAAAATTAAAGAGCTTGAAATTATAGTAAATAATATTGATAAGTATATTCCTGAAACTGTAGAAGGCATAAGAGAGCTTTTAGAAAAAGCACAAGGAATATATAACTCAGAAGATGCAATTCAAGAAAATGTAGATGATATATGTGAAGAGATATCGAAAGCTATTGATAATGCCAAGTTAAAAGAAGATAATCCAGATCCAGGTGAAACAGTGGACAAGGCAGATCTAGAAGCTAAAATTAAAGATCTTGAAAATTTAGTAAAAAATATTGATAAGTATATTCCTGAAACTGTAGAAGGCATAAGAAAGCTTTTAGAAAAAGCACAAGTAGTATATAACTCAGAAGATGCAACTCAAGAAAATGTAGATTATATCTGTGAAGAGATATCAAAAGCTATTGATAATGCCAAGTTAAAAGAAGATAATCCAGATCCAGGTGAAACAGTGGACAAATCAAATCTTGAGGATAAAATTAAAGATCTAGAAAATATACTAACTAATATCGATAAATATATTCCAGAAAGTGTGGAAGGTATTAGAAAGCTTTTAGAAGAAGCAAATGAAATATATAACTCTGAAGATGTAGTTCAAGAGATTGTAGATGATATCTGTGAAAAAATATCAAAAGCTATTGAAAATACCGAGTTAAAAGAAGATAATCCAGACCAAGGTGAACCTGTAGATAAAACAAATCTCGAAGCTAAAATTAAAGAACTAGAAAATATAGTAACTAATATAGATAAATATATTCCAGAAAGTGTGGAAGGTATTAAAGAGCTTTTAGAAAAAGCACAAGGAATATATAACTCTGAGGATGTAACTCAAGAAATAGTAGATGATATTTGTGAAAAGATATCAAAAGCTATTGAAAATGCTAAGTTAAAAGAAACCAATAACAATTCTAATACTGATGATGATAACTCTAATAATAATAATAAAACTGATGATTCATCTAATATAAAGGAATCTGAAGAGTTACCGAAGACTGGTTCTGAATTTAATGCGTCAGTATTATTTGGTTTATTATTTAGCGTTGCTGGAATAGGCCTTCTTTTAAAGAGAAAATAAAATTATTTTTTCTAATTAAGTAAATTTGTGAAGATTTTTTAATTAAACAAATGAGAGGACTAGTATCAATATAATTTATGATAATAGTATATAAGAAAATAAGGATTCAAATTTGAATCCTTATTTTTATATATAATTTTATTATTTATAAGAATATATAAGTAATAATAAAGATGAATACTATTTTAATTTAAAAGTGGTTTTTTAAAAAAGAAATTATGAAATAATAAGAGCTTATTTTTAAGATAGATTTAATAAACACTATTTAACTATTGTTAACTAAATCTCTTTAAATAATTATTATTAACTTATTAAATAGAAGTGTATTTTATTTATAATAATAAAGTTAACATAATAGTAGTTTAATAATAATCTATTTAAAGGTAACTATACTAATGAAATAAACTTAACAATAGATAAAATGATATAGCCATTTTATTACCAAAATTATTACTTTAAAATACAATTATACTATTAAAAGTAATATTTCAGGGTGTTTAAAAGGGATAATTTCTTTTTATTCGTGATTTTTTTTTAATATAAATAAAAAATAGTTAAAAAAATAACTTTTATTGTAAAGTAATATATAGTTGTTATAATAGAACTTGCGCAAGGATATACCTTTTGGAAGTATACATTAATGTATTTTTCCAAAAGGTATAATTATGTGTTTTTAAATATAGAAAATTTAATATTTTTTGACAGATGGAGGACAGAATGGATTTTACTAACGAAAAAAGAACTAATTTTATTGATTTAAAAAAACTTTCAAAATCAGAGGCTTTACCAGGTTTATTATTATTAATAGCAACTGTTTTAGCATTAATAATTGCAAATAGTCCATTAAAGAGTTTATATGAGAACATATTTCATCATATAGAGATATTACCAGGATTTAATTTGCATAAGTTTATAAATGACTTTTTAATGGCAATTTTCTTCTTAGTTGTTGGTTGTGAAATTAAAATGGAAGTTATAAGAGGACATTTATCAGATGTTAAAAGAGCTTCTTTTCCTGTTATTGCAGCTATTGGTGGAGTAACTATCCCTGCTATTATATTTTTTATTCTTAATAGAAATACACCATATGCTGGTGGAGTAGGTGTACCAATATCAACAGATATAGCATTTGCTATTGGAGCATTTATGATATTTAAGAACAAGCTTAGTAAATCATTAAAGGTATTTTTATTAACGTTAGCTGTTGTAGATGATTTAATTTCTATTGCAGTTATAGGAATATTTTATTCATCAGGAGTAAAATTAATCCCATTAGCTTTAGGAGCTATAACCTTTATACTATTACTATCATTAAGAAAGATTGATAAAAAAGAAAGACTTACTCCTTATTTTATATTAGGATTTATTTTATGGCTTTGCATCTATGCAAGTGGAATACATGCAACTATAAGTGGTGTTTTACTAGCTATTACATTACCAATTAGTAAGTGTGATAAGGATACTCTTCAATGTACATTGATTAGAATTGAACATGTATTAGCACCTTATGCTAATTTAATTATTCTTCCTTTATTTGCATTTTCTAATACTGCAATAAATATGAACATTTCATCAATTCCAGAAGGAGCATTAAAAGTTTCTTTAGGTATAATAATTGGACTAGTAGTAGGAAAGCCTTTAGGTATATTATTATTTACATCTGTTTTATCTAAATTTAAGGTTATAGAAAAACCTAGGGATGTTAAATGGTACGATATAATGTGTGTTGGAATGCTTGCAGGAATAGGTTTTACTATGTCAATATTTGTATCAGAAATAGCATTCGCAGGTAATGATGATGTATTAAATATAGTGAAAATGTCTATATTACTAGCAGCTATACTTACTTGTTTAGTTGCATCTATTGCAATTAACGTAGGTAAAAAAGTAAATAAAAAAGAAGTTATAGCATAGTACTAACTTAAAATTATCATAAACCATTAACAATACAGTAATGTGTTGTTGATGGTTTATTTATATTTAGTTTAAATAAAAGTTAAATAATCTTAATTAATAAATGGGAAATATAAGATAATAAAAGACTATACTATTGTATAAATATTATTTGGTTGAAAATAAATATCAATAGTATTAAAATTAAGGTATTAAGTATTATGTGGAGGGTATATTGGATAGAAAATTAATAGAAAAAATAATAGGTAAGAAAAATTACGTTGATTTAAATGATGAAATATATAATCTAAGAGATATCACAACAATAATGAGGGAAAAGATAGTATTTAAAATGGAGTTTAGTGAGAATTTTCTTGATGATATAAATAGTAAAACTTTAAAAGCCAAATCAATAGTAGATACAATTATAGATGGATTAGAAAATGATAAATTTGCTTTAGGATATACTAATAGTAAGATTTATCTTCTTAAGTATATAAAGGATATTCAGTTTAATTTAGATGGAATAATTAAAACAACTAAACCTTTAATTTATGATGATCTGATTATTTATACTAATAGCTTAATAGATCTTATATTATTATTTTAATGATAATTTAGATATGTTTGTTTTAAATAAGTATAAATTATATTTGAAGTGACTGTATAGGATTGTGTATCTAATTTTATAGAAGGATAAGCCTGGTATAAGACCTTTGTAATACTATCTTAGAGTTCTATTGAGTTCAATTATACTTCATGGTATAAGTATAACTTTATGAAAATAACAATTAATTATATTGTGATATCTTATGAATTTTATAAAGTGTGATATATTTGTATTTTAAAACTAGACTTAGTCTAGTTTTTTTATTAAAGGTTATTAAATTAATCTAAATTTATGTTAAAATATTATTTGCTACATTTTATACATATTTAATAAAAAATACATTTTATGATTGAAGGCGATAATATGAAGATTAAAGGTGTTTTATTTACTATTCTTTCTGCAGTGATTTTTGGATTCACACCAGCTTTAGCTAATATTACATATGACTTGGGAAACAATGCATTGTCTATGACTTTTTTTAGAAGTTTATTTGCAATACCATTTTTATTTTTAATATTAAAGATTAAAAAGATTCCTTTGAAAATAGAAAAGAGAGAGGCAAGTAATATATTTATTTTAAGTTTAATAGGAGTTGCTTTAACAATAGGATTGTTGTATAGTTCATATTCTTATATAGGTATAGGAGCTGCAACTACATTACATTTTATGTATCCAATGTTTATTGCATTAGCATGTAAATTTATTTTTAAAGAAACGTTAGGAATTGGAAAGGTATTATCCTTAGTAATAGCATTCTTTGGAGTAATGTTTTTTATGGATACAAACAGTAGTGGAAATATTGTAGGAGCATTAATGGCCTTAATATCAGGGGTAACTTATGCATTTTATGTATTATGGATTGATAAAAAAGGGTTAGTTAAGATTAATCACTACAAGTTAACTTTTTACATAGTTACATTTGCTTCATTACAAATGTTTATTGGTAATTTCTTTGGAGGATATATAAAATTCAACTTACCACTTAAAGCTTATATAATAATTATAATATGTTCACTATTAGCATCTATAGTAGGAATAGTTTCCTTCCAAATAGGGGTTTCGATTATAGGGTCTACATCAGCTGCTATATTTTCTTTATTTGAACCTGTTACTAGTGTTATAAGTGGAGTAGTTATTTTTAAAGAAGTTTTAAATCTAAATAAGATTCTAGGATGTATAATTATCTTGATTTCTATTACATATTTAGCATTAGAATCAAAATTAAAAGGAAAATACATAGAAGATAAAATAGAAATATAAAAATGTAGTAGTTTATAAGAAGTAGGTAATACGAGTTTCTTATTTATATATTCTTTAGCAATTTGGAGCTGTCAAAGACAGCTCCATTTTTAACCTTTAGGCTTAAAGATAATTGCAGCAAAGAATCCAAATACTACAGCAGCTGAAACACCACCACTTACAGTCTTTAGTATCCCCGAAAATATTCCTATAAATCCAGTTTGCTCAGCTTCTGTAATAGCAGCAGTTACTAGTGTATTCCCAAAACTACTAATAGGCACAAAAGCACCTGCACCTGCTAGCTTTACTAAAGGATCATATAATCCAAATCCACCTAAAATTGCTCCAATTACAACTAAAGTACAAGTAGTATGAGCTGGAGTTACTTTTAAGATATCCATTATAAGTTGACCAATAACGCAAATAATACCGCCTACAATAAAGGCAAAAATAAACTTTTCCATAATATCACACCCTTTTACATTTCTATAGAAACAGCATGAGCTACGCAAGGGATACTTTCTTTTTGCTGGAAGGAGATAGGAGACATTAGAGCACCAGTTGCTACAACTAATATCTTTTTAAGTTCTCCTTTTCTCATACGATTAAGTAAGTGTCCATATGTAACTGTAGCAGAGCAAGCACAACCACTTCCTCCACAAAAGCTTGGTTGATCCTTACTATATATTAATAAACCGCAATCTGTAAAAATGTCTTCAGGCATATTAATTTTATGTTTTTTAAATAATGCATTAGCAATTTCATGACCAACCTTTGCTAAGTCTCCAGTAGCAATTAAGTCATAGTGTGTGGCATCTATACCTAAATCTCTAAAATGAGCTTCAATAGTATCTACAGCAGCTGGTGCCATAGCAGCACCTACATTATAGGGATCAGATATTCCCATATCTACAACTCTACCTATAGTTGCAGATGTTACTTTTGGTCCATTACCACTTTCTGCTAGGACTGCGGCACCTGCACCTGTAACAGTCCATTGAGCTGTAGGTGGTCTTTGAACTCCATAATCTGTAGGATATCTAAATTGTTTTTCTGCTGCAGCATTATGACTACTGGCTGAAGTTAATACATATTTTGCAGCCTTGCTTTCTATAAGTTGTGCAGCTAAAGCTAAACCCTCCATAGAGCTTGAACATGCACCAAATATTCCGAGATAGGGAATGGCTAAAGTTCTTGCAGCAAAGCTACTAGTTATAATTTGATTCATTAAGTCTCCACTAAAGAAGAAATTTATATCTTCTTTTTGTAAATTAGCTTTTTCTATAGCTCTATTACAAGCATGTTCTAACATAACTTTTTCAGCTTTTTCATAGCTATCCTGACCAAGCCATAAATCTTCAGTGATTATATCAAAGTCATTAGATAAAGCACCATTTCCCTCGAAGGGGCCACCAACAGCAGCAGAAGATATTATTGTTGGTTTTGATTCAAAAATCCATGATTGATGTCCTTTTAGCATTTACATACCCCCTAACCAGACTATAGTCATTTTTATTGTAGCCACAACAAAGGCCGCAACTATACCATATACAACTATGGCTCCAGCTAAACCAAACATATTGCCCGCTACACCTAGAACAAAGCCTTCACTTTTATGTTCTATTGATTTTGAAGCTATTGAATTTGCAAAACCTGTAATTGGTACAGCAGTTCCACAGCCAGCCCACTGACTTAAGTGATCATAAACTCCAAGTCCTGTAAATAACACTGAAAAGAATATTAGTGTTATTAAAGTAGGGGTCATAGCTGTCTTTTCATCAAAGTTTAAATAATTTATATAAAGCCAATTAAATATTTGGCCTATAGTGCAAATTCCTCCGCCGACTAAGAAGGCTCTTATACAGTTTTTTAAAATTGGTCTTTTAGGCTCAATAGCTTTAACTAAATCATCATATTGTTGCTGAGCAGAAGTCATTTTTTTCTTTTTCATATTTGACATATAATTTCACCTTCTAACGTAATAAATAGGGTTCTAATTTATTTATTAATTCCTCTAATTTTTTAGCATTTTTAGAATACATATTTTTAGCTTCTTCGTTATCTGTATCTAAGGAGTAGGACATTAAATCAGACTGACACTTTAAAAGACTTGCATACAGCATATCCTTAACTTGAGCTTTTGGAACTTGAATCATATCATCAAAGAGATCTAAGTATAAATCTCCTGAAGAATCTACTTGACCTAGGAAAACACTTTCTAAAGGAACTCCTTGAGTCTCGAGTTGTGTATTAAGCCAACCTATGTTTAATCCTGCATTAGTAAGACCTTCATTCAATATGTTTCCATCTAAAATTACAGCTTGTGGTTCAGATTTCTGAGGAACCTTCTTACCTAAATCATATGAGGTTACAGGTTTCTTATCAGCTTTTAAACTAACATTTATATCACCATTAGTTTCTAATAGAGAAAATTCTACATCTGCTAAATTAAAAGCATTTTTAGAGCGCATTATTTGTAAAAACTCTTGCCCTGTAATTCTTTCTTTAGATAAGTTATCTTCCATGATTTTACCATTTTTAATTAAAACTCTTTCTTTACCATGTAGTAAATTATAAATAGTCTTACTTTTCATAGATGCAAAATCTAGCACAAGGGGCATTATTGCCCAAATTAATAATGTAATGATTCCAAAATAGAAATTACTTATAATACCTAAAGAAATTAATGGAATTAAAACTGCAACTACACTATAAGAAATAAAATCAAATGGTGTAGCTCTAACTAATGTTTTTCTCTTCATATATCTTGTTATTATAATTGCTATAAAAAATAGAATCATTGATTTAAATAAAACTATTAACCAAGTATCCATATTTCACCTCACTTAGTTGCCCTTATATTGTGGTTCTTCAAACTCCATAAATCCAATTCTTTGTTCTAAGTCTACTTTTATTTTATCTAGCTCCATAGAAGCTTCCTTGTATATATTTTTAGATTCTTTATTTTGTTCTTGTAGGTAATACATATCTAATGTAGCTTCAGCACCTTTTAAGGTAGCTAATGTTTGCTTTACCTTTGAAATAGCTGTCATATAAATTTCTCCTTTTTTATTAATAAAATTCCTTACTATATTACTTTAACCTTTATGTCTAATTTTAATTCATTACTTAATAGAAATAATTATTAATGAGTATAAGGAGCTAATACAATAACTTTGATGACTATAAATTAATAAAGGGATATTTTTCTTTTAAATTTTAAGAATATTTATATATGGATTGTACAAAAATATAGTTGCAAAAGAAATTTGTAGAGGAGGTTTTATTATGCCAACAGGAACTAAAATAGAAACAGCATTAGCTAGTGCAAAAGGTTTAGCTGCTGATATGAAGACATTTTCTTTAGATACAGATAATCAAGAAGCAAAGCAAATGTTTAATCAACTTGCAAATACAATGTCTGGTGTTGAGCAATCACTACAGTCAAGACTTGATTTTGTAAAACAACAAGAACCACAATATAATAAATAAGGGTTCATAAATAAAAAAGGAAGTATATAGATTACATTTACAATCTATAGACTTCCTTTTAAATGACTCATCAACATAGATTAAATTCTGCCAATTCATCAGTATATTCTATATATTCATATCATCTAATTTTAAAATTCTTTGAAGACCAGTGTTCATATCCTTTAAATTTATTGTTCTGTTAATTTCTTCCTCTTCTCCGATAATAATAGTATTAGGTATAGAGAATTTATTTGCATAATTCATCTTCTTTTTTAATTTATCTTCTTCAAAGTATATTTCTACAGTTTTTCCTAAAGATATAAGTTTATTATATACTTCATAGATATAACTATTAATTTCAGATACAGGTATAATTAAATATTCTATCTTTGAAGGTAGTTGATAGTTATCTACAAATCCTATTTCCTTTAGAACAAAGAATAGTCTAGTTAATCCAATAGAAATTCCAACTCCAGGCAAAATATTATTAGTATAGTTTTCAGCTAAATTATCATATCTTCCACCTGAACAAATAGAGCCATAACCTTCATTATTAACTAGTAAGGTTTCAAAAACTGTTCCAGTATAGTAGTCTAATCCTCGTATGATTTTAAGGTTAACTAAGAATTCATTTTCTTGTACTCCTAGTAATTCTAAAGTCTTTGAGACATTTTTTAATTCTTTAATTCCTAAATTAAATTTATCATTTTTTATATTTAATAACTCTAATGATTTAATTACCTCTTCTTTAGATCCACTAATATTAATAACTTTACTTATTAAGTCGGATTTTTCTTTATCTAGGATTTTATCTAACTCTTCTTTAAAGATTTCTTCTCCAATTTTATCAAACTTATCTATTAATATCATTACTTCATTAGCAGCAGAGTCTACCTTAAGATATTCTAGTAACCCAGAAAGTATTTTTCTATTACTAATTTGAAATTTATAATTCGTTAATCCTATAGATTTAAAAGCTTTTGAAGCTAAACTTATTACCAAAGCATCATTGCTAATACTTAACTTATCTTTCCCTATGATATCTACATCAAATTGATAAAACTCTCTATATCTTCCTTTTTGATTTCTTTCGCCTCTATATACTTTCCCAATTTGATATCTTTTGAAAGGAAAGGTTAACTCATTAAAATATTGAGCTGTATATCTTGAAAAGGGAACTGTTAAATCAAATCTTAAGGATAGATTTTTTGAACCCTTATTAAAAGAATATACTTGTTTCTCAGTTTCTCCTGCAGTTTTTGCAAGTAAAACCTCTGACTTTTCTATTATAGGTGTATCAATTGGTAAACAACCATTATCTTCATATACTTTGGTTACTTTATTTACAATATCATTAAAAATTCTTTGTTCCTTAGGTAATAACTCCATAAATCCTGGTAAAATAGTTGGTTTAATTATTGTTTTTTTCATTTTTATCTCTCCCTTATAATTTTATATAAAATAGTTGCTATATTTTAATTTGTTTATTAAACTTAATTGCTTTAAAGCACCATAAACTTATATTTGAAACCTTAAATTAAGAATAACAAAAAGCCCTGTAGGCAGATTCTACAGGGCTTAGCAAATATGATTGCACTAATCACAGCCTAGAGAAGCAAGCCTACTTAAAATAGACTTGCATCTAAATAGATGAAGTCTCTCTAGCTATGATGATGTATATTAATTAAAAATAATAGTGCTTTCATAATAATTCCTCCAAAATGTAATACATAAATTATAAACTATTTATATTTTTAATACAACATTATCAGCATAAAAGAATAATTTAATAGATTATAGAAATAAAAAAGTAACTAATCTTATAGAATTCAAAAAAGTAATATTCTCTTTGACTTAAATTTACAATTATAGTAAAATGTTGTTGATTAGACTGTGGGGGTAATTAAAATGAAATTATTAAAGAAAGTATCACTTTGCTTAATGCTTGCTTTATCTATTGGAGTATTATATGGATGTAGTAATAATGCTTCACCATCTGATTTTGTAAAAAGCGAAATTGATGAAATTAAGGATGCTGATGACAAATTAGTTTCTATAATGCTAAAAGCTATGTCAGCAGGAGAAGGTGAAGGCGAAGTAGAATTTACTAATGAATTATTAAAGCAAGCACAAAGGCTAGAATATGAAATAACTTCTGAAGATATAAATGGTGATGAGGCAGTTGTAACTTTAGATATTCATGGATTTGATCTTGAAACAACTTTAGTAACATCTATGACTGAAATAGCTCGTGTTGGAGTGGAACAGGTTCTAGCAGGGGTTAATACTACTGATGAGGAAAATGAAGAACTTGTCATGAAGATAATGACAGATACTGTTAAAAATAGTGACCTTAGTGATAGAACAATAAAAGTAAATCTTATTAAAGAAAAAAGTAGCTGGAAATTTGCTAATGAAAATGATCTATATCTAATTCTATTTAATTTTGACCCTGCTTCATTTGATTATAATAATATAGATAAATATATTGATGAAGACGCATTATATGATTCAATAAATGAAGCAAATTAGATAAAGATTTCGCTAAAATAGAAATTTTAAATTAAAAATACATTTATAAAGGAATATGGCTTAAGTCATATTCCTTTTTATAAATATAATTAAGTGATTAAAATAAACTTATTTTTATTTCTATTTTGTAGTATATTATAATTAGAAAAACTTATATTAGGAGGATAGTTATGGAATTAAATAAAAAGTTAAAAGAATTAAAAGATTACTTAAATGATTATGAAAAATTGATACAAGCATTAAGTTTAGTTTATTGGGATATGAGAACTAATATGCCAAGTAAAGCTGGTGAATCTAGGTCTAAGGTTGTAGAGTACTTATCTGGAGAAAGTTTTAAGATGATTACTAGTGATAAGGTAGGAGAATTTATAACTGATCTAAAGCCTTTAGTAAATGAGATGAGTCTAGTAGATAAAAGAATGGTTGAAGAGCTTGAAAGAAGCTATAACGAAACTAAAAAGATACCTCATGATAAATATGTAGCTTATGTAGGACTATGCAGTAATTCTGAATTAGCTTGGGAAAAAGCTAAGGATGCAAATGATTTTGAAATATTTAAGCCTTATCTAGAACAAGTAGTTGAATATCAAAAGGAATTTATTAATTACTGGGGATATAAAAATGACAAGTATGATACTTTATTAGATAAGTATGAATTAGGTCTTACTACAGAAAAGCTAGATAAGATATTTTCTGAATTAAGAGATGGAATAATCGAAGTATTAGATAAGGTTAAGGGAAGTAAAAAGAAGTTAAATCGTGATTTCTTATATGGTCATTTTGATGCGAATAAACAAAAGGATCTTTCTCTATTTATTTTAGATAAAATAGGATTTGATAAGGAAGCTGGAAGATTAGATGTAAGTGTTCATCCATTTACAACTAACTTTGGTAATAAGGATGTAAGATTAACAACTAATTACCATGAAGATGAATTTACTTCAGCTTTATTTAGCACAATCCATGAAGGTGGTCATGGTATATATGAACAAAATATTAGTGATGATTTAGAATCTACAGGACTACAACAAGGAGCATCAATGGCTATTCATGAATCACAATCAAGATTCTATGAAAATATACTAGGAAGAAGTAAGGAGTTTTGCTCATATCTTTTACCTGTAGCAAAGGAATACTTTGAAGATTTTAAAGATGTTACTTTAGAAGAATTCTATGAAGCTATGAATTATGTTGAAACATCACTAATAAGAACAGAAGCTGATGAATTAACTTATGGGCTTCATATTATAATTAGATATGAAATAGAGAAGGAATTAATTAATGGTAGAATATCTGTAAATGAATTAAAAGATTTATGGAATAAAAAGTATAAGGAATATCTAGGTGTAGAACCTAAGAATGATGCAGAAGGTATTCTTCAGGATATGCATTGGTCAGATGGTTCCTTTGGATACTTCCCAAGCTACGCTCTAGGAAACCTATATGGAGCTCAAATGCTTAATACTTTATTAAAAGAAAAATCAACAGTTATGGAAGGCGTAAAGAATGGAGATCTTACTGAAATAACTAAGTGGTTAAATGAAAAAGTCCATGTTCATGGAGCAATTTATACTCCAGAAGAACTTATAAAAAACATAACTGGAGAAGAACTTAATCCTAAGTACTTTATAGATTACTTAAAGAATAAGTACTATAAAATTTATGATGTAGAATAGATTTTTAAGGAGTTGTCACATAAAGACAGCTCCTTAAAATTACATATTATATTTTTTTATCTATAGATACTATTTTGATCACTTATATAAAAATTTTTATATTAAAATGGTATAATGCTTATAAAGATTATATTAATGGAGTATCTAAATGGGAAGATTTAAAGAAATATATATTAATTATTTAAATTTAGATAAAGAAGAAAGAGAACATATAAAGACATATTCAACAGAATATATTTATGATAATGAAAATAGAAAATTATTATTGTCTCAATACATTCTAATTGCTAATAAATATATATATGAAATTAAAGCAATAGAAGGTACAGCTCATCTATGGACTTGGAGTGATTTTAAAGATGAAGCTAAAGGAAAAATATTAAGTTATAAGACTGAAGGAAACATAATATTAAGTCAGTTATTAGAATTTGAAGAGGAACTTGATGTAGAATTGCTGTGTAAGTATGGTTTAGAGATAGTTATAAGATTAAATTAAATTTTTTGGAGAAATTTCAATGAATGAAACAATAAATACAATTTTAAAAAGAGGATCACTTAGAAAGTATGATTAAAGAGATAAATTATTTGTTTCTGAAAATGAATATAAGGAAAAGAATTATGCTCAGTATCATTATAATATGAAGATGAAATCAGATTTTTCAAAGGAAATGACAAGATCGGTGAAATTAGCTTTAGATGAATGGAGTGGAGATATAATTTAGTGCTAAAATATTAGTTAAGTGTAATATAATATTAAACTTCTTTAAGGTTATTCTCTTATAAGCTAAAATAAATAATATTATAGATAATTAATAGTTCATAAAAATATGAAAGATTACAATAATATAAGATTATTAGTTAAGATTAATACTTTCTGCTAACTTATATTATTGTAATTTTTACTTTGATGCAAATTCTATTATATCTTTTAGGGCTTTTTCACCATTCATTGTTCCGAAAGTCTTCATATCTAAGGAATCACAAGAAATATTATAAGGTTCTGTAACTTTCTTTATTGATGGAACTAAGTACCTTACTTGTGGACATACTAAAATTAAATCAATTATTTTATCTAAAGCATAGTCTCTTATAGCTGAGTCTCTTATAAATCCAGCAGGACCATAAGCAAGAATATACTCATATTTGTTTTTTATTTCTTTAAAATCAGTTAGGATTGTCATAAGATCATCTACTAAAACATTATCTTTATTAGATGCTTTTTTTATTTTAGAACAAAATAGGCTAGAAGTTGCCCCTCCAGCGCAACATATGTATACTAACAACTTACATCACTCCTTATCTTATATTAATAATACTCCATATATTGGCAATAGTACATATAAAAAATATAGATATAATTATTTTCTGGGAAATAATGTAAATAAATTATTTTATTCTCCAATGGAAATTTAGTTATAATGATTATTTTTTGCTAAAATGGGAATACTCTGTATATAAAGGGGTGACTCAATGAAAAATAGTAAAAAGATTTTAATAGTAGTCTTTATAATTGCTGTTATACTAATTGGAGATAAAATACGTGCCTCTGCAAGTTCATTTACAAATCTTTTAGAGAATAATCTTAGTATAGATAATTTAATTGAGTATATTAATACTTTAGATATAAGTAGGGAAGAAATTGATGAGGTTGTAGATAAGGGTAAAGAAATTTCTGATGATGTTAAAGGTAAAGAAAGCATTAAAGATTATAAGATAACAGAGCTACTAAGGATATATAAGAATGTTACTGCTATGGCTGAAGGCTTGAGATTAGATATAGACTTCAGCTTTAAAAATGGAGATTTTACATTAAAAGAAAAAGCTACTAAAGACCCTATATTTAAAGGAAATATTAGTGGGATTAAATCTTACTATGAGGCTATAAAAAATAATAGTGATGTATTATCTCTTGATGTATTTTCAAATATAGATAACACTGAAGTAGTAGATTATTTCAAAAATTCTATAGAAGATAAACTAGCTGATAATGAAAATATAGATAATGAAATAAATGATAATATCAAAAGTAACATAGAATCTAAGGTGAATAATAATAGTACAATATTGGAAAATAATAAAGAAAATGAATATTTGCTAATGAATAATGATAATAGTAATTCGAATATTTTACCAATTTCTATATACATAGGGTGCATAATAACTATTATAATTTCTTACATAAAATTTAAAAGGTAATACATAAAAAAGGGGCTATCTCACTAAGATAGCCCCTTTAACAATTAATAATTTAAATGAATAATTGTTAATTTAATTAAAGAACTTAACTTTAGAAAATTCAAAAGTTAAGTTCTTTAATTCCTCATTTTTTAATTTTTTAATTCTTAATAACTATAGTGATTTTACTTTATTTATTAAGAAACTTAAAGTAATTCCCTTGAATTATATAATCAGCAATCTTAAATGTATCTTTAAGATGTTGCTCTTCATTTGCATCTTTTAGGGTACCTTTTATTTCTCCATCATTTAAGATAACAGCATCTCTATTAGTATTTACTAAAACTCGTCCCATAGAAGTATTTTCAAAATCTTTTCTATCTACTCCTAGTAAATATGAAATAGTAGGTAAGAAGTCAGTTTGACCACCAACCTTTGATATAGTTTCTGCCTTAATATCCTTATTATAAATTATAAATGGTATTTCCTTAGTATTTTCCTGCCACCAGTTTTCATTTAATGGGGCATCTTTAATTTCATCTTCATAGAACTTATGAACTCCACCATGATCACCATATATCATAATTACTGTGTTATCTAATTGACCATTTTTATCTAATTCTTCTAAGAATAATTTTATTGCTTCATCTGCATATCTTACACTTTGGAAGTAGCCACCTAACATATTTTCATCTAACTCCTTAGGTAAGTCTAAAAGCTTTTTATCATCAGGTATTTCAAATGGACCATGACTAGTTAATGTTGCAATAAAAGTGTAATAAGGCTCTGATTCAGTTTTTAATTTTTCAGATATTTGTCTTAAATATGATTCATCTGATAATCCAGGTCCTATAATCTCATCTTCCTCGAACTCATATATATCCCATAACTTATCTGCTTCAAATGCTTTATGTGGTTCTGCCCAGTTCCAGCTACCAGGTAGTTCAGCATGGGTAGATATAGTATTGTATCCTTTATTATTAAGAAGCATTTGCAAGCTATTATAAGAAGTCCATGGGTAAGTAGGGAAGGTACTTGTACTTCTTATAGGAAAAATAGATGTATTAACCATCAAATCTGCATCAGAACTGGTTCCTGAATTATTTTGCTCATATATATTATCAAAGTACAAACTATTCTTTAATAGCTTATTTAATGTTGGCGTTATTTCTTGTCCATTAACTTTTTGATTAATAACAAAGTTTTCTAAAGATTCAACTTGAATAGCTATTAAGTTTTTATCCTTTAAAAGTCCAAAGTACTCATTATCAGGTAAATCTTCTTTATTATTGTTAAGCCAAGTTTCAACCTCATTAATATTTTCTTCAGTTAAATCTATATTTTTATTTGAAAAATAAAATAAATCATAACCATGATATCCAAGAGGGCTCATATCACTAAAGCTTTGAAATGGTGCCCAAGATAATCTTAAAAAGGATTGCCCAGGAATTAGTCCTTTAATATCTATTACATAATGAGAAAGTAAAACAATTCCTAAGGTTAATCCTGCAATTACTATAGTTTTAATAGCTCTTAAGCTTAATTTGGATTCATCTTTAAAATCTCTAATTCTATCAAATTTAAATAGTATAAAGAACACTAGGAAATCAATAAAGAATAATAAATCTACTACTCTAAAATTAAACAAACTCTTTCCAATTGGATTGAAAATCTCAGGATGTAGTAGGTGTCTTAGGGATAAAAACGTCCCATTTACTCTGTAGTACCATATATCTGCAACAAATAGTAAAGTAATTATAAGATTTAAAATCATTGCAGATTTAATTTTACCCTTATATTTAAATAAGAACATTATGCTAAAGATAAATGCAATTACAAGCAAATGAGCACCTATAGCAGGAACTCCAAAATACATTGTTGCAAAATTTATGCTAGAAGAATTCTCCGTTCTAAGCATAGATAATAATAGCATAGATTTTCCTTGTATTATTAAAACCATTACTACATATAACCAGTTATTAAATAAAAACTTTTTTATAAAATCCTTCATAAATGAAACCTCCAAAAAATAATCCTAAGGTTTATTGTATATTAATTTTTTTAATAGTTCTACATAAATAATCATTATGTAAGAAAATTCATAAATTAATTATTTGAAAAAACTTGAAATTAAATAGTTTATATAATATAATTGTTTTAAAATCTAATAGTTCTTATTAAGAGTGGTGGAGGGACTGGCCCTATGAAACCCGGCAACCTACAATTATGTATTTATTTGTGTGGTGCTAAATCCTACAGTTAATCTGAAAAATAAGAAAACTAGTATGCAATTATATAGTTGTATTTAAGAATTCTTTCTATTTTGGAAGAGTTCTTTTTTTATTTATAAAAGGGGGAATCACAATGAACGAAAAGAAATTACAATTTGAAACTATCTCTGTAAGAGGGGCAAGCGGAGGAGATAGTGTCACTGGTGCAATAAGCTATCCTATTTATCAAAGTACAACTTTTAAGCACCCAGAATTAAATAAAAGCACTGGATATGATTATTCTAGAACTAATAATCCAACTAGAGAAGAAGTTGAAAGGACAATTTGCCTTTTAGAAGAAGGAAAAGAAGCCTTAGCTTTTTCTACTGGAGTTGCTGCAATAACAGCATGTTTTCATTTATTTAAACCTGGTGATCACATTATAGTTTCAGAGGATCTTTATGGTGGAACTTTTAGATTATTTAATGATATTTATAGTGTATTTGGTATAAAATCTACCTTTGTAGATACTACTAGCTTAGATGGAATTAAAGAAGATATTACAAATGAGACTAAGGCTATATTTATAGAAACTCCTTCTAATCCATTAATGAGAGTAAGTGACATTTCTGATATAAGCTATTTATGTAAGAAGAACAAGTTAACTTTAATAGTTGATAATACATTCTTAACTCCTTATTTTCAAAAGCCTTTATTATTAGGTGCAGATATTGTAATTCACAGTGGTACAAAGTTTCTAGGTGGCCATAATGATGTTTTATCTGGATTTTTAATAGCAAATGATAAGGATATTATAAGTAAGCTTAGAGTAGTTCAAAACTCAACAGGTGCAACTTTATCAGCTTTTGATTCTTGGTTACTATTAAGAGGGTTAAAGACATTATCTATAAGACTTGATAAATCTCAAGAAAATGCTATTCTAATTGCTAATTATTTAAAACGAAACGAAAATATAGAAAAAGTATATTATGTAGGTCTTGAAGATCATGAAGGTTATGATGTGAATATTATACAATCTACTGGTTATGGTTCAATGATTTCATTTAAGGTTAAGAAAGTTTCATTAGTTGCAAAGTTACTAAAAAAACTTGAAGTGATTTCATTTGCTGAAAGCTTAGGTGGCGTTGAAACTTTAATTACCTATCCATATACACAAACTCATGTAGATATGCCAAATGATCTTAAGCAAAGACTTGGAGTAGATGAAAGATTATTAAGATTGTCTGTTGGAATAGAAAATATAAATGATTTATTAGATGATTTGAAATCAGTATTGGGGGAGTAATATGAAATTTGGAACAAAGTTATTACACAGTGAAAAAACTATAGAGAAAAATACAGGAGCAGTTACATTACCTATATATCAAAGCTCTACTTTTCATCAATTTGATATAGATAATTTTGGAGAATATGACTACGCTAGATCTGGAAATCCAACTAGAAATGCTTTAGAGGAAGAGTTTGCAAGATTAGAAAGTGGTAAATATGCTTATGCATTTTCTTCTGGGATAGCAGCTATATCTTCTGTTATTAGCACATTTTCAGCAGGAGATCATTTAATTGTAGCAGAAGATGTATATGGAGGAACTTATAGGGCTGTAACTAAGCTTTTTAATAGATTTAATATTGAGTTTACATTTGTAGATACTAGTAAAATAGAAAATATAGAAAAAGAAATTAAAGAAAATACTAAGGCAATTTATTTAGAAACTCCATCGAATCCTTTGTTAAAGATAACTGATTTAAAGGAAGCAGTAAATTTAGGTAAGAAACATAACTTACTTACAATAGTTGATAATACTTTTATGTCACCATATCTTCAAAGACCTTTAGAGTTAGGTGTTGATATAGTAGTTCATAGTGCAACTAAGTTTATTGGTGGCCATAGTGATGTAATAGCAGGATTTGCAGTTACAAATGATAAGTTATTATCAGCTGAAATATATAGAGTTCAAAATGGATTTGGTGCTATCTTATCACCACAAGATTGTTATTTAGTATCTAGAGGATTAAAAACTTTAAAAATTAGAATGGATCAATCTCAAAAAAATGCTTTAGAACTTTCAAAATGGCTTTTAGAGCAAGAAATTGTAGAAGCAGTATATTATCCTGGTATTGAATCTCATAAGGACTATGAAGTTCATAAAAATCAATCATTTGGTCCAGGTGCTGTACTATCTTTTAAATTTAAAAATATAGAACAAACTAAGCACTTCTTAAATAATGTTGAAAATGTAGTTGTGGCAGTAAGTCTAGGAGCTGTAGAAACTATAGTTTCTTATCCAGTAAAAATGAGCCATGCTGCTATTCCTAGGGAAGAAAGAGAAAAATTAGGTATTACTGACACTCTAATTAGAGTTTCTTTAGGTATAGAAGATATAGAAGATATTATAGAAGGATTTAAAAAAGGACTTTTAAATTAGTAAATTAAAGTTATTGACAAGAAAAGTTAAAAGAGATAACATAAAGGTTAATAAATTAATTGTATAAAATTATATTTAGCAAATACGTTATGTAGGTGATGAAGTGTCAAAATATGATAATTTAAAGTTAGATAACCAAATTTGTTTTTCTCTTTATGCTGTATCTAGGGAAATAATTAAATTATATAAACCCATTTTAGATGAGTTGAAATTAACATATACTCAATACTTAGTAATGCTTGTCTTATGGGAAGAAAATAAAGCTACAGTTAAGCATCTTGGTAATAGATTACATTTGGATTCTGGAACATTAACACCTCTTCTAAAGAAACTTGAGTTTATGGAACTAATAGAAAAGTATAGATCAAAAGAAGATGATAGAGTAGTTTTTGCAGAACTTACATCTAAAGGTAGAGAATTGCAAGAGAAATCAAAAGATGTTCCTAATAAAGTCTTATGTAATATGAACTTTAGTGAAGATAAGATAAAACAATTAAAAGAAGGAATAGATGAATTGTTATTTAGTTTGAAAAAGTAATTAATTGGAGCTGTAATTTTGCAGCTCCATATTATTTTGCTTAAAAATATAAAATATCATTAATATCTAAAATCATATTGCAGAAAAATATATACTAGAGTAGTATATATATGGTTAAATTAATAATCTAAATTAATTAGTTTAATAAAGTAAAATATAAAGGAACTACTTAAGTTAAATATCAAAATTGAAAATAGATATTTGATTTTTATATAAGATGTAAAAGCAATATAATTCTTTATGGATAATTAGTGAAAGGTATAGATTAATAGAATAAAGGATATTAAAACTTATATATTAATTGCTTATTAAAGGTACGGAGTGAGATATATGGAAGAAAGATTACAAAAATATATGGCTAGATGTGGTGTTGCATCTAGAAGAAAATGCGAAGAAATAATATTAAGTGGGGAAGTTAAGATAAATGATAATATTGTTTCTGAACTTGGTGTCAAAATAGATCCTGAAAAAGATACAGTTACATATAAAGGTAACATAATAAAGCCTGAAGAAAATAAACTTTATATTATGCTTAATAAACCAGAAGGTTATATAACTTCAGTTAAGGATGAAAAGGGACGAAAAACAATTTTAGATTTAGTTAAAGTTGAAGAAAGAATTTATCCTATAGGAAGATTAGACTACGATAGTTCAGGTTTGATATTACTTACTAACGATGGAGATATTTATAATAAAATAATTCATCCAAGAGTTAATATAGGAAAGAAGTATATTGCTACTTGCAGAGGCGAGTTTAGCAAAGAAGAAATTAAAAGATTTGAAAGTGGAATTGATATTGGCGGATATATAACAGCTGATGCAAAGATGACACTTTTAGATATAGAAAAGAAAAATAATTCAGTTAATTCAGTTGTAGAGATTATAATCCATGAAGGTAAGAATAGACAAATAAGAAGAATGTGTGAAGCTTTAGGACACGAGGTATTATCATTAAAAAGAGTTGAAGTTGGTAATATAAAACTTGGTTATCTTAAAAAAGGCCAATGGAGAGATTTAACTGAAGAGGAACTTAAATATATAAATTCATTATAAAAAATTTTGAGGTAATTATGTATAGATATGTTGGAAATATAAGTGATTTATCACATGATATTATAAAAAACTATGTATTAAATAAAGATGTGGCTATTGATGCTACTTTAGGTAATGGATATGACACAGATTTTCTATCAGAATTTTTTTCTAAAGTATATTCTTTTGATATTCAAGAGGAGCCTTGTATTAAATATAAAGAAAAAAATATAGAAAATGTTGAAGTTATCAATGATTCTCATCATTTATTTAATACTTATATTAATACGAAAGTAGATTGTATAATATATAACCTAGGATTTTTACCTGGTGGCGATAAAAATATAACTACTAATCATATAACTTCACTTGAAAGTATTAAATTAGGTCTTGAATTACTTAATAGTGGAGGGATGATGGTTATTTGCATATATAGAGGTCATAATGAAGGTAAGATAGAAGAAACTTGCATTTTACAGTATTTAAAAGAATTGCCTAAAAATAAGTATGGAGTTATGGTGCAATCCTATCTAAACAGGCAAGATATCTCACCTATGATGGTGATTGTAGAGAAAAAATAAAATTGACAACCTATAAAAACACTACAAGTTTTTATTCGCTTTTAGAGAAAAATGAAATAATTATTGCTGGATTATTCAATAAATGATAGTATAATAGTATAAGTTGTTAAGTTTAAATGAAAAGAAGGGATATGAATGGATAATAATCTTAATGATAACTCAAAAGATTTAATGAAAATAATACAATCAAAATTCCCAAGATTGAGCAAAGGACAAAAATTAATTGCAGAGTATATTTTAAAAAGCTATGATAAGGCTGCTTTTATGACTGCAGCTAAGCTTGGAGTATCAGTTGGAGTTTCAGAATCTACAGTAGTAAGATTTGCAAATGAACTTGGCTTTTCAGGTTATCCAAAACTTCAAAAAGCACTTCAAGAATTAATTAAAAACAAACTAACAACAGTTCAAAGATTAGAATTATCAAATGATTACGTAAGTGAAGGTTATGCACTTAAAGGTGTTCTTAAAGCAGATATTGAAAATATAAGAGCTACCCTAGAAAAGATAAATTATAATACTTTTGAAGATGTTGTTAATAAAATATTTGAAGCTAAAAGAATATATATAATTGGACTTAGAAGCTCGACAGCCTTGGCAGAATTTTTAGGGTTCTATTTAAATATTATTTTGCAAAATGTTAAGACTGTTGGATATGGAATATCTGATATATTTGAGCAAATGATTAATCTTGAAGAAGGGGATCTTGTTATAGGTATTGGTTTCCCAAGATATGCTTCTAGAACTATTGATGCTTTAGCTTTTGCACAAGGTAGAGGTGCTGATGTAGTTGCAATTACTGATAGTCTTTTATCACCTCTTGCATCAAAGGCTGATTATTCATTAATTGCTCATAGCAATATGGCTTCCTTTGTTGACTCTTTAGTTGCACCTTTATCAGTTATTAATGCATTAATAATTGCAGTTGGAATGAGAGAGAAGCAAAGTATAGCAAATACTTTTAATAGTCTTGAATCAATTTGGAAAGAATACAATGTATATTCTTATAATAATAGAAATGTAGGTGAAGATTAAAATACTCTATATTTTAGTCTCACTTACTACAGTTTAATTAAAAATTACATAAGGATTTAACTAAATAGATGTATCAATTATTTTATAAGATTGATACATCTATTTTTATACAATAAAAGTTGTAATTAAAGTTATTAAATGATATATTATCTTAAGAAAAAATAATGCATTGGAGGATGAATATGAAAAAAGTAATAGTAATTGGAGCAGGTCCTGCAGGAATGATGGCAGCTATTACAGCAGCTAAAGATGGTAATGAAGTTATACTTCTTGAAAGCAATGAAAAGGTTGGAAAGAAGCTATTTATTACAGGCAAAGGAAGATGTAACGTAACCAATAGTAAGGATATTTCAGAGTTCTTTGATTTTATTCCTGGCAATCCTCATTTTTTATATAGTGCATTATACTCTTATACAAATGAAGATACTATAAACTTTTTTGAATCACAGGGAATAAGACTTAAATCTGAAAGGGGAGGTAGAGTTTTTCCAAGCTCAGATAAGTCTTCAGATATTATTAAAGGACTTTTAAGGGAATTAAATAATAATAAAGTAGATATTAGACTTAATTCAAAGGTTACAGATATAATTTACAAAAACCCACTTATTGATGGTGTTAAAGTTAATGATAATTATATTTTAACTGCAGATAATTATATTATAGCTACTGGAGGGATATCATATCCTTTAACAGGTTCGACTGGAGATGGATTAAAATTTTCTAAAAAAGTTGGACATAAGATTACTAATCTTAAAGGATCATTAGTTCCTATTGAGCTTAATAATAGTTGGATACGTGAAATTGTGGGATTAACTCTTAGAAATATTGGAATTTCATTATATGAAATAGATAAGAAAAAACCTCTTTATAAAGATCAGGGTGAAGTATTATTTACAAGCTATGGAATTTCAGGTCCTTTAGCTTTAAAAGCCTCTAGATATATTAATGACGACTTAAAGTATTATATTTATTTAGATTTGAAGCCTGCTTTAACTTTAGAAGAACTAGACTTAAGAGTACAGAAGGATTTTAAGAAATATATAAATAAAGAATTTAAAAATTCTTTAGATGACTTATTTCCTAAAAAACTTATTCCAATAATAATAAGTTTATCTAATATTAATGAAAATAAAAAAGTTAACGAAATTACAAAGGAAGAAAGAAAATCTTTAGTTAGCTTAATAAAGGGTATTAAATTGACTATAAGAAAATTAAGACCAATAGAAGAAGCAATAGTAACTTCAGGTGGGGTAGATACATTGGAAATAGATCCTTCTACAATGAAGTCTAAATTAATCAATAACCTTTCTTTTGCAGGAGAAGTTATTGATATTGATGCCTATACAGGTGGATACAATGTGCAAATTGCATTATCAACAGGTTATTTAGCAGGAAGTAATATATAAGTTGCTATAAAGTTTATACATTTTATTAATTTAGTTAATATGTAAAAATTATTAGTTAGATAATTACAAAATCAACTTATATAAAAATTAACTATATATGTTTTCAGTTAATTTACTTTACTTTTAAAACTATTTTTAACTTAAAACAGCACAAATACTTAAAATGTAGATTATTTATTGAAACATATATTGAAATAACTTGTTTATAATTAATAATAATATTATAATTTATATGAAATGTTTTTCATATACGAAAGGTGGAGTACTATTTTGAGATTATCAGTTGCTATAGATGGACCAGCGGGGGCAGGTAAAAGTACAATTGCTAAGTTAGTTGCAAAGGAATTTGATTTAATGTATATCAATACTGGAGCGATGTATAGAGCAGTAGCTTTAAAAGCTGAAGAGAACAATATAGGGGATAAAGATATTGATGCTTTATGCAGTTTAATTAGTACTTTTGAAATGAAGTTCGAAAATGATGATTTAATTTTAAATGGGGAAAATATACAAGATAGAATTACTATGCCTGAAATTAGTAAAATAGTATCTAAATATGCTTCTATTAAAGAAGTAAGGGAGATACTTGTTAAATTACAAAGAGAAATGTCAAATAAATTTGATGTTATAATGGATGGTAGAGATATTGGAACAGTGGTATTAAAGGATTCTAAGTTTAAGTTTTTCTTAACAGCAACTCCAGAGGCAAGGGCTGAAAGAAGATATAAGGAATTAACAAATAGGGGATTAGACGTAGATTATTCTACAATACTTGAAGATATTATAAAAAGAGACTATTTAGATAGTAATAGAGAAGTAGATCCTCTAAAAAAAGCTGATGATGCAATTGAGGTAGACACAACTAAGCTTTCTATCAATGAAGTAGTTAAAGAAATATCTTTAAGTATCAAAAAGAATCTAAGTGTACTATAGTCTATTATTTAGATCTTATAATATACTTAAAGTATAATATGTAATTAAAAGCTTAGGAGAATTGATATGAGTAAAGTTTTATTAGCAGAAAATGCAGGTTTTTGCTTTGGTGTTCAAAGAGCAGTTGAAGAAGCAATAAAGGTTAAGAAACAATATGATAAGAAAATATATACACTAGGGCCATTAATACATAATAACGATGTAGTTATGTACCTAGAGGAAAATAATATTTACGCTATAGATTATAGTGAAATAGATAAATTAAATGAAGGTGATGTTATTGTAATTAGATCTCATGGAGTATCTAAGGCAGTAACAGATAGCCTTGAAAGTAGAGGACTAATTGTAGTTAATGCTACATGTCCATATGTAACTAATATTCATAAAAAAGTCAATAAATACTCCGATTTAGGATATAATATTGTTATACTTGGGGATGATAAGCATCCAGAAGTAGTTGGAATTAATGGATGGTGTAATAATAGTGCCATAATTACTAAAGATGGAGACTTTGATAAAAAACTACCTAAAAAGATATGTGTTGTATCTCAAACTACAGAAAAAGAAGAGACTTGGAAAAAAACAGTAAGCAATTTATCTTCTAAATCCAAAGAACTATTAGCTTTTAACACTATTTGTTCAGCTACAGAAGTTAGACAAAAAAGCGCTAATGAATTATCAAGAGAAGTTGAAACAATGATAGTTATTGGCGGTAGAAATAGTTCTAATACAACTAAGTTGTATCAAATATCAAAGGATAATTGTCCGAATACAATCCATATTGAAAATGCTAAGGAACTTAGCAAAGAATTTATTGAATCTAATAAAGATAAGACTGTTGGGATTACTGCAGGTGCATCTACTCCTGACTGGATTATAAAAGAAGTAATTGATATTATGGAGGGGAAAAATTAACATGGAAGATCAATTAAAGCTAATGGAAGAAATGGATAGAAGATTTAGAATTGGTGATGAAATCAATGGTGAAGTTCTATCTATAGGAAGAGATGAAGTTATAGTATCATTATCAGGATATAAACTTGACGGAGTAATACCTTTTAAAGAGTTAACTTCTGAAGAAAATTTATCTTCATATTTAGAATCAATTAAAGTTGGAGATGAAATTACAGCAAAGGTTATTAAACTTAGAAATGAAGATGGAAATGTAGTTCTTTCTAGACTTGAATATGAAAAGAAAGCTACTTTAAATGATTTAGAAGCAAAGTTTAATAATAAAGAAACCTTTACTATTAGAATTAAAGATGTAATAGAAAAAGGTTTAATAGGATACTACAAGGGAGTTAGAATTTTTGTTCCTTCTTCTCAAGTAGATATAAGATATGCAAAGGATAGAAGCAACCTTAAAGGTACAGAACTTGAAGTAAGATTAATAGATTTTTCTATTGAAAACCCTTCAAAGGTTGTTGCATCCAAGAGAGTAATTTTAGAAGAAGCTAAAAAAGTAGTTGAAGATGCAGCTTGGGAAAATATCAAAGTTGGAGAAGTAGTAAAGGCTGAAGTTAAGAGATTTACAGACTTTGGTGCTTTTGCAGACATAAATGGAGTAGATGGATTAATTCATTTATCTCAAATTTCATGGAGTCATGTAAAAAATGCTGAAAGTGTTTTAAAGAAAGGCGATATAATTGATGTTAAGATTATTGAAGCTGATAGAGAAAAAAATAGAATTTCTTTAAGTATTAAAGCATTAACTCCAGAACCATGGAGCAACATAGAAGAAAAATACCCAGAAGGTTCAGCTGTATTAGGTAAGGTTGTTAGAATAAGTGACTTTGGTGCCTTTGTTGAATTAGAACCAGGTGTTGATGGGTTAGTTCATATTTCTAAAATAACTAATGAAAGAATTAATAACCCTGCTGATGTATTAAATATTGGTGATGAAGTTAAGGCTATAATTCTTTCTGTAGATGCAGAAAATAAGAAAATTGCTTTAAGCATAAGAGACGCTGAGTAATATATTTTTAAAGACGCACATAAATTGTTATGTGTGTCTTATTTATTTAGGCCTATAATATTGACCTTTATATTGTATGAGAATTATACTTATTATATAGACAAAAAGGGGTATTTGGTATGCTTGAGAAGTTAACTTTGCACAATATGGATATTTTTAAAGAGATATATAGTAAAAATTTTGAAGAAACTAATTATAATAAAGACTTTTTTAAATCTTATGATAGTCAAAACTTTTTAATAAAGTTCTTATATAGAAAGTCTATAAGATTAATTAAAGTTAATGAAATATATATAGGTTATATTTGGTATGAAAGTACTTCAAGTAAATATACAAAGGTATGGGCTTTATATATAGATTTTAAGTATATGGGTTTACTTAATAAAAATATTTTAAGTATTTTTAATAATAACCTACTTTCTTACGAAGCATTAGATACACTTCAAAATTCTATTGTATTAGAATCTCTTGGTTTTACTAAAAAGAAATATACTTTATTATTAAAGTTAAATCTTAAAACTTATGAAGATAAAAAAGACGAATATATAAAAGAAGTAAAGTTTAAATTGAGATTAAATAATACAATAAACTTTTATACTAGAATTTTTGAACCTGGAAAAGATGAAATTTTAAGATGTGATATCCAAAATGATATTTTTGAACAATGGAATAGACTCCCTTTAAATACTGAGGATATCTATGCAGATATGGCTCAAGATTATTATATTAATGAATTATGTATCTTTGCTATATTAAATAACGAATATGTTGGATATGGGCAAATTATTTATAATAGGTCTATGTTTACTATAGTTAATTTTGGGATAGTAAGTAAATATAGAGGGCTTGGATTTGGAAATCTATTTCTTAATGAGATGATTGAGTATGCTAAAAATTATGGAATAGATAATTTATATATAAGGGTTGATTCAGATAATATAAAAGCAATAAACTTATATAGAAAAATAGGTTTTCTAGATGAAAATAAGGTATTAGTATGGGAAAGATAAAAATAGGGTAGTTTTTCTACCCCTTTTTTATTATAATATTATTGGAGAAATAGTTCTATAAAAGGAGATTACTGATGAAGGAAGAAATGAAAGATTTAAAATACTTTATTGAAACTTGGGGCTGCCAAATGAATGAAGAAGATTCAGAAAAGCTTTCAGGAATGCTTAAAAGTATTGGTTATAGTAAAAGTACTGATATAAAGGATGCAGATATTATTATATTTAACACTTGCTGCGTTAGAGAAAATGCAGAAAATAAGGTTTTTGGTAATTTAGGAGAGCTTAAACATCTAAAGAAGAAGAAGCCAGAATTAATAGTTGCTGTATGTGGTTGTATGATGCAACAAGAAGGTATGGCTGATAAAATATTAAGTAAGTTCCCTCATGTCAACATAATCTTTGGAACTCATAATGCCTATAAGTTCCCAGAGTACTTAAATAGAGTTAAAACTGAGGGAGTACAAGTAAAGGAAATCTTTAATAAAGAAACAGAAATAATTGAAGGTGTTCCAATAGATAGAGAAAGTTCAGTTAAAGCTTTTGTTACAATAATGTATGGATGTAATAATTTCTGTACTTATTGTGTGGTTCCTTATGTTAGAGGAAGAGAAAGAAGTAGAAAATCAGAAGATATAATAAAGGAAATTGAAGATTTAGTTGCTAAGGGTTATAAAGAAGTAACATTACTTGGTCAAAATGTTAACTCATATGGTAAAGGCTTAGAAGAAGATATTGATTTTGCTAAACTTTTAAGAAAAATTAATGAAGTTCAAGGTCTTGAAAGAGTTAGATTTATGACTTCTCATCCAAAGGATTTAAATAAGGATGTTATTTATGCTATTAAAGAATGTGATAAGCTTTGTGAGCAAATTCATTTACCTGTACAAAGTGGATCAAATAGAATACTTAAAAAGATGAATAGACATTACACAAAAGAATCTTATCTTGAGTTAGTTGAATTAATTAAAAAAGAAATACCTGGAGTTTCTTTAACTACAGATATTATAGTTGGTTTCCCAGGAGAAACGGAAGAAGACTTCTTAGATACATTAGATTTAGTTCAAAAAGTTCAATATGATTCAGCATTTACATTTATCTATTCAAGAAGAAATAACACTCCAGCTGATATGATGTTAAATCAAGTTCCTGATGCAGATAAGCATCATAGATTTGATAGACTTGTTAAGGCAGTTAACGAAAGTGTTATTATGAAAAATAAAGAATTTGAAGGCAAAGTAACAGAAGTTCTAGTTGAAGGATTTAGCAAAAATGATGAAACTAAATTTACTGGAAGAACTAGAAATGGTAAATTAGTTAACTTCACTGGAGAAAATATAAAAGCTGGTGACTTAGTTAATGTAAAAATAGTTAGAGCTCAACCTTTCTCATTAGTAGGGGAAGCGTTATAAAATTGATAATGAATAATTAAAAATGAATAATTAAGGATGTAATTTGTTCCAAATTACTAAAATAAATTTTTTAGTCCCTTTATTTTAGATAGGGGGACTTTTTTGTTTTAATTTAATAGTAAATTTAAATATATATTATTAAACTTAAAAGATATACAAGTAAAAGGTTGATTTTTATTATAGTAAAATATATTATTTAGAAAATTATGCATAATTTTAGAAAAACTATTGAAGTTTATTGATTTTATTATTATAATTATAAAAAATGATACTTAAAGATAGTGATAAGGAAGAGTAAATTAACTATGCATCAAAGAGAGCTAAAGTATGGTGGGAATTTAGTATGATATGTTTTTTGAAGCAGCCTTTGAATTGCTTATTGAAAAATAAGAATTAATTTCTTAATTAGATAATGACGGTTGTCTCCCGTTATAGAGATTGAATAAATATATTCAGCTGAGTGAGTAATTAATAATTACTTATTAGGGTGGTACCGCGGAAGTTATCCTTCGTCCCTTATTTTAGGGATGGAGGATTTATTTTTTTATATGGAGGTAATGAAAGTGGATGAAATTTTAGAAGTCTTAGAAAAAAATAGTAGGTATAGTGATGCAGAAATTGCCTTAATGACTGGCAAAACTGTAGAGGAAGTTAGAGAAGCCATAACTGACTATGAAGAGAAAAATATAATAGCCGGGTACACTACTTTAATAAATTGGGAGAATACAGGTAAGGAAACAGTAACAGCCTTAATTGAAGTAAAAATTACGCCACAAAGAGGAGTAGGCTTTGATAAGGTTGCAGAAAGAATATATAAGTTTAAAGAAGTTAAAGCTTGCTATTTGATGTCATCTGGTGGCTTTGATTTAACAGTGATAGTAGAAGGTAAAACTATGAAGGAAGTAGCATTATTCGTGTCTGAAAAGCTTGCAGTTCAGGAATATGTAACAGGTACTGCTACCCACTTTGTATTAAAGAAGTATAAAGATCATGGAACAATATTCAAGGAAAGAAAGATTGAAGGCAGGGAGGCTATATTTATATGATAATGGAGAATATGATACTAGATAATGTTAGAAATATGCCACCATCTGGTATTAGAAAGTATTTTGATTTAATAAATGAAATGGAAGATGTAATTTCTTTAGGGGTAGGAGAACCTGACTTTATTACGCCATGGAATGTAGTAGAAGCTGGTATATACTCTTTAGAAAAAGGACATACACATTATTCTTCAAATGCTGGATATATGGAATTAAGAGAAGAGATATCTAAATACCTAGACAGAAGATTTAATCTTAAATTTAATCCTAGCAATGAAATCTTAGTTACTGTAGGTGGAAGTGAAGGCATAGATTTAGCTCTAAGGGCTCTTGTAGGCCCTGGAGATGAAGTTATAATACCGGAACCTAGTTTCGTCGCATATAAAGGCTGTACAACCTTCTGTGGAGGAACACCGGTAACTATTAACTTAAGACAGGAAGATGAGTTTAAACTTACTCCTGAGCTCCTTGAAGCAGCAATTACACCTAAGACTAAGGTTGTAATAATTCCTTTCCCTAATAACCCTACAGGTGCTATTATGACTAAGGAAGAATTAAAAGGAATTGTTGAAGTTTTAAAAGATAGGGATATAATAATAATTTCTGATGAAATATATGCTGAGCTTTCTTACGATAAGGATCATTATTCAATTGCATCTTTTGAAGAAGTTAAGGATAAAACTCTAGTTATTAATGGTTTTTCTAAAGCTTATGCTATGACAGGCTGGAGATTAGGTTATGTTTGTGGACATCCTGTACTTATAGACGCATTAAAAAAGATACACCAATATGCTATAATGTGTTCTCCAACAACTGCACAATTTGCAGCTATTGAAGCCTTAAAAAATGGAGATGATAGCGTAAGTGAAATGGCTCGTGAATATAATAGAAGAAGGAGAATACTAGTTAATGGCTTTAGAGAAATGGGGCTAGAATGTTTTGAACCATTAGGTGCATTATATGTATTCCCATGTATTAAGTCTACAGGAATGAGTTCAGATGACTTTTGTGAAAAGTTACTTATAGAAGAAAAAGTACTAGCTGTTCCAGGTAATGCTTTTGGAGAATGTGGAGAAGGCTTTATTAGAGCTTGTTATGCTTCTTCAACAGAGGACTTAATTGAAGCAATAAAGAGAATAACTAGATTCGTAAATAAATACAGAAAATAATAATAGATTTATAAATATTTTGAATTTTTTTAGATTTCCTATTGCAAAACAGCGATAATAATAATATAATGGTAAAAAATAGTTAAGAACAAAGGCGTTCAATAGATTGGTTTTCTATTGTGCGCCCTTTTTTTATAAAAATTTAAGGGGGCAGGTATTATGTCAAAATATTCAAGAGAAGATATTATAAAATTAGTACAAGAAAATGGAGTTAAGTTTATTAGGTTGCAATTTACTGATATACTTGGGGCGTTAAAAAATGTTGCTATAACAGATAAGCAACTGGAAAAGGCTTTAAATAATCAAATGATGTTTGACG
Source organism: Clostridium sartagoforme (assembly GCF_004794105.1). GTDB lineage: Bacteria > Bacillota > Clostridia > Clostridiales > Clostridiaceae > Clostridium > Clostridium sartagoforme_B. Next base: position 1,068,470 of record NZ_SRYR01000001.1, read on the forward strand.
GCTCATCAATTTCTGGATTTGTAAGAATAGAAGAATCAGATATGTATTTAAGACCAAATTTAGATAGCTTTGTTATTTTCCCATGGAGACCTCAACAAGGAAAAGTTGCAAGATTAATCTGTGATATATATACACCAGAAGGAGATCCTTTCGAAGGAGATCCAAGAAATATTTTAAGAAAAGTTCTTAAGGAAGCTAGAGATTTAGGGTATACGACGAATGTTGGACCTGAATGTGAATTTTTCTTATTAGATACTAATGAATATGGAGAGCCAATATTAAAGACTCAAGACAAGGCTGGTTATTTTGACTTAAGTCCTTTAGATGCTGGTGAAAATGTAAGAAGAGATATATCCTTAATATTAGAGGATATGGGATTTGAAATAGAAGCATCTCATCATGAAGTTGCTCATGGACAAAATGAAATTGATTTTAAATATGAAGATGCTTTAACAACAGCAGATAATATAATGACCTTTAAGTTAGTAGTTAAATCAATATCTCAAAGACATGGAGTTTATGCTACATTTATGCCAAAACCATTCTTTGGTATAAACGGTTCAGGAATGCATATTAATATGTCATTAAACAAGGATGGAAAAAATGCATTTGTTGATGAAAATGATAAATTAGGATTAAGTAGTACTGCATATAGTTTTATAGCAGGATTAATTAAGCATGTTAAGGGTATTTCAGCTATTACTAATCCATTAGTAAACTCATATAAGAGATTAGTACCAGGATATGAAGCACCAGTTTATATAGCATGGTCAGCTAAGAATAGAAGTCCATTAATAAGAGTACCTGCTACCAGAGGGAATGGGACAAGGGTTGAATTAAGATGTCCAGATCCAAGTGCAAATCCGTATTTAGTACTAGCTTGTCTTCTAGCTGCTGGTTTAGATGGAATTAAGAATAATTTACAACCACCTGCAAGTATAGAAAAAAATATATTTAAGATGACATTAGAAGAAAGAGCAGAAGAAGGAATAGATAGTTTACCAGGAACCTTAGAAGAAGCTATTAGATATATGGAAGAAAGTGAATTAGTAAGAAGAACCTTAGGAGAGCATACATTTAATAATTATATTAAAGCTAAGACAGCAGAGTGGGACGATTATAGAACTAAAGTTCATCAATGGGAAATAGATAACTATTTAAGTCAATATTAATTTACTAGTAAGGGAGCAATGTAAATGACAATAGATGTTATAGTTGCACTAAGCAAAGAAGAAATAGGAGAGAAAATTAAAGCTATATTAATTAGTAATGGCTATAATGTGTTAGCTATATGTACTTATGGAAATGAACTAATTAGAGCTATAAAACAATTTTCACCATCTATAGTCATTAGTGGATACAAGTTTAAAGATATGAATTTAATTAGTATTTATGAAACTATAGGCGATGAATGTAGCTTCCTTGCTATCGTAAATGAACCTTATAAGTCCATTGTTCAGGAGGAAACAGATATTTTTTGTATATCAAGTCCAATAAATAATACCTTGCTCGTAAATTCATTAGATATGATTTATCAAAGTGAAAGAAGGGTAAGGAAACTTAAGGATAAAGTTCATAATTTAGAAGAAAAGATAAGTGAAAGAAAGATAATAGAAAAAGCTAAAGGGATAGTAATGAGAGAACTTCATATGGATGAAGAAGAAGCCTTTAGACATATACAAAAAAATAGTATGGACTTAGGGATGAAAATGGTAGCTTACTCTAAAGATATTTTAGATAATTACAGACTTTGAAGGGAGGAATAACATTGCATAAAGATATAGGATTATATAGGAGCTCCTTTGAACATGATGCATGTGGAATTGGAGCTATAGTAAATATAGATGGTAAAAAAAATCATAAAGCTATTAAAAATGCCCTAGATATATTAGTGAATTTAGAGCATAGAGGCGGTATAGATGCTGATGGACAAACAGGTGATGGATCAGGTTTATTAATACAAATTCCTCATAACTTTTTTAAGGAAGAATTAAAAAATCTAGGCATAGAACTTTCTGAGGAAGGAGATTATGCTATAGGAATGTTCTTCCTTCCTCCTTCTTCAAAAAAACTAGAAGAATCAATAAGTGAATTTACTTCATTGTCCAAAGAAGAAGGTCTTAATATATTAGGCTGGAGAGATGTTCCTATTAATAAAGAAGTCATTGGTGAAAAGGCGTTGAAATCTATGCCCATAATTAAGCAAGTAATAATTGAAAAGCCCAATAATATAAGTGACAATAAAGATTTTGAAAGAAAGCTATATATTTTAAGAAGAAGATTTGAAAAGAAAACACAAAATTTAGATGTGTATATTTCATCTCTTTCTTCTAAGACTTTAGTATATAAAGGTCTACTGTTAGCAAGTCAGTTAAGGGACTTCTACTTAGATTTATCTAATGTTAAAGTAGTTTCAGCTATTGCTATGGTTCACTCTAGATATAGTACAAATACAGTTCCAAGCTGGAAGAGATCTCACCCTAATAGATATATAATTCATAATGGTGAAATTAATACTTTAAGAGGTAATATTAATAGTTTATATGCAAGGGAAGGTAGTTTAAAATCAAAGGTTTTAGAAGATGAATTAAGCAATGTTTTACCCATAATTAACAGTGAAGGTTCAGACTCAGCTATTTTAGATAATACACTAGAATTTTTGATTATGAATGGTGTAAGTATAGAAGAAGCAATAATGATGCTGGTACCTGAGCCGTGGGAAAAAAATGAGCTTATTAAAGAAGATGAAAAGGCATATTTTGAGTATAATGCAACTTTAATGGAACCATGGGATGGACCTATGTCCATAGTTTTCACTGATGGGGATGTTATGGGTGCAACTTTAGATAGAAATGGATTAAGACCAGCAAGATACTATATAACTAAGGATAATAATCTTATTTTATCTTCTGAAGTTGGTGCATTAAATATTGATCCCTTAGATATAGTGGAAAAAGGAAGATTAACTCCAGGTAATATTTTATTAGTAGATACTATAAATAGAAAGTTTATAAGAAATTCTGAATTAAAAGAAAAGTATTATAATAAACATCCTTACCAGCAGTGGATTAATGATAATGTAATTAAAATAGAAGATTTAAATTTAGATGCTAGCGCTAATATTGAACAGTATTCAAATAAGAAAATAGATGAATTGTTTAAAATATTCGATTATTCATTTGAAAATTTAAAAAATACTATATTACCTATGAGTGAAAATGGAGAAGAATCATTAAGTGCTATGGGAATAGATACACCTCTTCCTGTATTATCTAATAAATCTGTATTGTTATTTAATTACTTTAAACAATTATTTGCCCAAGTTACAAACCCACCTATAGATGCTATTAGAGAAGATATAGTAGTTTCTACAACTGTATATTTAGGTGGGTATGGAAATATACTAGGTGAATTTAAGGATAACTTACCTCATTTAAAATTTTCTTCACCTATTATTAGCAATGAGGATTTAGCAAAGATTAAATATTTAAATAAAATAAATCTTAAAACTAAGGTTGTAAGTATTCTTTATAACAATAGTAATTTAGAAGAAGCTTTAAATAAATTAATGAGTAATATAGAACAAGCTTACAATAGTGGATTTAACATTATTATATTAAGCGACAGAGGAGCAGACAAAGAAACCTTTGCTATTCCATCTTTATTAGCATTAGCAGGAGTTCATCATTATTTAATAAGAAAAGGAATTAGAAGTAATATTGATTTAGTAATTGAAAGTGCGGAACCTAGAGAAATTCATCATTTTGCAACATTGATTGGTTATGGAGCTATATTAGTTAATCCATATTTAGCCTATGAAGGTATAAATAGATTAAGGGAATATAAGTTACTTAACAAGGATTATGATACTGCAGTTGAAAAGTATAATAAGGCAATTGTGAAAGGCTTAGTTAAGATTATATCTAAGATGGGTATTTCTACAATTCAATCTTATAGAGGTGCTCAAATATTTGAAGCTGTTGGTCTTAGTAAAGCTGTTATAGATAAATACTTTACAAATACAGTTAGCAGAATCGAAGGATTAACTATAGCTGAAATAGAGGAAGAATACTTATTAAGGCATAAAAGTGCATTTGAACCTAGTAAAGTAAACTTTGAATTTTCATTAGATTCAAGTGGATATGATAAATATAGACAAGATAAAGAAGAGCATCTTTATAATCCTTTAACTATTTATAAATTGCAACAAGCTACAAGAACTGGAGATTACAATTTATTTAAGGAGTATTCAAAGCTTATAGATGGTGAAGAAAATTATATTACTATTAGAAGTTTATTAGATTTTAATTATATTAATAGTCCAGTTCCTTTAGAAGAGGTAGAAAGTGCATTATCAATAGTTAAGAGATTCAAAACAGGTGCTATGTCTTATGGATCTATATCAAAAGAAGCCCATGAAGCTTTAGCTATTGCAATGAATAGACTTGGTGGAAAGTCTAATACTGGTGAAGGTGGAGAAGATAGTGATAGGTTTAAGGTAGATAAAAATGGCGATCTTAGAAGATCTTCTATTAAGCAAATAGCATCAGGCAGATTTGGAGTGACTTCAGAATATTTAGTTAATGCTGATGAACTTCAAATTAAAATGGCTCAAGGTGCAAAACCTGGTGAAGGTGGACAACTTCCTGGTAATAAAGTATATCCATGGATAGCTAAAACTAGAGGCTCAACTACAGGAGTTGGATTAATTTCTCCGCCACCTCATCATGATATATATTCAATAGAAGATTTAGCTCAGTTAATATATGATTTAAAACAGTCAAATGAAAAGGCTAAGATTTCTGTAAAACTTGTTTCAGAGGCAGGTGTTGGGACTATTGCAAGTGGGGTTGCTAAGGCAGGTGCTAATACTATTTTAATATCTGGACATGATGGAGGTACTGGAGCATCTCCGAAGACTTCCATCCAAAATGCAGGCTTACCATGGGAGCTTGGACTTGCAGAAGCTCATCAAACATTAATATTAAATGGTTTAAGAGATAGAGTTAAGATTGAAACTGATGGTAAGCTTATGACAGGTAGAGATGTTGCTATAGCTGCTTTACTAGGAGCAGAGGAGTTTGGCTTTGCAACTGCACCTTTAGTTTCTTTAGGTTGCGTAATGATGAGAGTATGTAACTTGGATACTTGTCCAGTAGGAATAGCAACTCAAAACAAAGAACTTAGAAAGAGGTTTAGTGGAAAGCCTGAATATGTAGTAAACTTTATGCTATTTATAGCAGAGGAGTTAAGAGAATATATGGCTAAGCTTGGATTCAGAACTATTGATGAAATGGTTGGAAAATTTAATTTATTAAAGCAAAAAGAGTATATTAAAGGTTATAAGAGAAATAAAATAGACTTATCTTCTATATTAGTAAATGAACCTATTTTCTTTAAAGAAGATAATAAATTCAATCAATTATATAAAGAAGAATTAGATAATACTTTAGATAGAAAGGTACTAATTCCTTATATAAAAGAAAAAATTGAAACTAGTGAACAAATTAACTTAAGCTTAGTTATTAGTAATACAGACAGAACTTTTGGAACTTTATTAGGCTCATATATTACTTCTAATTATTCAGATAGATTGTTTAAAGATGATTTTATTAAGATTAAATGTACTGGCTTTGGAGGTCAAAGCTTAGGAGCCTTTATCCCTAAAGGAATTACAATAAAGGTAACTGGAGACTGTAATGACTATTTAGGAAAGGGTCTATCTGGTGGGAAAATTGTAGTTAAAAATAATACTCCTAATCTACAAAAGGGTAAAGATAACGTAATAATAGGTAATGTTGCCTTATATGGGGCTACATCTGGTAAGGCATTTATTGCAGGTGGAGCAGGTGAAAGATTCTGTGTTAGAAATTCTGGAGCAACTGCTGTAGTTGAAAGCGTAGGAGATCATGCTCTTGAATATATGACTGGTGGAAAAGTTGTAATCTTAGGTCATTGCGGAGTAAATATAGCTGCTGGAATGAGTGGTGGAGTAGCTTATATTTATAACAAAGAAAATAAATTAAATAATAAAATTAATAAAGAATTAATTGAGATTGAAGAACTAAATTCAAAAGACTTAAAAGAATTGAAAACTCTAATTTATGAGCATGTACTAGAAACTGACTCTAAAACTGGTAAAGAAATTTTAGAAAATTTTAATATAGAGCAAAGGAATTTTATAAAAATAATACCATCTGAGTATAAGGCTATTTTAGGGTTAATTGAAGAAAAAGAAGCTGAAGGTTTAAATTATGAAGATGCTTTACTAAAAGCCTTTTATGAAAGGAGTGAAATGTAATGGGAAAGCCAACAGGATTTTTAGAATTCGAAAGAAAAGTAGGAAATAACGAATTAGTTAAAAAGAGAATTGAACATTACAATGAATTTCATTCATTGCTCTCTAAGGAAGAACAAAAAATTCAAGGATCAAGATGTATGGATTGTGGAATTCCATTTTGCCAATCAGGTTTACTATTAAAAGGAATGGTATCTGGATGTCCATTAAATAATCTAATACCGGAATTTAATGATTTAATATATAGGGATAATCTAGAATTAGCATTACAAAGACTCCTTAAGACAAATCCTTTTCCTGAGTTCACAGGAAGGGTTTGTCCAGCTCCCTGTGAATCTTCTTGTACTTTAGCATTAAATGCACCAGCTGTAAGCATAAAGGAAAATGAAAGGTATATTATTGATAAGGCAATGGAGGAAGGAAAAGTGAAAGCCAATCCTCCTCAGTATAGAAATAATAAAAAGGTATCTATTATTGGATCAGGTCCATCAGGTTTATCTGCAGCATTCTATTTAAATAGATATGGATATATTGTAGATGTATATGAAAGAGAAGATGCTGCTGGCGGCCTATTAATGTATGGAATACCTAATATGAAATTAGATAAAAAAGTTGTTCAAAATAGAATTAATTTATTAAAAGAAGAAGGGATCACTTTCTATACTAATAGTGATGTTTCTAAGGATGATAAACTTAAAGTAAAAGTTTTAAATGAATATGACTCTATAGTATTAGCAACTGGTGCTACTAAACCAAGAGACTTACTAGTTCCAGGTAGAAGCTCTAATGGTGTTTATTTTGCAGTGGATTATCTTAAAAGTAGCACTAAAAATGTATATAACAATATTAGTAATGAAGAGTTTATAGATGCAAAAAATAAAAATGTTTTAGTAATTGGAGGCGGTGATACAGGTACAGACTGTGTTGCTACTGCAATAAGACAAGGATGTAATAATATCATTCAGCTTGAAATAACAGATTCACTTCCATTAAAGAGACAAGTAACTAATCCTTGGCCTGAATGGAAAAGAATCTTAAAAGTAGACTACGGTCAAGAAGAAGCTATTGAAATCTTTGGTGAGGATCCTAGAAGATATTGTTCAAGTGTTAAAGAATTTATAAGTGACTCTCAAGGCAATCTAAAAGAAGCTAAGATAGTTAAGATTCAATGTATAAAAGACGAAAATGGAAAAGTTATTTTTAAAGAAGTTGAAGGTAGTGAAGAAATAATAAAGGTAGATATAGTTTTACTTGCAATGGGCTTCCTTGGAACAGAAGAAACAATTAAGAATACCTTTGATGTATCTATTAATTCTAGAGGAAATATAAGTGCTGAATATGGTGATTTTAAAACTAATGTTCAAAATATCTTTACTTGTGGAGATGCAAGAAGAGGTCAATCATTAGTAGTGTGGGCAATTAGGGAAGGATTAGAAGTTGCTAAAGCTATTAATGAGTATTTAATTAATAAATAAGAAATTTTTCCCTCCTTTAAATTTTTAATAAATTCATATACTAATAATGTGAATATCTAAAAAGGAGGGACAAGTATGGTTATTAATTTAGCTACAATTATTTTATCTGCAACGATACTAACTTCTAGTTTTACTTTTATTAATAATGATGAAGTTAAACATAAAAGTAATGCCTTTAGGGTGTATAATGAAGTAGAGTACAGTATTAATAATAAAGATAAATTTGATGACTTTTGGACTCCGAAAAATGAAGGTTATCTAGATGCCTCACAAAAGGAAGAGTTAAATAATTTTAGAACAAAAGTTGAAAATGGTGACTTATTAACTGGTATAGAAAAAAATAAGTTAAGAGAAATGAAAACTTATGTAATCAAAACTAAATTAGGTGAAGAAAAATTTAAAGAGTTAGAAAAGCTTATAAATAGGCGTGAAGGTTCTTTAGAGCTAACTTTACCTGAAAGACAAAGATTATATCAATTAGATAAAGAAGCTAGAGACTAAAAGTATAATGATATTCATTAAGGGGCTGTTTTTAATATCAGCCCCAATTTTTCATCTAGTTTTTTCCTTAATTTAATGATAAAATTATACAGACAAGTAACTAGGCTTGTTAAATACTTATACTGGAAGGAATGCTTAGTATGGAAAGATATAAAGAAGAGTTTATTGAATTTATGGTAGAAAGTAATGTATTAAAATTTGGTGATTTTGTAACAAAAAGTGGAAGGAATACACCGTTTTTTATTAATACAGGCAATTATACAACAGGGGAACAATTAAAGAAACTAGGAGAATTTTATGCTCAAGCTATACATAAACATTTTGGAATGGATATAGATGTTCTATTTGGACCTGCATATAAAGGAATACCTTTAACTGTAACTACAGCAATTTCATTAAAGGATTTATACGACTTAAATGTTGAATATTGCTCAAATAGAAAAGAAATTAAGGATCATGGTGAAGGTGGGATACTTTTAGGTGGTTCCTTAAAAGATGATACTAAGGTAGTAATAGTTGAAGATGTTATGACAGCAGGTACTTCAATATACGAAACAGCTCCTATTCTAAAGGCACAAGGAAATGTAGATATAAAAGGTCTTATAATATCAGTTGATAGAATGGAAAAAGGAAAGTCAGATAAGTCTGCTCAAGTTGAAATTAAAGAACACTTTGGAATAACTACATATGCTATTGTTACTATGGCTGAAGTAGTTGAATACTTATATAATAGAGAAGTAAATGGTAAGGTTTATATAGATGATAATATGAAAAATGCTATAAAGGCTTACTATGAAAAATACGGATGCAATAACAATTAGGAATTAAAATTAAAATGAATAATTAAGGTGGTAATTCCTTCGAAATTACTTAAAATTAGATAAATAAACATCCTTCTGCTAATAGCAACAGAGGGATGTTTATTTTTGCATTATAATATAAACCTTCTATATATTATTGATTAAAAGTAAATCTATTTCTAGATTTATTATAAATACTTTTTAGTTATAACTACTTAATACTGAAACTGTGCTTTATTACCTTATAAACTATAGAGAAGTATTAGAGGTTAAGAAGTTTAATACTTTTATAATTGCCATAAAAACTTCATTTTTATTAAAGTCTGAAAAGAAATGGCTTCCTTTGCTAAATGTAATTAACTTCGTATTTATACTATTTGATAGAAGATTATTATATAATTCCTCACTATTCTTATATGGAACTAGCTCATCTTCAATACTATGTACTATTAATGTATCAGGAGCCTTATTAGTTATATAGTTAATAGGGCTATATTTATCTAATTCTTCATTTGAGTTTATTAGTTTCTTTATTTTTCTATTGTTTAAATTTAAATACGAAAAGTCTAATGTACTTAAGTTAGTAGGACCAAATATATCTATAACATACTTAACTTTAGAGGAGTAACTTGAAAGGTTATTATCACCCTTAAAAGCTTCATCATCAGTATAAGCAGCCATTAATGATAGATGTGCTCCTGAAGATATTCCAAGAAGGCCTATATCCTTTGTATCAAAATTGTATTCATCCTTATTTTTGTATACCCATCTTATAGCATCTTTAACATCTGTAATAGGATCTTTCAAATCTATATTACTATCATCTAATAATTCATAAGACAAGCTAATAATAGTAAATCCTCTATTATTAAAGGCATTAATTATTGGCTCTAGTCCTATTGGTATAGTATTATCACCATAGATCCAACTACCACCATGTACATATATTAATACAGGTGATGCTTTTTCAGTATTACTAGAGAGGTATAAATCCAAGTAAACATCCTTTGATTTTGATTTTTTATATTTTAAATGTTTTACTTCCATAGAATTGCTAGCCTCATATCCTGTTAAAACCCCTAATGTTTCTATACTTTTATTTGAGTCTTTAAGATCTCTATAAATATCTAATATCAATAAAATTGACCCTTTATAATAAATGAGAAAAGAAATAATTACTAATAAAAATAAAGCTATAAAAGCTTTAATACCTTTAACTAGCTTCTTCAAATTAATACCTCCTTAATTGAAACACATATATATCTATTATTGACAAAAAAATAAAAAGCTAACTATTTATTATAATTTTTTATCCTATGAATATATTTGTATTAATAACTAAAATTTAAGGAGGAGTCTTAAGAAAACTTAAGCAAATTACTTATGGAGAATAAAGAATCATATAAGGAGTATTATATTAATTTTGTTATAAATGGCTATATTAATGAGAAGCATCATAACACCATTAATATGATATATAAAAATTTAAATGAAAAAGAATTTTTATTAAATAATTTTATATCTAATTATCTATATAATAAGAAGAATATCCTTATTATTTCTAGTGAAGATATTGATAAGTTGTATGATGTTAAAAGCATTGAAATTGTTAAAGATAAAATTATAAATTTGAATGAAATAAATATACCCATTGATATAGTAGAAAAGCTTAATAAAGAATTTAAGAATTTAGGACAGCGTACTGGAAGCACTTTAATAAGTAAGGTTGGTTTAATCAATAGAGAAATAAGTAAAAAAATAGACTTATTAAAGGAGTTTAATAAAATACTATATAGTGAAGATAAAAATGGCATTAATCTTATATATAAGTATAAGATTACTAAAAGAAAAATTAATAAAATAGATGATTTATATGAAAACTATAGAATTTTTAGAATAAAAAGTCCTCTTAAAAATTATAGCTATAATGAAGTAAAGGAAACAGCTAACAAGCTAATTGAATCTGATATGGTTACAAAATATATTAGATATAGGAGAATAAAGGATAATAAATATATAAAGCTTATAAAACCTTCTATGGAATATGAGGATATATTAGAATCATTTAAGAGTATTAACCTATTAGCTCAGAACAAAAATGGTTCTTATAGTTTAGCTATATCTAAATATACAGAAGACTTTATAGATGAGTTCAATTCAAATACTAATATGAAGATAGAAGATATTGAGAATTTATCTAAAAAGGTTAATATTAAATTTAATTATTCAAAAGCAACCAATTTAAAAGCTAATAAGTTTTTTAATTTCTTTAAGAAATCAAAAAGTAAAGAAGAATATAATTTATTACAAAATGAAATATATAATGAATATATAAATAACTATGAAAAACTTAGTTTTATCTTAAATAAAACTGCTAAAATAAAAGAAGTCCTAGTAGAAGATGAGTATTTAAACCTTATAAATAATATATTAAGGGGAGAGAGCATAGTTCAATCAATTGATTTGTATAATAAGATACTTGATTTACTAAGTAAATTTAAAGAGCTCTCTTTAGAAGTTGATGAATTATCAAATATAGAGATAAGTATGTTGTCATATTGCTATAATAATTCTTTAGATAAAAATAACACTCAAAATCTACTAAACAACTTAGCTATAATGAAGATATATTATGAAATAGAAGAGGAAGAAATAAAGAATAGGGGAATTTTAGATAAAATTAATAATTATGATAGTATTCTTAGTGAACTTAAATCAAAGATAGAAATGAAAAAAAGCCTAACTATAAGTTCTTTAAACTTTATTTGGGAGAATTATTTAAGAGAAAACTTCTATCTTTTTACTAAGGATGTTTCAGATGAATATAAAGCATTAAATCTTATACCTCTATATTACTTAAATTATGATATAGATAATATAAAAATTATAAATAAATTGCCTATGAAGTATGACCTCCTAATAATAAGTGAAATAAATTATGAAGAGATAAAAAAACATATACATTATTTAAAGTCTATAACAGATAATTTAATTATCCTTTCTAAGGATAAGATTGCAGAAATTGAATCAATTAATTTATTTGATACTTTCACATATATCGATAATATTAAAATAAGCGAAAATGAAGATACACTATATACTACAAAGGCTTATCTTGAAAGTAAGGGCTATTCTGTAACTAAATATACTACTTTGCCAATGGATTCATTATTAGTCAACCATAATAATAGGGAATCTTTTATATTATTTAACTCACTTAATATAAATGACTCTATTGAGAAGGAATCCACACTATATGAGTTTAGTAATTATTTACTAGAAAATGATAAAAGATTCTATAGGGTATGGCAAAGAAGTTTATGGCTTAATAGAGAAGAGGAGCTGAAGAATATATTAAAGTTTATTGAAGAATAATTATACTTCATTATTAATTTTTCATTGTGCTACAGCACCTTAAATATAGTCATTGACAAGCATATACAAATAAAATATAATATATTAGTAAACTTAATAAGACAGTTCGGAAACCTCCTGTCTATAAACAAAACTACGGTAATTAATTGCAATTTATATTAAATGTGATTTTTATTGTAGAGGGTTATATATCCTCTACTTTATTTTTTATATTTATTGCTTTTATTAATTTCGTTTAATTTGAGGTGTCTATATTTTAGGCACCTTTTTTATATTTAATTATTTGGAGGAAGATTATATGAGAGATAATATTACAAAAAAATTAGTTAAAACTGCAGTGATAGCAGCTATTTATACTATTTTAACAGTTATTTTAGCCCCAATTAGCTATGGGCCTGTACAATTTAGAATATCAGAAATCTTAGTTCTTTTAGCAGTTATAGATCCATTTTATATAGTTGGATTAACTGTTGGATGTTTAATTGCAAATATTTTTGGTGGCTATGGATTAATGGATATAGTATTTGGAACAGCAGCAACATTCTTAAGTGTAACTGGTGTTTATTTAACTGGAAAGTACATAAGAAATAAGAAGATTAGCTTAGTATTAGCATCCCTTTGGCCAACAATATTCAATGGATTAATTATAGGATGGATGCTTAATATTGTAGCTGACTTACCAATGGTGTTAAGTATGATTCAAGTAGGAGCAGGGGAATTTGTAGTAGTTACTTTAGTAGGAGTACCTGTATTTAGACTGATTGAAAATAAATATAAAGATAGATTAGCATTAGAATAAAACTATATAAGTTGTAATAAAGTTTTACATTTTATTAATTTATATTTCGTATGAAAAATATTTAAGAAATTGAATTAGCTTGACAACTTATATAAAATTTTAAAAATCGATGCTTTCAATTGATGTAGTTTACTTTAAAAGTATTTTTCACTTAAAATTCTATAAGACTGCATATGTAGATTGTTTGTTGAAACATATATATAATTTATAATATTAAGTAAGCTTAGATATTTATTGTTGTCTAAGCTTACTTTTTTATTTACAATATATATGAGTAGACAAAATTAAGGAGATAAAAATGAATTTAATAACATTAGAAAAAATTAATAAGTCATATAGTGAAAAAATATTGCTTAAAGATGTAAATTTAAATATAAATGATGGAGATAAGATAGGCCTTATAGGGCTAAATGGTGCTGGTAAATCAACATTATTAAAAATATTAACAGGAAAAGATGAATTTTTCGATGGAAAGGTCATTAAGAGTAAGAATCTAAGAATAGAATACTTATCACAAGACACTCCTTACGAAGGTTCATCAACTGTATTAGAACAAATCTTTAAAGGAGATACTCCAGAAATGAAATTATTAATGGAGTATGAAGACATTTTAGAAAAAGTTCAAAAGGATGATAGTTTAAGTAATAAACTTATAGAATTACAAAGTAAAATAGATACTCTAAATTTATGGGATTTAGAAAGTGATGCAAAAACAATATTAACTAAGCTTGGAATATATGATTTTAATAAAAAAATGAGTGAATTATCAGGTGGACAAAAAAAGAGAGTCTTTTTAGCTTCTGCCTTAATTACGCCTTGTGAATTATTAGTCCTAGATGAGCCTACAAACCATTTAGATTCTGAATCGATAGAATGGCTTGAAGAGTACTTAAACTCAAGGAAAGGTGCTTTAATAATGATTACCCATGATAGATACTTCTTAGATAGAGTAACTAATAGGATACTAGAACTAGATAGAGGTACATTATATGAATATGAAGGTAATTATAGTGATTTCTTAGAGAAAAAAGCTGATAGAATGAAGCTTGAATCAACATTAGAAGATAAGAGACAAAAACTAATAATTAAAGAGTTGAAATGGGTTAAAAGAGGGGCAAAGGCTAGAACTACAAAACAAAAAGCTAGATTACAAAGATTTGATGAATTAGTTAGCAAGGAATATACTCCAGCAAATTCAGAGATAGAAATTCCTTTTGTAGGTAAAAGGCTTGGCAAAAAAATATTAGAAATAAATAATTTATCTAAAAGTTATGATGATAAGATATTAATTAAAGACTTTAACTATATTTTTACTAAAAGTGATAGAGTAGGGATTATAGGTAAGAATGGTGCTGGTAAGACTACTTTAATTAATATGATTACAAATAATATTAAACCTGACACTGGGACCATCGATATAGGTGAAACTGTTGTATTAGGATCTTTTTCACAAGATAATAGTCATATGGATTTAAATCAAAGAGCTATAGATTATATTAAAGAAGGTGGAGAAAATATTCCAACTGAAAATGGATATATGATTACTGCAACTCAATTAGCTGAAAGGTTCCTATTTGATGGGTCAACATTATATACTCCTATTGAAAAGTTATCTGGTGGAGAAAGAAGAAGACTTCATTTATTAAGAATACTAATGGAATCACCTAATTTATTAATTTTAGATGAGCCTACTAATGATTTAGATATAGAAACATTAAAAATACTTGAAGATTTCTTAGATGAATACTTAGGAGTAGTTATTATAGTATCCCATGATAGATACTTTTTAGATAGATTATGTAATAAAATATTCTCCTATGAGGGCAATGGAGTAATTAAAGAATTTATAGGTAATTATAGTGATTATTTAATTTATAAAGAATATGAGGCTGTTAAAAATTCCAATGAAGTAACTGCTACTAAAGACAACAATAAGATTAATAAGTCATATAAAAATAAGGATACAAGGCCTAAATTTACATTTAAAGAACAAAAAGAATTTGAAGAAATATATGATATAATTGAGGACCTAGAATCCAAAATATCTAGTTTAGAGTTGAGTATAGAAGAAAACGCAACTAATTATGGTGCTTTAAATGAAATATTAAAGGAAAAAGAAGAAGTAGAAGAAGAACTTTTATTTAAATATGAAAGACTTGAGTATTTAGAAGATTTAAATGATAAAATTATTAATTACAAAAAAGATGAAAATGTTTAATTAAGTTCTTTTATGATAATAATAAATATAGTATAATCTTAGTGTAAAACGTAATATCTTAAAAGGAGATTAACTATGAAGAAACTTTTAAAAAGCCTAGGCCTAATCCTAGTTTGTGCATCTTTTGTTGCTTGTGGAACTAAAGCATCAAACACATCTGAATTAAAAGATGGACTTACTGCTAAAGATGTAGTTCAAAAAGTAGAGGAAAAAGCACCTATGCAAATGCCTATGGAATTTGACGAAGAATTAGCTAAGGACATAGCTAAGCTAGACCTTGATAATGTTGAAGATTATGCTATTACTAAAGCTGCAATTATTAATTCTGCAGATATTGCTGCTGTTGTAAAAGCTAAGGATGGTAAGGTAGAAGCAGTAAAAGCTACTTTACAAGAAATGCTTGATACAGAAAAGAATAATGCATATTTACCAGACCAAAAAGAAAAGGTTGAAAATGCAGTTTTAAAAGAAAAAGGAAATTATGTAATATTATTAATTAATGAAGATGTTAAAACAGCTGAAGCAGCTGTTGATGAATGTTTTAAATAATTAATTTAAGCTGTCTTTTGACAGCTTATTTTTTTAGAAAGGATCCTTTATGATTTTTAGTAGTTTAATTTTTATATTCAGATTTTTACCTATTTTTTTAATTACGTATTTTTTTGTACCTAATAAATATAAGAACTTATCTCTGCTTATTTTCAGCTTAATATTCTATACTTTCGGTGAACCAAAGTACTTCCCTTTAATGATAGCTTCTATTATGGTTGATTATATTATTTCAATAAAAATAGAAAATAATTTTGAGAATAGAAGGAAATGCAAGTTCTTATTAATATTATCAATTATTTTTAATATTGGAATGTTATTCTTTTTTAAATATTGTAACTTTTTTATAGAAAATATTAACTTACTCTTTAATACATCTATAAATACTATTAAGGTTGCACTTCCATTAGGAATAAGCTTTTATACCTTCCAAACCTTATCATATACTATAGATGTTTATAGGGGGAAGTTTAAGGCAGAAAGAAATATAATAGACTTTGGAGCATTTGTTTCATTGTTTCCTCAACTTATAGCAGGTCCTATAGTTAAATATAGCGATATTAATAAAGAGATAAAAGTTAGAAGTGTATCTTTTAGTAATTTTGAACAAGGCCTTGAAGAATTTATAATTGGGCTTTCAAAAAAAGTATTAATTGCAAATAATATAGGTATGCTATGGAATGAAATTAGTAATAAAAATATAGAAAGCATCTCAATGCCCCTAGCTTGGTTATCTATATTAGCATTTGCATTTCAAATTTATTTTGATTTTAGTGGATATTCATCTATGGCAATAGGTCTTGGTAAAATCCTTGGATTTAATTTTCCAACTAATTTTAATTTCCCTTATATATCTAGAAGTATAAGCGAGTTTTGGAGAAGATGGCATATTACCTTAGGCTCATGGCTAAAGGAGTATATTTACATTCCTTTAGGAGGAAATAGAGTATCTAAAAAAAGACTGTTTTTTAACTTACTATTATTATGGTTTTTAACTGGATTTTGGCATGGAGCTGAGTATAATTTTATATTATGGGGTATATACTTTTTTATATTTATATACCTAGAAAAGCTATTCTTATCAAAGGTTTTAAATAGATACACTATGTTTTCTCATATATACACAGTGTTTATCTTATTAGTAGGATGGTGTATTTTTGCTATTACTGATTTAAATACATTAAGATTATATATAGGTAAGTTATTTACTTTAGATTTAACTTTAGATTATATTTTTTATTTAAGAAATTACCTAATTATATTTATAATCTGTACCGTTTCTTCAACGCCATTAATTGAGAAGCTTTATAATAAAATAAATAAGAATATAAGAAAGGTAATAATTTTTATATTATTCTTATTATCAATAGCTTACTTAGTAGATAGTAGTTATAACCCATTTTTATACTTTAGGTTTTAAGAGGAGATTTAATATATGAAAAAACTAAAAAAATATCCACTAACCTTTATCATTTTAGCCTTTATTTTTATAGTTTTCCTTATTGATATATTTAATAGTGATATATATTTTTCCAATTACGAAAATAGAACATTAGCCCAAAAACCTAATATTAACTATAGTGATTTTCTAAGCGGAAGATTTTCTAAAAATTATGAAAGGTATATTAATGATCAATTTATACTTAGGGATAACTGGATTAATTTGAAGTCAAGATGTGAATTATTATTAGGTAAATTAGAAAATAACAATATTATTTATGGTAAGGAGAATTTTCTTTTTGATAAGGTAGAAAGCATAGATAATAAGTCGTTAGAAAAGAACTTATTAACGATAAAAGATTTTACAGATAGAAATCCTGAGAGTAATATATCATTTATGATTATTCCGAGTTCTTTTACTATATATAAAGATTTACTTCCGAAAGGAATAAATTTAATAGATGAAAAGAGTTATATTGAAAATATATATTCAAACTTTAATAATACTAAAAATATAGAGTTAGTTGCTTTACTAGAAGGAAAGAAAGATGAATATATATATTATAAAACTGATCACCATTGGACTTCTTATGGGGCATATTTAGCCTATAAAGAGTTTTCAAAAATGAATAATATTTCACCAGTAGAAATAGAGTCATTAAAGCCTAATTATGTATATGACTTTTACGGCACATATTTTTCAAAGAGTAAGAAATTTAATGCAAAATCTGATACTATAACTTTTTATGATATTAATAATATTGAAATAACTATTGATGGGGTAGAAGTAGATAGTCTTAATGATGATAAAAAGTGGAGCAGCAGTGATAAATATTCAGCTTTTTTAAGAGGGAACAACGGTCTAACAGTTATAAATAATAAGGAGATTCAGGGTAATTCGAAAATACTTGTTATTAAGGATTCTTATGCCAATTCTTATATTCAATTTTTAGCCAATAATTACAAGGAAGTTTATATTGTAGATTTAAGGAGTTTTCCTTATAACTTTAATGAATTTTATGAAAATTATAATTTTGATAATGTATTAATAATGTATAGCTTTATAAATTTAGTTAATGATGTTCATATTTCAAAATTAAAATATTGATATTAATTAAATATTTTATTGACATGCTATATAAATTTTGTTAATCTTTTAAAGGCTATTTATTGTACATAGGAGGAAATTATGAAAGAAACAAAAGAAGTAAAAATATTAGTTGCAGATCCTTCTGCATTAGGTCTATTTGGTTTAGCAGTAATTACACTTGTTGCTTCATCACAAAAATTAGGTATAACTTCAGGTGTATCATTAGTATTACCTTGGGCTATATTCCTAGGAGCTACAGCTCAATTAGTTGCATGTTTAAATGATTTTAAACATAACAATACTTTTGGTGCTACAGCATTCGGTGCTTATGCGTTTTTCTGGTATTCAATGGGTATGACTTGGCTTATTCAAAATGGAATATTTGGTGAAAAGCTAGCTGCAGCAGCTGATACAAAGCAATTAGGATTTGCTTTCTTAGCTTATTTAATATTTACATTATTTATGACTATAGGATCAATGGAAACTCATAAAGTTTTATTTTCAATCTTTGTATTAATAGACTTTTTATTTATAGGATTAGCATTAAATTCATTTAATATTATGCCAGAGTTTACACATAATTTAGCTGCATACTCAGAATTGGGTATTGCTATATTATCATTCTATGGTTGTGGTGCATCAGTATTAAATACTCACTTCGGAAAGGTATTTTTACCAGTAGGAAAGCCATTTAATATTTTTAAGAATAATAAGTAGAAAATATCAAAAGAAGATATATAAAACATAGTAATGTTTTATATATCTTCTTTTTTAATAAACATATTAAAATAAAAAAATTAACTTTTTCTTACATTCCGTAAATTACTATTATTATGTTCTAAATTATAAATGTTTACAATAGAATATTACTAAATAAAGATACTTCAGCTAAGTCGAATAGACAGTATCTTGTATGAGATCTAAGGCACTTACATCTTGTTAATATAACAATTATTAATTAAAAGTGCCTTGTTTTTTATATTTAGGAGGATTTATGAAGTTATTAAATCAAATAAGAGAGTATTTAATTCAAATTACAAATATAGAAAATGATTATGGTGTAGATGAAGTAGGAGAGATTGAAGAATTTATAAATAATTTAATGTATTATAGGAAATGTAATGAAGATGAAATAATCCAAGATTTCTTAGATATATTCTATATAAACACTACTACAAGTATAAAACTTTTATTCTTTATTAGGGATAAAAAGGATGGGGTAGGGGAAAGGCGTGTATTTAAAGTAATCATTAGGTACTTAGCTAATGAACATCCATATATTATAGATAAGATTATAAACTATATATATAAGTATGGTAGGTGGGATGATTATTTTGCTTTATTTGACACAAAGTTTGAAGATAAGGTTATTAGCATTTTTAAAGAACAAATTCAAATTGATTTAGGGTCAAATAATCCATCAACTTTAGGTAAGTGGCTAAAATCGGAAAATGCTTCATCAAAAGAAACAATAATGCTTGCTAAAAAAACCAGGATTTTACTAGGTTATTCATCTAAGGATTATAGAAAGATTTTAACAATATTAAGGCGTCGAATACGAAACAATCAAATTATCTATAAAGATATAAATGAGGTAGATAAATATAAATGCAACATAAAAGATGAACATGCATTTATAAACTTTGATAATAATGCTAATAAAATAGTTAATGATATTCTAAGTTCTTATTACTACAAAGAAAATACATTAGTTGTAAATGCAATAAAAGAATATGAAAAAGATCTTAATAATACTTATATTAATTTATTAACATTTACGTTGCTTTTATTTAAAAAATTGAATTTCAACTTTTTTAAAAACTACTATATGTCCTTTAAAAATAATCCTAAATTCAATAAAATATTACAGGAGGATTATAAGAATATTTATAATAATATAAAATTAAACTTATCAGAAGTTAATATTAGTTTAGATGAAAGTCTTGATTTACTTTTATTTACATTAATAAAAAAAGATATTAAGAGAATAGAATCTCCAAAATCTATATTATTTATATATAATGATGATAAAGACTTAGATATTAATAATTATAATGATATTGAAGAAAAATGGATATTAGCTGGTTATGATATGCCTAAGATTAAGTTGTGGAATCTAAATTCGCTTAAGAATGAATTTGAAATTTACGAAGATGATAAAATAACATATATAAAAGGATTTGAAAAAGATTTTTGGTATTACTTATTAGAAGGAAAAGAAATAAATAAAACTAAAATATATATAAATAAGTTTAATAAATTAGAATATAATGAAATCAACATATAAATAATGGCAATGTTTAACATTGCTAATGAAATTACTTTACATAATATTTAATACGTACACTATGAAATACTATAAAATAATTTCGCTAAATATACATTTAGCGTATTTCGCTATATTGAATTGTTAGATAAGCTGTGATATAATGAAATCAAGGCTTTAGAAGCATTTTGGAGGTATAAAAAATGTCTGAAATACGAAATACAACTAATAAATATAAAGATTTCGCTTATAGTGATGATATTACTAAACTGTTAACTGTAGAATTATCTAATAAAGATAAGAAAAAACTACATATTACTTACTCAAATTATTACAATTTAGGAGTTTCTCGTGGATATGAGTATATTATAGAAGATATATTTAAATTATCTGAAATTCATAAACTAACTACTTCGCAATTATCTCTAATATACGATACTGGTGTTAGAAATATTCAAATTTGGCTAAAAGAACTGGGTTTAAATAGATCTATAAAAAAGGCAAAGAAAATAAATAAAAAGAATTTTCATACTGATATTGAATTCAATTCTGATAAAAATTCAAATTCTAATAATTTAACATTAATAAATAAGTTCGGAATAGAAATTCTTGAATCGAAAAATTTACCACAGAGCCTTTCGAGTTTTTTAGATTATTTAGAGACTATAAAGGGTAAATCCCCTAATACTATAAAAGCTTATGAAATTGATTTATCATTATTCTTTAAATTCTTAAAAGTCTATAAAGGATTAGTTACAGATACCGATTTAGAATTTGAAGAAATTGATATTAAAGATATAAATAATGATTTTATTAGAAATATAAAATTGACAGATATTTATGCATTCTTAAGTTTTTCAGAAAAACAACGTGGAAATGGAACTTATGCTAGAGCTCGTAAAGTTGCTGCTTTAAAATCTTATTTTAAATACTTGCAAGGAAAAGCTAAAATCATAGATGAAAATCCTACTTTCGATTTGGAATCTCCTAAAATAAGTAAAAGGCATCCTATATATTTGACTTTAGATGAAAGCATTAATTTACTGAGCTCTTTAGATAAGAAAAGTAAAAATTATCATAGGGATTATTGTATACTAACATTATTTTTGAATTGTGGTATGCGATTATCTGAATTATGTGGGATAAGATTAGATAAAATAAAGGGTGATACTTTAACCATCATAGGAAAAGGTAATAAAGAAAGAACCGTATATTTGAATGATGCTTGCTTGAAAGCTATAGAAAATTATTTAAAGTTCAGAGATGATTCTAAAGCATTACCTGAGGATAAAGAGTATCTACTACTCTCCTCCCGCTTTAAACCTATCAATAAAAGAACTGTTGAATTATTAGTAAAGAAACATATTACTAATTCAGGATTAGAAAATGAAAAGTATACTCCTCATAAACTTCGTCATACTGCTGCCACCTTACTTTACAAACATGGTAATGTAGATATAAGAAGTTTACAAAGTATATTAGGACACGAAAATATTTCTACTACACAAATTTATACTCACGTAGACGAAGAAATATTAAGAGAAGCTGCAAACTCTAATCCATTATCTAAACTATAAAAGAGCTGCCTAAGCAGCTCTTTTATCTTAATATTTTGTTTTTAACTTTCTTACACCTGGGAATATCTCTTCAGTTGCTTCGTCAAAATTCTCTTCATCTAATAACTCTAAGTCATCTATATACTCGATATGATCAAAAGCATCAATGTATTCTTGACTTTCTTCTCCTTTTAACTCATCAAAAGTATCATTTTCTAACTTATCTAAAGAACCTTCTTCCTTAAGTAAAGCTAACATTTTTTTATACTCTTCTTCTAAAAATGCATTTTCTTCAACATTCTTAGCTATATCTTCTATTTTAATAGCTCTTACATCTATTCCTTCTTCTTTTAAGCAATCACCACAGTTATCACAAATTCTATTTGGATATATATCACATATATCATCTTCATTAAAATTTCTAATATTCACTAAAACACCACCTATTAGACATTATTTCATAAAGCTTATTATATCAAAATTATTTTAAATACGCAAACATATTATCTATTTAAAGAACATAAGTTTGATATTTTACTAATACTATGTTATAATTAATTAAATAAAGCGAGGTGTTTGATGATGGAATTGAGAGATAAGCAACGAGAAATATATGACTTCTTAAAGGTGTATACAGAAAATAAAGGATACCCACCATCAGTAAGAGAAATTTGTGAGGCAGTTAATTTAAGATCTACTTCTACTGTCCATGGTCATTTAAAAAGATTAGAAAAAAAAGGATTAATTAAAAGAGATCCTACTAAGCCAAGAGCTTTAGAAATAATGGAAATGTCCGGTTCAAAAAAAGAGATGTTAAATATACCTATAATAGGGAAAGTTACAGCTGGGGAACCAATATTAGCAACTGAAAATATTGAAGACACTTTCCCACTTCCAATAGAATACATAAGTCATAACGAAGAATTATTTATGCTTAAGGTAAGCGGTAATAGTATGATAAATGTAGGGATAAACGATGGCGACTACGCCATAATCGAGAAAGCTCAAACTGCAAAAAATGGAGATATTGTTGTTGCTTTAATTGAAAATGAAGCCACCATTAAAACATTTTATAAGGAAAAAGATCATATAAGATTACAGCCAGAAAATGATAGCCTATCTCCTATTATTGTTGAAAATTGCATAATACTTGGTAAATTAGTTGGTTTATTTAGAGCATATTAATTTATAAGAGTCATACACTAATTATGTATGGCTCTTATTTTTTTATGAGGAGGGTTTATAAATTGAAAATTTCTATTATAAATAAAAGAAATCAATTTACTAATGAATCTAATAAACCTAATGTTACTGATAATGAGGAGTTTGCAGTTATTAATAAAGATAAATCTTCAAGAAATATACTGATCTTTAAAGTGATTATAGCAGTAATATATGCTTTTGGATTAGGATATAGCTTATTTTTCTTTGGAGATGACTTTATTAAAGTTGGTGTTAAGTTTGTGCTATTCTTAATACCATTGTACTATATTATAGATTTGCCATACTCTATCATAAAATCTCTATTATTACCTAAAGTATTTTCTAATGACGAAATTATAATTACCTTAAATCCATTAACACTTGACTCAACTATTATTACAAAAAGTGTAGTTTCTAAATCAAGATATATTCTTTCAATATTAATACCATTTATTTTTTTAATTGTAGTACCAACTGTATTAAGCTACTTTTTAGAATTTAATTTTTATTTATACCTTATTGCTTCAGCTACTGCTATAATTTCAATGAAAGATTTAATATATCTTTTAAATATTTTAAAACATAACTTTAAAGGTAGTAATATAAAATTAAATTTGAATAATATTATCATTGAAAAATAATAGGACTACCATTAGGTAGTCCTATTTTAATTAACTCAAAATATTGTTTAAAGAAATTAATATCCCTATCTTAGCGTGATCAAATGTAAGCCCACCTTGTAGATATGCTATATAAGGTTCTCTTATTGGAGCATCTGCTGAAAGCTCAATAGATGACCCTTGAATAAAGGCACCAGCAGCCATAATAACTTCATCATTATATCCTGGCATAGCCCAAGGTTCACATTCTACAAAAGAATCTATAGGTGATCCTTTTTGAATACCCTTACAGAATTTTATTAAATTCTCTTTATTACCAAATTTAATTGCTTGTATTATATCACTTCTTTTTTCATTATATTTTGGAAGAACTTCAAATCCAGCAAGCTCCATTATTCTAGAACAGAAAACAGCTCCTTTTACCGCTTCCATAGCTACGTGTGGAGCTAAGAATAAACCTTGGTAGAACTGTCTCATAACCCCAAAGGTAGAGCCACACTCTCCTCCTATTCCAGGAGTTGTTAATCTATATGAGCTTTGAGTCACATACTCTTCTTTTCCGGCTATATAGCCACCAGTTGGAGCTATTCCACCACCTATATTCTTTATTAAGGATCCAGCTATTAGGTCTGCTCCCACTTCAGTAGGCTCCATAGTATCTATAAATTCCCCATAGCAGTTATCTACAAAAACTATAATGTCCTTCCTAATACCTTTAACAAAAGATATTACCTTTTCTAAATCAGAAACTAAGAATGAATTTCTCCATCCATATCCTGTACTTCTTTGAATATGTACTAGTTTTATAGTGCTATCTTCCCTTAAGACTTCTTCTATTTTATCAAAATCAAAATATCCATCCTTTAAATCTACTTGCTTATAATTTACACCATATTCTTTAAGTGATCCTATATTTTCTTTACCACTTATACCAATTATATTATGTAATGTATCGTATGGTGCTCCAGATATACAAGCCATTGTATCTCCTGTTCTTAAGTTCCCCATTAAAGCACAACCAATAGCATGTGTCCCATTTACAAAGTGAGGTCTTACTAAAGCACTTTCAGTTTTAAATATTCTTGCATATACTTTATCAAGAGTATCTCTTCCAATATCATCGTATCCATAACCTGATGAATTAGTAAAATGTGATTCACTAATCCTTTCTTCTTGAAATGCTTTTAATACTTTTAATTGATTATACTCTCTAATTTCATCATATGTATTAAAAACCTCTTCTACATCTTTTAAAGCTTTATTGTATAGCTCAAAAGTCTTTTCTGTAAATTTAAATTCTTTAATCATTAATTCTTCAGTTAGATTTAACATAATTTAAGCCGCATATATAAAATATGCTTTCTCCCTTCTTATTTAAAAAGTATTCAAAATAGGAATGAACTACTTTTTATGTATTATGGCGTTATGGCGTTGTAACACTATAACTACACCCTTATAAAAACTATAATAACATATTTACTTATGATTTAAAATATTAGCTTATTATTTTACAAAAAAAGTAGGCTTAATAGCCTACTCTTCTTCATTAGCAAATAATATTGGTTTAGCTGGAGTTATTGTAGTAATAGCATGCTTGTAAACTAACATTTGTTTTCCATCACTGTCTAAAACTACAGTAAAATTATCAAAGCCTTTTACATAACCTTTTAGTTGAAATCCGTTAGTTAAATAAATAATTACTGAAATCCTACTTTTTCTTGCACCATTTAAGAAAATGTCTTGTAAGTTATTTGGTTGTTTATTCATAGCTACCTCCATAAATTATAATACCTATTTTTTATAATCCAATAGTATTTTATTAAAAATTTCCTCTTCATTTAAGTTATCTTTATTAATAAATATAGCTCTTGGATCTCTTCTAAACCAAGTCAATTGTCTTTTAGCATAGTTTCTAGAACCTTTTTTTATCATCTCGACAGCTTCATCTAAAGTAATTTTATTATCTAAATAATAAAACATTTCTTTATAACCTATACCTTGCATTGACTGCATAGAAGAATTATACCCCATTTCTCTTAGTTTTATGCATTCTTCTAATAACCCATTTTTCATCATTATATCAACTCGTAAGTTAATCCTATCATATAGAGCTTCCCTATTCATATCTAAAACATAATACTTAACTTCATAAGGTCCATTATAGATCTCCTCACCAAGATTAAAGGAGCTAAAAGGCTTATTAGTTAATTTATAGACTTCTAATGCTCTAATCACCCTTTTTCTATTGTTATAATGTATTTCATTATAACTTACTGGATCAACATCTTTTAGCATATTATGAATAAATTCATTTCCTTTTTCTTCAGCTAAACTTTCAAGTTCATTTCTGTAATTTTCATCTTTATCCGCTTCAGTAAAATTCATTTTACAAGTTAAAGCATTTATATATAGGCCAGTTCCACCTACTAAAATAGGCAGTTTATTTCTACTTAAAATATCTTCTATAGCCTTATCTGCTTTTTCCTTATAGTCAGCAACTGAAAATGGGTCTCTAGGATCTACAACATCTATCATATGATGCATAACTCCATCCATTTCATCTTTGCCTATCTTAGCAGAACCTATATCCATATACTTATATATCTGCATTGAGTCAGTAGAGATAATCTCTCCATTTAATGCTTTTGCCAGCTTAATGGATAAGCTTGTTTTTCCTACAGCAGTTGGTCCTGCAATAATTAGTAATTTATTATTCATTATTTCTCCTTTAAACAATTCTTCTGAATTTCTTATCTAGCTCGTAATTAGTAAATTTAATTATTACAGGTCTTCCATGTGGACAATGGAAAGGATCATCTATATATCTTAAATCATTTATTAATCTTTCCATTTCTATTTCATTTAAATAATCATTAGCCTTAACTGCAGCTTTACAAGCTAAAGTTGCTATCCTATTATATTTAACTTCTGTTGTTTTTCCGCTTCCTAAGGATTTTATATTATCTAATATATTTATAAATAGATTCCTAGCATCTAATTTTCCAAGAAAATATGGCACTTCCTTAATTGCAATAGTATTTCCACCAAACTTTTCTATTATAAATCCTGCCTTAATAAATATATCTATATTTTCTTCAAAGTAACAATAATCATCAGTAGTTAAATCTATTAAAGTAGGAACTAATAATGTTTGCACTACTATATCACCATCTTCGATATTCTTTAAATATTTTTCAAATAGTATTTTTTCATGGGCCGCATGCTGATCTATTATATATAGCACTTCATCATATTCAGCCAGTATATAAGTTTTATTAAATTGCCCTATTACTTTTAGGCCAGGAAACTTAGCAATTTTATTAATTTCATTATTTAACGGCTTTCTATCTTCGTTTATTTGGTTTCTTTCCTCAAAAACTACAGATGGTACTGATTTATTAATATTATTGTTATTATAAACTAAATTACTATTTTTAAGAGCCTTATATAATTCCTCTTCCTTCTTTATATCATCATAAGAAAGATTATCTAAGTCTTTATTTATGATTGGCTCTTTATATATTTCTTCTTCTCTTGTTACTACTTCCATATTAAAAGAGATATTCTCAACTTCATCTCTTTTAATAATTTCTTCACTTTCTTCCTTTTCTTCTTCTGGAATATAAAAATCATTAAAAACTTCTAGTTTGAATGCCTTATGAACTAAATCAAATATTTTTTTAAAAATTATCCTATCTTCTTTAAATTTAATTTCTGCCTTTGTTGGATGAATATTAACATCAACAAACTCAGGATATACTTCTAAAAATAAGACGAAGAAAGGAAATTTATTCACTGTAGCAAAGGATTTAAAGGCATTCTCCACAGCAGCAACAATAGTTTTATTTTTAATATATCTACCATTAACAAAAATACTTTGATTATTTCTAGATCCCCTTGATATTTCTTCTTTACCTATATATCCATATAGTGATATATCTTCCTCTTTACTTTCAAAGTAAATTATATTTTCACTAATAGTCTTTCCATATACAGTTCTAATTACATCCTTTAGATTTCCCGTTCCATAAGTATGTAAAACCTTTTTATCATTATTATAAAACTTTATTGATATATCTGGGTTAGACAATGCAATTCTATTAATTATATCACCTATTAAAGAACCTTCTCTTGATATTGACTTTAAGAACTTCTTTCTTGCAGGTACATTATAAAATAAATCTCTTACCTCCATAATAGTACCTTTATTACATCCTATATCTTTTGTAGATTGAATTGCTCCACCTTCAATAATTATTTCAGTTCCAAATTCATCTGCTTTAGTTTTACTTTTTAAATTCACCTTAGATATTGCTGCAATAGATGCTAAGGCTTCACCTCTAAAGCCTAATGTCAAAATAGAATATATATCCTCTACATCTTTTATTTTTGAAGTAGCATGAGGCATAAATGCCTTTTTAATATCATCTTTATGAATTCCATTACCATCATCAATAATTCTAATTAAAGAACATCCGCCTTCTTCTATTTCTATAGTGATATTCTTAGCTTCTGCATCTATTGAGTTCTCAACTAACTCCTTAACAACTGAAGAAGGTCTTTCAACTACTTCTCCAGCTGCAATCTTATTAGAAGTATGTTCATCTAATATATTAATTCTCTTCATATACTCACCCTTTAAATTACTTTAACTTCTTAGCCTCTATAGTTAGTTTATATAAGGCATTCATAGCATCTAATGGTGTTAATGCCATAACATCTATATTAGCTATAGAGTTCAGTAAGTTTTCTTTTTCTATCATAGTAAAATCTAATTGGAAGTTATCTTCTTTAACTTTTTTAGACTTTTCATTACCCTTAGTCTCCAATTTATAATTATCATTAAAGTTACTATTAGCATCCTTGCTATTAGTATTCTTTAATTCAACACTTTCAATAGCAATCTCCTTATTATTAACATTAGTATTTGTATCTTCTAATGTTGATAGGATTTCCTTAGCACGGTTTATTACTTCATTTGGAAGGCCTGCAAGCTTAGCTACCTCTATACCATAAGATTGATCAGCTCCACCTTCTACTATCTTTCTTAAGAAGATAATATTATCATCTATTTCACTTACTGCTACAGAGTAATTCTTAACTCCTTCTAAAGTGCCTTCAAGTTTTGTTAATTCGTGATAATGTGTTGCAAATAGAGTCTTACATTTTAAATTATTATTAGTTGAAATATACTCTATTACTGACCAGGCTATACTTAATCCATCATAAGTTGAAGTACCTCTTCCTACTTCATCTAATAAAACTAAACTCTTATTAGTAGCATTTTTCAGGATATTTGAAACTTCCCACATCTCTACCATAAATGTGGATTTTCCACCTGCTAAATCATCAGATGCTCCTATTCTAGTGAATATTTTATCACATATTGAAATATTAGCAGCTGTAGCTGGAACAAAGGATCCTATTTGAGCCATAAGAGTTATTAATGCTACTTGCCTCATATAAGTAGATTTACCTGCCATATTTGGACCTGTAATTAATAATAATCTATTTTCATCTTGATTTACTAATGTATCATTAGAAACAAATTCACCGTTACCAATAACCTTTTCTACTACAGGATGTCTTCCATCTTTTATTTCAACAATCCCATCTTCATTAATAACTGGCTTAATATAATTGTTTTCTAATGCTACTATAGCAAGAGTAGATAAAGCATCTAAATCTCCAATTATCCTAGCACTTTTCTTAAGTCTTGGTATTTCTTTTTCAATAGCATCTCTAATTTCTATAAATAGATTATATTCTAGTGAAATTAGCTTTTCTTCAGCTCCTAAAATCTTATCTTCCATTTCCTTAAGCTCTTGAGTAATAAATCTTTCAGCGTTAGCTAAAGTTTGTTTTCTTATATACCTACCTTCAGGAATAGAAGAATAATTGGCTTTAGATATTTCTATATAATATCCAAAAACTTTGTTATATCCAACCTTTAGAGATCTAATTCCAGTAAAATCTCTTTCTCTATTTTCTAGAGCAGCTATCCATTCTTTACCGTGTAATTTTGCAGTTCTTAAGCTATCAACTTCATCATTATATCCATCTCTAATAACATTTCCCTCTTTAATTGAAAGAGATGGATCATCTAGTATGGATTTATCTAGTAATTCTTTAACGTCTTCTAATTCATCTATTGCATTAAACCATTCCTTTAATAGGTCTGAATTAGCTTCAGATAAATGATTTTTTATTCCTGGTATCTTAGATATAGAATGCCTTAATGAAACTAAATCTTTTGCATTGGCATTTTTATTAGATATCTTCCCTACTATTCTTTCTATATCATATATTTCCTTAAGTAAAAGTCTTAAATCTTCATTAAAGTAGTTTTTCTCAAATAACTCTTCTACACCATTTAAACGCTTTTCTATTTCATTTTTAATAATAAGAGGTTCTTCAATCCATTTTCTTATGGCTCTTCCTCCCATAGATGTAGCAGTTTTATCTAATACCCAAATTAAACTACCCTTTTTAGACTTTTCCTTTAAGCTTTCAGTAAGCTCTAAATTTCTTCTTGAGTTACCATCTATAGTCATATAGTTTATTATGTCATAATGTTCAAGTAAGTTGATATTAGTTAGATTCATTTTTTGGGTATCAAAGATATACTTTAATAAAGCCATAGATGCTTTTTTAGAAGAATTATCTAAACTAGCTACACATACTTCAGAGAATTGATTTATTAAATCATCTTCACTACATATTTCCTTATTTAAGTTCCTCTTAGTTATTAAAGCTTGTGATATGGATTTTATTTCTTTTAAAAGCTCTTCACTAATATTTTCATCAACTATTATTTCTTTTGGTGCAACCTTAGTTATCTCATCAAATAGAGTTGCCATGCTGTTATTAAATGATGTTGTCTTAAATTCGCCTGTAGATATATCAGAAATAGCTAAAGCGTAATTTATATCATCTTCAATTACGCACATTAAATATGTATTTTTATATTCACTATCTTCAGAAGCTTCAACAAAAGTACCTGGTGTAATAACTTTTATTACATCTCTTTTAACTATACCTTTAGCTACAGAAGGATCTTCTACCTGCTCACCTATTGCAACTTTATATCCTTTATTAACTAGCCTAGCTATATAAGAAGAGGCAGCATGAAATGGTATACCACACATAGGGGCTCTCTCCTCAAGGCCACAATCTCTTCCTGTTAAAACTAGCTCTAATTCTCTAGATGCTATTTTTGCATCATCAAAGAACATTTCATAAAAGTCCCCTAGTCTAAAGAATAATATACAATCCTTATAATTCTCTTTTATTTCAAAATATTGTCTCATCATTGGAGTTAACATATAAATACCTCACAAATTTAAATTTTAACTACTGAGATAGAATTAAAATATAAAAATAGCAAAGGGCTGCCTAATTGACAGCCTTAATTTTACAAAATAACTTAATTAACTCTATCATTTCTTATTATACTATAAAAAACTTTAACCTTTAAAGATTAAATTCTATTTAGAAAATAAGTTTATTATATCCTCATCAGTTAATGAATTTATATTAATAGCCTCACCTTCATTATCTAATATATTGGCAATTAGTTTTCTTTTTTCTTCTTGTAATTCAACTATCTTTTCTTCTATTGTATCTTTTGATATCAATTTAATAACTTCAACTACATTTTTTTGACCAAATCTATGAGCCCTATCTGTTGCTTGATCTTCTACAGCAGGATTCCACCATGGATCAAAATGTATTACTATATCAGCAGATGTTAAATTTAATCCTGTTCCACCAGCCTTAAGACTTATTAAAAATACTGATTTATTGTTATTATTAAAATCATCAATTAATGCTATCCTATCTTTTGAAGGAACACTTCCATCTAAATAATTAAAAGATATTTCTTCACCTTTTATTTTATTAGCTATATTTTTAAGTACTGATGTAAATTGAGAGAATACTAATATTTTATGTCCTTCATCTATACCTTGTTTTAATATTTCGATAAGTGCATCTATCTTACCACTATCACCAGAATAATCATTTAAAACAACAGAGGGATCTAAAGAAAGTTGTCTTAGCTTTGTAATATATGAAAGTATCTCTATTTTACTATTTTTCAAGTCATCTTCCATTACTTTCTTCTCAATTAGCTTCTTAACATAATCTGAATATATGCCATAAGCCTTTTCTTGTTCTTTTGACATCGATACTACTAATTTCTTTTCTATCTTTAATGGTAATTCTTTGATTACATCCTTTTTATATCTTCTTAATATAAAGGGTGATATTAGTTTATTAAGCTCTTCTAATACCTCTTTTGATTCCTTTAACTTTTTATGATATCTAACACTAAAGTCCTTTTCTTCAAATAGATAACCTGGCATAATAAAATCAAAAATAGACCAAAGCTCCATTAGTGAATTTTCAATAGGAGTACCTGTTAAAGCAAATTTTCTATTAGCATTAATATCCTTTACTGAAATCGAGTTTTGAGAATTACTATTTTTTATATTTTGTGCTTCATCTATAAAACAATAATCAAAGTTTATTTTCTTATAAAGGTCTAAATCTCTTTTTAGCAAATTATAAGTTGTAATTATAACATCAAAATCATTATACTCATTTAAGATTTTAATTCTATCTTCCTTTGAAGCATTAACGACAACATATTTTAGGGTTGGAGCAAATTTCTTAATTTCATTACCCCAGTTATATATCAATGAAGTTGGAGCTACAATTAATGTTTTTGACGGCAGGGAAGATAAAATAAATGTTATTGCTTGAATAGTTTTTCCAAGCCCCATTTCGTCCCCTAAGATACCTCCAAAACATAAGTAATCTAAAGTCTTAAGCCAGTTATAACCTTCTTTTTGGTAGGGTCTTAGCTCTGCCACTAAAGATAACGGCTCCTTAAATGCTAACTTTTTTATTTCCTTAAACTTTTTACTTATTTTAGATAATTCATTCTTACCTTTTATATATCTAAGCTTATTATCTTTAATTATACTTTCTAAATAAATAGCCTTATTTTTATTAACTAGTAAAGTATCCTTGTCTAAGTCATTTCCTACAGATATAGCATCTAATAGCTTTAAGAAACTTTTAAGTTCTATTTCATCTAAGTCTAAGTATTCTCCATCCTTTAGCTTATAATATTTCAAATTATCCTTAAAGGCAGTTAGTATTTCAAAAACTTCACTTTTGGATATATTATCAATATTAAATTTAAAGTCAAAATAATCATATTTTCCAGCACTAATTTCAGCAGAAATACTTTTAGTTCCAATATTTCTAATGCCCTTAAAGTTCTCTGAATAATAAACATCACCTAATTCTTGAAGCTTAGCTATATCATTTTTAAAGAAATTAAATATATAGTCATCTCCCAATATTAAATAGAACTTATCACCTGATGCTTCAAACCCATAACCCCTTAATAAAGATAATATTTCAGATTCATTATTTAAATCCCTATAGACAATTTTATCTTTATAGTCATGGAATATGTTAAACTCATGAGTACCATATTTGACTTTTACAGTTAAGACAGTGGTACTATTTACCTTATCAAAATAAAAACTAAATTTAACATCTTCTCGCACAATTTTTTCTTTAATAGAATTACTAATCTTTACTTCTTGTGATAAAGTGTATAGTTTAGGTAAAAGACTAGATAATATTTTCACTTCATCTTTTCTATCTAAAGTTAATTGTTCCTTCCCGTTAAAAGCATTAATAAACTTTGAAATTTCATAACAATACTTTGATTCAGGTAAGTATATACTACTGCCATAAATATAAACAGTTTTTTCTTTATTTAATGCAACAGGAAATCCCTCTTCTATAGACAATAAGTATCTACTGTTAAGTTCCTTTAGATAAAAAGAAGTATTAGGTTTATCAAATATAATTTCAGCTTCTACTGCTCTATAAAAGAATCCCTCATTCAGATATACCCTATTTTGGGAAATAGTTTCAAAGAACTCTCTAATTAGGAACTCTGGAATTATAATAGTCTTACCATCAATAAATGAATCCTGCCTTTTTATAAACCTAGAAGATAGGTTTTCTATTTCTTTTACCTTTTGAATAAACTTAATTATCTTATCTTCTTTAACTCCAAGCCTTTGTGTACGTAAATTAAATGTGAAGTCTTTACCGTATCTTATAGGTAATTTATTTGTATAAGATATTAAAAGCTGATTTATATCTTTAATTACATAAAGCTTATTAGAAGCAAGACCTTTAAGTCCAATTTTAAATTCTGCACATAAATAATTCTTATATCCTTTTTTATTTATATACACTTCCATTTTTATTTCTTCTTTATTTTCTTCTTCTAGCAATAAACTTAAAATGCTATTATTACTATTTGCTTTAAATATAGAATCATTACTTTTTTCATAATAATAAGTTTCTTCAAGACTTTTATATATATCGTCGTAATTTTCAAGATTAGTTAAAAAATTATAAAATATTGCGTGTAAGTGCTTGCAACAATAATTCTTTCTTTTAAGCTCATAATTAGCATAATCTTGGCAAGTACAATGAGTTGAAATAATATCTTTGCTAGTAATATCTATTTTTAATTTAGTACTATATTCACTGAAATAATTTTCAGAAATAACACTACTATTTATAATTATTTCATTATTATCTTTTTCAACGTTAAAAGAACTAATTAAACCTTCATTTATAATCCTTTTACCTGCAACTTCTTTATTTCCAGAAGTACTTTTTCTAAATTTATTAATTAAATCATTTTTCAACATAGTCTCCACCTTAAAAGTAATTATCCTTTAATTATAACAAAAAGAAGTGATTTTATCCACTTCTTATGTTTTTAGTCACTATCCTATTTCTCTCCATAAAAGACTAATTTTAAGATCATAATAGATGAATTCTTTAAATCAAAAAAGTCATTATAACTTTTCATCATGCCATATAAGCTTTTATCTTTAACTTTTTCAATATCAAAATTATGCCTGAAATTATCTTTTCCAAGTATTTCACTATGATTTATTAAAGCATCAATATCTAAGTTTTTAAACTTTAATAATTTAAGCATAGTTAAAATTACTCTTCCTATTTCTCTATTACCATTTTTATTTGATTGAAAAGCAGATAATTGATTATTAAGATTATTTATAAGCTGATTATTTGGGTATGTTAATCCCCATAATCCACTATCAACGTCAATTATTATTACTTTACCACCAGGCTTTAAAACTCTATATATTTCTTTTAAAGCTCTTTCTGGATAGGATAAATGTTGAAATACAAATCTTGCAATAACAACATCAAAATAATTACTAGGTAGAGATGATCTCATTATATCGTCATTAATAAAACTAACTCTATCTTTATAATCTTCATGTAATATTTCATAAGAATGCTTTAACATCTCTGTATTATTATCTAAGCATACTATTTCTGAGTTTTTAAACTTATCTAATAAAATTTTAGTATATATACCTGGTCCACTTCCTACCTCAAGTATTAAAGAATTCTCTTGTATCCCTAAAGATTTTAAAGTCTTAAGTTCTTTATTTACTCCCAGTAGAGCTTGTTTTTCTAATCTTTCAACTTCCTTATCAAAGCTAAAGCCTTTTAAAATTTCATTATAGGACATTAGTATCTCCTTTTTTTGTATATCGCTTTTATATATTATATACAATAAAAATATATATGTTAAAAAATAGTGAACTAGTTATACACCTTATTTTGATATTAAGAACTTAATGAATAATTTTAAAATATAAAAAGTCCCTCTGTTTTATAACAGAGGGACTTAAAATAATCTAATGAAAGTAATTCTTCCAAGCTAATTTACTTTATTATAGATTCCCACTACAAAGGTAAGTATTATCTTAGTCTACAGATTTTAATGATTCTATCATCTTAACCTTTTTAAGTTTATAATACATTGAAATATTAACTAGTACAGCAAATAATATAGTTAGTATTGCTGAAAATATAAAACTTGTTAAATCTATATTTCTACCAAACATCATATAATCTATTTCAACAGTAAAAATTATAAATCTATGAAGTAAAACACCTAAAACTGAACCAAATAATATACCGAATATAGTTAGTATAATATTTTCTCTATAAATATAGGCTGATACTTCATTATCATAGAAGCCTAATACTTTAATAGTTGCAATTTCTCTAATTCTTTCACTTATATTTACATTAGTTAAGTTATAAAGCACTACAAAAGCTAAGGCCCCTGCAGATACTATCATTACTAATACAACATAATTTAAGCTTTTAATAATATTATCAAAGTTTTCTTTTATATTAGTATTAAAAGAGACTCCTTTAACTATTTGGTCTTCCATTATTTCTTTAGAAAAGTCTTCTTCATTATCAATGTTATTTATACTTACTATAAATGAATTATAATTAGGTTCTGCATCAAATATATCTTTATAATATTTAGGAGAGATGTAAGCATAGTTAAATGTATAGTTTTCAGTTATACCTGAAACCTTTAAACTATATTCTTTACCATCTACTTTAATCTTTAATTCATCTCCTACCTTTACTTTAGTTGCATCTGCTGCTTTTTCTGATAATATAATACCATTATCACTTAAGGTAAGCTCTTCTTTAGATTTCCTATTCTTAAAGTTAATAAAATCAGAAACTGTTCTTAAGTTTTCCGGAACTATAATATTTAAATCCTTATCTCCCTTATCAGTAGATATCTTAGCATTTTCCGATAATAACATAAGAGCATCTTTTATTTCTTCTTTATCTTGTAATTCTTTACTAAAGTTAATCTTTTCAGCTTTACTATAGTCTTTATCAATATTTATTGTTAAATTATACTTAAAGATCTCACCAAATTGTTTATCAATAATAGTTTCAATAGAGTCTTTAATACCAAATCCAGTTATTAATAATGCTGTACAACCAGCAATACCAAATACAGTCATAAAGAATCTCTTTTTATATCTAAATATATTTCTTACTGTTACCTTACCTATAAAGCTTAATCTTTTCCAAATGAAGGTCATTCTTTCTATTAATATTCTCTTTCCTTCCTTCGGAGCCTTTGGTCTCATTAGATTAGCAGGAGATTCTTTAAGCTCAGCATAACATGCAAATAATGCTGAAAGAGTAGTTACTGCTATGGAAACTAATGTTATTAATATAGCTATAGGAATATTAAATTCTAATTGAACTTTAGGAAGATTATACATTATTCCATAAGCATCAAAAATTACTATAGGGAATAGAGTAAATCCTGTAGCTAGCCCTGCAATACTACCTAAAAATGATGCTGATAATGAATAAATTAAGTATTTTGAAGCTATTTTATTTTTAGAATAGCCTAGTGCTTTTAAAGTACCAATATTTATTCTTTGCTCATCCACCATTCTTGTCATTGTAGTTAAGCATACAAGTGCTGCTACTAAGAAAAAGAATACAGGGAAGACTTTCGCAATTTTATCTATGCTATCAGCATTATTTTTATAGTCAACATATGAATAATGACTATTTCTATCTAGAACAATCCAACTAGGCTCTTCAATATTTTTAATTTCACTTTCAGCTTTGTTTAACTTTGCTTCTGCAGCTGCTATTTCTTTTTCAAAGGTTTCTTTTCCTACTTCATAATCTTTTTTACCTTTTGCTAATTCTTCTTTTCCTTTAGCAAGTTCATCTTTAGCTGCTACAAACTTCGCTTCAGCTATTTTTTTACCTTCTTCAAGTTTTTTCTTACTTTCAATTAAGGTATTCTCAGCATCTTTTAATTCTTGTTCTTTCTCTTTTAATTCCTTTTCAGCACTTCTTAACTTTTCTTCACCAGAGGTTATTTCATTATTTATATATGTTATACCGTTATTTACTTCATCTCTAGTTTTAACTAAAGCATTTATCTCTTGAGTTATAGTATTTTTCTCTGCTTCAGTTAAATTAGGATTTTTTAAATCATTTTCTTTTTCTTTTATTCTAGTATTTAAATTGTTTCTAGTATCTTCTAGAGACATTAAAGTAGATTTTGCAGTATTAATCTGCTCTTCAGCTTTAACCTTTTCTGCTTCAAAAGTTTTTTTGCCATTTTCTAAGGCTACTTTACCATCATTAATCTTATATTCACCTAAAGAAATTTCATTTTCAGCTTGAATAATACTAAGTTTATAATCAGTTTCATTTTGGGTAAGTTCAGATTCACCATTTTTTAATGCTTCTTCTGAATCTTCTATGGTCTTTTTAGCACTATCAAGATCTTCCTCGCCTTTTAACTTTTGCTTTTCAAATTCTTCTCTACTACTGCTTAGTTTTTTATTAGCTTCATCAAGGATTTCTTCAAATCTTAAAGCTGCTCTTTCATTACCAAGCATTTCTACAGATGGTTTTACCTTATCTATTTCTTTAAAATAATTCTTTGAATACGAATTTAGCTCTTTAACATTATCTATAGTTAAATATACTTCTGTATAAACTGGTAACTTAAAGTTTTCATTTGGAATTACTATAAAACTAGAAATTTTACCACTTCCAATATTTGAAGTACCTTTTTCAAAAGATAAGTAATTTGGTGTTTGAACCTTACCTACAATTTCATATTCAGTTACATCTAAGCTTTCACTAAGATCGTCACTAGTGCCTGATTTAAGTTTAATTTTACTTCCTACTGAAAAATTTAAATCATCAATTGTTCCTGCTTCAACAACACATTCATTTTTATTTTCTGGTAATCTACCCTCAATTAATCTATATTGATTAACGTAATTTTCATCATTTAAAGGCATTCCCATAACTTTTAGAACAGAATCTGCTGTATCTATCATAGTAATTGCATCTAAAGAATAGGTGGGATAAACATCCTTAACTCCATCTAACCTTTCTAGTTCTTCAATATCCTCATCATTAAAACCTAATGTTGAGTATAAGGTTAAATCCATAAAGTTATAATCATCATAATATTTATCTGCAGTATTTTTCATATCTATTGGAGAAACTTTTATTCCAGAGAAGAAAGCAACTCCTAAAGCTATAATTGCAAATATAGAAAGGAATCTTCCTTTTGATTTTTTTATGTCCTTAAGAACATCTTTCATAAAAGCATTTTTCATATTACCATTCAATCCTTTCTACTGGAAGAGGATTATCATTTAATGTTACGCTTTCAATCATACCATTTTTCACCTTTATTACTTTATCACCCATAGGTGTTAAGGCTAAATTATGTGTAATTATTACTACTGTCATATTATACTTTTTACATGTATCCTGAAGGAGCTTAAGTATAGCCTTACCTGTATTGTAATCTAGGGCTCCTGTGGGCTCATCACATAATAATAACTTGGGGTTTTTAGCTAAGGCTCTGGCAATAGCTACACGTTGCTGTTCTCCACCTGATAGTTGTGCTGGGAAATTATCTTTTCTACCATCTAAGCCTACTGCTTTTAAAATTTCAGCTGGATTTAATGGATCCTTACAGATTTGAGTAGCTAACTCAACATTTTCTAAAGCAGTTAGGTTTTGAACTAAATTATAAAATTGAAATACAAATCCAATATCAAATCGTCTATATGATATTAATTCTTTTTCTGAATAGTTACTTATTAAATTATTATCTACTATAATTTCACCACTTGATAATGTATCCATTCCACCTAAAATATTTAAAATAGTACTTTTACCTGCACCACTAGCTCCTGCTACTATAACAAATTCCCCTTTTTCTATTGAAAAAGATACTCCAGCTAAAGCAGTTATATCAACTTCCCCCATTTTATAAATCTTTTTAACATCTTTAAATTCAATAAAGCTACTCAAATTATATACCTCTCTCTTTTTAAAGTTTAGTTGGTGATAAAAATTCTACTGCATTTTCAACTACAGAAATATTAATATTAGTCTCTTCAAATATTTCACCATCAATACAAGTACTAAATTTATCATTTGATTTTATATTTATTGTTTTACATCTTTTGTATATAAAGTAATCCTTTAGCTCTTCATTATTTAAGTGCTCTCCAGCTTTATATACTCCAATTAATTTAATAAGCTTAAGTCTTGAGACTTTTTTTATGATACATAAATCTATAAATCCATCATTTATTTCTGCTAAAGGAGCTCCTTTGTAGCCCCCTCCATATGTAAGACCATTAGCTGCAACACATAATAAAAATTCACCTTTAATTATTTCTCTATTATCTATTATTATTTCTAAATTGCTAGTCATTTTATGAAATAATGAATAGAAAATTGATAATGTATAGGCACCTTGTCCATTTATTAGTGGTAGCTTTTTGAATTTATTCATATTTTCTGCAACCATAGCATCAAAACCAATGTTACATAAATTAACTGCATAAGTATCATTAATTTTTATTAAATCTATACTTTTAGGCTCAAAAGAAATCTGCTTCTTTATATCATAAAATCCTATAGATTCTTCAAAATTATTTACGAAATCATTACCTGTTCCATGGGGTATAACAGAAACACTTGCATTATCAAACCCTACTAGTCCATTAATAACTTCATTTAATGTCCCATCTCCACCACAAGCATAAAATCTTATATTTTCATTTTTTTCTTTATTACAAATAAATTTAGTATATTCTTCTGCATCATTTCTTTCTTTAGTAATATAAATACTATACTCATCTCCAGAACCTCTAAAGGCCTTTTCAATCTCATATGCCACTTCTCTAGAAACGTCAGATTTTCCTGCCTTTGGATTTATAATAAAATAATGTTTTGTTTTTGACATAAATGCTACCTTTCTTAACTTCTTCTATTTAAAATAAGTATACTATAATAGTAATAATTTAGCATTAATAATATTATTAAGAAAAAATAGCTATATCTATATGATATCTTATAGATATAGCTTATTTGTAAATAGTATTTGAATTATAAGTAAATATTTAGATTTGCATTAGATAACATTAATTTTATTCTATTTTCTTGATTAATTTTAGACTGTGAAGGGTCATAGTCTATTACTACTATATTGGCATTAGGATGCTTGTCCATTATTTTTCTTATAGCACCTCTTCCAACTATATGATTAGGTAAACATCCAAAAGGTTCTGCACAAATTATATTGTTAGCTCCTTGATGAATAAGTTCAATCATATTACTAACAAGTAACCATCCTTCTCCCATCTTTACTCCATAACCTATATATTCATCAGCCATTTTTCTAACATTTTCAAAACTTTCAGGTGCATCAAAGCTAGAATATCTTTTTATAGTATTATTTATTTTATTTTGTTGTCTTAAAATAAATTTATAAGCAAACTTAGATAATATTGCTTTTACTTTGCTTTTATTATAAAGCTTATTATCAACAATTGCATTTATTAAACAATAATTTATAAAATCTAATAAACCAGATTGAACTACTTCAGCATTTTCTTTAATTAGAAATTCTTCAAGATGATTGTTACCCATTCTTGAATATTTCATATATATTTCACCAACAATACCAACCTTAATTTTATCAGTTTTATTAATAGAAATATTGTTAAAAGATTTTACTATATGTTTTGATATCTTATTTACTTTAAAGCAATTAAAAATACTTAAGCTATTATTTAAATATTTAATTTCCTTTTCTAATACCATATCAGTTTCATTTTTATTCACTTCATAAGGTTTAATCTTGTTATATAAACACATAATTAAATCACTGTATAACACTCCATAGAAAGCTTTTACAATTAATGTTGGACTTAACTTTAGACCAGGATGCTTTTCAATACCAGATACACTTAACCCGATTGCTGGAACATCCTGAAATCCGCTATTTTCTAAGGCTTTTCTAATTAGATGAATATAATTAGAAGCTCTACATCCTCCACCAGTTTGAGTCATTAATACTGCAGTCTTATCTAAATCATATTTACCACTTTTTAAAGCCGATATAAATTGACCTATTACAATCATTGCAGGATAGCAAATATCATTATTAGCATTTCTTAACCCTTCATCTATTATTTCATTAACATCATCTTCTAAAAATTCAATATTAAATCCATTATCTTTTAGCACTTTATCAAGAACCTTAAAATGTATTGGTAACATATTAGGTACAAGTATTGTATAATCTTTTTTCATTTCTTTAGTAAAAACTTTATAATTATAACTCATCTTAGTTCTCCTTCTTAATAGCCTCTAC
Source organism: Clostridium sartagoforme (assembly GCF_004794105.1). Taxonomy (GTDB): domain Bacteria; phylum Bacillota; class Clostridia; order Clostridiales; family Clostridiaceae; genus Clostridium; species Clostridium sartagoforme_B. The sequence goes on from NZ_SRYR01000001.1 coordinate 1,110,799, forward strand.
CATACTTCTTATTCTGATTTTAGCTGCCCCTAAATTATTAGTTTCATCAATTTTTAGTTGAGTATATATTTTACCTTTTTCCTCTAATATTCTTTTAACTTCATCAGCAGTTATTGCGTCAGTGCCACAACCGAAGGAAACTAATTGAACTAATTGCATATTATCATTATTCCCAACATATTCAGCAGCATTAAATAATCTTGCTTGATATGTCCATTGATTTAAGACTTTAATTTCTGATGTTTTATATTTATATGGAATACAATCTTCAGTAATTATTACTAAATTTAAAGAGTTCATCATCTTATTTATTCCATGATTAATCTCTTTATCTATATGATATGGTCTTCCGCTCAAAACTATTGTCAATAGATCATTATCCCTAGCATATTCTATAGCTTTCTTACCTTTTATTATTATGTCTTCTTTAAATCTCCTATACTCATCTAGCCCCTTTAAAAGCGCGCTTTTTACATCCTTCTTACTTATCCAAGGAAAAGATAATTTAAGACTATTATATAAATTAGCACTTGAACTTTTAATTGAATTTAAATCTATATAAGGATATATATAATTAGTATTTTTTAATAAGGAAATATTGTTCTTTAATACTTCTGGGTAGTAAGCTACAACAGGGCAATTAAAGTTACTATTAGAAATTCCTTCATCAAAATTAAATGTCATACATGGATAAAATATATCCTTAACACCTTTTTCAATTAAGTTTTCAATATGTCCATGAGAAAGTTTTGCTGGGTAACAAGCAGTATCTGAAGGAATAGTATGTTGTCCCTTTAAATACATATTTTTAGAGGAGTGATCTGATAAGATAACTTTAATTCCTAGCTCATTAAAGAATTTAACAAATACAGGCAAATTCTCATACATATTAAGGACCATTGGAATACCTACTACGCCTTTATCTCCATAATTATCTTCATATTCCATTAACTTATTATATTTATACTCATATAAATCCGGGTTTGAATTTTTTTCATTTCTACCTAAAGGCCTTGAACATCTATTACCTGAAATATATTTCTTTTCGCCACTGAAGCTATTAATAGTTAAGTTACAGTTATTTGTGCATAAACCACATTTAGCTGCCTTGGAACTATGATTGAAAGAATGAAGTTCATTAATTTTAATAATTCCTGACTCTTTCTTAAAATTTTTCTTAGAATAAATAGCTGCACCATAAGCACCCATTAACCCAGAAATATTTGATCTTATTACATTTTGATTTAACTCTTTTTCTAAACTTCTTAAAATTGCATCATTACATAAAGTACCACCTTGAACTATTATGTTCTTACCTATATTGTTAGTTCTAATAACCTTATATAATGCATTTTTTACAACACTTATTGATAATCCTGCTGAAACATCATTAATAGATGCTCCATCTCTTTGTGCCTGTTTTACAGAAGAATTCATAAATACAGTACATCTTGATCCTAAATCAGCAGGATGACTTGCAAATAAACCAAGCTTTGAGAAACTTTCTACATCATAACCCATAGCCTTAGCAAAAGTTTCAATAAATGAACCACAACCTGAAGAGCATGCTTCATTTAGAATAATACTTTTTATAGAATCATTTTCTATTTCAAAGCATTTTATATCTTGTCCACCAATATCTAAAATGAAATCCACCTTAGGATTAAATTCTTTAGCAGCAATAAAATGAGCTAAGGTTTCAACTATTCCAAAATCTATACCAAAAGCTTTTTTTAATAACTCTTCTCCATAGCCTGTAACAGCGCTGGATTTAATATTTATCTGCTCACCATATTTACTATAAATATTTAATAGCTCTCTTTTTACTACCTCAACAGGATTGCCCTCATTGTGTCCATAATATTGATATAAAATTTCTAAATTATCATCTATAAGAACTAGTTTTGTAGTTGTGCTTCCAGCATCAATACCTAAATAAACATCACCTTTATAATCTTTTATATCTCTTACAGCAACTTTTGCCCTATTATGTCTATCTAAGAAATTTTTATATTCTTCTTCACTTTCAAAAAGAGGTGAAACTTCTTTTTGAAGATTAATATTCTTTTTGTTATTTTTAGAAATATTATTTAATAAATCTTCATATGTATATATTTTTTCTTCATTACTTGAAAATATTGCTGCTCCTTTGGCAACAAATACTTCAGCATCTACAGCCTCTATGTTTTCCTTCAAATTAAGTTTTTCAGTAAACATTTTTCTTAATCCATTATAAAAATGTAATGGACCACCTAAAAATAAGACTTTACCTTCAATCATTCTCCCTTGAGCTAGTCCCCCTATAGTCTGATTAATAACAGCTTCATATATACTTGCTGCTATATCAGCTTTACTAGCTCCTTGGTTTAATAACGGTTGAATATCTGATTTTGCAAATACACCGCATCTAGATGCTATAGGATATATATTTTTATGTTCAAAGCTTAAATTATCTAACTCTTCAACTGAAATGCCCATAAGGCTAGCCATTTGATCTATAAAAGCTCCTGTACCTCCAGCACAGCTAGAATTCATTCTTTCTTCTAATCCATTAGTTAAATATATAATTTTAGCATCTTCTCCACCTAATTCTATAACTACATCAATATCATTGTATATTTTTTTTACACCTATAGTTGTTGCAAAGACTTCTTGAACAAATGAAATTCCCGAATCAATTGCTACTCCATATCCCGCTGAACCAGTTATAGCAACCTTAATTTCATTATCATTAAGTATATTCTTTATGTTTTTTACTTCTTCTATAATTGTTTCTTTTACTTTTGTTAAATGTCTTTTATAACTTTTATATATGACATTATTGTGATTATCTAATATTACAAATTTTACTGTAGTTGAACCTGCATCTATACCAAGTTTATACATAAATCAAATTCCCTCCAAGCCCCATTTTTTTAATAACTATCTACTAATTTTATATTTTATATCTCTTTACAACTATCTCTTATTATAAGTTTTACTGGTAATAGAATTTTTTTACTTAATGTTCTTTCACCCTTAATTTTCTCCATTAAAACACTAAGAGCCGTTTCTCCCATAAAGTCTGTAAACACTTTTACAGTTGTTAATGATGGTGTTAAAAATTGTGCAGTAGCAATATCATCAAAACCTATGATACTTATATCTTCAGGTATCTTATATCCTTTTTCTTGAATTGCCTTATATGCACCTATAGCCATTGGATCACTAGCTATAAAAAAAGCAGTTGGAATTTTCCTAAGTTCTAATGCTTCTTGCATTAATTTATATCCATCCTCAGGGGTAAAACTTCCTTTAAATATAATACTTTCATCCAAATTGTTATTGTTGGTCATAAAATCTCTATAAGTTACTTCTCTGTAATTAATTAATTCATTATGATCCTTATTGCTATGAGGTATTACCTTAGCACCTATATATCCAATATTTCTGTGTCCTAGATTATATAAATATTCTAATGCTTTAGTTACTCCATACTTTAAATCTACTACTACTGAATCAAATTCCCATTCATCCGGTGATGAATCTATAAATACTATATTTTTTGTTATCTTGCTTAGTTTTTCTATTTCATCTCCTTGGAAAATACCTATGGCAATTAATCCATCAAGATTACAGTGCTTTACTGAATTATCAATAATTTTATCTAAATATAGTGTTTTATAATCAATATTATCTTTAGAACAAAGCTTTTCTATAGTCATTCTAATGGAAATAAAATATGGATCATTTAATTCCTTTTCTTCATCAAAGGAACACACTATTCCGATAGTATAATTTTTAATCTTACTCTTTCTTTCCTTAATAGTGATATAATTCATTTCCTCAGCTATAGATAATACTCTTTTTCTAGTATCTTCAGAAACATTTAATGATTTATCTAAATTTAAAATTCTAGAAACTGTTGAAATTGAAACATTTGCTTCACTAGCAATATCTTTTATAGTTGCCAATACCATTGCCTCCTTTCTATTAAAGCCTAAATACAATTAAGATGAGACAATATAATGCTATTGCCTCATCTAACTTATTTTTTATCTCGTCTTATTATTTTATTTCTTTTTGAAGTTCTTTTATAAATTTATCAAGTGCCTCTTTTCCAGAATCATCAAATTTAAAAATGCCACAATGTTCTAAAACTTTTTCGAAAACCTTACCTACTTCATCTTCAATTATTTTATCAATATTGTTAATATTTATATTGTTATAATTACTTTTAATTTCATTATACCAAGTGTAATGGCTTTCCATTTCTTCATATTCATATAAATTTTCTTTATTATCTAATAAAGAAGACTTTATTACTTCAAGCTCATCCTTTAATCTTGAAGGTAATACAGCTAGTCCAAGAACCTCGATTAACCCTATATTTTCTTTTTTAATATTATGAAGTTCCTTATGAGGGTGGAAAATACCATCAGGATGTTCACTGGAAGTTCTATTATTTCTTAATACTAAATCTAAAACATATAACTCTTCTTCTCTTCTTGCAATTGGAGTTATGGTATTGTGAGGTGTATCATCACTATAAGCCTTTAAATCAATACTTTCATCACTGTAGTTCTTCCAATACTCTAAGATTTTAAAAGCAACCTTAGATAATTCATTTCTATTTTTACTTTTTAGTCTTACACAAGATAAAGGCCATTCTACTATTGACAAATCTATATCATCATAGTTTATAAGCTTAAAATTAACAACATCCTTAGCTTTATCCATTGGGAAGGTATAATTGCCACCTTGATAATGATCATGGGTTAGAATTGATCCACCTACTATAGGTAAATCTGCATTTGAACCTATAAAATAATGAGGTAAAAAAGCAACAAATTCTAATAGTCTGTCAAAAGTTTTTTCAGTAATCTTCATTGGTACATGTTCTCCAGCAAATGCAATACAATGCTCATTATAATAAGCATATGGTGAATACTGCATATACCATTGTTCATTAGTTAAATTCATTGGTATTATTCTAAGATTTTGCCTAGCTGGATGATTAACTCTTCCTCTATACCCTTGATTTTCTTTGCAAAGTAAACATTTTGGATACTTTGCAGGAGGTAAGCTTTTAGCCATAGCAATTGCTTTTGGATCTTTCTCTGGCTTTGATAAATTAATAGTAATATCTAAATCTCCGTATTTACTTTTATATTTCCACACTAAATTTTGTGCTATTCTACTAGTTCTTACATAATCACATGCAGTAGAAATTTTATGAAAATAATCTGTAGCAGACTTCTTAGAATCTACATATTTTTTATTAAATTCCCTTATAACTTCAGAAGGTCTAGGCATTAACGCATCCATAATTTTTGTATCTAATAAATCCCTAAATATTGGAGTGTTAGATTCTAATACTCCAACTTCAAAAGCATAGTCAAGAATATTATTTAAAATTTCTGTAGGGGAATTTAATACTTCCTCTTCTAAAATAACATCATCATATTCATCTAAATTTAGTATATCTAGTATTTTATTTCTAACATATATCTCATCTTCTTTATTAAAAAGATTGTTTTTTAACCCAAAATTAATTAATCTTTTGATTTCCCTATAAATCCTCATAATTACACCTACTTATTAAAACCCTTTGGGTTATTTTTATGCCAATTCCAAGCTGAAGCAATAATATCTTCAACATTAGTAAATTCAGGTTCCCATTTTAATATTTCTCTAGCCTTTTCAGCTGATGCTATTAATCTAGCTGGATCTCCTGCTCTTCTTTCACAAATCTTAGCTGGTATTTCATGACCTGTAACTTTTCTTGCAGCTACTATCATTTCTTTAACTGAGAAGCCATTACCATTACCTAAGTTAAATATATTACTATTATCTTCTTTTCTTAAATATTCTATAGCTTTAATATGAGCATTAGCTAAATCTACAACATGAATGTAATCTCTAATGCATGTACCGTCTTCAGTGTCGTAATCTTCACCAAATATTGATATAAATTCTCTTTTTCCTAGTGGAACTTGAAGTATTAAAGGAATCAAATGAGTTTCTGGACTATGATCTTCCCCTATAGTTCCACTAACATGTGCTCCTGCTACATTGAAGTATCTAAGAGAAACATATTTCATATTATGAGCTATATCTGCCCACTTCATCATTTTTTCCATTGCAAGTTTAGTTTCGCCATAAGCATTTGTTGGTTCTGTTTTATCTGTCTCTACTATTGGCATCTTTGTTGCTTCACCATAAGTTGCTGCTGTTGAAGAGAATACTATTCTCTTAACATCATTATCTATCATAACTTTTAATAAAACTTCTGTTCCATGAACATTATTATTATAATACTTTAACGGATTTGTCATACTTTCTCCAACTAAAGAGTTAGCTGCAAAATGAATAACTTCAGTGATATTATTTTCCTTAAACACCTTATCTAATTCTTCTTCATTTCTAATATCAACCTTATAAAACTTTGCTTTAGGATGAACCGCCTCAATATGTCCTGTTTCAAGGTTGTCTACAACCACAACATCTTCACCCTTATTAATCAATTGATAAACTGCATGACTACCTATATAGCCAGCTCCACCACATACTAATACCATTTCTTAATACCTCCAAATTTTATAGTAATTTTATTAAACTAATTTAAAATACATTTGTAGTTTACATAATTAATATTTACTTATATTGTAACCTTATTTATTAATTACATCAAATAATGGTTTATATAAATACTTAGAAATAAATTTCTAAGATTTGTTAATATTATATTACTACAAATTGATAAAGTTTACAATAATTTTTAGTTAATTTTACTAATTATTTTACTATAATTTTACTAGGGATATTATTAAAATAAAGAAGCCATAAATTAATATAGCTTCTTTATAATTTAAATTAAGAATTACTTGCTTGTTCAAATTGGCTATTATAAAGATTAGCATAGAATCCATCTTTATTTAATAGTTCATTATGATTTCCTTGTTCTACTATATCTCCATCTTTCATTACTAAGATTAAATCTGCATCTTTAATAGTAGATAATCTATGAGCTATTATAAAGCTAGTTCTTCCCTTCATTAAGTTATCCATTGCTTTTTGAATTAGTACTTCAGTTCTAGTATCAACTGAGCTTGTAGCTTCATCTAGTATTAGAATTTTAGGATCTGCTAGTATTGCTCTAGCTATAGTTAATAATTGTTTTTGACCTTGAGATACATTACTTGCATCTTCATTAAGTTCCATATTATATCCATCAGGTAATGTCTTAACAAAGTGATGTACGTGAGCTGCTTTTGCTGCATTAATTACTTCTTCATCACTAGCATTTAAATTACCATAACGGATATTTTCCATTATTGATCCATTAAATAACCATGTATCTTGAAGAACCATTCCAAATGCTTTTCTTAAATCACTTCTCTTAAATTCATTTATATTGTAGTTATCTACTAGTATTTCTCCAGAGTTTAACTCGTAAAATCTCATTAATAATTTTACTATTGTAGTTTTACCAGCTCCAGTAGGTCCAACAATAGCAATTCTTTGGCCTGGCTTAACCTTACTAGAGAAATCATTAATTATAATCTTATCTTCATTATATCCAAAGTGGACATTCTTAAATGTTACTTCACCTTTTAACTCTTCTACATCAATAGGATTTGTATCTAAATCAGCTTCTTCTTCCTCTTCTAGGAATTCAAATACCCTCTCAGCTGCAGCTGCTGTTGATTGTAATACGTTAGCTATTTGTGCTGCTTGAGCTATAGGTTGATTAAATGATCTTATATATTGAATAAATGACTGAATATCTCCAACCTTTATTGAGTTTTTAACAACTAAATATCCACCTAATATAGTAACAATAACATAACCTATATTACCTATAAAAGTCATTATTGGCATCATCATACCTGATAAAAACTGAGACTTCCAAGCTGAACTATATAATGTATCGTTTAATTCATTAAATTCTTCTACTGATTTTTCTTCACCATTAAATGCTTTTACTATAGTATGACCACTATATATTTCTTCAACGTGTCCATTTACATGACCTAAATAAGATTGTTGTTCTTTAAAATATTTTTGCGATTTCTTAACTACAAATGATATAAGAACCCCAGATAAAGGTACAACAATTATAGCTGCTAATGTCATAGTTCCACTTATAGATAGCATCATAATAAGTACACCAATTAAAGTTGTTATAGATGTAAATATTTGAGATAAACTTTGATTTAGCGTATTACTTACAGTATCAACATCATTTGTTACTCTAGATAAAACCTCACCATGTGACATCTTATCGAAATATTTTAATGGCATTTTATTTATTTTTAGAGAAATTTCTTTTCTAAGGTTATAAGAAACTTTTTGTGCAACTCCTGACATTACGAAGTTTTGTATAAATGAAAATGCTGCACTAATTACATATAATACTATAAGTATTACAATTAATTTACCGATATAAGAAAAGTCTATTCCGGCGCCACTTCCTGAAATCTTACTTACTAATCCCTCAAAAATAGAAGTAGTTACATGTCCTAAAACTTTTGGACCAATAATTGAAAAGGCTGCACTACCAACAGCAAATATTAAAACAATAATTATTGACAATCTAAATGGCTTTAAATAATCTAATAGTTTCTTTGTAGTTCCTTTGAAATCCTTAGCCTTAGCACCACCTAAATGCATTCCACCCATAGGGCCACCGAAACCACCATGTCTTTTATTATCTATTTTCTTACTCATGACATTAGTTCCTCCTTTGAAAGTTGTGATGAGGCTATTTGATTATAAACTTCACAGTTTTCTAATAACTCTTTATGTGTTCCAATTCCAACAACATTTCCTTCATCTAAAACTATGATTTGATTAGCATCTTTTATAGTACTTATTCTTTGTGCTACTATTATCATAGTTGCATCTTTAATGTTATCTTTAATTGCCTTTCTTAAAGCTGAATCTGTTTTAAAGTCTAAAGCTGAGAAGCTATCATCAAATATATAAACTTCTGGCTTTTTAACTAAAGCTCTAGCAATAGATAATCTTTGTTTTTGACCTCCAGATACATTTGTACCACCTTGGGATATTTCTGTTGCATATTTATCAGGCTTAGTTTCAATAAACTCTAATGCTTGTGCTATCTTTGAAGCTTCCTCTATATCCTCTAATGTAGCATTAGCTTCTCCATATTTTAAGTTACTTTCAATAGTTCCTGAGAATAAAACTCCTTTTTGAGGAATATATCCAATCTTATCTCTTAACTCTTTTTGGTCTACATCTCTTATATCGACTCCATCAACTAAAATACTACCTTTAGTTACATCATAAAATCTTGGAATTAGATTTATAAGAGTAGATTTTCCACTACCTGTGCTACCAATAATAGCTGTTGTTTCACCAGGTCTTGCAGTGAAGCTAATATCATTAAGAATATAATCTTCAGCACCTGGATATTTGAAACTTACGTTTCTATACTCAACAATACCTTTTTCTTCTTTTCTAAATTTCTTCTTTTCTTTCTTATCTTTAATAGATAAATCTGTATCTAAAACTTCGCTTATACGTTGAGCAGATACTGAAGCACGTGGTAACATTATAGAAACCATTGATATCATAAGGAATGACATTATAATTTGCATAGCATATTGCATAAATGCCATCATATCACCAACTTGCATATTACCCATATCAACTTGATGAGATCCTACCCATACTATAAGTAAAGTTAATCCATTCATTATTAACATCATAGCAGGCATCATTGAAGCCATTAATCTATTTACAAATAAATTAGTTTTAGTTAAATCATTATTTGCTTTATCAAACCTTTCTTCTTCATGCTTTTCAGTACTAAAAGCTCTGATAACGAGCATTCCTGTTAAACTTTCTCTTGTAACTAAGTTTAGTTTATCAATAAGTTTTTGTACTGATTTAAATTTAGGCATTGCAAAAGTAAATAATACTGCAACTAATATTGATATTAATACTACACCTAGTGCGATAGTCCAAGTCATATTAGTATTAGTTTTTAGAACTTTAAGAATACCACCAACACCTAATATTGGAGCATAAAATACTATTCTAAATAACATAACCATAAGCATTTGAATTTGTTGGATATCGTTAGTACTACGAGTAATTAATGATGCAGTAGAGAATTTATCAAATTCAGCATTTGAAAAACTTGTAACCTTCTCAAATACATCTTTTCTTAAAGATCTACTTACTCCAGCAGCTATTTTAGCTGATAGTAAACCAACTATTATAGCAGCTATCATACTAACTAGCGCTACACTTAGCATTTTAAGACCCGCTAATATTATATACTTAGTTTGAAGTGAATCTACATTAACTCCGACAGCTTTATATTCACTTTTTACATATGAAATAGCACCTTGTTCAATTACGCTACTTTCCATTCCAGCAAATTTTTCATTAATACCTTCTACTATTTCATTTAAATTTTCTTTAGGTAAATTTTTAAACAGCATAAATGGATCTTTAATATCTTGCATACCAGGTATTTGTGGCATGCTTCCATTCATAATACTACCTTTCAATTCTTCATCGAAGGTTCCAGTATTAATTCCATAAACTATAACTTCAGGCTTAGCAAAGATTTCTTTCATTTTTTCTATATCATCTTTATTCTTTGTATTAAGCTTATATAATTCCTCATTTTCTAATACAGGATATTTTGATAAATAATCATTTTTTTCTTTAGTATCTAGATTATTTATATTTAATAAACTATAGTTTTCTTTAATATAATTTGAATCTTCTTCCTTCATAAATAAAAACAGATTTTCCATTTCTGATTTTCTGATTATTTCAGGAACTGAATTTTTAATCCCACCTTGCTGAATACCAACATTAACTATGTTAGACATATAATCTGGTAAAGATAATTCACTAATTGCTTGAACAAAAAGTAAAGCAATTACAGCAAAGATAGAGACTAAAAATGGTTTTAAATATCTTGTTAACTTTATCATATAATTTTCGTCTCCTCTCATTTATGCATTTAAATTACTATGACTATATTAATTATATTTTTATAACTATTATATGTCAATAACAATTATAGTTGTATAACTAAAAAAAATGGTTTATAATAAAACTATACTTATTAAGGAGGATAAAATGGATAAAACTAAGATGGAAAACGTAACTAACAACTTACTTAATTTAATATTCCACGTTAACAATAAATTATTTAATCATAGTGAAATCGTTAAGAATAATGCTATACCACCCTCTCATATGAAGGTACTTTTTCATTTGCTTAATATAAAATCAACTTCTGTTTCAAATGTTGCTAAATGCTTAGATATATCAAAACCAAATATGACACCTATTATAGATAAGTTAATTAGTGAAGGTTTTGTTCATAGATATACAGATTCACAAGACAGAAGAAAATTAAAAATAGAACTTACAGATAAAGCTTATAAATTTCTAGAAGAAAAGAAAATAGAGATGAAAAATAACCTATCAGAAAGAATCTCATCATTGGAAGAGGATGATTTAATAAATCTTGACTACCATATTACTGAAATGAGTAAGATAATCAAAAAAATCAAATAAATTACTCAGCAACTCCTTACTCATCTACCTAATTTATTTTACAAAAATACAAAGGGTTATCATATAGATAACCCTTCTTAGTTCCAAATCTTTATTCTCATAGCTGACACATATAAATATCCCATTTATAAGAATGAAGCAATTTCATATTTTTCTTTATATATGTCTACTATTTTATTGATGTAACTTCATATCCTGCTTCATCGATTGCAGATATTATTTCATTATCAGAAATATCTGTATCTACAACAGCATGTTTATTTTCTAAACTTACTTCAATAACTTTAGTATCCTTTAATTCACTTAAAGCTTCCTTAACGTGAGCCACACAGTGACCACAACTCATTCCTTCTATATTAATTGTCTTTTTCATAATAATACCTCCTAATTTATCTACTTATAACTTTATCTAATATCTTCATTATCTCTGTTATTTTTTCATCCCCATCACCGTTTATACACGCATCTTTAACACAGTGAGATAAATGATTTTCTAAAATAATTAAATTTGATTTCTTTAATAAAGATTGAGCTGCAAAAATTTGATTAGATATATCAATACAATATCTATCATCTTCAATCATCTTTATTATCCCCTCAATTTGCCCCCTAGCTGTCTTTAAAGATTGTAATGCTTTTTTTCTTTCATCGTTCATTTTTACCTCCCCCACCCACTAGGGGTGTATATATATAATTATAATATCATTAATATTATTGTCAATATCTATAGATATATTATATAATTATTTGTTATGAATAATATAGCTTCTTATGAAAACAATATTAAAGAAATAGCTATATTTGATAATATAATTATAACTTACCACTTTAAGAAATGAGGTTAATAAAAATGAATAACTTTTTTAAATTAAAAGAGCATAATACAACTTTTAAAACAGAAGCTATTGCTGCCTTTACATCTTTTTTTGCAGCAGTTTATATAATTATAGTTAATGCAAGTATATTAAGTGATTCTGGAATAAATGAAGAACCACTCATTATTGCAACAATATTTGCTTCCTTTGTAGGTTGTTTTTTAATTGCATTCCTAAGTAATACCCCATTAATTATAATGCCTGGCATGGGAATTAATGCATTATTTACTTATACAATAGTTTTGACTATGAATTTAAATTATAATGAAGCTTTAGCCAGTGTAGTTATATCTGGTTTATTATTTTTACTTATTTCAGTAACTCCTTTAGCTAAAATTTTAGATAAATCTATCCCAAATTCTTTAAAAGAGTCAATTACGATTGGTATAGGTTTATTTATTACATTTTTGGGCTTACAAAAAGGTGGAATTATTACATCAGATGCTGCAACAATGGTAAAAATATCTGATTTATCTAATCCAAGAGTTGTGTTTTTTATATTTATGTTATTCTTAACAATTATTTTATTTTCAAAAAATATAAAAGGAAGTTTTCTAATAAGTATTATTGTTGGAACAATTTTAGCAATTATCTTTAACTTTGTAGATTTGTCTACTGTAAACTTTACACTTCCAAATTTTAATGCTTATAATGAAATATTCTTTAATATAGATTTTGGTAAATTTTCCACAGTTGAATTTTGGATTGCTACATTTTCACTAACTCTGGTTATTGTTTTTGAAAACATAGGATTGCTACATGGACAAGTTTCAAAGTTATTACAAGCACCTGAGAAACAAAACAAAGCATTAAGAGCTATTGCTTTATCTAATATAGCCTGTGGATTGCTTGGAACAAGTCCTTCTGTATCAACTGTCGAAGGTACTGCTGGTATAGCTGAAGGTGGGAAAACAGGTTTAACTTCTTTTATTTGTTCATTACTTATATTATTATCTTTACTATTTATACCTTTTATAAGTTTAATTCCTAACGAAGTAATTGCTCCTATTTTAGTTATTATAGGTAGCCTTATGATTAAAGGAATAACCAATATAAATTTTTCTGATGTATCTGAAGCTATTCCTTGCTTTTTAACTATAATTTTAATACCTTTTACCTTTAGTATTATAGATGGTATAGCCTTTGGTTTTATATCTTATACTATCATTAAGTTCTTTACTAATAAAAGGAAAGAAATATCTCCAGCCGTTTATTTGACTTCTTTAGTTTTCCTTTTATATTTAATATTAAATTCAATATAATAATCATAGAAGAAAGCCTCTGCATATACAGAGGCTTTTATATATTTTATTTAGTAATTTGTAATAAATAATAAACTATAATTAATTTTTTTCTAGAATACAACTTTTTTATCCTTTAAATCATTTATAAAATCATTTAACATAATAGCTGTGATTCCCCAAATATTATAATCATTATATTTATAAAATAGCGATTTATATAATCCATTTTTAAACTTATAATTTTTCCCACCATTTATTCTTTCATAAGGGAAGTCTTCATTTCTTTTCACTACCATTTCACTATTAATTATTAATGGTTCGTTATCTATAAAATATTCTAATGGTACAAAAAAGATATGATCTACTTCATCCCTACTAATTTTTATCTTAGTAATATCCTTTATGTATCCTAAATAAGGATGTATTAACAAATTATAATGAGTTGTTAATATATTTAGTGGTGAAATAATTTCAAAATCACATTTATTTAACCCAATTTCTTCACAAGTTTCCCTAATAGCTGCTTCCTTTGGATCTTCACCCTCTTCTATTTTCCCTCCTGGAAATGAAATATCACCAGGTTGGCTCCTCATCTTTTTCGATCTCATTTGAAATAGAACATTAATCTCACTATCAATCTCTGCAAGAAAAATAATTACAGAAGCTCTTTTCATCTCTTTCCATCCATTAATATAAGCTGAATTATTACTGTACTTATTTATTATATTCTTTAGCATATACACCTCATATAATAAAGCATAGTTATATCTAAAAATTAATATTATAAATTACTATTAATGTAATACTTAGTAATTCTTAAATAATAACTTTATAATTAATTGCATTATAGAAGGGGTGCTTTAATCACCCCTATATTTGCTTTATTCTTTTACTATTTTATCTATTATTTCTACCCTCTCATCGCCTAAATAAGGATATAGCTTTAAAGAAATATTTCCATCTTTATAAACTCTTTCCCCATTAGCCTCAACTATCTTTTTGATCCTTGCTTCCATTTCTTCATAGCTAATTAAAAATTCTAAATAATTATCTACTATGTCCTTTAAACAAGTTGCAAGTTCCTTAGGGTTTCTATATACTGCTCTCATCTCTTTCTCCTTATGTTTTAAAATAATTACAAGATTATTATAATTGGAAAATGAAGTTTTGACTAGTATATTTAAGCACCTTTATTTAAAAAACTATATTGTGCTTTATATAGTTCATAATAATAACCTTTTAAGTTTAAAAGATCTTCATGAGTACCTGTCTCTGTGATTTCTCCATTATCAATTACTATTATTTTATCACAGTCTCTAATAGTAGATAATCTATGCGCTATTACAAAGGATGTTCTATTAGATAATAGCTTTTCAATACCTTTTTGTACTATAATTTCAGTTTGAGTATCAATATTTGAGGTAGCTTCATCTAGTATAAGAATTCTAGGGTTTGCTAGTAATGCTCTTGCAAAAGATAATAATTGTCTTTGCCCTAATGAAAGTCTTGTACCTCTTTCATTTACCATAGTATCATATCCATTTTCTAAAGACATAATAAAGTCATGTGCATTAACTGCTTTTGCCGCATCAATTATTTCCTCATCTGTAGCATCTAGCTTTCCATATCTTATATTTTCTTTAATACTTGTTGAGAATAAGAAGGTATCTTGTAGCATTATCCCCATTTGACTTCTTATAGATTCCAAGTTATAGTCCAATACATTTTTATTATCAATTAATATTTCACCACTTGTAGGATTATAGAATCTGCTAATTAAAGAAACTATAGTAGTTTTTCCTGCTCCAGTTTCTCCTACTAATGCTATCTTTTCGCCCTTTTCTATTTTAAAGCTTACACCTTTTAGAACTAAATCTTTTTCTTCTTCACTATATGAAAAAGATACATTTTTAAATTCTACTTCACCGTTAATTGCACCAATATCCTCTTTATCTAAGTCATCCTTAATAAATGGCTCTATATCTAAGATTTCAAAAATTCTATCTGCTGCAGAAAGATTTGTAATAAGAGTATTATAGAAGTTAGATAAGTTCATAATAGGTCTCCAAAACATTCCTATATACATTGAAAATGCTAATAATGTACCTATTTCTAAATCTCCACTTCTTATTAGAGTATAACCTAAATAAAAGACTATAATAGTTCCTAGTCCCCAAGACAACTCAACTATCGGCCAAATAAAATCATTAACTTTAACTGCATTTATAAAGCTCTTTAAATGATCCCACACAAGCATCTTAAATTTATCATCAGTATCATTTTCTTTTGCATAAGATTGAACTACCTTTATTCCAGATATATCTTCGTGGGTATAACCATTTAAAATAGATCTTTTACTTCTATATTCAGCCCATCTCTTTCTTGAATTTACTTCTATTACAAACATACCAACACCAAGTACTGGTAATAAAAGTATACAAGCAATGGCAAGTTTAAAATTTAATATTAGCATAAAAATAATTACAGAAATTAAACTTATTATTTCTGGAATTAATGATTGAATACTTTGGTCAAAAAGGTTTTTTAATGAATTTACATCCCCCATAACTCTAGCTAATATTTTTCCTACAGGCCTTCTATCAAAAAAATTGAAAGGTAACTTTTGAATATGTGTATAGAGCTCCATTCTTATATTAACTAAAATACTATTTGTTACATAGCTTATTACCTTCCACTTAATTTTTGAAAATAGTAATGTTAGTAGGTTTATAACTACTAAAAAAAGCCCTATATATACTAATCCTTTTATATCATTGTTCTTTATATTATTGTCTATAGCTATTTTCATTAAATATGGATTTAAATTATTAGAAATAGTTATCAGCCCCATAAGTATTATTGATAATGCTGATTCTTTTTTATAATCCTTTAAATAAGAAAATAGCCTAAATACTATTTCTTTTTTACTTCTAATCTCTTCCTTTTCTCTAGGCATATTATATAACCTCCAAATTATTAAAATCCTTAAATTGCTCCTTATATACATTATAGTAATACTTTTTCTTATCAATTAACTCATTATGAGTACCTTTTTCAACTATTTCTCCATTTTTCATAAATACTATTAAGTCAGCATTTTTCACTGCTGAAATTCTATGAGCTACTAAAATAGTAGTTTTACCCTTCTTTATTTCATTTAAGTTCTTTAATAGTTGATGTTCTGTTTCCATATCTAATGCGGAAGTTGAATCATCTAAAATAAGTATAGGTGCATTTCTTATTATTGCTCTAGCTATTGAAATTCTTTGTTTTTGTCCACCAGAAAGCCCAACACCTCTCTCACCTATTTCAGTGTTAAATCCATCTTGAAGCTCCTCAATAAATTCTAAAGCACAAGATTTATTAGCTCCACTAATAATATCATCTACAGTAGCATCTACTTTCCCAAATTTGAGATTGTTCACTACTGAATCAGAGAATAAGAAAGTGTCTTGTTGAACAACTGACATATTTTTTCTCAGTGTATTTAAGTTTATATCTTTAACATCTACTCCATTAATTTTTATATCTCCAGCAGTAGCATCATAATATCTTCCTATTAATGAAAGAAGTGTACTTTTTCCTGAACCTGTTTGTCCCATTATAGCTACTGTAGAACCTGCTCTTATATTTAAGTTAATATTTCTTAAAACTAATTCATCATCATATTTAAAGCTTACATTACTAAATTCAATATCTCCTTCTATAGTATTAATTTCTTTACCACTATTAGAGTTAATTTTAGTAAATCTATCAAAAATATTATTTATCTTCATAGTAGATGCTTTATTCTTAGAAAGAACGTCCATTAGCCACCCTATTTGTCTCATTGGCCATATTAAATTTCCTATATAACCTGAAAAGGCTACAAGAGTACCAATAGTAATTTCATCAATCAAAACAAAATATCCTCCTACTATTATCATAGCAATAAGAGTAATATTAGCTAAAAATTCAATTACAGGAAAACTTTTTGATATAGTTTTAGCTTGTTCTAAATTTAACTTGTAATATTGCTTATTTAAAGAGAAAAACCTTTCTATTTCATATTTTTCTCTACTAAAGGCCTTAACTAATCTAACACCAGAAATATTTTCTTGAGCACGGGTATTAATTTCTGCTGTCTTATCGCTTATCTCCTCATATCCATCATTTAACTTATTCTCTAATTTGTAAGCTAAAATTCCTATTGGAGATAAAATAAGCAAGCATATTACTGTTAGCTTCCAATTTAAATAAAATAATATAACTGTACTAAATGAAAAATATAGTATATTTTCTACAAACATTCTAAGACCAAAGGATATTGTTTGCCATATATTTTCTATATCTTCTCCTATTCTAGACATTAATTCACCAGTATTAGTCTTGTCAAAGTAATCAAATTCAAAGCTTTGTATATGAGAAAATAATTCTGTTCTTATATTATAGTGAACCTTTGCACTAATATAATCATATAAAAATTCCTTTCCGTATCCAAAAATTGCTTTTAACAAAGTCACTATTAAAAATCCTAATAAAATTGATGGTATAATTGCATATTCCTGATTTATTATTCCTCTATCAACTATAATTTTTTGTAGCATTGGCGTTACTTGGTCAATTAGTATAATAAAAACCATAGCCATTGTCCCTATTATAAGTAGCCATTTTTCCTTTAATAAGTATTTTAGTATTCTTCTCACTATTTCTCCCACCTTTCTCTAGTAATACCATTTATTGCTATTATAATATTATACAATTATATCTATATATATAAAAGAACAATTTTAATAAAAAAAATGAATTATATATTACTAACTACCTTAAAGTAGTTAATAATACATAATTCATTTATATATTTTCTACTAATTTACTTGTAAAATAGACAATCCATTTTCTTTTAACCATTCTTTTGACACTTGAAAATCTGGAGCTAGCTTATATACTAATGACCAAAAGCTATTTGAGTGATTCATATGCTTTAAATGACATAGTTCATGGATAATAATATAATCCATAACATAATCAGGCATCAATACTAGTCGCCAGTTAAGCCTTATTTCTTTTCTACTATTACAGCTTCCCCATCTAGATTTTTGATTTCTTATTAAAACTTTAGATGGTAGCAAATTATACTTACTAGAAAGTGTATTTACCCGATTTAAAATAACATTGTTTGCATTTTCTAAATACCACTTCTTTATTAAATAATCAACATAGTGCAAATCAGTATTTTTTGTTCTTATAATTATTAAATCATCCTTTACAACTATTTTATCTATAATTGATTCTTCAACTATCTTTAAAAACTTCTTACCTCTATAAATAATATAAGTTTCATCATTTAAATTATTCTCATGTATCTTATTTATATTTTTAATTATCCAATTTTCTTTACTCTTAATTAATTCTTCAATATAATCATAACTTATTCCTATTGGAGCATAAACATATAATTCTTTGTTACCATTTATTTTTATTGAAATATTTTTTTTATTTTTATAAATGACGATATAATTAATTTTCACGTCCTTTAAAGTTATACTCTTTGTTACCATAAGTTAATTTAATACCTTTTTCTTGCTAGGTAAGAACAATATAAATATTATTGTAGAAATTACTATTGATATGAAAACAAAAATGTACATTCCAAAATACCCATAATCTCCTTGAATATAACTATAAATTGAAGGGTATATAAAGTTTGCACCTCCACTACTTAATACAGATAAAACGGAAAATGATGTAGCTACTAATTCACTACTTATTATCTCTCTTAAGTATTTAAATAGGAAACTTAAATAGAGTCCATACATTATACCATGTAATTGGTCCCCTAAAACTACTAAAGCTATATTGCCAGTTGACAATAATAATACCTTAATTGCAGCAACTACTAATGCTATAGTTAAACATTTTTTACTATTAGCATTAATTAAGTACTTAGAAACTATCAGAAATGAAAAGAATTCTACAACAACTCTTAAGCTGATTGAAAAACTATATATTTGATTTGCCTTTTCAACATCGTTAACTAAATCAACTAAATACGATGAATAAGCGAAATCTAAACCCATATAGCTACCTATTCCTAAAAATATAACAATAATTAATAAAACTATATTTTTGTTTTTGAATAAGTCTATGAACTTTGGATGGTCTTTTTCTTCCTTAATTTCAATATCATCTTTAAATTTATTTATAATTATAAATATCATTGTACAAATAATGACTATAGCTATAATATGTAAGATTCTAAATCCAAATTTATTTAATATAAGCCCTGATAAAAATACTACACAGGCGTACCCTATGGAACCCCATTTTCTAACATCTGAGAATTCAAGTTTACTTTTTATTGATAATTCTTCTATATAAATCTCAAAAATCCCAGCAACAGATGCTAGCATAGCACCATAAATTGGTGCATAAATAATTGCTAAATCTTTATTTATAAACATTAATCCTACTATTGAGATTAAGACTCCAAATAAATATACGATTATAAATTTATTTTTGTTTTTAACCTTTGAGAATATATTAGATAAAATAGGCTGAGCTATTATAGTAAATAAAGCACCCACTGATACAACTCTTCCGACTTCGCTTAAACTAAGACCTACTTCTTGATTTAGGTATGGAAAATAAAATGTAGTTAAAATACTAAAAACTCCAAATATCAAAAAAGTAGATATATTATAATACTTTTTCATTTACTACCTCCAATACTATATTTACTATAGTACAACACTTTTAAAAAAAATAAAAGGCTATCCTTTTACAGATAGCCTTAATTATTCTTATTATTTAGTGCTCCATAAGCCATGTAGATTACAGTATTCTCTAACTCTATCTACTTCTCCATCAACTTTAAATACTGCAACTGGTTTTTCACCAGCATTTAAGTTTTGTCTTAAAACTTGTCCATTTTTTGTTATTACTTCTACCCATTGAATAAAGTGTTCAGCTAACATTGGATGTTCAACTTCTCCAACTTTAACATGTACTTCTCCATCTTTTACTTCTGCAACTGGAATATGCTTTTCAACTGCAGCATCAACTGTATTTTCTTCTAATAAATTCATTGGCTTACCGCAACAAACTAGTTGTCCACCACCAACATTTAAAATTTCTACGATGTTACCACAAACACCACATTTGTAAACTTGTAAATTTTTTACCATAAAAAATCACTCCTTAATTATATTGTTTTTAATTATAATTATATAATACTACTTTTCTCATAACTTTACAAATATTTCTTATGGCATTAAAGCTTCCTCTGCTAGATTCCTTACATAATTATACTCATTTACTTCCAAATACTCGAAGTTTATGTCTAATCTTAATGTTCTTATTAAATTCTTAAGATTACTTAATAATATTTCTGTCCTACTATTTATTTCAATCTCTTTTCCTTTAAAGTAATTAACTATATTCATATTAGATACATAAACATCAATATTTTCTGCATCACTATACTTTAGTATTTCTGATATTCCATGAACTAATCCATATATATGGGCTTCAATACAGGTTCCCCTTCCTACTTTTTTTGAGAAGGATATCTCATTCCCATTATTATTTAATATAACACCACCTATACCTATATTACTTTGAAAGCTTCTAGTATCATTACATTTACCAGTAACATAAAGACTATACTTCATAAATCCTCCAAATTTATATATTGTCAATATAATGGTATTCCTTTACAGCTTATTTTATTCTAAAATCATTTAATACTATATTTGATTTTTTCTTATTTAAATATATACTTAATTCATAATAAGAAAATATTGGAGGTTAAGTATGAGTTTATTAAATAAAAATGATTCTATAGCTTTAGTTTCTAATTCTAATGGTCTAGATTTAAGTATGATTGATAAAATCACTGAGTTGGAATATATATTAAAACAATTGAATTTACAAACTATCACATCAAAATCACTATTTAAAGATGATAATAATAAAACTTTTAGTGCTGAAATTAGAGCTAAAGAGTTAATGAAGTTTTATAATGACAATGATATAAAGGCTATTTTCGATTTATCTGGAGGAGATTTATGTAATGAAGTTTTAAGGTATTTAGATTTTTCTAAAATAAAGAATTCTAATAAACCTTTCTTTGGATATAGCGATTTAACTGTAATTTTAAATTCATTATATTCTAAAACTAATAAAGTTAATTATAACTATCAATTAAGAAATTTAATTAGAGAAGATGGTGAAAATCAAATTAAAAACTTCACTAATACCATTTTATTAAATAAAGATAATAGTTTATTTGATTTTGATTATAAATGGATTCAAGGTAGATCTATGGAAGGTATTGTAGTTGGTGGGAATATTCGTTGTATGCTAAAATTAGCTGGAACTAAATATCTTCCTAACTTTGAAAATAAAATTCTTTTCTTAGAAGCTTTGAGTGGTGATGAAAATAAAATTTCAACATTTATTGAACAATATATTCAAATAGGTGCATTTAATAATTTAAAAGGACTTATATTAGGTCACTTTACTGAATATGAAGGTTCAAATTCTAATCCTCCTATAGAAGAACTAATCTTAGGAAAATTAAATAATGATAAACTTCCAGTTATTAAAACTAATGAATTAGGGCATTCTCCAAATTCTAAAGCTATAGCTATAGGAAGTAATATACAATTATTTAGTTAATAAATGGTTTTATTGAAATAATTTTAGTTAAAGTATATAATTTAATTTATAATAAACGGCTGTTTATTGTAAACTAATTAGTAGAGGTGACGATTATGTTAAAAGAAGAATTAAAAAAGAACGAAATAGCTGCTATGAAAGCTAGAGATAAACAAACTGTAAATGTATTAAGATTAGTTAATGCCGAAATTAAATCTTATGAAGTTAACGAAAGACAAGATATTACAGATGACGGTGTAATAAAAATAATTGAGAAGCAAATTAAGCAATTAAAAGAAGCTCTTGAATATGCTGAAAAGCTTAATGATGAAGCAAAAATTGAGGAAGGTAACTTTGCAATAAAATTACTTACTCCTTATCTTCCTAAACAATTATCAGAAGAGGAAGTAACTGCCATGCTTAAAGAAATAATTGCTAATGGAAATTATACTGCAAAGGATATGGGTAATATTATGAAAGAAATAATGCCTAAAGTAGCAGGAAAATTTGATAGATCAAAAATTAACCCAATGGTAAAAAGTTTACTATAAAAAAAGCTGCTCTAAGGCAGCTTTTTTAATGGAATAATTAAAGAATAATATGTAAAGCCTATATAAAATAATAATAATTTTCTTCTTAACAATATTATTCTTTAAATATTTGTTATAATCTACTTTGTTGTAGATTCTTTTTTATCTAGATTTCTATTATAAAGGAACATATATAAAGAAGCTCCAAATATAATTATATATCCTATGAAACTTAATGTATCTGGTAAAACTCCAAAGACTATAAAACTTATTATAGCTGAAAATATTATATTTGAATAATCGAATATTGATATTTCTTTTGCTGGAGCATATTTATATGCTATAGTTATACCAAATTGCCCTATACTTGCAAAAGCACCTGCCATTAATAAATAAAATAATTGTATTGGCTCCATAGGTTTATATACCGCCATCATAAATGGGAATATAGTTATTAATGAAAATAATGAAAAATAAAATACTATTGTATAATGATTTTCTTTACCTCCAAGAGATCTTAAACAAGTATATGCCCCTGCTGCAAAAACTGCTCCCAGAATTCCTAGAATAAATGGTATCATTGATAAATCAAAACTAGGTTTTATAATAAACAACGCTCCTACGAAAGCTACTACTATTGAAATAAATTGCTTTAAATTAATTTTTTCTCCTAAATATAATGCTGAAAAAATTATAACGAAGAATGGGCTAAGCTTATTTAACATATTCGCATCTGATAACACCAACATATCTATTGAATAGAAATTCAATACTATTCCTATAGTCCCTAAAGTTGATCTTAGAATAAGTAATTTTTGATTCTCTTTCTTTCCAAAAAATCTTTCTTTATTTTTAATAATGAAAAATAATGCTATTATACAAGAAACTAAATTTCTATAAAATGTTTTTTGAAATGAAGGTAAATCTCCAGATAGCTTAACAAATGCTGACATAGCTGCAAATCCAAAAGCAGAAAATGTTATAAATATTATTCCTTTTACTCTATCACTTAAATTGTTCATATCATCACTCCTAACTTCTTACTATAATATATTATACATAAAATAAAAAGCCTTAAAATAGTATTTAAAATAATTGGAGCTGTCAAAGTGACAGCTCCATATTACTATTCTTCAATTTGGCTTATAAATTCTTCTTCTGTTTCAGTTTCAATGTACTTTCCATTAGCATAACCAATTACAAGTCCATCTCTTCCTCCACATTCACCTATGCATCCAACTTCTACATTATCTGCACCAAATTTTAACTCTAGCTTTTCTATATCTATTCCTGAACAAACTGGACAAACTGATATCATAATTAATTCTCCTTTAAAATACTTTCTTTATGAGTTAATTATATAAACTATACTATTTAAATACAAATTCTAATATTTTAAATTAGGTCTTATTTTCTTATGATATCTCTTATTAACTAATTATTTTTATCACTTTTACAATATTCAATTTTATAAAATTAAATTTTTATCAACTATATTTACTAAGTAGTTCTAAACTAATTAGTAAAGACTATGATTCCTATTTAATCGTTAAAAACATATAAAAAGACAGACCTTATTAGATCTGCCTATAATAAATTTAAATTAATTATTTTTTACTA
Organism: Clostridium sartagoforme; assembly: GCF_004794105.1. Lineage (GTDB taxonomy): Bacteria > Bacillota > Clostridia > Clostridiales > Clostridiaceae > Clostridium > Clostridium sartagoforme_B. The sequence continues at coordinate 1,135,261 of NZ_SRYR01000001.1, forward strand.
ATTTTACTGTATCTCTAGCTATCATTAATTCTTCATTAGTAGGAATTAGATAAACCTTAACCTTAGAATCTTCAGTTGAGATTTCTTGTATTTTTCCTCTTACATCATTCTTTTCATCATCAATTCTAAATCCTAAGAATTCAAGTCCTCTTAAAGATTCTTTTCTTGTAACTATTGAGTTTTCTCCTATTCCTGCTGTAAATACTATTACATCTACTCCACCCATAATTCCAGCATAAGCTGCAATTTGTGCTCTAACTTTGTAGTGGAATATATCTAAAGCTAGTTTAGCTCTTTCATTACCCTTTTCAGACTCACTTAAAACATCTCTAAAATCAGATGATACTCCAGAAATTCCAAGAATCCCTGATTTTTTATTTAATAGCTCATCAATATCTGACATTGTATAACCTTGTTCTTCAACTAAGAAACTTATTACCGATGGGTCAATGCTTCCTGCTCTTGTTCCCATCATTACACCTGCAAGTGGAGTGAATCCCATTGAAGTGTCAATTGATTTTCCACCTTTAACAGCTGCTAAAGAGCAACCATTTCCTAGGTGGCATGTTACAATTTTTAAGTCTTTTATATCTTTTCCCATAACTTTTGCAACCTTCTGAGAAACATACATATGAGAAGTACCATGGAAACCATACTTTCTTATTCCATAGTTCTCATATAATTCATATGGTAGTGGACAAATATATGCTTCCTTAGGCATTGTTTGATGGAATGCTGTATCAAATACTGCTACCATTGGTGTATTTGGCATTAACTCTTTACATGCTTCAATCCCAATTATATTTGGTGGATTATGTAAAGGTGCTAAAGAGATACAATCTCTAATAGATTCTATTACTTCTTCATCAATTATTACTGAATGAGAGTATTTTTCTCCACCATGAACAACTCTATGTCCTACTGCACTTATTTCTTCCATTGATTTTATTACACCATGCTCTTTATTAACCAATGCTTCTAATACAAGCTTAATAGCATCTTTATGGTTATGCATATTTACTTCAATTACATATTTATCTTTTCCTTCAACTTTTTGAGTTAAAATAGATCCTTCTATTCCTATTCTTTCAACTAAACCTTGAACTAATGAATTCTCTGTATTCATATCTATTAATTGATATTTTAATGACGAGCTTCCACAGTTAATCACTAATGTTTTCATCCTGATTCTCCTTCTTCTCTCTTTATTCTATATTATATATAATACACTAAAAATCTATATATTCAAATTGATAGATTATTCGATTTCTACGAAATACCTTCTTTATTGTTAAATGTTGCATTTTTTTATCTACTTTCTCCATTTCTTTCAACATTATAGTTTACCTTACTAATTCTAAGTATAGTTATCTTCAATATAATCCAATGGACTACTAAATTTAAATAGTCCATTGAGTTTGTATATTTATAACTTTATCACAGAAGAATATGCGGCATTCTATATTTTAAATCTTTTATATCTGAATTATTTCTTTCGGCATAATCTTCTAATTGGTCGTTATCTACTTTATAAACATCAAAATATTTAGCTTTTTCATTTGCAAAGTATAAACCGCAAACTGATGATGGTGGATCCATCATATAACTTTCTGTAACAATTGCCCCAGTATTGTTCTCTCCATCTAAGACCTTAAAAATCTTTGTTATCTCTTTTTGATCCTTAATAGATGGATATCCTACAGCAGGCCTTATACCTCTATATCTTCCAATTAAAAGTTCATCATAAGATAAATCCTCATCCTTTGAATAACCCCAATAATCTTTTCTCATATCAAGATGAAGCTTTTCTGCAAAACCTTCAGCTAACCTATCGCATACAAAGGTTAAAAGCATTGAATTATAATCATCACCAGCTTCTTTAAGTTCCCTTATATATTCCTTTGCTTCCATTCCACTAGTAGTTATAAAAGCACCTATATAATCTTCTTTTTCACTTTCAATTGGTGCTATAAAATCACTTAGTGATAGGTACACTTCTTCTTTTCCCTTCTTTTGCTGTCTGAAAAAGTTAAAAGTCTCAATTTCATTACTATTCTTATCAAATATTTTAATATCATCCCCTACAGAATTAGCCTTAAACAATCCAATTGCGCCTTTTAACTTAACTCTTCCATTAGCTTCTAATTCATCTAACATCTTATTTGCATCTTTAAATAGCCTTCTTGCTTCTTCTCCGTACTTTTCATCTTCTAGCACTTGAGGATACTTCATTCTCATTCCCCAAGCTGTAAAGAAAAAGCTCCAATCAATATATGGTCTAATTTCTTTAATAGAATAATTATTTACCTCTTTAACTCCAAGGAAGTTAGGTTTCTCAATAGTAGTATTCTTCCAATCAATTTTAAACTTATTTTTTCTTGCTTCATCGATAGAAACAAAATCTTGTTTAATTTTACTATAATTATCCCTTTGATTTTTATATTCCTCTTTAGTATTTTTAACAAACTCATCTTTATCTTTTGACATAAGTGTTTTACAGATTTCTACTGTTTTTGATGCATCAAAGCCATAAATAACTGGTCCATTATAGCTTGGATCAATCTTAAGAGCTGTATGAACTTTAGATGTAGTTGCTCCACCTATTATCAGCGGCTTTTTAAAACCTTGTTTTTCCATTTCGCTTGCTACATTAATCATTTCATTCAATGAAGGTGTAATTAAACCACTTAATCCAATAATATCTACATCTTCTTCTATTGCAGTGCTTAATATTTTTTCACAGGGAACCATTACCCCAAGGTCAATTACATCGAAATTATTACATGATAACACTACTCCAACTATATTCTTACCTATATCATGAACATCACCTTTTACAGTTGCAAGTAGTATCTTGCCATCCTTTTTATAAGTTCCTTGATTTTGTGAATCTATATATGGAGTTAAAAATGCAACTCCCTTTTTCATAACTCGTGCAGATTTAACTACTTGTGGTAAGAACATTTTACCGTCACCAAATAATGATCCAACCTTCTTCATACCATCCATAAGAGGTCCTTCTATAATATCTAAAGCTTTATCATATAAGGCTAAAGCTTCATTTAAGTCTTCTTCTATATAATCACTTATACCTTTAACTAAGGAATATTTAAGTCTTTCTGAGCAATCAAGTTCTCTCCATTTATCTTTACTTTCATCTTCTTTTTTCCCATCTGATTTATACCTATCTGCTGCTTCTAGTAATTTTTCACCTGCATCACTACTTTTATTAAATATTACATCTTCAACAAGCTTTAATAAGTCTTTTGGAATTTCATCGTATATTTGAATCATCCCTGGATTTACAATCCCCATATCCATGCCATTTTTTATAGCATAATATAAGAATGCTGAGTGCATAGCTTCTCTTATTTTATTGCTACCTCTAAATGAAAAAGATAAATTACTTACTCCACCAGATACCTTTGCATAAGGTAAGTTTTCTTTAATCCATTTAGTGGCATTTAAGAAATCTACAGCATAGTTATTATGCTCTTCGATACCAGTAGCAATTGCTAAAATATTAGGATCGAAAATTATATCTTCAGGTGGAAATTTAACTTTATCAACTAATATATCATAAGCTCTTTTACAAATTTTAATTTTCTTTTCATAATTGTCAGCTTGACCACTTTCATCAAAGGCCATTACTACCACTGCCGCACCAAAATCTTTAATTATATTAGCTTTTTCTATAAAGTCTTCTTCTCCATTTTTTAAAGATATAGAGTTAACTATATGCTTCCCTTGGATTACTTTTAATCCTTTTTCTATAACTTCAAATCTAGAGGAATCTATCATTATAGGTTTTGCAGAAATATCTGGATCAGAAGCTAATAATTTTAAAAAATGTTCCATTTCCATTTCACTGTCTAGCAATCCATCATCTACATTTATATCAATAATTTGTGCTCCATTTTCAACTTGGTCCTTAGCTATAACTAATGCTTCCTCATATTTCTTTTCTCTTATAAGTCTTGCAAACTTAGCTGAACCAGATACATTAGTTCTTTCACCTATATTTACAAAGTTAGTATCTTCATTTGCCCTAGTTACTTCTAAGCCACAATATATACTTTCTACTTTTCTTTCTTTAATAATTCTTGGTGGATATTTCTTAACTAGATCTGCTATTTTTTCTATATGCCTATAAGCAGTACCACAACAACCACCAACTAAATTTATATACCCCTCTTTTAGCATTACTTCAACATACTTAGCAGTAATTTCTGGTGATTCATCATATAAACCTAATTCGTTGGGTAATCCTGCATTTGGATATACAGATATAAACAAATCTTGAGTATCAGCTAATTCCTTTATAAATGGAATTAGATCCTTTCCTCCAAAAGAACAGTTAAGACCTATTGATATTACATTTTCAGCTCTCATTGATGAAGCAAAGGCTTCTAATGTTTGTCCTGATAAAATTCTTCCTGACTTATCAGTTATTGTTCCAGAAATCATTATTGGTAAAAACTCATTTCTCTCCCGATACACTTCATTAGCTGCAATTATTGAAGCTCTTGCATTTAATGAATCAAAGATAGTTTCAACAAGAACAATATCTATTCCCCCATCCATTAATGCCCCAATTTGTTCCTTATATGCTTCTTTTAATTCATCAAAGGTAACACTTCTAAAGGATGGATCTTCTACATCTGGAGATAAAGAAGCCATTTTATTAGTAGGTCCTATAGACCCTGCTACATATCTTCTTTTACCATCTATTTTATAAAAATCATCACAGGCTTCCTTTGCTATCCTTGCACTTTCAAAGTTCATTTTATAAACTAAATGTTCTAATTCAAAATCACTTTGTGATATTTTATTAGAGTTCAGTGTATTAGTTTCAATAATATCTGCTCCAGCTCCTAAAAAGCCTCTATGTATTGCATTAATTATTTCTGGCTTAGTTACACTTAAAAGATCATTATTTCCTTTCTGATCAACATGAAAATCCTTTAGCAAGTCTCCTCTAAAATCTTCTTCTTTTAGTAAATAATTTTGAATATTAGTCCCCATAGCTCCATCAATAACTAATATTCTCTTCTTTAATTCATTAACTATTTCAAAATTTGAATTCATTACTTTGCCCCCTTTTTAACAAAAATAAAATCTCTCCTAATAAAGAAGAGATTTCTACATCCATATATTACTTTTCTCTCTTATCTTTCAGAATAACTGCCGGATTTAGCACCACATTTAATTAAATCATAAATAGGTTGCTGGGTTTCATAGGGCCAGTCCCTCCACCACTCTTAATAAGATATTTTTGTTTATATCATTATATATTTTTTATTTCCATATGTCAATTTTAGTAATTCTTTTAGTTATTTTTTTATCTAATAATTTCTTTATTTTACTTAATAAATTTAACCAATATAAATCACCTACATATAATAAAATATACTAATGTTTTAAGGGGGTCTTATGTTATACTCAAAGCTTTACCCAAAATCATCTTATATTTCAAGCTATAGAAAAGATGGTAGCTTTTACTACAAAAACACTTTATTAGTTGGGAACTATTTATATGGTGATATTCACTACATTTCTTTATTAAAATTTTCTGATTTAAAAGATTTAAATAAAGACATTGAAATTGTTAATGCTTCACTTAACTTATATCTTACAGATGAATGTAACTCATCTATTGAAGAATTAATAAGATTATTTGTTCTATTTAAAATTGATGAAAACTTTAATCTTGAGGATACAACATGGAACAATTCCCCCAGGTTATCTTCATTAAATTTAGATAAAAAAGATTTTAGTTACGATTCAAGATCTAATATAATTTCTTTTAGTATTACTCCCTTAATAGAAGAACTTTCAGAAAATAATAATTATGCATATGGTCTAGCTCTTATGTGTAGACCAGGTATCAATTCAACATTGTATAAGTTTTATTCATCTAATAGCAATAATCAACCTTTTATATTGGTTAATTATGAAAAATGTAATAACAAAAATAAGGAAACAGCGGAAATAATTTTTAAAGAAAGAGAATTCAATGTAAACAGCTTAGAAAATGAATTCTATTCACCAAATATAGATATTTCTAATTTTAATACTGGAACTTATTTTGTTAAGAATAAAAGTTCAAGTAATATAAAAGCTTATTTGCAAATAAGTCCAAATAGCATTGATTTTACAGATGATGTTGTTGAAGTGGAAATTAACGCTAATAATACAGCTGCTTTAGCACTAGCAAAGTTTTTAAAATACTCAAGAATAAGATTTGTAAATTCATCACCTAATCCAAATTCAAATATTTGTGTTTGGTTCCAAGGCCAAACTTTTGACTACCATATTAGATAAACTTTCGAAAAAGAGGTGCACAATATGAATAATTTGGTGTTTAACACTGTAGCTTCAGAATTGAAAACCAGTATTTATGCTCAGGCTCCAGATAGTAGTTTACAGGTTCTGCAAACTGACTCCACTGGGGCCCTTAAAACTTCAATTTCAAATGCAAGCCTAACAGTTTCAATCACTGATCCTATAACAATAGCAAACGCAAGTCTAACAGTTAATGTCAATAATCCAGTTACAATTGCAAATGCAATAACTATTGCCAATACTAGCTTAACTGTTAATGTAAATAATTCTATTACTATAGCAAATGCAAGTATCACAGCTTCAATTACTGGACCTGTTACTATTGCCAACGACAGTTTAACAGTTGTAGTTAATAATCCAGTAACAGTTGCTAACGCTATTACCATTGCAAATACAAGTTTAACTGTAGCTGTTAGTAATCCAATTACTATCGCTAACGCTAGTTTGACCGTTAATGTTAACAACCCAATTACAGTAGCTAATGCAATAACAATAGCAAATGCTAGTCTTACTGTTAATGTTAATAATGCTATCACTGTAGCTAACGCTATTACGATTGCCAATACAAGTTTGACTGTTGCTGTAAGTAATCCTATAACTATAGCTAATGCTAGTTTGACCGTTAATGTTAACAACCCAATTACAGTAGCTAATGCAATAACAATAGCAAATGCTAGTCTTAATGTTAATGTTAATAATGCTATCACTGTAGCTAACGCTATTACCATTGCTAATACAAGTTTGACTGTTGCTGTAAGTAATCCTATAACTATAGCTAATGCTAGTTTGACCGTCAATGTTAACAGCCCAATTACAGTATCTAATGCAATAACAATAGCAAATACTAGTCTTACTGTTAATGTAAATAATGCTATTACTATAGCGAATGCAAGTATCACGGCTTCAATTACTGGACCTGTTACTATAGCAAATTCTACTCTTACCGTTACTGTTAATAATCCTGTTACAGTAGCGAATGCAGTTACAATTTCTAACGCTATTACCGTTGCTAACTCAATTACCATAGCTAACTCTAGCTTAACAGTTATAGTTAATAATCCTATTACTATCGCTAATCCATTAACGATTGCTAATGCCATAACCGTATCTAATGCAATAACAATAGCTAATACTAGCTTAACAGTTGCCGTTAGTAATCCTATTACTATCGCTAATGAAACTCTAACTGTATCTGTAAGAAATCCAATAACTGTAGCTAATGCAATTACTATTGCTAATACAAGTATTACAGTAGCTGTTAGTAATTCTATAACTATTGCCAACTCTAGGCTCACAGTTATAGTTAATAATCCAGTAACTATTGGTAATTCAGTTACCATAGCTAATGCAATTACAGTTGCTAACTCTATTACAATAGCTAATTCTAGTTTAACTGTTCTTATAGGTGCAAATGCATTTACCACAAGTAACACACTAAATGTAACTGCTACAGGTACAGGAAATGTGTTTAATAATACTGATATTTCTCCATTAAGAACTGTTTCTTTCTTTGTTTATAATACAGGTACTAATACTTTAACTATTTCTTTACAAATGAGTCCAACTACAAATAATGCCGACTATATTACTGATCCTAGCTACAATAATTATGCAATAGTTGGGGGCGATAGGAAGATTATTACAGTAAGTAGATTTGGTAATTATACTAGGCTCCTATACACATTAGGTGCTACAACAGCAACATTTTCAGCTTACTTCAACGGACAAAGCTAATTATTAAAATTTATTTTTCCTTATATAAGTTTATTCTTATATAAGGATTCTACATAAGCTCTAATAATTGTAAGGAGGATAATCATGAATAAAACAACATTAAGTTTATGTATGATAGTAAAAAATGAAGAAAAATATATAGCAAAATCTATAGACTCTGTAAAAGATATAGTAAATGAAATAGTAATCGTTGATACTGGATCTACTGATTCAACTTTAGATATTCTTAAAAATTATAATGTTAAACTATACAATTATAAATGGGAAAATGACTTTGCTTCAGCAAGAAATTTTGCAATAAATAAAATTAAAAGTGATTGGATATTATTCCTAGATGCTGATGAAATATTAGATGAAGCTTCAAAGGATAATTTAATAAATTATGTTAATACAACAAAATTAGATGGTTGCCATTTTATTGTTTATAATTATAGATCAGAAAATCAAAATGATTTTACAATTCACTATGCATTTAGATTGTTTAGAAATAATAAAGGGTATTACTATAAAGGTAAAATACATGAGCAAATTTTTAATGATAAATATAGAAATATAACTAGTAGATTTTCTAACGAAGAAATAATTTTACACCATTACGGATATAGTGTTGAAGTATTAGAAAAGAAAGATAAACGTTCAAGAAACATCCCTATACTATTAGAAGCCTTAAAAGAAAATCCAAAGGATTCCTTTAATTTATTTAATTTAGGTAATGAGTATTTAGCTCAAAACGATGTAAATACAGCATTAAATCACTATGAATTATCTTATTCCAATTTAGATTTAACTAAACATTACTCTGTACATCTTCTTTATAGAATGGCAGTTTGTTATCAGTATATAAAAAAATATGATTATGCCATAAGATTTGTTGAGGAAGGATTACAACGCTTTTCACCTAACGTTGATTTCGAATATTTAAAAGGTTGTCTATTCCTTGACACTAAAAGATATACTTTAGCAATAGATTCCTTTAACAACTGCCTTACTTTAGGTGATTCAGGTAGTACTGTAAAGTTTGTAAGTAATTGTGGATCTATTAACCCATTAATGTCTCTTGGTAACTTATATTATACTTTATCAGATTATAATAAGGCATTAGATTGCTATAACAAAATTCTTAATATAAGTAGTAGTGATTTATCAATACTATATAAAATAGGTTCTATCTTAAATAAGAAGCATGATAATAAAAATGAAGTTACGAATAACCTTTTAAAATATTTTGCTTCCAAAGATTATATACCTAATGTAATCTTAACTTCTCATATTTTATTAAAAGAAAACTTAATACATGAGGTAAAAGCTCTTATTGAATCAAATGAAGATTTTAATGAATACAAAATAGATGAATATTTCTTAAGAGGAGTTATATCATTATATGAAAATAAATATAATGAATCTCTAGAGTATTTCAATAAGGCATTTATTGAAATTGATATATCAACTAATCCCACTATTATTATAGGAACTTTAAAATCTGATATATCAAAGTATATTTTTATACTATCTTTACTAACCAATAATAATTCTATAGATAAAGCTCTAAGTATTATAAATAATAATTGCTCAAATCTCGAGTACCAAGTGTACTTAGAGCTAAAAGATATCTATTTAAATAATAAATGTACTATGATTACTGAAAATACACAGATATCCTTAAATATACTAGAAGAATTTTTAAATAATATTTTAGGAATAAAAGAGTATAATTTATTTCAAAAGTTAGTTGAAATATTAAACTATGTTGATGATGAAAGTGTTTTAATTACACTTTCTAAAGTTTATGAGGCGAATGGATTTAAAGATTTAGCAATTAAAGAAATCTTTAATTCAATTAAAAAATTTGACTTCGTAGACTCTTGGAGTACAGAAATATTATATAAAGAAATATTATAAAAATCTAATTAATATCATATGTAACTCCCAATTCATATATTATGTATAATAGAGAAAATAACTATAAAGGAATGATATTATGAACAGTCAAGTTTATAATTTTTATCCAGATCCACTATATGTAATTGGTACTAACTCTAATGCTTATCAAAGTGGTAATGGCAACTTTTATAGTATTACTGCAAGCGGATTATCCATCTTAGGGATTGGAACTAATTATCTAATACAATTAAGTAATCCATCAGGAACAAATAAGACATTATATCTATACAAATTCTCTATGTCAATTACTGGTACAAGTATTGGAGTAACTATGACATTTATAAGGAATGGGTCTTTTACAACTGCTGGAACCTCTGTGACTCCAGTAAATACGAATTTTGCTTTAACTGCACCTAGTAGTATAGCTATAGTAAAACATGGTTCAAGTACTCCTATTGGCAGTACTATAGTATTAACTACAGTACAAACAACACAAATTTATACTGAAAATATTGATTCAATAATTGCTATGCCACCTAACACTACTTTATTAATCCAAATTACTAGTTCAGTTGCATTACTACAAACCATAGCAATTAATTTATTTTCGTATGAATTTTAAATTTACTCTGGATGTATCAAAGTATGATACATCCTTTTTTTAATTGTGTTAATTTAATAACTATTTTATAATTAGAATATAAAATAAAGGGGTGATAAATTGAAAAAGCTATTAACTATTTTATTTTCTTTACTATTATTATTTCCAAAGCAAGTTTTAGCAGATAGTAAATCCTATACAATACAAGATTTATTAATTAATGCTGAAATTCAAGAAAATGGCGATATTTTAGTAGAGGAAACCTTCACTTACAATTTTAAAGGTAGTTTTAATGGTATTTATATTGATTTAAATATGAATAAGATTGATGACTATGAAATATTAGAAGTTACAACTGAAGAGAAGTATAATGAAATAACTATTCCAAAAAGTGAGAACAATGATAACAATACTTATGAGACAAATCTAGATAATGAGAAATTACAAATTAAAATTTACTCAAAAAGTGCTGATGAAATAAAAAAATTTAGATTAAAGTATAAAGCAATAGGTGCAGCAAAGAAATATTCTGATTCCAGTCTACTAAATTGGAGCTTCTATACTGCTTCTTCAGATAATCCAGTAAATAATATAAACTTAAATATTACTTTAAAGGACTATCCTTTTGATTTAAATATTTTGAATTATACTGTCTTTGGAGACGGATCCTTTAAAACTAATACCTCTGAAGACTTAATTAGTATTTCTGGAAATGATTTAACTTCTGATATTGGAGTGCAATTAAATTTTCAAAAAGACTTTTTAAATATGCAAGAAATAAATAGGACTTCTACAGAAGCTATAGAAGATGATGATTTTAAATTAGAATATCTTGTTATTCCAATTTCTATTTTAATTTTAGTAGGTGTAATATTATTCATACTAAAAAAGATCAAGGATAAAAAATTCAATGAGGAACTATCTAAGTATAGATCTTTAGCTACCTACCCAGAAGATAAGTATCTCCCTTATATACCATCAAATTTAAGTCCGGCTTTAGTAGCTTACATGACTAATAAAAAAGATTTACAGTGGTCACTTGTACCATGCACCCTACTCTATTTAGTGAAACTTGGTGTATATGAAGTAGATACTAACGTAACTACTGAAAAAGAATTTAATAATATTACTTTTAAGAGAGTTTCAGATATTGATGATAAATACTTCTCTCATTTAGAAGTATTTATAAATTGGTTTAAAAAATATGAAAATCATTATAATGAGTTTTCCTTCCAAGGTATAAAAAATAAGATAGAAAATAACTTAAAAGAATCTGAAAAATTCAAAAATTCATTTTATGATTTTATCAATGAAGTAAGATTAAATGGAAGTTCCTTAAATTTTTATATTACTATTAAAGGTCGTGAAGTCTTAAATAATGAAACTTATATAGAATATTGTCAGTGGCAATCATATAAAAATTATATTTTATATGATACTAATAAAGAAAATATTGATGTAAGGGATTTATTAATTTACTCTTCTGCACTAGGTCTTAAAAATTCACAAATTACAGACTTAATAAGTGAAAATAATCTTGATAGAGGTTATGATCCTTTCTTTAGCTATTATTTTGCTTATAATATGATTTTCTTTAATGATATAAGAACTTCAGCAGAAAGTCTTATAGATCAAAATAATGCTAGTAATAACGATAGCTATAGTAGCTTTTCTTCAGGTGGAGGCTTTAGTGGTGGTGGAGGTGGAGGCTCAGGAGCCTTTTAAAATCACTTTATTACGACATAGTTTATATTTATAAGTTAACTATTATAAATAATTTTGAAGATATTAATTAATAAAAAATCCTCTGTGTTACACAGAGGATTTTTTTAGTAAGGTATAATATAAAAATATAAATATCTATTTTATTACATCTACATATGTAAAATTTAATACTTTTTCTAATTCCAACATTTTTATATTTATTTGATATCCTATCTTTCCTGCACTAAAAACTATTTCATTTAATTCTTTTGCAGATTCATTTATAATTGTTTTATATTCCTTCTTCATACCAATAGGTGAACATCCCCCATGTATATAACCTGTTAAAGGTAATAAATCTTTTGATTTAAGCATTTCAATCGATTTCTCCCCTACTGCCTTAGCTGACTTCTTTAAATCTAGTTCCTCAGCTACTGGAATTAAAAAAACATAAAGGTTCTTTGAATTGGAAGTTGTAACTAAAGTTTTAAATACTTCTTCTTTATTTCTATTTACTTTTTCAGCAACTGATACTCCATCAATTTTACCATCACTAGTATCGTAAGTAGTTACTGAATACTGTACATTCTTTTTATCTAATATTCTCATTGCATTAGTTTTAATTGATTTTTCTTTTGACATATCCTACACCCCTAAAATTTACTACTTATATTATATATTAAAAAATAAAACAAATAAACCTTTAGTAATTGTATATGAATAAGCATTAGATAATCATATATTTATAAATATATTTTGTTATTATTTTTAGGATTTATTAAAATAAAATGTCTATAACCCAAATTAATGGGCATAATTCTAGATAGAAGTTATTCTTGGTAAACTTCTGTTAGTATCGATCTAGCTATGTAGCTAGCTTTTGTTTATTATAATCATAGTTCCTTTTTTCATCGTTATTTTGAAAGTTCTTAGAGAAGTCTAGGAACTTTCTATTTTTCACTAAAAATAACTTTTTATAATATTGGAATTGTCATAAAATGAGTATAAAACCACAAATATAAATATTTAATGTATTCATAACGCAAAGCTATATTTTGACTTAACATAAGCCCTTAGCAATAATTATTGAAATTCAGCTCGTCTGAATTTCTTCCTTTAGTAGGCCTGCATCCCCAAGCTTAAATTATTCAAGTAGTTTTTAACATATTGTGCGTAAGCCAACTTGGAGTGTACAAGGTCGGTCGAGCATAATATGTTAAAAACTCATGCTAAATTTAAAAAAATAGTTTAATGTACTAATAAAATATTCTTATGATATAATTATTTAATAAATAAACTAAATACCAAAGAAAAGGAGTAACTATTAATGAAATGTATAACAATTTCTGGTCCTGCTGGACATGGTAAGGATACACTTGCCCATAAATTAAAGTTAAAACTTAAGGCTAAAGGACAAAAAGTATTTATTATTCATTATGCTGACTATTTAAAAATGGTAGCAACTCAGGTTTATAATTGGAACGGTATTAAAGATGAAGTTGGTAGAGATATTCTTCAAAAATTAGGAGATAAGATGAGAGCTCAAGATGAAATGTATTTAATAAATGAGCTTATTAAAATTATTAATTTAGTTAAAAATGATTTTGATATCGTACTTATTCCTGATGCAAGATTTCCTAAAGAAATAGAATCTTTAAAAAGTATCGGTAAAACAGTATCAATTCATATAACTAGAGTTGATTATGAAAGCATTTTAACCACTGAGCAAAATAACCATAAGACAGAGAGATCTCTTGATAATTATTCGTATGATTATAGTATATTAACTTATACGGATAAAGAAATTAAAGAAATAGATATGATAATAGAAGATATTTTAAATTAATAAGAGGCTGCACTAAAGCAACCTCTTATTTTTAATGACCTATAAGTCCACTTTCATTTAATTTATCTATAAACTTTCTACTTATTCTATTTATTGGCCCCTTTAAGAATAATCCTATTAATATAAATATTACTCCATAACTTATAATCATAGTTAAATCTCTTAATAGATTTTCTTTAACCACTCCAGCTACTGCCTCTCTCATAGCTGATATTGAATAAGTAAATGGTAAAAATGGATTTACTTTTTTAAAGAAGCTAGGCATTACTTCTACAGGGAAGGTTCCACCTGCACCTGCCACTTGAATTACTAGTAATACCACAGCTATAGCCTTTCCAACATTACCAAATATTGAGACTAAAGTGTAGACTATTAATATAAATATTATGCTACTTAAAAGACTTATCCCTATAAATAAGCCCTTGTTTAACACATAACACTTAAGTAAATATATATCACCTAAAGTTAATATTAATGCCTGACATATTCCAATAAATCCAAAGGTCAGAAATTTTCCAAAGTACTTTTCGTAAGTCTTAAATTTAATATCTTTCTTAAATCCATGTGGCTCTGTAGTTAATAAAGAAACTAGAATTAATGATCCTACCCATAAAGCAAGGGTTGAATAAAATGGTGACATAGCTGATCCATAATTAGGTATAGGGAACAACGTCTCCTCTTTAATTTCAACAGGACTCCCTAAAAATTTACTAACAGCCTCCCAATCATTCTTCAGTAAAGATAAAAACTTATCTATATCTTCTTCGTTATTTAAAGATACTAGTTTTGAAGCAATACTATTCAATCTAGCTTTAATTATTGGCATTTCATTATTTAACTTTTCTATATCACCTTTACCAATATTTAATGCATTATTTAATGTATCAAGCAATTTATCTATATCTGGTATTGCTAATGTTGCTTCCTCTAATAGCTTAATTGAATTATTAGATATTTTAGTTAACTCATCTATAGCATTATTAATGGCTGGAATATACTTTGAATCGTAGTTGTTTAAAATATTTAAAATTATACTTCTATTATTGGCTATTAATGCTTTTATCTCCTGAAGTTTAGTCTTATCTATAGGCTTTGCATTATTAACTACTTTGCTTATTTGATTTATAATATCTGTTACAGAATTTAACTTAGAACTTGCTAGGGATAAATCATTTACTATTTCTTTTAAATTATCATTAAACTTTGATAATGGTTCTAAAGCTTTAATAATTCCATTAATCTTACTATTTATCTCATTACATTTTACACTAATATTATCTAATCCATTAATAATAGCATTTTTATCAACATTGATATTAATTACTGTATTTATTATTCCTTCTAGATTATTAAGTTCCCTATTTATTAATTCTAAGTCTGACTTAACCACTGGTGCTACTTCAGCTAATGCTCCTTTTGATTTTTCCAATGCATTTTTAGTATCAACTAATAACTTATCACTTGAAATTAAAGTATCTTTTACTAACGGTAAATTTTCTTTAGTCTTGGAGATTAAATCTTCAATTTTAGAACTCCCAGTATCCAAATCATTAATAACATTTTCTATTTCAGGAACCTTATTATTTATTTCAACAATTCCATTTATTAGCTTTAAAATTTTATCTTTTGAACCTTCAATACTTACCCCTGCTTCATTTAATATCATAAATATTATTCCATCTACAGTTTCGATAATATTAGTATCTACTTGAGACTTTATTGTTGTAACTCCCTTTTCTGTAATTTTAGGAGCAATTGCATTACTTTTTGCATTTACTTTATATATTAATGTTGGTCTTGTAATTGACTTTTCCATTATAGATAGTGTTTCACTAGTAAACTCTTCAGGAATTATTATTGTTGCATAGTATTTTCCTTTTTCAACCCCAGAATTCCCCTCTTCTTCAGATACAAACTCCCAGCCTAAGTTAGTATTTTTTTTAAGCTTTTCTACAATTTCATCTCCAATATTAATGAATTTTTCTTGAAGATTATCTCCCTTATCCTTATTAACTATAGCAACCTTTATTCCGCCTGTACTTCCATAAGGATCCCAACTAGCTCTAATATTAAACCATGCATATAATGAAGGTAAGATCATAAGTCCTAAAATAATAATTATTGCAACATAATTTCTTAAAATGCTATTTAAATCCCTTAGAAATATTTTAAATATATTTTTCATTAGTGCCCTCCATATTAACCTTATCATTAGTATGGTTTTATCTTTTACTTAAATCATTAAAATTATTAACTTTCTATACTTATTATAAAAATAGTGAAAATCTTGCAAAAGGAAATATAATTATCTTTTTAAATTATCTACCTTTAAAATTCATCATTATACTTTTTACTTGTTCTAAACTTTCTGATTTTATTAATTCAATCATTCTAGGAATAAAAGCTATTAGATATTCTTTATTAAAAGTACCATCTTTTTGCTTAATCAAATAAATTTCTTTCCTAATGTATATATAGTTTTAATAATAGTATTATTAGGATATTTCTCAGATAGCTTTGAAATTATATTAATAATGATATTTGTAGGAAATATATGCTGATTAAATAATATTATTATAGATATGATTGATTGTATTAATCCTATTATCAAGAAAATTACATGTAGACTTACTATAGTTCTTAACATTATACATTGGACTATTATCCATATTACTAATGCAAAGCTAAAAACACTACTTATATAACCTTGATATTTTGACTTTAAAAACATCATTATAGCACTAAATATATTTCCTATCCCTAAGACAACAAATAATATAATTCCTGGTATAAGAAAATTATTAAAAGGTGAATATTTTAAAGTATCTACTGTCATACCCATTGGTAATTTAGGAGAGATAATAGCCGCACTTCCTCCAGCCATTGCCCCTATACCAACAAATAAATGTAAAAATAACATTATTTTATATAATTTTTTCATATAAATCCCCCCAAGTATTTAAATGTTCAATACTACTATATCACTATATCTAAGAACATTTTACTATTTATACCATAAATTAATTATTTAATTTTAGATTTTAAAGATTAACTAATTAATTATAATTCCTAAGAAATTTAATTATAAATTAATCTTAATACAGTTTTGTTATTAATTATTTAATAAAAATTTATATTTTTTATTTTTAGAATATTCATAAATCCATTAACCAATGATATAATTATTACTAGAGGTGGAAACTTATGCATTTAAATGAAATAAAGAGAACTAGAGAAAATATAAAAGATGTAATCAATAAGACTCCTTTGCTTTATAGCAATATCTTTTCTTCATTAAATAATTGTTCAGTTTATATGAAATGTGAAAATTTACAGATCACTGGAGCTTATAAAATAAGAGGTGCATTAAATAAAATAAGATCTTTAAGCGAAGAAGAAAAAAGTAAGGGTGTAGTTTGTTCTTCAGCTGGAAATCATGCTCAAGGTGTAGCTTATGCTGCAAATCTTTTAGGTGTAGACTCTACAATAGTAATGCCTAAAAACACACCTTATTTAAAGGTTCACTCAACTCAAGAGTTTGGTGGAAATGTAGTTTTACATGGTAGTTGTTATGATGATGCTTTTCTAAAAGCAAAATCTTTAGAAAGAGATAATAACTCTATATTCATACATCCTTTTAATGATATGGAAGTTATTTATGGACAAGGAACAATAGCTTTAGAAATATTTGAAGATTTAGAAAACATCGATATTATTATTTGTCCTATTGGTGGTGGAGGATTAATAAGTGGTGTATCTTTAGCTGCTAAAGAAATTAACCCTAACATTAAAATTATAGGTGTACAAGCTGAAGGTGCTAATGCTATGGAGAAAAGTTTTAAAGATGGTAAGCTTCACTCTCTTGAATCGGTAAATACTATTGCTGATGGTATAGCTGTAAAGTCACCAGGTGAATTAACATATAGCATTATTAGAGAATATGTAGATGAAGTTATTACTGTATCTGATAAAGAAATAGCTGAAGCTTTCTTGATTTTATGTGAAAAGCATAAATTATTAGCTGAAGCTTCTGGTGCTGCTTCTCTTGCTGCATTAAAGAAACTTAACTTAGAAAACAAAAAAGTAGTTTCAATAATTAGTGGTGGTAATATAGATATGTTAACTATCTCTTCACTTATTAGTGATGGTTTAGTAGAAAGAGGAAGGTTATTCTGTTTCTCTGTAGAACTTCCAGATGTACCAGGACAGCTTCAAGAAATATCTAGAATTTTATCAGAACTTAATGCCAATGTTGTCCAACTAGAGCATAATCAATTTAAGGCAGTTAATAGGCTGAAAAATGTTTTACTTGAAGTAACTGTGGAGACTAATGGTCATCTTCATATAGAGATGATTAGAGAAGCCTTAACTCAAAAAGGATTTAAAATTAAACAAATGTACTAAAATTAGTTATTAAGCTATTTATTTAAAATTAGTAACTAGTAATATAAGCTATGAATATTGTTTACTTGAAGTACTTATAAAACTAAGAAGCTGTATCTAATAAGATACAGCTTCTTAAAATTTATTTTCTTTTTTTCATTTTTTTATATGTTTTGGCATTTTGAATTATGTCCATAAAATCATCAGCTATTTCAAATAATACTTTGCTTTTAGCCTTAGATTTTTTAAAGGTTCTTTTCATTTTCCTCATTAGTTTATTTCTCATAACTGCACCTCCTGAAGAATATCTTCTATTCTATTTTCCCCCGAGATGCAAAATTTATGATTTTATATTAAACTACTTATAATAGAATTTATAAAGTCTTCTTTTTTTGAGTTTAGATACTCACCATAATAGGACTCTATCATGTCTTTATTAATTTCAATTTCAGATAATATAAAACTATTTATATCCATAGAATATCTTTCTTCTATTTCTTCCTTTATAGCTCTATACTCCTCAATGCCACCAGTTTTCTTATACTTTCTTATTAAAGAATCTAAATAAGTATTATATTTATTTATCTTATATGTTATTTTTTGAAGAAAAATTTTCTTAGTTTTAATATAGTTTTTCTCATAATTAATTTTTGTTTTTAAAAGATTATTTAAAGCATAATTCTTTCCTTGAATCTCTATATCTTCACTTAAGTCAGAAAGAGCATTATTAATTATAAAGATTGCTAACTCTTCTTCACTTCCTAATTTGCTTAATAAAGAGTTTCCTCCTACTATTTCAATTGCCTTTCTTAACTGTTTTAACTTTTCTTCTAAAGCTTTATCTCTTATAGTTAACATTATAAATCTCCTTAATTACATAATATCTAATCTAGAATGTATATTATAAATTATCTTTAAAATATTTCATACTTAAATATTATATATTCTTAATATACAGCTGTCTATCCTATTATACAGTTTCTATACAATTTACATTTAAACTATAAGTAACATCTTTTCTCTCAACTATTACTTTTATCTTTTCTCTTATATCTTTATCAGCCTTAACCTTATCTAATAATTCCTTAGTAGGATTAATTGCATAAGGAATTCCTACTGATTTGAACATGGATATATCTCCAGAAGTATCTCCATAAGCATAACTCTTACTTAAGTCTATATTGTATTTTTCCTTAAATTCATTTATAGACTTTAGTTTACTTTCATGATCCCACATAGGTACAACTTCACCACTATATTTGTTATCTCCATCTAACTTATATATAGTTCCCTTAAAGTCATCCATATTATATTTTTTAGACATTTCTCTTACAAGCTCATATGGTGAACCTGAAATTGCAATTACTATATGTCCTTGATCTTGATGCCACTTTATTCTTTCTCTACTAAAGGTATATACTCTATCTCCCTTTTGTTCAATTACTTTCTTTGCAATATAGTCAATATGATATTTATCTATTCCCTTAATAGCATCTACGTAAATATCTACCATTTTTAAAAGATAAGTGTCATAATCCCCTTGTCTCTTATCCCACTTTAGATATGAAGGTCTTACATCGTTATACCACTTATTTTCACTAACTAGTTCATATTTTATTATTTTCTTAAAAACCTCAGTAATTAAACCTTCTCTATATATTGTTCCATCTATATCAAAAAATGCTGCTATATTTTTCATAAAATCCCTCCATTTATTTTTTATATCTATTATATATATCTTTCAAAAAATAGTCTAGATTATTTTTATATAAATAGTCAAAAAGCGACATAATTCCTTATATAAACTATAAAAATTGAAAATAATATAGCATTTAAATCTCCATAATTATTGGTATAATAGTTGGTCTTCTTTTAGTTTTATCATATATATATCTTTCAACTGCCTTTTTAATATTAGTTTTTATTAAATACCATTCTATAATTCTATTATCAAGACAACTTTGCAATTCATTAGTAGCTATATCTTTTAACTCCTTAATAAGTTCTTCAGCTTCCTTAACATAAACAAAACCTCTTGTAATAATATCAGGACCTGCAATTATACTAAAACTTTCCCTTTCTATAGTTACTACTATATTAACTAACCCATCTTGAGCTAAATGTTTTCTATCTCTAAGTACTAAAGTTCCTACATCTCCAACACCAAGTCCATCTACTAAAACTGTACCAGTTTTAACCTTCCCCTCCTTCTTAGCCTCATCTTTATTTATTAATAAAACATCTCCTCTTTCTAATATAAAGGTATCACTTGGATCCATTCCAAGGCTAATTGCTAAATCTTTATGATGCTTTAAATGTCTATATTCACCATGAACAGGCATAAAGTATTTTGGCTTAATTAATCTATGCATAAGTTTTAATTCTTCCCTATAAGCATGACCTGACACATGGACTTCTTCTAAGTCTTCATAAATTACATCTGCTCCTTTTTTAAATAGTTCATTTATTACTTTAGAAATTAACTTATCATTACCTGGTATAGGAGCTGCTGAAATTATAAATAAATCGTCACTTTCAATCTTAATTTTCTTGTGATTCCCATAAGCTATTCTTGCTAAGGCTGCCATTGGTTCCCCTTGGCTTCCTGTAGTTATAATAGTTATATTTTCGTTATTGTAATTTTTTATATCATCTATCTCTATTAACATATCTTCAGGCATATGTAAATATTCAAGATCAACAGCCATTCTTGAGATACTCTCCATGCTCCTCCCTGCAAAAGCTACTTTTCTTTTCCTATCTAATGATGCATTAACTATTTGCTGCATTCTATGTATATTAGAAGCAAAGGTTGCAATTATAACTCTACCTTTAGCTGTTGCAAATATTCTATTAAAAGTATTACCAATAGATCTTTCAGACATAGTGTAGCCAGATCTTTCAACATTAGTACTATCTGCCATTAGTAGTAAAACTCCCTCTTTTCCTATCGTTGAAATCCTATCTATATCTATAACCTTATCATCTATTGGAGTTAACTCTATTTTAAAATCTCCAGTGTGGAAGATAGTACCTAGCTTAGTCTTTATAGCAAAGCAACAAGACTCTGCAATACTATGAGTGCTTTGTATAAACTCTATAGATAAATTATTAAATGATACCATTTCACCTGGATTGACTAAAATAAGATTACTAGTTTCTACTAAGTTATGCTCTCTTAATTTATTTTCAATAATAGCCAAGGTTAATTTTGTTCCGTAAACATCCATGTTTAATTGCTTAAGAATATATGGTATTGCACCTATATGATCCTCATGACCATGGGTTATAAATAATCCTTTAACCTTATCCTTATTATCTATTAAATAAGATATATCAGGAATAATTAAATCAACCCCATACATCTCTTCGTCAGGAAATGCTATTCCACAATCTATTACTATTATTTCATCATTAACTTCTAATGCGGTAATATTCTTTCCTATCTCACCAACTCCACCGAGAGGAATTACCTTTATAAAATCTCCATCCATTAAAAAACCTCCTTTAATATACTAATAGTATTTCCCAAATATAGAATAATTAAATTAACTATTTAAAATATAATATCTTCCATAACATAAAAATTGATATGACAGGTATTAGATTAAACTTTTTTAGGTATTATATTAAAATAAAAAAGATGTACCGAATTAACCATGTTCTAAATTCGGTACATCTTTATATACTTATATTAAATAAATCTATTTATTTGTTAATTATTATAGTATAAATTATCACTTTGATATTCTGGATCACAAGTTATATCTATTCCTAGTCTTCTAAAGGTTTGTTCATCGCCATTTGAAGTCATAGTAGTTGAATGTGCTTGACATCCCTTTAATTCTGTTAACTTATTTAATGCAACTTGTGCAGTTGGATTTGTTGCAGCACATATACTTAAAGCAATTAATATTTCTTCGCAATTTAAAACTGTATTTTTAATTCCTAAAGTTTTAAACTTTAAGTTTTGAATTGGTTCTAAAATAACTGGAGATATTAAATGTATATCATCAGAAATATTAGCTAAATGCTTTATTGAATTTAAAATTACAGCTGCTGGTGCATCCATTATTTCTGAACCTCTACCAGTAAGAATAGTTCCATCATTTAATTCTAAAGCTACTACTGGGTACGATTCTTTACAATTAAGCTTCTTTAATTTTTCTGAGTATTCTCTAGCTGGATTAACTACTTTTCTATCAGATTCTTTTAAGTTTAACTCTTCCATAATAAGCTTAGCACTATCTGCAACATCTTTATCTACGTAACCTTTTTTAAATTCACAAATAGTCTTATAATATCTTCTTATTATTTCTTGATTAGAAGCTTCTTTAACTACATCATCATTAATTATTCCAAATCCTACTCTATTAACTCCCATATCAGTTGGTGATTTATAAACCGATTCTTTACCAGTGATTTTTTCTATTATTCTCTTAAGAACTGGGAAGCTTTCAATATCTCTATTATAGTTTACTGCAACTTCATTATAAGCATCAAAATGGAAAGAATCTATCATATTAACATCTTTCAAGTCAACTGTAGCTGCTTCATAAGCTATATTTAAAGGATGCTTAAGTGGAACATTCCATACTGGGAAAGTTTCAAACTTAGAGTATCCTGCAACATTTCCTCTTTTATTTTCATGATATAATTGGCTTAAACAAGTAGCAAGCTTTCCACTTCCTGGACCTGGAGCAGTAACTACTACTATTGGTTTAGTTGTTTCGATATATGGATTTTTACCATATCCTTCATCACTTACAATAGTATCTACATCTGTTGGATATCCAAGGGTAGCCCTATGCTTATAAACTTTTATTCCTCTTCTTTCAAGCTTGTTTATAAACACAGTAGTAGCTGGTTGCCCGTCAAATCTAGTTATTATTACACTATTTACATCTAGACCATATCCTCTTAAATCATCTATAAGTCTTAATACTTCAAGGTCATATGTAATACCAAAGTCTCCTCTGATCTTGTTTCTTTCAATATCTCCTGCATAAACGCATATTACTACTTCAACTTTTTCTTTAAGCTTTTGAAGCAATTTAATTTTAGCATTTTCATCAAATCCAGGTAAAACCCTCTTAGCATGCAAATCATTCATTAGCTTTCCGCCAAATTCTAAATATAATTTATCATAATCATTAACTCTTTCTAAAATATATTTAGATTGTTCATCTAGATATTTTTTATGATCAAAACCTATTTTCATCTTTTTGCCTCTTTCCTGTAATCAAATATTAAATTTACTTTTCATCATTAAGTAACTATTATACATTAATTTTTTATTACTTTCTATAACAACTTAAAAATGCATATAAAAATTTTTATATGCATATACTCATTGGTAATATCATTATCATCTTCCCCTTTATGTTGCATTCTGGCTTTTCAGGTAAGATAATATTATTCTTTCTTAATATATCTAAGTAGGGTTCTATACTATTAAGTATTTTTTCATAATAATTTTCTTGAGAAGATTTTCTTAGTAAACTAATGCACTTATCTTTATCTTCCTTTATCATCATTACTTTACCATATATTTTACAAGAACATTGAACAAAGTCAAACATACTATATCCATTATTTATAAAATTATTTTGATTTATAGTAAGCAATATTGAAACATCTTGATTTTTAACTATTAAGTCCCTGCTTCCATTTTGTGTTATACTATTTTTTATTCCACTAAGTAAATTATAAATAATATTAAAATTTAAGCTGTCAAGCTTATTTTTATCTAAAATAGAATTAAAAAAGTCTATACCATAACAATTAATACTATTTAAAACCGTATCTATATATTCAGGTAATGATACTTCTTGAATACATCCTGTAACTTCTACATAGTCACCAACCTTAACATTACCATTTTTAATAGATTTATAACTAATCTTCTTCATATGATTATTTGAATACATTCTATTTATTAAATCATTATGAAGAGTAAAAACTGTACTTATCTTTTTAATTTCTTGTTCTACCCTGTCAAAATCTCTGCCTTCAAAACCTAAACTTCTTTCTTTACCATCTTGCTGGCTCTCTTCACAAGAATTATGTTTACTTTTATATCCTTCTATTTTATCTCTTTGATCTTTAAAGTCTAGTTCCTTAGAGTTTCTTTCACCAACTCTTACATTACCACCAACTGTTCTATCTTTAATTCTCCTAAAGGTTCTTATATCTATATATCCATTCACAACTACTGAATTTAAATTCTTAATTAATAATTCATCTAGATATACAAGTAAATCTAGCATTGTTTCCTCCTTAGGAATTAATCAATTTATAAATATATATTAATACTCAATTTTATAAATAACTTACTCTTTGTCTTTATTTTTATTTGTAATAGCTTCTTTGATATAATCAAGTATTTTAGTGTTTTTTATACCAATTTCATCTTTATCTACTTTTATATTATCAATTATCCTTTTTAAAGTTATTTCTTCTTCAAGCTCTTTTATTTTATTAATTATTTCTATATTGTTTTTTTTATATAAATCAACAGAATATACTTCTTCATTACAAACTTCACAAGTTCCATATAATTTGTTGTACTTAATTTTCCCTATATTTAAATTCTTCGAATCTATATAGCTATTTATCTTCATTCTTTGTATTTTCTTGCATTTTTCACAATAGCATTTATTATAAAGCATAACTTCACCTCTATATTAATTTTATCACTAAATATTTCTTTAAAAAAGTCTCATGTGTTAAATAAAGCCTTCAATAATATAATCTAAGGAACAATATCCTTTCTTATACTATTGAAAGCAATTATTTTATACAAAATATTTTTAAAATCATTATATTATTAAGTAATATAAATAACTATTAATTCTAATTCTTAATAGGGACTGTAAATACAGCCCCTTTACTATAATTCTACCAACAACCGCCTAATAATAATAACCATATAAGTGGGAATCCACAACCAAAGCCACCGCCGAATCCACCGCCACAGCCGCCGCCCCAGTTATTACAGCCACAACAACAATTATTTCTACAGCAGTTATTATTGCAACATCTTCTTGACATGTTTATCAACTCCTATTCCTTTGTATGCTATATATTATTCAATGTACTCTCATTTTGTTCTGTAAATTTATAATCATTTACGAGTATATTATTTAAGTGTACATTTAGTTTATCTTATGCTAAACTATAAAAAAGGAGTGATTTTTATGGAAAAAAGAAATCGTTTAGTAGCACCTAGAAATGTTGTAAATACTAAGATGCTTTACAGCTTTTATATATTAAAAGAATTAGCAAAAGGTAATACTATTTTTGGTAACAAAGTGTTAGATGAATTTAAAAGTAGATTTGAATCTACAGCATTACCTTTTCCAGTATCTTCAAGTACAGTTTATGAAACTTTATATGATCTTGAGACAAAAGGATATGTAACTAGCACTTGGTCTGGAGATGAGTTCTTAAATAAAAGAAGTAAAAAAATATATTCTATAACTGATGCTGGGATAGAATATTATAAATATCATATTGCTGATTATATAAGTAACCTAAATAAAACCAAGGCCACTTTAGATATTATGATAGAAATGTTAAAAAAATAAATTTCTATAAGAAAAATGACATTTTTTTATAACCTTTTTAATACTATATATTTATAGCAGATTATAAGGAGAAAGGTTATGGAAAAATACAATGAACTAAACACTTTAAATATACCTTACTTATCTTCAAGTGAAAAAGAAGTAAGCAATTTTAGATTAAAAGATGAGTCATTAATCTTATCTTTTAAAGATTTTAATTTAAAAACAGTAAAAAATGTTTCTGTTTATCTTAAAAATATAAAAACAAGAGAATTACTATTTGCTCCATCTAAAGCCTCTAATAATTCTCTTGTTATTAATTTAAAAGATTTAAATAAATTATGTACAGATTACGAATATAGTATAGTAATTTCATTAGAAAATGAATTAAATAAAATATTATACTTCCCTGTTAATAAATCTATTAATTTAAGTCAGGAGTTATTCACTAATTCATCTTCTGATAATTTAAAATGGTATTTAAGACTAACAAATAACGGTAAATTAAGACTTTCTACAATTGTAGTATTTCCAAATAAAAATAGCTAAGCAATCTTATTATAAGATAGAATATCTTATAGCAAGCTACATTGCTTTGCTATTTTTTTTATTTCCTCTAAATTTTCCTTTTTACCAGAAAATAAGGGGAATTTGTAATTATAGTTACCCCATAAAGTAAAATTAGCTTTATCAAAGTAAAATGTAACGAAAAATAATTCCTTCAAATTAAGTTTTGTTAATAATGGAATATAAGAAATATCAGTAATTTCAAAAAAAATATCCTCATTATCCCCACAACTCATTAATCTATGAAGTAATAGCTTTTCTTCATCTTTTAATCTATCTTCAATATACTTAATTGAATTATTATCTAATCTATTCTTATAAAAATCAATCACTAGCTTTTTGTTATTTATATTAAATAATTTTTCTATAAATTTAATATAGGATTTCTCTACCTCTTCATATATAGATGTCATTGGAGATAATTGAATATATTCATATTTATCAAATCCATCTAAAATATTTGAAAAATATATAAAACCACTACTCTTAAATTCATTTTTACTTAGAGCCCTAATCTTCAATTTTACTCCTCCTTAATCCATATAATCTGCATATAAAATGTCTTCTCGATTTCCTTTTATCCTAACTATATATTTATCCTTAATTCCATTACTATTAAATAAGTAACAATAATGATAACATTCTGCCTTCAATATATCTCTTATTATATATACTACTAATAAATCATTACTTAAATTATTAGTAAAATCCAATAAAATTTTATTTAAATAATCAATTCTATTTTCCGAAAAAGTCTCTAAAAATTGAATTATTGACGAATCATTAACTTTTATTTCATCTACTAATTTTTGAATTGCATCAAGATCGTTAGACATATCATTTTCTCTTATAACTTCAATGTCCTTATTATCTTTATCATATTTAAAGTCATATTTAAATCTTATTCTTTTATTCTTATCAACATTTCTTGAACCTTTATATTCTAATTCATATCCTAAAAATTTGCCTAGTGTGATAAAAAACTTACTCTCTTTATTAGAAATTTCATCGTATTGAGAGCTTTTATTTAAAGATAAATTTTCATAATTTTTTACAAGCCCATTATATAAATCCATTAAATTCAAGTTTAACATCTGCTCTCCTCCTGTTCATTTTCTTCTATTTTAACATTTAAACTGTAATCTTCCAATGGTATTTTATTATCATTTACGAGTAAATTATTTTAGAGTCTATTTTCTCTATAGGTACTCCTATATTTAGTAAATTATATAGAATAGGATTTAATAATAACCATTTGAGTTTAATCAATGATATTATTAAAAATAAAAAACATCTAATATTAGTTGAAATATCAAATGCTTTTAATTCCCTATATATTTAATTATAGAATTACTAATAAAGGGATATATCAGAGTAAATTTGATACATCCCCTTTAATTTATATTAGCTTATTATTAAAAACATTATCTAAGTTTAACTTTTTGATTTTATTTCTTATTTCTTCTTTACTAGTAGTATAAAGCCCCTCTTCTTTCATTCTTGCAAAATATTCAGAACCCGCAAAAGTGAATCTTGCCTTTCTTCCTTCTCTTGTTTTTGATTTTTCATTAGCATAAGAAATTATATCCCCTATTGCTATTGAGGAAGGTAATATTAAAAGAGGAATTCCCATAGCAAGTCTTACTGAATTATGTCCTGCTAAGCTTCCAGTAGCTATAGCTTCTGTATGGCCTACAAATAATCCAGATTTTTCTCCAGCACAGAATAAATTATCTACTCCATTTACCTTTAAGTCATTAGTTCTTGGTGCAACAGACATATATCTTATAGAGTTTCCCTTACTACCTGCATATGGATCTACATACTTTGCATTTTCAAGGCCTTTTATTTTTCTTAGTTTTTTTAATGGATAATAAGTTGTCATAAGTTTTGCGTGGCCAGTGTCTAAAAGTATTATATTTTCTGCAAATTCCTTTAAAGCATATTGCTGACATACCTTTGTACTTAGCTTATCATAGTTAACATCTTCTTTAGGTAATTCTAAGATAACACATCCTTTTGTATCTAGTTCTTCTCTTAATTCCTTTGATAATGTATCTTTAGATAATTTACAAGAACCAGAAAAAGCCCCTAATATATCTTCGCCTCTTTCACCTTGTATATCTGAAACACCACATCGTTCACTTATACTTATTCTAGGTCCAAATGCCGGACATCTTAAAATGCACATTGAGCATCCATTACCATATCTTAAGCAATTTCCCATAGGCCCTGTTGTACCAGTTGTTTCTATGAAAACATCTCCCTCTTCATAGATACCATCACTTAAATATATTCCCTTTATCTTGCTACCTTCAATCTTTATATCATTTACTCTACTTTCCATATGAATAATGATACCTAAATCCTCTAAATATTTACTAACCTTACCCTCTATGATATTTACATCATAAAGGGTAGCATGTTTATGTCCAGGAAATTCAATATCCTTATGCCTTGCTGTATCGTCCACAATATTTATTAGATCCTCTGCCCCTAGTTCAATAAGTTCCTCGGAAGCTGTCCATCTTCCGTTATTCCTCATTATTCCACCAACATTTCCAAGGCCTAATAAAAGATCAGTTTTTTCATATAAATGAACTTCTGCTCCTGCTTTTTTTGCAGTTATGGCTGCTGCACATCCAGACCATCCTCCACCAATAATAATAACCTTTATCATATAAATCTTCTCCCCTCAAATACCTTTCTTGGATCTAATTGCGTCTTACAGAATCTTTTAACTCTATGACCTGAAAATCTTACTGTACAGCTTCCACATGCTACTTGTACAAAGGTGCAATAATTATAATCTATGTTTTTTAGTTTAATTACCTTATAAATTTCATGCTTCTTGATACATAAAATTTTCTATAATATTCCAACATATTCTTTTCCGTATTTGCAGATACTATTTTAAAATCATTTATTTAGGAGGTTCTATATATGCCAAAGGCTGTAGATTATGTTAATCAAAGTCTATCATCTTTACAAAATACTATTTCATCATTACAACAAGCACTTGGTGATGCAGAAAAATCAGATAATAAGGCTAAAATTCAATCAGCTATAGATTCTATTAATTCTGCTTCTCAAGAGTTATCTAAATACAAAGATTAATAATAAAAAAATCCTATTTTAAAATTAAAATAGGATTTTTTTATTATATTATGAACTCTGTAGAATTTTTCATTTCATTATTTACAGTTCTTTTTACTTTGCATTTTTTATATACGGATTTCTATAGAAAGAATATGCTAGCTGAAGGCACATTAAGCACCAAATTACTGGTTCACAAATAATTACTCCAAAGTATTCAAGGCTAGGTATAAGCACTATTACAAAGACTATTTTACCTATTAATTCAATTATACTAGATATTAAAGGCAATAATTTTTCTCCTATACCTTGTAATGAGTTTCTTAAATTTAATAAAATTCCAAGTACAGCATAAAAAGGTGAGTTAAGCAATAAATATTTTACACCATTATCAATTACTGTTGGCTCACTAGATCCTGATAGCAATCTCATTAGCATTGGCGAAAATAATAGTAAAATCAAAGTAACTATTACTCCCCATGCGATGGATATAATATTGGAGTATCGTACTGCTTCTCTTATTCTTTTCCCTTGATTTGCTCCTTTATTTTGAGAAACGAATGTTGCAAGACTCATAGATAGAGCTGATACAGGTATCATAGCAAAACTATTAAGTTTACGAGCTGCTGTATGGCCTGCAATAATTAAATATCCTAAATTATTAATTGCAGTTTGTAAAATAACTGTTCCTGCAGACACTATCATAAGCATAATTCCCATAGATAGACCTTGTCCTAATAGTTCTTTATATAATTTCTTATCAAATTTAAAATGTTCTTTATTCGGGATAAGGATTGGACACTTTTTATAAGTATATATAATACATAATAAACCAGAAATCCCCTGAGATATTACTGTTGCAACTGCAGCTCCCCTAATTCCCATATTAAATTCAGTTATAAAAACTATGTCTAAAACTATGTTTATTACTGACGAAAGTATTAGAAATATTAATGGCATCATGCTATTTCCTATTGCTCTTAAAATTCCAGCACAAAGGTTATATAAAAACATTACTCCAACGAACATAGTTACTACAGAAATATATGAATATGATTCCTCTATGATATTCGCCGGTGTCTTAAGTAATTGAAGTAGTGGAAAGAGAAATAATTTTGAAATAATCATTATTATTAATGTTATCAAAGCTCCTATAACTAGTGATCCTGCTACTGATTTTTTAATTAAATTTTCATCCTTAGCACCATAACTTCTTGCAGTTACAATACTTAGTCCATTTCCTACACCTAAGGCAAAGCCAACCAATAATTCAAATATAGCTGCACTTGCACCTATTGCTGCTAAAGAAGTATCTCCTAAGTAATTTCCTACAACCATAATGTCTACTGTATTGTATAATTGCTGAAATAAACTTGCTATAAAAAGTGGTATAGCAAAGATTATTAGCGATCTTAAAATCTTCCCTTTTAGTAAATCTACATTGGTATTAAGCATATTATCCCCTCTTTATTTTATATTTTCACTTAATTTCTATTATAAATCTCTGATAACTCACTAAATAATTACTTTATTTATTATATAATTTTATATTATCCCCTTGGCTAGATATCCATAAATTTAATAGTTCATTTAAATCTTCCATTAATTCTTTCTCTGTAGCACCCTCTCTTTTCTTAAGTTTTTCTACAAATTCAAATGCACTTTCACCTTAGCGATTCCAATCCTCTTGAAAATCTTTAATTCTAATTTTACCTAAGTTTAATTTAAATTTAATTGATTCAAAAGGCTTATATAGATTGTCCGATATCTCTACATATGAATATCCATTAATTGTATTATATATTCGAACTACTCCCATCTCAACTTATTTTTATTTATAATCTCTTTTTCTATATAATTCATATTACTTTTCACCTTAAGCTTATAGTATTTACTTATACCTATTTCTCTTTTTTAATATTTTAATCTATAACGATGACTTCATATAAGCGCATCATTATAGATTTTTAAATATTTTTTCATTGCATCTTATGTATTAGCCTAGTTGACTGAGGTATGCTAAAAATTTAAGTCTATAAGCTCTATTTATGCTTCTCTAAATAATTATAATACTTTTACTACAAATAATTAAAGATATTTAGCTGTTAATGATTCTTTACTATATTTTAAATCTTTAGGCGTTCCTTCAAAAATTACTTCTCCACCATGATTTCCTCCATCTGGTCCAAGATCAATAATCCAATCTGCTCTTTTAATAACATCAATATTATGTTCAATTATAATTACTGTATTTCCGTTATCTACAATATTTTCAACAATATTTACGAACTTTTCAATATCAGCCATATGCAGACCTGTTGTAGGTTCATCCATAATATACACTGAACTTTCTTTATGAAGTTCACTAGCTAATTTTAATCTTTGACATTCACCGCCAGATAAGGTATCTAAAGTTTGACCTAATGTTAAGTAACCTATTCCCATATCATTAATTGATTGTAATTTAGTTTTAATGGACTTAAGCTTAAAAAAGTCTATTGCTTCAACTACTGTCATGTCTAATACTTCAATTATATTTTTACTATGTAATTTATAATCTAATACATCAAGTCTATACTTTTTCCCATCACAAACATCACAAGTACTCTTTATATTATCCATAAAAGCAAGGTTAGTTTCTACTATTCCACTTCCCTTACAATTTTCACAAGCCCCTTCTGAGTTTGAACTAAAAAGTGATGGATTAACATCATTTTCTTTTGCAAAGGCTTTTCTAATATTGTCCATAATCCCACTATAAGTTGCTAGGCTAGACCTCGAATTTGCTCCTACTGGACTTTGATCAATTAAAACTGCTTCTTTATTTTGTTTTAAGAATTCTTCCTTAATTAATGTACTTTTTCCTGACCCTGCAACACCTGTAACAACAGTTAAAACACCCTTAGGTATTTCAACAGTAATATTTTTCAAATTGTTCTTCTTACAATTACTAGCCTTTAAATATCCATTATGTTCTCTTACATCTTCTTTTATAGTAAGTGACTTATTTAAGGCATCCCCAGTAAGTGTTCCGGATTTCAGTAAATCTCCATAGCTTCCTTCATATACTATTTCCCCACCATTTCTACCAGCTAGTGGTCCTACATCAATAATATGATCGGCTATCTTAATAACATCTGGATCATGTTCAACAACTATTACAGTATTACCTTTATCACGTAGCTTCTTTAAAAGATTATTTAACTTATGAACATCTCTTGGATGAAGCCCTATACTTGGCTCATCAAATATATACATTAAATCAACTAAATTACTATTTAAGTGTTTAACCATCTTTATACGCTGTGACTCTCCACCTGATAATGTTGATGTTTCCCTATCTAATGTTAAATATCCAAGTCCAATATCTATAATGTTATTTAACTTTTCAAGGATACCATTAATTAAAGGCTTAGCTTCTGGCTCTTTTATTTCTTTAATAACTTTAACTAATTCATCTATTTGCATACTTGTTAAATCAGAAATATTATATCCATTAATTAAGCAATTATAAACTCTTTCATGAAGTCTTCTCCCCTTACAAACAGAACATTCACCTTCTATTAGTAATTTACTAAGCTTCTTTTTAGCAGCTTCAGAAATTTCCCCTTCTCTCTTTAAGTAAAGTCTATTAAACTTAACTAATAATCCCTCATAAGTTAAATTCATTGTCCCTACTTCATCTATCTTTATCTTTTCAGGCTCTCCATATAAAAACTTATGTAATTCATCTTCTGAATAATCACTTATCTTTTTATCGTTATCAAAGAAGCCTGACTCTGTGAATATCTTCCAATGCCATGAACCTACGCCAAAACCTGAAAGTAATATTGCTCCTTCATTTAAAGATTTACTCATATCAACAATCTCTTCCATATTCGGAACAAGCTTTTTGCCAAGCCCTTCACACTCACCGCACATCCCGTTTATATCATTAAAAGAAAACATATTTGCTTTACCTATATAAGTGCTTCCAAATCTTGAATATAAAGCTCTTAAAAAAGAATTAATATCTGTAATAGTTCCTAAAGTAGACCTAGAATTACCACCAATTCTACTTTGATCTATAATAATTGGTGTTGATAGATTTTCGATATGATCAGCTTTAACCTCACCATACTTTGGTAAAAAGTTTCTTATAAAAGCACTAAAAGTCTCATTTAATTGACGTTGCGCTTCCTTTGCAACAGTTTCAAAAACAATAGAGGATTTACCTGAACCAGAAACCCCTGTAAATATAGTTATTTTTCTTTTAGGTATTTCTAATGATATGTTTTTTAAATTATTTTCTTTGCATCCTTTTAAATAAATGAATTCATCCTTCACTTTATCCGCCTCCTTTTTTATTTCCTTAATATATATTTCCATCAAAATATTGCTCCCACTTTAAACTTAGATTAATTCATACCTATATAATATAAAATCAAATTATTGGGGGACTTACAAACTAAGTTTTATTATATTAGTAATTATTATCATAAATCTTCAATTTCAATATTATTTATATTAGAAGTAAATTTACCAAAATTATTTTCTATGCTTTAATATTATTTTCTGGGAAATAATGTAAAATATATTCATTGTAAAGTTCACCCCAACTCGAGATTACATTTATGAGTTTTAATAATAAATCTATTTAAATATATATTACATTAATATAACAAATTAAAAATAATCTATAAAAAAATATTATAACATAATAAAAATATACCCCATAGGATAGACTTTTATATTATCTATCTTTATGAGGTACATTTCAACCTTTACTTAATTCTTTTCCATCTAGGGTTATATCTAAATAGTTTTGAAGGCCTATGCCCTACATCCTTAGTAAACTCATTTGTCTCAACAACCATATTAGATATTTTTCTTCTAAATGCTGCTGCTAAAAGCTCTTTTCCTTGAATTATTTCATAAACCTTTTGGAGTTCTGTTAATGTAAATAATTCAGGCATAAGATTAAATGCCAAACTTGTATATTCAACCTTATTTCTAAGTCTACTTATAGCATATTCTATAAACTTACCATGATCAAAGGCAAGTCCTACTGATTCTATTATTTCTCTTCTTATTCTACCATCAATATTTTCTATAACTCTTATCTTCGCAGAAATTTCTTCACTATTATTCCAAAGTTTTATTTCTACTATTTCCTCGAAACTCTCTCCACTTTCTATGTCCAATGAATTTTCACTAAGGAGATTATATTCTATATTAAACCACCTTGCATCTTCTTCATTATTTCCAGCCTTAATACTTAAGGAACTACTATCTACTAATGCCATATAAGATGAACTTATTACTCTAGTTCTAGGATCTCTATTAACCTCTCCCCAAGTATATAGCTGTTCCATATAAATATTTTCTATATTAGTTTCCTTTCTTAGTACCCTCAGCGCTGCATCATCTAAGCTTTCATCAGTTAAAACAAATCCTCCTGGAAGAGCCCATTTACCCATATCAGGGTGATTTCCCCTTTTAACTAATAAAATTTTTAATGATTTTTCAGCAAGTTTTCTATAATTTTCTTTTTCCTCTTCCATTACTGTAAAAATCAACATATCAACAGTTAAAGAAGGCTTTTCATAAATAGCCGAATCATACTGTTTTAAAAATTCTTCTTCAGTTAAGCCTTGTTTATTCTTAATAAATTTCTCCTTCATAATCATCACCTTCTGTTAGCTCATACTTTGGTGGCAAACTTCTCTTATGCTCATTATATTCATATTTCAACCTAATTTTATCATCTATATCTTTATTATAACAAGTGCCCATTTCTATATATTCATTTATTTGATTATAAGAAATACCAAGTTTCTCCTCATCTGATTTACCTGATAGACCATCACTTGGAATTTTATGAACTAATTCATAAGGTAATCCTAAATAATCCCCTAGAGCTATAACTTCATCTGTAGTTAAATTTCCTATGGGATTAAAATCATAAGCATTATCTCCCCATTTTGTAGTATAACCTACAAAAGCTTCTGATTTGTTTCCTGTACCACAAACTCTATAATTCATGCTTGAACCAACTGCATATAAAGTAGTCATCCTAAGCCTTGGAGGAATATTAATTTTCGCATCAATAGATAATTCACTTTCATTAATTTCTTCTATTAGACCCTTATATGCATTTTCAATATTAACAATTTTATAATTAATCCCTAGAATATCTACTACCTTTAAGCTATCAGAAATATCCTTTTGCTCACCATTAGGCATTAAAACTCCAAAGACCCTTTCTTTCCCTAATGCCTCAACTAATAGTTTTACTGTAATTGTACTATCTTTTCCACCACTTATACCAATTATTGCTCCCTTGGCATTTGGTTGATTATCAAAGTATTCTTTAATCCAATTTATTATATTTTCACTTACTCTATTTACATTAAATTTCTTTCTCATATTACACCCCATTAAAAACTTTTATGAAGTCTATTTCTTATCTCTGATAATGAATAATCCTTTAAAAGTTTACCATCCTTAAATACAAGTTCTAACAAGTTATCTTTCTTATTTTCTTGTTCTTTTATAGTTAATTCATCCTTATATAAAATATCTTCTCCATCTTTATATACATAACACATTCCCTTTTGTGATTTTTTAAAATTACCAGTATCAGTTTTAGGGTCCTTAAATATAAATTTTTCTTCATTATTAATTACTGCATGTGTTGCTTTTAGTGCAAATCCAAAGGTATCTCTAGTATTATATTGATATGTGTAAGATCCAATACCAAATACACAATTGTTAACTGCAAATCCCTTTTCCTCTAATCCCTTGCATATTTCTACACATCTCTCTATGGTTATACTATCACCATAAATTGTTCCTATTTTATTATTTAAAACCTTATATCCTTTTGAATTGATTTCACCGCCAAATATCTCCCATAAAAGTTCTACAGTTCCTTTATATTCTTCACTACCCTTAGTAGCATTTTTATCTCCACATATTATTTTTACTGGATCCCCGCTATCCCCTCTAATAACTATTTTACCTTCTCTACTTAAAATATCTTCTTTTAATCTTGGAAGTATTTTGATTATAACATTCCAATAATCATAAGTGTCAGATACTATACTTAATGTTCCACTTGGAAATACTTCTGTAATTAATCTTTTATATGCTAAATACTCATCTTGTCCATAACTACACATTACACTATGCTCTGTTGAAGGAGTTCCAAGGCCTACTATTTCATTTTCTATATTGCAATTATAATATTTCTCTAAAAAGTCTATTGCTGGTATTGTTGCCGTTCCAATAAATGAAAGCAAGTGGGCTGCTCCACTAAACTCAGCACTTTCTAAAGAACTAAAGCCCCTCATGCTGAAATCTCCACAAGCTCTTTTAACATCACCATTATCAACAGTTAGATTAAAATACTTCTCTACTATTTCCCTATATCTATAACCAATACTTGCACTTGTCATTAATTGCCATATATTGCAACTCATGAAAGTTTCTAGGTAATTTACAAGCCAAGCAAAATCTTTATGAGTATTTGTTATTTCAATCATCGGAGTCTTAATATTTACCCTTAAACCTTCTGCTACTGCTTTAATTTGTATTGGTAAATATCCTAAATCGTATAATGTTTCAATATGCTTTGTATCTGATGCTATATCACCCATAGTATTTGAAATAACTCTTTTATATTCTGAAATTACTTCTTTTTTATCTCTATTAAAGAAGTTTTCATTAAAATATTGAATTAAATACTTTTTTATGAATGGTTGTAATCCAAACATAACAACCTTATTAATATCTTCTTTTCTTGACATTCTTGGAGTCCAATAACTTACAAGCTTAGTTAACCCTTCTGCATAACACATATGATGAATTGTTTTATAAAAATCTGTTAATAGTAATGGATTTGACATAATTATTCCTCCCTATTTATCACCTTTGCTTGTAAACCTTCTGCTACGTCTAAAGTCTTTTCGTGCAAGCTCTCATCAAAGCTAGCACAAAGTTTTGCATCTATTATAATTTCTGAATTTCTATATTGAGATTGGAATAATACCAAATTAGATATTACACATATATTTGTAACTACTCCAATTATCTCAATTTCATTAATATCATCACCAAAATCCTCTGATATTTTAATCATATCCTTTGGAGATATTCCAAAGCCTTCCTTTTCATAATGGAAGGTATTTTTTGCATTTATAAAGTTATTCAATCTTCCATATAAGTTGTGTCCATTAGTGCCTTTAATACAGTGAGTTACAGGTAAGTTCTTTCCTTCTCTAGTATTAAGGTAATCTTTATGATGAGTATCATATGTGAATAATACTTTTTCTCCATTTTCAATATACTTATTAATTTTCTTATAAATTAAAGGTTCCAAAGTTTTAGCTTTTTCAAATCCCAAAGCTCCATCTACAAAATCATTTTGATAATCAATAACTACTAATAATTTTTTCATAATTAATCCTCCCTAAATTTCATATACCTTAATTTTTTTATGGCTTATATTTAAAATACTATTTGTTGTATATATTCCCGTTATTAAATCACTATTTAATAAATTACCTTCAAAGATTGTATTTTCACAATGAGTTACTACTAAATATATTTCACTTGCACCCATTTCTTTTAATTTTGATGCTGTAAGTTCAAAAGTTCCTCCTTTAGAACAAAGATCATCTACTATAATTGCCCTAAAACTTTTCTTATCTATTTCTCCATTAATATCTAACTTTTTAATATATCCAGTCTTGAAATCACGCTCTTTGCTTGCAGTTAGTATCTTGTCATAATTGATTTCCTTACCATATCTTTTAGCTGCACCAGCATCTGGATAAACTAAATATACATCATCCTCTTTACTGTTCTTCGCCTTTAGCAATTCTTCTGTTAAAATCTTAGACATATTTACTACCTTTACTCTATCTAATAATGCAGTAGAAACATCTGAATGTGGTTCATAAATAGTTACACTTTCAAAATCTAAACTATTTATAAGCTTACATAGATACTTTAATGTGAATACTCTTATCCCTTCTGTTCTATCCATTCTGCTATATGGTAAATAAGGTATTAATAAATTACACTTTGATTTTAATTCATCTAAATGTCCTTTTAAAAATATTAAATGTGTTATATCCTCATCACTTTCAAAGTTAAGCTTTATTTCATTAGTATCCTTTAACCTTAAATTTTTACTATTAATTAAAACCTCTCCATTTGGGAATTTATTAACCTCTAACTTCTCATCATTAACATAAATCATTTTATACCCTCCTAATACTTCAAAACATGAAAAACACTGCCTAAAAACTTATTATCTATTTGTTATTATCAAATTGTTAATATGTTATTATAATATTCCTAATACTACCAAATGTCAATGTAAATTCCAAATATTTTTGTATTTCTTTACTTTATTTAACAAGAAAAAAAGTATGTATTGATTTTAAATCAATACATACTTTTATAATTTCTATTATATTTTTATTTAAATTATTTTACTTACAAAGGAAAGGACTAAATAATTAAAATGGCTGTACCAAATTTTTATCATTTTGGTACAACCTTCTTTTATAATACTACTTTACATCAAACATATAAAGTGATTGAGTTAAGAAATTATCTTTTTCATCTTCATATACTAGATATATACTATGAAGATATTTATCAAAGTTTGAAATATCAAAAGAAACAATTCCATTTTCATCTACTAACTCATCTAAGGTTAAACTAATAGCTTCAATACTTCTATTATTTCTTATAATTATTTCTTTTGGTGCTAATCTCTCACCATTTCTGTTTAATACTTTATAATCTAAAGTTATTCTATTTTCTTTTGCATATAGCATACCTTCTGTTATTATTTGAAATTCTGCATTTAAATTAGTTAATTTTTCAAGATTTTTAAGCGGTGATAAATCTTTGATTTCGTTATATGATACATCTAATGATTCTAAGTTTTTAGCATATTCTAAGCCTTCTAAACTCGAAATCCACTTGCTTGAAGCATTTAACTTTGTTAGTTTATACATATCACCTATAGTTATATTATCACTTGATAAGTTAAGTTCTTCCTTAACGCTCTTTTTAAGAGCTTCATCTTTAATAGTTATACCTTCATTTAGGTCTACATATTCCTCTAACTTAGATATTGACTCTTTTAATTCTGAAATAATAGAGTTTATCTCATCCTGAGTGCTTATTTTATCTGCTAAAATACCCTCAGCTTTTTTTAAGGCTTCTTCTAATACTTTAAATGATTCTTCAGTATAATTTTCTTTAACATACTTCTTAGCTTCATTCACCAATGATTCTAATTCTTCATAATTACCTTGTACATCTTTTGCAAAATGAAGTTTAGTATCTCCCCATGTAGCATGGTCTGAGCCATTTCCGTTCTTACCATCAGTTACTACAAGCTTTAATTCCTTAGCTCCATTTATATCAACTTCTACATATTTCATAGGCTCTTTTGCTGTCATTAATCCACTATCGAATTTCTTTTCTCCATCCACATATACTTCAAATGTAACTGATCCTACTGTATTAAACATTTGTCTATCAACACCAACATATGAACTGAAGTATGAATAGTCTTTATCACTTAAATCATATATTATTGTTGAAGTTGAATGAGATCCAATTCCTCTTTCAAAGGATGCTATAGTACCGTCACCATTAGTTAATCTTAAAGTATTATTACTTATTGATATATCCTTTTTAGGAGAAGTATAGCTATATTTAATAGAATTCCAATTATAATCTGTTAAATAGCTATAATCATTCATATCAACAACTGCTATAGTTCTAGTTTTAACTACTTCATTGCCATC
The DNA here is from genome assembly GCF_004794105.1 of Clostridium sartagoforme. Taxonomy (GTDB): domain Bacteria; phylum Bacillota; class Clostridia; order Clostridiales; family Clostridiaceae; genus Clostridium; species Clostridium sartagoforme_B. Next base: position 1,175,803 of record NZ_SRYR01000001.1, read on the forward strand.
ACTATCAACTACAGTATAAGTCATTTGATATTTTCCTGTTTTATTAAAGTTTACTTTACCAGTTACTTTAACATTTTCAGTTATATCACCATCTTCAGCATCTATTGCACTAAATTCTTCATTTAAGTCTATTTCTTGCCCAATCTTTGTTGATACTGATGATGGTATAGTTAATTTTGGTTTTGCATTTGTAGTATATACTTTAGTGTCTCCCCATGAAGCAAAGTCTCCAAGACCATTTCCATCTGCATCATTTGCTACTAATTTAAGTTCTTTTACTCCAGTAACATCTAGGTTTACAAGTTCTGCTTCACTATCTCTTCTTATTACATCTGAAGTATAAACTTCTTCACCATCTGCAAATATTTTAAATATTATAGTAGTTCTATTGTCATCGTAGTTTTTATCAGTACCTACATATGTTGCGAAATTAGTATAATTTCCATTTAATTTATATACTATCTCAGCATTTGTTGCCGCTCCTATACCTTTATCGAACTCTTTAACTTCACCATTAATATTAAGCTTTATTTTATCCTTTAAGTTAACTGCTGAATCCTTATTTACATTCTTCCATCCTGATACTGCTGATTCCCATTCTATATCAGATAAATACACACTTTCACTGTAAACTACAACTTTTCTCTCTTTAGTTGTAACATTATTATCACTATCAGTTACAGTGTAAGTTATAATATATTCTCCAGATTTACCTATATTAAAGTTGTTACTATTAACTTCAATATTTTCAGTTATATCACCATCTTCTTGATCATTTGCAGTAACACCAGAAGTTAAATCAAAATTACTATTTAATTTAACATAAGTTATATCTTCAACCTCTATTGTTGGGAACTTAGCTCTTATTATTTCTTCAGCTTTGACTAAATCTTCTTCAAATAAGTTAGCTGCTAGGTGATCTTTGACCTCTTCTCTTAAAGCTTGTACCTTTTCTAATGTATTATAGCTATTAGAAACTTCGGTTTTAGTATTATCAGTAAATAAATTATCAATCTTATTAGCTAATTCATCTGTTTTATAGAAAGACATTTCTCCTATGCTCGCCCAATTTTGATTAGCCTCTATAAACTTAAATTTAACTCTTCTTGCGTTTGTCTTAGCTATTTTAAATTCAACAACATCATTAACATTTCCATTATATTCACCTTTACCAGCTAATATAAAATCATTACCTTCTGCTTCGTTTGAAACATATATTTCAAACTTTTTAGCAAATCCTTTACCACCATTTCTTGCTTTATAGGCTATTCTATTGATTTCTTTGCTTTCACCTAAATCAAATATAACTTCATTTTTAAATGTATCACTGTTTTGGTTATAAGTTTCCCAGTGTGTATTTATATTACCATCAACCGCATTTCCAATAACTGTTCCTGGGTAACTTCCACCATTGTTAGTTATTGATACTACTGGAATCTTAAATTGTTCATTATATTCACTTAATTGATCAAATTGTCCATATTTTGATTTAGCTACTATATAGTCTTCATAAACTGTAATATAAGATTTCTTTTCTGTAGTATTATTATTACTATCTGTTACCCTATAAACAACTTCAAATCTTCCAATTTTACCTTCTTCATAGGAATTTGATACTATTTCTATATTTGAAGTTAAATCTCCATCTTCTGCATCCTTTGCAGTAACTCCTTCATTAATATTTACAGTTTCTCCTATTTTGTAAATTTTATCATTTGCTGTTATTTTAGGTTTTCCATTATTTGTAGTTAATTTAGGGTTAGCTATTACTGAGTGATCTGAAGTTCTTCCATTTCCAGCATCATTAATTTTTATTACTAATTGGTTTATACCTTTAACTGGAACATTTATATATTCCATATTATCAGCATGTTTTAAAACTTCAGTAGTAGCTAGAACTTTACCATCAGCTATTACTTCAAATTTTATACTAGAGTCATTTTGTGCTGCTATTCCTGCATCAACTCCAAGTAAAGCTTCGAAATTATCATAGTCTTTACCTGATAAGTCATAAGTTATTGTACCATTTGCATGTATTCCAAAACCTTTCTCAAAGTCTTTTACATCTCCATTTACTCTACCTTTTATATTAGTATTTCTTCTTGGAGTTCCCCATTGAGTTTCTACTGATGTCCACTCTTCGTCTGATAAATAATCATAATCACTTACTACTTCAACATTTACAGTTTTCTCTACGTCTATATCTTTATTACTTACTTTATACTTAACTTTATACTTACCTATTTTGCTAGTGTCTACATTTTGCTCTACTTCAACATTAGAAGTTATATCATTTCCTTCATAGCTTAATACTTTTATATATTCTATAGGATTAAACTCTTCTCCTAATCTTAAAACTATCTTATTTTTTTGAAGGTTTATACTTGGTCCAAATGAATTTACAACAAAAGATTCACCTGTTCCTAAATTAATGTCATAAGGTATCACTTCATACTTAGAATTCTTAGTTGTATCTGCATTAGTATCTACAAAGGAATTAGTTGAAGTAAATCCTATTAACTCACCATCTTTTAAGATTTCATATCCTAGTAAATCTGATTTAACATTATTATCTATATTAAATGTTAACTTAACTCCATCTTCTACTCTATTTAATGTAACATCTAAATTAGTATCTTGAGTAAATCCATTTCCTTCATAATTAACCTTGCTATCATTTAGATACCATATCTTCTTATCTGGTTTTTGATATTTACTAGTTTCCTTTTTAGTTTCTTCATTAACCTCGAATCCATGTCTAGCAAAATATTCACTTAAATCTTCTCCTACTACTTCTGATGAGAATTTAACTAAATATTGCATTTTAACGTTATTAGGATTTTCATTTCCTAAACTAACATTTCTTTCCCTATATAATTTATTTAATTTTGCCCAGTAACCAGGTTTATACATTTCTAATTGCCAGTATACTGCTAAATTCTCAAATGCTCCACCTTCAATATATTTATTAGAATCTTCACTTATAACATTTTTATAAATATCAGATTCATATGGTATTCTTTTATCTATTTTATCGTAAAATACAGACATATGCATAGGTAGCATATTATTTGTAACTTCACCATATAATCTTGCATTTACATCCATCTTATGACCTATTTCATGAGTTAAGCCCCATGATGGACCTCTCTCCTCAAATGGAATTAAGTGATTTGCCATTACATCCCCTTGTACTCCTATGTGATTTGTATATGCATACATATATCCAAATGGCTGCGCTAATCTAACATTTTCTCTTATATACTTAGGATCATTTTGTTCACTACTTCCATCTAAACCATAGTATCTAAAGATTTCTTCCATATGAGTATTGTATGATTTTATTGTGTCTAAAGGATTTACACCTTGTTCTATATAAGCCTGATATGCTCCAGTTGCAGTGCCTGTCCAAACTATATGATCACTTACAAACTCAAATACATCTAGAACCTCTCTATCTAAAACATTAGGATTTTTTGCTATATCTTCATCTATCGCCTTTTTATACTCCATTAAAAATTCTCTAAATTCTTGTACATTAGTATCTTTTGTAAAGAATGGGAACTTATCTCCTGAAACGAACCTTAAAACTGGAGCTTTAGATTGCTCTTCACTAGTATAAGGATTTACTATATATATTGCTCCTCCCCTAGTTACATCATGGTTATACCAATTATCTTTTGACACTTCCGGAACAGTTATTACATTCTTACCTGGTACTAACTTCACAGTTCTTATCCAGTTAGCAAAGCTTCCTTCTTGTTGAGAAAATGCTAAACTTGGTAGTGGCTGTGTTGGATCTGCATCTACATAAACAGTTATTAAATCCCCTGGTTTTGCAGATATTCCTGTTGGTTGATTATTATTACCAAATCCAAACTTCAAATTATTATTAGCATGTTTTACCATATCTCCATGTTGCTCTGCAGTAATAATTTTTACAGTTTCTAACTCACCATTAAGTATTTTATGTGCTAACTCAAATGATTCCGCAAATGAGCTTTCTAAAGGATGTCCCTTCACTTCATTTTCTAATTCCTGTAACTTATCAATAGTATTAAATTCTTCTGATAATTCATTCATTAATGCATTTGTAAATAAACTATCAACTTTATCACTTACTTTATCTTGTTTATAGAATGCTATCTCTGATAATGTAGCCCAGTTTTGATCTGAATTTTTAAACTTAAATTTTATTCTTTTAAATTTAGTTGGATTAAACTTTGCTTCAACTAATCCAGATACTTTATTATAACCACCAGTTGTTATAAGTTGATATGTATCTCCCTTAGATGTTGTAGATCCATATATTTCAAATTCTTTAGCAAATCCCTTATTATCGGATTTTCTTGCTCCGTATACTACTCTATTTAATTCTACAGTTTCTTTAAATTCTATCTCTACTTCATTTGTAAAATCATTTGTATTATATTTATTAGTTTCCCAATAAGTATCTAAATTACCATCTATAGCATTTGTTATTACTTGAGATAAATATCGACCTCCATTATTCTTAATATTCTTTATATTATTATTATCCATTTTAAATAAATTTGAATATTCTTCATTAGAGTAATGTTCAAATTGCTTTGTAGTTGCAATTATAGCTTCTACTTTTTCTTGATTTACTAACTCCTTAGCATTTTCTAAGTTTTCTTTAAAGCTCTCATAAAGAGGATGCTTTTTTGCTTCTTCTTCTAAAGCACTAATTTTTTCTAAGCTATTAAATTCTTCACTAACTATGCTCATTGTAGCATCAGTAAATAACTTATCAATCTTATCATTTATAGAATCTTTTTTATAGAATGCTATTTCTGATAATGAAGCCCAATTTTGATCTGAGTTTTTAAATTTGAATTTAACTCTTTTGAATTTAGTTGGATTAAACTTCGCCTCAACTAAACCAGATACTTTATCATGACTACCTGTTGCTACAAGTTGATATGTATCTCCTTTTGATGTTGTAGAAGCATATATCTCAAACTCCTTGGCAAATCCTTTTCTATCAGATTTTCTTGCTCCATATACTATTCTATTTAATTCTATAGCTTCTTTAAATTCTACTTCTACCTCATTAGTAAACTCACTTGTATTTGCTGTATTAGTTTCCCAATAGGTATCTAAATTTTCATCAATAGCATTTGTTATAACTGCATTACCATAATGTTTACCATTATTTGTAATACTTTTTATGTTGCTATTATCCATTTTAAATGAATTTGAATACTCTTCATTAGAATAATGCTCAAACTGTTTTGTAGTTGCTGTTGTAGCTTCTACTTTTTGATTGTTTAATAATTCTCTAGCATTTTCTATATCTTCTTTAAAATTGCTATAAAGAGGATGATTCTTAGCTTCTTCTTCTAATTCATTTATTTTTTCTGCAGTATTAAACTCTTCACTAACGTTGCTCATTGTGTTATCTGTAAATAACCTATCAAACTTATCACTTATAGCATCTTCTTTATAAAATCTAAACTCAGCCACAAATGGTCTATTTATATTCGCCTTTACAAACTTAAACTTTATTCTTTTAAACTTTGTTGGAGCAAATTTAAACTCTAAAAAGTCATTTGTACTTTGTGCAGCTCCTGAGGATACTAGTTGGAATGTATCTCCATTTGTTGTTTCTGAAGCATATATTTCAAATTCTTCTGGAAAACCTTTTCTATTTTCCCTTGCTAAAAATGCAATTCTATTTAAAACTTCTGGCTTATCTAGTGTAAATATTACTTCATTAGTAAAATCATCTGTATTATTTCTATTTGTTTCCCAATGTGTCTCTGTCTTGTCATCTATCATATATTCTAATTTAGAATTTGGATAAATTCCACCATTAGCACTTATATTGGCTATATTAGAATTAGGCATTCTATATACTTCACTATACTCAATATCTTTTCCAGTATGATATGCTTCTAATCTTGAAACCTTTGCTGTTGTAGACTCTATTTTATTTTCTTCTAATATGATCTTTGCATCCTCTAAGGATTCTTTAAAATCTTCATAAAATGGTTGATTCTTTACTTCTCTTTCTAAAGCCTCTAGCTTTTCTATTGTGTTAAAATCTTCACTAACTTTACTCATTGTATTATCAGTAAATAATCTATCCATTTTATCACTTACTTCATCTTTTTTATAGAACATAAATTCTGATGCTGAAGCCCAATCTAAATTAGCTTTTTTAAACACAAACTTTATTCTTTTAAACTTTGTTTCATTAAATTTAATTTCTACTACATCACTAGTAGATCCTGTATATTCACCAGTGCTTACTAAAGTGAAGTCATCTTCTTCATCAGTTAAAGATCCATATATTTCTAGCTCCTGAGCAAAACCTTTTCCTTTAGCTGATGATTGCCTAGCTGCATATACTATTCTGTTTAAAGCAGTCTCTTCCTTTAATTTAAATACTATTTCATTTGTAAATTCAGAGCTATTTCTGTTATGTGTTTCCCAATGTGTATTAAAATTTCCATCTATAGCTTTGTCAATAGTAGATGAAGAATTATAATCACCACCATTATTAGTTATAGATTCAATGTTTGAATTATTCATTTTGAAAACTTTATCATAATCGCCTATATTACTGCTATTTAATAGTTCAAACTTACCTATAGTTGCTTTAGTAGATTTAGCTTCCACTGTTGATGTTATATTCCTTGATATTTCATCAGCTAAAACCTTTAGTGATGGTGATGAAAAATTAGTAATTACCGCTGCTAAAATCAATGCAGCAATTTTTCTTTTATTCATTGTTTCTCCTCCTGATTATTATTACCCTCAGAAGCACATTAAAAAAAAGCTACTCCAAGGAGTAGCTTGTATTATACCTATTAATTAATATTTTACATGACAAATAAACCATAAATACTAATTAATTTTTAAAACAAAAAGTATAATGTACTCTTTGGCAACTGGCTGACTTAGTTAAAACCTTAGTCCCTATAGCTTTGCGTCTCAAGATTTCCCTTGATTTGCCTATTAATTTATTACATTAGGATAATACCATCTTTTTACTTATATTTCAACATTTTTTTAATAATTATTATAATTTTTATTAATATTTTAAAATAAATGTTAACTTAATACTCTAGCTCTACATTAAACTTTAGTTAATCTTTAAATTTATTTGCAAAAAACAAATAAATTTATACTATTCTAAATGATAAAGTCCCTCACATCCATTTCCTTGTAGTACTACAATTACACTGACTATTCAATTAATGATTACTAAAAAAAGAAGGAAGTCTAATGAGTTTTATACTAATTAGACCTCCTTAATATACATCTATATATTAATTCATCAAATATTTTAATAAGTTTTCTTCCAAATAGATTTGCTAAACATAATAAGCATTGGGTAAATTTCTAACCTACCAGCAAGCATACAAAATGATAATACTATCTTACTTATAGGTGAAAATGCTGAAAAGTTCCCTGTAGGTCCAACCATCTCAAAACCTGGTCCTACATTACTTATTGAAGTTAACACAGCAGTTGATGTAGTAATTAAATCAAATCCATCTAAAGAAACTATTACAATTCCTATAAGGGTTATTACAAAATATGCACCTAAGAATAAGAACACACCTGAAATTATCTCTTCATCTACTACCTTACCATCCATCTTCACACTTTGTATTCTCTTTGGATGAAGTATCCTATCTATTCCACGTCTTATAGCTTTTAACATTACTACTATTCTAGTAGTCTTTATTCCTCCACCAGTAGATCCAGCCATAGCTCCTGATATCATAAGAATTAATATTATAACTTTACTTAAGGTTGGCCATAGATTAAAGTCTACTGTTGCATACCCTGTAGTAGTTATTATTGATACAACTTGGAAGGAAGACTGCCTAATTGACTCCTCTATTCTTCCACCATTAATGCTTAATATATTTATAGTAATAAATACTATAGATACACCTATCATCAATAAATAATACCTTAATTCCTCACTCTTAAAGAAACTCTTAATACTTCCTCTAATTATTTGGAAGAATAAAGCAAAATTAACTCCAAAAAGCATCATAAATATTGTAATAATCCACTCACTTGCCGGATTATTAAAAGCAGCAACACTTGAATTCATATTAGAGAACCCACCTGTTCCTGCAGTTCCTAGTGCATGTATTATTGCATCATAAAATGAAAGTCCTGCAAACATTAATAAAACAGTTTCTACTATAGTTAATAAAAAGTATATTATATATAGTATCTTTGCCGTTTGACTTAACTTTGGAACAATTTTACCTGGGTTAGGTCCTGGACTTTCTGCTCTTAATAAGTATATTGTATTAGCTCCTAAAGAGGGTGCTAATGCTAATATAAATATTAAGAATCCCATTCCTCCTATCCAGTGAGTGAAACTTCTCCAAAATAATATTCCTCTAGGTAGGGATTCTATTTCAGAAAGTATTGTGGCACCTGTTGTTGTAAATCCTGATACAGTTTCAAAAAATGAATCTATAAAAGATGGTATTGCTCCACTTATTACAAAAGGAAGTGCTCCAAAAACTGCTATTACAATCCAAGATAATCCTACAGTAAAGAATCCTTCTTTTGCATACATTTCATTATCTTTTACTTTAATGCTACGTAATCCCAATGCTAGAGGTAACATTAAAATTATAGTGTATAGAAAAGAATTAGCATCTCCATCACCATAAAATAAAGCTACACCAAATGGGATTATCATAAGTAATAATTCATATAATAATACATTTCCAATAAATCTTAACACCATTTTATAATTCATTTTTTCTACCACCTACGAAATATGTCATCAATTTGTACTATCTTCATATCTTTAGATACAATAATTACTCTATCATTTACCTTTAAGTAGTCATCACCTGTTGGAATAATAATCTTATTATTTCTAACAATTGTAGCTACTAATGCATTTTCATTAAATTCTATATTCTTAAACTTCTCATTTATATTAGTAGTATCACTACCTACTATAAATTCTACTGCTTCAGCTTTATCATTACAAATTCTATATATATTTTCTATAAAGCTCTTTTTCTTATTCTTTAAAGATCTTACATATTTCAATATTTTATAGGCAGTAACAAGCTTTGGATTTACCATGGTATTTATACCAACAGCTTTTCCTATATCTCTATAATTATCTCTTGTAATTTTAGTAATTACATTACTTACAGATTTATTATATGCTAAGATAGAAGCTATTATATTATCTTCATCTCTTCCTGTTAATGTAATAAAACTATCAACTTCTAATAAACTTTCAGATAATAAAAGTTCCTCATCCATACCATCCCCATTTATTACTATTGAGTTTGGTAAAAGTTCATTAAGTTCCTCACATACAGTTAAATCTTTCTCTATTATTTTACAGCTAACTCCTACTTCATTGATTATTTTAGCAAGATAATATGCAATCTTACCTCCACCAACTATCATAGCTCTCTTAACTTTTTTCTTATACTTTCCAAGCTTGTTAAATAGATTTTGAATATCTTTATGTTCACCTATTACATATACTCTATCTTCACTATTAAAAACATAGTCTCCCTTCGGCAAGATAAACTCGTCGTTTCTTTCTACACCACAAAAAAGTACATTACCCCTAATAAATGCAATATCACTTATTCTCTTTCCTTCAAGTGCTGTATCTTTAACCTTAAATCCAACTAAATTTACCTTTCCATCAGAAAAATTATCTATATTACATACTGATGGGTACTTAATTAATTTAGCTATCTCTATTGCTGCAGCCTTTTCTGGATTTATAACTAAATCTATACCAACGGCTTCAGTTAAAAGAGTTATTTCTTCGTCATAACTTGGATTTCTTACTCTTGCCACTGTATATTTTGCACCTAATTTTTTGGCTGCAAGAGAGCAAAGCATATTTAATTCATCACTATCTGTAACAGATATTAATAAGTCTGCCTCCCTTACACCAGCTTCTTCAAGAACTTTTAAACTTGTGGCATTACCTTTAACACACATTACATCCAGATTGTTATTTACATGTTCTAAGGCCAAGTCTTTCTTATCAATCATGGTAATATTATCTCCATCGATGGACAGGTACTGAGCTAAAGTATATCCGACCTTTCCTGCACCAACTATAACTATGTTCATCTCATATCTCCTTATGTTTAAATACTAATTAGTTATATAACAAATCAATTATACAACACAATAATTATTTATTCTATCTATAAAATAATTTTTTAAATAGATCCTCTTAAATTATCTTTTTCCTAAAGTAGTAATAGAGTAATATAAAAAAGCTATATAACATATGGTTATACAGCTTTACTTTACTTATTCTATTATATCTTGACTATATTAATATTGATGGTCCATCTTCTTAAAGAAATCTACCTTTGGTTCAAGAAATTTAAATCTATGATTATCTCCATCTTCAAAATAAGAATGAATAGGATCAAAAATTTTATTCCAATCCCAAAGCTTATCATCAATATTTAAATACTCCTTAAACATCTCACAGCCTTCAGGGGCTATCGGATGTATTAACACTGCTATAACTTTACATGCATAGAAGCAATCTGCAAGAACTTTACTTTTAAGCTCTTCCTTTTTAATGTTATTTGACCAATGCTTATTGATTTCTCTAATATACTCATCTAAAACATAGGCTATTCTATGGAAATCTTGATTATACATATGCTTTTCATATTCGAGCACTGCTTTTTCTGTTAAAGTCTTAATCTTTTCACTAACCTCTTCTTTTGGAATATCCTCATTTAAGCTTTGTAACGTATAAAAACATGATCGAATAAGTCTATTAAATACGTTAGTTAATAGGTTTCCTTCCTTTAAAACAGGATCTACTCCTACTTTTTCCTCTTCTTTCATATAAACTTGTGGTTTAAATCCAACACTTTTTGATGATAGTCCTAAACTCATAAAATGCATACGTAATTGATCACAAGTATAAAAACTTAATAATTCGTCTGCCATTGGAGGCTTTACATCAGAGCTACTACTTGCTTTTTTATCCATAAATAAAATGTGCTTATTAGGAACTATATGAGGAAGTTTTATATCATTAATATTTATTTCTTCTCCCTTAGCCTTCTTAAGACCGATAAAGATAGCCATTTCTGCAATTGAATAAAAATAAATATTATCCTCTCCTATAAATTGATACACCATGGAATCATCATTTTCCCAGTAACATTTATATTTATCAGGATTTTCTCCTATTGATTCTAAGTATGCCTTTGTAAAAGAAATTGGAGCCCATAAAGATTCTGGCCATACCCAAAAAGTTAAATCCTTCAAATCTTCTTTATCTGGTACTTTTACTCCCCATGTGATATTTCCTGATAGTCTAAAGGGAACTAATGTCTTGCCACTAGTATAGTAGATATTTAAGTTATCTAAAGCTTCTTTTGCCTTATCTCTATCTTCTAATTTATCAAAAATGAATGTAATTGAAGCTTTATTTTCTTCATTAATAGTTTCATGCTTTGGAAGTTTAGCTTCTAATTCCTTTAAATCATTAATATATTTTCTTGGTACATATATTAATGGCTTCTTTAAAAATTCATCTATAGCTTTAATTTCATATTTTCTTCTGTTAGTATTTTTCTTTAAAAACTCATTAAGTTCCTTCATAATATCCATTGATTCATCTAAAGTAAAATACCAATTTTCTATACTTTTTAACACAGGTTTCTTACCTGATAAAGTACTAATAGGATTAATTAATTCTGATGCCATATATTGATGCCCTAATGCACATTCTTCTCCATATGCCTTATCTGAGTTACAGCCTGAAATTGGACACCTTCCAACTACTTGCCTTCCATTTAAAAATGTCTTCTTATCCTCATCATAAAATTGCAAAGCTGACATCTTTTTTATATATCCATTTTCATATAAAGCGTTAAATATTTCTTTTGAAACTTCATTATGGACTTCTCCTGTCCTACCAAAAGCTGAAGCTCCAAAAATATCTAAACTAATCTTATAATCTTCTAAAGTTTTCTTTTGGGCTAAATGATTATCCTTAACATAATCTTCTATAGTTTTATTATAACCTTCATTCTTAAGCTTCCTATAACTCTCAAGTATAGGTGAACCATAACAATCTGTTCCCGATACGAATATTACATTTTCTTTTCCTATTCTATCCCTTAAAAATCTTGCAAATATATCGGCATGAATAAACATTCCTCCAATATGTCCAAAGTGAAGATTTTTATTCCCATAAGGCATTCCAGCTGTAATTACAGCTTTCTTTGGAAATATTGGTCTTTCATTTTTTTCTAATCTCTTGCTTATCATCATTACTACTCCTTTATAATAATTTTAAAAACAAAAAAGCCCCTGTAGAAATCTATTCTACAGGGGCGAAATTACATTTCACGATACCACCCTTTTTCCCTAAAATGTCACCATTCTAGGCTCTTCAAGTACACCATCACCATAAATTAGGCAAATCATACTCTAGTTCTGTAACGTGAACTAACGTCATATCATCACTTATAATATTATTATAAGATCCGTATGAAGCTCCGAGGCTTGTTTCATTATGACTTCATAATTTCCTTTCACCAAACGGAAACTCTCTGTATACTCATTCATAATTACTCTTCTCTTCATAGCTTTTAATTTGTTTAATTATATATCTTATGATTCTATGTGTCAATTGGTTTATTTAATAATCTTATTTTACCACTTTTTTAAAATAGTAAAAACTCATCTTATTCTACCATTTATATATTATAAGTAGCTCCCTTCTATTTCTCCCCATATTTTTTTATGTAATTTATCTGTACCTTTATATTAGGGTGCATATTACAAAATTGACTAATTACATAATAGCAGCTTGGACACGGTTCCCATTTACTATATAAAATAAGATCTCCCTTGTCTTTCAAAGCTTTTTCTTCTATTTGCTTATGAATTTCTTCAAATATCTTTTTCTCACTATCATAAACTCTATTATAGCCTATCCCTAATTTACCTAATTTATTAACTTTAATGCTCTTAAATACTGTTTTTTCTAGAGTTGGAGCAATACAATAATTTTCTATATCATTACTTCCGCTTATTGCTTTAAACTCCTTATTATCAAATATTGCTACTGCTATATTTATGGAATCTTGTAATGCATTGCTTTGATTTATTTTAAATGTTCCCTCTTCTTTTTCAGAAACTTTCATATATTTACTTAAATTCTTTATTAACCGCTGCATTCTTGGTATATTATTAGTTAAATATTCATGGTACTCTACAGAACCCTTCTTAGCTTTTATATATTGGCAATCAATTTTTTCTGGTATTTCAATAGATATTGATTTCACTTTAGTATCTACATTATATTTCTCCATTAGTGCATCTTTTTTATAAAGAAGCATTTTTTTTAATAATTCAATATCTTTACCATAAATATAATCCTTATCTATTTCTTTTTCTAAATTCTCTATTTTTTCTTTCTCATCTTTATAAATCTTTCTAGATATACGTCTCTTTATTTCTTCAATATCCTTTAATATATCTTCAATATTATCTTGTATACTTGTCTCTCTTTCATATTCAATTCTATCTATACTTAATTTCTTTACTTCCCCTATTATTCTGCAAAGTTTCTTATGCTCATTTTCAAATAATATAATCTTTTCTATATAATCAATAAAATCATTTATATCATTTACTTTATATCTAACTTCATTATCTTTAATTGAAGTATATAACCTTTCAGCTACAGTATTATTTAGTCTGAAAATTTTTTTTAATTCTTCCTTAAAGTCTTCTTCTCTAAAATCATTTATTATATATCCCTCACATCTAAGAGCATTCTTAAAATCATCTAAATTGCTGATTTTTATTCTATCCTTTTTTCTATTTTTTAATGTAGCACCTATTTGCGTCATATTTACCTCTTTTTTAATTCATGTTTTAAAAATTAATATGCCTTTATATAAATTTTCACTTTAATTATTTATTTGAATTTTTAACATAATCTTTAAATTTCTTTTTAATTTCAGAAGTATATTCACTCTTATTCCATCCCATATAAATATTCTTAAATCCTATGTTATCTTTAATCTTAAGTATAGAAATCTTATTAGTATTAATTGTAGGTATATTTAAAACTATCGAAATTCCCGCTCCAGCTTCAACTAACTTCGAAAGTAAAATTCCCTCATTAGGTTCAGCAATTACCTTAGGTGTATAACCCATTAACTTTGAGTATGATGCCTTTTGATCACAAGAATTATCTTTATATGTTATAAAGTACTCATCCTTTAAATCCTTTAGGTAAATTTCTTCTTCATTTGCTAAAGGATGATTTTTAGGCACTATTAATACATACTCTATTTGCTTTATTAGAGTAAACTCTATTTTAGGATAATCTTCAAGAATATTTATATTATCAAAAAATCCAAAATCAATTCTCCCATGTTTTAAATCCTTTAATATTTCTTCTGTAGTTTGATTGTTAATATTAAATCTTGCTTGCAAATTATCATTAAAGAAACTACTTAGTATAAAAGGGATAAATGTTGTTCCTATACAATTAGTGGATGCAATAGAAATAACATTATCATTATTTTCCTTCATATTTTGAATTTTTTCTTTTCCTCTTTTTATTTCAATTAATGCTGAATCAGCATATTTTAAAAATACTTCTCCAAATTTAGTTATTTTTATATTTCTTCCTTCTCTTTCAAAAAGTGAAACTTCCAATTCTTCCTCTAATTTTGAAATAGCTTTGCTTAAAGCTGGTTGAGTTACAGATAATATATTTGAAGCTGTTGTAAAATTTTTAGTTTCAGCTATTACTTTAAAATATTCTAAATGTTGTAAGTTCATTTTATCTCCTTTTTATAATTCTTCTATCTAAAATACGATATAATCAATAACTTTTAGTTATATATTTATAATTAATTTGAATTAGACATATTCTTTAATATAGTGATATACTATCATAGTTACATTTAATAATAAAACTTATATTTAGAAATTATAAATTTTATTTATATAAATGTAAAGCAAAACCATTGGAGGTGTTAGTTCTGAATAATGTATTAAATCTATCAATAAAAGAATCTATAAAAGCTAGGCACTCAGTTAGAAATTATACTGATACTCCTTTATCTGAAGATATAATAAAAAAAATAGAAAATTATATTAAAAACTTATCAAATCCTTTTAATAAGGAAATAAAGATAAAATTAATAAAAAAGAATTCAGTTAATAAAGATATAAAACTTGGAACCTACGGAGTTATTAAAGGTGCAAATTATTTTTTAGTATCAGCTTGTGATAATGACGATTTATCTTTAATTGCATTAGGCTATTCTTTAGAAAAAGTCATTTTATATTGTACTTCTTTAGGTTTAGGCACTGTATGGCTTGGTGGAACTTTCAATAAAGGTGAGTTTGCAAAAGCTATTAACCTAAAAGAAAATGAAATCTTACCTATAGTCTCCCCTATTGGTTATGAGGGCGGTAAAAAATCTGTTATAGCAACTTTATTCGGTAGTCATACTAATAAACGTAAATCATATTCTGAGTTGTTCTTTAATGGGAACTTTGATACTTCTCTTAATCCAAATGATTCGGATGAGTACTTAGAGCCACTTGAAATGCTACGATTAGCTCCATCAGCAATGAATAAGCAACCATGGAGAGTATTAAAAGAAGATAATAACTTACACTTTTATATTACTTCTACTAAAGGTTTAACTAAAATTGATATTGGAATAGCCCTTTGTCATTTTCATTTAGTAGCAATTGAAAATAAAATTAATGGTGAATTTAAATCACTTGACTCTCAAAAACAGAAACCCAATAAAGATCTTACTTATATTATTTCTTGGAATAAATAACTATATTATTAAGGAGTGACTCTAAATGTTTAAAGTAGATAAGATTAAATGTATAGCTTGTGAGCAATGTATTAAAGATTGTCCTACTAAAGTGATTTCTTTACAAGAAAGAAAAGCTGAAATTAATAATTAAGAGTTGGTATAAAAAAGACCCATCAAAGAATGATAGGTTATTTTTTAATGCTCCATTAGCTATATTTGTTACTTCTCAAACTCCAATAAATGGTGGGTTAGCTTCTTCAAATATGGAACTTATAATTGATTCCTTAAGGCTTGGTACTTTCTTCAGTGGATTTTTATTAATTGCAGCTCAGGATAATAAAGAAATCTTAGATTTACTTCAAATAAAAGATAGCAAACAAATAATCTCTTGCTTAGTTGTTGGTTATCCTGATGTTAAGTACCAAAGAACTGCTCCTAGAAAAGAAGCTAATATTAATTGGATATAATTATCTACTTAAAATTAACCCGTATTACAAATAATTAATATGGGTTAATTTTTATTTTAAAAATCATTCTTTGAAATTTCTCTAGGCCATGAAAGTAAATTTTTTCTTGATATTTTTAACTGCTTTTCTTTTGGAAAATATACATCACAGAAATAATTATGGTAGTTAGCTATCCATACATACTTGTCCCATACCCTTGTATTTTCCTTATTTATAACTAACATCTCTTCGACTTTATCTTTATGTCTAAAAAGTAAATCAATTTGTATTTTTTCAAACTCATATTCATTATTACATTTCGTATAATATTTAAATATCGTATTTAAATAGTTTAAAAACCATTGACCGTCATTATCAATAAGTATTTTCTTGTGTTGTGGGGCAATATCATAATTATTTATATACTTTTGTAATCTACTTACTGTCTTATTATCTAATACAATTCTTGGATAGCAAGCTAAATTACTCTCAGTATCATGAGCATCCAAAAGAGCTGGTCCAAAAACAATATCTTCATTTATATAAAATTCCCCTACACTTACTCCACCTCTAACAAAGAGTCCCTCTAGGGCTAGGTTAAATTGATATTCTGATACATTATCCAATATTTCATTCAATTCTTCTTCACCATCATCTTTTATAGGGTATCCAACAATCATATTATCAGTATATATCTTTATCTTCCCTTGACTATATTTATTGGGTATAATACACTGCTTATTCTTATTTATAAGATAACTAATCTCATTAAGTAGCTTGTTGCCATATCCCTCTTTACAAGAGTCTACTATCATTTGTGAAAATCCTAATATATCTATAGTACATACCATAGAATTAATAAGTTTCGGATTATCCTGATCATATTTTTGCATCTTCTTTCAACACATCCTTACTTAAATTACTTCTATCTCAACTATTTTAACATTTTATATAGGATTTTGTGAATATACTGTTCTAATGAAAATTCCCATAGTTTATTACCAGTCCGTAATTATTTAAATGTTTATGTTATTATTAAAGTGTAAATTATATATATTAAAACTTCCTAGTAAAATAATAAAGGACAACTATCTTAATTGTAGCTGTCCTTCATTTATTAAAAAGATTTAAATTATTCAAATAATCTGCTTACTTAAATATCTCTTTCTTAATTCATTTAGTCACTATTATAGTATTTCACCGTTAGATTCAATAACTTTTTTATACCAATAGAATGATTTTTTTCTCTTTCTTTCAAGAGTTCCTTTACCTTCATTATCTTTATCTACATAGATAAAACCATAACGTTTTTTCATTTCTCCTGTACTTGCACTAATTAAATCTATGCATCCCCAAGGCGTATATCCAATCATTTCAACTCCATCAATTGTTATAGCCTTTTTCATTTCAACTATATGCTGTCTTAAATAATCTATTCTATAGTCATCATTAATTGAACCATCTTCTTCTATAGTGTCAACTGCTCCAAGACCATTTTCTACACAGAATAAAGGAATTTCATATCTATTATATAAATCATTTAATGATATTCTAAATCCTACTGGATCTATTTGCCATCCCCAATCTGATGACTTTAAATACGGATTCTTTATCCCTTTAGTCATATTACCACCAGTTAGTGTTTTTCCATCATTATTTGAGCTTACAACTAAAGTCATGTAATAACTAAATCCTATAAAGTCAACTTTTCCAGCCTTTAGAATTTCTTCATCGCCATCCTCAAATTTAACTTCAATGTTTTCTCTTTTAAAATAAGTTTTCATAAAATTAGGATAAGCACCTTTAGCTTGTACATCACTAAAGAAATAGTGTCTGTTCATAAACTCATTTTGAAGTAAAACATCTTCTGGGTTACAGCTTTCTGCATATGCCAGCGGATATACTATCATACAGCCAATCTTAAAATCAGGATTTATCTCATGACCTAATTTAACTGCTTTTGCACTTGCTATTAATTGATGATGAGCTGATTGATATATTATTTGCTCTCTATTTTCACCTTCATTAATTCTAAGTCCTGCTGGTATAAAAGGATGCATAGTAATTACATTTATCTCATTAAAAGTCATCCAATACTTTACTTTATCTTTATATCTGTTAAATATGACATTGCAGTAATTCACATAAAAATCAACTAATCTTCTATCTCTCCATGCACCATACTTTTCAACTAATGCATATGGCATTTCATAATGAGATATAGTTACTACTGGCTCAATTCCATATTTTAAGCACTCATCAAATACATTATCATAATACTCTAAACCTTTTTCATTTGGCTCTGCATCATCACCATTCGGAAATATTCTTGTCCATGCTATAGATAAACGGAAACACTTAAATCCCATTTCTGCAAGCATTTTTATATCTTCCTTATATCTATGATAAAAATCTATTGCCTCATGAGATGGATAATACTTTCCTTCTTCTACTCCATATGTATATTCTCTCTTAACTCCAAAAGATCCAGCTGTAGCAACATCTGCTGTGCTAACTCCTTTTCCATCTACATTCCATGCACCTTCACATTGGTTAGCAGCAACAGCTCCTCCCCATAAAAAGTTATCCGGAAATTTATCTATATTAATATTCATAACTAATTCCTCCACCTTATAATTATAATACTGTTATTATTTCATCACCTTGTTTTACTGAATCTACCTCGCTGGCTATTACTTCTAAGTAATCCATAGTATTTGTAATAACTATTGGTGTTACAATGTCATAACCTTTATCCTTTATAGCCTCTTTATCAAATTCTACTAACTTATCTCCTATATTGACTCTATCTCCACTTTTAACAAAGACATTAAAATGCTCTCCTTCAAGCTTTACTGTATCTAAACCTATATGAATTAATATTTCTACTCCATCATCTGATTTTAGTCCTATGGCATGTTTAGTATTAAATATCATAGAAACTGTTCCATTTATAGGAGATACAACTTCATTGCTTGTTGGTATTATAGCGATACCCTTACCCATTATTTCTTCTGCAAATGTCATATCATCAACTTTTGATAATGGTACTGCTTCACCTTTTATTGGGCTTTTTATAGATATTTTATTATTTAAAGGCTTTATTTCTTTAACTTCATTTTCTTGACTATCCTCATTAGCTTCATCAACTTCATCTTCAAAACCAATCATCCAAGTAATAATAAAAGTTGCTACAAAACCTATTGCACAAGCAATTAATATATTAATTACATTTGATATTTCAGGTCCTATATAAGCAGCAATTCCTATAAGTCCAGTTCCACTTGGTGTAAAGCCCTTAACAGCTGTTATACCTGCATATAATCCACCCATTGCTCCACCAGCAAGAACTGCATAAAAAGGTTTTTTAAGCTTAAGGTTTACACCATACATAGCTGGTTCTGTAATTCCTAAAAGTGCAGTTGCCCCTGTTGAAGATGATAATTGTTTTAAGTCTGTATTTTTTGTTTTGAAGCTTACAGCTAAAGCTGCTGCTCCTTGGCAAACATTTGATACTAACATACCTGGCATTAATGTTTGATATCCTAATGTTGCTAATTGTGTAAATACTGCTGGGAAAAGGCTATAGTGCATACCTGTCATAATTATTACTGGGCTTAATCCTCCCATAATTAGTGGTAATGCCCATGTTGCTTTACTATCAATAGCCATTATAACACTTGCCAATCCCCCACCAAGTAAATCACCTAGTGGTCCAATTACTATCAATCCTATAGGCGCTGTTATAACTATAACAAAAAGAGGTACAAATACTAATTTAAGTGCTTTTGGTATTATCTTATTAACTAATTTTTCAACATACGACATTAACCAAACAATTAAAATTATAGGTATTACAGAGGAACCATATTTTACTAATGCGACTGGTAATCCAAAAAACTTTACTGATTCTCCTGCACTAACTAAAGCTGAAAAGTTTGGATGTAATAATACTCCTCCGATTACCACTGCTAAATATTGTGATGTTTTAAACTTTATAGCTGCTGTATATGCTAATAAAATTGGTAAAAAATAAAATGCTGCATCACTTATAAAATTCAATATGTAATATGTTTGAGTGTCTTTAGATATCCACCCTAATGCTGCAAATAATCCTAAAAATCCTTTTAACATACCACAGCCAGCTATAGCTGGAATAATAGGAGTAAAGACACCTGCTATTGTATCAAATATATTAGTTAAGATACCTTTCTTTTCAGTTTTCTCTTCTCCCTTTGACATATTAAAATTTCCTAGTTTAATAAGTTCTTGGTAAACATCGGATACAGTATTTCCAATGATAACTTGGAATTGACCACCCTTATTTACGCATCCCATTACTCCCTTAACTTTTTTTAATTTATCAATGGATACTTTTGAATCATCCTTTAAATTGAATCTTAGTCTTGTTACACAATGTGTAACATGTGCCACATTTTTTTCTCCACCAATGTGTTCTAATATCTGATTTGCTATTTCCTTAAAGTTCATTTTTTATTCCTCCAATATCTTTTTATAGATCGAAGGTTTTGCCTGCATTACCAGTAACAATCCTGAGCTTTGTATCAGATAATAGTCTGATACCTTATATCACCACCTTAAAATAATCTATATATTTTAATAACAATCCTAATTCTTACTTATTAACTTTTGAATATGGATTATTAGATATAACATTTCTTCTTTAGACAAATCATATTTATACCTTTCCAATATAAACTTTTGAATTTTCATTACACATTTATATGATTCATTATACTTTTCTTTAATAATATAAAATAAATCATTTTCTTCATCTTTTTCATTAATCTTATTATTAAAAAGTCTTTGAGCAAAAAACTTTAAATGTGTAATAAATCTATAGTAGCTTAAAGATTCTAAATCAAATTCTATATTGAAATTGTATTTAACTATATTTAATATTTCCTGTATTAATTTGGTAATCTCCATTAATATTGGCATTTCTTCATTGAGATTAGCATTTACAAAGTGTAATGCTATAAAAGCAGCTTCATCTTCACTTAAAGTAATATCAAATTCCTTTTTTATAATTTCTAAAGCTTCTATACCTACTTCATATTCTTCCGAATATAATCTTTTAGTTTCCCAGCTCAGACCGTTAGTAACTCTAATACCTTGCTTATGTCTATCAATAGCGTTGTATATATGATCTGTTAAAGATATATATATACTTTCATTAAACTTTTTACCTGTCTTTTCTTTTGCATATCTTATTATTTCTTCAGAAATTACAGTATATTCTAGTGGTATGCTACTTATCAGCTCTATAAATTTATTATTCATGTTAGGATTAGATAGAGTGAATATCTTCTCTATATTTTTTTCTACAATTATATCTTTCACTTTCTTTCTGAAGGCAATTCCTCTTCCCATAACAATGATTTCTTCATCATTATCATTTATAGATGTAACGACATTATTATTTAAGATTTTTTCTATTCTAATTTTAATGACCTCCTTTACAAAAAAATAAGCAAACAAAACAATAACTAATATTAGTATATATATACATTTAAAGTCTATATACTAAAAGTTAAAGTTTTGCCTGCTTAACCAGTAACAATCTAACGATATTCTATATGTTTATGTTTACATAATATCATATGATATCTATTCTGACAATATATTTTTTAAATTTAATTAATTTATACATAAAAATTTATTTTAATTATCTTTCTAAGAGAAAATAAGAGATTTCTATATAAACAGATAAGACGTTCAACTACTAAGGTAGGTGTATAAGCTATAAAAGTTCTTTCCTCCAAATTATATTTATCTCAGCATGGCATATGAACTATTACTTTCTATACAAAAAAGGCTATATATTGTGGTTTGACAATATATAGCCTTATATTTATTTTACCACTTACCGTTAGCAATGTGTCCAGCTAATTCAGCTTTACATCTTTGTTTGATAACCCAAGCTTCGTTCTTAGCCTTTTCAAATCCATTTACACACTTAGGATCTAGGTTGATTTCAATACCTTCTTTTGCAAGCTTAGCAATCTTATCTGCTAATATAATCATTTCAGCATGAATGCTATTAGTTCTATCAGAAGCATAAATCTTTTCTGCATCTTCACTACTTAATTCAACAAATTTTTCTTTTCCTAAGTTACACTTAGGACAAACTTCTGGAGCTTCAACTCCTTCATGTACATATCCACATATTGTGCATTTAAATAATTTTTTCATAATTAATCTCTCCTATATCTTATATATATTCAAATTTCTTTTAAGTTTCTTTGTTATATTTATATATTAACTTAAATAGCATCTTTTGTCAACTAATAATCTTTATTATTTAATAATCACTTCCTAATGCTTTCTTTCTTTTGAAATTAAATAAAAGTTAGTTTAAAGCCATTTACTAATATATCTCTCTTAACTCATTTATATTTATATTTATATTTATATTTATATTTTATATTTATCTTCTATATTGATATTAAAAGAAAGGGTCGTAAAATCTCTACTACCCTTCTCTTCATTATAAAAAATATTATTCTATTAATAGTTAAAACTATATAGTTAACTTACTAATTATATAATTATATAATTAATCTATATATTTTTATTTTTTATCTCTTCATTTATTTTATTAATAAAGCTCTCTAAAGAAACATTTCCTTCATCACCATTTACTCTACTTCTTAAAGAAATGATTTGATCCTTTTCTTCCTTTTCACCTATAACAATTATATAAGGAACTCTTTCATTTCTAGCTTCCCTTATTTTATATCCTATTTTTTCACCTCTTAAATCCATTTCAACCCTTATTCCATTAGATAATAACTTCTTCTTAACTTCATTTGAGTAGTCTATAAACTTATCAGAAATAGGTAATACTTTAACTTGTACTGGAGCAAGCCATGTTGGGAACTTCCCTGCAAAGTGTTCAATTAATATACCAATAAATCTTTCAATACTTCCAAAAATAACTCTATGAATAACTATTGGTCTATGCTTTTCCCCGTCACTGCCAATATAGTCTAATTCAAACCTTTGTGGTAATTGGAAATCCAATTGAATAGTTCCACACTGCCATGTTCTACCTAGACTATCTTCAAGGTGAAAATCGATCTTAGGTCCATAAAACGCTCCATCCCCTTCATTTATTTTATAAGGTAGGTTCATTTCATTTAGTGCATCTTTTAAAGACTCCTCTGCCATATTCCAATCTTCATCACTTCCCATTGAGTCTTCAGGCCTTGTAGATAATTCAACTCCATATTTAAATCCAAACTTTGAATATACTTCATTAATTAAAGATACAACACCTTTTATCTCTGATTTAATTTGTTCTGGTAACATAAATATATGTGCATCATCTTGAGTGAATGCTCTTACCCTCATAAGACCATGTAAAGCCCCTGATAATTCATGTCTATGAACTCTTCCAAGTTCCCCAACTCTCATTGGAAAATCTCTATAGGAATGAGACTCAGATTTATATACAAGCATTCCTCCTGGACAATTCATTGGCTTTAATGCAAATTCTTCATCATCTATCATTGAAGTATACATATTTTCTTTATAATGATACCAATGACCTGAAGTTTCCCATAACTTTTTATTTAACATTATAGGTGTTTCTACTTCAACATATCCAGCCTTGTCATGAAGTTCTCTCCAATAATTTATTAGGTTATTTTTAAGAACTACACCCTTAGGTAAAAAGAACGGGAAACCTGGCCCTTCTTCTGCAAAAGTAAATAGCTTCAATTCTTTTCCTAACTTTCTATGATCCCTTTTCTTCGCTTCTTCTATATTGTTTAAATAAGTTTTTAAAAGCTCTTTATTAGAAAATGCTACGCCATAAATTCTTTGTAACATCTTATTTTTTTCATTACCCTTCCAATAAGCACCTGCAACACTTGTCAATTTAAAAGCCTTAATTGATTTAGTTGAATATAAATGAGGTCCTCTACAAAGATCAATAAATTCACCTTGTTTATAAAGAGATATTGTTACTCTCTCTGGAAGTTCTTTTATTATCTGAACTTTATATGGTTCATCTCTATCTTCCATTAGCTTTATAGCTTCTTCTCTAGATAACTCTATTCTTTCTATATTTAAATCTTCTTTAATTATATTGTTCATTTCTTCTTCAATTTTAGCTAAATCTTCATTATTTAATGGATTTTCTATATCAAAGTCATAGTAAAATCCATTTTCTATTGATGGACCAATAGTTACTTTTGCATCTTTGTAAATTCTTTTAACTGCTTGTGCCATCACATGTGAGGTAGTATGTCTCATAACCTCAATTCCTACTTCATCGTCGCAAGTTAGTATATTTACCTCATCTTCATCTTTAAGCTTATAGCTTAAATCAACTAAGGTTCCATTTACTTCACCTGCTACAGCAACTTTTGCTAACTTCTTGCTTATTAAACTAGCTAATTCTAAAATATTTGATTCTTCTTTGACTTCTCTTATTGATCCATCTTTTAATTTTACGTTAATCATTACATTCTACCTCCTTTTATAGATTTAATTGAAAATAAAAAAACACCCATCCCATAATCTTGGGACGAATGTTATATACGTGGTTCCACCCAAATTGAATTAATAATTCAATTCATCTCTATAAGTATTATCGATCTTCACCGATGGCATTTCTCATTTTATTGATACTAAGCCATAACTCCAGGGTAGTTTTCTTATAGTCATATTTAAAAGTGCTTACAGCCGATGACACTTTCTCTCTTAAAACTGTACTCTATAATACTCGTCCCTATCACTGTTTAATAATATTATACTATCAATATTATGTTTATTTACTATAATATTGAAGCTTATTTGTATTAATTTTATCACTTTTAGATTTATTTGTAAATAATTAATATAATATTTCCAATTTATCAGTTTGTTTTATATATTTATCTAAATAAAATATTATTACTCATATCTATTTATTCATTAAATTTAATTATTATATTATTAATTTGATAAATAAGGTATAGCATCAACAACTTGACAATCACTATTTTCACTAAAAAATTGTGTTATTAGATGGACATGTGCTCCACCAATTATTAATAATATTCGCTCTTCATCATATTCTAATATCTCCATAATATTTTTATAAATAATCATATTTCTATAATACCAATATTTAGCTACCCATTGAGCACCTATTGGATTATCTCCGTTACTGATTAAAGCAAGTTTATTATAAAATTGATGATCTTTTAAAGTGCTCTTCTTTTCATTTAATTTAATAATAAATTCTTTTATGGTATGTGTATTCAAGTATTCTTGGCGTTCTAAAATTTCTTTTTCCATTTCAGCTTTTAACTTATCCCAACTTGGGCAATAATGTTCACTTACCCATTGTGAGATATTTGGAACATCATTTTGAGCTTTATTCCAATTAACACAATGTAATTTTTCTAATCCAAGCTCCCTTGCTAACTTAAAACCTATTTGATGTTTCTCATTGTTTCCAAGCTTAAATGATCCATTTAGAAAATTAACATAATCATTCTTAATATCTTCATCTAATTCTTTTTCAATCTCTATGGCTATTTTGGTAGGATTAAATTTTTTCAAAGCCTCTATTAGTTCATTAATTTCTCCTTGGATTTTTTCAGATGACACATCCTCATTTTTATAAGAAAATAAGTCCCCATTATTGGGATTATCTATATGGTGGACGCCTATAATCATTATTGACTTTTCCAATCCTCTCACCCCTTTATATAATTGTACCATTAAAATAATGAAATTAAATTATTTTAATAATATCAACTAACACAAATCATAAATACAATATAATAAGGGATAAGATCACTCTACTTTTCCATTATATATTCATATAATCCTGAGTCTTCATTCTTTTGTTCTTCAATTATTTTAAAACCTTTCTTCTTATAAAACTTAACAGCACTTTCATTCTCTTTATATACTGCTAATTCTAGTTTGTTATATTTATTATCTACATAATCAATTAATTTACTTCCGATTCCTAATCCTTGGTAGTCAATATCTATAAATAAAGCCCCTATAAACTCTTTATTTATAATGCTTATAAATCCTCTTATTTCTTCTCCATCATCATATACAAAGGTTTCTGACATAGGTATATAAATATTTTTTACAACCTCATAATTATTTTCCCAATATTCCTTTTCAATAAAGCTATGTGCTTTAATTGTACTTGTCTTCCATAACTCCATTACTTTTTCTATTTCTTCACTCTTTATTTTTCTAATCGTATACATAAAAACTCCCCATCTTACGTTTTTTATTTTATCTACTCTTAAGTGTAATCAGTGTTAACACATTTTTCAATACATTTGAGCTTAATATTTTATATAATAATTTATATCCCATTTTTCAATTTATATATTCATAAATATTGCAGGGCTAATAATCTATTTCTATTGAGTTTAATGAGTAAATAATATAATTCCCCTTCTTCCTGTTAATAATAAAAATAAAAACAAGTAAGAGTTACTTAATATTATAGATTCTAAGCATATTAAATAAAAAAGAAGCTATATCAGAATTAATATATAAAATCAATCTGATATAGCAACTTTTAAAATATAGGAATTATTTCCTTAATCCTAATATAGTTATTTTTTAATTAGCAACTTCAAACTGGCTATAATAAAGTGATGCATAGAAGCCATTTTGTTCTAAAAGACTTTCATGATTCCCTCTCTCTACTATATCTCCATCTTTTACGACTAGTATCATATCTGCATTTTGAATAGTTGAAAGTCTGTGAGCTATGACGAAGCTAGTCTTGTCCTTCATAAGCCTTGATAAAGCTTTTTGAATTTCTACTTCTGTTCTAGTATCTACACTTGATGTAGCTTCATCTAATATCATAATACTAGGATTAGTTAGCATAGCACGAGCTATAGTTAATAACTGCATTTGACCTTGAGATACATTTGCTGTTTCACTTGATATTACAGTATCATAACCATGCTCAAGTGTACGAATAAAATGATCACAGCAAGCAGCTTTTGCAGCAGCTATAATTTCTTCGCGGGTAGCATCCATCTTACCATAGGCAATATTTTCAGCTATTGTACCTTCAAATAACCATGTATCTTGAAGTACCATACCTATTTGCCTACGTAATATATTTCTTGGTATTTCAGTTATATTAATACCATCAATTGATATGGAACCTCCATTTAATTCATAGAAGCGCATAATTAAATTAATTAAAGTTGTTTTTCCTCCACCTGTTGGTCCAACAATTGCTACCATTTCATTTGGTTTAACTTCAAGATTCAAGTCTTTTATTAAAGTTTTCTCTTTAGTATAACCAAATTTTACATTTTCAAAATTAACTCTACCTTCAGTTATAGGGTTTTCTTTAAAAGAAATCTCATTAAATTTACTATCTGCAATTTCTTCCTCTTCATCTAATAATTCAAAAACTCTTTCTGCACCAGCAATTGCAGATTGCAGAGCCATTATAACATAAGAAGCTTGAGTAATAGGTTCAGAAACTTGATTTACATATTGTAAAAACGCTTGAATAGCACCTAGAGAAATTTGTCCACCAATTGCCATCATCCCACCTACAATAGCAGTAGCTATAAATCCTAATTGATTTAAAAGCCTTATAGTTGGATATATCGCAAAGTCAACAAACTGTGCTCTTCTATTTGCTTCAAACTGCTTTTTATTAAGCTCTGAAACTTCCTCAATTGTTTTATCTTGTTGATTAAAGACCTTAATAATTCTGTTACCTGAATATACTTCTTCAATTTTTCCACTTAATTCTCCCATAGCAGCAAAATTTTCACCATAGTAACGTTGACTTAAACTTGATACATAGTTGGTTGCTACAGCACTAATTCCAATAAATACAAAGATTAATAATGATAACTTTGGATTTAATATAAGCATCGCAATAATTGTAAGTACAATTGTAAAGCAAGAAGATATAAACTGCATAAAGCCAACTTGCATTACTTGTGATACTTTTTCAAGATCAGTTGTTACCCTACTCATTACATCACCTGTTTTATGTGAGTCAAAATATTTAAGTGGTAATCTATTAATTTTCTCACTTATTTCTGTACGTAGTGATAGAGTCAAGTTTTCACCAATGCTAGCTATTATATATTGCTGAATGTAAGATACTAAACTGCTAATAATAGAAACTCCTATTAACATTAAAACTGGTATAAAAAGTGCATCTGTTACTACCTTAATAACACTTAAAGATCCATTAAAACTACGAATTGCAGTTACTAAATTATCTATAGCACTACCAACTAATAATGGCATAACTGCATAGGATGCACTTCCAAGTAAAGTAGATAAGCCTACTATTATTAACTTTTTCTTTTGATCTGATAATCTTATCATTAACCTTTTAATAGTCTTTTTTGTATTTCTAGGAATATCCTCATGAAATTCCATTATATCTATTTCTTTATCTTTTTCCATTAAAATCAAGCCTCCTTAATATTCATCTGACTTTTAGCAATTGCTTGATATACTGAACAATTTTTCATTAGTTCTTCATGTTTTCCAACACCAACTAGTTTTCCCTCATCTAGCACAAGGATTTGATCTGCATCCATTATAGTACTTACTCTCTGAGCAATTATTATATTAGCAGTATCTTTCATGTTTTCTTTAAGAGATTTACGTAATGCTGAATCTGTTTTTACATCTAAAGCAGAAAAACTATCATCAAAAATATAAACTGGAACCTTCCTTACAAGAGCTCTAGCAATGGAAAGACGTTGCTTCTGTCCACCTGAAAAATTAGATCCTCCTTGAGAAACTTCTGATTTTATTCCCTTTGGTAATTTATCTACGAAAGCTTCTGCTTGAGCAATAGTTAGTGCTTTTTTCATTTCTTCATTTGTCGCATCTTCATATCCCATTCTTAAGTTGTCTTCAATTGTTCCACTAAATAATAAAGCTTTCTGAGGAACATACCCTACCTTATTTCTAAGTTCTTTTTGAGAAAAGCTTCTTATATCAGCTCCATTTATACGAATTTCTCCTCTATTAATATCATGTAATCTTAATATAAGATTAGCAATAGTACTCTTACCGGAACCTGTACTCCCTATAATTGCTGTTGTCTCACCTATTTTGCATGAAAATGATAAATCCTTTATAACTTCTTCCTCTGCACCATGATATATAAAAGATACATTATCAAATTCAACAACTGTATTATTAGCTTGTACCTCTTTCTTTTCTAGCTTTAAATCCTTAATCTCTGGATTAATTTCTAGAACTTCCTCTATACGATCAAGACATGATTTCATTTTAGGAAGAGTAACACTTGTTGTTGTAGCGAGAATTAAATAACTAAGTGTAATAATTGAGTATTCAGTAACCGCTGTTATTTCTCCTATTTCCATTGAAGCATTCATAGAAAGTACTCCGCCAAGCCATACTATAATAGCCATAGACAATCCCATTATAAGCCATACTATAGGATTTAATACGGCAAATAACTTGTTTAGCTTTACCATATCTGTTGCATAACCTTCAAAAGCACTTCTTGCTCTTCCTTCTTCGTATTTCTCATTTCCAAAAGCACGAATAACACGTATTCCAGTTATAGCTTCTCTTATCACCTGATTAATGTGATCTAATTTGCTCTGAACCCTTTTAGAAATAATTGTCGACTTCTTAAGTATTATCCATGCAAAAATAATAAATATTATTATAGATGCAATTAGTATTAAGGCTAGAGTTTCATTAGTATAAGCAGTCATAATAATAGATGATCCAATAACAAGTGGTGCTGGGACTATTAACTGCAGTGCTAAACCAAAAGTCTGTTGCATATTAGAGATATCAGAGGTGGTACGTGTAATCATTGATGATACTCCAATATTATCAAATTCATGAATAGATAACTCCTGACTCTTTCTAAATATCTTATCTCTCATATAAAATCCTAAAGCTGCAGCAATATCAGCAGAAAAATAACTACCTAGTACTGCTGCAACTGTTGTTACTAAAAGAACTAGCAGCATTTGTATTCCTATTCTTGTAATTTCATTTATATCGCCTTTTAAAATTCCATTGTCTACAATACCTGCTATTAAAAATGGAATCAGCAATGTTCCAATTGATTGTCCTAAAAGCATAATTAATGTCATTAAAACTTTGCCTTTTTTCTCTTTTAGAAACAATTTTAAATACTTCATAGTCTACCTCCATTATGTAAAAAATTTTTGCAAATAATTATTTCAAGTGGTATTATAAAGCTTAAAGTAACTTTAATGTCAATACTTTATTTTAAACTTTGGAGGATGTTATGAAAAATAAATCTCAAATGACAATCAAAGAATTTTCATTTTTAACTGGAATAAAACGTGAAAACTTAAGGTATTATGACCAAATTGGACTTCTATCTCCAGAATTTCGTGGTAAAAATGGTTATCGATATTATTCACAAAATCAATTATCTACAGCATATTTAATTATTTCTTTAAGGGAAATCGGAATTGGAATTAATGAAATTAAAAGGTATATTGATATTCGTACTCCTGAAGAGATGTTTTCTTTATTTAGTTCTCAAAAAGAACATATATTAACCGAAATAAAAAAGCTTAAACGTATATTAGAGGTTATGCAGCTTTATGTTGATATGGCTGAGGAAGCTATTAAATATGAAGAAAATACTATAAGTATTGAATATAAAAAGAAAGAACCTATTTTCTTAGGTCCATTAATTCCTACAAGACATTCTGATGATACTCTAGAAGATTTCGTTATATCATTTTATAATTATGCCTATGAAAATGGAATTGAAATAGGTTATCCCCTGGGTGCTATTATTAGTAAAGATGATATTCAAACTGAAAATCCCTTATATGCCAAGCAATACTATTTTAAAATATTAAATGGCCATAATACTTATAAACCTGAAGGTAAGTATGTAGTTTTCTATGGTAGATGTGCTTATGGAGAATCAGATGATCTTTATATTAAGTTATATGAATATATAAAAGAAAATAATTTTAAAATTTGTAGTGATGCCTATGAAGAATATCCTTTAAATGAGCTTTCCACTAAAGATGAAACCCAATATTGTGTGAAGATAGAAATAATGGTAGAAAATAAATAGTAGCTAACTATTAATTAGAAAGCTACTATTTTTATATCTTTAATTTTCTACTCTTCTATAAATTTCATTAATTCATCATTAAATTTATCTTTTTGATCATAAAATGATGCATGTCCACTATATTTAAAAGGTACAAGTTTAGAATTTTTAATTTTTTGATTTTGGATTTGCCCTAATTCAAATGGCACAACTTTATCATGGATACCGTGGATGATTAAAGTTGGAACATCTATTTTTTCTAAATCAGAAAATAAGACTTCATTAATCCATGTATTTGCTATTGCTGCAGTTGCCCATCCTGCTGCCTTTAAGCCTAATTGAAAGAACCAATCTGAAAAGGCTTGTGTTGTATGCTGAAAGAAAAATATATCGCCAAAATCTCTTAGCATTTTAGGACGATCTGTATATGTTCCTTGAATAATGTTAGTTACTACTTCCTTGTCTACTCCATATGGAAAGTTATCACGTTTTATAAGGCTAGGTGCTGCAGCCGCAAAAAGAGCTAATTTAGATACTCCATGACCTTTATGACGGCTCATATATCTTACTGCTATTGCACCTCCAGTTGAATGTCCTGCAAGGGTAAAATTATTTAATTTTAATGCATCTACTACAGCTTTCACATCATCTGCCAAACGATTATAGTCATAGCCTTCAAAAGGTTTACTTGAATCACCAAATCCTCTTGTATCTATCCCTATACATCTATAACCCTTTTTAGGAAGCTGATCAAATTGATATTCAAATAAATCATGACTACCAGGCCACCCATGTATAAATAAAATTGTTTTATCTGCATGTGGATTAAGATCTTCTACAAAAATTGTTACATTAGTTTCCACTCTAACATAGTATCCCACTAGATACCTCCATTAACGAAAATTCTTCATTAATAGATTATTCTCATACATATAAATATGTGAATTACTAATTCTTGCTTTTATAGTCTAAGATTTAATACTAATAGATTTTTAATTTCTACAAACATTATTTATAATAGAGTCTTTACCAACATAATTATACTGAAGTAATCATATTGTCCAGTTATAAAATAAATTTATATAATAATAAATTTATTTTATAATTCTTATTTATACTCCACTTTAATTACTAAATACAGTTATCCAAAAACATATTGCAGTAATAAATGATAGAGGCGTCATAATATTTCTCTCTTTTTTACTCCTAGACATTAAGTTCATAATAGTATTTAACAATAGATACCCAGCAAAGAAGGCACAGATATATTTAGTTACCTTAAGAGAAAACCATAATGGAATGAATCCATCTGTCTGTAACACTATAATAATAGCAAAAATTTGAATAAATACTGAAATTCCAGCCATTACTCTATATCTATTAGGTAATATTTTATGTTGTCCTCCCATGGTAAACTCACCTAATGGTAAACCTATTGCTACTAGAATAGTCAAAATAGCTACTATTGAAAATAAAATTGCTCCTATTATCGAAAACATAAGAATTTCCTTTCTATTTATTTTTAATACATATATTTCCATAACCCTTTGTAAATTACAATTTCCTATTTATTTTATTCATACTACAAATTTGTATTATTATACTCAGTATATGTACTTTAATTCCATTTAAAATAAAAATTGACTACTATCTTTTAAAAATGAGGATGCTGAAATCTCATTTTCAGCATCCTCATAATTTCATATACTACTTTTAGGTAATTTCAATTTCTAGGTTAAATAAATTATATTAAAATATTAAATCCTTATGGATTAATTTTATCTAAAAATAGATTCTATATATTAATATCTTAGTTAAACACTATTTTTTCTTTACTGGAATCCAAACTTCACTATAGTAATTCTTATCTAAAACTCCATTTTCATACTTACTTGGGTCATTATACATTTCTATATTATAACCTGCAGCAATTTCATAATCTCTACAGTTAGGTAACCACTCTGAAAATATTTTCTTATTAGTTTCTTGAATTGATTCTGGACCTGGCCCATAACAAGGGAAAACAGCCCAAGTAAACTTAGGAATTATTTTAACTATATATCCTTCCATATCTTCCTTCTCTTTTGAATAATCCTCTGCAATAAGATACTCAAATTCATTACCACCCATTTCTTCATCAATGTTAACCCCATACATTCCACATATATCATTTAGCTTCCCTTGTGAAATATGCTCATTCCAAAATGACGGCACCTCTACAAATGCTGAATCATATTTGAATTTCTTTGATGCTCCTATAACTTTAAATTCTTCCTTATCAATTATCTTGTAGTCCATAATATATCCACCTTCCAACGAAAATTTTATTTTAAGGGCAACAAAGGACTTTATCATTGCACCCTCTTTTCGAACTGCTGATGGTGTAACTCCATGAAATCTTGTAAAAGCTTTGGTAAAACTATCTGGAGAATCGTATCCATACTTTATTGCAATATCTATAATCTTTTCATCAGTAGATAAAACCTCACTGCCAGCAAGTGCAAGTCTTCTTCCCTTAATATACTCACTTAGGGAATATCCACATAACATTCCAAATCCTTTTTGAAAATGAAAAGGAGAAATATTTACCTTATCTGCAATTTCCTTTATGGATATATCCTTTGTAATATTATCTTCAATATAGGAAATAGCTTCTCTAATACTTTCAATCCATTCCATATTTTTTACCTCTCTTGCAATTCGTTAATCTAATCTTATCATCATAAAAGGTTTATATCCCGACTTTTTAAGCTTTCTTTTGTCCTATATCTATTATACCAAAAGCTATTCTTTTCTTATAAATAATATAAGCCAATGATAACTTTAATATCATTGGCTTATAGTTTATTTCTCTTATATTTTTATAAAATCTAATAACTTATTAGCTCCATCCAATTACTTGAGCTATTGTTATAAATACTATTCCAAGTGTAAATAGTATAGCTTGTAGTGGTAATATCCATTTTAACCATTTAGAATAAGGAATTCCTCCAAGTCCTATACAAGCAATTAGTATTCCTGATGTTGGGAACATTGCATTTGAGAAACCATCTCCTAATTGGAATATTAATACTGTTAACTGACGAGAAATACCTACTAAATCTCCAAGCGGTGCAAGTATCGGCATTGTTAATGCCGCTTGTCCTGAGCCTGAACTTATAAAGAAATTAATAATCATTTGTACTGGTAGCATTATGTATGATGCTAGTATTCCAGGTATAGTACCTATGACCCTTGCTAATTGGAATAATATAGTATCTATTATATTAGAATTTTCTGCTATGATTAATATAGCTCTTGCAAATCCTAGCATTATTGCTGCACCTATCATATCTTTTGCACCCTGTATAAATGCATCTGCCATTTCATCAGCAGATAATCTTCCAATTATACCTGATAAAACTCCTATTGCTAAGAATACTGATCCTATTTCTGTTATCCAAAATCCCTTTGCTAATACTCCCCATATTATTATACCTATACATGCTACAAGTAATAATAATATAATCTTGTGAGGTAATGAAATTTTATCATCTATATTTTCAACACTAGATAAACTTTGGCGCTTTTTCTCATCACTTTCATAAACAGGACTTAACTTAGGATTTTTCTTTATTTTATTAGCATAAAACATAATAAATATTATTGATGCTATTGTAGATACTATCCATACTATTGTTCTATACTCTATTCCTGAGTACATTGGTAATTCAGCTATTGATTGAGCTATTCCAACATTAAATGGATTAAGCATTGCTGCTGCAAACCCAGTATTACATGCTAAATATGTAATTGCTACTGCAACTATACTATCGTATCCTAATACTAATACTAGTGGTACCATCATTGTAATAAACGGAATTGCTTCTTCAGTCATTCCAAATACTGCTCCACCTAGAGAGAATATAGTAAATAGTATTGGTATTATTAGTATTTCTTTTCCTTTGAAAACATTAACTATACGAACGATTCCAAAATCTATTGCTTTTGTTCTTGTAATTATATTAAATGATCCACCTACTACAAATAAAAATGCTATTATTTCAGCACCAGCTATAATTCCTTGAATAGGTGCTTGTAATAAAGCAAATATTCCTTGTGGATTACTTTCTATATACTTAAATGATCCATCTACAACTACTGTCTTACCAGCTTCATTCACTATTTTTTCATATGAGCCTCCAGGAACTATATATGTTGCTATTGCAACAATTACTAGTATTATGCTTATTATAACTAGGGTATGTGGTACTTTAAACCCTTCCCCTGATTTCTTTTTAGCTAAGCCTTTCTTTAAACTTGCTAAATTCATTACTATCACTCCTCATTTTGTAATACATAAAAAAGCCTTGAGTGAAGCAAATCACTCAAGACTATATTTTCCACTGTATTATTTATAAATTGAGAAATGTATATAATCAATTTTTAAATAATAAAATATACCCATCATGATAGCTCACCATAAATAAATTTATGACAGTGTTATGTATATTCTACATAACCCCAACTATATAGTCTTAAAGCTTTCAACCATATGTTTCGGCAGTTTTTCCTTTTGGCTTGCTTCTCTGTTTGCTTAAACTCCACAAACTTACTTTTAAATACTGCATCCTCTATCTTATTTATTCTATTTTCAACGAAATTTATTATACAATAATATTTCATACTTGTAAATCTATTATTTCAATAATCGACAAATAACCACTTTTATATACCTATAAACATGCATTTATCTAATATAAAATGGTATTAAATTTAATTATTTCAGCTATTATATTAATTATATTTTAATTTATATCTAAAATATTTTAACATACACTGTTTCTAGATATAGTTTTTATGTAACTACAACTTTTATTATAACCTAAAATTTAAAATGATAATTAAAAATCAAATCTATCTCATCACTTTTGTAACTGCCTATTTAATAGAAATATATTCTCTACTTCATTTCCTTGTTCATCATAATATTTTATACCTATTCCTGCTACATATCCTAACGTATCTCTATCAAGAACAGTTCCTTGAATCCTTAATAACTCCTCTTCATTCATAGGCAAATCTACTTCTTTTGTTTCATTATCTCTTTGACATACTAACTTTACTTTCATATCTATGATTCTCCTTTTAGAATTAGTATTCTTCAAAAAAGATAAAAATATTTCTCCTATATAAATCAAATAATCACTTAATAAGATACACCTTAAACTTATCCCTTCTAATAATATAAATTCTTGTTATAAGTTTTTATACATATTGTAAATCTAATATATATCATTATAACTTATTGATTTTGAATATAATTATGATATACCGATTTAAAATACTTATTATACCAACATTTTCCTGATAGTTATCTATATAGTTCTGTAACGTATCTTTTGATTATAATTACATCCTTATATATTAAAACTTTCATTAATTGTTGCTTGGTGTAATAAATTTATTTACAAAAGGAGTGACTTAACATGGTTGGAGTAGAAATAGATATGGTTGTTTCAGACAGCTTAAAAGCCTTAGAATTATATAAAAAGATATTTGAAATAGAGGTTGTGGAAGCCACTGAGCTTCCTAAAGGTGAAAATGAAGTTGTATTTACCCTTTACGGAGTTCGTTTTCATATGTTAGATGAAAGTCCGCAATTTGGATTAATTGCACCAACTCAGGATGATCCTAAACCTATTTGGTTTAATATCATTGTACCAGATATTAAGGAAACCTATTCGAAAGCATTAAATGAAGGTTGTAAAGAAATACAGCCATTAACAGAGCTTCCTGACTATGGTGTAGCAAATGCCATATTCAGTGATGAATTTTCTTATATATGGATGCTACATCAAGTATATAAAGAAGTTAGCTTTGAAGAACGCGTGCAACTTTGGGAAGATAAAAAGGAATCTAAATAATTTTATTCAAAACTCCTTCGGGAGTTTTTTCATTAATTTTTCATTGTGCGACAACATCTCTTTTGAATAATATTATTTTATCGTATAAAAGGTTCTTCAACCTTAGGATCCAATAAATCTTCATATGCCTTAACCTTTCTATATGCATTTCCCCAGGTTTCACTTTTTCTATAGTTTCTAATACTCTCTAAATCAAATTCAGCAATTATTATATCTTCCTTAATATCATTGGCTGAAATAATTTTATTATCAATATATTTTCCATTATCATCAAAAACTATAGGACTATATGCACAAGAATTCCCCCAGTTATCACCGGGATAATTAGCCATTGCTATACCCGTCATATTTTCAAAAGCTCTAGTAGATAACTGATTTATTCTAGCTGGATTCATATCACAAGCATTAGGTACAAGTATTATTTCTGCTCCTTTTAACATTAAAATCCTAGCACTTTCAGGAAATTCCCTATCATAGCAAATCATTATTCCAAGTTTAACACCACAGAAGTCACACACTTTAAACTCATCGCCACTTTCTAGTAATCCTTCTAAGGAGAAGTCACAAGTATGTACCTTGGAATATTTCATTAAAATTCCCCCAGTTTTATCAATAACTAAGGCTGTATTTTGAGGTCTATTTTTTCCTTTAGAAAGATATGTTATTACAATTCCTATTTCTAACTCTCTAGCAATCCTTTTAAATGACTTAATATACTCACTTTCTTCATCAACTGCCTCAGCAAGCCATTTTTTTCGTTCATTTTCATAGTTTTCATCTAGTGGATTATCAAAAGCCTCTTCATAAGGAGGATTATATCCATTTGACCACATCTCGGGAAAAAGAACTATATCTATACCTAACTTTTTAGCTTCAGTTACATATCTTAATCCTAACTCTAAATTATTATTTATATTATTTGCTATTGCTTTATGTTGAATCAATCCAACCTTTAAACTTTTCATTATTTAAATCCCCTTATATTTACTTAAAAATAATATTTAGAAAATATGATAAGTACTTTTGCCGATAAAGTTTATGTAATATCAGTATCTCTCATCTCTATTTCAGTTCCTTCTGGAGCCTTTATTTTTAATAAATTTTGTCCAAGTACTTTATAAACTACTTCACCGTTTTTTAATTTAAAATTCTTATATCCTAAAGACTTAATTCTTTCATATTCCTCTTCTACATTATCAACCATAAAGGCTAAATGAACTGGTCCAGAGTTTAATGAACTCCAATCATTAAATATATCACCTTTTTTAGGTGTTTGAAGCTCAATCATAAAACTGCCTAGTTTAATCCATGTATTAAAATCTCTTCCATGAAAATTAGGAGTTTCACTTATTATCTCAAAACCTAGTATTTTTGTGTAAAAATCTAGTGATTCTTTATACTTTCCTGTTTGAATGCATACATGATGTATCATTTTTATACTCATATGTCTTTCTCCTCAATATCTGGTGTAATACGCCCTACACCGTCTTTTTTAATATCTTTATACATAGGCTACTCATAATCATGGTAGACTATATTTTAATTGATAAATCTTTTTAAGTTATAGTATTTCTAGTCATTATCTTTTATTTTATATTAGCTTCATAATGCTCTTCATAAAGTCTTACTATTTCAATTTCTTTATTATTCTCTTTCAATTTTAATGCTAAGCTTTGAATTCCAAAGAATTCTGTGAAAGTATGACTCCTAATAATAAGATTTATCTCTTTTTACTTAGCATACTGAATTGTATACAAAAATTATCGACATATATAAATAGAGTATGTGAAATAAGCATACTCTATTTATATATAGAATTATATTCTTATTTTCTTTCAATTACAGCAAAATAATTTTCTTCACTATCTGCAAAATTAAAAGTTTTACCTGTAGGCATATTAATTATTTCTCCTACAGTTACATTATTATTAGTTAACTTATTATATAATTTTTCTATGTCTTCAGTGAAAAATAATAAGGATGGAGTTCCTAAATTAATTCCTGAATTCATTTTTTCAATTACTTCTTTATTGTGTAGTACAATAGTTGTTTGAGAATCCTTTTGAGGTGCTATTTCAATCCACCTCATCCCTTCACCATTATCTTCTTCTGATATAACAGTAAAACCTACTTTCTCAGTCCAAAACTTTACTGCTTCATCCTGGTTATATACATAAACCATAACTTGACCTAATATATTAATCATAAAAACACTTCCTATTTTTTATTAATAAAATTTATTATTAACAATATTATATATCATATTCAAATTTGCTGTAATGATTTATGCAACAATTATTATCAATTAATATTATGGTATAAGTCTTTTCCTATCCCTAGTTATCAATGTTGCTTCTCTTACATTTTCTAAACCTAGAAGTTTAGCGGTTATCCTCTCTAGTCCAATTGCTAACCCTCCATGTCTTGGCATCCCATATTTAAATATTTCTAAATAACTTTCATAATTATTGGCATCTAGTCCTTTATACTTCATATTTTCTAATAACCTTTTATAATCATGTATTCTTTGACCACCAGTAGTTATCTCTATTCCTTTAAATAATAAATCAAAACTATGTGTTCCTTCTTCTCCGAGAGGCATTGTATACATAGGTCTCTTTTTTCTTGGATAATTAGTTAAAAATACAAAATCACTATTTAAATTTTCCTTTACATATTTACATAAAAGCTTCTCTGCCTCTGGATCTAGATCTCCCTTTAAATCATTTTTATTATAATTTTCCTTTAATATATTAATTGATTCTTCAAATTTAATCCTAGGTATTTTATTATGAATTGTCGGTAATTCAACTTGTAATAATTCTAAATACTCTTTACCACTAATTTCTAATGATTCTATAATATATTTTAATAGATTTTCTTCTAAATCCATAATATCAGATTCATCTTCAATAAATCCCATTTCTAAATCCATACTTATATATTCATTAAGGTGTCTATTAGTATTATGCTCTTCTGCCCTATAAGCATGACCTATTTCAAATACTCTTTCAAAGCCTGAAGCAACCATCATTTGTTTATAAAATTGAGGACTTTGTGCTAAATAAGCTTTTTCTTCAAAGTACTTCACCTCAAAAACTTCTGTGCCACCTTCTGCCCCTTCTTTAACAATTTTAGGTGTATTAATTTCAGTAAATCCTTCTTTATTTAGAAATTCTCTAAATGAACTTACTATTAAATTTTGCACTTTAAAAATAGCATTTATTTTCGGATGTCTTAAACTTAATATCCTATTATTAAGCATTGTATCTAAATTCACTTCCAAATTTTCTTTATTTACTTCTATTGGAAGCTCATCTTTTACCTTGCAAATAACTTCTATGCCTTCCAACTCTAATTCAAAGGGGTTTAATTTATTATTACTTTCTTTAACCTTTCCAATAATAGATACTACAGATTCTATACCAATTTCAGATATATCAAATTTATTATTATCTACTATACATTGAACTAAGCCTGATCTATCCCTAATAATTACAAAGGTAATAAACTTTAATCGTCTAAATTTATAAACCCATCCTTGTACACATACTTTTTCATCTATTAATCCATTTAATTCACTTATTAATCTTCTCTTCATTTTTTACCTCCAAAAAAATAATCCCCTTGAGTAAAAAACTCAAGGGGCAAATTGCTTGCGGTACCACCCTTTTTTAATAATGTTTACTTAAATTAAGACAATACTCTATATATAATGAGCTCTTTTATATATAAAAAAGCATCCACTCCCAATAGGAGTGAATGCATATTCACGGTACCATCCTAATTCAAC
This sequence comes from Clostridium sartagoforme, assembly GCF_004794105.1. Classification (GTDB taxonomy): domain Bacteria; phylum Bacillota; class Clostridia; order Clostridiales; family Clostridiaceae; genus Clostridium; species Clostridium sartagoforme_B. Next base: position 1,216,872 of record NZ_SRYR01000001.1, read on the forward strand.
AATGTATTAATACATTATCATCTCAAGTCCCTATAACGGAGGATACCCGTCTTATCCTACTTTATATTTCAAATAAGCCTCTCCAGAATGTCCTTCAATATTGCCTTTCTCATAGGCTCTCACCAACCCTACTCGCTTTGGATACTAACAATATCTACTTTTTCCTTCAAAGAATTTACTTTTCTATATTCTATTCAAATTAATTATTATTGTCAATACTTTATTTGATAAAGTAATTTCTTAATTTCAAATATTCACCATTACTTATAATTAAAATTTTATTCATAAAAATAGGCTTAAATATATTAATAGAACTCTTGTTAAAAATACATTAAGTTAATTAAGCTTTTTTATCTTATACCCATTCTTACCATTACGCTTTACTTCATAGAGTGTTTCATCCGCAATGGTATATAGTTTATTAAAGTTCATTTTAAATTTTGTCATAACGCAACCTAAACTAAGAGATATCCTTTGATTAATATCATTATACTCTATTTCCTTATCCATTAATTTACACACTTTCTTTAGTGTTTCTTCAATACTCCTTATATTATTTTCCTCAATATCTTTTATAAAAACAATAAATTCATCTCCTCCTAAACGAGAAATAATATCCTTATTTGAAAAAGACTCTTTTAATATTTTGCTAAAATCTACTAATAAATCATCTCCTACCTTATGTCCTAAGCGATCATTTATCTGTTTAAAATAGTCTATATCTATGATAATAAACGCACAATATAATGAGACATCTTTTTCATTTAAATATTCCATAACTAATTTCTCACAGGCTTCTCTATTGTAAACTCCTGTTAATGAATCTATCTGTGTTTTTTCAAATAATCTTTGCTTATCTTCCTTTATTTTATTAAATCTCATTTTAAATATTATGTAAATTAATGCAAAAATTATAATTAAGACTATACTAATTATACTTAAACATAAAACTAAATTAGTATAGAAAAAATCTTTTATACTAATAGAATGCTTAATATTTAAGGTATTCTTCTGAGCAATATTTTCTATATCTTTATCAGATAAACTATACACAGCTTTATTAAGAATATCTCTTGCATAACTATCTATTTTATTAGATATTCCTACTGCTATTTCGCTTTCATCTCCAGTATAAATAACTTTTATATTATTATAGTATCCCACTGCACTATAATTAGAGATAGAGTAACTGTTACCATAAGTTGATGTTGCTATGCCTTCATCAACAGCCCTTAAACATTCTTCCATATTATTATAATATTTAATTTCATATTCACCAGTTAAATTAAGCGGATCATGCCCTATTGGCAAAGCAATAATCTCTTTAACTTCATTGTTGTTTCTTTCGTTATTTACTACTTTTAATACCTCATAATCTAAATATACTTTTGTTAGCATAAAATCATATTTATCTGCAATTGAATAATCATTCACAGCCCCTATAATTATATCAATTTGACCATCTCTCATCATTTCATAGGCTTCATTATAGGTTTTAGCTCTAACATAATCAAATTTAATACCAGCTCTTTCAGATATTAAATTCATAGCATCAACAAAAATCCCCTTTGGTTGATTAGTATCTTCATCATAATATTGAATCGGCATTAAACCATCAACATATGCTGCCCTTATTGAATTCATATGTTTTATATAATTTACCTCATCTTTAGTCATTACTAAATTATTATTGTAATTATTCACAAAGTATTTACTATAAAGGGTTTGGTCAAAATAGGGATTATCGTCTTTAATTTTATAAATAGCTCTATTTAGTCCCTCTATAACTTCTGAATTTCCCTTGGTGGTAGCAAAGTAATGTGGTTTTCCTCCAAATTTAGCAATAACATTTTCGTTACTATCTACAGTTAAGTCTCCTCCTATAATAGCATCTACTTCTCCATCCTTCATTTTTTCTAACAGAAAAGGTCTTCCATTACCACTTGAATATGAAATGAGGTCAATATCCTTAATCTTATTTTCTTCACAGAATTCTTTAAAAACATTTGGGCCATTCACATTTTTTTCAAGATAACCTACTTTCATTCCATCTAATATAATGTATTTTGATTCATCAAAGCTATTATTGTCTAAAACTGCCAAAGTTGTATATGTCATGCCTGAATCATATTTAGGAAAGTCATAAATTTGCATAGTCGCTTCATTTTTAAGCATTCCTGCTAAAATATCAATCTCACCATTACGTAAGTCTTCCAAAAGTTCTTCAAGGTTCTTTTCTACAAATTCATATTGCCAACCTGTATATATGGATATCTCTCTTAAATATTCATAGGCATATCCTGTGTAACCTCCATCTTTTTTTTCGGTGAAACCACTTACACTTGGAAATCCGACTCTAATTATTTTACTTTCCTCAGCTCTTACACTCTTTGGATAAATAATAGTACACATAATTACTATTAACATTACAATAAAAGTTTTACTTTTTCTTAGTGTTATCAATGTTCCATGTCTCATCTCTTATTCTCCCTTCCTTTATATAATAAAACACTAAGAGACTGCTTATAAATCTCACTCTAAAATTGTATAAAATTGTTTAGTTTTAACTTATATATACTTTTTTCACAGATTTATATTAATATACTGATTTTTTTATTGCAATAATTTTTTAATATAGAAAATTTACTTTTTAGAATTATTTTTTATTCAAATTTTAACTATATTTTTATTAATAATAAGACAGATTTGACTGAATTGATTCCTAATATACTTGCCAAAGAATAATGCAAAAGTCTATCTCTAAATAAAAACTTTGTACAAAAACAGGATAGATTTTCATCTATCCTAATAAATATAATATCTTAATGATTTAATTATTAACCTGCATTTGCTTTATTAATACATTAATTAAAATTTTCTTTAATAAAACTTGATATTGATTTCTATTTACTTATACTAAAAATATGTTCTACAAAACATACTTAGCTTTAAAAATCAAATATTAATTCTTAATGTTCTTTCTAGTAATTTGGATTCTCCAGAGGTAAGCTTCCCCATAAATAATTCTACCCACATTTATATCTCTATAATTAAACAAACTATCTCTCCATCTTCTCAATATACTCCTTCACTTCATTTCTATTCCCCTTGAAGATAATATTTCTATTAGATTTTAATAAAGAATGCTTATACATAGGATCGTAGTACTGAGTTAAAAATAACTCTATCCAATTTCTATGTTTATCTATCTTATTAGTTGTTAACTGTTCATTGTATGATAGTTTAAGTTCCTTAACTATTGTATGTATTCTGTCACCAAGCTTTCCCTTAACTCTTTCCATACTTGATATCATATCATTTAGCCAGGCTTCTAAGGCAAGTTCTTCACTTTTAAATACTTCTCTATGCTCTTCTTGTCCATTTATCACATATTCTTCTAATATATTTTCTATTCTCTCATTTAGAGAAGCATCTAGAAATATCACATCTCCACTTTGCATATATTCAAAAAATGCCTTTGGAATAAAGCTCTTACCTATATTTTTCCCCTCATCTTCTAGAACCATATATTTATAATCATTATTTTCATGTTTAATCAATCTATAAGCTAAATTATTTTCAAAGTTTATTTGTGTTGGCTGAGGTGTAATATGATGACCAAAGGTAGATCCTCTATGGTGAGCTAGGCCTTCTAAATCTACTGAATTATTTATTTTATGTAATAATATTGTTTTTCCTGAACCTGTATATCCAGATAATATTAGTGGTTTTGATTTTATATTTTGGGGATCTAATGAATTTATAAGGTAATTCCTAAAAGCCTTATATCCTCCATCTAATTTTACTATATCTTTTCCTGTTTCTTCATATATCCATTGTTGTGCTATAGTTGAACGCGAGCCTCCTCTAAAGCAATAAATCATAGAATTTTGATTCTCATTTATGAAATCTGCCCATGCCTTTACTCTAGATTCTTTAACTTTTCCTGATACTATTTCATAACCAAGCTTTGTAGCTTCTTCATTGCCTTTTTCCTTATAACATATCCCAATAATATGTCTTTCCTCATTATTTAAAATTGGCATGTTTACTGAATTTATCATTGCTCCTTTTTCAAATTCAATTGGAGCTCTAACATCTAAAAGCTTTGTGTCATTTAATACTATACTTTCAAAATCATTTGTCACTGATAATTTCTTCATTATTCTACTTCCATTTCATTTTTTCTTTACTTCTAATAATATAAATTATATATTTCTTAATTGTAAAAATAAACTAAAATTATGTAATCTTATCTAAAAATTTATATTTTTACTATTGTTATTCCTTCTTTAGATTTATAATAATTATTGAAAAGTGTTTTTGAATTAAATACTATACAAATTAAATTTTGATATTTTACTTAAAAAATTAATGTTTAATTATAATTTTTAATGTCTTTTGATATAAATTATTAATTTAAACATTGATAGGAGGAATTACTAATGAAAGAAAATATAAAATTAACTTCCCTAACTAAAACTTCTGGCTGTGCGGCAAAGATTGGTCCTGGTGTTTTAGATTCTGTACTTCAAAACTTACCTAAATTTGAAGACTCTAACTTAATTGTTGGTTTTGATAAAAAAGATGATGCTCTTGTTTACAAAGTATCTGATGATAAAGTAATAATACAAACAGTTGACTTCTTTCCACCTATGGTAGATGATCCGTATACTTTTGGACAAGTAGCTGCAAGTAATGCTTTAAGTGATATATATGCCATGGGAGGAAACCCATCTATTGCAATGAATCTACTTTGCTTCCCTTCTTGCTTAGACCCTGAAATAATGCATGATATTTTAGCTGGTGGATATAGTAAGGTACAAGAAGCTGGAGCAATTATTGCAGGTGGACATACAATTGCAGACCCAACGCCTAAATACGGTCTTTGCGTTACAGGCTTTGCTCACCCAAATGAAATCTTAACAAATAGTAATGCTAAAACTGGAGATGTTCTAGTATTAACTAAACCTATTGGTGTTGGTATTTTAAATACAGCTAATAAGGCTGAACTTTTATCTGAAAATGAAGTAAAAGAAGTAACTAAGGTAATGACTGAATTAAATAAATATGCTAAAGAAGCCTTTAATGGATTGAAGGTTAACTCTTGTACCGATATTACAGGCTTTAGTTTAATTGGACATAGCTTTGAAATGGCAAGCGGAAGCAATAAGACTATAGAAATATTCAGTGAAAGTGTTCCAATACTTCCCAAGGCATTAGAATATGCAAAAATGGGTATTCTTCCTGAAGGAATGTACAATAATCGTGATTACCTAAAAAACTCTTTTAAATCCTTAGCTAATGTTTCAACTGAAATGGTAGATGCATTACTTGATCCTCAAACATCTGGTGGTCTACTTCTATCAATGCCTGACAAAGATGCAAAGGAATATTTATCTAGGATGGAATCTTATACACCTTGGGCTCGAATCATTGGACAAGTTAAAGATAGAGAAAATATTGATATAATCATTAATAAGTAGCAGTTATGATTTAAGCCTATACTGACGTTATTAACCCAATAATTTAAAAATCGAATAGTAAACTATTTACAAAATATGCTATAATTAATTTATAATTATGGCATATTTTTCTAATGTTTATGTTTTAAAAAAGGGGACGGCTTTTATGTGGATTAGAACTCAATCAAAAAAGGAATTGGTTAATGTATTTAAAGTAGAGATTTCTTCTATTATTGGTGATGAAAGAAATAAAGTCCTTGTATGGGGTAGATTTGCACCAAATAGTATATTTTCATCCAATAGAACTTTATTAGGTATGTATCCTACAATGGACGATGCTATTGCTGAAATAGATGAAATTGAAAAGTGCATTTTAAATAATCCTAATGGTGTTTACAATATGAAAATCAATGAATAGTAAACTAATATGAGGCATTTTATTACTTATAGGCAACTAAAAATAAAGTGTGGAGTAAATATTAATTATGATGGAACCTAATGAGATCTTAAATACAATTTCTAATAAATATAAGGTGATTTTAGGAAATGAGTTAACTGGAATATATGTGCACGGTTCTCTTGCCTTTGGATGCTTTAATTATAAAAAAAGTGATATAGATTTTATAGTAGTAGTGAATGAAACCCCTACTATACAAGAAAAAGAAGAATTAATAAAGGCTCTCCTTTCTTTATCTGATAGCTCTCTTATTAAAAAATATGAAATGAGCGTAGTCTTAGAAACTTTTTGTAAAAACTTTGTTTATCCAACACCATTTGAACTACACTATTCAATTACTCATTTACAAAGTTGCAAAAATAACTTAAGAGAATATTGTAAGTCAATGAATGGAAGTGATAAGGATTTAGCTGCACATTTTACTGTTATCAAAAGTGTATGATATACTATTAATGGAAAAGCCATCTCTGAAGTGTTTGGAACTATACCTAAAAATGAATATTTTGATAGTATTAAAGCTGATATAGAAAATGCATCAGAACTTATTCAAGATAATCCTGTATATGTTATTTTAAATTTATGTCGTGTATTAGCATATAAAAATAAAGGGTTAATTTTATCAAAAGAACAAGGAGGAGAATGGGGAATTAAAAATCTTCCAAAGCAATATATTTCATTAATAAATACAGCTTTGAAAGATTATAAGTCAGAAATAGATGGAACTTTTGATTTAGAGCATTCTTTAAACTTCTGTAACTATATGCTTAAAACTATATTTGCAAATAATTAAATATATAAATCCATTATAATTTCATCATAGTACTTTCCATTAATATTAAAGTAATTTTTATGAACTCCAACATTCTTAAATCCAAACTTCTCATATAATTTAATAGCTTTATCATTAGTAGCATTAACACCAAGAATAATATTTTTAGTAACTCCACTATCCTTAGCAAATTTAATTAATTGACCCATAACAACACTTCCAACGCCAATACTCCAATATTTTTTCTTTACTGATATAGCAATTTCACTATTATGAGCAATTCTCTTTCTACTTGGACTACTTATTTGTGCTACAGCTACTATTTTATTATTAATTAATCCAATTATCATAAGTGAATTTTTATCTTTATTTATACTTTCAATAAATGAAATTTCTTCTTCAACTGAAAATGTAACTTCTCCAGCTCCAAATAATAGATTGTCACTTTCGCCACCAACTATATTAAGATATTCAATAATATTCTTTGCATCCTCTTTTATTGGCTTACGTAAGATTAGTTCTTCTCCATTTTTAATTTTGACTTTAGATATACAGTCTATACTCATAAATACCCCTCCCCTTTTAGTAACCTATTTTAAATAATAAATTTATTTTCATAATATAATCTCATACTTCTTATCAGGTATTAATATTGTAATCAGTTCTTATTAACTACTATAAGTTTGAAGTCTATATCTTTGCTTATCAAGAATTAATATAATAGATTCCCTAATAAGAAATTAAAGTTAAAAAGTAAAGCCATTCTAATTTTCTAGAATGACCTTTAGTATGTTCCATAAAAATTAAATTGTTATAACTTTAGAAACTACCTTCATTTCTTCAACTATTTCATACATATTGCTTACTCTTCCTACTGAAAGCTTATCTTCTAATCCATAGAAATTAAGACATGCACCACAAACAAGTAAATCAACTCCATGGTTTTCTAACTCTTTTAAGTGTTCAGCAGCTTGTTTATTAAGCGTAGGAACCTTTACTCCATCGTTCATAAATAAAATTGATTTTGGATAATCCTCTGATTCTGAAATTGTATATAAGAACATCTTTATTAAAGTTTGTCCTAATTCTTCATTACCAACACCAATTGTGCTTTTATTTACAAATATACTCCAATCACCAAGGGGCTTTTTATTTTCAACCTTAGCTAATATTTCTTCGCACTCTTCACATCCATTAGAAAACCTAACATCAAAATTACCATTAACTTCAGTTACTTTAACTTCAAATCCTTGACTACTAGCCAATTTACTTAGATTTTCTACTGCTATTTTGTTATCAACTTGAACTGTAAAGAATTTTACTCCTCCATCAATTTCTTTCTTCGCCATAATAACAGGCATAGGACAATTCTTCCCTCTTGCATCTATAATTTTACTCATATTAATCACCTTCCAACAAAACTATTCTAAAAATATTATACATCATTATTTAATTAGTTTGTACTAAATTCATTTTTTGCTATAAACTAGAAACGATTATCGGAATTTAAATACATAATTATATATATTTAATATCTAATTATTAACACAAGTATATAACTGCCTCTCCTATTTCAAAATATATATTATCTAACTCAATAGAAAAGTTATTCAATTTAAATGCATAATATATTTTAGCAATTAATAAATTTGAGTAATTGTAGATTTTTTTGCATTTCTCATAATCTCTACTATTAATATCTTTTTCGAAGATAATATTATTTATGGTACTTCATAAATATAAATTCAGAATAGCCTCTCATTTTTGCATATCTTACTTTTTCTCGTTTATATTCTTTAAATCCAAACTTTTTATAGCAATTAATGGCTGCTATATTTATATTTGTTACTGATATAGTAAAATTACTATAATCATTGTTTTTAGTACAAAATTCTATAAGGCTACTTGCAATTCCTCGTCTAAAAAACTCTTTCTTAACTCCAATAATATCTATATAGATGGTTTTATCATTTAGATTCTTTGACTTTTCTAAGTCATTCTTAATAGCAATTGCACCCATATAACCTCTAAAGTAACCAAATTCCTTTTGAAAATCCTTTAAATTAGCATAAAAGGCTCTATTATCTCCTGTAACATAAGCCAAAAACCCAACAATCTCATTATTTATTATTGCAACAAGGTAATTATCCAAGGTAAGTCCTCTTCTTAACCCCCTAGATATTTTATTTACATCACTTGATAGACTTTTCCACTCTTCAAAAAAAGTTTCTGCGAAAACTTCCGAAATCTTTATCCTATCCTCTTTCATTGAATTTCTAATTATAATATTCTCCATTATCAATACTCCTTCTATTATTAACTTTAGCTTTAACTTATAATTAAAATCTCATATCACGCCTTTAAAATTGCTTGTAATATCAGTGTTAATCTAAGCTTTATATAAATAAAAAAGAAAGCACACCAAAATAACATTGTGCTTTAATCTTAAGTATTTCTAAAATTAATTTATAGAGTAATACAATTAAACATATAATCACTATTAAAGTAATTCTGTCCACCTATTTCTTTATAATTCTTATAGTTATCTATTCTAATATGAAAATTACTATACTCTAAAACATTATCAACATCATATTCCTTAATAGCTTTATAACAATACTTTCTTATTTCATTAAGATAATCTTTATCTAAAACTGTCTTTTCAAAATCATCATCATTTATAAATACATAAAAAGTGTTCCAATAACTAACAGCCACCACTTCTGAAAAAACAGATTTTATAGTTTTATGAATATTATGCCATGCCTTATTACTGCTATGAGAAATCATTGTTTTTAGTATATCTTTAACTAAAAATTGTATCTCTGTTGTTTCTGTAATTCCAAGTAACTTTGTGCTCTTTAGAATTTCATAGAAGCTCTCTATATACTTATTTTTTTTATCCTCTATTCTATAATGAATATCTGGGTCAGCCTGCCATAAATAAATATAAAAATTTATGAACTTACTATCACTATCTGGTTTTTCAAATTTGCAATTAAAAATATTTACACCATATTTTTCCTTAATATATTCAATATACTTCTTTACAAATTCATACCTAAAATCATCTTCTTTATATCTAGAAATTGCAAAATCATAGTCACTACTTTCTATTACTGAAGACTTAGGATCATTTTCTTTACTATTATAAATCTCTAACTCTTCTATAGAATTTTCATTTATTTTATCTTTCTCTAACAAAATCATATTTCCCTCTCAAAATAACATAATAAAAAATACTTTATATATTAAAGCAAAATTTAAAACTAATAAAAATATCCCTTTTATATAACACCTGATTCTAATATAGAGAAGGTATTATTATCACAATCTATCTCAGCTAAAGCACCATATGGTAATGTAATCATTGGAGCTGTATGCCCAAAATTCATATTATACAATATCGGTAAATCCTTTAACCTTAGTTCATCTCTAATTACTTTATAAATTACCTTCTTATACTCTTCGTAATACTGATTATCATATGGCTTTCCAAAGATTATTCCCTTTGACTTTTCTACCCACCTATACATGAAAAAATCCCTTTAATGGACTTATCTTTAAAAGCATTCATAAAGTCCTCTGCCCTTTTTTCAGGATGATTATATAAAAACTCACTTCCCTTTAAAGTGTTCTCCATCTCAATAACTTCAAGTCCAAATTCTTCTTCAAGCCTCTTCTTACCTTGATAATATCTCCATAGTATTTCTTTATCTCCAGCTCCACCCCAAGATAAGCTTACTGTAGCTATTTTATCTCCTCTTTTAAGACGAGATGGTTTAGTTAAATTCAGCATCTCTAAGCCCCCATCTTTTTCAATATTATACCATAAATTAACATAGCACATATTCTTTATAATATTTCTTTTATGCTTTCCTTATCTAATCTTTATTCTCTATTATATTATTAAACATCTTCCATTCATCATTATTAAAAAACAATTTAGGATTTAAATTCATTTTACTTGAAAATGTATGTATTGACTTAAAAACCTTAGTTATAAAATAAAACTCTTCTAGTTCTTTCTTGTTTATTTCTTCATCACATATAAATTTAATTTCTATATTACTACTATTTATATCAACTAAAATATCTTTAATGTGAAGTAGCTCCCTCATACCCTTAAGATCATATCCAGCTTTAGCAACTCTAGTATATTTTATATCTAACTTATCGCTTATAATTAATGTTAATGCAATAATATTATTACTATTAAATCCATCACTATGAATCTTTATTGCTTCTAAAACTAAATCCTTATATTTTAATTCAATATTATTTTCTTCAAAGTAAGCCTTTGCAAAATCATAACTTCTTAATGCATGATTTTTCTTTCCTTCTATTGCTCCAGTATCATGTAGTATAGCTGCTATCTTAGCCTCTTCTATAAATTTTTAATCATAATTTAACTTTCTTAATAAAACCTCAACTAAATTAGCAACATTCTTAACATGCTCTAAATTATGATGTGCACAGCCTTTATCTAAATCTTCAAATTCTGATATTTTATTATAAATCTCGATTATTCTCGTATCTTTTACTATTTTCTCAAAGTTCTTCATTTACTGTCCTTTCTTAGTTAGCATTTCAAATCTAATTTTATTTAACATAATCCCTATTATAGTATAATTACCTGCTATATCAAGCAGTTTTTTCCAGCACATCACCTTATTGATAACATTTTATTCAACCAAGAATTTTATCATATGAACCCTTATCTTTTATTGATATTATTATACTGTACTATTATTATTTCATAAAATTGAAAGGAGTAATTATATGAAAATATTAATTTACATTCTCCCATTTATTATAGGTGCTTCTTGTTTTATAGGATTAAGTATTATGGGATCTACTATAAATTCCGATGGAATCCTTGTTGAACCATTTTTCTTCTTAATCCCAGTTGGATATATATTTCTTATAATTGGAGCATTTATGCTTTGATTTAAAGGATTAAGTAATTTATATAAAAAATAAGAGAGCCTAGTTTTAAGCTCTCTTGTTATGATCTTTCTTCAATAGTATTATTTTTCTCTTTTAAAATTATTCTGTCTATACTCTTTTTTGATAAAAAGTATTTAGCTGCCAGGTCTTTTCTACATATTCCACTTTTGTATTCAGAATAAATCCTATCATCTCTTAATTTAATCTCTTTTTTAGTAGTTGTGGTAGATCCCCAAAGCCTCTTATTTTCTTCTCTCTTAGGAATATAAATATACTCACCTTCTACATAATTTTGAATCAATTCTAATATTTCTATAGGTAATACTTCCTTTGCTGCAATATAGCACATAATGCTCCTCCTAAATATATAATTTAAATTTAGGTGTAGCAAAGGCTATTTAATTATTATTTTATATGCAATAGCCTTTGCTATGCATTTATAGAAGGTGTTGTCATATAAATCTCTCCTTTTATTCCAATATATTTACTATTTTACTTAATATCACTTTACAAATCAAGGAAACCTAAAGTTTTATAGGATTAGACAATCTCCTTTAGAAACTTAACTTCCTCTTTTATCTTAACAAAACTTATCTCCATACCATTTTTTATTTTTGTGTTTAATGAATTCTTATTATCCTTAATAATAAATTCTCCATTCTGATGCATACTTTTTATTTTACTTCTTGAAACCTCAAGCTTATCACTTAAGAATTTATCTACCCTAATATCCATTTTATAATTACAAAGAACCTCAACTGAAAGCTCATTTTCATTAATATAATACAAGTCTAGTTCACTTTCTATTATCTTATAGTTTAGACCTTCTAAAATAATTTCTGCCTTATTCTTACTATATATACTTAAATCAAAAGCATATTCTCTAGCTAAATGTTTATCGTTAGCTAGAAACTTCTTATATTCATCTTTATTAATATCCCTAGGATTTATTCTTTCATATATTGTCATATTCCAAGTAGATTTACAATTCTCACATTGATAAATTAACCATACATCAATATTGCTTTTATTTGCATTAACTCTAAATTTCTCACTATTTATATAGTATGTCTTTTCATTGCACTTTGGGCAATTTCTTTTTACTTTAGGTAAATTTTCAGGAACTACTTCCCATATATATTTTTTATTATAGCTCATATTGCGCCTCCTATTTATTAAACTCTTAGGATTTGCAAAGGCTACCTCACTATTTTATAATGCTATAGCCTCTGCTACGCATTGAAAAAATCTCTTTTCATAAATAACTCCTCCATTTCTTTGACATAAGTATATTTTAACAACGCTACTTACTTCTTTAAACCTAATACTTGTTTACTAAATAAGAATGAGCCACTAATCCTACAAAGATCAGAAAATAAAAAAACTGTCTAGTATATAATTTATTAATCATATACTAGACAGTAGTACTCTATTATTTAGATATATTTGTTCTCTTAGCTATATAAGGTAATATTAATCCTAAAGCTATTAATATAAATGGAGTTATAATATTTAATGATAGCTGGAATATATCTTTTGAATACATACCACCTATACAAGCAAAGGCTGTAAAGGCAAAGCACCAAGCTCCTAATACTATTCCTAAACTTCTATTCTTCACAAAATAATATTCTCTTTGGAATTTGTCGTCTACTCTCTTTAATGCTATATAAGCAACAAATACCCATAAATATCTTAGAGGCATACAAACTGCATTTAGTTTTACAAGCCATCTAACTAACTCATCAACACTTCCAATTCCTATTGCTGGAACTATAATTAATATTGAAACTATAACAAATATTAATTTATGTCCATTAGTGTATGCACCGTTTTTATTTTGTATAAATAACTTTTCTGGAATATATCTTCTATCCCCACTATCAAGTAACATACGTAATGGAGCATCAATTGAAATTATAAGTACAGCAAACTGTCCAATCATATTAGTAATTGCATAAGCTATAACGAATAAGTTTCCTAAGTTATAGTATTCACCTAGCTTTTGGAATGCATAATATGCTCCATTTGTCATTAAGTCACTTGGAATATTATTTGAATCAAACATCATTCCTAATGAAATTGTTCCAAGTATTGCTGTAACTGCAACCATAATAGCTAGTGCAATCATTCCCTTTGAAAAGCCCTTAGCAGGATCCTTCATTTGATTTACATAAGGTGATATCTTTTCACAACCACCAACTGAAAATACTAATATAGAAATACTTGTGAAAAATGAAACATCAAACTTTGGAATAAAGGTACTTAATGACCAGTTTATTTCATTTAATTGAGCATCTGTAATAGCTGGAGCTGCTATCATTAATAATATAAATAACATAGACATTACAAACATAGACGTCCCTGCTAAAGAAGATAATTTCTTTAATGGATTTAACCCCTTAGATGCAATATACATAGCAACAACAAAAACGATTAAACAACTTATTTGTAACAATACAGTATTCATATTACTAATTCTACTGTCTTGAAAGATAGCCCAACTTGATGCAATCATAAAACTATTAGGTTTTTGTGAAAGATATGGCATATGTACAATCCAATATGTCCAACCTGCATAGTATGCTATCTTAGGTCCTATAGTTTCTCCAACCCAAGAACTTACACCGCCACCATGACTTTTAAATGCAGATCCTAATTCTCCTACCATTAATGCATATGGTATAAAATAAATTGCAAAAATTATAAGCCAAGCTACAATTGCTTGTAATCCATTATATTCAGAAAATCCATTGATTACATTTCCAAATCCCCAGACTCCTGAAAAAGCCATTAATGCAAGGCTATACCACATAATCTTTTTACTATTGTTCTCCGGCATATTTATAACCTCATTTCAATTAAAATAATAAAAACTACAATTACGACATTGTCATAACTTGTAGTTTTTTATCATTTTAACATCTTTTTAAACTAATTTAAACAATAAAATTAATTTAATATAAATAAACTTTTATTAAATTTAATTTTTTTAAAAAATCTTATATTAAGTCATATTAAAATACCTTAAATACTTCTATTAATTTTTTTATAAATTAATGGTTAAAATAATATAAGTATTAATTTGATTACATAAAGGAGCTATTTTATATGAACTTTTTATATGGTCAAGAAACACTTACAACTTTTGACTGGGTACTTCGTGCTATTATTGCTTTTTCCTTTTTACTAATTATCGCAAAACTTTTAGGGCAGCGTTCAATTTCTCAATTAAGACTTCTTGATTTTGTTATTACTTTAGTAATTGGAAATATTATTGCTCATCCCTTATCTGATGAGAAACTTGGATTAAAAGGCTCCATTATTACAACTCTTGTTCTAACCATACTATATTTGGGTTGCATCCTCAGTATGCTTAAATCCCCTCTTCTTAGGAGCTTTTTTAATAATTCACCAACTACACTTGTTCAAAATGGTGAAATCATATATAAAGGATTAAAAAAAGCAAGAATATCAATTGATATATTGTTAGAAGAATTACGTAAAGAAAAAGTAGATGATATAAAAAAAGTAGCTTTAGCAACTTGGGAGCCTGATGGTAAAATTTCTGTTTTTCTTCAACCAAAATACGATCCCATTACCCCTTCATCTTTAGATATAGAAATAGAACCCTTTAATTTTTCAAAAACAGTTATTAAAGATGGTAAAATTAATTTCAATGAACTAAAAGAGCTTAATAAGGATGAAGACTGGCTTGTGTCTAAATTAGAAAGTTTATATAAAACTAGTATAATAAATGTTTTGCTGGCTACTCTTGATAATAAGGATAATCTAAAAGTTTTTTTATATAAGTAATGTAAAGAGACCTAATAAAACCCAACAATAAACTATTTAATGTTGGGTTTCAGAAAACTAAGTTGGAAAATATTGATAATTAAGTAGTGATGCTTTTTGCTTTTAAGTTACAAACCACTTATTATTTTAAGATTTATTTCGCCGTTTTATTGATAAAATCAATTTCATACTGCCATTCACCGTATTTTTCTTCATTGTCAGTAATCGTCCCCTCTGTCAGGGAGATACGTAAAACGATTGAATTCGGGTTGTCCTCGTCGCCATCTTCATCGAACCAATCGAAAATTTTCTTAAATTTCTCTCTAATTCTCGCGTTTTTCTCGTCCTTTACCCAGCCGAGATTTTCAGCCCTTCCTTGCAGAGAGTACCAACCAAACCCACTTACGGAAACCTCGTTGTTCTTTTCAATTTGTAGCATTTTATTTTTTCTTGCGTCCGTAGAAACATAAAATACACCGTCTTCATAATAAGCACATACCATACGGACAGCAGGACGAGGATTACCGGCAGCCGTGGAGGATAATGCTATTGTCGCAAGAGCAATAACTTCCTCTTTGTCATTTCCACAACGTTCCTCCAATAGTCTCATTGCATTTTCAAATTTGCTCATTTTAATTCTCCTTTAAATTTATTTATTTTATGCTGTAATTATAGTCAAATAACTTTTAAAGTTAACTGCGATGTATAATTCCAGCTTTAAACACAAATCAGGACTAAGGCTGCCGATTCTAAATAATGCAAAACTCTTGTTTAAATACCGTAATTTTTGATACCTAACTTACTATTCAAAATTTCATTGTATAACATCATTTAATTTCCTTGAACTTAATTATAAAACTCGACATTTTGTCAGTATCAACAAATATCTATATACACTATTATAACATATTTAGAAATAAATACCTATTATTTCTCTTATTTTTACTAATATATTTTAATATATAAAGTGAACTAACCAAGTATTATCAATAGTAAACTATTAACCTTATTTATATTACGATTCTCCATAACGGTTGAATGTGCATTTTTTACATTTTATTATTCTACATGTATTCTATGTAATTATGGTATAACTCAAAAGTATAATTTTATATATTAATATAGGCTACTTGTATTACTTAATCTCTCTTAATATGAAATTTACTACTTAATAAATAATAATAATTTAATGTTACTATTTACAGTAGTCATATTATTAAAAGCACTATTAATATTTATAATGTTACAGGATGACTAAACAACTAGAACTATATAGTAGGGTATCAAAACATATTTTCACTATGTTTTGACACCCTACATTATAGCTTCTAAATTTTTTATCTTATATTATAAATACAGTAATTTATCTTTTCTGTATTGGTACATAAATTTCCATTACAGTATCTTTTCGTCCATGACATCTCTCATCATAAAATTCGAGATCAAATTTACTTTCATCAAAAACATATTCACTATCTTTAAACCACTCTTCAAATATATATTTCCAAGTATTCTTTATTGCCTCTGGAAAGTCATTGTTATCCAAATTCTTAGATGTGTCTACTGGCGGTGTTGTAAAAACAGCATAAGTTGCTTCTGGAACTTCAACTGTTATCATATCATTAGTAACATTATCAAAATTATCAATTATAACACCAAGTAAATATACTGCATCTCCACTTTCTCCACTTTCTGGAACACATATCCCCACTTCACCATGCTTTGGAGGATTTAATATTTTATACATTTTACTTTCTAAATTTTCACCATCATAATTACTCCAAAATGAAGCTATATCTTTAGTATAATTACTATTAGTAATATTAGTTTTAATACCATACCCAGCAACCTTAAATGCAGTTTTTTTCATAATAACAGGATTCATAATATAACCTCCAAGTTCTAATTTTGATTCTTTATTAAAATAATTTCCCATACATTTCACATATTGTTTAGGGCTAAAACCAAATTCCTTTTTAAATGCTTTTGAAAAACCATTATGTGTTTTAAAACCATAATCAAGTGCAATATCTATTATTCTCTCGCCTTTAAATAAATCAATAGCAGCTAATGAAAGTCTTCTCTTTTTTACATACTCCATTAAAGTCATTCCTTTATTAATATTAAATACTCGTAAAAAATGAAAAACAGAATATCCACTGCTACTTGCTATTACTTCTGGAGTTAAATCACTTTTTATATTTTCCTCAATAAACTTAATACATTGTGATATGGCATCACTATAATTCAAATTATCACCATCCTTTTCCCACGTGGTAATTCTAATATATCACTTAACTTTTGATAATGCTGTTCCAAAATTGCTAAAGTATTCTTTAAATAAAAAAACAACTTAAGCTCTATAACTCATTAGCTTAAGTTGTTATTTAATAACCTCATTTACTTGTGATACGATTCACCTTACCCTAAGTAAATTAGTATGCACTTACACATATACAATATAGTTAACATTATTTGAATTTCAAGTTTTAATAATTTTACTAGTTATCTTTTCAATATATAATTTGCCTAATTAGGTGTTTTTTATCTTTTTATGATCAAATTCTAGTTTCATAATAATGAAATTATTTTTTTAATTATCCATTCTTTTATAGGATTCTTTAGATAAATCCATAGTTATTTTTTACTATTATATTAGAAGTGTTACCTTTCTCAAAATAAATACCATTGGAATAAGTATCTACATATTCAATTCTTTCATTATTTTCTACTACTACGTCTTTAGCCTTAACTATTTCTATAGTTCCTTGATAATACTCATCATAAATTGGCAATTCATTTTGACTTGAGCCGTAAACCCTTCCATTAAAGGTTCCTGTATTAGGATTGATTATAGTATTGTTTAAAATAAATATATCTGAGCATGAAGATAAATAAAAGGCTAGTCTTGGACAATCTACTATAGTGTTATTTTCAAAAATTATATTATTAAATATTGGATAATTACATCTTCCATCTGGAAGGTACACTCCCATATATATGACAGCCATAATCCACCTATTTAAATCACAGCTTTCTATAAAGTTATTTCTAAATATTACATTGTTTACTCCAGTGCCTTCTGCCCAACGACTTTCTGCACCAGCTTCAATTTGAATAGCAGTTCCTTGTATTTTATAAAAGCTATTCCCCTCTATTAATCCATTAGAGCCATGAATTAAAATCCCTCTTGCTCTATTTGAATGAAACTTATTGTTTCTTATAATATAATTTTCAGTACAATATCTTCTGTTAAAAATAATAGTTTTTTCATTTAAACTTTCTGGAACCTTGTCCTCAAGCTCAATAGTACAGGTTACTTCTTCTTCATTATATTTTACATACTTAACTTTCGAAGAATATCCAGTTTCACTAAAATCACCATTTCTAAATTCTAACATGTCCCCTTCACAAATAGCATTTCTTTCTTTGTCTACTCTTTTTGCTATTATGCTTTTATCTCCTATTACTTTAACTCCCATAGACGTATTGTCATGTATATTTATACAATCATCACCTGCATAACTAAATTCACAATCTTCAATAATAAAATTACCTTGTGAATTCCCTATATGGATACAGTCAGCAGAGGTAGTTATAGACCTGCTTGTTCCAGGCTTTCTTACAACCTTACATTTATTAATTATAAAATTATGCAATTTTCCTCTACCAACAATTCCACTTCCAGGGCAAGAGTATATTGTTATACTTTCTAAATTTATATTATTGCTATCTGTTAAATAAATGGCTGTTGATTCATATTCAAAATGTCTAAAGTTATATAATTGATCTTTTTTTATTCTATCTAAAGTCCAAATAAAATCAGTAGTATAAAATCTCATTACATTATTTTTGATTTTTTCCATACCTGTAATAATATTTGACAATTCTCTTACAAGCTTTTCCATATCCTTATTAGACTCTTCATCATCTGATTCAATTACATGATTATTTTTATATGGTCTAAATTCTAATCCACCTTTATTTCCTGGCTTAACTTCCTTTGGATTAAAAGGACCAACAATCCTTATCTCAAAGGAATCTTTAATATTCTTAAAGGAAGGAAATTCACAATCAAAATAGCTACCATCCTTTGCTACCTTTATTATTCTTCCAAGACTAGCTAATGGCTCTTTATCCCAATTCCAATCTAAAATCAAATTTTTAATTTCTAATCTTGTACTATTATGAATAGATATAAATTTATTATCACTAGAAAAAATAAATTCAGAACCATTACCATTAATAGTAATATCAGATAAATCATCTAATTTTATTTGTGCTTCTCCCCTATCTAAAGAAGCATTAAAATAGTATTTTCCTTTAGGTATTTCAAGGTTACTAGCTTTAATCTCCCTACAATAGTCTATTGCTTTTTTGAATGCTTCATAATTACATTTATATTTTTCTTGTGTAGCTTCAAAATCTAGAACATTTACGACAATACCATTTGTATTTTTAGGTTTTTCTACTTTTATGTTTTCTAAATCATTTATTTTTACTCTTATGCTCTCTTGTTTATTTTTCGCCATATCTTTACCCACCTTCATTATAATCTTCTATTTAAGTCCAGTTGAAGCTATACTTTCTTTTATTTGATTTGATAAAAGAATAGTTAATAAGATAACTGGTAAAATTGTTATAAGTGATAAACCTAATATAAAGTTTTGCTTTATAGATCCATTATTAGATAAATTATATAATGCAACATTTAATGTCCATAATTCTTGTTTTTCTGTAACCATCCATGCCCAGAAAAAATCATTCCAGTTTGATAGGAAGGTTTGAAGAGCTATTATTGAAATAATAGGCTTCGATAAAGGCATACAAATTTTAAAATAGCAATATAAATTTGAAGCTCCATCAACCCTTGCCGCTTCGAAAAGTTCATTAGGTAATCTATCAAAAAATCCTTTATATAGATAAATAAAGAATCCATACGGTAATAAGAATGGAAATAGCAATGCTCCGTAATTATCATATAATCCCATATCTTTAAACATTGTAAATTGTGGTATCATTATTGATGCAAAAGGAATCATCATAGTTGCTAAAAAGAAAAACAACAATGGATTTGAAATTTTCTTTGGTAACAATCTAGATAAAGAAAATGCCGTTAATGAACATAGTACTGTTTGTGTTAAAATAGCCCATAATATTACTATTACTGTATTCAAAACAAAAACTAAGAAGCTATATTGACTAATAGCTTTATTTTGTGAATAAGCATAAGCTGGTAATTTATGATAATGTGCAAAGCTTTCTAGTAAAAGAAAATTATTTTTCTTTTCAGTTAATCCCATAAAATCACCAGAGGTTTTGAAATCACCATTTAATAAGTTATCCATTCTAGGTTCAAAGTCACTAGTTCCAAATTTTGAATTATCGTAGCTTTCCTTTACCCCATTTATATTAAAATCATATTTTATATTGTTCATTGCCTTGTTGTATCTATCGTTTGTTAAAACAACATCCTTATTTATAACCGAATTAGCATAAACTCCAAAATCTCTTTCAAGTTCTAACTCCATTTTGTGAGCTCTTGAGTAATAAACAGTCTTATTATCCTTTACTCCATAAAATTTTACTTCATAAATAGAATCTCTTTTAAAATCATTAATTGTTGAAAACATGGATAAAACTGTGTCTTTCTTTATTGTCTCTAAAAACTCATCTTCATCCTTTCCAGTATAATTATCGTAATTTAAAACAATAGAAATACTTTTTGCACTATCTGGTAATATACTTGGAGGCATATCATAAATCTTAACATTATCCTTTAATGAATTACTTGCAATATAAAATAAAGGATATAATATTGCAATGGCAAACAAAATTGTAAAGATATATGCAACTACTTTTAATCCTTTATTATTATTTAATTTCTTTTTACTTTTCATCTCTATCCCTCCTCCTAATTTCTTTCTGATTTATCTAGCTTCATTTGGAATATTGTCATTACTGCTATTACTGCAAATAATATCATTGAAGCAGCAGCACCTTTACCATAATCTAAATCTTGTTTAAAAGCATTGTAAATGAAAATACCCATAGAGGTTGATGAACCACTTGGACCACCTGATGCAAATTGATAAGGAGCATCTAATATTTGCATAGCTCCAATAACAGCTAATACTAATTGAATTATTATTATAAACACAATATTAGGTAATATTATATATCTTATCTTTTTAAAACCAGTACATCCATCAAGTTCAGCTGCTTCAAAAACTTCAGCTGGTATACCTTGAATAGCAGCTGTATACATAAGTACTGCAATTCCTCCACCTATTACTCCTGGGAAAATTATTGCAAATTTCGTTAAATCAGGATTACTAAGCCATAGCTGTGGTTCTGCTCCAAAGAATTTTAATATTTGATTTGCTAGACCATAATCAGGACTCCAAATCCATTTCCATATAATAACATTAACAGACATAGGAATTACTGCTGTAACTAAATAAACAGTTGTAAACAATTTCTTTCCTTTTAATATTTCATTCAAAAACAAAGCTTGAATTATTGGCACAAAGAAAACTAATGTTAAAGTTAATATTAAAAAAACAAATGTATTTTTCCAAGCATCCCAATAGAAATGTGTTTGAAATAAATTAGCATAATTTTCGAGTCCTACAAATTCTCCTGGTGGATTTATTGCATCATATCTAAATAACGACATATAAAACGATTTAAATATAGGTATATACCTAAGCCAAAGAGTAAATATTATTCCTGGAATTAAAAATAAGAAAGGTGAAATTTTTCTCATAACATTCTTATATTTAACCTTTTTATTTTTATTAGGATTTTTTTTATTAATTAAACTCTTTTCTAAACTTTTATTCAACATATTTGTCCTCCCCTATTTGCTTATTTAAATTATCTGATATTATAAGTGTAAGCGATTACTAATTTTTATTAAATGTTGTAAATTTAAGAAAAAAGGTGCTATCTTTCAAGAAATATCTGTATATATTGACCTCACTTATACTAAAGGTTAAATTTATGTACTATATATCAATTTTCAATACCTTTAGAAGAAATATTAATAGTTAATTTTAGATACCATTTGTTAATTTTAAATCGTTTACATTACGTGCTGTTTTTTTGTATACTTATCTCATCAAGCAAGATAACAGTGCATTGATAATTTAAAAGGTATAGGGGGATTTCATATGTTAAGTAAAAAACTAACTAAATTACTTGCTACATTTTTAGTTGTAGGTATTAGTATTGGCGCATTAGCTGGTTGTTCAGGTAAAACTGCTAAGGAACCAGAAAACTCTGATAAAGAGGTAGAATTAACACTTTGGGTCACAAGTAGGGAGCAAGATGACTTTACCGCTAGTGTAGAAAAAGAATTTTTAGAAAAATATCCAAATATCAAACTTAACAAGGTTGTTAAGGAGGGAGATCCAGGTAATGAATTTTACCAAGGTGTTGCAGCTGGAAATGCTCCAGATTTAATAGACGTATCCTTTACAATGATGGACAAATATATGAAGGCTGGTATTCTTGAACCACTTGATGACTATATAAGCAAGTGGGATGAAGGAAAAGGATTATCAAAAAAATATCTAGACATGCTTTCCTTAGATGGAAAAGTATATGGTATTCCATCACAAGTAAATCCAATGTTCTTTGGTTACAATAAGAAGCTCTTTGCTGATTCAAGTATTACATCTGTTCCAAATACTTGGGATGAAGCTTTAGCTGATGCAAAAAAATTGACTATCCCTGAAAAACAACAAGCAGGTTACGGAATACTTTCTGCAGAATGGACAGAATGGTTCTTCCAATATTATGTTTGGCAAGCAGGTGGAGATTTAACTAAACAAAATTCTGATGACACTTTATCTTTAACTTTTACAGACCCAGCAGTTATAAAAGCTGCAGAATTTTATCAAACTTTAGTAAAAGAAAAGGTAATTCAATCAGATTTAACTTTGAAATTTAATGATTTAATTCCTCAATTTGCAACAGATAAGATTGCTATGATGCCTTTTGCCGGTGACTGGGTAAGTTGGGCAACAAGCCTTGGTATGAACCCTAATGATATTGGTCTTGCTTTATTCCCTGCTGGTCCTTCTGGAAAACATACAACAGCTATTGGTGGAAATGCAAGAGTTATAAATGCTAAAACAACTCCTGAAAAGAAAGATGCTGCATTCAAATATATAAGTTTTTATGAAAGTAAAGAAGAAAAAACAAAGTTCTATAAAAATATTGAAAGCAAGGGTGTTGTAAATCCTGTAATTATTCCAAGAGATGATTTATCTTTAGATGATATAGTTAAAATGCCAGAAGAATATTCAAAGGTATTAAATGATATTCAAGATGAAGGAAGACTTGAATTCTATG
This sequence comes from Clostridium sartagoforme, assembly GCF_004794105.1. GTDB lineage: Bacteria > Bacillota > Clostridia > Clostridiales > Clostridiaceae > Clostridium > Clostridium sartagoforme_B. The sequence continues at coordinate 1,240,669 of NZ_SRYR01000001.1, forward strand.
GAAAGGCTACTGTTGCTTCTTATATAGATAAGGCAGTACAAAAAGTAATTTCAGATCCTACTGCTGATCCTACTAAGGAATTTAAAAGTGCTCAAGATTTAGCTGAAAAAGAAGTATTAGAAAAGTTTAATAAAGACATTAAAGCTAATAAATAATTATAAATAAAAAAGCCCTAGATTATAAGTAATCCATTATCAGTCTAGGGTTTTATTTGTTTTTATGTTATAATTTTACTACATTATTTTTTTATTGGAGATTAAAGATGTTTAAGATATTTCAACATAAATCTAATCTATTAAATAAAATTATCATATACTTTAGAAAAGTACATATTTTAAAAAGACTTCTTATTTCTTTTTTAATTGTTATTTTAGTACCTACTATTATAATTGCAACATTTAACTACAGAACTTATTCTAAAGAAATGGAAAGCACTATTACATATTATTTAGAACTTTTAACTGAAAATATATACGAAATACTATTAAAGGAAATGGAATATTATGAGAACTTATCCTATAAGGTTTATAAAGATGAGTATATCTCCTCTCTCCTTATAGAAAATGAAAAAATAGCTTTAAATAAAGAATCTACTACAGAAGATAAATCCAAATATGAACAAAACAAAAAAATAATAAATGATATGCTTTTTACTTTAACCTCAGATCATGAATATGTAAGTAATGTTCAAATTATAACGCCCTATGACCAATATACTCAAATTAGCCGAGATGAAAGAAAAAAAGGTGCAATAATTTCAAATTTAAATATCTTTAGAAATTCACCTGAATATACCGATGCTATAAATAATAATGGTTATCCACTTTGGTTTGATCAACCTCAAGGGCAAACTATCTTCTTAAATCAAAATAATAATAATCAAACTATCTTTAATCATATTAGTATGTCTAGGTCCTTAATAGATTTCCACACAGGTAAAACCTTAGGTGTTATACATATGAATATAGATTTAAGATTTTTAATAAACATAAAAGGAATTAAATTTGATAACAAAGGTAATATTTTATTTATGTCAAAGGCTGGATCATTAATGTCTCTTAATGAAAACGTTAAAATCCCTGCAATTTCGCAAGACTCTGAAATTGTAGAAAAAATATACTCAACTTCTTCTGGCTCTTTAACGGAATATATAAGTGGTAAGCCTTATTTAATCTATTTTAAACAGTTACCTAATTCCCCCTATTATCTTATTTATATAATAGATAAATTATCTATTTTTAGTAGCAGTAAAACTATATTTAAGTTAAACTTTAACGTTTTACTTATATGTACTTTTCTGGCTCTTATACTAGCTTATATGGTTACTTTAAGTATTATTATTCCTTTAAATAAGCTAAAGAAAAACATGGATAAGGCTGCTAGAAAAAACTTAAATGTCTTTTATGAGGACAATTCAAATGATGAAATAAGTAATTTAGGTAATGATTTCAATAATATGATAGGTGATATTGAATCCTTAATTGATAATTTATATAAAGCTGAAATTAATGAAAAAACCTTAAATTTTAGAAAGAAAAATGCTGAATTAAATGCCTTACAAATGCAAATTAATCCTCATTTTTTATATAACACCTTAGATTTAATTAGATGGGAATCTATGTATGAAGTAAATGGTGAGAGTAAAGTAAGTACGATGATAGAAGACTTTTCTAAACTACTTAGATTAAGTGTAAAAAAGGGCAATGATCTTGTCACTATAGCTGAAGAAATTAATCATATCCAAGCCTATTTAAAGGTTATAAATTATAAATATACTAATAAAATCCTATTAAAAACTAACTTGAATTTTGATATTTCACAATATAAAATTTCAAAATTAACCTTTCAACCTTTAGTAGAAAATTCAATTATACATGGTTTTGTAAACAATCCATTAGATAAAACTATAGAAATTAGCGGTTCAGTAGTTAATGAAAAAATAGTAATCACTATTAAAGATAATGGTATAGGTATGGAGGAAGATAAAATAAAGGAAGTTAAAAATAGTTTAAGTAATAAAACTATCATTACTAATAAAATAGGTATTTGTAATGTTAACGAAAGAATTAAGCTTTATTCAAGTGATAAGTTTGGTTTAAGTATCTATAGTAAATATGGTGAAGGGACAATTATAACCATTACCTTTCCTACTACTATTGATACTAACTCAGTATCTAAGGAGGGTCTATATGTATAAAATGTTAATTGTAGATGATGAAGAAATTGTAGTAAATGGTTTAAAACGGTTTGTTAATTGGGAAGCTCTTGGTTATGAAGTTGTAACTAGCTGTACTTCCGTTGATGAAGCTGAAATAATATTAAAGGAAAATAATATAGATGTTGTACTAACTGATATAAATATGCCTATTAAATCTGGTTTTGATTTACTTCAAATTTTATGTACAAGCTTTCCTTCTGTAAAATCTATAATATTAAGTGGCTATGAAGATTTTGCTTATGCTAAAAAGGCTCTTAAATTTGGTTGCTTTGATTATCTAACAAAGCCTGTTAATTTTAGTGAATTAACTGAAATGTTTGAGAAATTAAAAAAAGTTCTTGATTCGAAAAAAAATAGTGAAACTACAAATATGGATTATATTAATATAAAACAAAATATATTGTTAAATAACATATTATGCGGTTCTATAAAGCCTACTGCTTTAGAAAATTTTAATAATATAAAGCTAATAAATGAACCTTATTTTATTATAAGATTAAATATTAACTACAATATTAACCAATATAATGATTTTGTTAGTATCCAAAACATTATTTATTGTAATTTGAATGAAATATTAAAGAGATTTAGTAACTTTTATTATATTGTTGAAAATATAAAAGATTTATCAGTAATAGTTTATCCAAAAAGTAAGCATTTAAATTTATCTAATGAATTATTTGAGTTATGCAAAAATGTTTTAGATTCAACCTTTACTAAAGTAAATATAGGGATAAGTAATATAGATAACGATATTAATAATATTTCCTGTCTATATGAAAATAGCGGTATTGCACTTCTACAAAGCATTAATAAAAATGAAATTTCAGTTTTAAACTTTAATGATTTAAAGGGTTTAAAGGATGAATTTCTTCCATTAAGCTCTTATGAAAAGCAAGAATTTACTAAGTATTTATCTTCTCTTAATACAGATGGTTTTATTGCTTATTCAAAATATTTATTAAATAAAACTTCTACTAATTTAATTTTAGGAAATAATGAACTTTATTCTCTTGCTATCGAACTGACTGTAATTACTTGTAATTATATTTCTAACTTTAGTTTTGAGAAAAAATTTGAATTTCAAATAGAAGATTTCACAAAAAATCTACTAAAAAATAGAACTAAAAATAGTATAATAGATTTTTCTTTAAATACCCTTTATAGATTATCCAATAAACTAAATGATATTATTGCTTCTTGTAGTAATAATATTATAGATAGTGCTATTTTATTTATAAATCAAAATTATTGGAAGGATATTAGTTTAAATAGCCTATCAGATGTACTATATATTCATCCTATTTACTTAAGTAGACTCTTTAAAGAAAAAACTGGTCAAAATTATATTAAATATTTAACTGATGTTAGAATAGAAAAAGCTAAGGCTTTATTAAAGGATAGAAATTTAAAGATTTATTCCATTACAGAGCTAGTTGGATATGAAAGCCCTAAATATTTTAGTAAGGTTTTTAAAGAAACCGTAGGACTAACTCCTAAGGAATATAGAGATAGCTTAAATTAAATGAAAGTGGCAGGCTACCTAAATTTCTTTAATTAGAAATAGTCATAGTCTACCACTCTATTTTAAAGGGGAAATTACTTTATTAAATTTAAATTACCAAGTTAAAGTATTTTGTGTAACTATATCTTTATATCTTATATAAGAAATTAATTTGCATTCTTCTGAAAAATTATTAAGGAAATATAATATTTCTTCTTCAAGCTCTTCAATAAAATCAATATTTCCAGTTAAATATTCTTCTAATCTATAGCTTGCTGAATCTAATCTAGCTTTAATTCCTCCAAGCCTTATATCAATCACTTCAAAGCCTTGACCCTTACATTCTTTATACCATAGCTTTCTATAGCTATTATGAAAATCATCTAATCTTCTTATTAATTCCTTCAAAATGTAAGTTTGTATATTTTCAAGCTCTATCTTGTCTTTATTTAAGTAAGCTTTTCTTAAGTTAATTCCTATTTCCGCTTTTAACTCTAAGAAGCTACTTAATTTTGAAAAGGTTAAATACATTTCTTTATATTCTTCTGTTTTTTCAGATATCTTTTCATATTCTTTTGCTAATTTATTATAATGTGAATTTAACTCTAATCCTTCAATATGTTTATCAAAGGCTCCTAGTAATATATCTTGATAAGTTAAGTATTTTGATGGATTTGCTTCCTTTAAATTAGGATATTTAACTGTTGGAACTAAATCTAGCTTCTCTAATGCAAAGAAATCCTCCATTGATAAACCTGTTAAAAACTCACATCTTCTATTTAACCAATCATCGTCTACTTCTTCATAGTAGCTATGCTCTGCAAAAAGCATTAACCCTAATAAAGATACATTTAATGGGGCCTCTGATCCATCATCTCCCCATAATGTTACAAGTACTTCATTTATATTTTTAGCCTTACATAACTTTAAAGCAGCATTAGTTGTTGCAAATGTTTTTGAATAAGTAGGAGCATATCCAAGCCATCTCCAAGATCCACCTGCAAATACTATATTATTATTAAATCCTTCTCTAATTTTTAATAACTTTTCATAAACCTCTTCATCGGAATTATAGTAATCCCAGTAAACTAAGCTTACTTCCTTAGGAATATTACTTGAAATTTCCTCTGTTATAACCGTATCTAAATCATAATAATTTCCATTTGGTGCACCAGCTCTAAAAAACATGTCATCCCACATCATTGGTTTAAAATTATATTTTTTACAAATTTCATTTACAATATTTAAATGTTCAATCATTAACTCATGATGTGATTTGTATCCATTTTTACTAATAGACTCACCTCTTCCTAAATCAAAGGCTTCATCCATACCAATATGAATATTATTACTTCTAAATACTCCTCTAAGAGTTGAAATCATTGCTTCAATAAATTTATATGTCTTTTCTTCACCTACTAAAAGAACATCTGCTGTATCTCTAAAATCCTTTGCATACTCATATTTTAAAGTTTGCTTTAAATGTGCAAGGGTTTGAATACAAGGAATTACTTCAATACCTAGTGAATAAGCATAATCATCAATCTCTTTCAATTCAGCCTTAGTATATTTCCCCCTTAAATATCCAAAATATTCATATCCATCAATTTCATAGGTATCTTCAGTATATAACATAAATCTTGAATGCCCCATTAAAGCAACTTTTACTAATAATTTTTTGATTTCTTCTACTTTATATACTGCATTTCTTGAAACATCAATCATCGTTCCAACTGATTGTATTAATGCTTTTTCATTAAGCTCAAAGTTTTCTTTTCCTTCCTTTATAAACTGAGCATACAAGCTTAAAGCTCTAAATAAATTATTTCTATTTTTATATTTTATATAATTTTCACTACCATACTTTATTTCTATATCATTAACAGAATTTTCCAAAACATCAAATTCTATTGATTCATTTTCATATAGAATGTCTATATTGATTATTTTACTTACATCCTTTAGGACACTTTTTATTTCTTCACTTAATCCATTATAATTCATTTATTTCCTCCTTAAAAAGCAAAAAATTATTTATTTGAATTGTTACTTTTCTAATCTTTCTTTTATAAATTCATCAATGTTAACAATTACATTATTAAGCCTAGAATGTTCAGCAGCAAAAGCCATTACATGACTTTCTACACTTTTACTTGCTGTAGTTTTTATATCAAAATCATTATCTAAAATACTTTTGAAAAATGCCTCTATTAATTTAGTATCACCACCATTATGCCCACCTTCTACCTTAATAGGATGTATGGTTGTTTTTTCTCTTTTACCAAATCTTTTTACCTTTATAGTATTTTTTTCATCATTTCCTCCAACCTCACCTTTTGTAAACATAAGCTTTATTGTTCTATTACAATCTAAAGTAAAGGCTGATAAATTGAAAGTTGCTGTTACACCGTTTTCATATTCTAGTATAGTTGTCATATGATCTACTACATTATTGTCACATTTATAAACGCACTTTCCGTAATCACCATTCCTCAAGGCATTAACAATATTTTCCCTAGTGGGATTTGGATCTAAGTAATTTAGCATAATTGGAGCTTCTCCTAAATATAGTTTAACTGCTGAGTAAGGGCAAGACTCTTCAATACTACAATCTAAACAACGCTCACTCATTGTATTCTTATCATAATGCTTACTACATAACTTACTTAAGCTTCCAAAAGCAGCTATTTTCTTGCATTTAGAAGAAGCTAACCATGTTAATATATCCATATCATGACAGCTTTTAGATAAAATTAATGGTGAAGTTTCATCTGAATTTTTCCAGTTCCCTCTTGTAAAGCTATGTGCATAATGCCAGTACCCTATATTTTCATTATGTTGAATGCTCACTAACTCACCAAGTTCTTTACTTTCAATAATTCTTTTTATTTCTTCAAAAAAAGGTGTATACCTTAATACGTGTGCTATCATTAACAATTGATTAGGATGTTTTTTTGCTAGTTCCCCAAGCTGAATACATTCATCTAAATTATTAGTCATTGGCTTTTCTAAAAGTACATGATATCCTTTATCTAAAGCTAATTTACAAGGCGAATAATGATCTTCGTCATTATTTGCAATTATCATAACCTCTCCAAGTCTTTCTTCATCTTTAACTTCCTTCCAGCTACAAAATGTTTTTTCTTTTGGAATATCAAAAGCCTCTGCAATCATTTTTCTTTTTTCTTCATTGGGCTCTGCCACTGCTACTACCTTTGCAATTTCTGGATTATTAAGTATATATTTTGAATATACATCCTTTCCTCGAGCTCCAGCACCTACTAATACCACATTGATTTTACTCATAAAATATCCCCTTTTTTAATACTTAAATTATATATTTTCATTATATAACTTTAAAAATTAATATATTAGTATCATTTTTAACTTTTTACCCTAATTTATTAAGATGTTAAAAAACCTATAATTGTAGTAATTTCAATAAAATATTATACTCTTTGTAATTTGGGGGATCATTTTATATGAATAAACTCTATAGTGTTATAAGTGTTGAGAAATATCAATTTTAATATTTTCGATGATAAGATCATCCTTATCCATATAATACTGACATAGTATCACTACAATAATTTTCATGTCTAAATGAGTTATTAATGATTCCCCCCTCCTTCTCTATAAAAATCACAATATTTAGCTTCATTCTCGATACCTCTATATTTCTTCCTACATAAATTAAGAAGTCTTGCATAATCTTTCATTTTGCTACCTTAAGTAATTCTATTTCTTTGTACATTGCTTTAATTTTGTATTTAATTTCCCTTTGTATAATACTTCTATCAAATTATATATTTTTCATTTACATTATATAAATTATAAAAATATAATTTATTATCTATTAATTCTTCTAAACTTCCTTCTTCAATTATTCTTCCATTCTTCATAACATATATATAATCACACTTACTCAGTAAATTATAAGATAATTGATGGGTGATAACTATAGTTGAAGTATCTTGCAAACTAAGCACGCTATTATTAATTTCATTAGCTGTAATATTATCTAGGCTAGAAGTAGCTTCATCTAGAATTAGAAACTTAGCTTTACATATTAATGCCCTTGCAATACCTATCCTTTGCCTCTCTCCCCCTGAGAATATACTCCCATTCTCACCTACATTGGTATTTAATCCTTTAGGAAGTCTTTTTATAAATTCTGATAGCCCTGAAGCTTCAATTACATCCATAATTTCTTTATCACTATATTTGTTATATAAAGTTATATTGTTTTTTAAAGTCTCATCAAATAGAAATATATTCTGATGAATATATCCTATTGTCTTGTACAAATAACTTGAATCTATTTTAGAGATTTCTATATCATTAATTTTAATTTCTCCATTATTATATTTGTAAAAATTTAAAAGTAACTTGGCAATAGTACTTTTACCACTTCCGCTTTCTCCTACAATTGCATACTGTTTACCTTCTTTAAATTTCATATTTATATTGTTTAAAGCCATAACTTCTGAATTTTTGTAATTAAATGATATATTCTTTATTAATACTTCTAAAGGTAAATCTCTAAGATCTTGTCCTTTTTCCTCATGAACCTTTTTATTTATAATTTGTTCTAACTTATTTCGTATTTTTAAAGTAGAATTTATTTCAGCTAAAATAGCTGGCACTTGTTCTAAAGGTGCTACTACTCCTCCAATAAGTTGAGATAAAGATATTACTAATCCAACAGATATTGCTCCTATAATAGCAAAATATCCACCAATAACATATGTAATTACATACATTGCTGAGCTAAATAACATAGATATCCACCCTGCTAAATATACAGTTTTTCTAGCTTCACATCCACTTTTCTCTCTTATTTTATTCAATTTCGCATTACTTCTTATTATCTTATCTTGAATGTTAAAACTTTTTATTACTTGAAATCCATCAAAAAAATCTTTAATTTGAGAGGTATATCTTTTCATGTTTTCTGAATACTTCTCCTGTAAATTTGCTAACTTTATATCAAAAAATTTTGGAATTATAATAGAAGATACGGCAACCATAATTAAAATTATAGTTATCGTATAATTTAAGAAAAATACAGTTATAAAGGAAAAGATAAAACTTACAATTACGTTGTATAAAGATAAAATATTATTATAATAACTATCTCCTAATAGTTTAACATCATTATCTAATATGGAGATATAGGTTCCTGTATTAAATTCATTAAATGCTTCAGTATTAAATTTCAATATCTTCGTAAATAAATGATTTTTTAAGTTTACAAAGGTTTCCTTCAGTATATTTTCTTTAATATATTTTACTATTAAAAGAAAAAAACAATCTAAAATTGCATATATACCACACCACATTGCAGATATTTTTAGCATATTCAAATTTTTATTAATAGCCGAATTTATAACTGGTTCAAACGATAGTGCAAACTTAATTGAAAAAAGCATGAAAGTGGAACTAATAATATAAAAAATGCCATCATTATTTTATTTTTAAATAAATATTTTCTTAAGTTATTTTCCATATAACCTCCCCAATTGATTATCTTTATTTTTGTTATACTTTAATTTCTTTTATAATTTAGAATCTTTACTAAGTTATTACTTATCAATGCTTTTAATCTATTTACTAAATAGGATTTAACTAACATAACTTATACTTGTACTATTAACTACTCTTTTTCTTATACATCACAACAGTTATAATTGAAACAATAATAATCATAGAATTTGCCACAACAGTTCCTATCCAAGTCATAGTCATAGTGCCGAAGATGGGTGATACTGCATTAAACATAGTATGAAATAATACACACATGAACACACAGCCTTTTCCTGATATTTTGTAAATTGCTCCATTAAAAAACCGAAAAGCCATGAGTTGAACTGCAAACATCCAAAAGTTAATGAGTCCATCTCCATGATTAGTTCCCGAAATAAAAAAGAGAGGGATATGCCAAAAAATCCAAATAATTCCTGTGAAAATAGAAGATAAAACAAAGCCATATTCTTTATCAAGCTCAGGCTGCAATATGTACATCCAACCTGCTTCTTCCAAACCACCGATAATAAGGCTCCCAGGTAGAGAAAGGAAAAACGTATAAAATGGAAGTACCATTTCCATACGACCTGAAACTACAATATGTATAAAAAAATACAGTGAAAGGCCTCCAACAACGAATAAATAAAGTAAAATGTTATTTTTTAAATAAAAAACTGTTTTCAACCATTCCTTAAAATCTACTATTTTATTATTATTCTTCAGAACTATATATGAAGCAATAGCTGGTGATAAAATATAGATTGCAAAAGGAATGTTCATCCCGAATTGTTTTAACGAGTAAACCCAATTATAAACTGAATAACCGAACTGCCCAAGAAAAATTAAAGTTCCTGATACAAGATAGGCTATGCAAAAAGTCAGTATCGTAAATTGTACGATAATTTTTTTATCTGCCATGATTTCTTCACCTCACATTTTGAAGTATTCATTAAGTTTTAATGGATGGAATATTTTACTTTTATCACTTAATGTTATCTTTCTGCTAATTCAAAATTAAGCTCCTCAAAAAATTCAACTAATCTCCATTACAAATTCTTATTTGTCTAACCTACATATTAGAATTTAGCTACGGATTGCTTTAATATATCTCATATTTTTTATAATCAAATCTGATTTCCACCAATTTTTGCTACTGTTCCATTGTTCAGGATAATCTGTCCATGACCATGTGATCCTCCATGTACCATCTGATTCTTGAGTATTTAAGATAAACTCACATTCATAATCGCATATTTCTTTATTCTGCATATAGAAATCACTTGTTTTAGTTCCTATGAATAAGGATGGTTTACATACATAATCAACTGCCCACCTTGATGTATCATATGTTATAACATGTTTTATCTGTTTATGTAGCAATGTATTAAATTCCTCTATATCCAAAAGTTCATTAATTGAGCTTTCTTTTATATACTCATACAATTCAACAAAGCAAGAAACAGTGTGCATAGATTCCATAGGAAAATTTATCTTAAAATAACTGTATGCTTCTTTAGCAAGAACACAAGCCAACTCAAAGATTTTGCTATTTTCATCTGCAAACTTCAATATAAAACCAATAAAGCATGCTGTAGGATTATATGATATTTCCTGAGAAGTTTCAAAATGCCACCATGGTGCATGTGGATAATCATTGTTAGTAGTCACTGTATTTAACCATGTATGTCCATCAAAACCCTTTCCTGAGGATAAATAATTCAATATTCCTTGTATAATAGGATGATTTTTATCATTGAAATTTATCTCTTTAATTATCTCCGTAGCAACCCAAGTTTGAACTGGTGATGAATTAGGATTCCAATAATCTGGCTCAAGTGCATTTCCAAATCCTCCATCCTCATTTTGGTACGCAGATAATGCTATCAAAACCTCTTCTTTACTTCCGTTTTCAAATAGATATTTCCATCTTGCTATATCAAGGGGCCTAGCATTCCTATAAATAAAATTCCTAGCTTGTTCATAATACATAATCAAACCTCCATTTAGTTTCTATGATAATTTCATAGTTATCAATCAACTTTATACTAATTAATTTATTACTTCTCCCTTAGCGAAATGAGTTAATTAAACATTAGCTAAATTAAAATTTGATTTGATAGTAAACTCATGCTTAATAAGCATCCTTAACTTATTAAAACTTAGTTAATAACTAATGCCATAACTGGATCATTTCCATCTAAAATGCCTGTAAAACTGAATCCTAATTCCTTATATAGTTTAATTGCAATCTCATTTTTTTCACTTACACTTAGGCAAATATATTTAGACACTGAATAATAATCTTTTAAATATTTAATTAATAGATTTAATGTTTTCCTTCCATATCCCTTGTCTTGATAACGATAATCTATTAAAAATCTATCAATCCATAGATAGTTCTCAGAATTTAATCCATACATTGTAAATCCTATCATCAAATTATTATAGTAAATCCCTACAGGAGTCCACTTAATACCATATGCATTATTTTTTGCATCATCCAATGCCTTTTCCATACTTTCAATATAATCCTTTTGAGAGTTATTAACTTTTAAACTTAGAACTTCACTGATATTTTCATTATTTATTTCTTTGAATATAATCATTTTTTCACCTTTAACATCATTAATAACAGATATTCTTGCTTCATAGAATGTTTATCTCTAAACAAGCTTTTAACACTTGTAAAATACTGCTTCCTATAATATTTTTAAGTCTATTAACTGAGTTCCTGCTCTAACAAAATAATCGATTCTTCATTTTCACCAATCATTTCAACATATATCTTATTTACCAAGGTACTAAATCTATCCTTATATTTACTAACATCATCAAATGCTTTATTTAGTAGCTCCATAGAAGATAGCTTTCCAACTGTCATATGTGGGACATAATCATAACCTAAATTAAATTCCTTAAGTTTATCTTTATATAAAATATCATGAATACTTTTAATTACATCCATACCTTGTACTACATTTAAAAATAAGTAATTTCCATATCTATCTTCCTGTTTACTAAAACCTTCTAACTCAATTTTGAAAGGATGTATATCCTTTAAACTCTCTCTCATATATAAATTCAGCTCTTCATTAGTTAGCTCACCCTCAAATGGAAACACTAAAGTAATATGTCGTAATACTAAATCTTACAGCGGATCGTATTTCTTACGAATATCATTTATAATATTAATATTTTTAAAATCAGGAAAAATCATAATAACTCTTGTATCCATACTAAAGTCTCCTCTACAAATTACTAATTATTAAGCTGATAAAATTTTAATATTTAATTTCTTTTCCCCTCAAAATAATATCTGATAAAATATGTGCATTTTTATAATAATAATTAAACATTTCATCTCTTTCTCTAGAGTTATCATTCAATTCACTTTCTATAAATTCAATGCATTCATTTAAACATGAAAGTGTTACATCCCATATAAATTGCTTATAATCAGGTTTATATAGCAACTTATTATATACTTCCTTTAAGAAAATCTGCCTATATTCATCCGTCATATAAAAAGGAAATGGGAAAAAGTCTTCTGAGCCATGTACTATTAGTCGTGCAATATCTAATGAATATGGCATAATACCTGCAAATCCCCAGTCTATTAAAGTAATTCCGATACCATTTTTTATTGCATTACACTGAAGGAAATCTCCATTACATAAAGTACGTGGGCATGTTAATTGTCTCTCATTAAATTTCTATAATTCTTTCATCAATTCGTCTAACAAAGCTATAAGTATAAGCTTCAAAGTATTTTGTCCAAAATCTAAGTGCCGTTGGATTCAAGGTTTCACAATCAACACCTAAGTATTTTAAACCTTCATCTGATAACTTTTTAATAGTGAATAATAATAATTCTTGTGCAACTGTGCTATTTCTATATTGCTCCTCAACATAAGTGCCACAGATATTTAGTACCTCTTCATCCTCTGAAATGAATGTTTCAGCTTTTTCACATACTTCAATATAACCTACAGGTCTGTTATCATTATATGCAGCAAAAAATCTATTTTTTCTCTCTTCACATTTTACTGCAAACTCATCAGCTGTTAAGTATGATGCTGGCATATATATAGGACTTCCATTCATATGCTTAGAAAGACCATTTATTAAGTTTAATAACTCACTAGATTTTTCATAGCTAATTTCTTCATATCTACATCCACTATTTATCTTTGCTTCATCTAAATTGGTCAATTTTTTTATTGCATCACTACAACGAATTCCAAAGCCATTCAATATGAATGATTCTATAATTTCTTTATCATGTGCATATTTACAAATTGCAAAACTAAATATTCCATCTTTAATCATTAGTTTAGATACATATTCAAATAGTAAGGATGCTGTTTTTTTTCTATTTCTTCCTCCAAATGCACTTCCAAACAATGGGGAAAATGAACCTTTTACATTTCCAAATTGACCTTGAAATCCACCCCAAAACACTAGATATCCTACCAGTTCTTCATCTTGAATTGCTAATAATCCATATTTACTGCTAAAAATATCAACTATCAATTCTCTCAGTTTTGCTCTATAATTTTTTACCAATAGTTGCTTATTATTGATACATTCATTTTTATATTCTTTCATTGCTAACTCAACAGCATCATCTATATATTTTAATTCTAGTTTTCTAAATCCCATTAAATCCTCCTTTTATACCCTAATATCATAATTTCAGATTTTAGCTCAAAAATCTTATCCCAACACATTAATTTCACTCTTTTAACTCTTGCATCTAGTCCAACCCACGTCTAACATTTTAGCAATAATTTAATTATAGTTTTAACCACAAAGCAGGACGAACCCCACCTTTATTATCCCCTAAATAGTGAAAAAGACTGATGTTACATCTGAAGATATTATTCCCTTGGATACCTATATTACCATCACCGTGGACGTAGACAGCTCTTACATTATGGCGACCAGGAGCCCGAAGCCACCACCACCATAACCCATCCTTGAAGGTAGCACTTCTCTTAATATTATTTTTGTCTTTTCTTTGAAACCAATATTTTTGATTCTTACCACGATTATGCAGATTTGCACTACTATCTCCAAAATATCTGCATACCATATCTTCAATATCTAATAAAAAAATTCTATCCTCTGTATCTTCACCACCATTGGTACCATACCATGGGTTATTTGAATTCTTATTTATTACCGGAATTATTCTTGATCTGTTTGTCACGGTGAACTTATCATAAAATTCCCCATTAAGATATTTTCTTAACTCACAGTCAGCCCATGTAGTATCTTTATAAACATCATGATAAGCACGTTGTTCTATTATATCTTCTGTTATAATCAAAGCAGCATTATTTTTTATGTCAAGTATGCGCCATTGGTATCTGTCAAATACTATTTTATCTCCTACTTGCATTTTTCCTCCCTGTAATTTTATATTTTAAATCTCTAAGACTTAATACATCTTGCTTCATTATTACTATTTGATTAAAACTACTACTTTCCCATCTTAACTTTGACGATATTATTAAAGTTTATGACTGAACACCTAACTTCCCTAGATTATTATTTATTAATCTTTTTCAATTATTACTTAATTATAACATATTATGTAAATTTATATTATACACTTACTCAAATATTTACTTCATAATATATTGATATTCTATCTCTGAATAATAAAGAAAAAAATACCGCATATCATTCTGATAATACGGTATCTACTTCAATTAAATATCAACTTCTATTTTCTTAACAATTTAAATTATTTTCAGGCATTCAATCTACCATTATATATAAAATAATTAGGAATAATCTATTATACCCTTTCATTCCAATCAATCTTCAAATTAGAATTATTTTCGTCAACAAGTAATTCTGATAAATTTACTGCTTCTAGCTGAGTATTAAATGCATTAATTCCTAAAGAAATAGTATCAAGCACTTTTTTCTTGCTTTGTTTAGTATGTTCATCATCACTAAAAACATGTTCAGCTAAATCTGATACATTAAAGGTAATTCCTTCTGTTTCAATTGCATTATATACATCATATAAAGTTGTTTCCTTTAATGATTTTTTTAATTGAAATCCTCCATCTTTACTAGCATTAGATGTAATTAAATCTGCTAACACTAGTTTTCTTAGAATTTTTTTTAAATAAGAATCTGATACTTGTAAAATATTACTCATAACATTACTTTTTACTGTTTGATTATCCTTTTGTAATCCTAGCATCAAAAGAACATATATTCCTTGTTCAAAACTTTTGTTTATTTTCACAATAAAACTCCATTCTTATTTTGTTAATTTAGTAATTAATTCATTAGCTACATCTTCTACATGAACTGGTTTTAATTTCTTTGAAAATACTCCTAATACTTTAAAGACAGGAACCATTTTAGCTAATGCATCTTTTCTATCTCTACCATATACAACCGTAGGTTCTACATATTCGACTCTTTTATTACTTAATTTAAGCATATTTATTATATCACATTTTATATCTGTAAAACTTTTAGGTCCTAAAATACCACCAATAAAGCCTATTTTATCAATATTATTTTTTTCAGCTATCTCTAACATCACTTCAGCAGGCTGTTTATTAATTTTTACAAGTTCTGCACTATCCTTTTCTGGATGGCCTACAAAATCTATAATACAATCAATTTCTTTAGGCAATACCTTTTCTACAGAATTATAATCAGTTACATCTGCTGATAAATTATGTATTCTTTTATCTACTAATTTATTATTTCCTGATCTTGAAATAACATAGAATTCTACGTTTTTATCTTTTTTTAACCATTGTCTAGTTACCTCTCTACCAATATATCCGTTTCCACCAAGTAATACAATTCTTTTCATAATGCACTCTCCTAATCCATAGATTTAATATCTATGGATATTATACATCTATAGATATTAAATATCAACAGATTATTGATAAAAAAATGTTTCTTGATTATTTATATAGCACAAAAAATAGTATCTCCTAACTGTAAGATACTATTTCTTATATTTATAAAACACCGTACTTTCTCTTTCTCCCTCTTAAACTTTCATTTATGTGAACCATATTATTCCTTGTAACTGTAATGAAAATATCCTTAGTTATATTATTAATATGGGAGACTTATTAATATCTCAGTATATTTTCCAGGTTCACTTTCTACATGTATTTCTCCTTTAGATAAATCAATTATTCTTTTACAAATAGATAATCCTAGTCCATATCCTTCACCTTTTCTAGAACTATCTCCTTGATAGAACTTATGAAATACTCTCTTTTTAGTATCTTCATCCATTCCACATCCATAATCTCTTATTTTAACAAAGGCATACTCTGGATTTTTGTAGCAACATATATCAATTTCACTATTTTCTTCCGAAAACTTTATAGCATTATTGATTATATTTATCCATACTTGCATTAAGTACTCTTCTTTTCCGTAATAAGACATATTGGTTAGATCAAAATTAAATGATATATTTTTATTAGTCCATTCTTTTTCAAGTAGTATAACAGTCTTCCTAATTTGCTCATCTAAGAAAAACTTCTTATTCCCTTTAAAATTATCTATATTATCAAGTTTTGAAAGTGTTAAAATATTAGATGATAACTCTGATAACCTACTAGCTTCATCAGTTATAATATTTAAATATTCTAGTCTTTCTTCTTCTGATAGCTTGGTATTTTTAAGTATAGTTGCAAATCCATCTATAGCTGCTATTGGCGTTTTAAATTCATGAGATACATTATTAATAAAGTCAGTTTGCATATATTCAATATTCTTTAAATCTCTAGCCATAGAATTAAATTTTTCTACAAGCATACCTACTTCATCATTACTTTTTATATCAATATTTATATCAAAATTACCTGCAGATATTTCATTTGTAGCATCAGCTAACTTTTCTATTGGTCTTGTAAGCTTTCTTATTACAAAACTTATTATAAATGAACAAATTAATATATTAATAAATAGTACTACTTTGTTTATACCCGATATAATACGTCCTATATCTGAATAATGCTTTAATTCCAATGAAATATAAGTATTATTTATTTTTCCTACTACCTTAGCTGTAGGTCTATGAGCTACTAAGTATATTAATTTCTCTCCTTCAATAATCTTCTTTTCTTGAGATTTTCTTAGATTTAATTCATCTATATCTTTATGTACTGCTAAGCTATACCCTAATCCATCATACAGATTTATTAAGGTATCTAATTTTTCTTCATAGTTTTTAGAGCTTTGTAATTCAGATATTATTGTTTCATATCTATTAAATAATACTTCTTCTATTTTACTGTCTATATAAGGACTTACTATTAAAAATGATAGTAAATTTCCTATTATAATAGATACAATAAAGGCTACTACAAATTTAAATTTTATAGTGTGTCTTAATTTTCTAGAACACCTAATCATCTTCTCTTACCGCCTTATATCCAAGTCCTCTGACTGTTATGATTTCAAATTCCTTGTAATGTGAAAACTTTTCTCTTAGTCTTCTTATATGTACATTTACTGTTTGCTCATCACTTTTCACGTCCATTCCCCATATGTCATCCATCAATTGCATGCGTGTAAATATTTTATTAGGGTAGCTCAAAAGCTTGTACAACAGATAGAATTCTTTTTGTGGCAGTTCTATTTCTTCATCACCTTTTGTAACAGTTAGCTTATCATAGTCAAGTACCACATCTTTTATAGCTAATTTATGTTCATTATTTATATTAGCTCTTCTAAGTAATGCTTTAACTCTCATTAATAATTCTTCTAAATCTATAGGCTTTACCATATAGTCATCAATTCCTAGTTTAAATCCTAATATTTTATCTTCTTTAGATTCCTTTGCTGTAACTATGAGTATTGGTAAATTAGAGTATATTTCTCTTAATTCTTCTATAAGCTCAAATCCATCCATATTGGGCATCATAATATCGCATATTACTAAATCTATCATATTATTATTTATTATCTCCAGTGCCACAAGTCCATCTGTAGCACTATAAGTTTTATATCCATTGTGCGTTAAATAAACATCAATTAACTTTCTTAATTTATTATTATCTTCTACTATTAATACTTTAACCACACTATCCCTCCTAAATTAATATCTATAAGTTAAAATAATATTTTTATATTTTATTAAGTTAGTTCATATGTAAAACATTTCAGTTAGGTAATTACAAGATAAACTTATTTAAAAATCAAAATATATATATGCTTTCAATTAATATAATTTATTTTCGAAACTATTTTTCACTTAAAATAACATAAGTCCTCAAAATTTAATTACTTATTGAAACATATATAATAGGATTTTACTATATTTTCTGCTTAATATTAATAGGCTATCTTAATTTATATCATAAGATAGCCTTTATATTTATTTCTTATTCACTTCTAAGTGCTTCTACTGGATTTTTTCTTGCTGCCATTTTTGATGGTATCCATCCACCTAACATAGTAAGTGTAACACTTATTATTAATAATGATATTGCATGTACTGGATTTAATTTTGCTACTGACTCTAACTCTGTCATTTTATATAGAATACTGTTTATTGGTATTGTAAGTATCCATGCAATTGATATACCTAATACACCTGAACCAGTTCCTATTATGAATGTTTCAGCATTAAATACTCTAGTGATATCTTTTTTTCTAGCTCCAAGTGCTCTTAATACCCCTATTTCTTTAGTTCTCTCAAGAACTGATATATAAGTTATAATACCTACCATTATTAAAGATACAACTAATGATGTAGCTGCAAATGCAACTAAAACTATAGTTATTCCATCCATAATTCCACCAGTCATGTCTGATAGCACCTTTGATAAATCAGTATATACTATTTTATCATCAGATGACTTATTTTCATTATAGTCATCTAAGTAAGATATAACTTGATCTTTATTTTCAAAGCTCTTTGGATATAACATAATCGCATATGGAGTCTCATCTCCACCAAAATATGCTATTAAATTTTTCTTAGTCTCTTCATCAACAGCTTCTCTTGACATAACATTATAGTCTGCATCTTTTTGAGCTTGTACTACATCAGAGTCCTTAGCTCTCTCTATAACTAATTCAGTTAAGTCATCACTATAAGCGATCCCTTCACCTATTAAGGAAATACCAGCCTCTTCTTTGATACGTACTACACCACTTAATGTTAATGTAACTGAATTATCTGAGTTATACATTTTTTCATAATCACTTGAAGGCATAAATGTATTAAATTGTGTTTTTTCATAATAATCATTATTTGAAATAAGCTTAAACTCCATACCTACTAGATCTTTGAATTTGATACTATTTAAATCAGTTGTATCTATTCCAAGATTCTTCATAGCATTTACATCTACTCTATTTTTAGAATCTACTATAAGTACTAAATCTGTCTTTGACTTAGGATATTCCCCTTCTAATAAATCATAGTTTTTTTCTATAAATGATATACTATCATCCTTTGTAGAACTAGGATAAGAAGCTAATCCGGCACCCATTTGACTACTTTGTGATGAATTACTTTTATCACTACTGCTAAAAGCTATAGGCTCTATTTTATCATCAAATTTTCTTAAAAGATTCATAGATGCTATTCTTGTATAACCTATAGTATCTACAAGTTCTGGGTCTATTCCTTTAATATAATCTACATACTCTTCTGATATATTATTTGTATGTATTAATGTATTTTCACTTGGGTCATGTAAATAAACCTCATCTGAGTCTACATATTCAGATGTTCCTGTAGCCTTTTCTTTCATTTCTTCTCTTCTAGATTCCATGGCTTCTTTAGAAATTTCTTGAGTTTGCTTTGAA
Organism: Clostridium sartagoforme; assembly: GCF_004794105.1. Classification (GTDB taxonomy): domain Bacteria; phylum Bacillota; class Clostridia; order Clostridiales; family Clostridiaceae; genus Clostridium; species Clostridium sartagoforme_B. The sequence goes on from NZ_SRYR01000001.1 coordinate 1,260,744, forward strand.
ATAGTAATTGGATATTCTGCTAGTGCATCTTCTTGCATTTCTGCTATTTTAGCATCAAATCCATTTGATAAACTAAGTATAACAGCAATTCCTATAATACCAATACTTGATGCAAGAGCTGTTAAAAATGTTCTTCCTTTTTTAGTTTTTATATTCATTGCTGATAATTTTAAAGCTGTAAAAAAGCTCATGCTTGTTTTCTTTAATGAATATTCTTCTTTTTTACTTTCAACATTTAGTGGGTTTGAATCTGATACTATATTTCCATCTCTAAATTCTACGATTCTATCAGCATAATCCTGAGCTAATTCTGGATTATGAGTAACCATTATAACTAATTTATCCTTTGATATTTCTTTTATTAACTCCATTATTTGCACACTAGTTTTTGTATCCAGTGCTCCAGTAGGCTCGTCCGCAAGAATTATATCTGGATCATTTGCTAAAGCTCTTGCAATTGCAACTCTTTGCATTTGTCCTCCTGATAGTTGATTAGGCTTTTTATGCACATGGTCTTTTAGCCCTACTCTTCCAAGAGCTTCAAGCGCCTTTTCCCTTTTTACCTTAGCTGAAATCCCACTTAAAGTCATACCCATTTCAACATTTGATACTATATCTAAATGTCCTATTAAGTTATAACTTTGGAATATAAACCCTATACTATTATTTCTGTAAGAATCCCATTCAGAATCTGAAAATTCCTTTGTTGATTTCCCATTAATAATTAAATCCCCTGAATCATACTTATCAAGTCCACCAATAACATTTAAACATGTTGTTTTTCCTGATCCACTGGGACCTAATATCGCTACGAATTCATTTTCCCTAAAATTTAAAGATACACCATCTAGTGCTACCTGGATAAACTCACCTGTGGTATAACTTTTCTTTATATTTTTTAATGTAAGCATAATTGTACCTCCTTGATGCTAATAAACATAATATACACATGCTACATTAACTTAACATTAACTTTTTCCAATTATATTTAGTTTATTTAATTCTTTCTTATAAAAATCCCATTTATTTATGATAAAATCCACTTAAAATATACAAATAAATTCATTTACTTTATTCTTATTTTTCTATGCATAGTATTTTACAAAATAAATTTAATATTGACATATATATAATTTACTGGTATTATTTTGTTAATATTTTAATACATTAGGAGATAAATTATGAAAATTAAAGCAGACCTATTAATTTTAAAATTAAATAATAGCTTTTTCTTTAGCTTTTTTAGATAGGTTTGTATCTATATAACGTCTTTCATAGATACAAACCGCACGTATTTAGTGTTTTGTATCTATGATGGCTGAAGTTTTTAAGTTGCAATAAAACAAAGTCTCATAGGTAATGCTATGAGACTTTTTATTATCCTAGGCAAAGGGTCTCATAGCATATAAGCTATGAGACTTTTTTTATATAAATTTTTCTATTATACATTAGGGGGTAAAAAGATTGGAAAACAAAGAAAATAGAGAAAAATTCACAAGTAAATTTGGCTTCATTCTATCATGTGTTGGAGCTGCTGTAGGCCTAGGGAATATATGGATGTTCCCTTATAAATTAGGTGAAAATGGAGGGGCTGCTTTCTTAATACCTTATTTCATTTTTGTTATACTTCTTGGTACTGTTGGTTTAATAGCAGAATTTGCTTTTGGTAGACAATTTAGAGTAGGATCAATGGGTGCTATTCAAAAGATTTTTAGAGAAAAGAATCTAAAGTATGGCAAATTATTATCTGCAATTCCCACTATAGGTTTAACTGGAATTTTTATGTTTTACACAGTTGTTATTGGATGGGTATTAAAATACTTTAAAATTAGCTTAACTGGTGAGATTTCAAAAATAGATATAGAAACTTACTTCACTACTTTTACAAATAGCAATAGCGCAGTGTTTTGGCATGGATTAGCTGTGCTAATAACTTTAATTATAGTTAGTTTTGGGATTTCTAAAGGAATAGAAAAAATAAATAAAATCATAATTCCTTTACTTTTTATTATATTTATTCTTTTAATAGCAAAGTCCATAAGCTTACCTGGTTCTATAGAAGGTGTAAAATATCTTATTTCACCTGATTGGTCCTATTTATTAAAAGCAAATACTTGGGTTATGGCGCTAGGGCAAGCCTTTTTTACAGTATCTTTAACTGGATGTTGTATGGTTATGTGTGGAAGCTACACTGATGAAAAATTTGATATTCCAAATTGTGCTATAAATACTGTAGTCTTTGATACTCTTGCCGCTATGTTAGCTGCTTTTATGATTATGCCAGCAGTATTTGCCTTAGGTCTTAATCCTACCGCTGGACCAGCTTTATTATTTGTAACTGTTCCTGGTATATTCCAGACTATGCCATTTGGACAAGTACTAAGTGCTCTATTCTTTTTAAGTATAATTTTTGCTTCTATTTCATCTTCTATAGCAATGCTTGAAGGACCTGTAGAAGCAGTTATGCATTTAACTAAATGGACTAGAAAAAAGAGTGTATATATTACTGCATCTATAGCATTTATACTATCTATTCCACTAAGTTTAAGTGATTTAGCATTTAATAAATTCACAGATTTTATAACTATAGTATTTTCTCCAATCGGTGCATTAATAACTGCAATAATATTCTTCTACATTCTTGATCCAAAAGAAACTTTAGATAAGTTAAATTTAGGTACTAAACATAAAATGGGAATGTGGTTTATGAATTTTGGTAAGTATATTTTTGTACCAACTACAGTTCTTGTAATAATCTTAGGATTAATATATGGAGGTATTGGTTAATATACAAGAATGCTAATAGGCTATAGTTCTACAAACTATAGCCTATACTATATTAATAAAATGATGGTTTATTCCAATCAGTGTCAGGCTCGCTAACTCCTAGACTAGCTTTAATATACTCACTACTTTTTTCTTCAATAATATCCATAATTAATTGAGTTACTGCATGACGAGTAACTTGTTCATCAATTAATGGCTCCTTCTTCAACTTGTCCATCTAAATATTCTCTTATTAGATTTGTATGATATTGAGCATCCAAATTATCTATTTCTGGATCTATATTTTCTAATACTATTATTGTACGGTCTTTATTTATATCATATTCCGTATTTGAAGTAAAACCATCTATTACCCCGCTATGGCCGATTATATTATCTTTTACAAAAAGTCCATACCCATAGTCATCAACTGGAGTTATCATTTCTTCATAAGATTTTCTTGTTATAATATCACCTTTATGTAACATCCTACTCCAACGAAACATATCAAAAATATTAGAATAAATTGCTCCAGCAGCATAAGTAAATTCATGATTAGCTACTATTACTCCTGATTTATCACTTCCATGTCCCTTAGCATCAGAATTTAATGGTATTACACTACTGCTTCCCATTTTAGATGGTTTAAATATATATTCTTCTAAATAGTCTTCAAAAGACATACCACTTACTTCTTCAATTATTAATCCAAGTAAATAATAATTTGTATTACAATAATCATATTCTTCATTTGGCTCAAAGAGTAACTCTGTTAGATATAGATTTTTCAATATTATTTCTGATGACCACCTATAATCTTCAACATATTTATCATAATAAGCATTACTTTCATACTCTTTAAGAATTTTTTTAGTATCTTCGTCTCTCATAAATAAATCTAATTCATTGAGATAATCAGGAATACCAGATCTCATTTGCAATAAATTCTTCATTGTAATTTTATTGCCATACTTATAATCTGGAAAATACTTATCTATAGTTTCATCAAGACTAATTATATTTTGTTCAACTAATTGCATTATAGCTGTTGCAGTAAACTGTTTTGTATTTGAAGCAATAGCAAATCGTGTTGTCAATTTATTTTCTATTTTCTCTTGAGCATCAGCGTATCCATATGCTTTTGCAAATACAATATCATCTCCATCAGCTACTAATACTGTACCTTGAAATTTCTTATTGGATTCTTCATCATCTAGTAGTTCTTCTAATTTTTCATATCCTGGTTTCACAATTTTCTCAGCATTTCCATCAATTTTTCTTGTTTCCTCATTTACAATAACGTTATTGCTGCTATCTACAGTTGTTTTATTACATGAAGTTAAAGTTAACATGCAACTATAAATAAATAATATTACTAATAGTAAATATCTTTTTTTCATAATTCCTCCACTGCATTTTTCTTACATATTTATCTTAACATCTATTCTTAATAATTTATAGTTAACCTTTAATGAATTTCGTTATATATTAAAAAAATTTGATATTATTATTATCTTTTATAATAAAATTAACTTTAAATCGAACTTAACTAAAAAAGCTTATTAACACATTATTTTGAGTATTAATAAGCTTTTTTTAATAAATTAATTCCAAACTTCACTTGCTATTTCTTTAACTAATTTTAACTTTGCCCATTGTTCTTCTTCTGTAATCTTATTTCCCTCTTCTGTTGATGCAAAACCACATTGTGGACTTAAGCATAATCTTTCTAATGGGATATATTTTGTAGCTTCTCTTATACGATTTATTATACTTTCTTTACTTTCAAGTCTAGGTAATTTTGTAGTTATAAGTCCTAATACTACTTTTTTATTATCACTTACATATTCTAATGATTCAAAACCACCTGATCGCTCATCATCAAATTCTAAATAAAAAGCATTTACATTTTCATTTGCAAAAAGATCTTTTGCTACTCTATCATATGCCCCTTGACAAGCCCATGTTGAATGGAAATTTCCACGGCATATATGTGTATTAATTACCATATCCTTAGGTTTACCTTCAATAGCAAGATTATTTATCTTAATTAATTTTTCAATAACTTTTTGTAGTCCAACTTCATTTGTTCCAAGAATAAAGCAAGCATTAGGATCAACACATACTCCCCATGTACAATCATCAAATTGAAGATTTTTACATCCAGCTTGGTATAAATCATAAATTACTTTTTTATACCCTTCTGCAATATCATTAATTAGCTCTTCTTCATTAGGATAAATTTCTCTAGTCTTTTTTATATTATCTGTAGTAATCATTTGAAATAAAAACTGTGCTGGTGCAGGTATTGTTTGACGTGCAACTGTATTTTCATCTTCAAATTGTTTTACAAATTTAAAATGTTCTACAAATGGATGCTTATCAACAGAAACTTTTCCTATAAGGAATGTGTCATCAATTAGTGCTGGCTCTCCGTGGAATGGGATGCCACTTTCTGTTTTTTTATGTCCCACTCCATTAAATGCCCACATAAAATCAAGATGCCATGAACTTCTTCTAAATTCTCCATCTGTAATAACAGGTAGTCCTACATTTTTTTGTTTTTCAATTAACTCTGTAATAGCTTTATCTTCTATATTTTTTAATTTCTCATTATTTATCTTTCCTTCTGAATAATCTTTTCTAGCTTTCTTTAAATAATCGGGTCTTAAAAAACTTCCAACAATATCAAATTTAAAAGGTGAATCTTTACTCATATTATTTCTCTCCTGTCCCTATTTATATTATAAATCTAGTATAGATTAATTTTTTATTATTTAAAAATACAAAAAAATATGTGTTTGATATAGCTTTAAACTATATCAAACACATATTTAATTCTTACTGCTATATTAATTTATAAGCTTCAAAATAGGTTTTCACTCCATATAATCACTAACATGATTCTTTAAGAATTCCATATATGCCTTCCCGTATCTACTTAGAGACATATTCTTTTGTACAATAGTTCCAATACACATATGTTCATCTACCTTAAGTGGCCTTGCGATTATATTTTCACCATTAAGCTCTTTACTTATTACACCAGAGCTTACAGTATATCCATTTAAGCCAATAGCAAGATTAAATAAAGTTGCCCTATCCCTTACCTTAATATTTTTATTGCGATCAAGAGTGCTTAAAATTTCCTCTGAAAAATAAAAAGAATTATAATCCCCCTGTTCAAATGAAAGATATGGATACTCTTCTAAATCTTCTAATGTAATTATATCAAGTTTAGCAAGTGGATGTTTTGAACTAATAAATACATGAGGTTTTGCAATAAATAGTTTCTCAAACACCAAACCATTTTGTTTAATAATTTTCATAATTACTTCCTCATTTTTAGATGAGGTATATAAAATTCCTATTTCACTTTTTAATCTACTTACATCATCAATAATCTCATAAGTTTGAGTTTCTCTAATAGTAAAATCATAGTTATTTCCACCAAACTCTCTAATAACATCTACAAATGCATTTACAGCAAAAGAATAATGTTGAGTAGATACTGAGAATCTTAGACTTTGTTTCTTTACATTTAAAAACTTTTCCTCTAAAAGATTAAACTGTTCAAGAACTTGCCTAGCATAGGCAAGAAACTCATTTCCTTCATTTGATACAATAATTCCCTTATTAGTTCTATTAAATATAGTAATTTGCATTTCTTCTTCTAACTCTTTAATGGCATTAGTTAAGCTTGGTTGAGAAATAAATAATTCCTTTGCAGCACTACTAATTGTTCCCTTATCTGCAACGGTGACTATATATTTTAATTGCTGTAATGTCATACTTCTAATCTCCTTTTACTTATTTATTATATAAGATTTTATGGTTAATTTGAAGTTTTGGGCTATTTATATTTATTATTAAACATCATTTACGAGTATATTATTTACGAATAATAGACTAATAAATAACTCAATAAGAGATAAATTCATCAGTAAAGAACTTTATTTTCGTTTATCACTTTAAACCCTTAGGTCAATGCAAAAAAACACAGAACCTTTAGAGTCTGTGCTTGTTTAATAGTATCTATACACTTTTTATTTATTATACTTATCTATAAGTTCTAAAAACTCCTTATTATCTCTTAAAAATTCTAATTCATTATCCTTATCATTTTTAAGTGCATTTAAAAAGCTCGATAAAAAGATCTCACTACTATCAACTTTATTTTCTTTAGGTTTTATATGTTTATATAATTTAGAATTTGATATATCCCACGTCTTCCTCATTGAAGTTAACATCTTATCTAAAATAGGAATTAAATTATCAACATCTTTTTGTACTGAATACAAGTGGAAATATGCAGCATATGAATTATAATCCCAAAAATCAAATAATTCTATTGCTTTTTCTATAACTTCTGCAAAATACTTCGCGTCCTCGTTACGATTTTCCTTTAAAGCAATTTCCATCATAAATCTTAAAATAGTGAATATCTCATTTCCTTTAGATATTAATTTATTTTCAAAAAGCTCTGAGGCCTTATCAAATTCTGAAGCTTTAATGTAAAGATTACCTTGTAGTTGAGTCTTATCAAAAGTAATATTAGGAAGCTTATCTATACAAGCTTGTGCCTTTTCATATTCTTCCCTTCCTAAATATTTATTAATTAACATAGAAGTTGCTTGATTAGCAATTTCTATATCACTACTATTTGACGCTTTTACATATAATTTTTCAATGTCTTTCTCATAATCTTCTATATTTTCAATTGCAAACATAAATAAACTACCTTCAAGTATAGTTGCTATATTTAAAATTAACTTATCACAGTTTGGATACTCATGAATCTTATCAATTGCCTTTTCATAACCTATATCAAAACCTTCACTTCTGATTATTTCCACTAATTTATTTAAAAAATGTCCTATTTCAATATCAGTTAAATCCTCTTTAAAAGAAAGTAAAGTATTTAAATCTACTCTTAAAAGCCTAGCTAAAGATGGTAATATAGTTATATCAGGATAGCTAATCCCCTTCTCCCATTTGTTAACAGCAGGAGTTGATACTCCAAGAGATTCAGCAACCTGTTCTTGAGTTAATCCTTGAGCTATTCTTTTCTCTTTTATAATTTCATTTATCTTCATAAAAACTAATACTCCTCAATAAATAGTAATATCAAAAGCTTTTGTTACTACTATTTTATCAAGTAAGCCAAATTACTACAATTGAACTATTGTTAATTTATAAGTAAATAATTTAACTGTTGGTTAATTTATCTACTTACAAATCTTTTATTCCTCATCCTTTTCTTCCTTAATTAATTCAAGTAGTTTCCTAGAGTTATCAATTCCTAATTTTCTAACTAAACTCTTTGCTAATATCTGATGAAATTCCTCTAAAAACTCTTTATCTGGATTATTTACATTAACAGCCTTTATTGGCTTCATTATCTTCACATCCAAAAATTCTTTAGTATATACTATTCACTAGTTTAATTTTTGTTAAAGCATTGATAATTCTATATAATAGATAATTCATCCTTCTTGTAGTTTATTGAATATTTTCCCAATTCATTCTATAATCATCTTAGAAGTAAAGGAGGTCTTTATGAAAATTTGTCATTTCTGTAATAAAAAAATAAGTAAGGGATGCTCATTTGAACATCCCCTGAACATACTTTAATAATTCTATGAATATTTAAATATTATTCTACTCATTACAAGCTAAGCATTTTTTCCATTCAATATATCAACATAATCTCTAGAATCCTTTAAACTTGCTCCAGTAAGAATCCTATAAGTTTTTATAGCCTCTATTTCCCTACCTTCATCTATTAATTTAATAAGTTCACTATCTAATCTTTCTGGGTCAATTTTTGCTAATAAATCATCTTTAGCCTTCTTATATTTCTTAAAACTAGAAATACTAAAATATAAATATAAGACTCCTAGGATAATAAAAGGAGTTCCTGATAAATATTTTCCTTTAAATAAATCCATTATTCCAATAATAGAAAAGCTAATACAAGAAACTAGATATAGTTTCCATACATTTTTACTCAAAATACATACCCCCAATATATCAAATAATATTAAGAGTTTCTTTAGAATAATACCCTTAATACTTTAATATCTCATCCAATATTTCTAACTTTAAATCTATTATACATAATAATTGGAAAATAATCATCTTTCTAAATATATAAATAAGTTAAGCAAACCTACTATAATTCAACTTAAATCTTTCTATGATATTTCTACTTTTTTGAAGACTAAAAATTAAATTTCTTTTTTTTATCTTCTTTTTCAGTTCCATACAATAAGTTAGCTCCGCAAAAAGGGCATATAACTTCATCAACATTATTTTTGATATCAAACCTTATTGGAAGTCTCTTTTTACAAAACGGACATCTCCATATTAATAAAGATATAGTAATAAATATTAATAGTAAAACAATTCCTAAAGTAATGCCAATTGTACTTATGATATTGTCACCAGTATACCCAAGAGTAGTACTTGTAATATTTATAACTATTGATAACAAAAGACATACTATTGAAAATTTTCTAAACTTAAGTACATTTTCTTTTCTTCTTAACATACTTCTATTCTCCCTAATGATTAACTACTATAAAGAATTTACAATATCCTTTGCCTTTGAAAAGAATACATTTGTTCTAACTTATCTCTTTATAATTAGAGTGAACTTCAATCACGCTATGAAATATAACTTAACTAACTAATAATACAATTATTCATTAATATAGTCACTTAATCTTTCTTCGAAGCTACATCCATCTAATGTATTCCAAATAATTTTATTGAAAATCTCAGATAAACTTTTCCCGTTAAATACTTTAGCCTGTATAAGATCATCTAATGTATCATACTCATATCCTTGTGATCCATCTTCCACTAATCCAAACCAGTATACTTCTTTTCCAAATTTATTATCATCAGGCATTTTCCCAATCCAACAATTCCTATATTCTGTATCATCTTTAATACTAAAATTCATTTCGATACAGGAATTATTTTTTAAAACATCACTTTTTAAAATTGCTATTAAATCATTAAGTTCAATTTTTGCCAATATTCCTTCCCCTCACTTTTATTAATAATCACCTTTATTACACAAGAATTTCTTATTCTCATTTTATCTTTGAACTAAAAAAATTCTTTCCACTATTTAAACCCTTTTCAAATCTATATATAAAAATATTAACTAGTATTACTACAATATATTTAACCCTTATTTAAATATATTAATCATTATCAAGATTAATTATTACTTTCATACAATTTTCATAATAGTGAGCTTTTAAAGAACCATCAAAAACACCACCTTATATACAAATTATACCATAACTTAAGATATAAATATATGATTATTACTTATCTATATCTTTACTCCTATATATAAACTAAAACTTAAGTCACAAATTTTCACATAAAACTTTTAAAGATATTCATATACTTAAAAGAGATTATATTTATTTTTAATTTTAAAGTGGTGATATTATGAATATAGCAATTTATTCAAGAAAATCAGTTTATACATCTAGTGGGGATAGTATAGAAAACCAAATTGATTTATGCAAAGACTATTATTTACGTATGGCGAATTCAGATAAAATAAACTTTATTATTTATGAAGATGAAGGCTTTTCTGGAAAAAACATTAAAAGACCACAGTTTCAAAATTTACTTAATGATATTAAGGCTAAGAAGATACAAGTTTTGCTTTGCTATAGGTTAGATAGAATTTCTCGTAATGTGGCAGACTTCTCCTCTACCTTAGAGCTTCTTCAAAAGTACAATGTTGATTTTGTATCTATTAAAGAACAATTTGATACTTCAACCCCTATGGGAAGAGCTATGATTCACATTGCCTCTGTTTTTGCACAGCTAGAAAGAGAAACTATTGCTGAAAGAATAAGAGATAATATGATAGAATTATCTAAAACTGGACGCTGGCTTGGTGGTATACCTCCCCTTGGCTTTGATGCTATAAGAGAGACCTACTTAGATGAAGAACTGAAAGAAAAATCCTTTAGTAAGCTTATAATAAATGAAGAAGAATTAAAATATATAGAAGTAATTTATGACAAATACTTAGAATTAAAATCCTTAAATAAAGTATCACTATTCTGTATGAAAAATAATATTTCTGGCAAACTAGGTGGATCTTTAGAGCGTTCTGGTCTTGGAGTTATCTTACAAAATCCTGTATATGTAAAGTCTACTTATGAAGTACTAACCTATCTAAAAAATACTGGTTTTTCAGTTTTTGGTGAAGCTAATGGAAATGGCATATTTAGATATTCTCAAGGCACATCTGAAAAAATTGCAACTGTTTCAAATCACAAAGGTGTAGTAGATGCTGATAAATGGCTAAAGGTTCAAGGACTAATAAAAAATAACTTAAATCCGAAGTTAAACTCATCTATTTCAAATGTAGCCTTACTTACTAGACTTTTAAAATGTAATAAATGTGGTTCCAATATGATAGTTAAATATGGGAATAAATATAAGAGTAATAAAAGAGCCTTCTACTATGTTTGCAGTAATAAAAGTAAGTCAAGTGGTTTAAAATGTGATTGCAAGAATATTAAAGGTGATGTAACTGAAGAATTAGTATTAAATTCTATAAATGTTTATAATAAAGAGCAACTACTAAAAGAATTGTCTAAAATAACAAAAAGCCCTAAAGAAAATACCTCTAATGATAATAAAGATCTTCTTAAAAATATAGATACATTAGAAGTAAAAATTAAAAGGCTAGTACAAAAATTATCTTTAGTGGATGACTTGGAAATCTCAAAAATAATACTTTCTCAAATACAAGATTATAAAGATGAAGTTAAAAGCCTTAAATCTAAATTAAATAATATAAGTATTAAAGAAGATAATAATTCACTCTCCTCTTCTCATCTAAAAAATACTCTTTTTATCCTAGAGAATTTTCATGAAATAATAAAAGAAGCAACTATAGAAGAAAAACGCGATGTACTATTTTCAATTATAGAAAAGATAGTATGGGATGAAGAATGGCAAAAGTTAAATATAATTTATAAGAAAATAAAGGACAATAGGTAGCTTATTTAAAGTAAGTCTATCTACTGTCCTTTTATATTAAATTGTGGCACCTCTGTCCATAGGGCACAAATGCCTTCTCCACAACACATTTTTGTATTATTGCAGCAAGATAAATCAATTTTATTTTTATCTATTTCATTTAAGTAATCTATTGTTGTAACTGTTAATATATCTGCTCCAGCAATATGGATATAACTGATATTCTTATCATCTATTAATTTTTTAACAATCACCTTTGCTTCATCACTTAACTTTCCTTTATCTAATAGAGACACTTCTATTAATTCAACATTATAGTTCTCTAAATAATCTTTTATATAAATATCTTTATAAGGCTCCTTATCCATTAATAATGTTATTTTATTATTATTTAAAGCAAGCTTTCTAATAACTGGCATCATAGGTGCCATGCCAATACCCCTAGCAAGTACTAAAACATTTTTATCTTTCTGCTTATTTACATTACTAATTCCAAATACTCCATTCCAATAAGGACCTCTTATAGTGATTTCTTCACCTTCACCTATAGTAAGTAACTGTTTAGTTTTAATTCCCCTAATTTCAATCATTATTGAAACTATATTACTATTTATATCTGATTCTAATATAGAAATAGGTACATCATAATAAATATTTTCACTAGTTCTAATAAAAATAAAGCTGCCTGGCTTTACTAAGTCAATAGCTAATTTATGAGGGACCTCAAACTTTATAACTACAACATCCTCTTCTAAAACTTCCTTTTTAACAACTAAGCAATTATAAGTCTTTCTACCTTCCTTAGCCTTTGATCCATTGCTAATAAATTCATGGTAAATACATACTCCCTTCCAATTTAAACAATCACAAAGACAATCTCCCTGAAGTTGAGAGCAAATAATACACTCTCCACTCTCTGCTAATTTGCATGGACAATACTCAGTCCCTACATCGATACATTCAACAATTTCTTTCATCAATTAGTCTCCCCCAAGATTTCTTATACAATATTAGCTTATTTTCTATTTTTCTTTTTGTTACAACATTTTTAGAGGAATGTAAACTATCACATAGTGTAAATTAGTACTTAGATTATAAATATCCGCTTATATATCTCTATAATAAAAATATATAAAATTACACCTGAAACTTATGTAATCAAATCATTAATATTAGTTAAAAGAAGTAAAAAAAGAGCCTTATATAAATTAAGGCTCTCTATAATATTTCTTATTCTAGTATTTCACCATTACTTTCGATAACTTTTTTATACCAATAGAATGACTTCTTTCTAGTACGTTTTAACGTTCCATTACCTTTATCATCCATATCCACATGAACTAATCCATAACGCTTTTTCATTTCACCTGTACCCGCTGAAACAACATCTATACATCCCCATGGGGTATATCCTAATAAGTCTACATGATCAATTTCAACAGCTTTTTTCATTTCTTCTACGTGTCTTTTTAAATAATCAATCCTGTAGTCATCATTTATCGAGCCATCCTCTTCAACTACATCTATGTTTCCCATACCATTTTCTACTATAAATAATGGTTTTTGATATCTATCATATAATTCATTTAAAACAAATCTTAATCCTTCTGGATCTACTGGCCATCCCCATGGTGTATTTTCTAAATAAGGATTAGACGATCCTTGTTGACCACCCGTAGTTGTAGTATTTGGTGAGTTTCTATCAAATACTGTAGTACGATAATATGAAAAAGCTAAGAAATCAGTTGGATGTTCTTTTAATATCTCTTCATCTCCATCTTCCATCTTCAATTTAAAATCATATTCATTAAAAATAGCTTCAGCATAATTAGGATATGAACCTCTACAAACTACATCAGAAAACATAAGTGCACGACGTCTAAAATCATAAGCACCAAATACATCTTTAGGATGACATGTCGCAGGATATATACCAGATAAAGCTAGCATACAACCTAATTTGAAGTTAGGGTTAATATTACGTGCAATTTTATTTGCATATGCGGAAGCAACTAAAAGATGATGGATTGCTTGAATTTTAGCACCTGCATCTTTAAAAGATGTTTCCCCTTGATTTGAATGTCCACCTTCAAGCCTATTGTTTGAAGCCAATCCTAATGTCCAGTATCCACCTAAAACGTTAATTTCATTTACCGTAACCCAATATTTAACTTTATCCTTCCATCTTTTAAATAAAACTTCAGCATATTTAAGATAAAAATCTATAAGCTTTCTACTTTCCCAACCATTATATTTATTTGCAAGATGTAATGGCATATCGAAATGTAAAATTGTTACTAATGGTTCAATTCCATACTTTAATAACTCATCAATTACAGCATCATAAAATTTTAGTCCTTCTTCATTTGGAATTTCTTCATCTCCATTTGGAAAAATCCTTGTCCAAGATAAAGAAAATCTATATACCTTAAATCCCATCTCAGCCATTAATGCAATATCTTCCTTATAATTATGGTAAAAGTCTGTTGCCTTATGGCTAGGATAATAATAACCTTCTTTCAATATACCTTTAGCTCCTATTGGAATACATTCACCTTGACGTATGCTTCCTTCTCTCCCATCATCAAATCTATAAAATATTTTTCTGGGTGATTCTTGATTGCCATCTGTTATTAAGTCTGAAACAGCAATTCCTCTCCCACCCTCTTTAAATCCTCCTTCAAATTGGTTAGCTGAAGTTGCACCACCCCATAAAAATCCTTCAGGAAATCCCATTGTTATTCTCCTCTCTCAAATTGCATATATTATGCGATTTCTTTTTCTTTAGCCTTATTTGACATCAATACAAAAGGAATCCAAATGATAGTACATAATACTAAAATAATTATCTGTACAATAATTCCTTTCCAACCGTATGATAACATTGCATTAATAAATATAGGTAATCCAAAAGGTGCATCCACAGTATTACAGGTTAAAAACCCAAACTTTATTGCACTTAATGCAATACCTGCAGCAATACCTGAATTAAGAATAAATGGGATTGCAAATACTGGATTTAGAACTAGTGGTAATCCAAAAACTATTGGCTCACCTATACCACATATTCCAGGTAACAATGCCATTTTAGCAATCATTCTATGATCCTCTCTTTTAGAGAATTTTAAAATTGCAAAGATTAATGATAAAGTTATCCCTGCTCCACCACAAACAACAAATATAGTCCAAAACCCTCTTGTAACTGGCATTGAAGGTACTCCACCAGCATTTAATGATGAAATATTTGCAGCTATTGCTGAAGCTGATAGCGGACTACGTATTGGTTCAATAACTAATCCTCCATGAATACCTAAGAACCAAAACATTTGACTAAGAATAGCCATAAATATAACACCAAATGTGCTTTGAAAAATAAGCTCTAGTGGTGCTTGAGCCACAGAATATATCCATTCATTTAAATAATATCCAGTCCAAAGTTTAAATAGATTTCCAAGTACAGATGATATTACAAGTATTATAAAAATAGGAATTAAAGTATTAAATGATATTGCAATTCCTTTTGGTACTGATGGTGGCATTTTTATCTTTATTTTTTCTATCTTTAATAGTTTATTAAATAATTCAGTAATTAACACTGCCATTAGCATACCAACAAATAATCCTTGAGCACCTAAAGAAGAAGTTCCAAGCCCAGCTGAAGCTCCTTGTAAATTTTCAACCATAACAGTAACTGTTGATGGTACAACCGTTATATAAGCAGCAACACTTAATACTCCAGCAGTATATTGTGGTATTTTATTTGCCTTTGCTAAATGCATAGCTATTAAGAAAACAATTGGTATAGTCATACATGATATAGTTGCAAAGTTTAAAACATCAAAAGCTGGCTTTAAATTTTCCAACCATGGAATCCACTGAGCTAGTCCAGTCTTTGGATTCGCTATTAAAGAATTTAGTAATGTTCCAAAAGATCCCACTACTATAAAAGGAACAAAATCTGTAAATGCATTTTTTATACTTCCTAAATATTTATTCCCGTCAATCTTTTCAGCTAGTAATAATAAACCATCTTCTATTTTAGAAAAAGCTTTCATATTTATCCCTCCATATGTAATTTTTCTGCTTGTGCAAGTACTGCTGCTCCATCACATTTCCCATATGCTGGTGCATCAATAACAGCCACTTTTGCTTCATCCCCTACTAACTTTGTTACTCTTCTTAATATATGACGAACTTGAGGCCCTAAAAGTAATACATCAAAATTTCCTAACTCTTCTTCTATTTCGCCTTCTTCCACAGCCCAAATTTTATATTCTTTTCCTTGTTTACTTGCTGCTTCTTGCATTCTACTTACAACAAGGCTAGTAGACATTCCTGCATTACATGCTAACATAATTCTCATAATACTACATCCTCTCTTTTATTTCTTTTATAATTTTATATACATTTATAAATTCCTTAGCTTGTTCAAGCATAATCATTGCTGTTGTTAAGTGATCTTGAGCATGAATAAGTATAACATTGATTTCTTGACTTTCTCCTCTCGCTTCACCTTGTATCATATCTGTTTGAGACTTATGAGCTGCCTTTAAGTCAACTGCTGCCTCATTGACAAGTTTTTCTGCTTCTTGAAAGTCAAACTCTCTAGCACATTCAATTGCCATTAATGATTTTGATTTAGAATTTCCTGCATTTAAAATTAGTTCAAATGAAACTTCATATTTATTCTCCATAACTTCCTCCTCTTATATAATTAGTGCACTAATCTTTATACTTTAAATATAAACTTTTTATCTTTTTTATCCACCAGTTTTATTTCCACTATAAATATGGAAATAATTTTTTATTTGCAAATTTTAAAAGTATATAAAATATAATAGGCATGAATTTAATATAATTTTAAACTCATGCCATATAATTTCTCTTATTTAATTATCTTCTTAAAATCCAAAATTCAATAATAAAAAGACTAAAAGCTTTATATACTTTTATCTTTATGATTTTCTATTAATTCTTCAGCATGCCTTAAAACTGCTACTGCATCTAAATTACCATAGTCTTCTAACTTAATAATTCCTATTGGAATTTTTCCATTAGCCATTTTCTCTACTCTTTTAATTATGTGACGAACTTGTGGCCCCAATAAAATTACATCCACCCCCTGAAGCTCATCTTCTATTATACCTTGATCTACAGTTTTTATGTTATACTTCTTCCCTTGTTTTTCACACTCTTGCAACATACATTCTACAAGAATACTAGTAGACATCCCTGCACAACAGGTTAATAATATATTCATTTAAAACCTCCTAAATACTTCTTTCTATTTCTTTTATATATGAACAAAACATATTGTAATCCTTATTTTGTATTAAATCTTTAATATACTTTTTGTTTGTAAATAACTTACTAGTAACCTTATAAAGATATTGTAAATCTCGTCCTTCTTTATTAGTAATAGACATAAGATAAACCATTTGAACCTTCTTTTTATCCCATATAATCGGCTTATTTAATATTATCAAAGATATAAATGTATCTTCAGTGATTACTTTATATGGATGTGGTAATGCTACCATGTTTCCAAATTCAGTTGGTGAAAGCCTTTCTCTTTCCATGATTGCATCATAGAAATTCTCTGGAATATTGGGTTTAATCATCTTTATTTTATTAACCATATAATTAAGAACCTCTTCTTTTGTATTAAAATCAACATTAATAATATATAGATTAGGATCTAAGTAATTCAGCAATGAATCATTATTATTTTGTTTAAAAAATCCTTCTATTTTTTCTAGTTCTGAGTCTTCTAAAAAACATGTTATCTCTAAAATAGGTACTGGAATTGGAAAACTAATAGGCACTGTAGTCATTACATAATCAATATCTTTAAAATCCATATTCTTCAAATTTATAATATCTGTAGTATTAACCTTATTTAAAAACTTATCAAATTCTTCTTTAAAACGATAACTTAATAGCTTTGCAGTTCCTTTACCTGAACTACAAACTATTATGATATTTTTCTTCCTAACTTTTTTATTTTTTCTCTCTAATGCAAGATTGAAATGCATTGCAAAATAACCAATTTCACTATCAGATACTGTCTTTTTATATATTTTTTCTAATACATTACATGCACTAACTGATATATTATAAGCTAATGTTGCTCTTGTTTTAATATCTTTAATAATTGGATTATGTGCAATCATGCTATATTCCATCCTTACCTGAAAAGGAATAAGATGAAGTGCTAACGACATCCTTAATTCTAAATCATCAAAGAAATCGACTTTATATGTTTCTTTTACTTCCTTAAACATCTCTGTAACTATGTTATTTATATCATCTTTAATAACTATATTTTCATTATCTTTATTTTGATATATTGTTTCTTTAGCAGCTAAATGAATTGCTATATAAAAAATCTCATTATTAGGAATATCTATATGAAAAGCCATTTCTAACTTCTTAATTATTTCTTCTGCTAGATTAAGATCTTTTTCTTTTATAAAGGATACTAAATATTCATTCATAGGTACGTAATTATTATCTTGTACCCTTCTTAATGCTGTATATATATGAATAATCAAATTCTGAAATGCTGTATCAGATATAGAATAATTATTCGTATTAAATGCAGAGGTTAATATATTTGCAATTTCTTTTAAACATTCTACTCTATTACATTTTAATTGATCTGACTGTAAAACCTCTTCATTATCAATTGCATAATTAGCCATGCATAATCTTAAATTAAATTCACTACCTTCTACCTTTATTCCATAATTAGGTTTACTAGTTAATGTTAAATTATATTCATCTAATTGTTCTCTAACTTGTCTTAAATCTTGTGAAAGACTTGTTTTACTTATATACAACATATCACATAAATCTTCAATTTTTACATATGAATGTAATTGTAATAAATACCCCATAAGAAAGTCTACTCGTTCCTTAGATGTCCTAGGAATATTATTATGCTTAACTTTTTTGATATTTGACATATATTCATTATATAATAGTCTGTCTTCCACTATTATGCTATACCCAAACTTAGGTTTAGATATAATTTTTGCACCTTGAGTCTCTAATATTTTATTAAGTTCTTTCAACTCATTTCTAACAGTTCTTCCGCTAATATCTAGTCTTAATGCGATATCTTCTGAAGCAATATATTCATCTTCGGCTAACATTTCTAAATATTTCTTTTCTCTATAATCCTTCATTATACCACCCTCCATACTTTCATTATAAGATGAAGAACTTAAGATTCCATTCAGATAATTTCCACATAGATTATGGAAACTTATTATTTTATTAAAATTGTAAATTAACATAAATTATTAATAATTATCTTCATACAACCTTTATCCTTAATTCTATTAACTACCCCTTAATCATTTAATAATCATCTTTAAAAGAATATCATCTGCTTGATTAGAATCAAACTTGAACTTTTATTTTCATTGTTATACTATAAGCACAATTTATTTTCCCATAACAACCAAGTCTCCCAAAATCTTAAATCCATTCTTTTTATAGAAGCTGCAAGAAGGACATTCTCTTTCAGTATTTAGTATCATCCCATCTACACCTTCATTAGATAATAGTTCTTCTATATTCTTTAAAAATAAGCTTCCTATTCCTTTCCCCTGAAAGTCATATCCTATGCAAAATTCATTTATATAATATTCCATTCCGTTAATCCAAGGTTTTTTCATACCTAGGCTTAATGCTATAACTTTATTATCTATTAATCCTATATATCCTAAAAAATAATTATTCCTCATATGATTAGTAAATAAATCTCTTACTTGTTCCCTTGAATCATATTTATCATTCCAAGGCGCCCTAGAAAATGTATCGATAAATAAATCAACACACTCCTCTAAATGTTCTTTTGATAACTTTATTACTTTTAATCCCATTTTATCCCCCACAACTCTTTGAAATTAATATAAAACTGTACATATTATTGAAATTCTTGCGAATTAATTAATAATAAATCCCTCCTAATTATAACGTATTGTCCTATTATAACATAACAAATTACAACTTCTTCCTCTTTATACTACACTACAATAATATCTTCTCTCTTTGTTTTGTATCAATAAAAATGAAACTGAATTATATAAATCCATAATATAAACAATATACTATATATTAAGCATAAAAATATAAAAATAGCACCCAGATAATTCCAGATGCCATTTTTATGATTGTTTTAGGGTATATTAATAAATAAAAATTAGTTATTAATAGTTGAATTATATTTTTAGAGCTTTGTGTCTAGAAAAATTACACATAACCCTATTAATAAGCTTTTATATATAAATAATAAATATTGATATGAGTTAAATCAATATTTATTCAACAAGTTTCACTGTGACACTTTTCCTTATAACATAAAACTACTTAAATTTAATTTTTTTACCCTGAAATAATAAACCAATAGCCACACCAAGAGCTAATCCTAATGCTAATTTGTCAAATACTATACCAAATGTAAGACCTAATCCCATAAATATTGCCAAGTTATAATTACTTTCTTTTTTATTTTCATTTTCAATCATAAGTGATACATAAATTACTTCATATAATTATTAACTAATTCATAGCATCTTTCTTTAGTACTTTTAGCTAAACTATCAATCCTTAAAAATGGAGCTATTGATCCACCCTCAAATTTATCGTCAGCGGCCTCACTTTTTTCATCTCTAGTCTTAATCCAATTAAGTTCATCTTCAGTTAAGTTATTCATTTCAGTTTCTGATAATTGCTCTGCTAATTTTAAGTAAACTTTATTTAACATTTTGTCCCACTTCTCATATTCTTCAGAAGCTGCCTCTATCATTTCTAATGTTATACCACTGTCATATTTTTCTTTTAATGATGTATTTAAATTAGCTTCTAATTCATTTAATTTATCTAAATAACTTTCTTTAGCAGTTTTTTTTTCATTATCATTTGTTGAATCATTTTCCTGTGATTCAATTGCATCTTCCCCTTTATTTGTATCAGTTTCATTCTCACCTCTGTTTTCTAAAGATGTAATTGTCTTATCGTCATTATTACTTTGTTCTTTGATATCATTGAAAACATTGCTACATCCAACTAAAAATAATGAACTTACACTAACAATACAAATAATACTTTTTGCAATCTTACTCATACCTTATTTCCTCAATTCCACTTATTCATATCTTATATTATAATAATTAAACATTAAATATTACTACAATTATAGTATACACTTTAACTATTTTATTGTTTCCCAAACATGACTTCTTTATAAATTATACCATAATCCATACAAATTTATAAATACTTGTAAATATAAATATTATTAAGATTTAATTTCAAAATTAGCTATATACTATATAATAAGACTAGATATTAATGGGATGCCTTTATAAGACATCCCATTAATATTTAATTATTTATTTATTATCTTTATAAGAAATACGCAAGAATTTTTATTAATATAAATTTTTAAAACCTTAATTAAAAGGATTAAAACATAAATACCTAAACCAAAAAAAGAAAGAAATATGACAATATTTACAAATCCCCATATAGCAATTTTCATAATATTTCCCTCTTTGCTACTATTAGTGTTATTTCTTTTGTATCATTTACTCAAAAATATAATTGTTCAACTATATTTGATCTTATATTTTCTATAAGAAATTAATAACTATATTAACTAGAAAGTCTCGTATTTTTTTATTAATGAAAATTCCAAAGAATATTAGTAATACCCCTAAAGTTGTTATTAAATATCCTAACAAATCATCAAAAAGATATGTATATTCAATTCCAAATAAAAATAGTCCCATAATCATACTTAAATAAGATAGAGTTTTCAAATCGATACCTCCAAAATCATATAAATTATACTTCTCATAGTTCTATTTTATATTATACCATATTTTCCATATTTTTATAGTTCATTTTGTTTCATCCTACTTAAAACTTCCTCTATTGAAACACATTCTGCATATCTAGCTTTTCCTCTATATATAGTACCTTACTACTTATTCTTCTAAGTTTATTACCTTGAAGAAAAACTAAAGTATCTCTAAAAGTAATATTTATCTTTTCAATATGGTATTTTTCAAATAATAAATCTAAACTAAGTCTTATATTTTCCTGAATTAATTCCATATCTACTTTTTCATCTATTTCAATGTAAATTTCAACATCTGTTAAGCTTTCTTGTAGAGCTTGATAACTTATAATTTCTTCACTACTACTAATTATAGCTCGTCTTATAAAATCAGGAAAAATAGTAACTTCCTCTTCCTTCTTATTTATAAATTTAAAGATATCATCACTTCTACCTTCAACTTTTTCAATACAAGTATTAACAGATCCACAAGGACATTTTTCCTTTTTCTCTATTAAAATATCATTAAGCTTGTACCTGATGATCGGTTGAGTCTTTCTTTCAAAATCTGTAATTATAGGATAAAACCTCTTTTCATCTATATATTCTCTTTCAAATATTACAAAATCTTCATTTAAATGAAGGTTTCCATACTCACAAGTAATTCCTAAGAAACCTTCTGTTGCTTGGTATATTTGATGAATCTTTTTATTAAATACCTTCTCTAAGTATTCCTTGTCCTTGTCTTCTAATATTTCAGCTACAGAATATATGATTTTAGGTGAAATCTTTAATTTATATCCTTCAATTTCTTTTGCTAATAATATTAGCATTGATGGTGGAGCTACTAAGAACGTTGGCTTATATTCATTTAACCTCTTTACATGTTCCTGAAGTGGTAATAATAAATCAAAGAATTCAAACTTAATATGATTGCTTTTTACTGATTCATATAAATTACTGTTAGCTCTTAAAAAGAAGGCTACTTTTTGTTTTCTTAATATACTTTCCTTTAGGGCTTTAGCTAAAATAGTTCCTGTCCACTTACTTTTATCTTCTTCTGAAATTATAAATAACCCTCTATTACCACTTGTTCCTGATGATAAACCAATAATGTTACCATTTATCATAGGTGAAAAATCACGACTATTCTCTGCTTTAAATGCTACCTCAAAGCATTCATCCTTATTTAATCCTACTGTATTTAATGAATCAAAGTTTTCCATCATAATCTTTTTATCTATACAAGGTAAACTACTTAAATTGTTTATATTATATCCTTTATAATATTCTCTATAAAATACAGACTTCTCTATTACATATTTAATATGTTCATTAAACTTATCTTTTTGGAACTTCTCTAGTGCATCTCTACTTTTAAATTTATAGTTATATTTTCTATCTAAATAATATCTAAATAATTTTAATTTTTCTTTCATATAACACTATTTTAAATACTCCCAATTTTTATTTGCTATTTTATAATAAAGCTTTTTAGGCATCCTAGTTAACAATACATATAAAAATTTATTAAGGATCCCTGGTATTAAAATCACTTTATTCTTATTAATATTCTTAATAGTATAGCCAACTACTTCATCTGGAGTCATCCATCTTAAAACGCCTTTATTTTTAAGTAAACTTTTATCTATATCTATACCGTCATAAAAACTACTACTTACAAAGCCTGGACAAAGACACTTTATATTAATATTACTACCTAGATTTTCTAAATAAATAGTTTCCATAAATATATTTAAAAAAGCTTTTGTAGCACAATAAATTCCTAGGTTTGGAAAAGCTCCAAAGCCAACTATTGAACTTACAGTAAGTACTATTCCCTTATTTTTCATCTTAAATTTATTCAATATATTATGAGTTAACATAATTACACTTGTATTATGAGTAACTTCCATATCCCTATTAAAAGGTAAATCATGGTCAGCAAAAGCTTTATATCCACCAAAGCCAGCATTATTTATAAGCATATCTATTTCATAATCATCTAATTCTTTAATTAAACTATTAACTTCATCTAACTTACTTAAATCTATTCTAAAAATTACAATATCAACATTAAACTTAAGTTCTAAACTTTCCTTTAGTTCTTTTAATAAATCCTCACTTCTAGCAACTAAAATCAAGTTTTTATTTTCTGATGCTAGTTTTTTAGCAAAGGCCTTACCTATCCCTTTTGTAGCACCTGTAATCAATGCATATTCCATTCAATCACCTCATCTCATGGGTTGCTACTACTTTAAATTCATTATTTGTTTCCTTTGAAAATTTTCGGATTTTTTTAATGTATTAATGAACTCTTTATAATCATCCATAACAAGTCTAGTTATTTTACTTGGATAATCTCCATATAAGTAATTCTCCTTAACCCAAGCTGCATCTGAAATTAGGAAGTATTTCTTTTCATCATTAATAATTAGACCTAATGTATTTTTACTATGTCCTGGTAATTCAACTATAAGTAACTTGCCGTCCTCAAAGAAATCATATACCTTATTAAAGACAGAGTTCTTAATTGGATTTTCTATTAAATTTAAATCTTCAATATACTTTGCCCTATTATCAAAATCATCGGGTAAAAGCTTTGGTATAAATCCTTCCTTTAATGCATTAAAGTTCTTTTTATCTTTTAAGTGAAAATACTCTTTTTTAGAACAAATAATAGGCACACTTGGAAAATCCCTAAGGCCTGAAATATGATCAGCATGAAAGTGAGATAGTATAATAAAATCTATCTTTTTATCCTTTAAGACATTTACAGCATACTCTTCCTCTTTAACTGTACAAGGAGTTAATAACCCATATATATTATATGGAAACTTTTTAACACATTCATAAAAATGATTAGAGTAACCTGTATCAAATAAAATATTCCCCTTTGGGTGTTCTATATAGACAGTTAATGCAGGAAATCTGATTTGTTTAATTTTACCCTTTTTTCTAACTAACCTTTCAATATTGCTACAATATCCACAATTAATAAATCTAATCTTCAATCATTTCTCCTCCTTTAAATACCATGCAGCATATTTATTTAATCCCTCTTTAATTGTGAATAGTGGCTTATAATTTAACTGTTCCTTTATTTTACTTATATCTAAAGTTTGACTTTTAGATAGTACTGTAACTGTATATCTATTTATTGTAGAATCCACATTTAACTTTTCTGAAACCCATTCTATTACTCTTCCAGCTTCAAACATAATCCTATATGGTAATTTAATATATTTAGGACTAATCTTTAAAACTTCAAATAACATTTTTAAAACTTCTCTTAACTCTAAAGCTTCATCATTATTGACATTGTAACATTCACCAATATACTCATCCTTAGAATTTACAGCTAAATGAATAGATTGTACTACATTTTCTACATAAGTTACATCAACTAAGCATCTTCCATTGTTTATCATAGGTAAAAAACCTTTTTTAGCTGCATTAACTAAACTAGGTACAATAGATGTATCATATTCACCAAAAATGGCCCTTGGACGAAGTATTATATAAGGCAAGCTGCTTAATTCAACTTCCTTTTCTCCTAAATACTTAGTTTTTGCATAATGATTTAAAAACTTCTTTGTTATAGGAGTGCTTTCACTAATATTTATTCTTTCCTGAGAACCTGTGTAAATACTTGGTGTTGATATATGAATAAATCTTTTTAAATTTCTATTTTCTTTAGCAAAATCTATAATGTTTTTAGTTCCAGTTACATTAGCCTTATAAAAATCTTCATATCTTCCACTTGGTTTAGATAAGGCTGCAGAATGAATAATAACATCATAATCCTTATCTAGTTCCTCTAAAGATTCTGTAATATCTATCCTTTTAAATTCAGCACCTAGTCCATTTAACTTCTCTTCATTTTTTCGTCCTATAGCAGTTACAATATAACCTTCCTTTAAAAATCGTTTAACTACATGGTATCCTAAAAAACCAGTAGCTCCAGTTACTAAAACCTTCATATTCTCTCCTTAGAAATCCCTCTCCATAATGAATTTTATTATCCTTTTACTATTTAAAATAGATAATAATTTATATGGCATCTTCCTATAAAAAGCAAGATGCTCATTATAATAATAAATATATTCTATATCCTTTTTGCTTCTTCTAAGCTTTTTAAATTTTCCAACTCCTGAGCTTCTATGGATATTACAACTTAACTCTTCTCCCAGTTTATTAATCATAGAAGTTAACATTCTATACAGGTCTATTTCTTTAGATGTATCATATCCTAGAATTGGAGTAGTTAAAGTGTTATTCACAACAAAGCACCCTATAACACCCATGAGCTCCATATCTTTATTAATTAAACCTTTAAAAATAAACTTATCATTATTTATTAGAACTTCTACAAAAGTCTTATTAATCATTGGATTTGATTTTGAATATTTATCAATATAAAGCATATTGTATAGTTTCACAATTTCAGCTGAGTAAATAGTTTCTTTTATATCTATAATATCCAAATTATTTTTCGAGATTAATTTGTAATCTTGATTTATCTTTTTTCTAGCACTTTTATTTAAAGTATCACTTTTTTTCAATAAATATATTTGTCTACTAGGCAGTTTCTTAAAATCTAATTTTTCTAAAGAAGCAGAGATATTAGAATAAAAATAATTATTTAAACTTCTAAATACTATGGTACTTTTAGGGTAGTTTTTAATTAAATATTCTTTTATTTCCTTTAACTCCTTAAAAGATAAATTGTTAATTAAATTTGTTGATAGCATTAAGCTATTTACAATAGCTATATTATTAATTTCACCTGTCTTAAAAAGTAGTCCAATCAGATATATTATAGGCCTTAATACAAACTCCAAAATCTTATTATTTAAACAATATAATTCATCATAACAATAAGTTATAAAATGACTAAAAGGTGATACTGTATAAGTATTGGAATATTCCTTTTTGTTTATAGTTATAATTACTTCTCTTCCATTTGATAATTGCAATACCTTAACATTAGTTTTAAGATTCGATATCAAATTTTCACTACCATATGAGAGAAATGGGTATGCATATTCATAAACAAATTTATCTTTATGATTCTCTCTATATTCATCTAGATTACTTTCATCAAAAATCTTTACCACTCTAAACCTCATCTCCGTTATACTCAATATCAAATGTTGTTATACCTGTAATACTTCTTCTATAAACTAGACTTAATGTAAAGAAATATATTACTAACCAAAACTGATTTAAAAAGGGCCTTTTATCTTTATTTTCATAGACAATGTCCCTAGATTTTTTATAATCATTTCTGTATTCTTTATTTAAAAACTTTCCCTTAAACATTCCAATTAAAAACATATTCACTTTCATTGAAGTTATAGTAAAACTATCAATTTCAATTTTTTCTCCATTTATAAAAGCTTCTACAATATCAGTATCATAAGGTGTTAATGTAAGTCCACTAGTAGATCTAGGATTACATTCTATAAGATAAAAGTTATCACCTAACTTTATAAAATCAAATGCAATTTGCCCTGAAAAATTTAGTTCTTTTACTATTTTAGAGACTATTTCTTTTAGCCCACTACTCTCAAAATATTCATAATAGATACTTGTTCCCATTCCAATAGCATGCTTTGTTTTATAATTTACATGTAGCAATATTTCTCCATCTTTAACTAAGGAGTAAGTGCAATATTGCTGACCTTTAATAAATTCCTGAATTATATATTTGTTATCTTCATTAATAACTACTTCATTAATATTATTGATTACTTTTACAAAGGTTCCAAACCTTGAAAATACAGGTTTAATAATACTTTTATTATTAATTTCTATACTAGAATCTTTTCTATAAAGTTCTGTTTTTGGTGTTTTAAGCCCTAACTCTTCACATAGATTAATAAATTCAAACTTATTATGAAGAGTTAGTATCTTTTTAAAGTCATCTACTAAAACATTACATTCTAATCTATTCCTTATCATTGAAATATAAATTGTTTCTTCACATGTGGGTATTACTAAATCAATTTTATTTTTTCTAATAATATTGTTAATTTCCTTTAAATAAGCTTCTATATCCTTATTAGGCTTACTTACTATTTTAAAGCTTTCTTTTATAGCTCTACTATTTTTTGCTAAAATAACACTATCTGCTATAAAAACATTATGCATAGATAAAATTCTAGCTAGATGTAAAGCTACAGGAGCCCTTCCCCCGAGAATTAAAATATTCATATTATACCTCAATTAATTAGTTAGTATTCTAAAATTACACCACCAATTGAAAGTCCAGCTGATGTACCCATAAGTAATACTTTATTTCCTCTTTTAACTTTTCCCTCTTTAACAGCTATATAAAAAGCCATAGGGATAGATGCCGCAATCATATTACCCATTTTTTCAATAATAACCATAAACTTTTCCTCAGGAATATTTAATTTCTTTCTAATTAACCTCATAGCACTAGTTGATGCTTGGTGTGGACATACCATGTCAATATCTTTTAGGGTTAAATTAGATTTTTCTAATAGATCTTCTAAAAATTTAGGTATTTTTTGAAAAGATAGCTTTAATAGTTTTTTACCATTCATATGGAATTTAAACTGATCTTCACTCTCTCTTGTTACAGAACTAACATTAGGTGGGATTTTACTTCCCCCTGCAGGGATTGAACAAAGGTCTGCTCCATCACCATATGTTCTATGCATTGCATTAATAATTCTTGCCCCCTCATTTTCAGAGGCTTTCCCTATAATCATTGCAACTGCTCCATCACCAAAAAGTGCAAATGATTCTGGCTCCTTAGTATTAATTGCTGCTGATGCCTTTTCACTAGTAACAATAACAACATTTTTATACCGACCAGACTCAATAACATAGCTTAAATTATCAAGTGCTGAAAGAAAACTTAAACATGTTGAGTTAATATCAAAGCAAGATATACCACTATCACCTAATCCAAGATGTCTTTGAATTAAACAAGCTGTTGATGGTATAATTTGTTCAACAGAAGCTCCTGCATAACAAATTACATCTATATCTTCTAATGACATAGAGGCATCCTTTAAGGCTTCTAAAATAGCATTCTTTCCCATTATTGATACAGTTTCTTCATTATTTGCATATCTTCTCTCCTTTACACCAACATAGTTGCTTGTCCAACCTATTTTTTTACCAATGATTTTATCTATTTCTTCGCCTGTTACTACCTGCTTAGGCAAATATATTCCCATTCCTTTTATTTTAATTTTCATTGTATTTCCTCCTTATATAAACTATCTATTTAAAACTCTCGCTCTTTCAAGGTCCTTATTTTTTATAATTTTAACATAAAAGTAATTTAATTCCTACAGATTTGCTTTATATATGGTAATTCATATCTTCAAAATAAAGTACCTTTCTAAATAATATGCATCTGTATATAAATAGTATGTTTTTCTCTTCCTTTAATATATAATAATATGCATTTATTATACATTTATATATCCCATTTAAATTATAGCTCAACTATTTCTGAAAATAACATTAAAACTTCCTATAAAGCTGATAACTTCAACTTTATAGGAAGTTTTTAAATCAATTATTACTTTCATATTGTTCTAGTTTCCCATTATAATTTTATCTAACTCTTCTTTGCTTAAATTTATATTACTTATTAATGGAGATTTAAATTTTTCATACTTCTTATCATATATAGATATCTTCCCTAAGATATCCCCTTGGTTTATATAATTGTTGTTAAATACTTCAACCTTTGCTACATCCGTCTCTTTGTATCCATAGGTCACATCTTCTTCCTCTATTATATCTCCAAGGCCTGCTAATTTTTCTTCTTTTAGAATTTCTTTATTGCTTTTTGTAATAAATTCATTATTTGAAGTTACATACTTATATATATTTTCTGTTACATTCCATCTATCAACAGAATTTAAAACTACAATAATAATATTTCTACCATTATGATTTACTGATGACACTAAACACTTTCCTGCTCCACCAGTATATCCTGTTTTAACTCCATTAGCATCAGGTATCCTATGTAAAATCTTATTTATATTACTATAATCTCTTGTAAAATTATATTTATCCTTGCTTATAGTTTTTTCACCAACACATTCTCTAAACTCAGGATACTCCATAGCTTTTGATGTTAATATAGCTAAATCATAGGCTGAAGAATAATGTTTTGCACTATCAAGTCCATGAGGTGATTCAAAGTGTGAATCTAATATTCCAAGGGATTTAGCAAAATCATTCATTATATTAGAAAAACCTTCAATAGATCCTCCTATATCCTCAGCAATTGCTATGGCTGCATCATTACCTGATCTAAACATTAATCCAAATAATAGCTCCCTCATTGTAACTTCTTCTCCTGGTCTAAATCCTACTGTTGAACCCCTAATAGATGCTGCATTTTTACTGATGGTTACTTTTCTCTCTAAGTTTCCGTAATTTATTGCTATTAAGCAAGTTAATATCTTTGTTGTACTTGCCATAGGAACTATTTCATATCCATTTTGATCCCATAAGACTTCTTTAGTTTTTGCATCTAATGCTATAGCATTTCTCGCAGATACCCTTAAAGGTTTGTTAGGATTTATATCTTCTAATGAAATATCACTTACATCTTCCACTATATCTAATGTTTCAAAATCAGAATCTATATCATCTTCAATAAATGCATTAGCTGTATTAACATTTAAATTTATTGTCAATAATACTACTAAAAAGACTATTGATAATTTTTTGTTTATTTTCATAATATCACCCTCTAATATAACCATCTATGAGTAGTTTGTTCCAAAAAAAATTTTTTAAACATTTTTTTTGCTTTTAAAACTAAAAGCTTACTTTATGATTTAAAGAAAGGATTTTATATGATATTTCTATTTATTTTATCACTTATAATATTGTTAATTATTTTTCCAATACCAATAAAAATAGAAGTTAAATTTATTGATAATATCTTTTTCTTTAAATTTTTCAATAAACTTATTTACACTTCAAAGGATGGAATTCAAATTAAGTTTCTAAAAAAAATAATTGAAAATAAAAGTAATAGGAAGGATAAAAAATACTCTTACAAAGAAGAACATCCTCCTAAAAAAAAGAAAGTAAATTTAAAGAAAAAGAAAAAAAAAATAGCTATTATAAGACTCTATAAGTATCTAAGAAATAATAAATTCAAACCTTTAATTAAAATTAAGGGTTACTTAGATTATGGAATCGAAGATGCTGCACTCTGCGCTCTTCTATACGGAATTTTAAATATTGTTCCTGGATTCCTATATTATATTTTATCCATAGTTTTTGAAGTAAATAGTTTGAGATTAAATATAACTCCAGAATTTAATAAGAAACTTTTATCTTTTGGTATAACTGGTATATTTTATTTTAATATTGCTAATATTATATATATATTATTCTTATTTTATAAATCTTTAGAATATAAGGAGGTGACTCCCTAAGCTAGGGAGAAAACTATGACAAACCAACATCCTATTGAAAATTTAATGAAAAGTACTATGGAAAATCTAAAGGATATGATAGATGTTAATACTGTAATTGGAGATCCAGTAGAAACTAAAGATGGCAGCTATATAATTCCAATTTCAAAATTAACTTTTGGATTTGTTTCTGGTGGAAGCGAATTTGGTCACGAATGTAAGGCTCCACTTGAAGAAGTAACTAAACATCCTTTTGGTGGTGGATCAGGAGCTGGAATTACAGTAAAGCCAGTTGCTTTTTTAGTTCTTAGGAACGATGCTGTAAGATTACTTCCTGTAGATCAGAATAATACATATGATAGAATTGTAGATTCTGTTCCTCAAGTTATTGATATGATAAAGGGATTTTTTAATGATGATAAGAAAAAAGGAAGCACCTCATCTTCAAATACTGATTTAGATGACTGTGATTCCTCTTCTAGTAACATACATCAATAGTTTATACTATTTTTCACACTCTATTTACTTATCGTCCTTTCTTTCAACGATACTACTCATTTCTTCAATTATTGAATTGTCTTCATTATAAATATCTAATGAAGGCAATTCATTTAATTCTCTTAATCCAAATTGTCTTAAGAATTCTTCTGTAGTACCAAATAATATTGGTCTTCCTGGAACTTCTAATCGTCCAACTTCTTTAATTAAGTCTTTTTCTATAAGTCTTTGCATAGCACTTTCAGACTTAACTCCTCTTATTTCATCTATATCAACTCTTGTTATAGGTTGCTTATAAGCAATTATTGCTAAGCTTTCTAAAGAAGCTTGTGATAATGATTGTCTTTTGTTCTTCTTTAGTAATTTTTGAATATAATCTCCATTTTCAGCCTTAGTAACTAATTGATATTCACCATTTATAGAAATAAGCTTTATGCCTCTTTTTTCATTATTATATTCTAAAACCATCTCATCTAATACTTCTTTTACTATCTTAATATTAGATTCTAAAGCATTAGTTATATCTTTTATTGAAAGAGGTTCTCCACTTACAAAAAGTAAGGATTCAATTACAGACTTTATCCTTGGTTTCTCAGATAACTCTTCAAACTCATATTGTCCAAATTCTAATTTACTCATTTCCCCTTCTCCTTTCAATTAAAATATCATCAAAGTTTTCATCCTGATATACTTTTACAATTCTTATCTTTATAAGCTCTAAAAGTGCTAAGAAAGTTACAACTGCTTCTAGCTTACATTCACTATTATCAATTATTTCTTTAAACTTTATTATTGATTCATTCTCTACTCTCTCAGCTAGCTCATTCATCTTATCTTCTATCTTATATTTATCAACATATATCTTTCTTTGAATTACATTAGCTTTATTTTGCTTCATAAGAAAATTTTCTATTAAGCTATTATAAAGATTATATAAGTCTAATAGAGTTGTATTCTTAAGAATATCTTCATCTTTATTGTCACTTCTTGTATCTTCAATTATCTCAGGTTTCTTTGTATAAATGTCACCTGATTTTATAAACCTATCTCTTAAAAATATTGCAGCACCCTTTATTTTTCTATACTCAATAAGTCTTTCCATAAGACGCTTTTCTATATCTTCTTCATTTTCTTCATCTACTTTAACTACAGGTAAAAGCTTCTTAGACTTTATTTCAATTAAAGTTGCAGCAACTACTATAAATTCTGAAGTTATTTCAAGGTCCATAACCTTCATATCATCTAGATGTTTTAAATATTGATTGGTTATTTTATATATTTCTACATTATAAATATCCATTTCATTCTTTTTAATTAAATGTAGTAATAAATCAAAGGGCCCTTCAAAATTATTTAGTTTTACTTGTGGCATTTCCATTATCATCATCCACCTCTATTTTATAAAGTGATTCTTATCTTCAGGTGTAGTTTTCTTAACAGGAATACCCCGTGCTCCAACTGAAGGTTAGAAGAACTAATCCAGGCGCGTAGCAGTGCTTAACTCTCACTTATAGAAGGTGGGAGTGTTAGCAATGGTAGCGATCGGATAAACTTTCTTCCCAATATATAATAACAAGATTGAGATTAAAGGACAACCTTTTTAAATAAAATGACTGTCCTAAAGACAGCCATTTTATTTTTAAAATTCTCTATTATTAATTCTATATACTAAATCTTTAATTTTTTCTTCTATAGTATTAATTACCTTAATAAACTCCTCATCACTTTTCCCGGTGGGATCTTCTAATCCCCAATCCTCTATATGTTCTGCAAATACTGTAGGACATATAACATTACATCCCATTTTTATAGCAATATCTACCTCTGGTACATCTGTCAATAATTTAGATTTTTGAGTTTTATTCATATCAATCTTGTATATATCCTTAACGATTCTAACTGCATCCTGATTTATTTCTGGCTTAGTTTCTGTTCCTGCTGAATAACTTTCAAAAACTTCACTTCCATATAATTTCCCTAATGCCTCTGCTATTTGTGATCTGCAAGAATTGTGAACACATATAAATGCTACTTTCTTTTTCATTTTTAATTACTCCTTATTTCAACTTCATATTAAGTATTGGGAAAGCATTCCCTTGCTCATCAAGCTCTGATCTTTTAAAAACCTGGAACCCCATATGTTTGTAAAATCCTACTGCTTGAATATTTTGCTCATTTACATCTACATAATTTACATTTAAAATCTTTATCCCATATTCTATTAGCTTTTTACCGATACCCATCCCCCTGCAATCATCACTTACAAATAACATCTCAATTTTATTATTATGTACTCCCATAAAAGCTTTAATAATTCCTTTATCATCTCTTACACATAAAAGGTCATTAACATAATTAGCACCTTCTACAACATTGGGTATAAGTGATAATATATCTTCTTCACTTAAAAAGTCGTGGGTTGCTCTAACTGATGACTCCCATACTTTCAATATATTTCTTATATCATCTTCATTTATATTATTTAACTTGTCTACTTTAATCATATAAAATTCCTCCTAGGTAGTTCATATTAAAATAATTCTATCTATTATTTAACTCTTCTTGAATTTATAAAGATGAAAATTATTCTACCAAGGCCCATACAAAGAATAACTTCAAATTAACCTCCAAAATAGCCTTTCTATTTTCCATTTATTGTATTATACATATTTATTGTGTTATCTGTCTATACCTTATTTTCAATAAGACTTTTGATATTATAAACAGCACAGGTAACTCTATTAATGGTCCAATTATTAGTGCTAAAGCAATTAGAGGTTTATCTGGAAAAGTAGCAACAGCTATAGCTAATGCAATAGGAGAGTTTCTAGCTAATGTAGTTAAATTTAAAGATACACTATCTTCATAACTTAAATTTAACTTCCTTCCTATAAACCTACCCACTACAAAATTAATAAAGAAAAATAGTAATATAGGAATTAATAGTATAAGTAATGTATTTAAATTGCTTAAAAGTACCTTCCCCTGTGAGGCAAACATAGCTATTATTGCTATATTTAAAAAATACCCTTGATAATCACAAGTCTTACTCATTAGTTTATCACTAAGTTCATTACTTTTTACCTTTCTCATAATAATAAATCTACATATTATCGCAGATAATAGTGGTATTATTAAACTATAAATAACTCCTTTACCTAAGCTAATAGCATCTATTTCAATACTTGTCCCGCCAAATATAAATATATATACTGGTAATAATATTAATT
The DNA here is from genome assembly GCF_004794105.1 of Clostridium sartagoforme. GTDB lineage: Bacteria > Bacillota > Clostridia > Clostridiales > Clostridiaceae > Clostridium > Clostridium sartagoforme_B. The sequence continues at coordinate 1,295,555 of NZ_SRYR01000001.1, forward strand.
GAAGTATTAAATTAAGTGGTAATATAGAGGAACTTAATGCAACATTCCCCTTAGCTATTCCAGTAAAAATTAAATACCAATCAGTACACGGTGTTACCATTAGCATTACAAACCCAATTAATAACTCAGGTTCATTCTTTAAAAACAGTCTTCCTAATATAAATATTACTATTGGAGTCCATATAAAATTAATAGTAATTGAAGTTATAGTAAACTTTAAATTCTTAAAAGACTTACCTATTTCTTTTATAGGTATTTGTATAAATACTAAAAATAACATTATCATAAGTGCTGGCATTATTAAGTATTCAGAATATATACTAATAACATCTATTTGACCTATTAATATTCCTAAGCTCACCATACCAAGTATTATAAAACTTTGTAACTTATTTATATTTTCCATTAAATTCATCCTTTTCATTTATGTAGTGATAATAATTTTCAATCAATAGTATATCACAATAAACATCTCATTTATAATGAATTTAACATTTAAGAGTATAATTATTCTATATTTTGTACTAATAATGTAATTGTCTCTCTAATATAAGGATTAATTCTATTTTAAATAACAGTATAATATTTATAGAACTAATTATTCTTAATTTTAATATAAGGTAAAAATAAGTAAGAAAAAAGTGCCTAATTAAATATATAGTAGCACTTTTCTATATTCAATATTATATTATTCAACTATATATGCACTTACAATTTCACCATAATAAGCTATATGATAATCTCTATTTGCACCATGGAATGATCCATCTACATCTTGAGGATAATAGTTAGTTTTATTTTCTTCTAAAATTTCATCCTTATCTTGCATTTGTTTATATATAACTTTACATTCAAGGGTAAGTGGAAGCTCCTTAATAGCTGGTACTGAAATTTTATTAGGTGATTCAAGAGTTAAATTTAATTCTTTTATTTTATCAACTAAATGACCAGACTTTGTCCCACAAATCCCCAGTATCTTCTTGTTAAAGTCCCCTACTGGTATATTAATAGTAAACTCTGGATTCTTTTCTAACTGATGTTTTGTAAATCTATTTTCTCGCACAAAGACTGTAAAAATAGGCTTTCCCCACTCTATTCCTAATGTCCCCCAAGATATAGTCATAGAATTAACTTTATCATCTGCTTTCGTAGTTAATAAAACTCCATTCTTTAGAGTCTTGATTATAACATTTGCATAATCAAATACTTCTATTTCTTTTTTCATTATATCTCCTCCTCGATTATTTCTTACTCTATGATAAATTAAAATATATTTACTCGCAAGTACGCACTTTTTGTTAGATACTATCTAACAAAAAAGTAAAGTTGAATAATGAAATAGTAAGGTTCAATAATTCAAAATTAATTTTTATTCATTCTAATTTTTTTATATACTAAACTTATACTTAATAAAATAGATGCAAATATTATAATCCACCATAAGGCTATAGCAAATGAATTCTTTGCCATTTATGTCCTATTTCATCTGCATATAAAATCTTATATCAATAGTCATCATACCAATTATATAATACATCTTCTTTGTCAATTTTATGTGTATTACTTATCCATTGAATATTTTTAGTTTTAACTATAGAAATAGTAGGATCATTTGTAAAGCTTATTTGTGCAGTATAGAGTTTTACATATGAAAGTAAGCAAAACACTACAATAATACATACAATATTTATTCTTTTACTTTTCTTAATTGAACTTATCATCTAATCCCTCATAATATAATTATTTAAATTCAATAACAATCATTACAGAGTATATTCCTCTACTAACACCATATTGAATATCTACAATATTATGTTCTGTGCTCCGCAAAAAATTATTAACTTCTGTTGCTAATGAAAATTCATTTGCATTAGAAAAAACTCTTATTTCTTTCACTATTATCACCCCACTATATAAAAATCATTCTTATAACACAGCTTCGTCTATAGACTTATTAATTTCATATGAATTTATCTATAGTATTATTATACATAATGCAAAGTCAAATTCCAATATTATACAATACAATCATATTTAAGTTTATATAATCAAAATAATATTTAAATCCATACAACTATAAATATCATTAAATGTATTTCATATAAATATAAAAAACTAGGCTAAGCCTAGTTTTCTCCTTAATTCTTAATTATTCATTCTTAATTTATAATTATAAGTATAAAAAGCTGCCTTTAAGCAGCTCTTTATACTATACGCCTTTTCTAAACATATTCTTCATATTGAACTTAAAGTTTTCGAATATACCACCTAGTTTAATATCTCTATCTGAATATAATAGAACTTCTCCTATTTTATCTTCTCCAGAGTAAACTTCACATTTACCTACGATATCTCCTGCCTTATATTCCTTCTTTAATTCATCAATAACAATCTTCTTTTCTATTTCTTTATTTTCTCCCTTAGGCACTACAGCTACTAAGTCATCTTTAGCTTTAGCTACTAAGAATTTATCTGTATTCTTACTTAAGTATACATTTTCTACATCTTCATCTTTAGTTAAAACTTTCTTACCTTCATATTTAGAGAAACCAAAGTTTAAAAGCATACCAGCATCTCTATTTCTAACCTTATATGTAGGAGCACCCATAATTACTGAAAGCATTCTTACACCATTTCTAGTTGCTGTTGCAGAAATACAGTATTTAGCTTCTTGAGTAAAGCCAGTTTTTAAACCATCGCAGCCTTCAAAGAATCTAACTAATTTATTATGGTTAACTAATTCTATTGGTGATTTTCTTCCTTCAGATATAGTTTCCATATAAATTCCTGAGTATTTCAATATAGTTGGATGCTTTAACAATTCAAGGGACATAGTTGCTATATCTCTCGCTGTTGATAAATGACCATCTTTAGGTAATCCATTACTATTCTTAAAAGTAGTATTAGTCATACCTAATTCTTGAGCTCTTTTATTCATAAGTTCAACAAAAGCCTCTTCTGTTCCTGCTAAGTACTCTGCTAGTGCTACAGCAGCATCATTTCCTGAAGCTATTGCTAACCCCTTTAAAAGTTCTTCTACAGTTCTAATTTCTCCTGTATCTAGAAGCATAGTACTTCCGCCCATTTTCTTTGCATTTTCACTACATGTTACCTTATCTTGAAGAGAAATTTTATTACTATCTATTGCCTCCATTACAAGAAGCATAGTCATTATTTTGGTTACTGAAGCTGGAGCAAACTTTTCATCAGGATTTTTTTCATATAAAACCTTACCACTTATAGGTTCAATTAACAATGCAGATTTAGCATCTACAACTATCCCCTCTTCACTAAAGGTTTCCTGTGACCACTCCTCATATTCTTCATATGTTTCTAATTCTTCATACTCCTCATATGTTTCTACTTCTTCATTTTCAACTAAAGTATTAGCTTTCGTAGGTATAGATATCATAAATAATAAACTTAAAGTAAGTGCAATTGATCTGAGCATTAATTTTTTATTCATAACCGCTCCTCCTTTCAAGCTTATTATTTCCATAAAAAATAAAAATATGATAAAAAGAAATAAATTCTTCTTATCATATTTAAATTATTGTACTACATCATATATTAGAGGAAGCTTTTCTATAGGTTCTTTAACAATTTCTATATTCTTTAGGATTTTTTCTCTAGCTCTTTCAATGTTGTTTCTATCATTACTATGAATATAAGCTAGTACATCCCCCTCCTGAACCTTTTCATCCCTCTTTTTATTTAATACTATTCCTACAGCAAGGTCTATATTACTTTCCTTAGTTTCTCTTCCTGCACCAAGCTCCATAGCTATAAGTCCAAAGGCTTCTGCGTGAATTTTCTTTATATATCCACTTTCCTTAGCTCTAACTTCTTCTATAAACTTAGCTTTAGGTAATTTATTAGTATCATCAATAAAGGAGGTATCTCCCCCTTGAGCCTTTACAAAGTCTTTAAGCTTTTCTAGACCTTTTCCATTTTCTATATTTTTCATTAGAAGTTCTTTACCTTCTTCAAAAGTTTTAGCTGTATTACTACAAACAAGCATATAGCTTCCTAATGTTAAAGTAAGTTCTAATAAATCCTTTGGACCATTTCCTTTTAATAACTCAATAGCTTCCTTTACTTCTAAAGAATTACCTATTGCATATCCTAAAGGTTGATCCATATCTGAGATCACACCTATAGTTTTTCTTCCTACAGATGTTCCTATATCAACCATTTCCTTTGCAAGTAACTTTGCATCTTCAGGAGTTTTCATAAAAGCTCCATCTCCAACTTTTACATCTAGAACTATGGCATCTGCTCCCGAAGCAATTTTCTTACTCATTATACTTGATGCTATAAGAGACATATTATCTACAGTACCTGTAACATCTCTTAAAGCATAAAGCTTTTTATCTGCAGGTGCTATGTTCCCAGTTTGACCTGTTAATGCAATACCTATATTATTTGCATTATTTATAAAATCTTCTTCAGACAACTCTACAGAAAAGCCTTCAAAAGCTTCTAATTTATCAATAGTTCCTCCAGTATGGCCTAATCCTCTTCCTGACATTTTAGCAACTGGAACACCTAATGATGCAACTAGTGGAGTCAAACATATACTAGTCTTATCTCCAACTCCTCCTGTAGAATGCTTATCTACCTTTATACCATTAATTGATGATAAATTAATTCTATCACCTGAATCTACCATAGCCATAGTTAAATCAGCAGTTTCTCTCTTATTCATTTTATTAAAAAATATTGCCATAAGTAATGCTGAAGCTTGATAGTCAGGAATTTCCCCTTTTGTAAAGCCCTTTACAAAGAATTCAATTTCTTCTTTGGTTAATTCAATACCTTTTCTCTTTTTTAGAATAATGTCATACATCCTCATTGGATTATAGACCTCCTATTAACCTAGTATATTTTTTAAGAAACTTTCTCCATCAATAGTATTATCAATATTAAAATACTCTAAAATAGTTTTACTTATATCAGTAAAGCTCTTTCTAGTTCCTATATTTATAGGCTTAATATTTTCTCCATAAACTAATATAGGAATATACTCTCTTGAGTGATCTGTACTTTCTGTAGTTGGATCACAACCATGGTCAGCTGTTAACATAAGAATGTCATCTTTGCCTAATTTACTATAGATTTCTTGCAATCTATTATCAAAATCTTCTATAGCTTTTCCGTAACCCTTAGGATCATTTCTATGGCCATAAAGCATATCAAAATCTACTAAGTTAGTAAATATTAATCCTTCCTTTACTTCATCCATATATTTAAGAGTAGCATCAACACCATCCATATTATCCTTAGTATGAACAGCCTTAGTTACACCTTTTTTATTGTATATATCTTCAATTTTACCAACGGCAGCTACTTCCTTGCCATTTTCATATAGATACTCTAACATAGTTTTAGAGAATGGATCTAAAGCATAATCTCTTCTATTTGAAGTTCTCTTATACTCTCCATTTTTACCAGTGAAAGGTCTTGCAATAACTCTTCCAACAACATTTTCATCAACTAGCATTTCTCTTGCAATACTACACATATTGTATAACTCATCAAGTGGTATTACATCTTCATGAGCAGCAATTTGGAATACGCTATCTGCTGAAGTATAAACTATTGGATATCCTGTCTTTACATGTTCATCTCCAAGTCTTTCAATTATTTCAGTACCTGAGGCAACACAGTTACCTAAAACTCCCTTTTTGTTTACTCTTTTTAGGAATTCGTCAATAATTTCTTTAGAAAAACCATTAGGATAAGTGTTTAATGGAGTATCTAGAATAACTCCCCCAATTTCCCAGTGTCCAGTTACTGTATCTTTCCCCTTAGATCTTTCCATAAGTTTTCCATATGCACCGATATGATCATTTACTTTATTTAAATATTTAACCCCTTCAATATTACCAAATCCTAATTTTTCAAGATTGTCAATCTTTAATCCCCCACAGGCTTTATAGGTATTGTCTAGTGTATGACTACCAACATCACCATAAAGATTGGCATCAGGTAATTCACCTACGCCTAGACTATCCATTACTACTAATATAACTCTTTTCATTTAATCTTCTCCTTTCGTATTATAAAGCCTAGAATTACTTCTATTTTATTATGCTCTAGGATGGGAGTTTTTATATACAATATTTATTTTATCGTTGTTTATAATTTCATAATATGTGTCCATATAAGTTAAAACTTGATTCCCTAATAGCTTTTGGACAGCTCGTACATTTGCTCCATTTTGTAAAAGATGAACTGCAAAAGAATGTCTAAAGGTATTTAAATTTACATCTTTTTTGATTCCAGCTCTATGTGAATACTCTTTAACTATTCTCCATACACCTTGTCTAGTTAGTTGATTTCCATTTAAATTTACAAACAAATTATCAACTCCAGCAGATGCAACTCTATCTCTAATTAAGAAATATTCCTTAATTGCTTCTACAGCGCTTCTTCCAATTGGAATTAATCTTTCAAGATTTTTATTATCTAGACATCTTACGAAATCCAGCTCTAAATTAACATCATATACTTTTATATTAATTATTTCAGAAACTTTCATTCCAGTTGCATACATAAGCTCTAATAAAGCATTATCTCTAATTCCTTTATTACAGTCCTTATCTACAATTTTAATTATTCTGTCTACCTCTTCTATAGTTAATATCTCAGGTAACTTCTTAGTAGTTATAGTATTTTTATAATAAATCTTAGGTATTTCTCTTACTACCTCTTGGTCTTTTAAGTAATTATAAAAACTTCTTAAGCTAATTACTATTCTATTTATAGACCTTTCAGACTTTCCTTCACTTAATAGGTGTTGGATATACCCTAGTACTGAAACATTATCAGTTTCATCAATGTTTATATTCTTATTATTCAAATACTTAACATAAAGGTTTACGTCAGTTACATAAGCATAAACAGTATTTTCACTTTTATGGCTTTCTAGTAAAGCTTCCTTATAATTATTAACAATTTCTTTCATATTTCTCCCCTATCCTAATATAATATTTATTCGACAAATAACTTATTATTCCTTCTTTCTTTTCATTGGATTAGGTTAATTTATAAGCTTTTGTTACTACTAACCTAATTAATCCTGGACTTACATAAGATTCAATAATTACTCCGATTACAAAAATAATTAAAAAAATTCCAAATTTAACTATATTCCTTTTAAGCATTGCTTTATTCATCCTAGATCCATTAAAAAACTTCTCCTTCATTTTCAAAAGTGACATATCTAATGAAATAATACTTATACCCACAAAAAATGGTATATATAATAGATTTTGTGGAATTGTAGTTACTAGAGCTACCCATATTCCTTCTCCTTCAAATGTAGTTAATAGAAAGCTAAAGGTATATCCTAAGGTAAATCCTTTTATTAAATCTATTAAAAGAATTATTGGTGCTCCAAAGGTTGTAAATCCTAAGGCAATAATTAATAAGATAAAAAATATATTCTTCGTAAGCACATTTAACAGTAAATCTTTAGTTGCAACTTCTTTTGTACTAATTGTTTGTAAGAATCCTGTAAAATAATCTGATAAATCCTTCGCATCTACTCCATCCATATATTTTATGGTGTATGCACCCAGTAGTATACCTACAAAGAAAAATGTTAATACCAGTAAATAGAATAATTTATTCTCCTTAAAATTTGAGTTTAGCTTTTCCATTAAATTCATAATATTCCTCCCCATACATTTGCTATAAAACATAATATGTTCAAAATCTCTTTAATATTCATAATTGAATATATGTAAATTTTATTTTTCTTAAAAAATAAAAGAAGCTATATCTAAATGATAAGCTCCTTAAATTTATAGTATTCTTAAATATTCATTTTATTTTCTATATTAAGTAATAATGTTACTAACCTTTATAAATAATTAATTTATAAGAAAGCAAAAGCACTTAAAGTTTTACAATCTATAATTTCACCCTTCTTTATCATTTCCTTCACTTTATTTATATTCACTATTTTAACATTAGTAAACTCATCTTCGTCTTCATGCTTCTCACCTAAAGTTAAATTCTTAGCCTTATAAATATAAATTATTTCATCACAAAATCCTGGTGCTGTAGAAATCTTTCCTAGGTACTCTATATCCCCTGCTTTGTAGCCTGTTTCTTCTTCTAGTTCTCTTACTGCACATATCTTAGGATCTTCATTTTTATCTAATTTACCTGCTGGTATTTCAATCATAACTTGTTTTACGGGCAATCTATATTGCTCAACTAATATAATATTTTCATCATCTAAAAAAGCTAAAACAGCTGCTGCACCTGGATGCTTTACAACATCTCTATTAGCTTTTTCTTTGTTAGGAAGTTCTACATCAACATTAAAAAACTCTAAAAAATTACCTTTATGAATTAATTTTTCTTCTAATATCTTTTCCTCTAAATTCATACTTACACCTTCTAATTCTTATATATTTTAAGTTAAATATATCACTTATTAAAATCTAGTACAATATAGCATAGTATAGGTTTCTATAAATGATCTGCATTTTCAGATTTTATATTATTTCAATATTAAAATTTTGAAAAAAATCTCTTGATAAATGGATTACCTATGCTAAGTGCATAATTGCAGGTTATACTTTACAAGGATGTGCTAAAGAAATATGAATTTCTTTAGCATATCTTTTTATTGGCGACATAAAAACCACAGCAGATTGAAGAATTGGATAACTAGGTTTAATGGTGTTGCGACCAAATATTTATCTGACTATTTGGCATGATTTCGTTAGTTATAATACTTCAGATCAGATATAGATATTATTAATGTTAGAAACCTATTAGTTCATGCTCTTACGTCTCACGTAACATACCACAACAATGATTTTGTATTAACAACCATTGGCTTTTAACATAAATTAAACATCCATATAGCAACTTAAAACATAATAATTAACATAATAATTATGTTACTCCAATTAAAGGATTTTATGGGAAATTATAGCGCTTTATGATATAATTAAAAGTAGTTAAACTGCTGGGAGGTATTATATGAGTGAATTAAATGAAACTGAAAATATTAGTTGTCCGTCATGTGATAGCCACAATATAAAGATTATTATAGAAAAAGAGAATGAAAACTATGACCTTACAAGTGGAATATTAGGTACAATTTGTCTTGGTCAGATAGGAATGTTATGTGGGTTATGCTGTGCTGACGGCGAAAAGAAAAAAACCACTTGTATATGCAATGAATGTGGGACAAAATTCAATGGATAAAAGACTAGATAAAATATGGCTTTTTTTCATGAATATCTTTGCAAACACTTGTCATCAAAAGGCTGAAAGAAGTTTCTTTATAAGTAAATATCAGTTTCCAATCTGCGCAAGGTGCACTGGGTTAATGTTAGGATATATTTTAGGAGTATCATTGGCTTTTTCAGGAAAACAAGTTAACTTATTAACCAATTTAGTATTTATACTTATTATGTTTATTGATTGGTTTCTACAATATAAAAAAATTAAGAAATCTAACAATTATAGAAGATTATTTACTGGATTTTTATGTGGATTAGGTATTATAGGTGTTTGCTATACTGTACTTATACATGTACTATAAACTATGATTATCAGTAAAGTTATGATTAAAAATATAAATAAAAAGAGTAGATTTCTGCTCTTTTTATTATGCCTTTAATTCATCAGACTTTCATATGTTTAACTATATAATCAACATTATTCAACAAAAAAGACTTAAATATTAAATAAACACTAATAGATGTAAAACTTTATTCAACTTATATATACAATCAAAGTTAATATATTATATCTCCTCTTTTATAATCTATATGATAAAATTATCTTATATGGATTTTACATAATTCATATTTCTTAATAATATATTATTTTGTATAAATGGAGATGTAATAAAATGGACAATACTGAGAAATTCACAGGTAAAGCTTCTGTTTACTCTGAAGCACGACCAAGTTATCCAAAAGCTCTTTTTGATTATTTAGTGAATATAGAAAAAATTAATAAGGATAGTTTTATTGCAGATATAGGCTCTGGTACAGGGAAATTTTCAGAGTCATTATTGAATTTTGGCTTTAAAGTATTTGCAGTAGAGCCTAATAAAGATATGAGAACTGAAGCTGAAAAGTTATTATCATTAAGCTTAAATTTTATATCAATAAATGGAACTGATTCAAATACTACCCTTAAAGATAACTCTATAGACTATATAACTGTTGCTCAAGCTTTTCATTGGTTTAATCCAGTAGCTTTTAAAGAAGAATGCCAAAGAATACTTAAAGAAAATGGTAAAGTAATATTAGTTTGGAACAACCGAGTTCCAGAATCAGAAATAGTTATAAAAAATGCTGAAATATGCAAAAAATATTGCAAAAATTTTAAAGGATTTAGTGGAGGATTAGATATTACTTCTAATACAATAAGTAAATTCTTTAATAATAAATATGATTTTATAAAATTTGCAAACAACTTAAAATATGATGAAGATAAATTTATAAAAAGAATGTTATCATCATCTTATTCTTTAACTTCAGATGATGTAAACTATTTAGAATATATAAATGCTTTAAAAGACCTTTTCAAGAACTATTCTATTAATGGAATTTTAACAATACCTAATGAAACAAATATGTATATTGGAAATGTATTTTAATTACCATTTAAAAGCAATAAATCTAGTAATTTATTGTAATTCACTTCTATATATTGAATAGCATTAATTTTTTTGATATTATCTTTTTACGGGTTAAATATCTCCAAGAGGGATTGATACTTAAAAAGCAATAGTTGTTGCAAATGGAGCTACTGGCATAGCTCCTTTTTTATTTTCATATTCTATCCTAATAGAAAAAGTCTCCTATTTATCTAAATATTGACAATAGGAGATCATCTTATAATAATTAATTTACATATCTTATTTTTTCAATTAACCACATTCAACTTTTATCTTTATTAAAACCCATATATAATTAAGCCGCTCTCTTAAAGTACTTTAAAAGCAGTTCATATTCTTCAATTAAATTATTATATACACTTAGCATTTTCTTTGTATTTTCCCTTACTTTATCAATTATATAATCATAATTATTTATAACTAAATTACAAATTCTATTATCAATTTTATTAGAAGATGCCATATTAGATAAAATTGAGATTACTTTTTCTTTCGGGAATTCCCCCTTATAACTTCTTATATTAACAAGAGCACTAACTACATCTGCTATTGCAACTATTCTTACTTCAAGAGAAATTTCATCTCCCTTTAATCCAAAAGGATATCCTGTACCATCTAATTTTTCATGATGTAACGTGGCAATATCTCTTATATCATCTATTCCTAATCCACTTAATATTTTATATCCTATAATAGCATGATTCTGTATCTGTTTATACTCATCCTCAGTTAGCTTACCTGGCTTTTCTAATATCTCTATAGGTACCACTATCTTACCTATATCGTGTAACATAGAAGCAATTTTAATTTTTCTTGTCATCTTTTCATCTATATTAAGCATATTAGCTATTTGTGCACTTATTTCTTCTACTGCTATTGAATGTATAACTGTTGATTCACTTCTAAAATCAATAGCATAAGTTAACATTCTTGTATAACTTATCACTTCTTCTCTAGATAGAATGATCTTATCAAAGATTTCATATAGTTCTTCTAAATAATTCTTATCTAAAATGTTTTCTAATAAATTATACTCAGTACAAGCTATTTCAAAAAGTTTCTTATGTTCCGGAAGTACCTTATCTCCAAATGTCTTCATTATCGAATCTTTATCCATTTTATCACCGTTCATTTTTCGAATAGAAATATAATCAGCTAAATGTAATAATAAGGCCTCTTTAGGAATAATTTTTTTCTTTTCATTATCTAAATCATTTGGAAACAAATGATGTCCTAAAACAACTTGAGATAAATCAGCTAATGGTGAAAAATGTTTAATAAATAATGATCCGTACACAGAATGCTCAATTGGCTCCTCTGAATCAATATCTAAAATTTTATCTCTTTTTTCAACCTTATATACACCTATATCATGAAACATTGCAAGTTCCATAAGTCTTAATATTTCATTTTCACTATAATCATTAGAAGCTTTCAATAATTTGTACATTATATAAGCTACTTCTTCTCCATGTCCTACCATTCTCTCATCCATGGAATCTAAAGTCCTCTGTATTACTATCAATATTTTTTTCAAACTTACTTTTTGCATTTTACACCTCTGAAGGATATTTATATTAAAAGAAATATACTTTGATTTAAATAGTATTCTATACATCATAATATTTTAAATTATAATTTCTTATTGTTCAATATTTAGATAAAATTTTCAATATAAAAAACTCCTATTTACTAATTTTCTAACTAATAAATAGGATTTTTTCTCATCATATTATCTTATTATTTATATTCATTTCATAAAAACTCATAACTATTTTATACATAAATTTAAATTATGATTTAGTGATTTGATATGAGTAATAAAGGATTAAAAGGCATAACTAACTACTAAAATAATTCATTTTATATTATGTTTACCGCATAGGATTTCAAAGAGTATATTATTTATATTTAAAATGCTATTTCTAGTTCTACTTGTATTTTAAAAATACTATGGGTAATAGGCTATTACCTATGAATTTACTAGCTCTCCTCCATTAATATGAATGGTTTCTCCAGTAATAAAACTAGCTCCTTCACTAGCTAAAAAAACATAAGCATCTGCTATTTCTACTGGTTGAGCTGCTCTTTTCATAGGATTATCTTGCCCAAACATAGAAACTTGAAATTCATCAAAAGATGCTGGTATAAGCGGAGTCCAAACTGGTCCTGGTGCTACTGCATTTACTCTAATTCCTTTATTAATTAAGTTCAATGCTAATGAACGAGTAAAGGATGTTAGTGCTCCTTTAGTCATAGAATAATCTATCAGTTTCTCATTTCCTTTATATGCTGTTATAGAAGTTGTGTTAATTATACAATCTCCATAAGATAAATGTTTAAGTCCTTCCTTTGTAATATAAAAAGCACCAAAAACATTAGTTTTAAAAGTTTTTTGAAATTGTTCAGTAGTTATATCGATTAAATCATTACATACATGTTGCTCTGCTGAATTGTTAACTATAATATTAATTTTATTAAATTTACTCTTAACAGTATTAATTGCAGATATGCAAAATTGTTCATCACCAATATCTCCATTTATCAAAATACACTCTGATCCAAAAAATTCAACTTCTTTTTTGGTTATCTCAGCATCATTATGTTCATTTAAATAAATAACAGCTATTTTTGCCCCCTCTTTCGCATAGGCAATTGCAACAGCCCTTCCTATACCACTATCTCCTCCAGTAATTATAGCAACCTTATCTTTAAGTTTACCTTGATTTAATGAAGTATTATTTTTATAAATAGGTTTAGGATTCATATCTTCTTCAATTCCAGGTTGTACATTTTGCTTTTGAGGTGGAAACTTATTAGGAAAATAATTATTCATCTTTATCCCCCTTAAAGTTATATTCATCACTTAATCTATTTTCTTTTATACTTTCTAAGTAATTTGTTTTATTTACTATATTACTTTCAAACTTTTCAACTGCTAACTTAGTAAAATTTCCAATATTGTTACTCTCATTTAATGATTTATCCATGTTTATCTCTCCTTTCTATCTCCTGTACTTTCTGTCTACATTCTTATTGTTGTATTATTATAAAAAAATATACTTTATTAACTATTTATAATTTTTCTTTTAATAATTTAGGCAATAAAAAACACCTCCTAAACAATTGGAATAACCCAACTGATAGAAAGTGTTCTACTTACTTAACTTAATATTTATTTATTGGTATCAATTACACTATGTTGCAATAAAGAACATTGAATTGACTTTTCAAATTACTTAACAGTCATTTTATCGATTTTTAACTTTAATTAGCTTACTTTATTCTTAAGTCTTAGCTTATCTGCAATGATTGCTATAAATTCACTATTTGTAGGCTTACCTTTTTCATTATGAATGGTATATCCAAATAATCTATTTATTGCATCAACTTGTCCTCTACCCCAAGCTACTTCAATCGCATGTCTTATTGCTCTTTCTACTCTTGAAGCTGTTGTATTATACTTTTTAGCAATTGATGGATATAATTCTTTTGTAACTGCTGATAGTAATTCCATATCTTTAACTACCATAGTTATTGCTTCCCTTAAATACATATAGCCTTTAATATGCGCCGGAACACCTATTTCATGTATTATATTAGTTATTTCTGTTTCTAAGTCTATAGGTCCTTTCGATTGATGTTTAACTTCTGTTTCAGCTGATACTGTTGGTTGTTTTCTAATAGATTCTGAAGTTGATCCATTAAACATTTCTCTGATTCTTTTTGTAAATACATCCATATCAAATGGCTTAACTACATAGTAATCAGCTCCTAATGTAATAGCTCTTTGTGTAATTTTATCTTGACCTACAGCCGATAATACTATTATTCTTGGCATTTTTTCTATTTCCATTGAATTTAACTTTTCTAAAACTCCTAAACCATCTAAGTGTGGCATAATAATATCTAAAACAACTAAATCTGGTTGTTTTTCCTCTATTAACTGTAAAGCTTCCCTTCCATCCTTAGCCACTGCAGTGACGATAATATCACGTTGATTTAATAAGTAATCATTTAATATGCTGCAAAACTCTTTATTATCATCAGCAATTAAAACAGAAATTTTTGAATCATTCATACTTTTCTCCCCCATCTTCCCATAATACATCATTTAATATTTTGTGTCTTGAAATTTTATCCTTACAAATCATCTATATATATTATTTATAGACATTGCATTTATTACCTTTGACCTTATAATCAATTTAATATCATTATATCACAAATTATTTGAAAGAAAATAGCTTTTTTACATTTTTTTGAAAATTTTATTATTATATATTTCCACTTTTTCATTTTCCTTTAATTAATTATACCAGCATCTTTCAGCATCCACTCTATATATATTCCATATCCTACATCTGGCTTATTAATTAAAACGTGTGTTACTGCACCAATTAGCATATCATCCTGAATTATTGGACTTCCACTCATTCCTTGAACTATACCTCCAGTCTTTTCCAATAATTCTTCATCAGTAACCTTTATTACCATACTCTTCGGTCCTGGTTTATCTTGAGGCAATAACTTAATTATTTCTATATCATAAAGTTTGGGTCCATCTTCATCAATAGTAGTTATTATTTTAGCTGGCCCTTCTTTTATCTCATTTCTAAAAGCTACCTTCAGTGGTTTGTTGAAAATTGTATTGATAAGTTTATCATTTCCTTCACCAAATATCCCAGTCTCAGTATTCTTTTCTATTTTACCTAAGCTATCTTTCTCATTAACAAACAATCCCTTTAATTCTCCTGGAGAACCTTTTTCACCCTTTCTTACACTAATTACTGATGAGTTTAAAAGATTTCCTTCACTAATAGTAAAAGGTTTATCTGTATCTCCATCAGTAATCGGATGTCCTAAGGCTCCAAATCTCTTTGTATTTTTATCAAAGAAAGTTAAAGTCCCAATTCCAGCAGTGGAGTCTCTTACCCAAAGTCCTAATTTATATTCATCATCTTCCTTTAACAAATTAATATCTTTGCTTTGTGTTATACCATTTCTTATATATTCTACTTCTATTTTATCATTATCTACTTTCTTGATCTTACTTGATAAATCTTTAGAATTCTCTATCTCCTTACCATTTATTTTTATTAATATATCGCCAAGCTCTATTCCAGAAGTCTTAGCTGGACTTTCTACTCTTGTATCATCCTTTTCTATATCTGAATGTCCAACTACTAAAACACCTTTAGTATTTATTTTTATACCAATGTTTAAACCTCCTGGATAAACTTCTAAATCCTTAACTTTGGACACAGCAATAGATTTAATTGGTATTAACCCTAATAGTTTTAATTCTAGCTCATCTTTATTAGAACTGCTATCTTTTATAAAAAAGCTATTAGATACTTTAATTGTAGAGTCATAATTACCTTCATTTATGTAAATTTTCTCTGGCAACTTAAATATATTTACATAGGTTATTAAACTCAGAATCAACATTGGAGCTAATATAGTCACAATAAATATTGATTTTTTATTTTTCATTTGTCTCTCCTCCTTTGCTTCTGTATTTAACTTTCCCACATCAAAAAACTTATATGCTGTTATAACAATGTTAAAGTTTTAAATTTTTAATATATATAACTCTAAAAATATAAAAGACTAAAATCATGGTAATAAACCATGATTTTAGTCTGTTCATATTCTTATTATCTTATGTATTAATCATAAGCATTTTTTTAATTTCTTCTTTTTTTAAATCAGCAAAGGCTACCATTTCAGAAGCATTTTCTAGTGTTACATCACTTACATCATCTCCACTAGTCATCTTCGCAATTTCCTTTATTTTTTCATACTTATTTAGCGTTCTAATTTTAGTATATGTTTTTCCATTTTCTACATCTTTTGATACAAAATAATGACAATCAGATAGAGCAGAAATTTGTGGTAAGTGAGTTATACATAACACTTGATGATTAACTGAAACTTCATACATTTTTTCGCCTACACGTTTAGCTATAGTTCCACTTATACCAGTATCAATTTCATCAAATATTAATGTTGGTATCCTATCTTTGTCCACAAAAACGCATTTAATTGCTAGCATAATTCTTGAAAGTTCTCCACCAGAAACTACTTTTTCTAATACCTTTAATGGTTCACCTGGATTAGTTGAAATCATAAATATTACATCATCAAAACCTCTTTGATTAAAGGAATTTGATTTTTCTATTAAAATTTTTATTTCAGCTTTTTCCATACCAACGTAGTTTAATTCTGATTTTATCTTTTCCTCTAAGAGTGATGCTTTTTCAACTCTAATATTATGCATTACTTCAGAAACGCTCTTCATTTTTTCTTCTATTTTAATCTTTTTATTGTTTAACTCATTAATTATTTCTTCAGAGTTTACAAGTTCATCATATTGCTTCTTTAACTTATCTAAATAGTTAAGTATTTCTTCAATAGACTCACCATATTTTTTCTTATATAAACTAATTTCATATATTCTTGAATTTATTTTCTCTAATTCAAATTCATCATAATAAATTTCTGAAGACATATCTCTAAGTTCTCTAGATATTTCTTCTAAATTATATAATGATTCCTCTACCTTTTCTCTTTTTTCCTTTATCTTATCTAAGTGAGCTTCTACTCTTGATAGCTCATTTACCACCTTAGATATACCTTCAACAACAGAAATACCTTCCATAGGGCTTTCTAATATCCCATAAGATTTACTTAAGGCTAAAGATATTTTTTCTGCATTAGAGAGTAAATTAAACTCTTCCTTTAAATTTTCTTCTTCATCAATTCTTAAATTTGCCTTTTCAATATCATCTATTTGAAATTTAACGTAATCTATTAATTTTTCTCTATCAGTGTTACCGTTTAACTCCTTTATCTTTTCATTTATTGAGTTATACTCACTTTGATACTCTTGAAAAGTCTTTAAATTATCCGTTAGTTCATTACCTATAAAATCATCTAAATATAAGATATGATAAGCTTTATTTAATAAATTTTGATTTTGATGTTGCCCATGTATATCTAATAACTTTTCCCTTATTCTCTTTAAATAAGAAAGTACTATAGATTTACCATTTATCTTAATTATGCTTTTACCTGAAATAGTTGTTTCTCTAGAAATTATTAATATTTCATCAGTTATATCAAGTTCATTTAGAACCTCATAAATATCTTCATTTTCAATAGAAAAAACCGCTTCAACAAAAGTTTTATCTTCACCATATCTTATTAAGTCTTTAGAAAACTTACCTCCTAAAACATAATCGATAGTATCTATTAATATAGATTTACCTGCACCAGTTTCACCAGATAATATATTAAACCCTTTTTTAAAATCAATGGATAATTCTCTTATTAATGCGAAATTCTTTATATTTAATTGTAATAACATAAAATCTCACCTTATTTATAAAATCATTTTTCTTACTTTATCAACAAGCTCCTCAGCCCTATCTAAGCTTCTAGCTAAAATGAATATTGTATTGTCACCAGCTATAGTACCAGCAACTTCAGTATCAAACAAAGTATCAATTGCTTCCGCAGCTGCAGATGCAGAACCTGTTAAAGTTTTTACTACTACGAAGTTATCTACATTTTCAACAGATACAGCAGCATTAGCTAATATACTAGATAATTTATCATTTATATCCTTAGATTCCTTAGATGAAGCAACATATTTATAGTTACCTGATGCCCCTTGCATCTTAATTAATTTTAAAATTTTTATATCTCTAGAAACAGTTGCTTGGGTTACATCAAAACCAGCTCTTTTTAACTCATCAGCTAACTCTTCTTGAGTTTCTATATCTTTTTCGCTTATAATTTCTAGTATTTTTGTATGTCTTTTTGATTTCAAATTAATCACCTTCACAATCTTTCCAATTATTTATAATTTTTGCCCTCAAAACCTTAAAATAATCATAGTCATCAAATAAAATAATACTTGCATGCTCTTTTGATTTTCTTATACATATTGTTGCTTCATCTATATATCTTATTGCTTTCTGGCCATCAAAAATTATATTAAATTCTTCATTATTGTTCTCTATTTTAACTTCTATATTTGAGTTACTATTTAATACTATTGGTTGTACCCCAGTAGTATGAGCACATATAGGTGTTAAGGTTATTGCGTCTACAGTAGGATAAACAAAAGGACCTCCAGCTGAAAAAGAATATGCAGTTGATCCTGTAGGTGTAGCTACTATTAAGCCATCACCCTTAAAAGTATAGTATCTCTTACCATCAATGAAAATTTGAAATCTTATCATCCTTGATAAGCTTCCTCTGGATATTACAATATCATTTAGTGCTAAAGATTGCCCTTTATTAATGTCTTCTGGAATATTAGATTTTAAAAGTATTCTCTCTTCAACTCTATATTCTAAATCTCTTAATTTTTTAAAAGCTAAATCAATATCTGATATTTCTACACTAGATAAAAAGCCTAGATTTCCTATATTAATGCCTAGGATAGGAACATCTATCTTTCCATTAATTCCTCTAGCTACACTTAATATAGTTCCGTCCCCACCTAGAACTATAATAAGATCTAATGAGTCCTGAAACTCATAATTAATGATATTATAACTATCTACCATTACTATTTCTATATTTCCGAAATACTCTATAAGTTTTTCTTTTACTTTTATAGCGCTTTCATTACTTTTATCCTTATCTAAGTTAATTGCAATGGCAACTCTTCTCATAATCATGCCCCCTGTATTTTCAGTTAACAATTAATAATTAACACTGGACGATTATAGATATAATTTTATCCAAATTAATCAAAAAATTATTTTCATTTTACACTAAATGTTTAACAATTATAGGTACAATTTATCATAGTTCATTTATAATCTTCTCTATAATAAGTTATGAGACTGTTCTACTATTGTATCTACATTACTAATATCAAAATTTGATTCTTTATTTTTATCCTTACTAAAGTAAACTAAGTATTCGATATTTCCTTCTGGTCCCTTAATTGGTGAGTAGCTTACGGAAAGTATATTTAAATCTTCTTTTTGAAGAGCATTTACTATATCCATTACTACTTCTTTATGAACAGCAATATCTCTTACTACCCCTTTTTTGCCTACTTTTTCTCTTCCTGCTTCAAACTGAGGTTTAATTAAAGCAACTACTTCTCCGTCATCCTTTAAAAGATTTAATGTTGCCGGCATTATCTTCTTTAAAGAGATAAAAGATACATCAATAGATGCAAAGTCAACTTTTTCTCCAATGTCTTCAGTAGTAACATATCTTATATTCGTTCTTTCCATACATACTACTCTCTCATCAGTTCTTAGTTTCCAAGCAAATTGTCCATATCCTACATCTATTGAGAATACCTTACTTGCACCATTTTGCAGCATACAATCTGTAAAGCCTCCTGTAGATGCTCCTATATCCATACATACCTTATTATCTAATACTAATCCAAATTCCTTTATTGCCTTTTCAAGTTTTAATCCACCTCTACTTACATAAGGAATTTCTTGTCCCTTGAAAACTATATCTGCATCTACAGAAACTTTTTCTCCTGCCTTATCAACTCTTTGCCCATCAACAAATATCTTTCCTGCCATTATACTTGTCTTAGCTCTTTCTCTTGATGTAAATATTCCTTTTTCAACTAACAGTATATCAAGTCTTTCTTTTTTTCCAGACATCTTTATCTCCTTTATTTACTCAGTTCTATAACAGCTTTTGCTATTCCTTCTGGATCTAAATTATTTTCTTTATATAATAAGTTAACATCACCTTGATGAACAAACTTGTTCTCATATCCCATAGCTTTAAATTTATTCTTAAATCCATTTTCATAAAGCTTCATAAGAACATAGCTTCCAAAGCCCCCACTTGTAACGTTATCTTCTATGGTAATTACAGTATTATCACTAGCTGCAACTTCTTTTAGCATTTCAACATCTAATGGTTTTATAAATGTAGCATTTATAATAGTTGGATTTATTCCTTCTTTTAGAAGAAGTTCTTTCGCTAATAAAGTATGTTGTAACATCTTACCAGAAGTGATTATAGTAATCTTTTCACCTGAATTTATCTTTTCCCATTTGCCATAATTTATTTCCTTTATAGATGTAATATCAATATTGCTATCTCCACCTCTAGGATACCTAATAGCAACTGGTCCATTTTGTTTTAATGCAAACTCTAACATAGGTTTTACTTCATCTGTATGTTTTGGTGCCAGTATAGTCATATTTGGAATTTGTGATAGGTAAGAAATATCAAATATTCCTTGATGTGTTTCACCATCTTCTCCTACTAATCCAGCCCTATCTATAGCAAATACAACTGGCATATTTTGAATACAAACATCATGTATAACTTGGTCAAAGGCCCTTTGTAAAAATGTTGAATACACAGCAAATACAGGCTTCATATTGGAAGCTGCAAGTCCTGCTGCAAATGTAGTTGCATGTTGCTCAGCTATTCCAACATCAAAGAATCTATCCTTATAAATATTTGAAAACTCTTTAAGTCCTGTTCCATCTGGCATTGCAGCTGTTATTGCTACAACTCTTTCATCCTCTTTTGCAATTTCTATCATTGCATTTCCAAAAGCTTTTGAATAGTTCATCTTGCTTGATGTATTAGATTCTCCACTTTCTAAGTCAAAAGGGCTTACTCCATGGTATTTATTAGGATTCTTTTCCGCAAGTTCATATCCTTTTCCTTTGCTTGTAACTACGTGTATTATAACAGGTTCTTCTATTTCTTTTGCCATTTCTAATACTTCATTCATAGTTTCTATATCATGTCCATCAATAGGACCTATATATTTCAATCCCATATCTTCAAATAACATTGAAGGCACTACAAATTGTTTTACACTATCTTTAAATCTTGAAATAACCTTAGCAAGCTTCACTCCTGCCTTTGAAGTCTTTAAAGTTTCATTTATATTAGATTTTAACCTATTATATTTAGGTTCCATTCTTAATTTATTTAAATGTGTTGATAATCCACCAACATTATCAGCTATGGACATTTGATTATCATTTAAAATAACTATTACTTTTGTCTTATTGAATCCTGCATCATTTAATGCTTCTAAAGCCATACCACCAGTTAAAGCTCCATCTCCAATTACAGCAATTACTTCATTTTTTTCTTTTTTAATATCTCTAGCTCTAGCCATACCTAAAGCTGCTGATATAGAAGTACTACTATGACCAGTATCGAAAGTATCATATTTACTTTCACACCTTTTTGGGAATCCACTTAACCCATTATATTTTCTTAAGTCTACAAATCTATCTTTTCTTCCAGTTAAAATCTTATGAATATAACATTGATGTCCAACGTCCCATACTATTTTGTCTTTTTCTAAATCAAAACTTTTAAATAAGCTTATAGTAAGCTCTACAACACCTAAATTAGAAGCTAAATGACCACCAGTTTTGGATACACTCTCTATTAAAAAGTCCCTAACTTCTGATGCCAATACTTCTAATTCTGCATTTGATAAATCTTTTACTCCTGAAGGAGAGGTAATATTATCTAATATTCTACCCATACTTAAACCTTTCTTTCTGTTAAAATTCCCTATTTAATAAATCTATAGTTAATTCTTTTAATTCTGAAGCTTCAACAGAAAGGCTATCTAACAATTTTATACATTCATTAGTCAAATTGATACATTCCCTTTCACAGTACTCTAACCCAAATAGAGTTATAAAATTTGACTTATTCTTATTCTCATCACAATTTATATTTTTACCTAATTTTTCTACATCACCAACAATATCTAAAATATCATCTTTTATTTGAAAAGCTAATCCAAGCTTTAAGCCAAAATTATTTAAAATTTCAATATCTTCTTTTGAAGCGTTAGCAAATATAGCTGCTGCTACTACTGAAACCCTAATTAATTCTCCTGTTTTCTTATTATGCATATATAATAGCTCTTCTTTAGAAATTGCTTTATCTTCATTTAATATATCAACAATTTGGCCACCAATCATACCTTCTGGTCCTGCTGCTTCTGCAATTTCCCTTGAAGCAAGCAAAGCATTTCCTCCATTATCTAAAGAAAATTTCATAAGTAAACTCATAGCCTCATTTAGTAATGTATCTCCAGATAAAACAGCTATATTTTCTCCAAACTTTTTATGATTAGTTGGCATACCTCTTCTTAAATCATCATCATCCATACATGGTAAATCATCATGAATAAGAGAATAAGTGTGAATCATTTCAATTGCTGCTGCCATTTCTATTACATCTTTATAATTCTTATTATATAACTCTGAAGTTAATAAAAAAAGTAGAGGTCTAACTCTCTTTCCACCAATTAACAAACTATAACTAGCAGAATCATATATAATCTTATTATAACTTCCTTTATCCTTAAAATACAAATTTAAATATTCATTAATATAATCTCTATATAAATTAACCTTACTACTCATTTTTAAGCTCCATTTCCATATTTTCTTTTATTACAGTTATCTTGCCTTCTAAAGCATTAAGGGTTTTATATAATTTATTAATTAATTTTATTCCGCCTTCATATTCCTTCATTAACTCTTCAAGAGGTAATTCGTTTTTTTCCATTTTATCTAAAATCCCCTGAAGATTAACTAGCATATCTTCATAACTTTCTTTTTTAGCCATAAATAATCTACTCCCTTTTACATTTACATATTATTAGTAATTTTAGCCTTTACTTTGCCATCTTTAAACATTATTTGAATTTCATCATTTTCTTTTATATCTTCTTTTGATGAAATAACCTTTCCTTCATTATCCTCCACAATTGTATATCCTTTTTTAAGAACATTTAAAGGATTATGAGCTTCTAATAAATCATTTAATGATTTTATTCTAAGTTTTTCTCTATCTATTCTATTACTAATTATTTCTTTCATTTTCTCATGCGTTCTATCAATTTCTAAAAAAGAATTAGATATTAACACTTCAGGACTATTTAAATTTAAAATTCTTTTAATATTTGATAGTTTTTCCTTTTGATACCCTATTTCACTAAGAGTTATATTATTAATCTTATCAAGACTATCTTCAATAAAATTTCTAATATCACTTTCAAGTGGTACAGCCACTTCTGCTGCTTGAGAAGGTGTAGCTGCTCTAAAATCACTTACAAAGTCAGAAATAGTATAATCTACTTCATGACCAACTGCTGAAATTATAGGTAGTTTTGATTTAAATATTTCTTTTGCTAATAATTCTTCATTGAAGTTCCAAAGCTCCTCTAAAGAACCTCCTCCTCTACCTATAATTATTGTATCAACATTCTTTTCCTTATTAAAATACTTTATGCCTTCTATTATAGTTTTATAAGCTCCTTCGCCTTGAACTACTGCCGGATATAAAACTATATCTACTAATGAATTCCTTCTTTGTGTTACATTAATTATATCTCTAATAACAGCACCATTTTCTGATGTTACTACCCCTATCCTATTTGGAAATCTAGGTATAGGTTTTTTATTTAAAGAATCAAAGTATCCTTCATTTTCAAGTTTCTTTTTAAGTGCTTCAAATTTAATATGAAGCTCACCTAAACCTTCTTTTTGCATACTATCTATATATAATTGAAGAGATCCAGTCCCTTGATAAATTGAGCATCTTGCCTTTGCAACAATCTGCATGCCATCTTCTAATTTAAAATCTAAAGAGTAGGCATTTCCTTTAAACATTACACAGTTAATTTTACTTACTGAGTCCTTTAGGGAAAAATAAATATGTCCACTGCTATGATATTTTAAATTAGATATTTCACCCTTTATAACAAGGTTACTTAAAATGAAGTCATTATCCAATATCTTTTTTATATAATTATTAACTTCACTAACAGTTAAAGCTTTAATTTTCATTGTTTTCTAACGCCTCACAAGCATTCTTAATAAGTAATGTAGTAGTTAATGCTCCTACTCCACCTGGTACTGGTGTTATCATATCAACCTTATTACAAACTCTTTCAAAATCTACATCTCCAGTTATTTTTCCATCTAAAGATGAAGTTCCTACATCAATTACTATAGACTTTTCATTAACAAAATCTTCATTTAGATACTTAGGTCTTCCAATAGCTACAACTATTATATCTGCATTCCTACATATATCTTGTAAGTTCTTAGTCCTAGAATGACATATAGTTACTGTAGCATTTTTATTTAATAATAATTGTGCCACTGGCTTACCTACTATGTTACTTCTTCCAATTACAACTACATTCTTTCCTTCTAATTCAATTTCATACTTTTCTAATAAAGTTATAACTGAATTTGGAGTACATGGTAAAAATACCTTTTCACCACAATATAGCTTACCTTGGTTTTCATATGTTAAACAATCAATGTCTTTATCTGATGATATGGCATTAATGACTTTCTTTTCATTTATTCCCTTTGGTAGAGGTAATTGAAGTATTATCCCATGTACATTATTATCATTATTTAATTTTTCTATTTCATCAATTAAATGTTCTTCTGAAATAGTTTCATCTAATAATAGCTTTTCAAAGTCTACTCCAAGTGAAGTAGCTACCTTTTCCTGATTATTAATGTAAAATACTGACCCACCATCATTACCTACTAAAATTGAAACTACTTTTGGAACCTTTAGTCCTTTTTCTTTTCTATTATTTACAAAACTTCTTATTTCTTCTTTTACCTCTAAGGATACTTTTCTTCCATCTATAATAATTCCCATAAAATCGCCCCCATTACCTTTCTTATAAGCTCTTTAACGCCTTATCTAATACTGCATTAATAAATGAAACACTCTTTTCATCTGAATATTTTTTTGTAATCTCAACTGCTTCATTAATTGCAACGCTTCCTGGTACATCATCTTGATATAATATTTCTGCTATTGCAAGTCTTAAAATTGAAAGATTAACCTTTGATATTCTTTCAAACTTCCAATTAGTTAGTGCTCCTTCAATCTTTTTGTCTATTGCTTCTTTATTTTCTTCTACCTTAGATAATATTTTCTCTATGTATTCTAAATCTATAGTACTTAGCTTCATTTCAAAGTCTTCTTTAAATGTAGAAATAGTTTCTTCTAAGCTGTTTTTACTTAATGTCATCCCAAATAATAATTCCATTGCTATTTCTCTCGATTTTTTTCTATTCATTATATCCTCCTAAGTGTTGTTAATAATAGTATTATTAATTATTAACCGTTTCAAACTTTCTAATCATAAATATACTACAACAAATTTATTTAAAGCACAAGAAAATACCCTCTGAAAAATCAGAGGGTTAAATTAATTTTCTTTTCTGTCTTCTTTCTCAGTTTTTGGTACGAAAATGCTTTGAACATTTATATTAACTGAGGAAACTTTTAATCCTGTCATAGTTTCAACCGTCCTCTTAACATTTTCTTGAACTGCACCAACAACTTCAGGTATCTTAACACCATATTCAACTGATAAGTTTAAATCAATTATAGCATAGTCTTCATTTAATGTTACTCTTACATTTTTTCCAAGGTTTTTCTTACCTTTTAACAATTGTGATATGTTGCTACCAACTAGGTGTTGTAAATCTTCTACACCATTTATTTCTTCTGCCGCAATTCCAGCTATAACACTAACAACCTCATCAGAAATTTTAACAATTCCTAAGTTTTCTTCTTGGTTCATATTACTCATACTAATACCTCCTAAGTGTTTCGAAAACAAAACTCTTTCATATGTTAATTATAACAAAGCATAGTTTATATTACAATGTATTTATTTTTTAGGTTCTATTATAACATCACTAATTCCTGATATATTTTCCGCTATTTCTTGTATTGAAGCTGTTTCTACATCTGTTAGTTCATCAGAGCTAACTAGTATTCTTACTTTATTGCCACCGTCTATAGAACATAACACATCTTCAAATCCCTTATTTTTTATACCTACTTCTATTCTTGACTCTTTATCCATTAACATTGTTTTTTCTAATCTGTTGTTAGTTGCAAGATCCTTAGCCTCTTGTGAAGTATTTGCATCTGCAATTAAAGCATCTAAGTTTTGCAGAGTTATTGCATCTTCTTTTTCTTTTTCACTTCTTAAAGTAAAGAAGTAATCTTGGCTACCTAAGGTTTCTTTATCTTTGTCCTTATCTTTATCCTCTTCTGTATCTTGTCCTGCAATTACTTGACTGAAATCTGTTGGATCATTTAAACCAGTCTTGTTTATTTTTGCTGCTATAACTCCTACACATACTATAAGAGCCATAAGTGTAAAAATAATTCCAAATTGTTTTTTTGTCATAAATCTTCCCTCCATCTATTTTACATTTTATTATATGCTAGCTTTTCATAGGATATACATTGACTTTGTCTATAGATATTCCATAAAGGCTCGATACAGCAACTTGTATATCATATTTAACCTTTGCACTACTAGCGCCATCTGCAACTATTAACACTCCAGTAATTTCAGGTTTATTAACTTGAAGAATATATGGTTCATTTTTAGAACCATCTCCTGCCATTACTACTTTGCTTCCTCCATTTTGTGTTTCATTAGTCCTTTTTCCTCCTTGACTATCTGTTTCTTCTGTAACAGTTTCTTGTGTAGTTTCTTCTGTAGCAGGTACTTTTACTTCTCCACTTTTGAAATAAATCATTACATCTACTTCACCAACATTATCTATGCTAGAAAGGAGTTTCTTAAGTTGAGCTTTTTCGTTTTCTTCATAGTTATTAATTGTTGTCTCTGCATTTTTTTCTAGTTCACTACTAGCATTACTGCTAACCTTTGTACTTTTGTCTTCTGCTGACTCTTTCTTCCTACTATTAGTTATAAAGCTAATAGCTAGTAATACAAATGCCAAAATTAATACAACAACTACTACATTTAAAAATTTTTTATCATTTACTATTTTAGCTATATCTTTTTTTATATCACCCTTACCCATTTTCTCAACTCCCATTAATTTAATCTATATACTGATATTTTATCTTCAGAAATTTTAAGAGTATCTTTTAAAAATCCAATTATTTCATGCTTGTTTTTTACATTTTCACTATTTGTAGATACTTCTGTGCTTTCTTCTTCATTAATTACAATTTTTTCGATATTTAAAATCCCCTTATCTTTTACACCAACTTCTATTTTTTTAATTGAATACTCTATATTATCCATATCTATATCCCCTTGGATCTTCACCTTAAAATCAGAGTCACTATACTGTTCCTTTAAAAGCCTATTTAAATTATATTCTATATTATTAAGTACAACTTCACTCCTAGTATCCTTACTTTCTTCAAAAGAACTTGATACCTCTGTTTCTTCTTTTGGCATAGATAAAAAGCTATCAATTTTACTTACTAATAGTTCTTCTCCATCACCTAAAAAATTAATAAGAGGAGATATCATTACAGCAATTAAAATACAGCCTAATACAAATCTAATATATTTTTTCATACTATTTTCAGGAGATATTAATTCAATTGCAGAAATTAATATAAGCATAGTAACTAGAGTTATAACAAATCCCTTTATTTCTTCCACTCCTAGTAATCACCCCCCTATTACAAACTTTCCTGCTGATGCCATAATAGCAAGTAATACAAAAAACATTAAACTTACAGAAAGTACACATGACATAATAAGTATCAATGAATCTCCTGCTGATGCTATGGAACTAGTTATTCTTTTATCACTTATTGGCTCAATAAGAGCTGCTGTTAACTTATATACAAAAGATATTAACAAAAGCTTTATAACTGGATATAACATCATTAATACAATTACTACTAGTCCAATTGTGCTAACTGCATTTTTTATAATTAAGGAATACCCTGCTACAGAAGCAATTGCATCTGAAAATGCCTTTCCTACAATAGGAATAAAGTTATCTATAGCAAACTTAGCTGTCTTTAAAGTTACCGCGTCAATTGTAGATGCAGTAATCCCTCTAACAGTAAGTAATCCAATAAATAAGGTTAATATAATTCCTTGCATCCAAACTGTGATTTGTTTAGTTAATTTGCATAAGTTACTAATTTTATATTCCGTTGAAATATTATTTGTAAATTCTAATACAAAAGTAATTAATATCAATGGAATAATCACACTAGTATAAATTCTAGGTACAAATATCGTTGCAGCCATAATTATAGGATCCATTGTTGCTGCTTGACTAAAACCTCCTATAGTGCCTAGCATCATAACTAACACTGGCATTACAGCTCCCATAAAGTCTGATAAACTCTTTATTATATCCACTGCAATAGTAATAGACAAAATAAAGCTTCTTGACAAAATTATTATAAGTATTGAGTAGCATGCAAAAAATGCAACATTAGATATACTCTCATTTGAAAATGCTGATTGTAAATTCTTCAAAAGTGAACATATAAGTGCAAGTACTATTATGCTTATAGATAATGAAATTACTGTTTTAACTTCTTTAAATGCAAAACTTAGTAATGCATTACTTACTTCTTTTATAGATAAACTACTTTCACCATTTTTTATATATTCCTTTATATATTGAACTGGATCTAAATCATTCATTATTTCTACATCTGATTTAATATTATTTATATAATTATATAAATTATTTAACTTATTATTTGTTTCTTCATCTTGAATCATATTTTCTTCATTTATACTTGTAGTATTAAAACTATTGTTTTCATTATCAACAGCTAAAACATCTTTAAATCCTATATTAATGAAAATAATACAGCAAAAAATGAAGCTACAGATTAACTTAATACCTTTCCCCCTCTTTAACATATGTCCTCCTATAATATTTGTAATATAGATTCAAGAACTGCTATTAAGATAGGTATTGCTAAGGTTAATATCAATATTTTAGCTGAAAATTCAACTTTACTTGCTATACTAGAAGCTCCAGCATCCTTGCATATTTCACTACAAAAAGTAGCTAAATATGATATTGCAAGTATTTTTAGTACTAATCCTATATAAACTACATCTACCTTAGCTTTATTTGATATATCTTTTATAAAGTTTAAAACATCATTAATACTTGAAATAATAAATAAAAATAAAAGAATACCAGCTACTAAGGAAACAAGAATTGCTACATCACTTTTTTTATCCTTTAGCATAAGAAATATAAATAATGCAACTAAGGCAAAAGCTACAATTTTAACTATCTCCATACCTTCACCCTAAAACATAAACATAGTTCTTACAGAATTAAATAAATCAGTTATTAGTCCAATTACTGTAATTAGTATAATTACAATCCCTGCTATATTAGTTATTACTGCTACATCATCTTTACCACTTGCCTTTAATACCTTGTCAATTACAATAAGTAGAACTCCCATAGCCCCAATCTTAAATAATATACTTATGTCTAGCATTTCTTCCCCTCCTAATTAAATGAAAAAAATTGATATCATTGCTCCTAAACACATCCCTAAAATCCTGTACATTTTTGAATTCTTTTTTGCTAGCTCTTCTGCAGTACTACAATTTATCTTTAAATTTTCTATAGTTAAATTAAAAATTTTATCTTGTCCATATACTCCTGTTTCTCCAAGTCCCTTAAAGAAGTCCTTTATTATGACCTCATCTTCACTTTTTAAAAAGTAATCCTGACTACTATTTTTATATTCCTTTTTAAATGCTGAATATACGCTTTCTACTTCATTATTACTAAGTCTAGATGAAACACCACTTAATGATGACTTTATTGGATCTTCCACTTTATGAGAAATATAATTTAAAGCTTCAGGTAATGGAGTATTGGCATATATAACCTCATTATTTAAAAATAAAATTGCTTTTAAAATTTCCTTAAGCTGTTTACTTCTCTTATTAAATGTTTCACCATAGTAGTAACCAATAAAACTACTAGATAAAAAAATAATTAAAACAGCTATTATTTTAAGCATTTAACATCACCACTTTCTTCTATTGAATAAATATTCTCAATAGTACCAGGCCCTTTTCTACTACTTAAGACTATTATTCTATCTAAAATAGAATTTTCCAGTAGCTCCTTAAATACAGTTCTTTTATAAACATCATCAATACTATATCCGTGAATTGTAACTATAATATTTACTCCAGAATTAAAAGCCATATTTAATGCTTCTATTTCACCATATGTTCCGATTTCATCACATATTATTATTTCAGGTGATAAACTTCTTATAGCCATTATCATTCCATCTTTTTTGAAGCAATTATCTAATATATCTGTTCTTATTCCTATATCAAGTTGAGGTATTCCATTAAAACACGAAGCAATTTCGCTCCTTTCATCTATAACAGAAACCTTCTTACCTTTTAAGTTATATAAAGGCATTCCATTTGAAATATTCCTAGCCATATCTCTTAATATTGTGGTTTTCCCACACTTAGGAGGTGAAACTATTAAAGTATTAAGAATACTATCATTTTTATTAATATACTTCATAACTTCATTTGAGCATCCCTTAACTTCATGACATATTCTTATATTTAATGAAGATATATTTCTAATAGTCTTTATTTCCCCTTTATTTAAAACACATTCACCAGCAATACCTATCCTATGTCCACCTTTTATAGTTATATATCCCTGTCTTATTTCTTCTTCATAAGCATATAGTGAATAATTAGATATTCTTACTAATATTTGTTTTAAATCATCAATGCTAGGTACAAATCCTAGTATTATCTCTTTATAAGATAAATTTACTATAACTGGTTTATTGGCTTTAATCCTTATTTCTTGAACTGCTAAGTTATTTATAAATATTTCCCTTAGTTCTTCTGCTAAATTTAAAGGTAGTAACTTTAATACCTCCTCTTGGCTTTTCAAATTTTATCACTTCCTATTCCATAGTTATATTTAAGATTATTTCTTTCTATCAAATAATATTCATACATTTATTTAAATATGTAAAATATTTGATTTTAATTTAAATAAAAAAGCTATCGCTAAAAATCATTAAGATTAAAGCAATAGCTTACTATCAATATTTATAAAATAAAAAAGGGCCATCACTTACAAAATCTTCTTAAAAGTGACAGCTCTAAAAGTATTTTAGTAACTTATAACAAATTACTCTCTAAATTGTTAATTATTAATTGTTATTTTTCTATGGCATTTTTATTACAGAAAGGACAAGGTATAATACTACTATTATTAATAGTATCCCCTTCTATAAATAAAGGTTTTTGACAGTTATTACATTTTATTTCTACATACTCTTCTTCCATTTCCATTAAATCTTCAATGGATACCTCTTCAAAAAGCTCATCTTGTAATCCTATAATATCTTCATCAATGTATTCTAAATTTTCTTCTAGTGATTCTTGTCTATCAGATAAAGCTCTTACTTCTTCTGATAATATGTCTATTAAAGATAGGATACCATCGAAAACCTCTTTGTTCTTGTCATATTCAATACTAGATACTTCCTTTTTTAATAATTCAATTTTACTTTTTAAATCATTCATTTTTTCACATCCTTAAAATAGAACTATTCTATCTAATTATAACCTAAAGGGCTGTCTAACAAACAGCCCAAAATAAAAATTAAGATTAAAAATGAAGAATTATTGATGTAATTTTTACAGAATTAATAAAATTAATTTCTTTTCAATACTCTTTCCAGAGTTTTTTCATTAACTTTTCATTGTTCATTCTTAATTTTTTCATTGTGTGACAGCACCATCTATGTTAAAACTATGTTTTTAATATAAAATAGGTGGAAGTATTCTACTTCCACCCTTTAAATATTAAGAATTTATCTTATTATGTAAGATTAAACTCTTTCCATGTACTCTCCAGTTCTAGTATCTACTCTTATTACATCTCCTTCATTAACGAACATAGGAACATTAACAACTGCTCCTGTTTCTAATGTAGCAGGTTTCATAGCATTTGTAGCTGTATTTCCTTTTATTCCTGGATCAGCTTGAGTAATTAATAATTCAACGAAGTTCGGAGCTTCAACTGAGAAAGCATCACCTTTGTAGAATTTAATTACAGCAAACATATTTTCCTTAATAAACTTAATTGCATCTTCAACTTTCTCATAGTTAAGTGGAATTTGTTCAAAAGTTTCTTGATCCATGAAGTAGTATAATTCCCCATCTGAATAAAGGTATTGCATTTCTTTTCTTTCAATTACAGCTTCTTGTAATTTTGTAGTTGGGTTAAAAGTTGTATCTGTAACACCACCAGAAATTACGTTTCTTAATTTAGTTCTTACGAATGCTGCACCTTTACCTGGCTTAACATGTAAGAAGTCTATTACTGTAAAAACTTGTCCTTCATACTCGAATGTAGTACCTTTTCTTAAATCTCCTGCTGATATCATTAAATATCCCTCCAAAAACTTTATTCCATATTTAGTTATTTCTTATCAACCTAAATATTCATAACAATAACTTTGTTTACGACATAACAAAAATATTTTATCAAAATTCACTAATAAATGCAATTCTTTATATAAACTTATCCTAATTTATATTAATTATATTTAATTGCTTACTAAATCTAATTCTAGAGAAATATTATTATCAATATATTTCAAGCTATAATTTTCAATATCATACACATATAATTGCTTTAATGCATTTTGAACTTCTTCTTTACTCCCTTTGATTTCAGCTTTAATTCTCCATTCATTATTTGAATTATTATAACTAATTACCTCTAGATTTTTTATGCTTCTAAAATCATTTTCTATTTCCTTTATATATTTTGCATTTTTCTCTTCTGTTATACTAGTTTCTAAAGTGTCATTTTTATGTATTTCATCTAAATTATTATTAACTAACATAAAAATACATTGTACTCCAGTAAGCAATACTATTATTAGATATATAATTATTTTTTTATTCATAAACAACCTCAACTAAATAAGTCTTATCATTAACTTTCCTTATAGTGTTAATTTTAAAATCCGTTTCCTCTTCTATATAAAAAATAGTGTTTTTATCTTCAGTTTCTATAGTTCCAGAATTATTGCTATAATTAAAAGTATTAATATCTTCATTTATATAATCTAAAACATTACTAATTTCCTCTTGCTTACTATTTTTCATCTCAACATCATAACTGATAACTTCTACTGAATCATTCTTACTAAGATAATTTTTAATTTTATTAATTGATTTTGGTAATAGTAAAAAATTAAGTATCAGTAATAATAAAATTAAGATCTTACTATCTTTCCTTTCTTTACTTTTCTTTTGAGTAACATATTCTCTTGGAATAAAGTTTTTATTTTCTATATATCTTTTCATATATACCCTCAACTAAATCAATATTTTTTATCTTGAATCCTCTTACTTGATCTATTAGAGATTCTGTATTTACACTTTTATCTATAACTAATAATTTGTTATCTTCTATTAAACTAATAGTTTTAAAAACTTCATCTTCACTATTCACAATAACGGAGTTAATTACATATCCCTTTTCTAAAGATAAAATGTGGAATATATTGTTTATTTTAAATAGCACATTAGAATCCTTTGAATTCTTAATCTCTTTTATTACTTTGTTCTTTATATAAAACTGTATAGGTTCTACAGTTAGCTCTGAAGCGTCATTAGTTAATGAAATCAAATTATTATTTCTAATTGAATATAGGTAGGCAATATTCTCCTTCTTATTGTATTCATAACTAAATAAAAAGTTATCTTTATCAGAAAAATCTTCATTTATCTTTTTTTTAATAAAATCACCTATTCCTGTATTACTAGAATTAAACCCATATTTCTTAATTAAAAGTATTTGTGATAAAAATATAATTCTCCTTTTTCTTGATATATTATCTAGAAGTTCACTATAATTATTTCTATTATATTCATTACCTTTATAAATATAGCTATCTTCATATATTCCAATATTACTAATCATTATCTAACCTCCGTAAATATATTGAGTTTTATATGTTGATGGCTTAAATTTATATCCTTTATCATTGACTTCATCTAAGCCTATATACATTTTAGATCTATCTGTCACCTTAGTAATATAGTAATTATTATTTATTTTTTCTAAAGCATAACTTTTAAATTTTGCATTACTATTAGATATTTCTTTGCTTAAAGTAACTATATTATTTAAGGAATCAGAATTACTCTTTATTTTTATATTAAGAGTTTCTAAATACTCTTCCTCTTCAATACTTAAAGATTTTTTATCAGAAAAAGTACGATATTCATTAGTTCTTAAATGTATGTTTAAGATAAACTTTAATGATATGTTTGATATTATAATTATTATCATAAAAATAATTATTGTTTCTACTAAGGAAAAACCTTTTTTCTTTTTAGTAACTTTTAAATGCATATTATTCTTTCTTCACCTTTTTTACTTATAATTTTTAAATAGTTTATATTTTCTTTTTTATACACCTCAAAATTTGATACATTTCTCATAAGTATATTAGTTCCATTACCTAAGTATCCATTTGTAATTATAACTATCTTATCATTACTTAACATAATCTTTTTTTCAACAATACCTTCTTTAAAATGATCGATCTTATATTTAATTATTATTTCATCACCTATAGGTTTATCTACCACATCAATAGAAGTTATCATATCAGTTTTTAATAATCTATCTAGATTTAAAAGAGCATCATCAAAATCGTTATAGTATTTCATACCTTCTATTAATTTATTGTAATTAGTATAAGCTGCCTTTATAGTACTAAAAGCTATAGTCAAAATTATTAAATGAATAAATAAAGATATCATTACTTCAATAAGTGTCATAGCTTTTTTACTTTTTTTCCATCCAATAAGATTTAATAAATTCCCTTTCAGCTAAAACACCCCCATTATTATCTTTAATAGTAATAGAATATAAATAAATTTTATCTTTAAGCTTGATTTCCTTTCTTTTTAAACTAATATCATTACCTCTTTCTAGAGACATAAGAGGTTGAGTAATTAGCTTATCTAAAATATCATTAGTGTATTTAAATGATATTTCCTCATCTAAATCACTAAATTTATAATTATATTTAGCTTCATTTTCTATAGCATAAGCTACTCTTTCAGCTTCCTCTCTTAACTTTCTATTATTTACCGCCTTAGCACTTATTATAATAATTTGACTTACGATAGTAAAAGCCATTAGAATAATTGCAAGAGAAATAATTACTTCAACTAAAGTATTACCTTTTTTCAATCTATAATATCCCCCTCATTTTTATCATTAACCCTTATAATATCATTTCCTACGGAAACCTTTAACTCCAATGATTTATTTAAGTAACCACTTGTAATTTTAATAGTGCCTGCTTTTGTAATAAAACCCTCTTCGCTTACTTTGTTATCTCCCTTAAAATTACTTCCTATTTCAAGATCATTTTCAAGATTAATTATCTTTTTAATTGGAGCTTTTCTATTCTCTACTGTAAAAGTAATACTTTTTCTATCTGATGCAACTAAAATATTTCCAGTAATCTCATTTTTCCTACAATAAGCCTTGCTAAAGCTCAATAAATCCCTTACCTCTAAGGTTGTACTTTCTAATTTTATTTTTTCTACAGAATTTTTGTAAAAATTATATCCCAGTGATGCTAAACTAGAGAAAATCAACATTATTGATAATACTATTATTACTTCAATAAGTGTATAACCTTTCTTCATTGAAATCCTCCATCTAATATTGCTCCAAATAAAGGTAGTATGAATATAAATAAAAAAATTACTACAAGACCTCCCATAATAACAACTGAAGCTGGTTGTAATATAGCCATATATCTATTAATCTTCGATATAAGTCTTTTTTCTAAGTATAGACTTAAAGATTCAAGCCTTTCATCCATGGATCCACCTTCTTCACCAAGCTTAATGATAGATTTTGTATAATTAGAATAATTACCCATTTCCCTAATAGCATCTGATATACTTTCACCCTTTAATATACTAGAGTTTAAAAAAGTAAATCTATGGACTAAATCTCTATTCTTAAAACTTGTAGATGAATAAACTAATCCATTAGATAAGTTAATTCCACTTTTGATAATTATTGATAAAATTGAAATAAATACAAACTCATTAAATTCTTTATA
This sequence comes from Clostridium sartagoforme, assembly GCF_004794105.1. Classification (GTDB taxonomy): domain Bacteria; phylum Bacillota; class Clostridia; order Clostridiales; family Clostridiaceae; genus Clostridium; species Clostridium sartagoforme_B. Next base: position 1,332,216 of record NZ_SRYR01000001.1, read on the forward strand.
AATTCCAATTTTATTTAACAACCTAGGTAATTTCTCTTTAAAAAAAGTTTTATAAAGTAAATAAGGGATTACTAATCCCCAACATACAAGATATACTAGAAATATAAAAGGATTATCTTTTATAAAAATTGATAGCTTATAACATAGACTAGAGATTACAGGTTCATTTATGTTTAAACTGATGTAAAAATCATGAAAACTTGGTATAACATATAAAATCATAAAAATAGCTAATAATAGACATGATACTAATATAAAAATTGGATAAGACAAAGCATTCTTTATAGTATTTTTTATAAAGTTTATTTTATCACAATATTTTTCTACTCCAATTAGGGCTTCATAGTGATTTCCACTTTTTTCTCCCATGGAAATCATCCCTATAAAAAACTCTGGATATAAATCATCATAATTTTTAAATGCATCACTTAGGGAATTCCCCTCCAAAACTGAAAGCTTTATATTATCTATACTCTTTAAGTAATTTTTATTTAGAGGTAACTCCTTAAGTAAGTCAAAAATTAATATTAAAGAGATACCTTCTTTATGCAAAATAGCCATATTACTAGAAATCAAGCTTAAACTGCTATAATTAAACTTATTAAATGATAATTTTATTTTCTTCATAGTTTAATCCCTCTTCTAATAAAAAATTATTATAATCAAAATAAGTAATGTCTCCTCTTATAATTAAGTCATCTAAATTATTAATCATTTCATAGTTACTAAGCTCAATTATTTCCTGGAAAATATTTGAAATTAATTTTCTAATCTTTTCATCTATATAAACTACAGAGCTTATAACAGTTCTTCCTTTATAGCCAGTATAGTTGCATAGACTACAACCTTTTTCTTTATAAGTCTTTATTTTTTTGTTATTTAATAAAACTTCCTTATTAACTTCTTTGCATTCACTACATAGTACTCTTATTAACCTTTGTGACACTATACCAACTATCGAATCCTTTATTAAATATTGTTTAACTCCCATATCTTCTAACCTATAATAGACTTCTCTAGGTGTTTTAGTATGAATAGTTGAATATACCTTATGACCTGTTAAAGAAGCTGTAACTACTAAGCTCGCCGTTTCCTCATCTCTTATTTCCCCTATCATTAATATATCTGGGTCTTGCCTTAAAATGCTTCTAAGTCCATTTGCAAAGGTTATATTTGCTTTTCTATTTAAACTAACTTGATTAATTCCCTTTATTAAAACTTCTACAGGATCTTCTATAGTTGTAATATTCACTTCACTTTTATTTATTTCTTTCAGAATAGAGTAAAGAGTTGTAGACTTTCCACTTCCTGTTGGCCCATTTATTAGAACTAACCCATTTTTTAAGGCTATTATTTTCCTAAGTTTTTCTCTTTGATTATTAGTCATATTCAAGCTTTTTAAATCATGACTAAATATTTCTCCGTATAAAATTCTTACTACTAGCTTTTCTCCATAAGTAATGGGTATAGTCGATATCCTTAAATCATAATTTTTTTCCTTCACAGTAACAGTTGACTTACCATCTTGTGGTCTACGCTTCTCAGTGATATCCATATTAGCTAAGATTTTAATTCTAGATAAAAGTCTTTGATATTCTATATCAGTGATTTTACAGTATGAAATTAAAATACCATCTACCCTTATTCTAATTAAAATATCATTCTTTTGAGGCTCAAAGTGGATATCTGAAGCATAACTACCTATAGCTTCCTCCATAATTTTATCAATTAAGTTTTCTTCCTCACCTAAAAATACTTTATCAATAAGATTTTTAATGTAATTTTCATCAGTGTTAATAAATTCAATGCCTTTATTATATAGAAACTCCAGTTCGGTTTTATCGTAAGCTATATCTTCATTTCTAGCTAAAACTATAACTTTCTTATCTTTTACAGAAACCGGAACCATACAGTTTTCCATAGCCTTAAATTTATTAATTTTTCTTGCAATTTTTAAGTCAATTTGACTAATATCAATCTTCTTCATTTAATCACCATTAGAATTATGGTCCATACTCTATGTTTTTAAACACAATTTAGAAATTTTTAACAATTAAAATCACTATTTAATATTAACTACTATAAATTTTATAGATTTAGAAATTCTAAAATCTATAATACAAAAAAACTGCTATAAATTTAATTAGCAGTTTTTATTTTCTTAATATATATCATATATCAATATTTTAAATTCAAATCCACATTAGTATAATTGTATTAATTAAGGGACACCCCCTAGACATCCCTTAATTAATATCTATAAAATGATATTTACCTTCACTAGCTTCAAGTTGTGATATAGCTCCATCTACAGAAATATATAATTTTTCTGTATTTTTATCATCTCCGCCTACAAATATTATATTTCCATCTTTATCTTTAGATAATCCTCTTTCAAGATTAATTAATTTAGGAAAATCATAAACTAATCTTTTCATTGAACCTTCACTATATTTGTACAAAGAGTAATTATTGTTTTCAAGTCTACCTAGTATATATATTCCATCTTTAGTAACTTCAACATCACTTACTTCAACTATCTTATCTATTGTTTCTACTATTTCACCTTTATTATTTATTACTTTTAAGAATCTTTCCTTGTTGTCTTTCTCTTGAACAATAATTAAATTTTCCTCAATAACTTCTAAATATTCTACATAGCCTATATCTAATTTAAATAATAAGTTCTCTTTCTTTTCTGGAATATTATAAGTAAAAACTCCATTATTCTTATTATTATCTATTCCGTAATATACAAGAGTATCTTCATTTATCCAATCTATTAAGTCACCAGATATTATTACATCGCTATTAAAATCAACATAAGTATTACTCTCAATATCCTTAATTTTTAAATCTAAATATCCATCCTTTACAAAATAAGAAAGGTATTTACCTTTTAAGGATACCTTAGGTGATACAATTACTTCATCTACTTCAACACTGTATTCCTTAGATGAACTATTAAGTTTAATTTCTCCCTTATCATTAAGAACAAAAGTTCCAGACTCTTCATCATAAGAGGTTATAATATAATCTGTATCCACAAGTTCATACTTATTATCTTTTAAATTATATATCTTATACTCTCCAGAATTTTCAATAGCAATTGCGCCTTTTGACAGCTCAATTTTAGGTTCTTCTGGCTCAGTATTATTACAACCTATAAAAGCTATATTTATTAAAATAATAAACCCACTAAGGAAAACTTTTTTTCTCCCTTTTCTATTCATTTTATCCCTCTTTAATTTAATACTACACCGCTGCAAATAAATGTTGCTTCTCCAGTCATAAAAACATCATCATTTACTATTTCTACTATTAGATTACCACCTAATGTAGTTATTTTAGCTTTTGATTCACAAAGCCCTAATTTATTTAAAGCTACTAAAGATGCACAGCAACCTGTTCCACAAGCCAAGGTTGCCCCAGCCCCTCTCTCCCAAGTTCTAACTTCTATGCTTTCTTTGTTATATATCTTTACTAAATTTACATTAGTATTTTCTTTAAATAAATCATACTTCTCTATTATCTTTCCATCTTCCATAGAATATTCATTATTATTATTAATTAAAATAGTATGAGGAACTCCCATTAATAATGATGTTAACTTATATCTTTTATTATTAATTTCTACAACTTCATCAATTAATTTATCCTTGTTATTAAGCTTTATATCCACACCTTTAAAACTAGGCTTCCCCATATTAACTCTTACTAAATCTACTTTATCATCTTTATTTATAAATAGCTCTGAAATTTTAACTCCATCACCAGTTTCAATAGTTATATTTTTCTTTTTAACTATTCCTTCTTCATATAAATATTTTGCAAAACATCTAATAGCATTTCCACACATATTTGCTTTAGAACCATCGCTATTTATTATTATCATCTTAGCATCAGCTATATCAGAGTTTCTAATTATAACTAACCCATCTGCACCTATTCCAAATCTTCTGTTACAAACCTTTTTAGCAATTTCTATTTCGTCTTTTAAATAATTTTCTTCTTTATCTATTATAAAAATAAAATCATTTCCTAAGCCTTGCATCTTTATAAAATTCATAAAACCCCTCCCTTTAGCTTTATATGCCATTGAAAAATGTAATTACTAAATGTTATACTATCATTATGTTATTACCAAAGAAAGGATGATACTTATGGCATTGGATGGAATCTACTTATATAGTTTAGTATCTGATTTAAAAAAATCAATATTAAATTCTAAAATAGATAAAATAAATCAACCAGAAAAAGATGAAATAGTTTTAACTTTAAGGAAAGGAAGAGAAAATATTAGACTTCTAATATCTGCTTCTTCAAGATTTCCTAGAATTCATATTACTAGTATAAGTAAACCAAACCCACTTCAAGCACCTATGTTTACCATGGTAATGAGAAAATATTTAATTGGTGGAAGAATAACTAATATTCTTCAATTAAATGGTGATAGAATTATAGAACTTCATATAGAATCTACTGATGAACTTGGATTCAATAGTAAGTATATATTAGTTGTAGAAATTATGGGAAGGCATAGTAATATAACACTTGTAAGGGATAGAGATAAAAAGGTTATGGAATGTATTAAACACTTATCTCTAGATAAAAATACTTACAGAGTATTATATCCAGGAGTAGAATATGTATATCCTCCAACATCAAATAAGCTAAATCCTTTTGATTTTTCTTATGAAAGTTATAATTCTTATATTTTAACTAATGATATTTCTCTAGATGAAAACATTTTTTCTAATATTTTTACTGGTATTAGCAAATCATTATCTAAGAATTTATATAAAAAATTCTCCTATGATAATAATACCATAAATAAGCAATATTTTTATAATTCATTTAAAATTTTCATAGAAAATATTGATAATATTTTTTCTTACAAGATTTATAAAGATGAAAAATCCTTTAAAGACTTTCACTGTGTAAGCTTATTTAATTTAGATAAAGAATATCAGGAAGTTGAATTTAATAATCCTAATATATTACTTGATAGCTACTTTGCTACAAAAGATAAGCAAGATAGACTTAACAGTAGAAGTATAGATATGCAAAGACTTATTACAACTAACATAGAAAGATGCACTAATAAAGAAAAGAAATTAAAGGATATTTTAAAGGAATGCTCTAAAAAAGACTCTTATAAGATAAAGGGTGATTTATTAACTTCTTATATCTATATGATAAAAAAAGGTGAAAAAAATATAGAGGTGTTAAATTTCTATAATGAAGAAAAGGAAGAGTATATTAAAATAGATTTAGATGAAAATAAAAGTCCATCTGAAAATGTACAATACTATTATAAAAAATATAATAAACTAAAAAAATCAGAAGAATCTGCTATAGAGCAATTAGAAAAAAATACTGGAGAATTAGAATATCTTACCTCAGTTTTAACAAATATTATTAATTGTGAAAATTACGATGAAATAGATGAAATAAAAAAAGAACTTGTTGAAACAGGATACTTAAGATTTAAGGGAAATAATAAAAATAAAAAGTCAAAACCATCAAAGCCTATTCATCTAAAGTCTTCTGATGGAATAGATATTTATGTTGGTAAAAATAATATTCAAAATGATAACTTAACTTTAAAATTCGCAAATAAAAATCACTACTGGCTTCATACTAAGAATATTCCAGGATCTCATGTTATATTATGTAGTGATAATCCTTCTGAGATAGCTCTAGAAGAAGCTGCTAGCCTAGCTGCTTATTATAGCAAAGCTAAAAATTCTAGTAAGGTACCAGTTGACTATACTAAAGTTAAGAATATTAAAAAGCCAAATGGTGCAAAACCAGGAATGGTAATTTACCATACAAACAATACAATATACGTAGAACCTAAGTGCTGTGGCACAATGGAAAATTAAAAATTAAGAATGAAAAATTAATGAAAAAACTCCTCGCGGAGTTTCAAAATAATTAAAAGGGCTACTTTAAAGTAGCCCTTTTAATTAAAAACTATAAAATAAATTTTTTAGAATTTTTTCTAATTAATTTCACATAATTTGGAACAAATTACTTCCTAAATTTTTAATTATTAATTGTTAATTGTTAACTGTTAAATGTTAATTGCCTAAATGTGGTTTATAACCATATCTCCATTATTTTTAATTAATTCATTATCAAAGTATTGATAATAGTAACATTTTAATTTACCATTATATAATTTTCTATTTTTACTTGATTTAATATTGAAAGGACTTTCAAAATTTTCATAAGAAGTTAAGATATTAAAATCCCAGTTATTTAATTTTTTCTTATAACCACCAAATATCTTATATAATTCTTCTACTTCTCTCTTTTCTCCAAGTCTTTCACCATAAGGAGGGTTTGAAATTATAAAGCCATATTTTTCTGCACTAGAGAATTCTTTAAAATCTCTTCTATGGAATTCAATATACTTTGATACACCTGCTTTTTCTGCATTGCTTCTAGCTACTTTAAGAATTCTTCCATCAATATCATATCCTAATAGCTTTATATCTTTATGCTTTATTGCTCTTTCAGCACCTTCTCTTACTTGTTCAAATACATCTGCCTCCATAGTAGGCCAAGTTTCACAAGTAAAGGATCTACACATTCCTGGAGCAATATTTTGCATTATCATAGCAGCTTCAATTAATATAGTTCCTGAACCACAAAATGGGTCTACTAAAGCAAAGTCTTCCTTCCATCTAGATATTAATACCATAGCAGCTGCTAATGTTTCCTTTAGTGGTGCCGCTCCAGCTTCTTCTCTATATCCTCTTTTGTGTAAACCAGGTCCTGATGTATCTATTGTTAATGTTACAACATCTTTAAGAATTGCAACTTCTATCTTATATAAAGGTCCATCTTCTGAAAAATGTGATACTCCATAAGCTTCACTCATACTATCTACTATGGCCTTTTTCACTATAGATTGACAATCAGGCACACTATGTAAAGTTGATTTTACTGACTTACCATTAACATGCATTATTCCATCTACAGGTATAAGCTCATTCCATTTTACTTTTTTAGTTCCTTGGAATAATTCTTCAAAGCTTCTTGCTTCAAATTCTGCCATCTTTATTAAAACTCTATCTGCTGTTCTTAAATGAATATTTGCAATTGCTATATCCATTTCATCACCAGTAAAATAAACCTTACCATTTTCAGTTCTTAAATCCTCATAACCTAATGCCTTTAATTCTTTTGCAGTTATCCCTTCAAGTCCAAAGGTAGTGGTTGCAATTAAATCATATTCCATATTTGTCTCCTTACATCATTCGTATATTTTTACTGAGTCACTATTATCTATTTCTTCTATTTCCACAGCTATAATTTCACTTTTGGAGGTAGGGATATTTTTACCTACAAAGTCAGCTCTTATTGGTAATTCCTTATGACCTCTATCGATTAAAACTGCTAATTGAATTTGAGCAGGTCTTCCTCTATCAATTATTGCATCTATTGCTGCTCTTACAGTTCTACAAGTATATAATACATCATCAACTAATATTACTTTTTTACCTGAAACTTCTACACCAAGATTTAAACTATTTACTTCTGGTGAATCTTGAATTTCTGTAATATCGTCTCTATATAGAGTTATATCTACATATCCAACTGGTATTTTTACTCCTTCAATATTCTCAATATTTTTAGCTATTCTTTCTGCAATAGGATATCCTCTTCTTTTAATTCCAATTAAAACAATATCCTCTATACCTTTATTTTTTTCAATTATTTCATGAGAGATTCTTATTAAACTTCTTTTAATAGCTTTTTCATCTAATAGATTTGCTTTTAATTTCAATTATTACACCTCTACTTCCTTAATGATTCTAATATCTTTTTAAAATAATCAGGTAACTCTGAATCAAACTCTATATATTCCTTAGTTCTTGGATGAATAAATCCTAGAGATTTAGCATGTAAAACCTGACCACTTAGTTTAAACTTCTGTTTCTTAAGTCCATATAAAGGATCACCAACTAGTGGATGCCCAATTGACGCCATATGTACTCTAATTTGATGGGTTCTTCCAGTTTCTAGATTACATTTCACTAAAGAAGTTCCATTATTATATGTTTCTAATACCTTATAATGAGTAACTGCTCTTTTTCCATCTTCAACTATAGCCATCTTAAGTCTATCTTTTTTATTTCGTCCTAATGGTTTATCAACCATTCCCTCATCTTTAGAGAATTTTCCTTCCACTAAAGCATAGTACTCTCTTTTTATACTATGTTCTTTAAATTGTTCAGATAAAAAGTTATGTGCGTCATCATTTTTAGCAATTACTAGTACTCCTGAAGTATCTTTATCAATTCTATGTACTATTCCTGGTCTAATTACTCCATTTATTCCTGATAAATCTTTGCAATGATATAATAACCCATTAACTAAAGTGCCTGAATAATTGCCTGGCGCTGGATGAACAACCATTCCTTGAGGCTTATTTACTACTACTAAATCTTCATCCTCATATACTATATTTAATTCTATTTCCTCAGGAGTTACATTTAATTCAATTGGTTCTTTCATTAAAACAGTTACATTATCATTGTTTCTCAGCTTATAATTACTTTTTACATTTTTACTATTGACAAAAACATTGTTTTCATCTATTAAACCTTGAATAAATGATCTAGATTTACCTTCAATCTGATTTGATAAATATTTATCTATTCTTTCTCCAACATTTTCTTCCGTTATTATAAAATTTATATTTTCCATATATTAACTCCACTTATCTATCTTTCAATTAATTGTTTACATTAATAGGATTTTATAAAATTAAAATCTATAAAATTCTTTCTGTAAATATAAAAATTGAAAGCTTCCTTGATTTGTTTTTATACAAATTACTAAGATTAATCTTTCTTAAAGATTATTGTACTTAAATATTTTAAAAATACTATTTAAATTAAAGATTCCACATTTAAATACGTATAATTTATTGTAACCTTTATGTAATTATATGCACATTATAATATATTGCAACTTTACACTCAATAGATAGAATAGATATTTTTATAATATATAAATTTAATGAAAAGAAAAAACTCCCTAGGGAGCTTTAAAAATCAAATTAAATAATATCTTATTCTTCAGAATTTGCAAAGAAACTCTTTATTTCATCAATATCATCGTTATAACTATCTTCTATTTCCTCAATATTTTTACTTGATAAATTTATACCTTTTGCTTCTATCATTTTGTCTAATGGCTCAGAAATATTGTAATTCTTAGTTAAATCTTTTTCAAGTTCATCAAAAGTTTCTGTTTGAGCATTCATAAAGTTTCTAAACTTAGCTCTAAACTTAATAAACTCTTGCTTAACCTTCTCATATTCATCATTAATTAATATAACATCATTATGAGCCTTATCTAATACCTTCTGAGCTGATTCATTCGCCTTAGAAAGAATCATTTCAGCTTCTTTTTGTGAAGTTTCTCTAGCTTGTTCTGCTGCATTTTGTGCAAGTAGCAATGTATTTTGAATAGTATTTTCTATTTTAACATAATGCTCAAGCTTTTCATTGACTCTAGATAAATTTTCCTTTAATCTTGAATTTTCCTTATATAGCTCTTCATAGTTATCTATAATTTCATTTATAAATTCATCTACTTCTTCACTATCATAGCCCCTAAATCCTTTTTTAAACTCTTTGTTACTTATATCCATTGGAGTAAGCTTCATAATATCACCTCTAAATTTTAAATATATTTTTTAATTCTCACCTTTTGCTTCCCACTTCTAGTTTCACCTATAATATCTCCTACTAAAAACTTACCACTACCTCTAACTGTAATCCTTGTGCCTTTAATTATTTCTTGGCTTTTGTCTTTTGCTTTAACATAATCTATTAAAACTTTACCTGAATCAATTATTTCAATAGCCTTTGATCTAGAGAAATTACAAAGTTTTGCTACTATACTATCAATTCTTAAAGAAGCAACATTTATTACAAACTCTTCAAAATCTACTTCAGGCATATCTTCCATATCAGTTAATAAAGTAACTTCAACTGGAGATTTTCCAATATAAGATAAATTACTTAAAATATAATTGCTTATTTCATTAATTACTGGTAAATAAGCAGCATTTTCCTTCACTACTATATCACCAATTTTATTTCTTTCTATTCCTAATGACAAAATGCCACCAAGAAAGTCTTTATGCTTCAATTTTGAAAAGTTAGATTTATTCATAATTTTAATTATGTCAATAGGAAACTCTATTTTATAATTATTATTAAATGAAATCACTCTTCTTTCAGCTTCTGGAAAAAGTCCATTACTTTCTACTAAAAAACTATTACTATTTAAATTTTTTTCAAAATAACTCCATATATTTGGTGGATAAAAAGCATTACTAAAAACAGGAATATCTTTTTCATAAGCTAATTTATATTTTTCATAAATCTTAGTTGCATCTATAATGTCTTCATCCGTAAAAATATTAAGGAGTTTTTCCTTAGATAACATTAAAACAACTCCTTAAACTTATATTTTTATTTATTAAAATTAAATAATGCTCTAGAACTTAATTCATTTTTTAACTCATTTGTTACTTCTACATTTGAAGGTGAAAGTAAGTAAACTCTTTGTTCTATTTCTTGAAGTGTTGCTCCTAATACAAAGCAAGAACCACTAATAAAATCAACTAATCTTTGAGCTACCTTAGTTTCTAATGTAGTTGCATTAACCAAAACTATTTTTCTTGCCTTAATAGCATCTGCTATATCTCTAGCATCATCATAGTTCATTGGTTTTGTAACCATAACTTTTGCTGTTGATGAAGTATGTATATTTACTACCTTATTAGCTTTTTGTCTATTTCCAATAGTAACTATATCCTCTACTACTTCCTCTTCTTCCATTTCTTCATCATTTATATCATCGTATTCATCTTCATATTCTCCAAGTCCAATTATTTCTTTTAATTTTCCAAACATATTACTCATTTAAATCTCCTCCTAAATATTTTCTTTTACCAAATATCCCTTCCCCTACTCTAATTAAATTAGATCCTTCCTCAATAGCAATTTTATAATCATGAGTCATTCCCATAGATAATATTTCCATAGATATATTTTTATAATTTTCTTTGCTTACTTTATCAAAAATAGCTTTCATCTTATTAAAATAATATCTATTTTCTTCATCATTACCCTTTGGGATAACTGTCATTAACCCTTTTACCTTACAATATTCGCATTTTTCTACTTCTTCTATCATTGTAGGAAGTTCTTCTTCGAATATGCCCCCCTTACTTTCTTCTTTTCCTATGTTAATTTGAATTAAGAGATTTGCATAAATCTTATCTTTTGAAAATTCCTTTTCAATTTTTCGAAGTAATTTTATGCTAGATAAAGAATGTATTAAATGTACTTTACCAACTAAATATTTAACTTTATTAGTTTGTAAATTCCCTATAAAATGCCATCTAATATCTTTCGGAAGAATTTCTTCTTTATATATTAGCTCTTGAACCTTATTTTCTCCAAAATCTCTTTGATTTTTTTTGTAAGCTAGCTCAAGATCTTCAATTGGCTTAGTCTTTGATACGGCTACTAAAGTCACATTGTTTGGTATATTTTCTATTATTTCTGCTATATTTTCCCCTATATTCAAGACACTACCTCCTAATAAAGTATTTAGTTAGCAATTTACATAATGTACTTATTCTACACGAAGTCTTAAAATCCTTCATTTTTTATTTTTTTATTTTAAGTTATTTAACTTCATATCTCTCCATGTAATTAGCTTCCACGAATTGCTTAGTTGAAGGAATTATTAATTCTTCTTTTTCCTCTATTTCAACTTTAATTCCTCTTATTAATAAATTTTGAATAAAACTATTATCTGATAATAAATACGCCTTCATTTCTTCTGGATTACCTATTGCATATATATGAAAGGGAGCACCAGCAGTAGAATCATCATCAAACACTATAGAAGCCCAATTACACTTTATCGCTGTTTTTGGTAAAACTCTATGCTCATTTATTGATATTGCTTGAGCCCCAGCATGTCTAATTTCATTAATAGTTCTTGCTAAATCATCTTCATGGAATAATTTCATATTTATTTGAAAGTTGGTATCTAGAAGTTTATCTATATCAGCATCTTGAATTTTAATAATTAATCCCGGTCCCTTAACATCAGATATACCACTTAATCCACCATAGTCAATAAGCTGACTTTTCATATTTTCAATTAATTTTTTCTTTTTTTCAGGATCAGTTCCTTTATACTCATTTATCTTGTGTTCATATTCAATATTTTGATTTTGAATATCTTCAATTTCTTTATAAAGCTTATTTCTTGCTTCAACTGCCTTTTTATAATCAACAGCATTTAATGAAGCAATATTCTCACTAGTATTATTCATATCCATAGTATTAATAATTAAAAAACCAGTAAAAACAGATGCAATTAAAATGAAAAACTTTCCTTTTAACTTTTTCATTTATTCACCTCTTTTATAGTTCTTTAAATTCTCAATTATCAACCTTCTTATTACAGCAAAGTTATCAAATATTCTGCCTCCAAATACTATTACAGCTGCTATATATACAGGAATACCAAGTTTATCTCCTAAATATGCAAGACCTGCTGCTAATAATGCATTACCAAAGAATCCTGATATAAATATATCTGCTTTAAAATTCTTAGATAACGAAGCTCTTACAGCCCCAAAGACTGAGTCTAAACATGCTAGTATTGCAACAGACATATAGGGAGATAATGTAGCTGGTATATTTACTTCTAATATTAACCCTAATACAATTCCAAGTAGTAGTCCTATAAATGCTATCATTTCCTCTCCCCCTTAATTTACTGGAATAACATACTCATTTTTTAATGTTTGAGTAGTTTTATTTATTATAACTTCATCAACTAATTCTACTTTATGATCATAGTTCATAAGAGCACCATAATCTAACCCTCCTGGAAAGTTAACTGCAAAGTTAAAAGCTTGCTTATCTCCGATTGCTTTTATTACAACTTTTTCTGTATAGTCTATTTGTTTTGTACCAACCCATATCCAGCTTCCAGAGTTTTTAATTCCACTTTGAGGTGTAACTCTAACATCGTTAACCGATATAGCTTCTGCTTTTTGAAACCTTAAAAAGTTAACTATATGAACTATCTCATCTTCAGTAATAATCCTATTTGTTGTATCGTTATTAGATCCAAATATATTAGTTTTTGGTGTTAAAGTTATTATAACTCCTGGACCCTTTACATCTAATAATCCTAAATTCATTCTAGCATTATCTAATTGCTTCTTAATTTCAGCTTCAACTTCACCTTCCGCTGCTGCAGTTTCTTCTAATTTCTTTAATTCTTCTGATAGTGAATTATTAGCATTTACTAATTCTTCTTTTTCCCTTTTTAGAGATTCAACTTCTGCTGCAATATCTAAATTTTGACTAGATAAATTAGCCTTGTTCTTTTCATTTAATAATTTAAACTGATGTGCAAGCAAAAAGCCTAATAATGCACATACAACTGCTACAAATATTTGTGATGTAATTTTTTTCATTCAGCTTCCTCCCCTCACTCACTAACTTTCATTACCGGTGGTACTCCATCCACGCTCATATCTATGTATCCCTTAGCTATTGTTCCTTGATTAATTAAGTTTAATGCTAAGTTTATTTTATCTAAAAGATTTTCCCTGTCTCCGACTCTTATTTCAACATTACCTATGTAACATATAATGTTGTTAGTATTATTTAAATTAATTTCAGAAAAATTCTGCCCCTCAGGCATATTTTCAATAAGGGTATAAAATTCATCCAAAGCCTTAGGTAGTTCCATATTGTCGGATATAGATTCACCTAACTTTTTATTAGCTACATCAACACCTGAAATTTTTGTTAATGTTCTATCAGATATATCAATTACCTCTTCAACTATTATCCCTTCATTATTAATTATTTTAAAGTTTCCATTGTTTTCGATATAATAAGCAACTTTATTTTCAATAATATTTATATTTATCTTATTAAGACCTTTTTTACTTATTTTAACTTCCTTAATATAAGGATTTTCCTTTAATTTATTTACAATTTCATTGTAATCTAAGGTAAAAATATTGCCCCCTATATTATACTTTAGTTTTTCTTGTAAACTTTCATTACTAATTGTTACTAATCCATTAATTTTTATTTCTTTTAAGTTAAAAAAAGGCGCTTTATATATAAATATGATAATTCCAATTATGAAAACAAATAAACCTAAAATAATTCTTTTTATTAACTTCTTCTTTTTTTTCTTCCTAACAAATTGATTTACCTTTTTATTCATAGCCAACCTACTTTTACATAATTTCTATCTAGTATAATAATATCACTTTTTGGGTATTTTTTCATTACTATTTTTACTAAATTTAAATTTTTTATAATAATTTAATAAATCTTCCTATAAATCTATAATATTTAACTTACTTACCTAAAATTTTTATATGCCATCATAAAGCTTTTTTTCAGCAAAATAAAAGAGTGAAATTTAAAGTAACCTCACTCTTTTATACCTATATTTCTTTTCCTTGTGTCTGCCTCGATATGTTTAAAAGTATTCCCATAGCAAGCATATTAATAACTAAGGATGTACCTCCATAACTTATAAATGGCATTGGTACCCCTGTTACTGGCATTGATCCAGTAACAACTGCTATATTAATAATGGCTTGAACTGCTATTATTGAAGTTATTCCAATTGCTAAAAGAGTTCCGTAAGTATCTTTAGCCTTTAATGCAACTTTTATACCCCTCCAAATAAAGAATACGAATATACTAACTATAATTAAACATCCTATTAATCCAAGCTCCTCACCTATAATTGAAAAAATAAAATCATTATGAGGTTCAGGCATATATAGAGTCTTTTGCCTAGATTGACCTAGTCCAAGCCCCGTTACACCACCTGCTCCTAAGGCATAAAAAGATTGAATTAATTGATATCCATCTCCTGCTGGATCTTGCCATGGATTTAAAAAGTTTAACATCCTTGCTCTTCTATAATCTTCACCAAATATAAAGAACATTACTGCTACTAAGAGTATAGGCGCAACTTTTCCAAAAAGATCTTGTATTCTTCCCCCTGCAACAAATAGCATAATAAAAGTAACTATCATTATAATGGCTGCAATACTTAAGTTTTTTTCTGCTAATATCATAGCTGCAAAAAAACCTGAAACACCTAAATATGGAACAACACCAGTCCAAAACTTTTTAACACCATCTCCTTTAATATCTAAACTCATTGCTAAAAACATTACAACAACGTATTTAGTTAATTCAGATGGTTGAAAGGATAATGGTCCAAGTTGAATCCATCTTTTTGCACCGTTAACTGCCGGGAAAAAGAATACTGCGATTAATAATGGTATAGTTACAATAAGTAAGTGTGGTGTAATTTTTCTAAGTTTATGATAATCAAATCTAGAAATTAGCCCCATTCCTATTATTCCAGTAACAGCCCAAATTAATTGCTTTTTTAAATATACCATGCTATCGCCTTCTTTAAACATAGCATAATAAGAACTAGCTGAGTAAATCATTATTACTCCAATAGCTAGTAAAAATATAACAGCATAGAATATACCATAGTCAAATTCATTAGCCTTAACCCTCGGCTTTGCTGTCCTCATAAAAACTCCTCCAATCAACGATTAAAGGGCTATAAATCCTATAAAGCATAATAAAACAGTAATTACAGAAAATACAGTTACTATTTTAGTTTCGCTCCATCCTTCTTGCTCAAAATGATGATGAATTGGTGCCATCTTAAATAATCTCTTACCTCTTAACTTATAAGATGAAACTTGTAATATAACAGATATAGTTTCAAATACATAAATTCCACCAACTATAACTAAAATAAGTGGTAATTCTAATATTAATGCAATAGTAGCAATTGCTCCCCCTATTGCTAATGATCCAGTATCACCCATAAATACTTTAGCTGGATATGCATTGAATTTAAGGAATCCAAGAAGCCCTCCGGCTAAAATAAAGGAAAATACTGATAAGGACTCATGTCCCATTGTAAATGAAACTACACCAAAGAAAGTTAATACTAAAATACTAACAGTAGATGCTAATCCATCAAGTCCATCTGTTAAGTTTACTGCATTAGTCGCACCAGCATAATAAACTATAACAAAAGGTATATAAAGTATTCCAAGTGGAATTTTAGTTCCTATAAAAGGTATCATTAAAGCCGTGCCTAAATTTACACTTCCATAAACTGCAATCGCAGTAGAAAAAATAATTAATAATAGCATCTTTTGCCAAGCTTTTAAACCTTCATTTTGTTTTTTGACAATTTTTAAGAAATCATCTAAAAATCCAATAAATCCAAAAGCAAGTAATGAATAAAGCGCAATCATCGCTTCATCTGTTGGATTATATCTCATTACCACCATTACTATTAATGTTGATATAATAAATATCAATCCACCAATAGTTGGCGTTCCAGCCTTTTTAAGATGGCTTTGAGGCCCTTCTTTTCTAATATTTTGCCCAAATTTAAGTCTTTGTAGCATTGGAATTATAATCGGTCCTAATATAATTGAAATTATAAAGGATACAACAAGTCCAATTGCTATTTTTGATGTTAATATATCTACTAATTTATCCCCCATTGTTACTGCCTAAATCGGCAGTTCACCTCCTTTGTTATACATCTGCCTCTTCTAACGAATTTACTATTTCTTCAAACTTCATTCCTCTTGAAGCTTTAACTAAAATTACATCATTTTCTTTAATTATAGTTTTTAAATCATCTATGAAATCTTTTTTATCCTCAAATGTAAGTATACTATCTAAAGAATATCCTTTTCTAAAACATTCTTTATAGCTTCCTATTGCTATTAATAAATCAACTTTATCTTTAGCATAATTCCCTACCTCAGTATGTGCATTTATAGCTTCATCACCAAGTTCGTTCATAGTTCCAAGTATAGCAACCTTTCTTCCTTTTTTATAAGTAGTAAGTACATCCATAGAAGATTTCATTGAATCAGGACTTGCATTGTAACAATCATTTATTATTGTTATCTTATCTTTTTTTATTACTTCTAGTCTCATAGAAGTGGCTTCTAAATTTTTAATCCCGAGCTTCATTTCTTCAAATGATAAATTTAACTTCTTAGCTACTGCTATTGCAAGCATAGAATTTAAAATATTATGTTTTCCTGCCATAGGTATGTTAAATATTATCTCTTGATTATTATCTTGTATAGAAAAGGTAGTATTATCTTCCATTAGTATAATATTAAAAGCATAAACATCATATTCATGATTATAGCCAATTCTTAAAATTTCAAAACATTTATCTTTGATTTTTAATAAGTTTTTATCCTCACCATTAATTATTAAAGTATTGCTTTCATCAAAGTAATTAAATATTTCAGATTTAGCCTTTAAAATATTATCTTGAGTTTTTAAGTTTTCTATATGAGATAAACCTATATTAGTAATTACAGCTATATCTGGCCTTGCGCATCGAGCAAGTATATCTATTTCACCAAGGTCACTCATTCCCATTTCTAATACAGCAACATCATAAGTACTATCTAATTCTAATATCATAAGTGGTAAACCTATTTGATTATTAAAATTACCCTTAGTCTTAAAAACCTTGTACTTTTCACTTAAAAAAGCTGCAATTAAATCCTTAGTAGAAGTCTTACCACAAGATCCAGTTACTCCAACAACTTTTAAACCTAGTTTCTTTCTATAAAAGCTAGCTAAATCTAATAATGCTTTTTCTGTATCATCAACTAAAATTACAGTTTCAACTTCATCTTCATTTTCAATATCAAATAATATTTCACTTACTATTGCAATAGATGCACCTTTTTTAAAGGCATCTATTACAAACTTATTACCATCAAATCTTTCTCCCTTAATAGCAATATAAATATTATCTTTTTGAATTTTTCTAGTATCTATACAAACATTGTTAAAATCCTCTCGTCCTCTAACAACAACCTTACCATTAATTGCTTCAACTATTTCTTTAAAAGATAATTCCACTTTATACACCTCTATTATTTTCTTCTATCTGCTAAAATCTCATCAACAACTTCTCTTTCATCAAAGTGTATTACACCTTCATTAGTTATTTGATAATTTTCATGTCCTTTACCTGCTAAAACAACTACGTCTCCTTCTTCAGCCATATTAAGTGCAAGCTTTATAGCTTCTGTTCTATTTTCAATAGCTAAATAATTTGACTTTGTTATTCCTGCAATTATTTCCTTGATTATATACATAGGATCTTCGTCTCTTGGATTATCAGAAGTTATTACTGCTAAATCTGCAATTTCTGTTCCAATGCGTCCAAGTTCAGCTCTCTTTACTTTATCTCTATCTCCACCACAACCATAAACTGCTATTAATCTATTCTTAGTATAGCCTTTTAAGGTTTCTAGTATATTCTTAAGTCCATCTGGTGTATGTGCAAAGTCTATTATAATATCATAATTAATATCATACTTATATCCAACTCTTTCACATCTTCCTGGTACTACAACATCTAATAATCCTTTTTTAATAGCATCTACGCTAATACCTAATATGTTAACAGCTGCAATTACTCCTAGCGCATTATAAACATTGTATTCTCCAGGTAAAACTGAGTTATAGCTTTCACCATTTATATCAAAATGTATATCACCTTCTTTTAAAGCTATATTTCTTGCTTTAAAATCACTTTCTTCTCTAATAGAATAAGTTCTTACCATTTTATTATCTAACTTTTCTACATCCTTTAATACTCTATAGCCATAATCATCATCTACATTTATAACACTAGCCTTACTTCTTTCAAAAAGCTTAAACTTAGCATTATAGTAATTTTCAAAGGTCTTATGGAAATCTAGATGATCTCTAGTTAAGTTAGTAAATATACCTACTTCAAATTCACAACCATATACTCTATCAAGTTGTAGTGAATGTGACGATACTTCCATTACACAATATTCACAACCTTCATCTACCATATCTTTAAATAACTTTTGAAGTTCTAAAGATTCCGGTGTAGTTCTTTCAGATTTAATCTTTTTATCTCCAATGTAGTTTGCTATTGTTCCTACAAGTCCAACTTTCTTTCCTTCTTTTTCAAGTATTGATTTTAATAAGTAAACAGTAGTTGTCTTACCATTTGTACCTGTAACTCCAATTAACTTTAACTTTTTAGTTGGATGATCATAATAGTTAGCTGACATTGTAGCTAACGCTTTTCTGCCTTCCTTAACTAATAATACAGTTACATCTTTATCTTCTACAGTTATTTCTTTTTCACACAGAATAACCTTAGCTCCATTTTTTATTGCACTATTTGCATAATTATGTCCGTCAACTTCAAAACCTGTAAGGCAAACAAAGATATCTCCTTCTTTAATTTTCCTACTATCATATTGAATATGATTTATTTCCCTATCAATACTTCCATTTTTAAGTTCATAATTTACCCCTTGTAATAAATCTACTAACTTCATTTAATCATCTCCTTAATTATTTAAATGAACTCCCCGTCTTTTGAATATAAATTTAGCATGTGAGTGTCCCACATGCTAATGTTAAGGGATATTCTATCTTAATCTCCATATTCCTCATGTAATACTAATTTTACATTTGTCCCCTTTGTTATGACTTCCCCTTTAGGTATACTTTGCTTTACTACAGCGCCTTCACCTTCATAAGTATAAGTTATTCCTAAACTGTCTAAAAGCTTTAAGGCAGATTCTAAAGAATAACCTCCTAAATCAGGCATAACAACATTTTTATTATAAGACTCTGAGTCTCCAATGTCTATATTAATCTTAGAATTTTCTTTAACTGTATATCCTGGATATGGTTTTACATCTGTTATTATAGACCCATTTCCATTAATATTATACTCTAAATTATATTCTTTTAATATTTTCTTAGCCTCATTTACATCTAATCCTCTTATTTCAGGTATAACTACCTCTTTAACTATACTGTCTATATCATCCTTAGGCATATCTTCGCTCATATAGTTAAATATATCAGTAAATAATATATTGGCTAATGGCGCAACTATTTGGCCTGCATAGTAAGTTCCTGTTCCTGGTTCATCAATTGATATAAATACAGTAACTTGTGGATTATCTACTGGCGCAAATCCTGCTAAAGATGAAATATACTTACCAGACTCATAGCCTCCCCCTCTTGGATTAACCTTTTGAGCTGTACCAGTTTTTGCTCCAACATGATACCCTTCTATATATGCTTTACTTGATCCTCCATAAGAAACTGTTCTTTCTAAGTAATCTCTAAGGATTGCAGTTTTTTCTTCACTTAATACATCTGTTACCTTTGGTTCAAAAGATTCTAGTGCTACTGAATTCCCTTCAGAATCCTTTTCTGTGATTTCCTTCATAATATGAGGTTGAATTAACTTTCCACCATTAATAATACTATTATAAGCTGTCATATATTGAACTGCATTTACAGTATTAGTTTGACCAAAAGAAATTGTTGCAAGGTCAGCTTCATTTATATCTTCAGTTTTCTTTATTATTCCTTTTGCTTCACCTGGTAAATCTACCCCACTCACTTGTCCAAATCCTAATTTTTTAATATATTCATTTAACTTTTCTTTTCCTATTTTCTTTCCTATTTCCATAAATCCAACGTTACATGAATTTTGTAGTATTTCTGGTAATGTTAAAGTTCCATGACCTGAAGTCTTCCAACACTTAATTGTATGTGGCCCCACCCTTAAACTACCACCACAATTAAAAGTATCTGATTCATTAACCAAGTTTTCTTCCAAATTTCCAACCATAGTAACAACCTTAAAAATTGACCCTGGCTCAAAGGTATCATTAACTAAGTGATTTCTCCACATCTTTTGAACCTTTTCTGCTAAATTAGCTCCTTCATAATCTTCTGCTCCTTGGTAAGGGTAGTTAGGATCAAAATCTGGTTTATTAACCATTGCTAATATTTCACCATTATTAGGATTCATAATAATTATAGAAACTTGTTTAGCTAAATTATCCTTATATCCTTGTTCAGCAACCTTTTCTGCAAAGGCTTGTAAATTTGCATCTATAGTTAATACTACATCATTACCATCAATAGGAGGGGTAAACTTAGAAATTGTATATGGAAGCTCATCATTGTACTTACTTAGTTCAGATATTCTAAGTCCTGGTGTTCCTGATAAAAACTCATTATATTCAAGTTCAACACCAGTTAATCCTTGACCATCTATGTTGGTACTTCCTAAAACATGAGCTAAAAAGTTCCCATTTGGATAATATCTTTTTGTGTCTGGAGATACTATTACTCCAGGTATGTTTAAATTCTTAACCTTATCAGCAGGCTCCTTTTCTATTCTTCGTACTAATGTAGCTGCACCAGCATCAGCTCCACTTGGAAGTTTAGTATTAAGCTTATCTAATACCTTCTTTTCATCCATTTCTAATTCTTCTGATACCATTTTTGCTATTTCTTCGTTAGTAGTGTTTTCTTTTCTTAAGTGCGCTCTTATAGAATTTAAGTCAAAATCTATTCTATAAACATTAGCAGAAACTGCAAGCTCTACACCATTTCTATCTAATATCCTTCCTCTTCTAGCGTCTATCTTAACTTCACTAGTCCATTGTTCTTCAGCCTTAGCTGAATACTCTTCCCTTTTAACTATCATTATGTAAGACAGCCTAACTATTAAAAGAGCAAATATACATAATAATGCGGTAAGCGCTAATGACATTCTTTTTTTCATTAGCGCTTTATCCCTATAACTTTTTTTATTCACATCAATGCCTCCATGCAATTAATTACTAACATGCAAAGTATAATTATACTTTTTATCTGGCAAGTGTATTATTTTTTTAATATGTTATTTTCTTATATTTGCAAAATAGTCAGTTGTAATATCTACAGTAATTATATCATTCTTACTTGGTAACTTCATTCCAGAATCACTAGCCACATTTCTAACTTCATCAATAGAAGCTTTACCTAATATTGAAGCTTTTAAAGCATTTCCCTCTTCAGTAGCTATGCTAATTTCTTTTCTTACTTTAGATAAATCATTTTGAAGACCATAAACCTTTCCATTTCTAGCAATGGTTAATACTCCTAATACTAGTGCAACTGAAGCTACATTTAAAATATTTTTGACTACTTGCTTTTTTTGGGCCTTTTCTCTTCTAAGTCTTTCTCTTCTTTCTCTTTCTTGATTTTCTTTTTGAATCTTTCTATCAATTTCGTCATATTTTCTTTTAGGATTTAAAGCTGCATTTCCTCTAATATAATCATATTCCTTATTAACCATTTTATTACTTCCCCCGTATTTATTTTCACATAATTTCTTCTAGAGCTTCTCAATAACTCTTAATTTTGCACTTCTACTTCTTGGGTTTTCTAATATTTCTTCTTCTGAAGGTTCAATTGCCTTTCTAGAAATCACTTTTACCTTTGCTTCTCCCCCGCAAACGCAAATTGGGAATTCCTTTGGACATGTACAAGAAGTTGCTAACTCCTTAAATTTAAGCTTTACTATTCTATCTTCTAAAGAGTGGAAGGTAATAATAGCCATCCTACCACCTTTATTTAATCTATTCACTCCATCTTCAATAGCCTTATTTAAAATAGATAATTCACTATTTACTTCTATCCTTATAGCTTGAAATGTTCTTTTAGCTGGATGAGGCCCTTCCCTTCTAGCTCTTGCTGGTATAGCAGCTTTTATAATTTCAACAAGTTCTAAGGTAGTTTTAATTGGCTCCTCTTCTCTTCTTTCAACGATAAATCTGGCTATTCTCTTTGCAAACTTTTCTTCACCATAATCTCTTATTATTC
Source organism: Clostridium sartagoforme (assembly GCF_004794105.1). GTDB lineage: Bacteria > Bacillota > Clostridia > Clostridiales > Clostridiaceae > Clostridium > Clostridium sartagoforme_B. Next base: position 1,355,075 of record NZ_SRYR01000001.1, read on the forward strand.
TATAAATTTCTTCTTCAGAGTAATCATTTACTACTTCATAAGCAGATAAGTCATTTTCTCTGTTCATCCTCATATCTAGTTCTGCATCTTGCATATAGCTAAAGCCTCTATCACCGGTATCTAACTGATAAGATGATACTCCAAGATCCATTAGCATTCCATCTATCTTTTCTACTTCTAAATCTGATAAAACTTTATCTATATTATAAAAATTACTATGAACATATTTTACATTACTAAAATCTTGTAACCTTATACCAGCTGCCTTTAAAGCATCTGTATCTTGATCTATTCCAATTAATAATCCTTCACTAGATAAATTCTTTAGTATTTCTAGAGAATGTCCTCCTCCGCCTAAAGTGCCATCTACATATATACCATTCTCTTTTATATTTAATCCCTCTATACACTCATTTAATAAAACTGACACATGTTTAAATTCCATAATAATTCTCCTTATATTCCTAAATCACTCATTTTTTCTGCTATAGAGTCAAAATCAATATCTGCTTCATTATATTCTTGCCATTTTTCCTTACTCCAAATTTCAACCCTAGTGAGTACACCTATACTTACTATTTCCTTTTCTATACATGCATATTCCTTTAAATTTTGAGGAATCAATCCTCTTCCTTGCTTGTCTACTTCAACTTCACAAGCACCAGAAAAAAAGAATCTTACAAATGCTCTGGCATCTTTATTAGTAAGTGGTAATGATTTTAACTTCATTTCTAAAGCCTTCCATTCTTCCATAGGATAGGTATAGAGACATCCATCTAAACCCTTAGTGATAACGAATTTACTTCCTAATCCTTCTCTAAGTTTAGCAGGTACTATCATTCTATTTTTAGCATCTAATGCATGTTGATACTCTCCAATAAACATCCTTATCCCTACCTTTAAGAGTTTCCCTCCACTTTTAACCACTTTCAACCACTTTATAATATTATTTTAGTATTTTTCTCCCAATACTTCAAGGCTTATTTGTATTTAATTTGCCATTTTTTAAAAAAGTTTAATTATGGAAGCAATTTTTCAGATAAAAGTTTAATTATAGAAGCAATTTTTTAGATAATTTATAAACTTTTACAAAACAAAAAGCTGCCCTAAGGCAGCTATAAATATTAGTATTAAATCTAAAAGTTAATTTTAAACATTGAATCTAAAGTTAACTACATCTCCATCTTTCATTACATACTCTTTACCTTCTAATCTATAAAGACCCTTTTCCTTAGCAGCAGCTTCAGAACCACATTGTAATAAATCATCATAAGAAACTATTTCTGCTCTAATAAATCCTCTTTCAATATCAGAGTGAATTTTACCAGCAGCTTGTGGTGCTTTAGTTCCTTCTTTAATTGTCCAAGCTCTTACTTCTTGAACTCCCGCAGTTAAATAACTTATTAAACCTAGTAATTTATAACTAGATCTAATTAATTTATCTAATCCAGATTCCTCTAATCCATATTCACTTAACATTTCTATTTTTTCTTCTTCATCTAAACCTGATAATTCTTCTTCAAGTTTAGCACATACTACAACTACTTCAGAATTTTCTCCTTCAGCATGAGCTTTAACTTTTTGAACATATTGATTATTAGTGTTTCCTTCCATCATATCATCTTCTGATATATTACAAGCATAAAGTACTGGTTTTGAAGTTATTAAGAATAATCCATTAATTAATTCTGCCTCTTCTTCAGTTACTTCTAGAGTTCTTATTGGAAGATTTTGTTCTAAGTGAGCTTTAACTTTTTCCATTACAGCATATTCTTCTTTAGCTTTCTTATCTCCAGATCTAACTTGCTTAATTCCTCTTTCCATTCTTCTTTCAAGAACTTCTAAATCAGCAAAAATTAGTTCTAAATTTATAGTTTCTATATCTCTAATAGGATCTACAGAGCCTTCTACGTGAACTACATTTCCATCATCAAAACATCTTACTACGTGAACTATAGCTGAAACTTCTCTTATATGTGATAAGAACTTATTACCAAGTCCTTCACCTTTTGAAGCTCCCTTAACAAGACCTGCTATATCATAAAATTCTACTGCTGTGTAAACTTTCTTTTTTGTATTATACATTTTTTCTAAAACATCTAATCTCTTATCTGGTACACTTACAACTCCAATATTTGGTTCAATTGTACAAAAAGGATAGTTTGCTGATTCAGCTCCAGCCTTTGTAATTGCGTTAAATAAAGTACTCTTACCTACATTAGGTAAACCAACTATTCCTAAATTCATCTATGTACATTCCTTTCTAATCTTAATCACATCTTTAAAATTATACTCTACTTATTGAATTATTTCAACATTTTAAGACTTACCGTGAATTTATAACTATTACACTTTTAATTTCCAGTGTAAAAGAAATAAAATAGATAAAAATAACTTAAGGAGGTGGATTAATGAAAAGTTTTAAAAAAATACTTTCTTTATCTTTAATTATCTTAAATATATTTATTTCCGTTCCTTTTGCATTAACAAATGATAACTTAGAGTTAAATTGGTACTTTGTAAAAAGAGAGCAAGGAAAGACACCAGAAGCTCCTAAAGAGTCTATTTCCTTTCTTAAAGATTGTGATGGGTTTTATGTTGGAGACACTAACTCAAAGGTAGTATATTTAACCTTTGATCAAGGTTACGAAAATGGAAATACTAATATTATATTAGATACTTTAAAAGAAGAAGATATTAAAGCAGCATTTTTCGTTGTAAAACCCTATATTAAGCAAGAAGGTGAAATTGTTAAAAGAATGGTTGATGAAGGACATCTAGTATGTAACCATTCATCACATCATCCTTCTATGGCAAGTATTAGAGATAAGGATAAGTTCAAATTAGAATTTACTGAAGTTGAAGAAGAGTTCAAAAATTTAACTGGTAAAGATATGCCTAAATACTTTAGACCACCAATGGGTAAGTATTCTAAATTCTCTTTAAACGAAACTAAAAATTTAGGTTATAAGACTATATTTTGGAGTTTTGCATATAAGGACTGGTTAAGAGATGATCAACCTTCTGAAAGCTATGCAACTGAAAAAATACTAAATGGAGTACATCCTGGAGCAATTATATTGCTACACTCAGTGTCCTCAACAAATACTAAGATATTGAAAAATATAATTAAAGAGTTAAAAAATCAAGGATATGAATTTAAAACCTTAGATGAACTACCAACAGCTTAATAAATTAACAATTAACAATTAACAATTGGCAATTAATAATTATAGAAAAAACTCCTTTTGGAGTTTTCAAAAATAAATTAAATAGCTGTCTTTACGACAGCTATTTTTATATATTAAGATTTCTTAATAATTTAATTCAAAGAAATTTAGAACAAATTTCAACCTTCATTCTAAATTATTCATTATGCATTTTTCATTAGAAAATTTTATTTATATATAATATTATTTACCTTATCTAATATTTCATTTTTTAAAATATTAGACTTACTTAAAATATCCTCAAGAGTTTCTTCTACTTTTTTATAATCATATTCATTCTTAATAAAATTCAAGTTAACTTTAACATTAATTGCAGCACTTTCTATAGCTGAATGTAATAAAGAAGCTGCTACTCCTGCATCTGAAACTAAATTTCTATTTCCAAATTCAACTGCAAAGTCAATGTTACTATAAAAATCTATGCATGCTTTGGCTAATTTTAATGGAGTTTCCATTGCTTTTATTGTGCAATTTTTTATATTTTCTTTTCTTAAATCTATTTCTTCTTCTGTGATCTTTGGAAGCTTGTAACAATCCATTAAAGCTAAAAAGTCTTTTCTGTCCTCTTCCATAAATTCTTGTGATGCAACAATGAATTTTACTGTTTCTTCCTTTAATTTAAGCATCTTATCTTGGTTTTCTTTATTTAAATTTTCAAAAGCTTTCTTACCAACAGTTAAAGAATAAACCATAGAATTTAAAGCCCCTGATAAAGCTGCAACTAAAGCTGCAGTACTTCCACCTCCAGGAGAAGGTGCATCAGATGATAACTCATTTAAAAAATACTCAATATTATAATCTTTAAATAGCATAATTATTCCCCCCTTTTTAATATATTACTATATACATTTATAACTTCATTTATAATTTTATCTTTAGAAAATCTCTCTACACATTCATTTCTTATATTTTCTTTATCATAGGAACTAATATTTTCAGATAAATATACCATAGCATCTCCTAAAGCCTTAATATCATTTTTATTAACTAATAAACCATTCTTATCACTAATAATATCTTCTGCCCCACCATTATAAGTTCCTATCACAGGCTTTCCTGACGCTAAAGCTTCTATATATACAACTCCAAAAGTTTCATGCAATGACGCAAGGACGAAAGCATTGCATATACTCATATACTTTGCTACTTCTTCTCTTGAAATTGCTCCTAAAAATTCAACTTGATTAGAAATACCAAGATTATTCGATAAGTTTATAAGCCCTTCTTTTTGACTTCCTTCGCCTCCAATAATAAGCTTATAATTTTTGTCCTTAAACTTTTCACTAAAGGCTTTAATTAATATATCCATTCCTTTCTCTCCTTCTAAAAAAGCTAAAGAAAAGAAAGTAAATTTTTCATTAGTATTTTCACTTATATAAAAATTATCAACAGGAATAAGATTATGTATTACTTCTATATCTTCTCTTCCTGAAAATCTTGTAATTTCGTCTTTTAATCCATTTCCAACTGCGATAAGTTTATCACATTCAATGTAAGACTTTTTAACTAAAGGTTTATAACTTTCTTTAATATAAACAGCCTTTTCTATAGATGAATGTTCAGTAATAACTAATGGAATATTATATTTTTTTGATATATAATTAGCACTAATTCCTGCCCAAAAGGAAGAATGACAGTGAATAATATCAACCTTGCCTTCTTTTTTTACTATTTCTAAATAAAGCTTTTCTAACCTTTTGTTAAAACTATCAAACATTTTAGGATTCTTAGGCTTATAATTAAAATCCTTATATCTATATGTCCTTAATCCATCTTCAATATTAAAAGATAAGCCTCTTTTTTCTTTAACCTTAAACATAAGGGTTAATGGCCATATCTCATTATAAGCTACTGTGACTTTAACACCAGCATCTTTAAGAGCCATAGCTTGTTCTTTAAAGAAACTTCCATGAACTAAATTTCTTTTATTATGGTACCAAGAGGGTATAAACATCACATGCATATTACTCCCCCCTTAATATAGAATCTAATTTCTTAGATATATTTTTCCATTCATATTCCTTAACTAAATAAGATTTTTGTCCACTTTCAATTAACCTTGATAAATCCTTTATAGAATTAGTAATATCACTTTCTCTATTTAAAGATATCTTACACTTATCAATATCTTTTATTACATCAATAATAGGGTCTTCTTCATCACCTAAAACAACTAAAATATACCCATAACATCCGAAGTAATCATATATTTTAGCAGGTATTTGCTTAGAATTTTTATTACCAAAAAGTAATAAAACATCTGCATTTACCATATATCCTAAAGCTTCCTTATAAGGTATTCTATTAGATACTCTCACATTTTTTATGCTTATTAAGTCTTTCTTAATTTCATCATTATCGATATTCCCAAAGAATAAAATATTTAATTTATTAAATAATTCCTCATTTTCTTCTTTTATTTTATTTAATGATGAAATAAATGGTCTTATATCTCTTAATTTAGAAAAAATTTCACCTGCATAAACTAAATTAATTTTACTCTTATCAATTAATTTAGGTGTATCTTCTTTTAATATTTCATCATAAACATTACTATCATAACCTCTAGTTATAATAAAAGTATCTTCTTCTTTTAAGTTGTAAGTTTTAATATAATCATTTCTATTAGCTTTAGTTACAAATATATGTTTATCAGCAAGCTTTACAATTTTCTCTTCATATCTTCCTTCAAAAGTTCTTCTAATATAACTAGAACCCTCCCTAGTAGAGTCCTTAAGCCATGGATCACTCCAATAAGCTATCCATCTTAAGTCTTTGTATTCCTTTTTAATGTTATATGCACATATATGACTTGAAGGTGGCTCATGCATGGAAAACATTACATCAAAGTTTTCTTTATCCATAAGCTCCTTTCCATATTTACTTGCTTTATAAGACCAATATAAATACATATCTGGAATAGCAATTATTTTTTTAGCTTTCTTAAGTAAAGGCTTTATTTTGCTAGTTTTAGTCTTATCAGAAACTTTAACTGCTTTATTACTTTTCTTAGGCATTAATGATTCAAAGAATCTCCCTCCAGAAATAATATGAAGCTTTATATTTTTATCTAACATACTAAATATATATTCATCATAATAAATAGAATTTGGAGGAAAATTAACTGTTAATAAATGAATTTCATTTCCATCTATTTTTGCTAAATTATTTAAATATTGAAGAGTTTCAATAGATGCCGAATTATTAATAAGCGGCGAATAACAGGCTATAAATAGAATCTTCATTTTATTTCTTTCCTCCTTTAAATTTTACTGCAAGTAACTGAGTAGCTTCATCTAATTCTTCTATATTAAGTAACTTGCATATTACAAAGTAAATGATTATACCTATAACTCCATCTATTACTAATATTAAAAATGAATTATGTATATCTAAAAACATATTTATATAGTAAAGAGATATAACCATTATACAAGAACTAATCATAATTTTAGATATCTTAATCATTAACTCTGCTACATCTAATTTACCTACAATTTTTCTTGTAGAATTTAATAATAATAACGCTATCACTAGTGATGAGACAGAAGTTGCTACTGCAATTCCCAACACCCCTATATATTTTGATAGTATTATACTTAAAACAATATTAACTACCACACCTATTATTCCATTAATTGTAGTTACCTTAGTTTTTTTCATTGAAAATAAAGATGAATTTAAAATATCTCGAATTCCTGCAAAAGGTAATTGAATAGCATATCCAAATAAAGCCATAGATGTTAACATAACGGCTGTTTCGTCAAATTTCCCTCTCTCATATATAAAGCTAACTATATCCTTACTTAAAAATACAATTCCAAAAGCTAAGGGAATTAAAACTAAACAAATAGTAGTTATTGACTTAGTTAAGTACTTTAAGAATCCTTGTCTATCACCAGCGTTTAGTTTATTTGCCATAAGTGGGTACACAACAGATACTATTGATGTCGTTATAGCCGTATTAGCAAATTGAACTATCTTCTGTGAGTATTCTAATGCTGCCATAGATCCAGATGTTAATCCAGATGCAACACTTTTATCTACCAACATATTTATCGAATTAGCTCCTGCTCCTATAACTACTGGACCTAATAAAATCATCATGTTTTTTATTTTTTCATCTTTAAAATTTATATAAAGTTTAAATCTAAAACCTTGTTTATATAAAGAAGGGATTTGTATTATTATCCTAAAAAAATTACCTAATACATTAGCTACAGTTAAACCTAATATACTTACATCTTTAAACAGTATTAAATATAAAATTATTGGCAAATTAAAAAATAATCCTAATATTGATGGAATAATAAAATCTTCACATACCTGTAATATAGATAAAAAACAAACATTAACACAAAGAAATATTACATTTATAAGAGTAATTCTTGTTAGAAAAATAGTTAGTTCCAATTGTTCAGGACTAAAATTAGGAACAAATAAATTTACTATCTCCTTAGTAAATATTAATCCTAAAATAATAATTACTATTGATAGTACACTTAATATATTAATAACATTATTAGAAAACCTAAACATTTCTTCTTTACTCTTTGAATACTTAATTTCACTAAGCATTGGGATAAATGTTGTAGAAATAGCAAGACCTATTATCATAAATACTGACTCTGGTATAGCTACAGAAGCTACATATACATCATAAGAGGAATTTGCTCCAAAGTGATATGCAGCTAATATATCTCTCCCAAAACCAATAATTCTACTTAGTATGGTCATAGCCATTACAATAATTGTGGCTTTAAAGACTTTGTTTCTATTCATAATTCACCTTTTTATTTTTAAATACTAATAGTAAAAATTTAGGTATACTTCCTAGTCTCTTAATTCTAAATGGTTCCTTTAAAACTCTATAAAGCCATTCAAGCCCTAGGCTTATCATCCATTTAGGGGCTCTTTTTACTTTCTCAGCTATAACATCAAAACTTCCCCCAACCCCCATAAATATTGTACAAGGTAACTCATCCATATACTTAACTATAAAGCCTTCTTGCCTTGGACATCCCATTGCAACAAAAACTGCATATGGCTTTTTATTTTTAATATCCTCTAATATTTCCTTAGGATTATCTAAATCAAAATATCCATTTTTATACCCAGCAATATTAATATTAGGATAAGCTACTAAAAGATTTGCAACACAAGACTTTAAATTTTCATCTGTAGTTCCTATAAGATAAATAGATTTATTCTCTTTTGTTGCCTTACTTATTATATTTTTCATAAGATCTATTCCAGCTATTTTTTCTTTAACAGGAGTTTTTAAATATTTTGCTGCAATTTGAATCCCAACACCATCAGGGATAATAAAAGCTTCTTTAGAAGTAAAATTATCATATAACTCTTTATTATGTAATCCTGTATATAAAACTTCTGGATTTCCAGATACTATATGGACCTTTTCATACTTTTTAATATGTTCCATAGCATCAGATAACCCTTCCTTAAATATCTTATACCCTAATATATTTATAAATCTATTATCACTCATATTTTCTCCTAAACTTCCATTGTAAACTATATTAATAATACCATATTTACTTATGTTACTAAAGTCTTTTAATACAATGATATTCCCACTAAATTAACAAGTATTATTTATTTAAAATACTTTCAAGTTCTCTTACTATTTCATCCTCTGGATTTAACTTTTTAGCAATATCTAAGTGAAGCTTTGCATCTTCTGTTTTTCCTAAGTTCATATAGCACATTACTATATTAGTACAAACTTCAACTTCTCTATTTGCCTCAAAGGCTTTTTTAAAGTATTTTAAAGCTGATTCAAAGTCATTTATACATGCATAATTTATTCCAAGTTCAACTACTACTTCATAAATACCGCTTTCTCTTGAAACACTTTCATTTAAATAATAAATTGCTTTTTCATAATTTTCTAATTTTCTATAAGCAACTCCTAAATAATAATAAATTAATGGATTTAAATCAAAATCTTCTACTAATTTTAATAATATTTTTATAGTTTTAGTTGGATCTTCATTAATGCTTTCAACAGCAACTTCATAATTTGAAATATTATTAATATCTTTAATTAAAATATTAATTTCATCATCAACTTTTCCACCTAGATTTAAATATTCATTTATAGCTACCTTTGCACTCTTAAAATCTCCATCGTCTTTTAAAATTAAAGCCTTATATAAGTATGCTTCTGGAACTTTCAATAAATTATCTATAGAGTATTCAATATCCTTTAATAATATTTCTTTAAAAGCCTTATCTTTTTCTCTTAAGCTTTCTCCAACAAGAAGTAATTTTTTCATAATATCTCTATCTTTTGAAAACTTATAATATCCCTTTAAAAGTAAATAAGCATCTACTAACTTGTCATCCTTTATCTTCTTAGAAATCAATCCCTTTATACAATTTTCTGTATCTTTATAATAACTTAATATAATTTCATAATCATCGTTAAATCTTAAAGTTTCATCTGCTCCCATAGCAAGAAACATACCTTCAACGAAATAAAAAATCGGTAAATTCTTTATTTTAATTTCATTATTAATATTGCTTGTTATATATTCTGGAGAAATAGGCAAATATAAATCCTTATTATTAAATTCAACAGCCCCAGGGATATTTATAATTTTCTTAAACCCCTCTTTATCTATTTCTAAAAATAATAGTTTTCCTAACTTTTCTTTAAATATTGAATTGTAATCCAATTTTATTCCTCCTTTTATTAGCTTATTATAAATAATACTACATATTTCTATAGCTTTCAAATAAATTAAATAAAGCTATTTTGCAATGTAAAATTAAAAATTAGTAATGGATAATTAATGAAAAAAAACTCCTAAAGGAGTTTAAAAAAGCAATTCATTTTAATAATAATTACTCCAAAAATTTTAATGGGGCTGAGATTTTAACACAGCCCCATAATTTTATTAACTTAATTTTGAGTTAATTATTTTAACTATTTCTTCCTTAAATCTTAGAAGCTTTTCTTCTGAGTCTTTAAGTCCATTTCCTTCAACTGCAACGTAAGCTTTCATCTTAGGTTCAGTACCTGAAGGTCTTACAACAAACCAGAAATCATTGCCACATACAAATTTTAATACATTTGATTTTGGTAAGTTAATTTCCTTTTTCTCTCCAGTTACAACATCTTCTTCAATACTTAATTTATAATCATACTTTTTAACTATCTTATAGCCATTAACTTCTGTTAACGCTTCATTTCTTAAAGAATCAATACAGTTAGATATCTTTTCTGCACCTTCTTTACCCTTTAATTCAAAGGATACTAGTGTTTCCTTAAAATATCCATATTTTTCGTATAAATCAATTAATCCATCATAAAGGCTTTTACCTTGTTCCTTATAGAATAATGTCATTTCTGCAATTAACATAGCTGAAATTACTGCATCCTTATCTCTAACAAAGTCTCCTGCTAAATATCCATAGCTTTCTTCAAATCCAAATATATATGATTTATCATTATTAGCCTTAAAGCCTTGAATTTTCTCACCAATATATTTAAATCCAGTTAAAACTTCAATAAGCTCAACATTGTAATCTTCAGCTATTTTTTTAGCTCCATCTGTAGTAACTATAGTCTTAATTACAACTCCATTTTCTTTAAGCTTATTTTCTTCTTTTAATGAATCTAAAATATATTTAGTAAGTAATAATCCTGTTTGGTTTCCAGTTAATACTCTGTATTCACCTTCGCTATCCTTAACAACTACACCTATTCTATCTGCATCTGGATCTGTTGCAAATATAACATCAGGATTTTCTTCCTTAGCCATTTCTAATGCTAATTTAAATACAGCTGGTTCTTCAGGGTTAGGATAAGATGCAGTAGGAAAGTTTCCATCTGGCATTTCTTGTTCCTTAACTACTGAAACACCTGTGTATCCAAGTTCACTTAATACTCTTCTAACAGGCATATTTCCTGAACCATGTATAGGTGTATAAATAATTTTTAAATCTTTTGCCTTATCTTTAACTAATTCTTTTCTAACAGTTAAATCTTTTACTAAGTCAATATAAGCTTTATCTACTTCTTCACCAATATACACAAGTAAACCATTTTTAATAGCTACTTCTTCATCCATATTTTTAATCTTATCAAAACTTGAAATATTATTTACTTTATTAATAATTATGTTAGCTTTTTCATCAGTTACTTGACCACCAAACTCATCATAAACCTTATATCCATTGTACTCTTTCGGATTATGTGATGCAGTTACTACTATACCACCTTTACAATCTAAATGTCTTACTGCAAAAGATAACATTGGAGTAGGTCTTAATCCTTCATATAAATATACCTTTATATTGTTAGCACATAAAGTTAAGGCAGCTGCCTTTGAAAATTCCTTAGACATATTTCTTGAATCATAAGCTATAGCAACTGAAGGTTCTTTAAAGTTTTCATTTAAATAATCAGCAAAACCTTGAGTAGCTTTTGATACAGTATATATGTTCATTCTGTTGCTTCCAGCACCAATAACTCCTCTTAGTCCACCAGTTCCAAACTCAAGATCCTTATAAAATCTATCTTCAATTTCCTTTTCATCAGTAATGCTTCTTAACTCATTTTTCATTTCCTCATTTATAACTGAAGAACTTAACCAATCATTATATTTATCCTTATATTGCATACTATCCCTCCTACACTTTACAATCAGGTAATATTATACACTAATGTAACAACTTTTGGAATAAAAAAATGTAAAGAGGCAAACTGAACCTCTCTACATACATTCTAAAAATCTACTTTTTTTCTTCATTTTCCTGTTCTATTATTTCCATTTCATCACTTACAGTTTTTCTTTCATATATTACTGATGCTATTACTGTATTTAAATCATCTATAATTGAAAGTTCAGAAGCAATTTCTAAATCACTTACCCTATATACATATCCATTATCACTACTATTAATATTCATTTTAATAGCTCTTGGAAGATTATCAGCAGTACATTCCACTTTAATACTATCCTTTTCTTTTTGAAGTACCATTCCTCTATTGCTAAGATATCCTTCTCCTTCAAAGGAAATTGGAACGCTAGATACTATTTTGCCATTTTCATTAAGTTCCTCAAGATCTAAATGAATAATCTTTTGTGTAACTGGATCTCTTTGAACACCCTTTATTAAAACTTCATGACTTTCACCATCACAGTCTAAACTTAATATTCCATGTTCACCATTTCTAGATATTTCTCGACATAATTCAAGTTCTCCAACTTCAAACATCAGTGATTTAACTTTCTTGCCATAAAGTATTCCAGGAACCTTTCCTTGCCTTCTTAACTTCTTAGCATTATTAGGGATTGTATTGTCTCTCTTATTTACACTTAAACTATTCAAAGTTATTCCTCCTAAATTTCTTTTTCTTTTGATATTCTTAGCATTATTTCTAATATTTATTCAAAAATAATTTATATAGGTTGTAATAAAGTTTTTGCATTTTGTTAAGCTATATTTACTAAGTAGAATATATTTATTAGCAAGGTATAAACTTAACTTATATAAAAGTTTAAAAAATATCGTTTCATCTTAAATAATTAACTTTAAAGTTCTTTTTTACTTAAAATTCTTTAAAACTACAAGTTGTAAAGAATTTATTGAAAGGTAATTCAAGTATTTTAAAAATTATTTAATTATTTTATTGCATACTTTATATAGATAAAATATAATAAATTAGTTATATAAGTTGTAATAAAGTTTTTGCATTTTATTCAATTATATTTTATACTCCAAATGTTTTAGTTAGGCAATTACACAAACAACTTATATAAAAAGGATTCTAAATTTTATTTAGAAATATTGCATAAGATAACCAATAGTTATTTATAAGAAAGAGGGTGTTTTTATTGTATAAAATGAATCAAAATGAAACTCCACTGTTTAATGCTTTAATGGAATATGTAAATAGGGATACCTTGCCATTCCATGTGCCTGGACATAAGAAAGGAATTGGAATTGATTCGGAATTTAAAGAGTTTATTGGAGATAATCCGTTTAAAATAGATGTTACAGTATTTAAATTAGTAGATAGTTTACATCATCCTAATGGTCCAATTAAAAAGGCTCAAGAATTAGCTGCTGATGCTTATGGCGCAAAAGCTTCATTTTTCTCTATACACGGAACCTCAGGAGCTATACAAGCAATGATTTTATCTGTAGTTAAAGATGGTGATAAAATAATAGTTCCTAGAAATGTTCATAAATCCGTTACATCAGGCATTATATTAAGTGGCGCTATACCAATATTTGTAGAACCTGAAATTGATAAGAAACTTGGGATAGCTCATGGAGTAACACCTGAAACTATTGAAAGAACTTTAAAAGAAAATCCTGATGCTAAGGCTGTGCTTATTATTAATCCTACTTATTATGGTGTAGCTACAGATATTAAGAAAATTGCAGATATTGTCCATAGTTATGATATACCTTTAATAGTAGACGAAGCTCACGGTCCACATCTAGCTTTTTCAAATAAATTACCAATGTCAGCTATAGAAGCTGGAGCTGATATTTGTGCCCAAAGTACCCATAAAATTATAGGCTCTTTAACTCAAGGTTCTTTATTACATATTAATAGTAAATATGTTAATCCTAAAAAACTACAGCAAATCTTAAATTTATTACAAACTACTTCGCCTTCATATATTTTAATGGCGTCATTAGATTGTGCAAGAAGGCAAATTGCTCTAGAAGGTAAAGAATTACTTGATAAAGCTATAGAACTATGTAAATATACAAGAAATGAAATTAATAAAATCCCTGGTTTTTACTGCTTTGGTGAAGAAATATTAGGTAAACCTGGATCATATGCCTTTGACCCTACAAAATTAACTATTTCCTCTAGAGACTTAGGTATTACAGGATTTGAATTAGATACAATATTAGCAGATAAATATCATATTCAAATGGAACTTTCGGACTTCTATAATGTTTTAGCAGTAGGTTCCTTTGGAGATACTAAGGAAGGAATGGATAAGCTTATTAATGCTTTAAAAGAAATATCTAATGAGTATTATGGTAATAGAGAACCTATCCAAGATTTCTTAGATATACCTACTATTCCTAAGAAGATTTTAAATCCAAGAGAGGCTTTTTATAGCAATAAGATTTCAGTTCCTCTTAAAGAAAGTATAGGTAAAATCTCAGGTGAGTTTTTACTAGCTTACCCACCAGGAATACCAGTTTTATGCCCTGGTGAAGAAATTACGAGAGAAGTTATAGAATATGTTAATGATTTAAAAAGAGCAAATTTATATGTTCAGGGAACAGAAGACACTACTGTTGAAAACATTAAAATTGTATCAAAATAAAAATCATGCTAAAGCACATTTTTAAATGAAGAATATATAATTTATAATGATGGATAAAACTCTTGCAGAGTTTTTAGAAAATAAATAATGTAAGAAAGCCCTCTGATTTTATCAGAGGGCTTTTATTAAAATTTAAGTAATTCTGAAAGAATTACCTCCTTCATTTTACATTCTTCATTATAAATTATCCATTAAAAAAGCTGCATTCAGCAGCTTTTTATAGTCCTAAGTATTCTTCTAGTGTTAAGTCACTATCTTTAAAATTCTCACTATGCTCTACTCCAACATATCTAAAATGCCATGATTCATGCATATACCCAGTTTTCCATTCTTTTCCTTCAGGGTATCTTAGTATAAATCCATATTTGTAAGCATTTTCTTTAAGCCATTTAGCTTCATCAGTATACTTGAAATCCTCCATTGCCCATAAGGATCTATCTGCTCCACCAATATCAAAGGCAAGTCCTGTTTGATGTTCACTAAAGCCTGCTCTTGCTGAGAATGTATCAGTTGGATCTTGTCCATAGTTAGCTACGTAATTATTATATAGCCTATTTTGAGCCCAGTAATTTCTATAAGTAGAAAAAGCATTTAAGTAAATTCCTTCTTTAGATGCATCTACCTTCATATTTTCAAAAGCTTGTCTAGCTTCCTCACTTTCACCAGGTGCATAAGTATCAGGAAGACCATATTCTTTATTTACAATTAATATGCCTTTTACAACCTTAGGTTCTCTTGTACTTGGATCTTCATTTGAAGCTTCGTCATATACTTCTTTTATTCTTCTTGTATTAGCTTCTTTTTTAATATCCTGAACATAGGATTCTAACTCCTTAAGTTTTTCTCTAGCATCTATATAGTTCTTTTCCTTAAATAAGTCAGTATAACTATTAGTTATTTCATTTACTTTTCCTATTTCTTCATCATTAAATCCTTTTAAATCCTCGGAATTAATTTTATTGGAATATGCTTCTAAATCTCGTTCGTTTTCTGCGCTTATTTCATTTATTTTTGCATATAAGTCAGATATCTCATTTTTTAATTCTTCAGTTATGTTATCATTAAGTTTACTTTGTATATTAGCTATAGATTTTTTTATAGAATTAATCTTATCTTCATCACCATATAAATTATCAATACTTTTTTTAATTTCTTTAAATTCCTGAATACTTTCTAATTCAGAGCTAAATCTTTCACTAGCAACGGCCTGACTTTTATTAAGTTTAATATGTTTAAATTTAATTGGTCCGTAAATAACTACTCCAAGTATTACAATAAATAATACTAACCTTTTCGTTCTATTCTTTAGTGCTTGCTTCTTGCTTATATGTCTCTTATTCAAAATAATCACCTTTTAAATTTATTTTATCTTTCTTCTAACAATATTTTTAAATCTTCTCTTAACTTTCTATTTAAAGAATACTCACTTAAATAATATAATTTACTATTTATATCATCATCATTATTATCAAGAGTATAATAAGTTATTGCCATATTAATGGCTAAGTCATCACTAACCTTTCTTATTTCTATTATACTTTCCTCATCTTCATCTATTGTCATTATCTCACTTAAATCAATTGAAGTTTTACCCATAGCAATTAATTTTAAGAACTTTAAATGACCTTGAGTAAATCTTTCTGCTGCATTAATTAAATGAATTAACGTTCTATAAGCGTACTCAATTTCTCCTGACTTAACAAAGCTTCTATAAAAATGTTGTATTATCCCTATAACTTGATTATTATTTTTTATTTGAGCCATAAATCCTAAAATGATTATTTTATTTTCATCGTTAAAAGTAATTAAATTATTAGTAATCCAATTTACTATTTCTTCTGTTTTAACTCCCTCACTAGCTAGCTTACATAAAAGGTTTGTAGCCTTTAAATTAAGCTTTGCATTCTTTTGAGAGACTCTTTCTAATATGGAAACAGCATTACCTTTAAAACTATAAATTATCATAAGAACACTGTTTTCTACAGCTACTTTCCACTCTTCTTTATCAGAATATTTATTTTCAAACTCCTCTGGCATATGTATATTATTATTTAAAAACTTAGGTAATTCACTTAGATTATTTTTACCAATTCTTATTGCTGAATCTCTTGCAACAGTCTTTACTTTATCAAAATCATCATAAATATCTATAACTTTTAAGATTTCATTTACAATTAAACTATCTATCTCTTCCTTGCTAGGTTCATCACTTTCCTCTTTATAAGCTTCTCCTATTTTTTCTATTTCTAATTCTTCAATTTCTTTTCCTTCTATTTTCTTATCAATATCTTCTGATTCTTCTATATCAGAAACTATTTCTTCATTTTCTATATCTTCAATATAATTTTCCCTTTTATCATCTTCGAAAAAATTATAATCATCTTCATTTTCATACATTCCATTTTTAAATCTTTTAAAAAAACTAAAAATCCCCATTGCTAATTCCTCCTAGGTCCGTATCTCCTATTACTTCAATTCCATTTTCCTCTAAAATTCTTGCAGTTAAACCCATGGCTGAAACTTTCTTAGAAGAAAAGGTTCCATCATAAACATATTTTACTCCACAGGAAGGACTCCCCTCTTTTAAAATTGCTTTTTTTATATTATATAAATTGGCAATTTTTAAAGTTTCTTCTGCTCCCTTTAGAAATTCATATGTTACATCTTTATTATCCTTTGTTATAATTTTACTTTTATTATCTTTCTTTAATATTCCTTCTGATGTACCCATTATCTCAGCTGGTACCCTAGGGGTAGTTAATCCACCTAGTTGCTCAGGACATATAAGAATGGCTTTACCTTCTTTAACTAACTCTAAACATTTAGTATTTAAATTATTCCCACCATTATATTTGCAATTAACTCCACATAAGCAACTACTTATAAGATACATAAGAACACCTCTTTTCTATAACAATTATATCACAAAAAAAAATCCAAGGCGACTTTACATATATTAAAATTTTCTTTCATTTTTGCTTATGTTCAACAATACAATGAAGATTAAAACTATCCCCTAAAGGTGCTATCGCACAATGAAAAATTAAAAATGAATAATTAAAAATTAATGAAAAAACTCCCTAAGGAGTTTTAAAAGAAATTAATTTTAGTAATTCTGTAAGAATTACATCAATAATTCTTCATTTTTAATTTTCAATTCTTAATTTGGGCTGTTTTTACAACAGCCCTTTTAAAAATTTAAGATTAAAAGTAAATATTCTTTCATTTTATATACTTATACAGTTCCTTTTATGGGTATCTAAGGCAACCCTAAAAGAATCTGTATAATCAATATTACTTTAATATAGCTATAGTAACTCCATCTCCACCTTCACCATACTCTCCAAGTCTATAACTCTTTACATGAGGGTGTTTTTTTAGCATATTTGTAATAGCCTTTCTTAAAATCCCTGTACCTTTTCCATGAACTATAGTAACTTCTCCAAGGTTAGCAAGATAAGCTTCATCTAAATATTTATCAGTTTTAAAACAAGCTTCTTCTGCATCCATACCTCTTAAGTCAACCCTACTTTCAACTGCTTTTAAATTAAGCTTAAGTTCTCTTTTCTTCTTTTCTTTTTTATTGCTAGAACCTTTAACTAATCTTAAGTCCTTAAGTTTAACATTAATCTTCATTATTCCAGCTTCTACTTGTACTTCACCCTTATTATCAGGCATTGTTATTATTATTACATTTTGATTTAAAGACGGAAGATAAGCATCCATCCCTAAAGTTACTTTAGTTATAGCTTCCCCTTGATTTTCCTTTTCCTTATATAAATCTGATTCTTTCTTTTCTAAACTATCCTTAAGTTTCTTTCTTTCTTCCTCAAGTCTTGCTCTACCTCCTTGAGCTATACCAAGCTTTTCAAGCTCTCTCATAGCCTTAAGGATTTCATCTGCTTCATCCTTAGCCTTAGAAATTATTTCCTTAGCTTCTCTTCTAGCTTCACTGTAAGCTTTATCTCTTACTTCATCTAGCTTCTTTAATTTTTCTTCATATTTCTTTTTAACTTCTTCAGCATCAATTTTTAACTTCTTAGCTTCTCTAGCGTCCCTATTAGCTAATATACTTTTTTCTTGTAAATCTCTAATTAAATCTTCAAACTTTAGATTTTCAGAAGAAATATTATTTTTTGCTTTATTTATTACCTCTTCTTTAAGTCCTAATCTTTTAGAAATTTCAAAGGCATTAGATTTACCAGGAACTCCAATTAGTAATCTATAAGTAGGTCTTAATGTCTCAACATCAAATTCTACTGAAGCATTTTCTATTCCTTCAGTTCTTAATGCATAACCTTTTAATTCACTATAGTGAGTAGTTGCTATTAACTTAGCTTTTCTTTCTCTTAATGAATCAAGTATTGCAATTGCTAAAGCTGCACCTTCTACTGGATCTGTTCCTGAACCTATTTCATCAAATAATACTAATGATGAATCTGAGGCATTTTCCATTATTCGAACTATATTAGTCATATGAGATGAAAAAGTTGAAAGTGATTGCTCAATACTTTGTTCATCACCTATATCTGCAAAAATTTCTTTAAAGAATCCTATACTTGAAGCATCTTTTGCTGGTATAAGTATCCCACTTAAAGCCATTAAATGTATTAATCCTACAGTCTTTAAAGTAACTGTTTTACCACCTGTATTAGGTCCTGTAATCATAAGTGTATTAAATTCCTTGCCTAAATAAACATCAGAAGGAACTACAACCTTTGGATCAATAAGTGGATGTCTTCCTTGGATAATATCAAAACTTCTATCATCACTAACAGTAGGACATATTCCATTTATACTTGAACTATACTTAGCTTTAGCAAATATAAAATCTAGTTCTGTTAGTATCTTATAGTTACTTTCAATAGTATCTATTTCCTCATATACCTTATTGGATAATTCCATTAATATTCTTTCAATTTCAGCTTTTTCCTTAAGCTTTAATTCTTTAATTTCATTATTTAAGTTAACAAGGCTCATAGGTTCTATAAATAAGGTTGCTCCTGTTGAACTTTGATCATGAACAAGACCAGGAACTTGCCCCTTATATTCTGCTTTTACAGGCAATACATATCTATCACCTCTCATTGTATATAATGAGTCTTGAAGATATTTTGCATTTGACCTAACAATAGAATTAATCTTATCCCTTACAGAAGAGTTCTTTTCTTTTAAATTTCTTCTAATTGAACTTAAAGTAGAGCTAGCTCTATCACTTATTTCTTCTTCAGATACTATTGATATTTCAATAGTATCTTCAAGTTTCTTTAAAGGCGTAAGAATATCTATTAAGTCCTCTAATAATTCATGCGGCTTTTCATCATCTCTTCTATTTATATAATCTTTAAACCTTCTTGAAGCCTTAAGCATTCCACCCACTCTAAGTATTTGACTTATTGAAAGCATACCACCTTTTTTAGCTCTTTCAATACCTTCCTTTACATCAAAGAACCCCTCAAAAGGTGGATTGCTTTTAGTAATTAATAAATCTAAGGCTTCTTCAGTTTCTTTTAACTTCTTTTCTACTTCAAAAATAGTATCATATGGTGTTAAAGCAAATACAAGTTCCTTAGCACTACTGGTAATTGCATATTCACTAACTTTTTCTATTATTTTATTAAACTCTAATACTTTAAGACTTCTATCTTCCATCTTGTCTCCTTTACTCTATCCCTCTTCTATAATGCCCTTTAGTATATTCACTATTATTTATCTCTATTTCTTTATTAATCATTTTTATTACTTTTTTAACTTCTAAATAGCTTTCATCTCTAAATTCTACTCTAAATGAATTTATCCCAAGGCTTTTTAAATCATCCAATTCATCTATAAGATTTAATGGATATGGATTTATAATATAACTTCTACAGAAAATATCAGTCATAACTCTGAATTTTTCCTTCATTCTATCTACTAAAGTAAAACTATCCCTAGTACAAGCTAAATTACAATCCTTATTAGAGGATTTTTCTCCAAAAGTGCTACCTATTGGACAATATTCACTTATCATTAATTCTGTTTTTCCATAAATTAATCCTTGGACATTGCTTTTATTTCCCTTAAGTAAAGCCTTAATTTCCTTTCTATTAAGCTCCAAACTTAAAGTTGGAATATCAATTTCATTTTGATAAAACTTAAGAGCTTCTGAATTAATAATATTTAATTTATAATCACCAATAATAAATAATTCTTTTTGATATCTTCTTATAATACCTGCATTAACAGTAATTAATCCTTTAATACTACCTTTTAATTTTTCAATAATATTGATAACTTTATCAAATTCACTTTTTATTATATTAGGCAGTTTTAAATAAAAGTTTATATTATTATTTTTATTTGCTTCATCTATTAAATCTTGCATTTTAACAGCATTTCTATCTCTATTAAAAATATCAACTGCTATATTATTTATACCTTCCTCTATTAATGCTTTTAATTGTTCTTTAGTAATACATTGATATAACATATCTATATTATCTTTACTTTTAATATCTTGTGATTCTATTTTATTTTTATTAGGTCTTTTTCTTCTATAAGATTTTGTTATAGATTTTTGCAGACCTTCTAAAGCTTCTCTTCTTAAGTTATTTAGATCACTAATTCTAATAAATCCATCTTCAAAATCAATAAATTCAACCTCATTAATTTTAAAAGCTAAATCTTGTGATTTTAAAAGCCCTTCTATTACTCTTTCCTTTGTAAGTGGTTTCTTTTCAGCCTTTTCAACTATTTCACCTTTAAATACATAATCATTATCATTATAATTTATATGTAATTCTAAAGCTTCTCCCACCTTAAATTTAACTTTGGCATTAACTAATATTTTTTTATTATAAGGTTTTAAAGAATCCTCAAGAGATGAAAATAGCTTCTTATCTAATGACTTAAATATCTCATCTGATACTTTGTAATTAATAGGAAATATTTTTACCTTATTTCCTCTTTTTGCTTCCTTAACTTCTTTTCCTTTTAATAAAATCTTATTAATTGTAAAGCCAGTATCCTTAACTCTATATCCATCACCTAAAGCAATATCTTCTTTTAAGATTATCTCTCCATCTTTTAAAATATTCCCTAAAGGTACTCCTGTATTTCTTGGATGGTTGAAACTCATCATATCCTTACCTAAATTCTTTTTTAGATAAGCTGTTGAAAATCCACCTCTATTAAATAATTGTAATAATTCTCTTTTACCAGAGCTTACATTATAATCAGTTTTATAAATTTCCTTTTCCACTGCTTTTTTATAATTATCTACTACACCAGCTACATATTCAGGTCTTTTCATTCTACCTTCTATTTTTAATGAATAAGTACCAGAGTCTATAATATCTTTTATATTTTCAATAGTACAAGTATCCTTAGGACTTAAAAGATATGCCTTTTTCTCACCTGAATTATTTCCTTTTAATGTATATTCCATTCTACAAGGTTGAGCACATCTACCTCTATTTCCACTTCTACCACCTATCATAGAACTCATAAGACATTGACCTGAATAAGAAATACATAAAGCTCCATGAACAAATATTTCTGTTTCTATGCCTAATTCTTTTGATATATACTTTATTTCTTCAAGTGAAAGCTCTCTAGATAATACTATTCTATGGAATCCTTTTTCCTTAAAGAATAATGCTCCTTCTCCATTATGAATAGTCATTTGAGTTGATGCATGAATTTCAAAATCAGGATAATCTTCTCTTACTCTTTTAAATAGCCCTAAATCTTGAAGAATTATAGCATCTGCTCCTACCTCATATAAAAACCCTACATATCTAACTGCTTCTTCTATTTCATTTTCCTTTAATATAGTATTTAATGTTACATAAACCTTAACACCATAGCTATGGGCATAATCAATAGCCTTAATCATATTATCATTATCAAAGTTTGATGCATATGCTCTAGCAGAAAACTTACTTCCTCCTAGATAAACTGCATCTGCTCCTTTATTAATTGAAGCTATAAGACTTTCCATGCTCCCAGCTGGAGCTAAAATTTCTATTTTTTCCATAAATACTTCTCCTAAACTTTTGTTTATTACTCTATAATTAATGTATTTCTTCTAATCTCTATTTTAGTAAGGCATTACCCTTTCTTCTTTCACTTGCTAAATCTACTTGAGAATCTATTAGCTTCTTTTCTAAATCTAGAACCTTATATCTATAGTTTTGAAGTTGGAATTTAGTTTCTTTATTCCTTACCTTTAAAGCCTCATTTTCATCTTTGCACTTCTTGTATGATTCTTCAAGTAATCTACATTCCTCATTTAACTTATTAAACTTATTGCTATAATCTTCATCTTTCTTTCCTAAGATTTCATTAGACTTCTTTAAATTTTCTACTTCATTAAAGTAATTTTCAAGTTCTTCCCTAAGAGTTAAGTTTTCTGATTTTAATACTTCTACCATCTTAGATAACTCATTATTACTTTCATATTCTTCCCTAACTTCATTTATTCTTTCCTTTAAAGTTGCATTTCTCTCTTCTAAAGATGAATTTTTCTTTATTAAGTTTTCTATTTCAATATCCGCTTTATATAGCTCGTCTGCTATATTAATAGCTACTAAAGTTGCACCTGCAGTTGAACTAAGCTTTCTATTTTTACTCATAATATCCTTTACTTTTTCATCTACATACCTTGCAACCTCTAATAAATACTCCTCTGATTCTCTACCCCTTAAATTATAATCCATACCATTTATATTAATAGTTACTACACTCATAACACACCTCATTAACATAATATTATCCTAACTTAATTTTAACATAAAAACACTTCAGAATGTATATAAATTGCTATCTCTATAAAAGAAAAAGATGGGATTTATAAATAATTATCTTAAAAAATAAATATTTATAAGTCTCCATCTTTAAATTAACTATATTTCATTTTTCCCTATAGCATAAGTACTCCAAAACCTACTAAGCAACATAAAATCGATTTATTCCCATAAGACCAATTGTGATTCTAGGAATATAACATTAAGGTGCTGTCGCACAATGAAAAATTAAGAATGAATAATGAAAATTTAATGAAAAAACTCCCGAAGGAGTTTTGAAAAGAAGTTAATTTTAGTAATTCTGTAAGAATTACATCAATAATTCTTCATTTTTAATTTTTAACTCTTAATTTGGGCTGTTTGTGCGACAGCCCCTTTAATTTTTAGTAATTCCGAAGGAATTACCTCCTTAATTTTTCATTGTTAATTTTAATTATCTTAATGTTGCTCCTAGTTTGTGTTCAAGACTTCTTAAAATCTTATCATGAACTTTATTTACATCATTATCTGTAAGAGTTTTCTTATCATCTCTATATGCTATTGCATAAGCAATACTCTTCTTACCTTCTGGTATTTGAGCTCCCTTATAAATATCAAATAATTGAACTTTCTCAACTAAAGCGCTACCTGCTCTTTTAATAGTTTCTTCTATTTCTTGAACTAATACTTCATCATCAACAAGTAATGCAATATCTCTAGTTACTGCTGGGAACTTAGGTAATGCTTTATACTTCTTATTAGTCTTAGAATATTCAAATAAAATATCTAAGTTAAGTTCTGCTAAATAACATCCTGTTTCCACACCATAGTTTTCAGAAACATCAGGGTGTACCTCTCCTAAAACTCCAGCCTTTTTATTACCTATCATAATAGCTGCAGTTTTTCCTGGATGGTATGATGGATTATCACTTTCACGGGCAAACATAACTCTACTTAAACCTAATGCTTCTAGAGCATTTTCTACTACTCCCTTTAAATCTAGATAATCACAATTACCATACATACCTATAGTTAAGATATTATTCTCAGTAGGAATAGCTGTTTCATCTTCTTTAGGAATATATACCTTTCCTATTTCAAATAATCTAGCATACTCATTGTTTCTTGAGTAGTTTCTTCCTAAACATTCCATCATTGAATGAATAGTAGTAGTTCTCATAACTGAATAGTCTTCACCTAAAGGATTTTTTATTTTAATAACATTTCTTAATTCACTATCTTCAGGAACATTGATTTTATCAAATACCTTTGGTGATACAAATGAATAACTTATTGATTGATTTAATCCACTAGATACCATAGTGCTAACCATTAAATCTCTTAAAACTTCATTTTTATACTTAGGCTCTCTACCTGTAGAAGCACTATATATTGTTGTTGGTATTTTATCATATCCATAAATTCTTGCAACTTCTTCAGCTATATCTTCCTTAATTGCGATATCTACTCTGAATGTAGGTATTTTAATATCTAAATTATCGCCATTAATTTCAGTTTTTAACTCTAAAGAATCAAGATATTTTTTCATATCTTCTTTAGCTATATCAGTTCCTAAGAATTTATTAATCCAATTAGAATCTACAGTTATATTTCCTTCTTCCTTTTTAGAATTATATATATCTATAGTTCCTTCCATAACTTCGCCACAGCCAAGCTCACATATTAAAGCACAAGCTCTATTTATAGCTAATTCTGCAAGATTTGGATCTATATCTTTTTCAAATCTTGATGAACTTTCACTTCTTAAGTTAAGCTTCTTAGAATTTATTCTAATATTAGTTCCATCAAAATTTGCAGCTTCAAATATAACTTCTGTAGTATCATCTTGAATTTCTGAGTTTAATCCTCCCATAATTCCAGCTAAGCCTATAGATGTTTCATTATCTTTTATACATAAGAAGTTTGAATCTAAAGTTCTTTCTATGCCATCTAATGTAACGAATTTTTCTTCATCCTTAGCTCTATCTACTACTATTTTACCACTCTTTATTTCTCTTGCATCAAAGGCATGCATTGGTTCACCTATTTCAAGCATTACAAAGTTAGTTATATCTACGATATTATTAATAGGTCTAACCCCTGCTTCTAATAGTCTTTCTTGCATCCAGCTTGGTGAAGGCATAACTTTAACATTTTTAACTCCTCTTGCCATATATCTTCTACATAAAGAGTCATTAATTTCAACTTTTAATACATCATTAATATTTTCATTGCACTTTACTTCATAATTAAAGTTTGGCATTTTATAAGTAGTTCCAAGTGTTGCTGCTGTTTCTCTAGCCATACCTACCATACTTAAGCAATCAGGTCTATTAGATGTAATATCAAAGTCTAAAATTGATTTATTTAAGTTTAAATATTCCTTAATATCCATTCCTAAAGGTGCGTCTGTAGGAAGTATCATTAACCCATGAACTGGCTCATCACCAGCAATTCCAAGTTCTTCTTCAGAACAGAACATACCGTTAGAAACTACTCCTCTAAGTTTACCTTTCTTTATTTCACTTCCATCAGCTAATATTGATTTATGAAGAGCTACAGGTACTACATCTTGCTCTTTCATATTAGTTGCTGCAGTTACTATTTGAATATTTTCTTCTGATCCAATATTCACTTGACAAACCTTAAGTTTATCAGCATCAGGATGAGCTGTTATTTCAACGATCTTTCCTGTTACTACATTTTTAATTACATCACCTTGAGTAATAACTTCTTCTAATGCAGAACCAGATAAAGTTAATCTATCTCCAAGGTCTTTTGCATCTATATTTATATCAACATAATCTTTAAGCCAATTAAATGGTACTTTCATATCTTTTTCCTCCTCTTAATTAAAATTGATTTAGGAATCTCATATCACTTTCATATAATAATCTGATATCATCTATTCCATATTTAAGCATAACCATTCTGTCTACACCGAAACCAAAAGCAAATCCACTATATACTTCTGGATCGATACCACAATTTCTTAAAACTTGAGGATGAACCATACCACAACCTAAAAGTTCAATCCAACCGCTTCCCTTACATACTTTACATCCTTTACCTTCACAAACGAAGCAAGTTGCATCCATTTCAGCTGAAGGTTCAGTAAATGGGAAGTGATGTGGTCTAAACTTAGTTTTAACCTTATCTCCAAACATTTTCTTTGCAAATAATTCTAAAGTTCCCTTAAGATCTGCAAAAGTAACTCCTTTATCTATAACTAACCCTTCCATTTGATAGAATATAGGTGAGTGAGTTGCATCTACTGCATCTGATCTATAAACCTTTCCAGGTCCTATCATCTTAATTGGAGGAGCTTGATTTTCCATAACTCTAATTTGTACTGGAGAAGTTTGAGTTCTTAATACTAAATTATCATTTATATAAAAAGTATCTTGCTCACTTCTTGCAGGATGGTTTTTAGGTATATTTAAGGCTTCAAAGTTATAATAATCTAATTCTACTTCTGGTCCCTCTTCTATAGTGAATCCCATAGATATAAATATATCCTTCATACTTTCTAAAGTTAAATCTAAAGGATGTCTCTTACCTACTATATTCTTTTTACCTGGCATAGAAATATCTATAACTTCTGAAGCTAGCTTTTCATTTTTTTCCTTTTCCTTAATTGATAAAGCAATTTCTTCAATTCTTGCTTCTACTTCGCTTTTAACTTCATTAACAAGTTTACCTACTATAGGTCTTTCTTCCTTAGATAGACCTCCCATACTTCTTAGGATAGTAGTTAATTCACCTTTTTTCCCCAAATACTTTACTCTAATTTCTTCTAACTTTGCACTATTATTAGCATTTGTTAATTCATTAAATGCATTTTCTTTAATAGAATTTAGCTTTTCTTGCATATTTCTTCCTCCTTTTTAATAATATATATGTTTCAATAATTAATCTACATTTTAAGTGTCTATATTTTTTGACGCGAAAAATAATTAAAAGTGTAAATTACATTAATTGAAAGCTTATATATATTTTAATTTTTATATAAGTTGATTCTGTATTTACTTAACTGAAGGTTTTTATATGAACTAATTTAATAAAATGTAAAAACTTTATTACAACTTATATACAAATTCATGGGCTGTTTGTGCGTCAGCACCATTTCTTGTGATACTTATTTTATTCCATAGGTTAAATCTTTAACTTTATAAAAAATATAAGCTATCTATAAGTGATTTAATACTATATTTTCCTATAAAATAAAAAAACTCCGTCCCCCAACAAAGGGACGAAGTACCGCGTTACCACCCTAATTGATTATATACATAATCCAATCTTAATTTAAATAACGGTAATACCGCTAGAAACTACTATAATTTCACTTCTAGGACTCCTGAGGGAACTTCAATATAAATTTCTATAAAATAGCTTTCAGTCTATGGCTATTTCTCCCTGAAAAGTCCTTTATATCTACTTTCTCATTCACAGTCTTTAGTTATTCAATTTACAATTAATTATACAAATAAACTTAATTAATTTCAATATATAAGTTGTAATAAAGTTTACTTTTAATTAAATTATACATATTATTAATTAATATTCAAGTAATAATCCAATTTTAAAGTGACTATTACACAAACAGAGTAATTTAAAGGTAAAAGTTAAGAGTGAAAAATTAAAAACTAAGGAAAAAAACTCATAAATTAGTTTTAAAAACTTATTTTTCAAAAACTCCAGAGGAGTTTTATCATTAATTCTTCATTCTTAATTATTCATTTCTCCACAGCTTCCTTGTCTAACCTTTTCAAATAAGATTATAGAAGCTGCTATAGCCACATTTAAAGATTCTGCATCACCTGGCATTGGAATTTTAACTTTTTTATCAGCTAAATCAAATAATTCATCGCTAATTCCATTTCCCTCATTACCTACAGCTAAAATAACTTTTCCCCTAAGATTTTCTTCGAAGAAATTCTTAGACTCTTGAAGAGAAGTTGTAATTAATGAAAATCCTTCTGATTTTAGCTTCTTAATAAAAGTAAAATCATTATCTTCATATATAATAGGTATATAGAAAATTGATCCCATAGTTGATCTTATAGTTTTGTCATTATAAATATCAACTGTACCTTTAGTAAGTATTATTCCGTTAACCCCTGCTGCATGAGCAGTTCTTATAATTGTGCCGAGATTTCCTGGATCTTGAACTTTATCACATATTAAATAGAAATCTCCAATTTCATCTTTATTATTATTTATCTTATTTACAACAGCAATAACACCTTGAGGATTTTCTGTTGAAGCTAATTGTGAAAATAAATTATCATTTAAAATAATAGTATTATCTAAAAGGGTACTATTAAATTCTGATACTAATTTATCTTCATAGCTCTTAGAAATAAAAATATTTTTTATTTCCATATTTGCTTTTATAGCTTCCTTAACTAATCTTAATCCTTCTAGGATAAATAATCCTTCTTTATCTCTAAATCTTCTTTCTTTAAGTTTTTTTACATACTTAAATAAATTATTATCCTTACTTTCAATATAAATCAAAATTTCCACCTCATTAATTTGATTTAACTATCATTCCTTCTAATCTACTTAAGTCCTCCGCTGAACCAATGGCAACTATAACATCATTATTTTCTATTATATCATCAGCTGATGGCGATAAATTAACTTCATCTCCTCTTTTAATTGCCATAACATTTATTCCGTACTTACTTCTAAGTCTAAGCTCACTTAATGTCTTTCCAGACCATTCCTCTAATGCTTGTATTTCCATTACACTATAGTCTTCAGATAACTCTATATAATCTAATATATTTGATGAAACTAAGTTATGTGCTACTCTAACCCCCATATCTTTTTCTGGAAGTATAACTCTATCTGCACCAATCTTATTTAATACCTTAGCATGTAAGTCACTATGACCTTTAGCAATTATATATTTAACACCTAATTCTTTTACTAATAATGTAGCCATAATACTTGATTGAATATTATCACCTATAGTAACTACTGCTACATCAAAGTTTCTAATACCTAGTGATCTTAATGCATTTTCATCTGTTGCATCTAATTGAACTGCATGAGTAACACTATCAGCTATTTCTTGTACAATATCCTCATCTCTATCTATAGCCAATACATCATTACCTAGTGAATATAAAGTTTTTGCTATTGAAGAGCCAAATCTTCCAAGCCCTATAATTACAAACTGTTTACTAGCCATATTATAATCCTCCTACCCTATTAATATTTTTCCTTCTGGATATCTATATCCTGATTTCTTTTTCTTTCTAGTTAAAGCTAACATTACTGTTAGAGGGCCAACTCTTCCTAAGTACATCATTATCATAATCAAAACCTTACCTATTGCGCTCAATTTAGGGGTAAGCCCTAATGTTAGCCCAACTGTTCCTAGTGCTGAAGTTGCCTCATAAAGTAAGTCTATAAAACTCGCTCCTACTTCTGTATAAGATAAAACCATAGTAACTCCAATAACAAGTGCTAAGGCAATAAATACTATTGTAAAAGATTTATATACAACTTCTTTAGTAAACCTTCTACCAAAAACTTCTGTATCTTCTCTTCCTCTTATTACAGATAAAACAGTTAAAAATAAGATTCCACAAGTAACTGTCTTTAATCCACCAGCTGTTGATCCTGGTGAACCACCTATAATCATAAGTATTATGGTTAAAAATTTACTAGCCATAGTCATATCAGTAGTAACAACACTATTAAATCCTGCTGTTCTTGGACTTACTGAAGCAAAAAATGAATTTAATAACTTATCTTGCATATTCATATTCCCAAAGGTAGCTTTATTATTTAATTCAAATAAGAACATTAATACAGTACCACCTACAATAAGAATTAATGAAGTAATAATTACAAGCTTTGAATGAAGAGATAATTTCTTAATTCCTTTAAATTCATATATCTCTAATAATACTGTAAACCCAAGTCCACCAATAATTATTAACGCACTTATAACTAGTATTACAACAGCATTGCTTGAATATCCCATAAGGCTTGTTCCAAATAAATCAAATCCCGCATTACAAAATGATGAAATCGAGTGAAAAAAACTGTAAAAAATACCCTTACCTATTCCATATTCGGGAATAAATTGAGTAGACAGTAATAATGCTCCAAAAAACTGAACTGATACAGTAAATATTAGTACATATCTAACCATCTTAACCAAACCTTGAATAGAATATGTATTCATAGCTTCTTGCATTACTAATCTCTCTCTTAATGTAATTTTCTTTCCTAAAATAAGAGAAATTAATACTGCAAAAGACATAAATCCTAATCCACCAATTTCTATTAATGTCATAATCACAGTTTGACCAAAAGTACTCCAATGGCTACTTGTATCTAAAGTTACTAATCCAGTTACACATACAGCTGACGTAGACGTAAATAATGAATCTAATAAATTCGTAGATTCACCACTACTTGATGAAATAGGAAGGGATAGCAATATAGCACCTATAAATATCGCTATTAAAAATCCTAGTGCTAATATTTGAACTCCATTTAACTTAAATTTATTTTTAAACCCATACTGCATATTTTCACCTCTAGATAGAGAAAACTCTTTACTCTTTCTAATTATTATACACCATTATATCTTTATTTATTTACATTAAACTACAAAAAATGCGACCAAAAGGTCGCTGTAGATTACTTGTTTAATTGAGTTTTTGCAACTTCTACTAAATCAGCAAATGCCTTAGGATCATTTATAGCTATTTCAGATAACATTTTTCTGTTCATATCTATTCCAGCTAATTTGATTCCATTTATAAATTTAGAATAAGAAAGACCATTCATTCTTGTAGCAGCGTTTATTCTCGCTATCCAAAGTCTTCTAAAATCTCTCTTCTTTAATCTTCTTCCAACATAAGCATTTCTTAAAGCTCTTATTACTGATTCGTTAGCAGTTTTGAATAATCTGCTCTTTCCACCATAGTAACCTTTTGCAAGCTTTAATACTTTTTTATGATTTTTACGTGAATTTACCGCTCTTTTAACTCTTGCCATGTTTCAAACCTCCTATAAATATGGTAATAATTTCTTCATTGCTTTTTCTTGAGTAGTTGAAACATAAGCAGTCTTTCTTAAGTTTCTCTTTCTCTTAGAACTTTTCTTAGTTAATATATGGCTCTTAAAAGCTTTAGCTCTCTTTAACTTTCCAGTTCCTGTTTTCTTAAATCTTTTAGCTGCACCTCTGTGGGTTTTCATTTTTGGCATAATAAAATCCTCCTCTCAAATTATGCTTTTCACTTAACTTTAAAAAAGTTAATAAAAACAAAAAAGACAGCATTATGCCGTCTCAAATATCCATTTTTAATTTAATAAATTAAAATAAGAATATATTACCTTACTAAGCTGTGCCGTAAGGTGAGAAACGGCTATGTTTCTTCTTAACAATAGTAATTATATTATTTGACAAAATACTTGTCAATATAAATTTATAATTTAACTTGTTTTTCAATACATAATATACATCCATTACAAAAAACAACCTTATTTTCAAAGACGCTTTCTATAGTTTCCATAAATTCTTTGTTAGTACAATTTTTTTTACCATGAATTATAAGTTTTTTAGGAGCATTAGTTATAAGTCCGCTAATAATTATATCTTCAATTTTTGCTTCAGTGTCAATTTTATATTCAATTAATTCCTTCATAAATTCTTTAAATATATTTTTTTCATCTTTATCAAAAATAAAATACTGCCCTTCATTATCAATAACTATGTTTATTAAGTCAATTTTACTTTCCTGTATATCAACAAAATACTTTAATAGCTTAATAAATTCCTTATATTCTTTTTCTACCATGTAACCTTCTATTACCTTATCTATTATTTCCTCTATATCAGACCTTAGTTCTTTCATTCTAAATCTTATAAATCCATTAACATTGATTTCATCATTTTCTTCTAAGCAAGCTTTAATCTTTTCAGTTATGTTATTAATTCTATTCATACAATAAATAACATAATCTACTTTTAATATATCATCTCCTAACAGTACTTTCATAATTTCTTCTTCTACTTCTATTATTTCTTCTTGCTTTAAGAAAAAATAATTTTCAGTAAGATAAACTAACATCTCTTTTAATCTATATTGTTCTAATACAACCTTATATAAAACATTACTCATATATAAATTAATAATCTCTTTTACTCTTTGATTATAACTATTATCATCACATAATATCTTCACTATATGATTATCTAATTCCACACTTTCTACTATTCCTATATGAATATCCTTCTTTTTTAGAATAGTTTTTAACTCTTGAATTTCTCCAACAAAGTCCAAATTACTACTGTATACAAGCTTTAATACAAGCATGGATTCCACTCCCTTCATAATAATAGTATGTATAAAAAAGAAAACTATATTCAAAATTTATATTTCACTAATCGACAAAGCAAAGCCTTTATTTTATAATTATAAATAAACTATTTTAGGAGGTAATATGATCTGTTTTGTAGACTATAGAATTTCTATAATAGAAGAAAAATCTCTAAAAAACTTAGGAGTAAAAATAATAAAAGTTCCTCCTTGCAACAATTTATATAATGCAATAAAAGGACATGTGGATATTCAATTAAATATACTAAGTAAAATAGACAAAAAAGTAATAGTACAAAAAGATATTAGTGATTCTTTTAAAAAGGAACTAATAAAAAATAATATAAACTTTATTGAAAGTAAAAACTCCTTAGGTGAAAAGTATCCTAGCAACATAGCTTTAAATTCATTAATTTTAGATAATTATTTTATTCATAATCTAAATTTTAGTGATGAAAATTTATTAGAAAGTCAAAAAAATAAAACTCTTGTTAATGTTAAACAAGGATATACTAAGTGCTCATCTCTAGTAGTAAATGATAATTCAATAATAACTAGCGATAAAGGAATATATAATTCTTTATTAAAACATAACTTTGATATTTTACTACTCCCACCTGGAGATATAGTTTTAGATGGCTTAGAGTATGGGTTTATTGGTGGTACTGGTGGTTTAATTAATCCATCTACTATGGTATTCTTTGGCTCCTTAGAAAAATATGCCTATGGTGAAGAAGTTAAAAAATTTCTTAAAAAGCATAATGTTACCCCAATATATTTAAGCAATAGTAAGTTGTATGATAGGGGTAGTTTGTTTACCCTTTAGTCTATATATAATACGTTTCCCCCAATAAAAAGTTGCAATATGATTTTATATAAAAAATAGGGCTATATTATAATGAATAAAATATTCAATATGACACAGCCCTTAATTTTATTTAATTCTATAATAAATAATTTATTTTTTTTAACTTCTTATATTAACATTATACTACAGAATCTTTTAATATAATTCCTTTAGCATCACTAATGATTTTTCTTATATCATTAAGTTCAATTTCCTTAAACCTTTCTAACTTCTTTAATATCTCATTAATATCCTTAAAGGTTTCTTCTTTTTCCTTTAAAGTATAAAATCCTCTTCCTAGCTTATCACATATAAATAATAAAAATATATCATTAAGTTTATCACTCTTTAATAATCCTTCAATATCTGAAAAAGGTAAATCTTTTAAGATGTATATATGATGCATATGATATCTGAC
Organism: Clostridium sartagoforme; assembly: GCF_004794105.1. Lineage (GTDB taxonomy): Bacteria > Bacillota > Clostridia > Clostridiales > Clostridiaceae > Clostridium > Clostridium sartagoforme_B. The sequence continues at coordinate 1,389,021 of NZ_SRYR01000001.1, forward strand.
TATTAAAGCTATATCCTTAGCATTATCTTCACTCATAAAGTTTTTTAAAATATTATAAGTAATTTTTTCACCCTCATTATCATGGTTATATGATCTATATCTTCCTTTTATAAACTTTGTAGTAGAAATTTTCCCAATATCATGAAAAAGAGCTGCCCACATAAGGTTTTCTCTATTAATAGCCATATCTTTAAGTATTGCTGCATAGTCCACTACCATTTTAGTGTGATTAAAAACATTCCCTTCAGGATGGAATTTCTTATCTTGAGGTATTCTTTTTAAATCCTCTATAATATTAAAATTACTTTCTTTAAAGTCTTTATTTCCAAATAATTCTTCAATATCTTCTGATGGAATCCTACTATTTAATAATATATTTCTTATTTCTTTAAAAATACTCATATTATGCCCTCCTAAGAATATTGTATATTTTTTCAATTAATATAATTTACTTTTAAAATTATCTTTCCCCTATAATAGCATAAGTACTTAAAATGTATATTATTTATTGAACTAGATCTTCAAAAATAAAATTCTATTATAAGGTATCATTTTAATGAACTTAGAATATATTACATTATGGCACTATAGCCAAGCGGTAAGGCAAAGGTCTGCAAAACCTCTATGCCCCAGTTCGAATCTGGGTGGTGCCTCCATATAAACCTAGTAATCTATAAATTCCTTAGATTTACTAGGTTTTTTATTTTTCTACTCTAAAAAACATAATTTTACGTTTATTTTATATTCTTCCGGATAAAATACTATATATGCTTTCAATTTTATAGTTTTACTAAATAATATTTAAACTTATTCTATTATAGGTGTAAATTATTAATTGAAACATATATATTATATAATTTAACTTTATGGAGGAAATATGAGGATACCAGAACATGTTGGGATAATCCCTGACGGTAATAGACGTTGGGCTTTATCAAATAATCTAACAAAAGATAAAGGATATGAATATGGGATAAACCCCGGCTTAGAATTATTTAAACTTTGCCAGAAGGAAAATGTAAAGGAAATAACCTTCTATGGTTTTACTGTAGATAATACAAAGCGTCCTTCCGAGCAAAAATTTGCATTTATTAAAGCTTGCATTGACTCTGTCATGCTATTAACAAAAGAAGATTGCGAAATATTAGTAATTGGTAATACTGAATCTAAAAATTTCCCACAAGAGCTGCTTTTATTTACTACTAGGCAAAAGTTTGGAGCAGGTGGTATTAAAGTAAACTTTTTAATACACTATGGTTGGGAATGGGACTTAAATTTATTAAAAAAATCTAATTCATCTAAAAAGCATATTTTACCTTATATACATTCAGAAGATATTTCTAGGATTGATCTTATAATAAGATGGGGAGGTAGAAGAAGACTTAGTGGCTTTTTGCCAGTTCAGTCTGTTTACTCTGATTTCTATGTAATAGATTCCTATTGGCCAGATTTCACTTCTAAAGATTTCTATACTGCCTTAGAGTGGTATAATGATCAAGATGTGACTCTTGGTGGCTAAATAAACTAATTTTATTAAAATATAATTATTTAATCACTTTTCGATGCGTAAAATAACCCTTGTACGCTTCAAATGATTCTATAATAAATTTAATAATAAAAGAGTAATACTCTATTTTACATACTCAATAGAATATTACTCTTAACCAATTCTGTAATATTTTTCCACAACTTCTCTCGTAAAACCATAATCAATTATTGTTGGCCTTCCATTGATTATACCCCAACTACTCATTCTACTTAAATCACTGAATAATAAATTATATTTATATTGGATATTCTGAAATTCTCTCAATCTAAATAGCTCTTCATAGCTTCCAACTTTAAAATAATCAAGTATATACCTGAAATCTCTTATCTTATCTGCTTTTCTCATTATTAATGTATTAAAATATTCTGATACTTCAATAACCTCTGCAAATAAATCAGAAGAATCAAATGATGATATTCTATATTCACTCATATTTTGTGCAATTCCAGCTATATTTTTTGCAACTTTTATAACATATCCATTTCCTAAATCAAATACATTCCGTGATGAACCAGAACCAATGTACCTATAGTTCCATTGTCTCATATTGAACATAATTAATCACTCATTTCTATCTTTTGTTTACAATAATCTAAATATAAATGTAAAAGAATATTGCATATATATGTTTCAATAAATAATCTATATATTTAGTAATTTCTTTATCTTTAATTAAAAATAGTTTTAAAAGTAAATTACATTAATTGAAAGCATATAGTTTTTAATTTTTATATAAGTTGTTTGCCTAATTGCCTAATTAAAATATTTTGAGTATAAAATATAACTGAATAAAATGAAAAAACTTTATTACAACTTATATATTATTTTATTCTCTCTATAATAAATTAGTTCATAATTCTTCAAGATTTTCTTCATTGTCCTCATGTACTTTCTAAAACTTCCTCTTTATCATCTCAAAAAAGTAACAGCATAGTCCACATAATATACATTTAGCTTTTCTCCACTTTTAATTGTTATTGTCATTTTTCCTATCTCTCCTCTTTTGTAATTGCAAGTTTAAGCTTATTAAAATCAGTATAGATCTTATTCATGATAGGCAAATAATCAGATGCAAAGTTTCCTTCTTGGAAATTTCCTGCCATCTTCAGACTTTTTATAAGGAAAAAAACTCAAGACAAGCTTGAGTTTTAAAAATTTCACCTTTTTATTTTCTAGCATTTTCTAGTAATTGTCCTATTTCTTCATTAGTGAAGTTATAAGCTGCATTACAGAAATTACATTTTATTTCTTCTTCTTTTCCATCTTTGTAGATTTCCTCAAGTTCTTTTTCTCCAATTGAAATTAGAACTGATTCTACTTTTTCCCTTGTACAGTTACATCTGAATTCTGGAGTTATTTCTTCTAATATGTTTAAGTCCATTCCTTCAAATATATATTCTAAAACCTTATCTATACTTCCATGCTCTAATAGCATTTCTGTAATTGATGGTATTTCTTCAAGTCTATATGTAAGTAAATCAGAAAGTAACTCATCAGCATCTGGTAACATTTGAATTATAAATCCACCTGAAGCTTTTATACTATAATCTGTATCTACTAATACTCCTAATGCTACAGCTGATGGAGTTTGTTCAGAAACTGTATAGTAGTATGCTAAATCTTCTGCAATTTCTCCTGAATATATAGGTACTTGACCTACATATGGATCTTTCATACCTAAGTCTTTAATTACTGTAAATTCTCCATTTCTACCTACATAACCACCAACATCTAACTTATTTCTACTATTTAAAGGTAGGTTTCCATGTGGGTTTCCTATAAATCCTTTTACTATTCCACCTTCATAAGCTGTAACAGTAACACCTTTTGCTTCTCCACCGCCGTTAATTTTTAATGTAACTACTTCTTTTTCAGATTTTAAAGTACTTCCTATTAATGAACCAGCAGTAAGCATTCTACCTAATGTAGCTGCTGCTAAAGGTGTACATTCATGTACACTAATTCCTGTATTAACTAAATTTGTAGTTTCTCCTGCTATTATTCTGATCATTCCATCTTTTGCAGTTGCTTTTATAATCTTATCCATCTTAATCCTCCACTTTATTACTTTTAACTATATATACTATTCTCTCAGTTTTATCATTAACTTTATTAGTTGAATATCCATCATACTTACCTATTATTTTAAAGCCAGTATCATTTAAAGTCTTTTCAATAAATTCTTCAGTATAGGCTCTTTCTAAATGTTCTTCTTCAAACCTTTCATATAACTCTCCTTTTTTCACAAAAAAGGTTAAATACATAGATAAAAGATCATCCTCAAAAACATTTTCCCAAGAATAGAATACTTCATCTTCGTTGTATGTATAAATATTGTTACCTAATATATTAGATAATTTATAATATGAATTAACATCAAAAATAAAAACTCCATCTTCTTTTAAATGTTTTTTTACATTTTTTAAATAACTAATAAAATCTTCTTCTTCAATTATATAGTTTGAAGAATCTAAAACTGATGTAATTAGATCAAACTTTCTATTTAAACAAAGCTCACTCATATCTTGACATATAATCTTACATCTAATTTTTTCTTTCTTGAATTTCTCAAAAGCTTCTTGAAGCATATCTTCTGATAAATCCACTGCAAAAACTTCCTTGAAATTTTTTGCAAGCCTTATAGTTACATTACCTGTACCGCATGCTATATCTAAATAATTTTCAAAGCTTATTCCTTCACTATTGCATATATCTAATATCCTTGAGCACATTTCTTCATAATTAATATCTTCATATATTAGTTCATCGTATATCTTAGCAAAATCTCCATAAGCCAAAGGTATTCCCCCCCATCATTTTAGAGTTTTCTAAAACTATATTAATGGTAAATTTTATTTTAGTCAATTAAATACAAGAAAAACTATCAATATTCTCTACTTTCTCCCTAAAATTTCATCATTTGTAGGAATTTTAAGCATTCTTTTTCTCTTAGTCATTATACCACCAATTCTTCCTGTTTCTTCTGCTGTTAATCCTCCCCATCCATATTCATCTACCTTTTCCTTTAAACCTAATTCATCTGCAATTTCATACTTAATTTTTTCTCTTAGCACTTCTGCTTCTGATAATTCTTTATTAGACTTTATCTTTGACTTTATTATTTTTTTTAATGGTGTTTTACTCATATAAATACCCCCTGAGGATTTAGTATTAATATTTTCCCCAAAAATTCTCTTAATATTCAGTAGTAATTCCCTATCACTTTATAGTGCAAAATTTTATATATTGTAATAAAGTATTGAATTTTTAGAATTATTTAACTATAGTATTAGTAAGTATATTTTTTACTAACAAAATAAAAGGGGGACAAAATTATGTACAATGTTGCTATAGTTGGGGCTACAGGTAACGTAGGTAAAAAGTTTTTAGAAATATTAGAGGAAAGGAATTTTCCATTAGAAAATTTATATCTATTTGCATCAAAAAGATCTGCAGGTTCAAAAGTAACTTTTAAAGGAAAAGAGATAGTTATTGAAGATACTATTGAAGAAAATATCAAAGATAAAAAAATAGATTTTGCTTTATTTTCAGCTGGTGGAGACGTAAGCTTAAAATTCGCACCAGTATTTGCATCTTACGGTGCCACAGTAATTGATAATTCAAGTGCTTTTAGAATGGATAAGGATGTTCCTTTAATTGTTCCTGAAGTAAATCCTGAAGATATTAAATGGCATAAAGGAATAATTGCTAATCCAAATTGTTCTACAATTCAAGCAATGGTACCTTTAAAAGCTTTATTAAGTAAGTATGGAATAAAGAGAATAGTATTTTCCACTTATCAAGCTGTTTCCGGAGCCGGTAAGCAAGGAATCGATGATTTAATTGAAGGCAATAAAGGTGCTGAACCTAAAAAATTCCCTTATCCTATTGCTGGTAACTGTTTACCTCATATAGATGTATTCTTAGACAATGGATACACTAAAGAAGAAATTAAAATGATTGAGGAAACAAAGAAAATCCTTCATAATAATAATTTAAAAATAACAGCAACTGCAGTTAGAGTACCTGTTTTAAATAGTCATAGTGAAAGTATTAATGTAGAGCTTGAAAATCCATATGAAATAGAAGATATATTCAAATTATTTAATGAAACTAAAGGAATCACAGTTTATGATGACTTAAAAGAATTAAAATACCCTACTGCTTTAATGGCAAGTGGCAAAGACGATGTTTTTGTAGGTCGTATTAGAAGAGATTTCAGTATCGCTAACGGCTTAAACTTATGGGTAGTATCTGATAATATAAGAAAAGGAGCTGCTTTAAACGCAATTCAAATAGCTGAACTATTAACAGGGAGTGATGATTAATGTCAATTTTCAAAGGCTCGGCAGTAGCAATAATTACACCATTTAAGGATAATAAGGTAAACTTCGAAAAACTCGAAGAATTATTAGAATGGCAAATTAAAGAAAATACAGACGCCATAGTTATCTGTGGAACTACTGGAGAAGCAAGTACTATGTCAAAAGAAGAAAAAGAAGAAACTATTAAATTTACCGTAGATAAAGTTAATAAAAGAATTCCTGTAATTGCTGGTACTGGCTCAAATAATACTGAAGAATCTATTGAAATGAGTAAGTACGCTGAATCTGTTGGAGCTGATGGATTATTAGTCATTACACCTTATTATAATAAGACTAATAATAAAGGACTAATAAAACACTTTGAAGCTATTAATAATGAAGTAAATATACCTATAATTTTATATAATGTTCCTGGAAGAACTGGTGTTAATATAACTCCATCTTTATTAAATGAATTATCTTCTTTAAATAATGTTATTGCAATAAAAGAAGCTAGCGGAAATATATCACAAATAGCTGAAATGCAATCTTTATGCGGAGACAGAATAGATATTTATTCAGGAAATGATGATCAAATAATTCCTATAATGTCACTTGGTGGCATAGGAGTAATTTCTGTACTTTCAAATATATCTCCAAATGCTGTGCATGATATGGCTTATAATTATTTATCAGGTAATATCAAAGAAGCTCAAAATCTACAAATAGAATATATAGATTTAATAAAGAAATTATTTGTTGAAACTAATCCTATCCCTGTAAAAACTGCTTTGAACCTTATGGGCAAAGAAGTTGGTGAACTTAGATTACCATTGTATGACATGGATGATAAAAACCTTGAAGCATTAAAAGCTTCATTATTTAAATATAATTTAATTTAGGAGTAACTTATGGTTAAAGTATTATTAAATGGTTGTTGCGGAAAGATGGGACGAGTTATAGTTGAATCCGCAAAAGATTTTCCTAATATCACTATAGTAGGTGGTATAGATAAATTTAAATGTGATGATCTTAAATTTGAAATTTTTGAAAATGCCTCTCTTGTTAATATAGATTATGATGTATTAATAGATTTTTCTAGACCAGAAGCCTTAAATGACTTACTAGATCTATCAATAGAGAGTAAGAAACCAATTATTATATGCTCTACTGGTTTTACAGAAGAGCAACTAGACTTAATTAAAGAACAAAGTAAAGTCATTCCAATATTTAAATCTGCAAATATGTCCTTAGGAATTAATTTAATTAATTCACTATTAAAGAAAATAGTTCCAGTATTATATGGTAATTATGATATTGAAATTATAGAAAAACACCATAATCAAAAAGTGGATTCCCCAAGTGGTACTGCTCTTTTACTCGCAGACACTATAAAGGATAGTATTAAGGAAGAAACTAAATATACTTACGGAAGAAGCGGAGAATCAAAAAGAGAAAAGAATGAAATCGGAATACATGCTGTAAGAGGTGGAACAATTGTTGGTGAACATGATGTAATCTTTGCAGGAGCATCTGAAGTAATCGAATTATCCCACTCAGCAGCTTCTAGAGAAGTATTTGCTGTTGGAGCATTAAAAGCTGCTGAGTATATGAATAATGTAACTGAAGCAGGAATCTATGATATGGAAGACGTGCTTGGAATATAGTAGTTGTATAAAGCAACTACTATATTAATGAAAAATGAAGAATTAAGAATGAAAAATTTAGGATCTAATTCCTTAGGAATTACTAAAAAGATTTATTTAAAAAACTCCGAAAGGAGTTTTTTTCTTTAATTCTTTATTAACTAAAAGTAACTATATAAGATTAAGTTTTTAAATCATCCATATACAGTCTCTTTTGTATTTGTAATTTTATCTTCATTCTATATTAAAACAACTAATATTTTTTCTTTATCTGCTTAAACTATATTGAGAGCATTTTATAAGGAGGAATATTTTATGGCAAAGGATAGTCAAATAGATAATAAAAAAGCTAGAATGGAGAAATGCAATTATCAAACTCCATTAACAGAAGAAGGTCACAATCATAATCCTAATGCAAAACATAAATCAGTTAAAAGAGAAGGCTTTTCAAGTCAACATATAAATAAAGCTGGAAATTAAAAAAAGAAGAGTCGAAAGACTCTTCTAATTTTTTATATATTATTTTTCAATATAAGCTTTATCAAAGAATACATGTCCTAAAGTAGAAACTCTAACACCCTTAACTTCTGGCTTAGCTGCTTTAACTTTAGTGTAGTAGTATAATGGAATTATTGGCATATCTTCCATTAATATATCTTCTGCTTGTCTCATTAATTCCCATCTCTTAGCTTGATCACCTTCAGCTTTAGCTTGGTTAACTAATGCATCATATTCAGCATTTGAATATCCAGCATCATTATTTCCACCGCCAGTTAACCATAAATCTAAGAATGTCATAGGATCAACATAGTCTCCAGACCAACCATGTCTAGCAATTTCATATTGTCCTTCTTGTCTAGTATTTAAGAATACCTTCCATTCTTGGTTAGTTAATTCTACATTAACACCAATTTTAGCCCAGTCTTGTTGTATAGCTTGAGCTACTAACTTATGATCTCCTTCAGTATTATACATGAATTCTAATGTAGGAAGTCCTTCTCCGTTTGGATATCCAGCTTCAGCTAATAACTTCTTAGCTTCTTCTACATTAGCTTGATTTGCATCATAGTATTCCTTATCTGCAAAATCCTTACCTTCTTCATTTAAAATTCCCTTTGGTACATAACTATATGCTGGTACTTGTCCAGATTTAGTAACATTTTCAACTATAGCTTTTCTATCTATTGAAATAGCTAATGCTTTTCTAACCTTAGGATTATTTAATGCCTTCTTAACATCTTCAGGTAAAGTAGATTGCTTACCTACATTAAGTACTAACATATAAGTAGCAAGGTTTGGATAAATAGTAACTAAACCTTCTTCTTGTCCAGCAGCTATTTCAGCTGGTGGTACAGTATCAACCATATCAAAATCTCCAGCCTTTAATGAAGCATAAGCTGTATTTTGATCAGTAACTAATTTGAAAACAACACCTGGTAATTTAATTTCCTTAGCATTCCAGTATTCTTCGTTCTTTTCGAATACTAATTGATCTTTAATATCCCATTGAACTAACTTGAATGGTCCATTAGAAACATAAGTTGCTGGATCAAGAGCCCATCCTTCTGGATCAGCAGAAACTATATCTTCTCTTAATGGCATATAAGTTGTAAATGCAGTAAGTTCCTTAAAGTAAGCTGTAGGAGCTTCTAAAGTAACTTCTAAAGTATAGTCATCAATAACTTTTATTCCAAGTTCATCTCTAGTAGCTTTACCTTCATTGAACTTTTGACCATTTTTAATATAGAATAATTGATAAGCATATTCTGCTGCAGTTTCTTTATCTAATGCTCTTACCCAAGAGTATTCAAAGTCTTTTGCAGTAACGCCTTGTCCGTCTGACCACTTAGCATCTTCTCTTAAGTGGAAAGTATATACTAATCCATCTTCAGATTCATCAACGCTTGTAGCAACACCTGGTATTGCCTTTTCGTTTTCATCTAATCTCATTAATCCTTCAAAAGCATTATCAATAATTGAACCAGCTCCTGAAGAAGTATTTAATGTAGGATCGATTGTTTCTGGGTCTTCTCCTAAGTTGTAGATTAAAGCATCAGAATTACTACTTCCGCATCCAGCGAAAACAGACATTCCAAGTGCAAGTGTTAGTGCAACTGCACAAATTTTTCTAAGCTTATTGCTTTTCATTGTTTTTCCCCCTTAAATTTATTATTTATAAAAATTGCTTATGCAATAATTACCATTATTTAAATAAATGACATGATACAAAGTGTCCAGGTTCTACTTCTTTAAGTTCTGGATCTACTTCCCCACAAATAGGCATAGCATGTTTACATCTCCCTTTAAATCTACATCCAACTGGTGGATCTATAGGAGAAGGAATATCTCCTTCTAATACTATTCTCTTATTTGATTTAGCTATTTCAGGATCTGGTATTGGTACAGATGATAATAAAGCTTGAGTATATGGATGCTTTGGTTTTAAATAAACATCATCTGCTGGTCCTTTTTCTACCATTTTTCCTAAATACATAACTCCAATATGAGTTGAAATATGCTTAACCATTGATAAATCGTGGGCTATAAAAAGATAAGTTAACCCAAACTCTTCTTGTAACTCTTCAAGCATATTAATAACTTGTGCTTGAATAGATACATCTAATGCTGATATAGGTTCATCACATACTATGAAATCAGGTTGTACTGCAAGAGCTCTTGCAATACCTATTCTTTGTCTTTGTCCACCTGAGAACTCATGTGCATATCTATTAATATGACTTCCATTTAATCCAACTCTATCTAAAAGATATCTAATTCTTTCATTTCTTTCTTCACCCTTATATAAACCGTGGATATCGATAGCTTCACCTATAATATCACCAACAGTCATTCTAGGATTTAAAGATGCATATGGATCTTGGAATATCATTTGCATATTCTTTCTTAAAGAAACCATCTTCTTTTCACTAAACTTAGTTATATTTTCACCATTAAAAATAATTTCACCTGAAGTTGGTTCATATAACTTTAAAATAGTTCTACCAGTAGTAGTTTTACCACAGCCTGATTCTCCAACTAATCCTAAAGTTTCCCCTCTTCTAATAGTAAAAGATACATCATCAACTGCTTTTACAAAGCTTTTTTTAGCAAACATACCTTTATTTACAGGGAAGTACTTACAAAGATTTTTCACTTCTAATATTATATCTTTTTCTTTTTCCATTACTCTTCCCTCCTAATTGGTGATTCTACCTTTGGTGCATTTTCATGACATAACCAACATGCAGCTCTATGCCCTTCTGAAATTTCAAATAAAGGTGGTTGTTTTTGTAAACAAACCTTCATTGCATATTTACATCTTGCTGCAAATGGACATCCAACTGGTGGTTTTAATAAATCTGGTGGTTGTCCTTCAATTGGTGTTAATTTTTCTTTTACTTCACTCATTGGATTTGGAACACTATTTAATAATCCCCATGTGTATGGATGCTTTCCATTATAGAATATATCCTTATCTGAACCCTCTTCTACAATTATACCTCCATACATAACATTAATTCTTGTACAAAGGTCAGCAACTACTCCTAAATCGTGAGTAATTAATATAATAGATGTATTAATCTTATCTTTTAAATCTTTCATTAAATCTAAAATTTGTGCTTGAATTGTAACATCTAATGCTGTTGTAGGCTCATCTGCAATAATAAGCTTTGGTTCACATATTAAACTCATTGCTATCATAACTCTTTGTCTCATACCACCTGAAAATTCATGTGGAAATTGCTTAAGTCTACTTTCAGGACTAGGAATCCCTACCATATCTAGCATTTTTATTGCTAATTCATTAGCTTCTTTTTTAGATATTTTTTTATGTTTAATTAAATGTTCAGTTAATTGATCTCCAACTGTAAATAAAGGATTTAAAGAAGTCATAGGATCTTGGAAAATCATTGCCATTTCATTTCCTCTAATTTCTTGCATTTCCTTTTCTGTTGGATTACTAATATCTTGTCCATTAAATATAATTGCATCAGAATCTATCATTGCATTGTCTGCTAATAATCTCATAATTGACATCATAGTTACAGACTTACCACATCCTGATTCTCCAACTATACCTAAAGCCTCTCCTTTATCAAGATGAAAAGATACACCTCTTACAGCTTGTACATCACCTATATGTGTTCTAAAGGAGGTTTTTAAGTTCTTAACTTCTAATAATTTACTCATTTGTCCTTCCTCCTATCTCTTATTCTTAGGATCTAAAGCTTCAGTTAAACCATCCCCAAATAGGTTAAATGCTAATATAATTAAACAAATCGCTCCTGCTGGGAATAGTAATTGATAAGCTGCTGTACTTAATAATCCGCTAGCATCATTTGCTAAAGTACCTAATGAAGCAAGTGGTGCATTAATACCTAAACCTATGAAACTTAAGAAAGCTTCTGTAAATATAGCTTGAGGTACAAATAAAGTTAAAGTAACTAATATTGAACCCATACAGTTTGGTATTAAGTGTCTAAATAAAATTCTAGTCTTAGATGCTCCAAGAGTCTTAGCTGCAAGAACGAATTCTTGTTGCTTTAATTGAAGGATGTCCCCTCTTACTATTCTAGCCATACCAACCCAATAAGAAATTGCCATTGCCAAAATAATTGTTGTAAGACCTGTTGATCCTTCTTTCTTAAATGTAGCCATTAAAATAATTACATATATTTGAGTTGGAATAGAGTAAAGTACATCTACTATTCTCATCATAATATTATCTACTTTTCCACCAAAGAATCCTGCAATTCCTCCATATAAAACTCCAATTACTAAGTTAATTGCTGCTGCAGAAATTGCTATTATTAGAGAATATCTTGCACCATACATAGTTCTTACAAATAAATCTCTACCTAAGTTATCAGTACCAAACCAATGCTGTGCATTAGGTCTTATATCAGTACCTTGCAGATTTGTATCATAATATGTATATCCCATTATTTTTTCCATTAAAATTGGTCCTAAAAACGCAAAGATAACTATAATGATAATCATAATTAAAGAAACCAGTGCTACTTTATTTCCTTTAAGTCTTCTCCACGCATCAGCCCAATAACCAACACTAGGTCTAACTATTTGATCAAATTTCTTTTCCTCATCACTTAAAGGAGTAAATAATTCTTTATCTAAATCTAAATCAACTTTCAAGTTTTCCATTTCTTTACCCCCCATTAACCTTCTAGCTTAATTCTTGGGTCAATTAGTACATATACTATATCAACTAATAAGTTACATACTACTATTAATGTACAGTAGAATGCAGTAACCCCTAATAATGATGTGTAATCTCTATTAGTAATAGATAAAGTAAATTCATTTCCAAGTCCAGGAATTGCGAATATCTTTTCTACTACAAACGAACCTGTTAATACTCCTGCTACTAAAGGTCCTAAATATGTTACTACTGGAATAAGTGAATTTCTTAAAGCATGTTTAAATACTACTGTTCTTCCACTTAACCCCTTAGCTTTTGCTGTTCTAATATAATCTGACTTTAATACGTCAATTAATTTACTTCTTGTAAGTCTTGTTATAAATGCCATTGAACTTCCTGAAAGAGCAATAACTGGCATTATATAATTAGTAGGCTTACTAAGCCCTGTTGCTGGTAGGAATCCTTTCATCTGATATGTAAATATAAATATCAGGAAGGTACCCATAACGAAACTAGGAATGGTTATTCCTATGGTTGAAAGTATCATACAAACTCGATCCGGCCATTTATCGGCTTTTAATGCTGCTATAATACCTAAAGCAACACCAACTACAACTGAGAAAATTATTGATACAACTCCTACTTTAGCTGAGTTCGGGAAACTTTTTTCAATCGTTGTTAATACATCTCTACCTTTATATTTCATTGATTTACCAAAATCACCTTTTAATAAATTGCTCATATAAATTGTATATTGTTCACCAACAGGCTTGTCCAACCCATATTTTTCATTTAATTGTGCTTTCATCTCAGGTGTGATTTTTTCTCCATCAAATGGACCACCTGGCATCATTCTAACTAGAAAGAAAACTATTGTAACTACTGCCCAAATAGTGATTAAACTAGTTAAAAGTCTCTTTCCTACATACTTTACCATTTGTTTTCAACCCCCATTCATAATTCTACAGCATTCAACTTTGTAGATATTAATAATTATATTATATAATATAAATTTGTCAATTAACATTTTAATTTTATATTGATTATATTATCAATATATCAAAATAAATAAGCTTTTTTTCAAAATCTATAAATACAATATTTATATTTTGGTAAACGCTTACAATCGCATTTTTACTTAATTTATGCAAGTATAATTATTAATCCTTCATTTTTCTAATTATTATTAAATTGTTAATTTTTTAATTCTTTTCATTTGCTTGCATCGGCATTTCCTCGTACATTTTATATAATTTGTCCATTTCTAACGTACATATTTCTTTAACATTTTCATTAAAATATTAAATTAACTAGAATAAATATAAAAAAAGTATAATTAATATAAACTATATATACATTACTTTTTTATTAGATTTAATCTAATTACATTTGTTGACCTTTTATATATAATATTTAAATTTTACTAAATTATACAACATAATTAAAATAGGCCGCTTATCAACGCAGCCTATTTTATTCATCTTTAAACTACTCGTAAACTATCTAAAATCTAATATATCTTATTTAAAGTATTTAAAGTTAATGTAATTCTTTTATAAATAACTCAATGGAATCTAAAGCTTCTTTAAGTTCTTCTTTTGAATAGCAATAAGATATCCTTATATATCCTTCTCCACCATATCCAAAAGCATCTCCAGGAACGCAAGCCACCTTCTTTTCTTTTAGAAGTCTTAGACAAAATTCTTCAGATGTTAGATTAAATTTTTTTATAGAAGGGAATATATAAAAGGCTCCTTTTGGTGAAATAAAATCTAAATTCATAGCTTTAAGCCTTTTCTCTACATACTCTTTCCTTAAGATAAATTCCTTTTTCATTATATCTATATTGTAAAGTCCACTTTTAAGACCTTCTGTAACTCCAAATTGAGCTATAGAATTAGCGCAGGACACACAGTATTGATGAACTTTAGTTATCTCATCTATAATCTTATAATTAGTAGCTATAAATCCTAATCTAATTCCAGTTGCAGAAAACATTTTAGAAAAACTTCCTACATATATAATATTGTCTTTCACATCTTCATTCATTGCAATACTATAATACCCTTCATATGAAAATGCTTCATATACCTCATCTGTTATTACTAGTAAATTATATTTTTTAATAAGATCAACTAACTTACAGTAATCCTTATAATTTAGAATAGCACCAGTAGGATTAGATGGATATGATAAAATCATATATTTAATATCATCTTTAACAATTAGACTCTCTAATTCTTCTATGTTAATAGTGAAATCTTCATTTAGTTTATAATATACTACTACTCCACCTAAGATTTTAACTATATTTTCATATGCAGGATATCCTGGCGTAGGTATTAGTAACTTATCTCCTTTGTTAATAACTGAAGCAATTGCTGAAAATAATCCTTCACTCCCACCTACAGTTATACATATTTCCTCTTTACTATAATTGATATTTTTAGATTTTAAATAAATACTTACTTCTTCTCGTAACTCTGGAACTCCTAAGTTATCAGTATATATTGTTTTATCTTCTTCTATAGCCTTTATCATTCCTAACTTTATTTCTTTTGGCATTGCAAAATCCGGCTGTCCTAAGGTAAGTGATATTGCTCCTGGAACTTCCTTTACCTTATTAAAAAACCTTCTTATGCCAGATATTTGAACATCATCTAAATTATAATTCATATATTAGCCCCTAACTTAATACTCAATACCCTTTCTTGCATCTATTCCCTCTTCAAAATAATGCTTTATAGGTTTCATTTCTGTTACTAAATTCGCCTTCTCTATTATTTCCTTTGGAACATTTCTTCCAGTCATAATAAGCTCCATATTTTTAGGTTTATTATCTATAATATATAAAACCTCATCTACAGTTAAAAATTTATTAGAAAGTACTGCCATAACCTCATCAATAATTAAAACATCACATTTATTATTTTTAATTACATCTAAAATAAAGTTATATCCATCTCTTATTTCTAACTTTAACTCTTCAAGCTCTTTTTCATTTAAATTCCAAGTAAAATCCTTTGGTTTTTCAAATCTAAATATTTTGAAGTTTTCTCCTAGCTCCATAACAGTTTTAAGTTCTCCTGTTTCTCCTCCCTTTAAAAATTGTAGCATAAAAACTTTTAAGCCATTACCATAGGATCTTATTCCTTGCCCAATAGCAGCTGTAGTCTTGCCCTTTCCATTTCCAGTATATATTTGAACTAAACCTTGTTCTAACTTCATATTTCATTCTCCTTTTTTGAGTAAATTTACCATTTAATATAATACTTATTAAATTTTCTTATTTTTAATACTTTTTCTTCCAATCGTATTGATATCATTTTAATATATTGATATAATCTTTTCAACTTAAGTTTATAGTGGGGAGGAAAGCAAATGAATTATAACGACTTAACTGATCCATACGAAATAGCAAAATTTATAAAAGATTCAAAAAAGACTACACCTGTTAGGGCATATATTAACGGAGATTTAAGTAATTTAAGGTTTGATGACTTAGAATGGTATGGTAGTAATAATTTTTATGTTATTTTTGGAGAAGCACCATTAGTAAGAAGCTTTATAGAAAAAAATTCAGCTTTAATAAATCATTATAGAATTGAAAATGATAGAAGAAATTCTGCTATTCCAATGCTTAATTTAGTAAACATTGATGCAAGAATAGAGCCTGGTGCTATAATTAGAGATAGAGTTAAAATCGATAAGAACGCCGTTATTATGATGGGAGCTGTTATTAATATAGGATCTGAAATAGGTGAAGGTACTATGGTAGATATGAATGCTGTTATTGGTGCTAGGGCTATTATTGGTAAAAGATCACATATTGGAGCTGGTGCAGTTGTAGCTGGTGTTTTAGAACCACCTAGCAAGTCTCCATGTGAAATAGGAGATGATGTCTTAATAGGAGCTAATGCAGTTATATTAGAAGGAATCAAGATTGGCAATGGATCTGTAATAGCTGCTGGATCTGTAGTAGTAAAAGATGTTCCATCTGGTGTAGTAGTTGCAGGAAGTCCAGCTAAAATAGTAAAATCCGTTGATGAACAAACTAAGGATAAAACTAAAATATTAGATGATTTAAGAAAATAAGCTACATAGCAGTTAAAGTAAAAGGTGAAAAGCAATTAGCTTTTCACCTTTTATTACATAACTTCTTGTTCATTTATTTCATTTACTTCACTTACTTCATTTCCATCACTAATTTCTTCTGCTTCTTCTTGAACCCTTTCCATCTTAGAAACAGAAACTTCATAAGCTATTTTTTTAACTACGTCACTATCATTGACCTTTTTTTGATACTCTCTACTTTGCAGTCTTCCCCATACCCTAATATTATCTCCTACTTCTAAGCTTTGGCAGAATCTTGAATTTCTACCCCATGCAATTGTAGGAATATAATCTGATTTATTATATGCTCTATTAACTGCAAGTAAAACATCAGCTATTTCTCTTCCAAATGGTGTTGTTCTATAAACGGGTTCCTTACAAATAAATCCATCTAGGAATATTTCATTAGGATTTTTGCTTCTTTCTATACAAGGTTCAATATTTCTAGCAAATACAGTTAATATAAGTTTATTTGAACCATCCACAAACTTATTATAAGATCTTAATTGTCCATCAACTATTATTTCCTTATCAATTGATAGATCCATATTAGCAATTAATCTTTCTGATACAGTTATGTTTAAAATATCAACTGAATCGCTTAGTCTCATCACTTCCATAGAAAACGTATAAAACCCTTCCCCATACATTTCATGGCTGAATTCTAGACCTGAAATTACCTTTCCTTCTAAATAAATTTTGTTATTTAACATCATGTTGTCCATCACTAACCCCTCTCTCCCTTAGTAATATTTTATTTCTTTTGATTAACAACCCCATAGGGATATTTCCATTATAATACATTATATCATCATTTTTCAATATTTTTTAATTATTTTTTTATTTGTTCACCATTATCATTAATATAATAATTTTCTTGATACATCATTTCGCCTACTGGTAAGAACTCATATCCTTCTTCTTTTAGTGTTTTTATAATTTTATCTAGGTTTCCAGGAGTATATTTTGCATTGTTATGAAATAGCACTATAGAGCCTTCTTTAACCTTTTTCATAACTCTATTATACTCTTCATCAGCTCCTTTTTCTTTCCAATCCACAGAGTCTATATCCCATTGTATTGGCACAAATCCTTGACTTTTTACATAGTCTAATGATTGTTTATTATAATCTCCACTTGGGAAACGAAATAATTTAGGTGTTACTCCAATAGCCTCTTCAATAGTTTTATTTGTCTTATCTAGTTCTTCCTTCATCCTACCTTCATTAATATTACTAAACATAGGGTGAATATAACTGTGGTTTCCTATTTCATGTCCTCCCTCCTTAATCATAATTAATTTATTTTTATTATCTTCGCTATAATTTACCCAACCTCCCATAATAAAAAAGGTTGCCTTTACATTATATTTATCTAGTACCTCTAATATTCTAGGAAGTTCATCATTTTCTGCCCAGTTAATATCAAAAGTTAAAGAAACTTCTTTTGCATCTTTATTTACCCTGTATATAGGTAATTTATCTTGAACCTCATTAAAAATTGAAATAGCTCTTCCATCTAAAACAAAAGAAATGGTTATTACAAAAACTAATAAAAGCACCCTAATTCCAACTCTATATCTTCTTTTCACATATAACTCCTATCTATTACTTTAATTAATTTATATTCTTATTTTTTCATAATAATGACTCTCTTTATATTATCCTTTCCTCAATAATATGATATAATAGTTATATACTTTCTAAAGAGGGAGGTTTAGTATGTACGAAAACTCAGCAGAACTTGCAGAAAATAAACTTTTAGTTTTATATGTAATGGATTCTTTAAAGCAACCTATTACTAATACACAATTAACAGAAATAATTTTAGAAAACAATTTTATAAATTACTTTACACTTCAACAATATATAAGTGAACTAATATCTTCTGATTTTTTAAGATATGAAATAGTAAATGATAAAAACTTAATTAATATTACAGATAAAGGAGCAAGTACACTATCCTTTTTCACAGATAGAATTTCTACAATAAAAAAGAAGATAATCGATGACTATCTTCACTCAATTATTGATTCTATTAAAAAGGAACTTACTATTCACAGTGATTATACTATAAGTAAAGATAATTCCTTCCTTGTAGATTTACAAGCATTAGAAAATGATAATTTATTAATGTCATTAAAAGTATCTGTTCCTACTAAAAAGCAAGCATTATCTTTATGCAATAGATGGAAAGCAAACCCATCAGATATATACATAAAGATTATGGACTCATTATTTGGCGATGAAAGTTAATATAAAGTCATAGCATTAGGCTCTTTTCCTACTGTTATGACTTTAGTTTTATTATTTTGTAAATCCACACATATGAGTCTTCCCTTTAAATAATCTATTACGTAAATAGTATTATCTAACTTAATAACACCTCTAGGCATACTTCCAATATTAATCTCTTTTATTAACTTAAAAGTACCTATATCTATACAAAAAATACTTCCATCTAATAAATTACTAATATAAATTATATTTTCATCTTCAAAAATATCTATAGGAACTTTTCCAACTTCAATTTTACCTAAGGATTTTAAAGTAATTAAACTAAAGATTTCAATATATCCATTGCTCCTATCTCCCATATAACTTTCACAAACATATAAGAATTTACCATCCTTAGACACTTTTATTTTAGTTGGATACTCTAATGTAACTAATTCTCCAACTACTTTATTTGTATTTATATCGATTATTGAAATATTATGACTTTGAAAGTTAGTAATAAATAAAATCTTATATGTTTCACTTATTTCAATATTATATGGCCAACTATTAACCTTAATATCTAAAATTATTCTCTTTTCTTCTATATCGTACAAAACAACAGTATTTGATTCTGAACAAACAATATAAATTTTGTTCTCATATCTAACTAAATCATTAGGATTAGCACCTACATAAACTACTTCTTCTTCAACCATCCCCTCAATATCAATAACAGATAATGAATTACTATAGCTGTTAGCAACGTATCCTTTATTATCCTTAATACATATACTAGTAGGTCCCAAAGGCTTCTCACCCTTATTTAAAACTAGTTCCTTTACCTCATAACTAATGTTTAATTTATCTTTTAATAAAGGTATCTTAATTATTGAGTCATTTCCAGTATTACATATAATTAAAGATTTCATACAAAAGCTCCTTATCTTATAACCTTAATTATCCTTCTACATATATAAATATAATATGTCTAATTCCTTTAAGATGAGACAACTTTTGATATTTAATTCTATTATTCTGCATTTTAGCTTTATTTTTTACAGATTTGAATATATAATTAATGTACATAATATTGGAGGTGACATAATGTTCGTTTATAAAACACAAGGGGTTTGCTCTACAGAAATACATTTAGATATTCAAGATAATATTATTAAAGATGTACAGTTTATTAGAGGTTGCCAAGGAAATCTAATGGGAATTTCAGCTTTAGTAAAAAATATGAATATCAATGATGTTATAGAAAAATTAAAAGGAATAGAATGTGGCAAAAAAAGCAGTTCATGTCCTGATCAATTATCTAAAGCATTAGAGGAATACTTAAAAAAGGCTGTATAAACAGCCTTTTTTCAATTAACAATTAACAGTTATCAATTAGCAATTATTGATGTAATTCTTTCAGAATTACTAAAAATAAGTGTTTTCAAAACTATAATAAAAATTTTAAATTATTTTTCATTATTCACTTTAAATTTTATAATATAAATTTTAAAAATTAATTCTTACTAACTATTTTTAATTTTATATAATTTGGTAAATTAAATTTTTATACTAAAAATCTATTTATATCTTAAGATATAGATTTTATATTAATTAACACCTTTTCTTTTATATACTCTAACGGAAAATTTTCTCCTGGACAAAGGGTTTCGTACACATCTCTGTGACCCATTATCTTATATATATCATATTTCAATATTAAATAATGAGTAAGTTTTTCTATACTTTCAAATTGTTCTTTTGTTATTTCTTCTTCTTCAAAGTTTCCTTCTAAACAAATCCCAAGAGAACTACTATTTTCTCCTTTAGTATGAGCTCCTTCAGCATATTCATCTCTTCCCAAATAAATACTTCCATCTTTCCTAATATAATAATTATAACCTATGCCCTTCCACCCCTTACTTTTATGGAATTCATTAATTCCTTCTGGATCCCATATACTTCTTGCAGCATGGTGAAATATTATTTTTCTAGGTTTATTATTAAAGATAAGATCTTCTGTCCAATTATAATCAATTCTATTAATATTTAAATCTTTTTCTAAATTTATTATTTCTTCATATGAAGGATTTGCAAAATAAAACTTTTTATAACTTATTTTAAGATATTCCCTAAGAGCCTCCCTAAAAATCACTGTACCTATAACCACTAGTACTATAATAATTATAAGTAATACTAGCTTCTTTTTTATTTTTATTGCAATAAACATTAATCACCTATTAAATACACATATTAATCTATATTATACTTATTTAATACAATGATTATTTATAACAAAAGTTAAAAGAATTATTTTAAAAAGTAAAGCTAAAAATTACTGAAATCAAAGCCGCTACTATAACACCAAGACTACTTATATCTAGTTGAATATTTAATGTTGAGTTTCTATTTATTTTCTTTCTAGCATTTTCATTTGATTCTAAAATCATATTAACAAGATATTGAGGATTTATTCGCCCGAACTCTTGCATAGACGGTAAGGTAGTATTCCCTTCTATTAAAGAAAAGACAGATAACATTAGTACTACAATTCCTTCAATAAACATTACATCTTTAATTGGAGTACCACTAACATTAGAAATAATACTTCCTAAAACAAATAAAGTTAATGAACTAATAATAAAAATAAAACTGAACTTTAAAAAGCTATTAGATTTAGTTTTTATCATAATAATCAACCTCCATATTCTCTTTTACAATTAAATATTAACACTTACGCCTATTAATCTCAACATCTTAAGTGGCTATTTAAACATTTTCAATTGTTAATATAACAAAATCTACCTTCTCTTTTTAGTATAGTAATATTATTATAAAGTTTTTCATAATTAATTTTATTAATTTGCTAATCTCATTAAATAACTGCTAAATTTTTCATTTAAAAACATTTATGAACACAGTTCAAAATGAAAGGATAATATAGCTAATCTCTTATATTTACTTATTTTGCCTTTATTCAAGATTTGATAATTATTTTCAATAATAGTATATTGAAATAAATGATAATTATTATCGATTGGAGAGATAAATATGAACAATTTTATGATTGATATTAGAAACAAGACTAATGTATTGCATAAGGCAGCTGAAAGCTCAGGCTTTACAAAAAAATTATTAAACAAGGAAGCTTCAAAAGAAAGCTATATAGAATATATATATAATTTATATTTTGTATATGAAGCAATCGAACATAACCTAGATAAACTAGAAAATAATGAATCTGTTAAACCATTTGTAACTAAAGAAATCTATAGAGCTGCTGAAATAAAAAAAGATATTGAGGCTCTTAATAAAGATAATAGTATAGAAAAATTAGCTTCAACTATTGCATATGTAGATAGAATTAATTCTATAGTAGAAAAAAATCCAAAGTATATAATAGCTCATGCTTATACTAGATTCTTAGCTGATTTATTTGGTGGTAGAATATTTTACTCAATACTTCAAGAACATTATAACTTAGAAGATACCTCATTAAACTATTATGTTTATAAAGATTTAAAAGATATGAAGGCTTATGTAATGAATTATCATAATATGTTAAATACTTTAGAATTAACTGATGCCGAAAAGGAAGAATTCTTAATTGAAATCTCAAACTCATATATATATAATATGGCTATGTCTAATGAACTTGATGCAAAAAATAATTAATCCATAATTTTTCTAGACATTTTTACTTAGTATATTTTACAAATGGGGCTTTTTAAGAAACAGCCCCATTTGGAATTAAAATTAAGAATTATTGATATAATTCTTACAGAATTACTAAAATTAATTTCTTTTCAAAATTCCTCCTGGAGTTTTTTCATTAATTTTTCATTCTTAATTTTTCATTGTACGACAGTACCTTTTTATTATATATAATAAATAATATTATCTTTAGATTTTTTATAATTATCTACCAAGTCTTCCAAGGTAATGGACGTAAAATAATCCCTAATTATTAAATTAATATCCTTCCATAAATTTTTATTAATAAAGGCTTCCAAATCGTTTTCTTCCTTATCATTAATATCAATAAATATACTGTCTCCTTCTAGCACCTTCAATATATCTATTATAGTCAAATCTTTAGGTTCTTTTCCTAATATATATCCACCTTGGGCTCCTTTTCTTCCAAGAATAATTCCAGCCTTTCTAAGCAAAGAAAATATTTGTTCTAAATATCTTTCTGAAATACTTTGTCTTTCTGAAATTGCTTTTATGCTTACATTTTCTGATTCCATATTAATTGCTAAGTCAATTAAAGCTCTTAATCCATATCTTCCCTTAGTTGAAATCTTCACTTTATCACCTTTCTCTTCATTATTCTATATCTTAATAATAAAAGTCACTACTATAAATAGCAATGACTTTGTTTAAATTATTTATATAAATCAGTAGATAAATATCTTTCTCCAGTGTCTGGTAAGATTACAACGATATTTTTTTCTTTATTTTCTTCTCTTTGTGCTAATTTTGTTGCTGCAACTATTGCTGCACCAGAAGATATTCCTACTAATAGTCCTTCTGTTCTAGCTAAGTCCTTTGATGCCTTAAAAGCTTCCTCGTTGTCTACTGCTATAATTTCGTCAATAATTGAAACATTTAAATTCTTAGGAATAAATCCAGCCCCAATTCCTTGAATCTTATGAGGACCTGGCTTTCCTCCAGCTATAACTGGTGAATTTGTTGGTTCTACTGCTATTATCTTAACATTTGGATTCTTTTCTTTTAAAACTTCACCTACTCCAGTAAGTGTACCACCAGTTCCTACTCCTGATATAAAGAAATCAACTTTTCCATCTGTATCTGACCAAATTTCTTCTGCAGTAGTTACTCTGTGAATTTGTGGATTAGCTGGGTTTTCAAATTGTTGTAGTATAATTGAATTTTCAGTTGAATCCTTTATTTCATTTGCCTTAGCTATTGCACCCTTCATACCTTCTGATCCAGGTGTTAAAACTAATTCAGCTCCAAGAGCTTTTAAAAGATTTCTTCTTTCTAAACTCATTGTTTCTGGCATTGTTAAAATTAACTTGTACCCTTTTGCTGCAGCTATATAAGCTAATGCAATACCTGTATTACCACTAGTTGGTTCTATAATTACTGAATCCTTCTTTAGTAATCCCTTCTTTTCTGCATCATCTATCATACCAAATCCAATTCTATCTTTAACACTACCACCTGGATTAAAGTATTCAAGTTTTGCTATTACTGTACCTACCACTCCGTTTTCTTTATTATAGTTTGATAATTCTAATAGTGGTGTTTTTCCTATTAAATCCACTAAACTTTTTGCTATTGCCATATTAATCTCTCCTCTTTTTCCTACTATTCCGATATGTTTTTCTTTTAATTATATATTACTCTATTTTACTTAATTTGTGAATACCTTTTTTGAATATTTTAGAAAAAAAAGTTTGTATCAAATTTTGATACAAACCCCTATAGTCATTTAAAATTATCTTATGTGAAAAAACAAATATTCAATTCTTCTATTAAACTATTAATATTTTAGGTTAAATTTATAATTTCTGAAGCCACTGGTTCGCCTTTTAAATATATACAATTAGTTTTCACTCTAGTTATCTCACTAACATCATGGCTAATTATAATAGTGGTTTTTTCTTTTTCCTTTAAATATGAATAAATAAAATCAATAATTTTATTTTTATTTTCTTTATCCAATCCTTTAAAAGGCTCATCCATAATAAATATATTCCCATCATATAATAATGCTCTAGCAATACTTACACGTTGCCTCATACCTCCACTTAATTCATGTGGATATAAATTTTCACAGTTATTTAAGTTCAATTCTTTTAATATATATCTAATTTTTATTTCTTTTTCCTTATTAGTACACTTCTTGTTTAGTACTAATTCTAAATTTTCATAAACATTCTTCCAAGGTAAAAGCCTCGGTTCTTGGAATACAACACTAATATCTTCATCTTTCATTAAAAGGTTATCCATAATATATTTTATAAGTGTTGTTTTTCCAACTCCAGACTCTCCCATAATAAAGTTTATATCTTTTTCTTTAATATCAATAGAGAAGTCTTTATATAGTATTCTATCTCCAAAAGAAATATTAATATTCTCATACTTAATCAATTAAATATCTCCCACCTTTTAAAGACTTTTTAATTATAAAAAGAATTACCTTATCTAAAATATAAGATAGCAAAGCAACAATAATTATCCAAGCAAAAATTCCTGGAGTATTAAAGTTAATCTTTGCTCCTTGTATTGCTGTTCCTATACCATACTTTGGTTGCCCAAATACTTCTCCTGCAACAACAACCTTAAAAGCTAATGAAAAAGTAGAGGTAGCAATTTGAGATATATTAATAAAAACAGATTGCATATAAAAGTTTTTAAGTTTCTCTTTAAATGTGATCTTATAAATATCTAACATCTCTACTAACTGCTCATTGCTATTTAAGATGGAATTTATAGTTGTTTCATATAAAATAGGAAATGATATAACTATACCTATTAAGTAAGGTGAAGAGTTTTTATTTAGCCATATTAATGCAATTAAAATAAAAGCAATATTGGGAATTGATTTAATAATTGAATTAATAGGATAAAAAAAGTTGTAAATATATTTATTAAAGCTTGATAACACACCCAATAATATTGCAATTATAGATGCTACTAAAAAACTAATTATTGCCCTAAACAACGAATATCCAATGTCTAACAAAAAACTCTTGTCTCTAAATATTGTTATAATTTCATTTACCACTTCATTAGCCTTTGGTAAATAAATTGAATTATCAATAATATTAGAAATAATTATCCAAATAATACTTAATAGTGTAATAGAAATAAATATAAGTCTTTTATCCTTCATAGAAGAACTCTTCATCTGGCACTTTTTCTCCTATTGATTTAGCATTTGCAGCTTCTAGGATCTTAAAATAATTAATATAATCTTCTTTATTATCCTCTGCTGGTACAAAAGTAATATTACTATTTTCAATTGATTTTTCAAGGATATTTACATCTACCTGTGATCCATTATCTACAGAGAAAGTTGCAGCATCCTTTTTATTTTCATTAACCCAATTTATTGAACTTTCTACTTCTTTTAATAGCTCTTTTACAAATTTATTATTATTACTAATTAAATCTTCTTTAATAATTAAACTTGCTTGTGGAAATCCATTTTCACTATTAAATTTTTCCTTCCAAATATCATTTAGGCTTCCAATAACTTTAATATCTTGATTTTTACTTAGTATAGTAGTTAATGCAGGTTCAGGAACCACTGCATATTTAGCTTTTCCACCTAATATAGCCGGTGCAAGTTCTGTTGCCCCACCTACATAACTATATGTAACATCATTAATATTAAGTTCTTTTAATAAAGCTTTAAAAACAATATCTGGAGTTAGTCCATTACCAATGTTATATACTTCCTTACCACTTAAGTTCTCAATATCTATTTCACCTTCAGTTGAAATTAAATATAAAGCTCCAAAACCAGTAGTTCCTACAAGTTTATAACCTAAACCCTTATTATAAGCTTGTGCTGCTAGATTAGATGGAACTATTGCTATGTCTGGTTCCCCCTTCATAACTGATGCAGCTAAAGTATCTGCTGTATTTTCAATGGAATAATTAATATTATATTTCTTATCAACTTGAATATTTTCTTTTATCATCTTCGATATTGCCGTTGAAGGTACTCCATTAGGTGCTACAAAAGATATATCTGTTTTTACCACATCTTCTTCCGTCTTAGCACATCCTGCAAATGACAATGCCATAATAAATAATGCTATTAAACTAATTACAATTCTACTTCTTTTCTTCATATCTATTCCCCCTTATAAATCCATTATATATTTCTTTCAATAAATAATCTACTTTTTAAGTATTTATGATATTTTAAGTTAAGAATAATTTAAAATATAAATTACATTAATTGAAATAATCAATTGATTAATTTTTTATAAGTTGAGCACATAACTTATAAACTAATATATTTTAGCTATAATTACAACTTAGTAAAATATAAAACTTTATTGCAACTTATATATCATTTTATATATTAATAAAGAATTTAGTAGACATTTTATTTATAAGGTATCATTAAACCCATAATGAAGTAAACTATTTGACTTTTACAAAATTTGTAATTATAATATTCCTATAATAATTGAAGGGGTGAAATTATGATAGAAGATAAAGTTAATCTTTTAGTTAAGAATAGTAACAATTTAGAAAATGTTAAATCCAGTTTTTTAGCTGGTGTTTTTAAAAAATGTAATGCCCTAACATTAACACTAAAGGGTCTTGAAGCAGACGTTTATCAAATTAATAATTGCATAGATATAATAAAGACTAACTCTGGTGTATTATCTAACTTTAGAGGAAATAATTTATTAACTACAGCAGTTAATTTATCAATTTTAGATAATCCTGAAGAAAGCTTTAATGAATTTATTATTATATATGAAAAATTGAAAAAACATTTTTATACTAATGAATTCTTAGTGTTAGCTTCCCAAATTATATATAATTATAAAAACGAAAGAAGCGTAGATGAAATAGTAGTAGATACTAGAAAAGTCTATGATTTAATGAAGGAAAATCACCTATTCTTAACTGGACAAGAAGATATTTGTTCTGCTGCATTAATTGCTACTACTTGTGATGATTTAAATAGTACTTTTACTGATATGGAAAGATGTTATAGCATATTAAGAAAAAATGGATTTTGGAGTGGAAATAATCTTCAAGCATTAACTCATATACTTTCCTTATTTGGGGGTACTGCAGAAGAAAAGTGTAATAAGATGATTTTACTAAATAATGTACTAAAAAGAAGCAATACACATATAGATGGCTATTCACTACCTATTTTAGGTGTTGTTGCACTTACAACTTCTGATTATGATAAATTTTCTAAAGATCTTGAATCAGTAAATAAAGTATTAAAAAAACAACATGGATTTGGAAACTTTTCTTTAGGTTCATCCTTAAGAAATATTATATCAGCTTCTTTAATTTGTGTAGATTCCCTTGAGAGTGACAAGGATTCCTTAAGTTATAAGATTATTGAAACTACTAAGAATATATCTTTAAATATTGTAATGATTATGCAAATAGCTGCTTCTAGTGCAGCCACTACTGCATCTATAGCTGTATCAACTTCAAATAGCTAAAATTAAAGCCTTAAAGTTTAATCTTCAAACTTTAAGGCTTTCTTCATACCATCTTCACCTATAATAGTATTATTAAAAACTGATTTAGCATTATCTATAAAATCTATAGGTTCATTCATTGCTGGGCTAAAATGCGTAAGTAATAATTCTTCTGCATTACTATCCTTAGCTAAAATCCCAGCTTCTCTAAAAGTCATATGCTTATTCTTAATAGCCTTCTCTATATCTTCATCACTTCCATATGTTCCTTCACATATAAATAAATCACTATTTTCTATCAAATCTATAATTTTATCAGTTGGTCTCGTATCTGTTATATAACTTAACTTAATTCCCCTTCTTTCATCTCCAAGAACCATAGAACTGTTATAGATTAGTCCATTATGTTCTATCTTCTCTTCTCTTTGTAGCTTACTCCATAATACTTTAGGAACATTTCCTTCTACAGCTTTTTCTAAATTAAATTTTCTTTTTCTTTTAAGGTATAAACTATACCCAATACAAGGTGCTGAATGATTAAGTTCTTCTGTATTAATTATAAGATCAGACCTATCTTTTTCTGATATCTCTATAAAATTCTTCTTAATAGCTAAAGATAACTCCCTTGGATTTTCTATTATCTCTAACTTATATGGTAAGTATGGAAATAATACACTTAGCCCTTTTATTACGTTAGTAATTCCTTCTGGTCCAACTATTATTAACTTTTCTTCTCTTCCACTATTTCCAATGGTAGAAAGAAGTCCTGGTAATCCAACAATATGATCTCCATGAACATGAGTTATTAAAATTATATCTATTGCCTTAAAGCCTAAATTATTTTTCCTAATGGCAACTTGAGTTCCTTCACCTACATCTATTAATATTTTTCTTCCATTTATATTTATAAAAAGAGATGATAAATGTCTATTAGGCATAGGCATTCCTCCACCACAACCAAGCAAAGTTAAATCTATCATAATAACACCCCTTGTGTGCAGTATGCACCATTTACAATTAACAATTAACAATTAATAATTAAGGAAAAAACTCCATTAGGAGTTTTTAAAAGGAATTACTTATATAATTCTAGACGAATTATATAAGTAATTGTTCATTTTTTATTTTAAATTAAGTATTGTGCGATATCCCTAATTATATAAACTTTATTTAGCAAGTTCTAAAGCAATTTCCATCATATCAGTAAAACTTTCTTGTCTTTCTTCTGGTGATGTTTCAATACCTTTAAATACATGATCAGAAATTGTAAGTATTGATAAGGCTTCTACTCCATACTTAGCAGCAAGAGTATATAATTCTGCTGACTCCATTTCTACAGCTAAACAACCATATTCAGCCCAAAGATTAAGTCCTCCAACATTTGTATCATCATAAAATAAATCTGAAGATAAAATATTACCTACCTTCATATTTAACCCTTTTTCTTTTCCCTTATTATATGCATCTAATAAAAGATCAAAGTTTGCTGTTGGTGCATAATCCATGCCAAGGAATCTTCTATTATTAATTCCTGAATTAGTTGATGCACTTTGTGCTAAAACTATATCTCTTACATTGACATTATCGTTTATTGAACCAGCAGATCCAATTCTAATAAGTCTTTTTGCTCCATAAAATCTTATAAGCTCGTTTACATAAATAGAATGTGATGGTAATCCCATTCCTGTTCCTTGCACAGATATTCTTTTTCCTTTGTATGTTCCTGTATATCCATACATCCCTCTTACAGTATTATAACAAACAGGATTTTCTAAATAAGTTTCAGCTATAAACTTAGCTCTTAATGGATCTCCTGGTAATAGTACTGTTTCAGCTATAGCTCCTTCATCAGCCATTATGTGTAAATGCTTTGCCATATAAAATTCTCCTTATTAATAAATTTTTCTCTATAATAATGGAGCTTAACAAATAAATTTAATATAATAACTAAAAATGATTTAACTTTAAAACTTACTAAAGGAGTTTTTCTATTAATTCTTCATTCTTAATTATTAATTTTTAATTGTACTAAAGCGCCATCTATATTAATTATATACTCTTATATAAAAATTAAAAAGTGTAACTAGTAATATTATTTACTAATTACACTTAAAAATACTAATAAATTGGGCTTGAAGTTATACTACTATCATTATCTCTTGGTGCATAGATATTTACTTTACCAAAACTTGTAGTGTTAATAGTATAAACATCAGTTTGTGGATTACCTAATATTTCATAGGATAATCCTCCATATCTAGATGGGGCTAAAGAACCTACTTCATTTCCTATAACAGGCGCTTTAGATAATGGATATACTCTCCAACTAGGAACAACATTTTTTAAATTTAAATATTTTTTATTGCTACTATTTGATGATGAACTTCCACCATATAAAGGACTTGTTGTTATAGTGCTATCATTATCTCTTGGTGCATAGATATTTACTGTTCCATAGCTTTCAGTATATATTGTATATACATCAGTTTGTGGATTAGCACTTATCTTATAAGATAGTCCTCCAAAATTAGAAGGTAGGACAAATCCTACTTCATTACCTACTACTGGTGCCTTAGTTAATGGATATACTCTCCATCTACTTACATGACTTAATAAATTTAAATATTTGTTTGCATTGTTACCAGGATTACTTGGAACTTGTGGAGTGCTAGGGTTTGTTACCACTAATCCTGTTAATCCCTTTACAATAGCTGTAGATATTTTATCTGGATTATAAATAGACATATCACTAGAGTCAATAAAACATGTTTCAATAAGCATGGATTTTGCTACTATACTTCCAACTAAAGCAAGAGCTGAACCATCCTTTACTCCTCTATTAACATATCCTATATTATTCATTTCTTTTAAAATTGACACTGCTTCACTTAATTGAGTTCCATTTTTAGTATATATTTCAGTTCCTCTACCTCCACCAGCATTTAAGTGGATAGATACTGAAATGTTAGGATTTGCAGCATTAGCAGCGCTTATTCTTCTACTTAAACTATCTGAAACACTAGTTGCATAATCTGGAGAAACTACAATAACAGTATGACCTAACTTTTCAAGTTTAGCCTTTACAGCTTTTCCTATTTCCCTAGTTAGGTTTTCCTCCCTATATCCATTCCCTGCTGCTCCTGTATCCGGACCTGACAAGCAATGTCCGTAATCTAGGGCTATTCTCATACTAATCACCTCTATACATAATATGCAAGCTTCATAGTATTGCCATTATTAATTTTTCATAATGTTCCTAAGTGTACCTATCATATATAAAGAACCAGAGGCTAAAATTAAGTCATCCTCTTTCGCTTTAGATTTAGCATAATTAATTGCATCTGAATAATCATCAAAGGCAATACAATTAGTATTATATTTTTTAACTATATTCTTTAATTCTTCTGCCCCTTCAGCTCTAACTGAATTTGCAGTTAATGTATATACTTCAGTTGCTAATGGTGCCAAAATCTTAACCATCTTTTCTACTTCTTTATCTGCTAGTATACCTAGAACCAAATAAAGCTTGCTATATATAAAGTATTCACTTAAATTACTTTTTAAAAATTCCACCCCAGAAGTATTATGTGCTCCATCTAAAACAATATAAGGATTCCTACTTAAAACTTCTAGTCTTCCCTTCCATTTTACTTTTTCAACTGCAGATTTAACTTTATCTATATCTAATTTAATATACTTAAGATTATCTAACTCTTTCACACCTTCTATAGCTAAAGATAAATTTATAATTTGGTGTTTTCCTAATAATGATAAGTTCAATTCTTCATCTTTATTTTTCAAATTAACTAAAATTCTTTGAGAAATTTTATTATTATTTACACCTATAAATTTATAGTTATTTAAATTAGCAATTATTAATTCAGACTTTGTATTTATAGCCTTATTTACAATTACTTTTAGAGCTTCTTCTTTTTGATTACAAGTTATTACGGGTATATTTTCTTTTATAATACCTGCTTTTTCATTAGTTATTTCTTCAATTGTATTACCTAGAATATTTGTATGATCTAAACTAATTGATGTTATTATTGAAAGAATTGGTGTTAATACATTAGTTGAATCAAGCCTTCCTCCAAGGCCTACTTCAACAACTCCAAAATCAACATTATTTCTATATAAATAAAGAAACATTATACAAGTTAATACTTCAAATTCTGTAGGATGATTAAAGCCCTCTTCAACTACCTTTTCCACATAAGGCTTTATTTCATTAATTAAACTTATAAAATCCTCTTCCTTTATATTCTCTTCATTAATACGAATAGTTTCTTCTATATCTTCTAGATGTGGAGAGTTAAAATATCCGACCTTATATCCATGTTCAATTAATATTCTTCCTAGTATAGCTGATGTTGATCCCTTACCATTCGTACCTGCAATATGAATTAATTTTATTTTCTTATGTGGGTTACCTATTAACTCTAATAATCTTTCTGTT
Organism: Clostridium sartagoforme; assembly: GCF_004794105.1. Lineage (GTDB taxonomy): Bacteria > Bacillota > Clostridia > Clostridiales > Clostridiaceae > Clostridium > Clostridium sartagoforme_B. Next base: position 1,421,636 of record NZ_SRYR01000001.1, read on the forward strand.
CTTTCAAGACCATAATTTGATCCAAGTACCCTTAGGCTTTCCAAGTATTTTAATGTATCTATATCCTTCATTTTTACTCCATCCCTTTGACTTCATTTAATATATGATTTAGAAATTTTTCCATTGTATCATTAATTCCCAAATGACTTAACATTCTACTTCCTACAGCGTCTTCAAATTCATTAAATAAAACTTCACCATTTTTTAAAAGAAGAAAATCTATTCCACCATAATCAATATTTAAGTTGTTTAAAATTTTATTTATAATCTCCTCTTCTTTATATGAATAATTAAATATTTCTATACTTCCACCTTTAGTAAAATTAGAAACTATAGATTTCTCCTTAGGAATTCTTATTACTGCATGTTCAATTTTATTATTAATTATGTAAAACCTTATATCTCCAATGTAATCTTCAATATATTCTTGATAAATATTCTTACTAAAATCTAAGTTGTCTAGATTATCTAATATTCTAATGTTAATTCCACCATGCCCATTTTTAGGCTTTTCAATTATTTTTTTATTATTATCCATTTCTTTTAAATTACTATATACTTTTGCATAATTAAGTCCTAAGGTTTCTATGTAATCATAAGCAATTAATTTATCATTACCTAGAATACAAAACTTATAATCATTAAAAACCCTTACTCCCTCTTCTTCTAATTTAAATGTAATATTAAAATTCCTAGATCTATTTATTGCAAATAAAAAATCAATACAAACTTCATTAATTTCATCTTCTAAAAAAAGTCTTATATTTAAACCCCTTTTCTTTCCCTCTTCAATTAACCAATCTATATATGATAAATTTTTATTTAAGTCTTCTCTACTGTAAATAACAATACCTTCTATCATAAAACTTCCCCTAATACATACTCTAGTATTTTTCTCCCGAAACTCTTTCCCCAAAGCTCTTCAAAGCTTAAGAAATTTAAATTAGAATTTACCTCACAAAGAATCGGCTTATTATTTTCACCAAATAATAAATCAACACCTGAAAAGTCTAATCCAAGGGCTTTATGTGCTTTTAATGCTAACAATTCCTGTTCCACTGTTAAATCTATTAATCTCCCTTTTCCACCTTGACTAATATTAGCTCTAAAGTCTTTCTCAGACTCCCTAAGCATAGCCCCTATCACTTTATCACCTATAATATTTACTCTAATGTCCCTACCAAAGCTACTTTTTATATTTTCTTGAATAATAAAATCTATATTTCTCTTATTTAATTCAGTAACCTTATTAATAAATTCTTCCCTATTATTTATTAGATAAACTTGCATACCAAAAGAACCCATAGATTCTTTTATTATTACACTTTCACCTAAAGCCTCATAACATTTAACTAGATAATCTTCACTATTAAGTGAATAATCAAATATCATAGGTGATAAAATAGTTCTAGGCATGCTTATATTATTATTTGAAAGCACTAAATGCATTAATCCTTTATGATCGCAATTCTTAATTGACTCACTTGAATTAAAGACTTTAAAGCCCATTTTTTCAAGGTGCTTAGCAAGTAATACATCCTTATCCCAAAAAATTATAAATTTAGGCTCTTCTAATTTTTTTAAATATATTAATTCTGCCTCTCCATTTTTTAAGTACATAGGAATTATTTCTGCATTTTTAACTGCTTCCAATTTAATATTTAGCTTCTTTCCCTCTTCAACTAAGGAATCTACTAGCTTTAATATTTTAGGAACATTTAAAGTTCCATTATAAATTATCCATCCTGTCATACTAAACCAACTCTCTTATTATGTAGTATTTATTAACCTACTTTTATCACTTTAAAAATTCTTTGTCAACCTTTATACTATTATTATCTTAACATATACGAAGGAGACAATTATGAATGATTTAAATGAAGTATTAAAATTAGATTTAAATAAAATATCTATTTATGAAATCAATGAAGAAAAACTAATAGAATTAAAAAATTGTGACTATTATATAAAAAATAATTTTTACTTCTGGCTTGCAAATAAAATTAATATATTCGAAGATAAAAATAACTTTAATGAAGTAGCATATGCACACTATTTAATGTCCTATTATATTTTTATAGTTCTTACACCTTTATGCTATGAAGAACTTGCCTTCAATCACATTAAGAAAGCCTTAAAGTATCATAGCTCTATAAAATATAAAGAATGGATTCTTATCTTTTCTACATTGCCTAATAATTATTTAAAACAATATGATGCTATAAAAATAGCTGAAGAAGTAATTAATGAAGATCCTACAAGTACGTTAGCCAATACTATTTTACAGATGTTTTAATATTAAACAATAGTCTATTAAAGTTTATTACTAATGTTTCAACTATAAAACAAAATAAACTTCAATAAAAAAATCTGCTTTGCAGACTATGTTTTTCTGTCAATTAGTAAAGTTATCTACAGATTTATAAAAATATAATTTCCCAATGAATGAAAAAAACTCCCTAAAAAGGGAGTTTTCTTGTAAATTTAATTGAAAGCAATTTGGTACAAATTACATCCTAAATTCTTCATTCTTAATTTTTCATTAATTTAATGCTTTTATTCTAACTAAAACAGCATCTAACATTTCTTGATACTTTTCTCTCTTTTCTTTTTCACCATCAATTACTGCTTGAGGTGCTTTAGCTACGAATCCTTGATTAGAAAGCTTCTTATCTATTCTTTCTACTTCACCTTCTAATTTCTTCTTTTCTTTATTTAATCTTTCAAGTTCCTTTTCCTTATCTACTAAATCAAGTAAAGGCATAAATAATTCTCCACCTTTAACAACTAGTGATACTGCATTTTCAGGAACCTCATCTTTATTATCAATAAATGCTACTTCTGATGCAGATGCTAATTTTTCTATATAGTTAACTCCTGCAGTAAAGGCTTCTTTAGCTTCAGTTGTAGTATGAGCTATAACCTTAGCCTTTCTTGAAGGTGGAACATTCATTTCTGCTCTAACATTTCTTAATCCCTTAATTGCTTCAATTATAAAGTCCATATCTTTTTCAGCTTTTTCATCTTTTAAAGCTTCATTAGCTTCTGGCCAGTTAGAAACAACTATTGATTCTCCATCTGTTAAAGTAGTATAGATTTCTTCAGTTATAAATGGCATTACTGGATGTAGAAGCTTAAGTCCAGTTTGTAATACTGTATTTAAAACATTATAAACTATTCCCTTAGCCTTTTCATCTTCTCCGTATAATACACCTTTAACTAATTCTATATACCAGTCACAGAATTCAGTCCACATAAAGTCATATACTTTTTGAAGAGCAATTCCTAGTTCATATTTTTCCATGTTTTCAGTTACTTCACTAACTAAAGTATTCATTCTTGAAAGAATCCATTTATCAGCTAAACTATATTCCTTACAATCAGCATATTTATCCATTACTTCTTTATCAAGGTTCATCATAACAAATCTTGATGCATTCCACATCTTATTAGCAAAATTTCTAGCAGACTCAACTCTTTCAGGTATATATCTTATATCATTTCCTGGAGAGTTTCCTGTAACTAACATAAATCTTAAGGCATCTGCACCATACTCTTCAATTACTTCTAATGGATCTACACCATTACCTAGTGACTTACTCATCTTTCTTCCTTCTGAGTCTCTAATAATTCCATGAATTAATACAGTATCAAAAGGAGTTTCATCCATATTGTATAATCCTGAGAATATCATTCTAGCAACCCAGAAGAAGATAATATCATATCCAGTTACTAAAACGTTAGTTGGATAGAAATATTCTAAGTCTTCTGTTTTTTCAGGCCAACCTAAAGTTGAGAAAGGCCATAATGCTGATGAGAACCAAGTATCTAATACATCTTCATCTTGATGAAGGTGCTTAGAGCCACACTTTGGACAAACATCTGGAGCATCTACTTCAACTATCATTTCTCTACAGTCATTACAATACCAAACTGGAATTCTATGTCCCCACCATAATTGTCTTGAAATACACCAATCTTGAATATTCTCCATCCAGTTGAAGTATATTTTATCAAATCTCTCAGGAACAAACTTTGTTTGCTTATTCTTAACTACATCTATTGCTGGTTTTGCTAATGATTCCATCTTAACATACCATTGCTTAGATATAATAGGCTCAACAACAGTGTTACATCTATCATGAGTTCCTACATTATGAGTATGAGGCTTAACTTTAACTAATAGTCCTAAATCTTCAAGATCCTTAACCATTTGCTTTCTTGCTTCATATCTATCTAAGCCTTGATACTTTCCACCTAATTCATTAATAATTCCATGGTCATCCATAACTCTAATTTGAGGTAAGTTATGTCTAAGACCTACTTGGAAGTCATTAGGATCGTGGGCTGGAGTAATTTTAACAGCACCTGTTCCAAATTCAATATCAACATAGTCATCTGCAACTATTGGAATTTCTCTATCTGTTAGAGGTAACTTTATCATTTTACCTACTAAATCTTTAAATCTATCATCATTAGGATTAACAGCTACTGCCGTATCTCCAAGTAAAGTTTCTGGTCTTGTAGTTGCTATTTCTAAATTTCCACTACCATCTGCTAATGGATAATTAATATGCCAGAAGAATCCATCTTGTTCTTCATATTCAATTTCAGCATCTGAAAGTGCAGTTGAACACTTTGGACACCAGTTTGTTATTCTATTTCCTTGATAAATTAAACCTTCATTATATAACTTAACAAAAACTGTTCTAACAGCCTTATTTAAATTTTCATCCATAGTAAAGGCTTCTCTAGAGAAATCACAAGAAACACCCATCTTTTTAAGTTGATTTCTTATAGTACCTCTATATTCATCTGACCATTCCCAAACTTTTTCAAGGAATGCTTCTCTACCCATTTCCTTTTTAACTAAACCTTCTTTTAAAAGTTCATTTTCTACCTTAACTTCTGTTGCAATTGAAGCGTGATCTTGTCCTGGAAGCCATAAAGTAGAATATCCTTGCATTCTCTTAAATCTTATAAGCATATCTTGAAGTGTATTATCAAGAGCATGACCTAAGTGAAGCTTACCAGTTATATTTGGTGGTGGCATAACAATTGAAAAAGGCTTTTTATTTTTATCAATTACTGGTGTAAAATATTTTTTTTCTTCCCAAGTCTTATAAATTCTTTCTTCAAAGTCTTTTGGGCTATAAGTTGTCGCTAAGTTTTTCTTTTCTGACATATCTCTTCCTCCTATTAAACATACTAATTATAGTTAGATTTAACTTTTTAAACAATAAAAAAAGAGCCTTCATCACAAAAGGACGAAGTCTCGCGGTACCACCTTTTTTCTTAATATATAAATATATTAAGCTCTTTATATAATAACGACTAAGTCAGCCGCCTTTACTTACTTAGTTTCAGTAAAGATGCTCAAAAGCTACCTTCAGGATACTTTAATATAGAAGGCTTTCAGCCCATGACCTTCATTCTCTTAATATACAGTACTCCCTACTCCTCTTTATCAACGCTTTTAAAATATGATTTTTAAGGCTATATTATACCATATTATTATTTTTGTCAATAATATTGATAGACTTATTATAATTTAATTTTCATTCATTGTAGAATTAGATACTTTAATTAATTTAGGCATTTACTAAAACTTATATATCAATAATAAATAAACCTTTTTATTTTTTTTGTAATCCCCTATAAATTCTTGCTTCAATCATTCATTAATAATTGATAAAACCTTCAGTAAAAAAGGAGCTGTGGTAGCCCCTTTTTTAACTGAAGGTTTTTGGAGTAAATTCATTGCCCTTAGCTTTTGGTTCTCCAAAAGCTGCTTTTACACTTTCTACTTGAGGATTATGATTTACATGTTTCTTATTACTATTTTTAGGTTTATTACTCATTTCTTTCACCTCCAAGATAATCTTATCTTATGTAAAAGAAATTTTATTATGTATTAACTTTCTATCCAATTAATATCCTTCATAAATTCATGAACATACTCTTCACTCATATTAGGATTTATTGTTTCTTCATGCATTATAGTAATTACTGACATTGCTATTGCATACTTAACAGTATCAATTAATGATAATTTTTTTAAATATCCATAACCAATACCTGCTACAAATGAATCTCCAGCTCCTGTTACATTTTTTACTGAAACTCCTGTAGTTTTAATTTTTCCTTCTTCAGAATTATTTTTATAATATATTCCATCTGCATCTAAGCTTATAAAGACATTAGTTACTCCTTGCTCTAAGAAGTAATCACAAGCTCTCTTTATATCCTCATCATTATTTATCTTAAATCCACATAAAACCTCTGCTTCTAATCTGTTAGGCTTTATTGTATGAAAATACTTAACTAAATGTTTTATTTTGCTTGCTTTACTTGCTGATACAGGATCTAAAATAAACTTTGTATCTTTAGAGTATTTTTTTAAAATATGCTCTAATAATTCTGGATGATCTGAGTCTACAACCATATATTCGGCATTTCTTATTATTTCAGACTTGCTATCAATAAAATTAGAATCAATTTTATTTAAGCATTCCATATCTACTATAGCAGATTCCATTTCACCTTTTTCATTTAAAACAGCCATATAAGTAGGAGTATACTCATCTTCTAAGATAAGTGAGTGTTCCATATTATATCCTACTTCTTTAGAGTTATTTAAAATATTCTTTCCTTGGTCATCTCCCCCTAATACAGATATAAAACTAGTATTAACATTAACTCTTGCTAAATTTTCTGCTATATTTCTGCATACCCCACCTAGGGAAATCTTAATATTACCAGGTATAGAATCTCTACTATTATATTTTCTTCTGCTAAAACCTATAATATCGACGATTGATGCCCCTAATACTAATATATATGGATCATTTTTATACATACCATCTCTCCCACTCTTAAAATCCGTTAAAAAACATAAATCCATTATATTAAATAACCTAAAAAAAATAAAGTTATTTTTAAAAATTTTGTCGAATTTTAAAAATTGATAATAATATATAAAATTACCATTTTATAATCACTTACATATATTGAATATTACAAAGACTTTCTGTCAATAATTTAATTAAAATATTCTTAAGATGGAGGATTTTATGAATTATTTTAATGAAGGAAATATGTACTATAATTTAAAAGATTATTCAAAAGCAATAGATTATTATAAACTATCCATTGAAAATGAAGATAATGTTGCTTGCTCATATTATAATTCTGGAGTTTGTTATATAAAGCTAAGAAACTTCGATAAAGCTATAGAACTTATAAAAAAAGCAATACTTATTCAACAAGAAAGTAAATACTATTTTAATCTTGCCTATTGTTATGCAATGAAAGAAAACGTAAAAAAAGCATTAATTTATTTCAATATGGCCTGGTCACTAGACTCAACTGATGTTGACTGTGAAAAAGCAATAAATCTAATTATGGCAAAAAATAAAAAGTGGGATGTATCAAATTAAAAATTCCAATAATATAAGTTTTCTCGGCACTAAATGAAAGTCGACTAACTCATATTATTGGAATTTTTTATATTAATCATCTAATATATTGAACTTTTTCTAATTTAAATATTAGCAGGTAAAACATATCTAATTATGTCCTTACCTATTAAACTTATATTATTTCTGATTATATTTAAACATAAAATTTTATCTACAATTTAATATAAAAAAACCCTCTATTTCTAAAATAGGGGGTTTTCATAAAATATAGTAATTCTGAAAGAATTACATCCTTAATTGTTCATTATCCATTGTTAATTTTTAATTGTTAATTCCATTCTCCTGCTATTTCAGCATTTATATGATCCTTATCAAAGTCATTATTATCAAAGTAATCTCCTGATAAATAGAAAGTTGGATCTACATTTATCCATATTCCCTCATCTTCTAAATATGCTTGATTCCAAGCATGAGGTCCATAATTTCGACCATCAAAAGCATCTCCAGTAACTATTCTACTTCCTAGTCCTACAGCCCTTGACATTGCAACATAAAGGCAGGCATAATCAAAGCAAATACCACTTCTAGTGTTATAAGCTTCTAAAGCTCCACTATTAGTTACACCTTCTCTTCCTAATGCTTTTTCTGCTTTATCAAAATCATATTTAACATTTGATCCCACCCATGCATAAATTCTTTTTGCTTTTTCCCTATCAGATTTAGCCCCTGCTGTAATCTCTCTTGCTTTATCATCTATTTCCTTGGAGGATTTAATTCCATCCTCTAATGTAACTCCATTGTAGTATATTATTACATTAGAGTTAGCAGGAATATAATCTTTAAAATCATTATATGATAAAACTGGTTTATTAACAGATACCATTTCGTTAAGTTTACTATATCCGCTAATATTATTGAAAATATCTATATCTGAATTTTTACCAAATGTATAATTGTAAGTTATAATTCCCATAAACATAATTAGTATTACTACTAATCCTTTTAGGAAACCAAACAAAGTAGAAAATAAGACTATTCTAACTTTCCCCCTACTTAGTAATATCTTATATGCCTTACTAAGAGGATTACTTAATAATGATAATATAAAATAAAAAACTGCTTGAATTATAGCAAATATAACTCCCAGTGCTAATGCTTTTACTATATTATTATTAAGTATTGAAAACTCTGGGTTATTACTTGCAAACTTTAATATAGCTAAATAAATATTCTCTAAATTTAGTAACATTATTAGAAATGTTACAAATATAGAAAAATAATATATTAATCTTTTTAAAGAGTATACTGCACTTTCTTCTTCTAGTGAACCTTGGATACTATCTTTTATAGAAAAAAGTAATAGTAAACCACATATTATATATGGCAAATACTCTAGCATAGTACTATCTCCTTTATTTATATATCTTCTTGATTAGTTATTTTTCTTACAACATAGGAAACTGTATCGTAGCTATATCCCTTAGATAATAAAAACCTAAATAATTTCTGTGATAATTTATACTTATCATCTTCTCTTTTAGCTATTACATTATACTTTTTAATAGCAATATTGTAAGCATTATCTCTTTCAGCTTCTTCATCTATATTAGATATACTACTCTCTATAATATCTTCGCTTATACCCTTCTTAATTAAGTCATACTTAATCTTGCTTTTTCCTTGAGTTCTATTTTTATCTTTTATATAAAGTTTTGCAAAGTTATTATCATTAATGAATCCATACTCTTTTAAAAATTCAATTGATTTTTCTATTGAATTTATATCATAGCCTTTAAGTAAAAGTTTATCTTTTAATTCTTTTTCGCTTTTATATGTCTTTTCAACAATCCTTAAAGCTGCACTTTTACATTTTAGATAATTATCTTTTTTTGCAATTTCCTCTATTCTTTCAATATTAATAGATTCATTAGTCTTAAGTCCCTCTTTATAAACTAATTCACTATCTAAAGAAAAAGCATATTCATGATCAACATATACATTTACTCTATTTTTATTTCTCTTTTGTACTTCAATCTTTGTTATTGTATTCATAATTATCTCCAATTTATTAAGATCTTAGTATATGAACTGTAGGATTTTCTAATACCTTTTTAGACACTTCATTAATTTTATTAATATCTAAAGTGTGAAGCTTATTCATATCTTCTACAAATTCATAAAAATTCTCTCCATCTAATCCTTGATGAAGAATATAGTTACATAATTCAGCTGGATCTTCTAAAGTTGATATTACTGCTGTTTTATGAACCTTTTTCATAAGCTCTAGATGTCTTTCTCCAATTTCTAATTTTCCACTTTTAACATCATCAATAGTTTCATCTATAGCTTCAATAGCAGAACTTAAATCTTCCTCTGCTACTGCAGTGTAGATATATAAAGTCTTAACGTAATTAGTCATATCTATACTAGTATAAATATCATAAGCTAGTCCTCTTTTTTCTCTAATTTCTCTAAATAGTAAAGAGTTTGAACTTTCACCAAGCCTATGATTTAAAATCCTAAGTGGCAATTCTAACTCCTTGTCTAAATTATGAAAAGTATATAAGTAAACTATTGTATTTTGCTCTATATTACTTTTTTTAGAAGTAACTATAGTATGTTTATTATCCTCTATAATAATATCTTTCTTTTTAATTTCCCCTTTTTCCCATTTACTAAAAATCTTTTTAACTTCTTCTAAAGCATCCTTATGATCATAAGATGATACTATAGTAACTATTGAGTTATTAGGAAGATAATATTTATTATAAAAACTTAAAAGATCTTCTCTAGAATACTTTTTAACATTTACTTCAAGTCCAGCCACATCATATTTTAATGGACTCTTATTAAAGGCAATTTCATTAGTTCTTTTAAAGCTTAAATCTTCTATATCATCTTTGCTAGTTCTCATTTCAGCTAAGATAACGCCTCTTTCCTTCTCTAATTCCTCGCTATTAAACTCAGGATTTATAATCATATCTCCTAGTATTTCTATTGCTTTATTTAATTCCTCTTCTAAACAACTAACAGTGTATACAGTTGAAGTATAATCAGTATATGCATTATACTCCCCCCCTAGAAACTCTAGCTCATCATTTAATTCCTCGTAGCTTCTTGTTGTAGTTCCTTTAAAAAGCATATGCTCTATAAAGTGGCTAATACCTCTTTCATTACTGCCTTCATTTAATGAACCTACTTTAACTCCAATATTGATTGAAGATATTTTAGTATCCTTTTTTATAGTAATAACTTCTAAACCATTATCTAAAAAATGTTTCTTAACATCAAAATTCAATTTAAACATCCATCCACCTATCATCCTTCATATTACCTTGTTTAAATATAATATGAACCCTTTATAAATATAACAATAATATTATATCTATCTTTCATATAATTATCTACCTTAATAATATCTTAATATAAAATAATGCTATTTTTACTTTACCATATAATTTATCACACTTATAATTATATATATGTTTAAATTAATTATATTAATGTAGTTTTATAATATATATGTTTCAATAAACAGCTTACATCTTGCAGTCTTATATAGTTTTAAGTAAAGAATACTTTTAAAGTAAACTACATCAATTGAAATCATCGATGTTTTAATTTTTATATAAGTTGTCAAGTTAATTCAATTTCTTATATAGTTTTAAGTAAATAACTTTATAAGATATAAAAACTTTATTACAACTTATATATAAACTAAAAAACTTACTACTTTAGTAAAATATCAAAATTTGAAACATAGCTTCAAATTTGTCATAAAATACGTTGAATTTAAAAACTTAAGTTTTGCTCTGCAAAACGTCCTTAATTATGCATTATCAATTATAAATTTTAAATATTATTATAGGGAGGGCTCTTATGAAAAAGAATATCTTAGTAATTGAAGATGAAACTAGAATTAGATTTCTACTTAGAGACTACTTTTTTAAAGAAGGCTTTAATATTATTGAGGCAAGTGATGGTGATGAGGGAATAAACTACTTTATGAATAGCAAAGTGGATTTAGTAATATTGGATATTATGATGCCTCGAGTTGATGGAATTACTGTCCTTGAAATGATAAGAAAAGTTTCTAAAGTACCAGTAATACTTTTAACTGCAAAGGGCCAAGAAGAAGATAAATTATTTGGATATGAAATGGGTGCCGATGATTATATGACTAAACCATTTTCTCCTAAAGTATTAGTTGCAAAAGTAAAAGCTTTACTTAAGAGAACTTCTGAAGAGAGCTTTTCTAGTGAAAATGATTATAACGGTTTAACAATAAATAAATTATCTCATGAAGTTAAGATAAATAATGAAATTATTAATTTATCTCCTAAGGAATTTGAATTACTATCTTATCTAGCAGATAATGAAGGAATAGCTTTATCTAGAGATAACATACTCGATAATGTTTGGGGGCTTGACTATTATGGAGATTTAAGAACTGTTGATACAAATATAAAAAGGCTTAGAGAAAAGCTTGGTGAAAAATCTACTTATATAATAACAGTAAGAGGAAGTGGATATAGATTTGAAGCAAAAAAATAAATTTACTATTTCAAAAAAAATATTTATTATAACTTTCGGCCTTATATTTGTTGTTTTAATTTTTAGTATGTTATTTCAAAATATATTTTTTGAAGACTTTTATTTAAGTAAAAGAACTAAAGATTTAGCTAATGATTCAGTTGAATTTACAAAACTTTATGCATATCAAAATAATGACATAATATTAAATAAAGAATTATTTAGATTTGAACAAGAAACTAACTCCAAGATAGCTATCTTCACTTTTGATGGAAAACTTAAAGTATTAAATAACTATAATACTTCTTCTGAAGATATTAAAAATTTAGCTGCATTTTGTGAAGAATTAATTAATGATGATAAATTAGTAAATGAAGTTTTAGCTTCTGGCAAGCCAAAGGCTAAAATTTTTAATAATGAATATAGTAATACTACTAAAATTGGAGTATTAACTCCAATGTCACTAAATAGCAAAAATGACTCTATATTTGTTACAGTATCATCTATGCAACCAATTAGTGAAGCATCAGCTGTAATTAGAGAGTTTTACTTATATTTATTTTTAGGATTTACTATTATTGGAATATTCTTATCTTCTATATATGCTAATTTAATCTCAAAGCCTTTAGTTAATATAAATAAGGTTGCAAAAAGGATGTCTGCAATGGATTTTAGCGTAAAGTGCGATGAAGAATCTGATGATGAAATTGGTGATTTAGCTACTACATTAAACTTCTTATCTTCTACTCTAAAAAGCACATTAGAAGATTTAAAATATAAAAATAGAAAACTAGAAGAGGATATAGAAAAAGAAAGAAAACTAGAAGCTATGAGAAAAGACTTTGTTGATAGCGTTTCTCACGACTTAAAGACTCCAATAGGAATAATAGAGGGATATGCTGAAGGATTAAAAGATGGAATTGCAACTGGTGAGTCTGCTTCCCTTTATTTAGATACAATAATCGATGAAGCTAAAAAAATGAATAAATTAGTTTCAAATATGCTTGAACTTTCTAAATTAGAGGCTGGAATTTCTAACCTACTTATAGAACGTTTTAATATCTTGAGACTTATTCAAAAACTAATTAAAAGTTTCACCTTAGAGTTTGAAGCTAATAATATAACCTTAGATTTAATATCAGATTTTGAATATTGCTATATTATTGGAGATACACTTCAATTAGAACAGGTTATGACTAATTTAATTAGTAATGCCTTAAAATACACTCCAAAAGGAGAAAAAGTTATAATTGAAGTTCTAGACAGAGGTGAATTTGTTAATATTTCTGTTGAAAATAAAGGTGCCAATATACCTGATGAAGAACTTTCTAAGTTATATAATAAATTCTATAAACTTGATAAAGCAAGAAACTCATCTCAAAGTAGTAACGGACTAGGCCTAGCTATAGTAAAAAGGATTTTAACCCTACATGAAAGCAATTATAAACTATATAATACTGAGGATGGTGTTAAATTTGAATTTACTTTAAAAAAGGCTAATGAAGATGAAATAGAGTAATCAATTTATAATGTATAATGAATGACAAAACTCCACAGGAGTTTTTATGATTAAAGTATTTTTAATGGAGCTGCTTTTAGCAGCTCTGTTTTTCTTTTTTCTTGCTGTCTTAAATCTATTATTTTAAATTCGTTATTTAAAATTACCAGTTCTTTTATACTTGTTAGAGGCTTATTATAAATATATTAGACTAATTAAAAGTTAACTATTATATTAAAAATCTTTAAATCTTTAATAGTTAAATAATTTTTATATTACTACTCTTATATAAAAAAGCTAATTATTAATAAAACTATTAGAAATATATTGGAAAATAATAGAACTTTATTATATACTAAAACTGAATTTATCTTCTGCTCATCTTTATTTTCAATCATATCTGTTAATATTAGTAGTTGATCTAGTTTACTTAAAATTTCCTTATTATTTTTCTTACTTTCGTAACCTTTATTTAAACTTTGGAGTATCTCGCTCTTATTTTTTGAAAGTTCTAATTTAATATCTTCAATTACTACTTCACTATAAATTTGCTTTAGTTTATTCTTTATATTTTCACTTATTAAATCTTCCTTTATATAACTATCCATCTAATAACTCCTCCTCAACTAATAATATTTTTTTAGTAATTATTGAAATGTACTCAAACCCTAACATTAAGTCAAATTCATTTAAATCTTCACTATCTAACATACTTAAAATAAACTTTCTTTCTCTGAAAAATTCTCTTCTTATATAATTAAATAATAAATAAACTAACCTTTCATCTTCCATAGATAAATCATTAAAAGTATCTAATTTATTTTTAAGTTCTTTGTATTTTCCCTTTTCAACTCCTATTATTCTTAAACTTTCTTCCATGGCACTTTCTATATCTTCAATTCCTTTGTGTTCTTCTAAAACAAAATTCTTGTTATTTTTCACAATGGTAATTCTTTCATTCTTCTCCATATCTAAAGCTATATAAGTATTTTCTAAAGAATTAATACTTCTTTCAACGGCTATCATCTTTCCCTTATACTCTTTTCTTTTCTTCCTAATATAACTAAGCGTCTTTGATTTTTCCTCAATTATTTTCCTCCAGGAAAAACCCTCCATATTATTATTTTTGTAATAAGTATTAACGTAAGCCTTAGTAGCTTTTTCTATAAATCTATTGCTTTCTATACTAATATTCTTCTCAATATTCTTAAGCAATTCTACCTACCTCTTTCATATTTGAATATACTCTTCAATACTTATGTCATGATTTTATATAATAATATGCTTTACAAAAACATAATATACCGATTTTAAAAAACCTCTCTTTTAATAAGTAATTTGACTTTTAAAACAATACTTTTGGTTATTTTACAATATATAGCATTATATTGCATTTTATAGTATGATATTTTTATTACTATAATTATTAAGATTTTAGGAGAAATTTAATGAGTAAAAAAAGAAATATTGATAAAGAAGATTTAATGTGGCGTATTGCAGCTGGCTCCATATTTTTAATTGTCTTTTTATCTTACTACTTTATTAAAATTAATTATACAGGTATAGGAATGATAAATAATTATTTAAATAAGAGAGAGGGGAAAACACTTACTGAAAAACTAGATAAAAAAATTAAATCTGGTAATTTATCAACGGATTATGAAGTAGATAAGACATTAGAAGATATAGAGCTTTTAGAATTAAATACTATTAATTTACCTATAGTAATAAATATTAGTGATTTAAACTCTAGTGATGTAAGAATAGATAATAATAGTCTTCAAAGAGCTAAGTGGCTATTAGATAAACTTAAAGGCAAAGGAATTAATGTTATTTTAGAACCCTATCCTTGGATAGCTAATGGTAGTAAATATGAAACAGAATATAATCCAACTGATACCAATGCTTTCTTTAATAATTGGAAAAACAATGTATTAAAGCCATTAATAGATGACATAGCAATTCCATATAGAGTTGATGCCTTAAATATTGCTACTGGATTTAATAATTTAGAAAAATATGAGGCTGAATTCTCAGATATGATTGACTTCACTAGAAAATACTATAAAGGTCTTATTACTTATAGGACTAGTTACTGGACAACTGCTAATTGGGATGATGAAGCTACTAAAGAACAAGTAGCTAAATTAGATGAAATCTATGATAAGAAACTAAATAACTCTATTTTTTCAAAAGTAGATTTTATATCTATAGCTGCTTATTTTGAATTAACTGATAATGATATTAATTCAGTAGATAATTTAGAGAATGCCCTTATTTCTTCAATAAGGTATAATAGAAATCAAGAAATAAAAGAGCAAATTCAAAACTTTAATGATAAATGGCAAAAACCAATTTTCTTTGGTGAATTAGGCTTCCCTAGAACAACAAAAGCCTCTGTAGAACCATGGAATCCATACTTATCAAATTCAATAAATAATCAAGAACAAGCTAATGGATTTGAAGCTTATAAAAATGTATTTGAAGATGAACCTTGGTTCTTAGGATTTTCATACTTTGCTATAGGAAAAGAAGATGATGAAAAGATGTATTATCCAAGTGATGAAACAGTTGATGTAATAAAACAATGGTTTAATGACTAGGAAAATATATATAATTCTATGATATATTAAAAATGGAGCTATCACTGACAGCTCCATTTTTATACTTAAATTTATTATGTTTTACATTATATAACTTAATTAAGATTTTATTCTAATCTTAAAGATACTATTCGCAGACCTTCTTAAGTATAAGTTAGTCTAACCAGTAATAAAATTCAAAGGCTTAATTACATATATTCCTGGATGGTTTCTCTACCTGAAAATCAAACTTAAAGACTCAATTATTTATCCTCTATTTTTATATTTCCAAGAAGAGCTGCAAAAGGATTGTTATTGAAATCTTCTGCTTCTTTTTTCATTTTCTTCATTATATTATTTACTTCTCTTTTATCTACTTTGCCCTTTTTATCAAATCTCTTTTCAAATTGTGCTGCCTTTTCCCTAAAGTTACAGTTAGCTCCGGTACACACATATATCTTTCCATCGCCTTGTCCCCTAACTTCTAACTTTTTCTTACATTCTGGGCATCTAGCATTAGTAGTTCTACTAACATTTTCCTTATATCCACATTCTCTATCTTGGCATACATTCATAACTCCATTTTTACCTTTTACTTCTAAAAGATATTTTCCACAGTTAGGACACTTTTTACCTGTTTTATTATCATGAATAAATTTGCTATTATCTCCCTTTATAGATTCTATTAAGGCAATAGAATAGTTTTTCATTTCCTTTATGAAACTAGTATCACTTTCTTTTCCTTTACTAATAGCATCTAATCTGCTTTCCCATTTTGCTGTTAATAAAGGTGATTTAAGTTCATTTGGAACTAATTCTATTAACTGCTTTCCTTTTGAAGTTGGAACTATTTCTTTTCCTTTTTTCTCTATGACAAAGGAGTTAAATAATTTTTCTATTATATCGGCTCTTGTAGCAACAGTTCCAAGTCCTCCAGTTTCATTTAATGTTTTAGCAGCTTCTTTATTAACATTTACATACTTTTGAGGATTTTCCATAGCTGATAATAAAGTTCCTTCATTAAATCTAGCTGGCGGCTTAGTTTGACCCTTATTTAAGTTAATAGAGTTTATTTTTATCTTATCTCCCTTATTTAACTTAGGTAATACTTGCTCTTTAATATCATCATCCTTAGGTGAATCTTCTATATCTTCCTTACTATAAACGACTTTCCATCCCTTAGATTTTATTACTTGCCCTTTAGCAATAAATCTTTCTCCATTTATATCTGCTGCAATATTTGTTTGTATATATTCAAAAGGAGGTAGCATTACACTTAAGAATCTCTTAACTACTAAATCATAAATATTTCTTTCTTCACTGCTAAAGTTTACTGTATTAGGTTTTTGCTCTGTTGGAATTATAGCATGGTGATCACTTACCTTACTATCATCTACAAATCCCTTATGTGCATTTATTTTTCCTCTTAGTATTTCACTTGCAATACTTCTATATTGACCTACTGAAATTGCCTTTAATCTTTCTTCTAAAGTTCCTACAATATCTCTAGAAATATATCTTGAATCAGTTCTAGGATATGTTAATACCTTATGATTTTCATAAAGTCTTTGCATTATTGAAAGAGTTTGCTTTGCTGAATATCCCCATATTCTATTTGCATCTCTTTGAAGTTCAGTTAAATCATAAAGAGCTGGAGCAAATTTCTTTTTAGGTGTTTCTGTAATTGAAACAACTTCTCCGTCCTTACCCCTTGTTTTATTTACTATGCTATTTGCAGCATCTTCATTAAATATTCTTCCATTATTATCTTTATTAACATAAGTTAAAGAAAAGCTATTTGCCTTAGCTAATACCGTATAGTAATCCTTTGGAATGAAGTTTTTAATTTCCTCTTCTCTATTTACTATCATAGCTAAAGTAGGTGATTGAACTCTACCTGCTGATAATTGAGCATTATGCTTACAAGTTAAGGCTCTAGTTGCATTAAGTCCAACTATCCAGTCTGCCTCTGCTCTACATACAGCTGCTTTATATAAATTTTCATATTGACTTCCAGGTTTTAAATTCTTAAATCCATCTAAAATTGCCTTATCTGTTTGTGAAGATATCCAAAGTCTTTTTATAGGCTTTTTAACTCCAGCCTTTTCTATTATCCATCTTGCAACTAGCTCCCCTTCTCTTCCTGCATCAGTTGCAATAACTATTTCATCTATATCATTTCTATTTAAAAGTTTCTTAACTTCATAAAATTGCTTTGATGTCTTTTTTAAGACTGTTAATTTCATATACTTAGGTAACATTGGAAGTGTTTCCATACTCCAAGTTTTGTATTTTTCATCATATCCTTCTGGATCTTGCAGACCAACTAAATGTCCAAGCGCCCAAGTTACTACATATTTATTTCCTTCAATATAAGCTCCCTTATTATTGTTAGCTTTTAAAACTTTCGCTAAGTCTCTACCAACAGAAGGTTTTTCTGCTAGTACTAATATTTTTCCCATATAAAATGTCCTTTCTTTCTTTAATGTATGTGTCCCACAAACAACCCAAAATAATTTTTCATTGTGCGACAGCACCATTACATTATCCTATAAGTCTATATTATATCATAAATTAGCAATAATAATGATTTAATGATATAATAACTCATAAATAATTGTGGGGTGGTTTATTATGGTAGAATTATTAAAATTAATAGCTAGTTTTATAAATGATTTACATGACAAAGTATTGGACATAGTAGGAATTGCTGGGTACCCACTTAATGACAAGCAACTGCATTTTATATTTATGGCTGTAATAGGAATATTAATTTTTGCATTTACACAAATAGTCTTTAAGAAACTTGCAAAATATAGCATAACTGCAATTTCATTTATTTACACATTTACAGTAATGGTAGTAATAGTATTTGCAATAGAAATTCAGCAAAAGCTAACTAACAGAGGGAATATGGAATTTGCTGATATAGTTTATGGATTATATGGATTTATTTATGTTTTCTTAATATATTTATTAATTAAATTAATAATATTAGCTATAAAGAAAGCTTATAAAAAGTATTCAAATAATAATAGTATATCAAGATAAAACTATAGTTAATATATGAAGTAATCATATATTATTTTTATTAAAGTAAAATAAAAAAGTCTTTTAGAAACAAATATCATTCTAAAAGACTTTTCCTATATAAATAACTTTATTTTCTAATATACCACCCTGTAGATATTGCGAAGTAATTAATTAAATTTGATCTTTGAAAATTGAATAGTACTGTATTTACAAAATATGTTATGATTAAATCGAATTGTATTATAATACGACTCAAATAGGCGTTAGATTAGTGTACACGCCTAGAAAAATTGTAGTCATTACCTCATGCGTTAATTTGTTCAAAGTAACCATAAAAAAGATAGAGTACTCTTATTTAGTAAAATTCCCTTCCCTACTTTAATTATAGCATGTATAAAATGAAAATATAAGGATATATTTGCTATTATATATATGTTAAGATAATGTAACTATAAAATTAATAGGAGTTGACATTAAATGAGCACTAAATTTGATCCAAAAAACAAAATTATAAGACTATGCGTGTTAGGAATTGGTATGGAAGAGCAAGGTAACTCTGAAGAAGCAAGTGAATTATTTCTTCAAGCTTGGAATGAATCAGCAAATGACTTTGAAAGATTTATTGCAGCTTATCAAGTAGCTAAACACGAAAAATATATTTCAAATAGATTAAAATGGATGGAAACATCTTTAGAGTATGCCATAAAATCAAATGATGATAGTGTTAAGAGTGCTTTTCCTGCAATATATTTAAGTATCTCAAAATGCTATGAAGAATTAGGTAATTATAATAAGGCAAAAATAAACTATGAATTATCAAATTCATATAATACTGAACCTTATGATAAAGGACCTTTTTATCATGGAACTAGAGCAGATTTACAGGTTGGTGATTTACTAGTATCAGGTCGAGATTCAAATTATAATTCTGAAGTTAAGATGAATCACATTTATTTTACATCCAATCTTAATGGAGCAGGACTTGCAGCTGGATTAGCAAAGGGAGAAGGCAGAGAACGAGTTTATGTTGTAAAGCCAACAGGGCCCTTTGAAAATGATCCAAATGTAACTGATAAGAAATTTCCAGGAAACTTGACATGCTCTTATCGCTCTGAAGCCCCTTTAAGAATTGTAGGTGAAAAAACAGACTGGATGAAAAAGACACCTGAAGAAATTAGCCAATGGCGTGATAAATTAGCTAATAACAAAGGGGAAATTATTAATTAAATATATCTTTAATCATACTTAAGTGAAATACTTTAGGTTAAGTGATTAGAGAATCAGAATAATTTAGGCAATACGGTAGATATTTGAAATAATATCAAGGAATGATTATATTCCTAAAATAGAAGTCATTCATTATATTTTCATACAACGTATATATTGAGTTAATCATATTTTTAATTAATGTACATTTAGAATTTATGTTCTGAGATATAGATTATGAATCTAGATTAAAGTTGATATTCCCTATCCACTGTTTATATTTTTAGTAAATAAAATTGATTGATAATATATTTTTTTGAAAGTAGATAGTTCTATGGGGAAAATAGGAATTTTATTTTCTATTAAAACATCACATCTATTTATTGGAGTAGGACTTGTAATTATTATAGTATTAGGCATCGTTATCTATATGAAAAAAAGAAATTCAGAACAATCTTAATATATTACTAACTAAAGTCCAGTGATTTAAAATCATTGGACTTTTTAATATAGCATATTATACATTTATAATATGTTGTAAATATTATTTTTTAAAACTTTTTATAAAATTACTCTTGATAATTTAAAATCTGCTTTTATTTTTTCTCAATTAAATTTTAACTGTATCTTCTTCATTATTACTCTATTGTTGATTTGTGTTTAATGTTTTTATAAAAGTTAATAATAATCAATAATAAAAAATAAATTGGGATTGAAATAAGCAATATTACAAAAAAATCACGTGTAGCTGAGTATGATGCAGTATTAAATCCTTTAATACAAATAGTTCCAATAACATATGAAATAGGTATTATTAAAATCTTACTTATAATATTTCGTGCTCTTTTACTCTTGTATCCTGCTAACATGACAATAAAAAATATAACTGTTAATACTATTGCAATACCTAAATATCCTGCAAGAAATAATCTTGGCAGAGATATAGTTACATCACCTTCAGCTAAATTTTTTCCATATATTAAAATATCATTTGATTGACCTGCTGAGTAATAATATATTGAAGTTATTTTTTCTCCATTAGGATTTAATACTACAGTCCCAATTTCTCTATTATTAAATAGCTTATCCCACAAAGTTTCCCAAGTAGATATTCGATAATTATAGCTAGAGCCATCTTCAGAAAGGTCTTTATATATATTATAACTAGATACTTTATCACCAAAATCAGCAAATATTTCTCCATTATCTTTTGTATTTATAGATACAATATCATTAGAATATTGTATATAATTTGGTTCTGATAAATAATTAATAACTAATATTGAAATTATCATAGTTAACATTATTGAAAAAATAATTACATTAAACTTCTCCCTATATAATTTAGACTTTACATTTTTAAATCCAGTAGTATTTATATCTATAGGTATATTAGGTGGTGTTTTCATTTCTTCAACTTCTTTTTTGCAATCTATGCACTCATCAATATGGTTTTCTATAAGAACTCTTGTATCTTCACTTACCATTTCTTCAACATACAAGGGCAAAATATCTTTTATAACAGTACAGTTAATCTTCATTTTCATACCTCCATTTACTTTGTATTTTTTTTCTAGCTCGGTGATAAGTAACACAAGCCCAGTTTTCATTCTTTTGAAAAAGTGAACCAATTTGCTTAAAACTTAATTCCCCAAAAGTACGTAGAGAAAATACTTCTTTATATGGTTCCTCTAGACTATGCAAAATCTCATGTATTTCGATAGAAGTTTCTACTGATAGAAATGCTTTATCAATATCAAAACCAGCTTCTTGTTCTTTAAATTGGTCTACATATTCCAATTTCTTATTTTTACGTAGGTAGGAAAAATAGCTATTCTTTGCAATTTGGCATAACCATACTCTAATATCACAATCACCCTTAAAATCATCAATTGACTTAATAGCTTTCATAAATGTTTCTGAAGTAATATCTTGTGCTACATGTTCATCATTAGATAAACTTTTTATATATAAATAGACATCTAGAAAATAATCATTATATATCTTCTCAAATTCCTCCACTTCTTCACCTCCTTATCTATAAGACGCATATACTTCAAATATCTTACAATTAATTAATAAAATTATTTACAGATATAATTAATGGAGTATATTTCTATACTCCATTAACACTTATCTAGAAAATAATATAATTCTCCGCTCTTTATTTAATGTTATATTAACATAAACTTCAATTTTATTCCATAATAACCTCTATTATCAATAAATATATCTACTAAAAGGTTCTACTGAAACAAATGATATAACATTAATACTTTATTATGTGATTTATTATAATATTCATATCTTTGCATCTTAAACTTAACTTTCTGTTCTAAAGTCATCACTTAAATAAATTACTCTATCTAAATTAACCTAAAATAAAAAGCAAACTATAGAATTGTATAGTTTTACTTCCCAAACTACAGCAATAAACTTTCTGCTAAGTTATATTTAAATAATTTCTTCTGGAATTATAATCCATAAATTATGTATAATAAGATTATAAAGGTTTCAATAATTAAAATAGGAGGAATTTATGAGGAGAATATTTTACGCTTTAATCTCTTTAACTATATTATTATTTGTTGGATGCAATAGAACTCCAAAAGCATCTATTCCAGACTTAAAAATATCAACTAATGGTTCAGATATATTAGTTTCAAAAGGTAGTTATGAATGGAGTAATAATGTTGGGCTCTTTACTAAAGAAACCATTAATGCTGATTCAGAAAGTCCAGAACAAATTGCAGAAACTATAGATGGTAATGAAGTAAACCCACAATCAGAGTTGACTTTAGATTTTTCAGAAAAACCAAATAATGTGAAAGTAATTGCTTGGGGCGATTCAAAAGATACCACCTATACTTATACTGATGACAAAATTATTGTTCCTAATGAAAAAGGTATTTACATCTACGAAGTCTTTGGTGAATGGAATCAAGGATATGTATCTTATACAATAAAAATAATAGTTACCAATGAATAATCTTAATAAATTAATACCATAATTATATTTCAAAGTAGTTGATAAAATTTGATTCTTGAAAAGTGAATATCACTTAATTTACAAAATATATTATAATTAACTTATAATTGTAACGAATTTCACATAAGGAGAACTGTTAAATGTCAAATTATATAATGGATTTACGATCTATTGTTGGAAATAGACCATTATTACAGGTAGGAGCAAGTGTAATCGTAGAAGATTATAAAGGACGAATTCTTTTACAAAAAAGAAGCGATAACCATTGCTGGGGGTATTCAGGAGGTTCAGTTGAATTAGACGAAAAAGTTGAGGATACAGCTAAAAGGGAATTATATGAAGAAACTGGACTGACTGCAAATAGTTTAGAACTATTTGGTATATTTTCCGGAAAAGATACACATTATGTTTATCCAAACGGGGATGAAGTATCTAATGTTGATATTGTTTATATATGTAAAGATTATTCAGGTAAATTAAAGATGCAAGAAGATGAAGTTGAGCAGTTAAAGTTTTTCGCTATCGAAGAAATACCAAAGGAAATTTCACCTCCATTAAAGATAGCATTAAATAAATGGGTTGATGGAAAAATAAAAAAACAATAAAATTTAGTTTTTCTAGTATATTTATAGAAATAATTTGAATTTATTGCGAACTAATTAGGAAAGTTTATTCTTTGAAAATTGAATAGTGCGGTATTTACCAAAATATGTTATAATAAATTCATAATAGTATTATTGTACGAGGTAGATTATATGTTAATTAACAGCATAATACCATTTGAATATACTAAATTTAAAGGCTGCAAATAAATGGAGTTTTTATTAATAAACAATAAGGAATTATTTTAATATTATAATGTGGTAAAAAATATAATATAATATAATATAATATAATATAATATTGTATAAATACAGGAGGGTTTTAAATGGTAAAAATATTAAATATGAGAGTTTCTACAAAACTAAAGGTAATAAAGATAACAGATGAAAATGGAGAAGAAATTATTACTTTTAAGAAATCAATAGCATTACCTACAAGATCACGCTATTCCATTATTAATGCTAACAATGAAAATATAGGAACTATAGAAAAAATGAGATATAATTTTGGTTTAGTTGATTTGCCACAAATAGATATTTCAGTAAATAATAATGAAATCAGAATCAAAAGAGATATGAAAGAGTTTAAAGAATTTTACGAGATTATGGGAAGTGACTTTTCAATTGTTGGTAATTTGTTTGGCCCACACTTTATTATCAATAAAAATGAAAAAGCAGTAGCATCAGTTACTATAGAAAAAGAAGAAATAGGAAGAAGCTATTTAGCTGATATTATTGATAAATCAAATGAAGAGCAGGTTATATGTATTTTATTTGCGTTAAGTTGGATTATGTAAGAAGAAAATCACAAAGTACCTATTTAATACCACCACATAACTATGATGAAAAATTAAATATTAATCATTTAAAATACCGTATTATTCAAAATGAATGTGTGGTATTTTTTAGTTCGCAATTCAAATATTATGCGTAAACCAAATTGGAGCTTGCGAGGTCGCATAATCATATAACCATAGATGATATTTCTATTAAACTATGCTTGCATAGTTTTTTCCTTCAGTGTCCGCCGCGTTTATCTTAAGATTTAATATTAGTTATAGAACTCTATACATATTGTGTGAAAGCTGACTTGGAGCTTGCAAGGTCAGCATAATCCCATAACTCAAAATAATACTTCTGTTAAACTATGCCCGCATAGTTTTTTCCTTCCGTGTCCGACCTTTATCTTAAGATTTTATATTAGTTATAGAACTCTATACATATTGTGTGAAAGCTGACTTGGAGCTTGCGACGGATGCTGAGCACAATATGTATAGAGTTCTATTGTTTAATATAATCTTAAAGCATAGCTCCGTCGATTTTTAGGATCTGTCCGTTTATATAAGTACATTTTTCACTACATAAAAATAATACTAATTCCGCAACTTCCTTAGGATCTCCGAATCTTCCTACTGGAATTTCATTTTCTAACTCTTCTCTTTCTTCAGGAGACAAAAATGAATTCATTTCTGTATCTATTACTCCAGGAGCAATTCCATTAACTCTTATTCCCATAGGTGCTAATTCCTTAGCTAATGACTTTGTAAATAAATTTATAGCTCCCTTTGTGCTTGAATATAATACTTCGCAAGAAGCTCCAGATTCACCCCATATAGATGAAATATTAATAATATTACCAGTACCTCGATTTATCATATGAGGTATAACTTCTTTACTTAAGTACATAGCTCCAAATACATTAATTCCAAATATATTTTCAATATTTCTACTTGAAAAGTCCATAAATAATCCTCTGAAGGAAACAGCTGCATTATTAATTAATATATCAATCTTACCAAAAGTTTTTATTATATAATCTATCATTTCCTTGCAAAAATCATAGTTAGATATATCTCCTTTATAAAGCTTAGCATAGCCACCTAACTCTTGAACTTCTTTATATGTTTCTTCTGCTGATATATCATCCTTTGAATAATTAATTATTACTGTAGCACCTTCTTTAATTAACTCTAATGCAATTGCCTTTCCAATCCCTCTAGTACCACCAGTTACTAAAGCAATTTTTCCTTGTAAACTTACCATTTTCTTCTCCTTAACTTTTTATTCCTTAGTAAATTATAAAAGTTTCCTCTTTATAATTTTCCTTCTTTAGTTTTAGGATATAAATCTTATATGCCAGTCACATAAATAGCCCAAATTAATTTATTTTCAAAACTCCTTAGGGAGTTTTTTCATTGTGCGACAGCACCATATAAGACTTATATCATTTTTATAACCATTCTTTAAGTACTCTTTTTACATTTCCATAATAAATTTTATCTATTTCAGTATTTGTAAATCCTTCCTTAATTAATGAATCTCTAAGTTTGCCTATTTCAGCAATATTTTTTATTTCAACTTCATTTTCAATTCCATCAAAATCAGTTCCTAATGCTAGTACATCAACACCCCCAATATTTTTTATATGCTTTAAATGAGCTATCATTGAACTAATTGTTGGCACTTTTTCACTTCCAAGGAAAGGTCCACAGAAATTTAGCCCCATAACTCCACCCTTATTAGCAAGCTTAACTATCATATCATCGGTTAAATTTCTTGAATGATCAGTTATTTCTCTTGCATTTGAATGTGTTGCAATAAATGGTTTTTTGCAAATATTAACCAAATCATAAAATCCACCATCAGATAAGTGAGAACAATCTGGAATTATTCCAACCCTCTCCATTTCTAATACTATTTCCTTACCTCTTTCAGTTAATCCCTTATCTTTATATTTATAGCCTACATTAGGATAGCCTATACTATTTTTAAAGTTCCATGTTAAAGTAATAAACCTTATTCCCATATCATAAAGCTCTTGTACTCTTTCTACCTTACCTTCAAGAACTTCACCTTCTTCAATTGATAAAAAGGCTCCTATTTTTCCTAAGCTATTAACCTCTTCCAATTCTTTTAAATTTCTAACTAATTCTATGCTATCTTCATTTTCCTTTAATTCCTTTGTAAAATTATTATACATCTTTATAAATTCTTCATAAGGATTTTTAACTAAATCTAGCTCTATGAAATGTGCAAATACTTGTGCTAAAGCTTTTCCTTCTTTTAACTTCTTTATATCTACCTTACATATACTTTCTCTTAATTTTAAGTTTTCATATAAAAGTCTACTAGCTGTGTCACAATGTAAATCTATTGAATTCATTTTAATCCCCTTTTCTTTTTTTAGTTTTTTCATCTTCTATCATTCTAATTCTTTCTTGTCTTGCCCATAATAAATACTCTTCTATATTTCTAGGACCAGTAATGATCTTTCGTCTTACCCATAAAACACCTGATTCTTGAGCTTCTATATTCCATTTAACTAAAGAGATCCTTCCACCTTCAATTTCAATTGCAGTAATAGCATAAGGTAAAACTGCACATCCATCGTTAAAGTAAGGCGGCTCTTTACATTCAGGCATTCTACTATTATGAGTATGTCCACACAATATCATCTTACCATTATCTTTAGCCCACTTTTCTAATCTTTTATCTACTTTATTTCCCTTTTTATTATTTTTAGCTGGACTTGAAGGATCTCTAAAACCTGCAATTCCATTTAAAAACTTCCATGGATATCTAACTAAGAATCTAGAAATCATCCAATACCTATAATTAAATTCATCAGCTTGATGACCATGGGTTACTAAAAACTTTTCATTTATTGGAGTATATTTAAAATTTATACCTTCATAAAAATTTAAATCCTTTATAAACTTTAAAAAATTATGACCATAATTATTGCCTATCTTTTTTAAAGCTCTATATTGTGAAATATAAAAATTTTCCCTACTTTTTATTATATCATGATTACCATAAATTATATAAAGTCTATTTTCTTCTTTATACTTGTTTAACACCTTAAAAACATCATTATATATATAAGCTATATCTGTACAATTAATATTTTTCCAAAGTTCATCCCCATCTCCTACTTCTACATAAGTAAAGCCCTTTTTATAATAATAAGATAAAGCTGCCTTATATATATTCTTATTTGGTAGAAATGAATCATAAAAAGTCCCATCTCCTCTATGAATATCAGATATAAATACTATATTATCTCCATTATCAAATTTAACTTCTTTTGAATTTTCATAAAGATAATTAAATCGCTTCATTAATATTCCCCTAAAATTAATTATAAATATTATATGTTTAAATTACAAATTTGCTAAAAGTATCCTAGTTATTTAATTTAAAGATACATATAAATTTTGTTTTTTAGTACAAACTACATATATAGTCTACTTTGAAAGGAGAAGAAAGAATTTGAAGCTAAAATTTAATAAACTTATTCTTATATCCTTATTAGTTTTCAATTTGATACCTTATTTTAAAGTTAAAGCTGATAAAGAAGATTTTGATTTATATAATGAAGAAATTCAATCCTCAAGCTTAATAGATACCTCTTCTGAAGAGATAAAGAGAGAGTTTAAAGTCTTAATAGAAGATTTGTTTACAAAGAGAAATACTGCTATAGTTTCAGCTGATTCAGAGCTTCTTAAGGAATTTTATGATTTGAAAATAAAAGTTAGCTTATGGGCTTATGAAAGTGAAGCCAAGAAAACCCAATACTTAATTAATTGGTCAGAAAAACAATCTGTTAAATTTAAGGATTTAAAATCTATTGTACGAATAAGAAAAGTAGCAGAAAAAGAACCTGGCCTCTATGGAATAATTTGTGATGTTGCTACAGATTTCAATTATTATTATGTAGATAGCCCTGAAACTATAAATCACTTTAGGCTTGGTACTAATCATTATTTGAATTTAAGAAAACAAGATGATCGATATATAATAACTAAAGAATGGTACACTGATCCTTTTGCTGATTCTCTAGATTTAAATAATATAAAGTCTGATGAAATTAAAAGTTACATCCTAAGCCAAACTGCTCCTGAATATACTCCTTCAGAAAAAATTCAAAAGGCAATAGAGTATGCTCATAAGTATTGTGGTGTTTCTGAAGATGAAGAATTCACCTTTAAGTATAATCCTGGCTACAAAGATCATAATCCCGATGGTGGTGATTGTGCTAATTTTGCTTCCCAAATCTTATTTGAAGGTGGTGGTTTTAAAAAGAATGGAACCTGGAATTATGCTGGTAAGGAAGGTACTAAAGCTTGGCTTAATGCTCAAGGCTTTAAAAATTATATGGTTTCAAGCGGTAGAGCTTCTTATATTGCAAAAGGTAGTTATCAAAACATATACAAAGCAGCCTTTAACTTAATACCTGGTGACTTTGTAGCATATGAAAAGAAAGGTAGAATAACTCATGTATCAACAGTAACTGGCTTTGATTCTAAAGGTTATCCTTTAGTAACATGCCATAATACAAATAGATTATTAGTTCCATATGATTTAGGATGGAGTAATGATAATATCAAATTTCACCTAATCCATGTACATTATTAAAAAGTTAAATATTAAAGTAATTTTAAGGGCTATTGCTAGTGGAAATTAATTTCCACTAGCAATAGCCCTATTTCTTATTTACCTTATTTTTAATAAATCTTATAAATTACAAGACTAAAAAGGCTATGCCCTAGCTATAGCCCTAGACTAATCAAATTTTATAATTTAAAATAAGTTTTCTCTTTTATTATTAATTCTTTAATCCCTTTATACCATCTTTATATTGATCTATAGAGTCTGCTACTATACTCATAAGCTTTCTTTGATAGTTTTGGTCACATAACATAGCATCTTCACAACTATTGCTCATAAATCCCATTTCAAATATTACTACTGGAACTCTTGACCAGTTAAAGCCTGTAATATCATTTCTCTCAAATATTCCATTAACCTTAACTCCATTATCTTTTAGGTTAGACTTTAATATTTCAGCGTACTTATTACTTTCATCAAAAATATCTTTTGTGCTTCCCTTGCTAGATGGAACTAAAAGAGTTGCACCTGTTTTACTATTGTCTTTTAAACTATCACAATGAATTCTAATTGTCATATCTGCTTTTGATTTATTAGCTATTTCAGCTCTCTCTGCATTACTTATATTTACATCATGCTCTTCCCTAGTCATAATTACAGTGTAGCCTTTTTCTACAAGTAAGTCTTTTAATATAGCTGCTGCTTCTAAATTAACTACATATTCAGGTTTCTTTGTTGAAATACCTTCAGTACCTTGAGAAACTCTGGGCTTTTTATTACTAGAATTTGGTGAAACATTCTCAAGCTTACTATCACCTTTCTTCTGGTGTCCAGCATCAATACATATAACTAATTTTTTATTTTCCTCTTCTGTAAAAGCTTTTGGATTTAAAGCTAAGCTATTAAAAGAAATAATGGAAACTATTAATATACTAATAAAGTTTTTCTTTTTCATTTTTCCTCCTAAGTTATAAAAATTTTATTGCTCTATGCTTTCAATTAATGTAATTTGACTAAAAATATTTTCGCTTAAAATTTTATGAAACTACAAGATTTAGATTATTTATTGAAACATATATATTAGTTAATTAAATATATATTGTGCATAGCTTGTTTATATTATTCAACTTAGCTTAATATCTAATTCCTTAATGACTCATGTAATTTTTTCCTTTAACATAAAAAGAGCTGCCATAAGACAGCTCTTAAAAAATTATATTTCAATTGTTAATTCTACAGGACAATGGTCAGATCCTAATACTTCAGTATGGATTTTTGCATCAACTAATTTTTCATCTATTGATTTTGAAGTTACAAAATAATCAATTCTCCATCCTGCATTCTTTGCTCTTGCACTAAATCTATATGACCACCAAGAATAGACTCCTGTTAAATCTGGATAAAAGAATCTAAAAGTATCTGTAAATCCTGCATTTAATAATTCAGTAAATTTACCTCTTTCTTCTTCTGTAAACCCAGCATTTCTGGTGTTAGTTTTAGGATTCTTTAAATCTATTTCTTTATGAGCTACATTTAAATCTCCACATACTATAACAGGCTTTTTCTTGTCTAAGTTTACTAAATATTCTCTAAAGGCATCTTCCCACACCATTCTATAGTCTAATCTAGCAAGTTCATTTTTTGAATTTGGAGTATATACAGTTACCATATAGAAATTTTCAAATTCTAAAGTAATTACTCTTCCTTCTTTGTCATGCTCTTCTATTCCTAAACCATATGTAACTGATAAAGGTTCTTTCTTAGTGAAAATTGCTGTTCCTGAATATCCTTTTTTCTCAGCATAATTCCAATATTGATGATATCCTTCTAATTGTAAATCAATTTGACCTGCTTGAAGCTTGCTTTCTTGAATGCAAAATATATCTGCATCCATTTCATTAAAGAAATCTAAAAATCCTTTAGTTACACAAGCTCTTATCCCATTAACATTCCACGATATTAACTTCATTTTAAAATTCTCCTTTGCTATGTTGTAAATATAATTTATTATAACATATTTTAAATTTAATATCATTTTAAGAATAAGTATTCATTTTCTTCGCTAGTCCAACAAGTTCATCTAAAGAGTTCTTAGCTTCAGTTACTTCAGCAAATAATATTTCTACAATTGCAGCAGTACTTTGAGAATTAGCTAGTGTCTCTTCTGAAATTGAAGCTACATTAGTGATCCCATCTGTTATCTTTGAATTATCGCTATCTATAGCTATTATTTTGTTAGTAACGTTCTTAACAAGTTCCTCCATTTTATTTAATCCATTTGTAAGATTATGAAGTCCACTTGTTGTATTTCGGACTATTTTTTCTTCTTCGTTAATAATATTTGTTACATCATTTATAGATTTAGAAACATTTAAAACTTCATTTTCTAAATCTCTTATAATATTATTTATTTCATTAGAAGATTCTTTACTTTGCTCTGCAAGTTTTCTTATTTCTTCTGCTACAACTGAAAATCCTCTTCCATACTCACCAGCTCTAGCAGACTCTATTGCTGCATTTAATGCTAAGAGATTTGTTTTCTCTGAAATATCACTTATTATATCAATTATCATAAGTACTTTAGATGTTTTTTCTTTTAGCTCATTTGCTATAATATAAACCTCAGAGTTTTTAGACTTAACATTTTTCGAATTTTTAGCTACATCTTCTATCATTCCAAATATAGTTTCAAAAGTGTCTCTACTTTCTTTAAACTTCAGTTCCATTTCCTTAGAATTATTAACTGCACTTTCAATATCTAATCTTATATTGCTAGAAGCCTTATTTTGCTCTTCAATATTTGAAGTTGTAACTTCACATCCATTTAGTATTTCTAAAATAGCACTACTAATATTACTAGAAGATGATTCTATTGTATTAAAAGTACCAGAAATTGAAGTAGTATTCTTATTTAATAGTTCTATTGCATCTCTAATTTCATTTAATATTTTTTCTTGTTCTTTAACCATATTAGAACTTTTTCTTTTTTCTAAATCTGCCTCTTCTCTCATTCTATTAGATATCTTTGTTATTATATAAGCCATAATATAAAACATAAAAATACAAACTATTTCAAGAATAATATTTTCTCTCATACTAGGATTTTTTATATTTATAACTACCCAAATTATATTAAATATAGCAGCCCCAACTATTGGAGCAATCATAAATTTATGATCTAAATAAATCATGCATATAACTATAAGTGGTACAATTGCTATTGGTGCAACCATTAAGTTTGACTTAAATAATAAAATTGCATATACAATTGCATACGGTGTTCCAATTATATGCCTAATTTTAATATTCTCTTTATTTTTGAAATAAAATACTAGCATAATAGCTGTAAATATAAATATTATACCAAGAGCTATTAATGCAAAATTCTTATCAATTATATTACTCCCTATCATAAATAGTAATCCTAATGAGTATGTAATTGTAAGGGCTGTTGTTGCTATAACAAATCCTCTATTGGTTTGCCTCGTCACATTGTTTCTCAAATTCTTTTCCCCCTTAATTTTCTTCTATTGTATTCTCGTATTATCCATATCTTCCTTTACATTTTTTTATAAGAATGAAAAAAAGTAGAAATATGAATTAATTTACAATACATATTTCTACTAATTTCATTTACATTTTTAATTATATAAAGGATGCTTATCACATAATGACTTAACTCTTCCCTTTAACTCTTCTATATTAGGGTTTTCTACTGAAAGAGTATCGTTAATTATTGATGCTATTTCCTTCATATCATCTTCATTAAATCCTCTAGTAGATACAGCTGCTGTACCTATTCTTATACCTGAAGTTACAAATGGACTCTTAGTTTCATTCGGAACAGTGTTTTTATTAACAGTAATTCCTATTGAATCTAATATTATTTCTGCATCCTTACCTGTAACATTCTTATTATTTAAGTCAACAAGAATTAAATGATTATCTGTACCACCTGACACTATTTTAAAGCCATAGTTTATTAATTCATTAGCTAGTACGCTACAGTTATTAACAACAGTCTTAATATATTCCTTATAACTTGGATCTAAAGCTTCTTTAAAACATACTGCTTTAGCTGCAATTGTATGTATTAATGGTCCTCCTTGAATTCCAGGGAAGATAGTCTTATCTATTTGCTTTGCATATTTTTCTTTGCAAAGTATTAATCCACCTCTAGGTCCTCTTAAAGTTTTATGAGTAGTTGATGTAACAAAATCTGCATATGGAACTGGTGATGGATGTTCTCCTGCAGCTATTAATCCTGCAATATGAGCCATATCTACCATGAAATATGCTCCAACTTCATCACAAATATCTCTAAAAGCTTTAAAATCAATTATTCTTGAATAAGCACTTGCACCAGCAACAATAAGCTTTGGTCTATGCTTTAAAGCTAATTCTCTTACTACATCATAATCTATAGTTTCAGTTTCCTTATCTACTCCATAAGATACAAAGTTATATAACTTACCAGAAAAGTTAACTGGTGAACCATGAGTTAAATGACCTCCATGGCTTAAGTCCATCCCTAAAACAGTATCTCCTGTTTCAAGAACTGAAAGATATACTGCCATATTTGCTTGTGAACCTGAGTGAGGTTGAACATTAGCATGTTCAGCTCCAAATAGTTCCTTAGCTCTATTTCTAGCTATATCCTCAACTTCGTCTACAACATGGCATCCACCATAATATCTCTTGTTTGGATACCCTTCTGCATACTTATTAGTAAGGAAAGAGCCCATAGCCTCCATTACTGCTTTAGAAGCAAAGTTTTCAGATGCAATTAATTCAATTCCATCCTGCTGTCTTTTTAGCTCCTTTTCAATTAAATCACTAATAGCCTTATCTTCTCTTGAAAGATTTTCAAAATTCATTTTATCACCCCAAATTAATATTTTTTAAAATTACTTTTGAGTAAATTATAAGTTTATTTCCAAGAATAATCAATTGATATTTGTAATTATTTAATTTTTATTGATATTATTTAATAAATAGATTATTAAATATACAAACTACTATAATAAACTATTTCCATATGTTATAATACATAAGTTATAATATATTAACTATATTTCATTGAAAAAATATTTTGCTAGCATCTAAGTAATGCTAGTATTTTTTGAAAATATATAAAGAAATTTTTTAGTTTAAGGAGTAATCTTTATGGATTTAAATGAAATACTTCATGTTGCAACCTTTGCTGGAAAAATAATGTTAGAATCTGGTGGAGAAACTTATAGGGCAGAAGAAATAGTATGGAGAATTTGTAAAATTTACGGAGTTGAAGAAGCTGAAAGTTTTGTTACCACCACAGGTGTCATGGTTTCAATATGCCATGATGGTAAAACTCATTCTTTAATAAGAAGAGTATCAACTCGCACTATAGATTTAGATAAAGTGCATAAGGTTAACGATCTATCTAGAAATATTATAAATAGAGGATTAACAGTTTCTCAGCTTAAAGAGCAATTAAAATTAATTGATAATGGCGAAAGATATAGTGATACAACAGCTATATTAATTTCTGCATTAGGTGCTTTTTGCTTTGTTTTCTTATTTGGTGGAGAACTAAGAGAAGCTCTAGCTGCCTTTTTAATTGGTCTTGTAATAAAATCTGTATCTATTAAATTTGCTAGCTTAGGAATTAACCAATTTTTTATAAATAGCATTTGTGCTGGTGTAGCAGCAATCGTTGCAATTTTTTTATTAAAATCAAACTTAATTGTAGATTTAGATAAAACTATAATAGGATCTATAATGCTTTTAGTGCCTGGTCTTGCTATTACTAATGCTATTAGGGATACAATATCTGGTGACTTACTAGCAGGCCTTACAAGAGCTGTGGAGGCATTTCTAGTAGCTATCTCAATAGCTATAGGTACTGGTGCTGTTCTTAGCTTTTGGATATCAACCTTTGGAACCCTGTAATTTAGGAGGATTATTATGTTAAGTGAATCACTATTTGCTTTTTTTGCTACCCTAGGATTTGGGATACTATTTAATATAAAAGGTAAAAACTTATTTTATGCTGCCCTTGGAGGTGGACTAAGTTGGTTTGTAAGCTTAATTTGTTTTGAATTTGGTTTGGATACAACTTCATCATTTTTTATTTCAGCAATAATATTTAGTATTTATTCAGAAATAATGGCTAGAGTCTTAAAAACTCCAGTTACTTCCTTAATAATTTGCGCCCTTATTCCCCTAGTACCTGGAGGTGGCATGTATTATACAATGTACGAAGCTGTAAATGGCAATATAATGGAATCAATAGAGCTTGGTTTAAATACTTTAGCTAGTGCAGGTTCTTTAGCTTTAGGTGTGATTTTTGTATCTACTATAACAAAACTACTTATGTCAGCCAAAAATAAACGTGAGATAAGAGAAATTGAAAAAATATCTAAAAGAAGGCTATTTAAATACAGACTCGATAATTATAGAAAAAAATAAATTAGACAGTAATACATATTTACAAAAAGGTGGAGTCAAATTAATGAATCCACCTTTTCTTATTGGATAATATCTACTTTGATATTAAACTATTAAATTATTCTTCTACTGATATTGCAGTAACTGGACAGCTATCACAAGCTTCTCTAGTTGCATCTTCATATTCAGCTGGTACTGGACCTTCCTTAGCTTGTGATACTCCTGATTCTAATGAGAAAATTTCAGGACATATCCCTTCACATAATCCACATGATATACAAGTATTTTCGTCTACGAATGCTTTCATAAACCCGCCTCCTTTATTTACATTAAATTTATATCTTCTTAAAATTTAACATGTATAATTATTACCTAATATACCCTCATTATAAATAATTATATAGAAATGTCAATATTAACTACAGTTAATTATTAATAGAAAGCTCTAATTTAAAGTAATTATTTCGCTTATAATAAATTTATTGCATTTTCTCTACATACTTTTAAATTCTTTTCATCCCAGACACTTGATTGAACTTCTCCAATATGGGCTTTATTTAAAAAGAACATACAAATTCTTGATTGTCCAATTCCACCACCAACTGTAAATGGTAGTTCATCATTTAATAGCATCTTATGAAATTCAAACTCTCTTCTAAAATCATTATCTGAAACTCTTAATTGGTAATCTAGTGACTCTTTATCAACTCTAATTCCCATAGATGAAAGCTCAAAAGCTCTATTTAGTAATGGATACCAGAATAATATATCTCCATTTAAATTCCAATCGTCATAGTCTGGACTTCTTCCATCATGCTTTTCACCTGATTTTAACTTATCCCCTATCTTCATTAAGAAAACAGCCTTATGCTTTTTACATATAGCATCTTCTCTTTCTTTACTTGTTAAATCTGGATATAAATCTTCAAGTTCTTGAGTTGTAATAAAGAAAATTTCTTCTGGAAGGTCTATCTCTTTCCCCATACCTTCACTTTTAACAAAAGCTTCAGTTTTCTTAAATACTCCATATATAGTACTAACTATTTCCTTAAGTTTTTCTTCTGTTCTTTCTTCTTTAGTTATAATTTTTTCCCAATCCCATTGGTCAACATATACAGAATGAAGGTTGTCTAATTCTTCATCTCTTCTAATTGCATTCATATCTGTATATAGTCCTTCTCCTACATTAAATCCATATCTATATAAACTTAATCTCTTCCATTTAGCTAACGAATGAACTATTTCTACATCACTGCCTGTTGCTAATATATCAAATTTAACTGGTCTCTCAACTCCATTTAAACTATCATTTACTCCACTGCTGGATTCAACAAATAAAGGTGCAGAAACTCTAGTTAAACTTAATGCCTCAGCTAATGCTCTTTCAAAAAAATCCTTAATTTTTTTAATATGAATTTCAGTTTCAATTAATGTTGAGCTACTTTTGTAGTCTTCTGGTACAATTATTCCATCGATTTTCATAAAAAAATCCCCCTTTAATTTTTGATTAGCTTTTTAATAAAATTTTTTATAAATATACGTATATTTAAACTCTTTAAAGAATTATTAACTTTTTTAGACAAAATAAAAAAACCTTCACCCCTATAAAAGGATGAAAGTTACATTCCATGTTGCCACCTTAATTCGCTATTACTTCACAATAATAACCTTATCAAGTACGTAAGTAAAACTTAGATACTCTATCACTATAACGGGTGCGCCCGATTACCGCCTACTAGTTGTTATCTTTGGGGGTATAGCTCAGAGATGTTATTCAAACTAACTTTCTTATTTTACTTTCAGCCAAGGTAAAACTCTCTTTAAAGATGCATTAATTCTACTTCTTCTCATCATAGCATTTAAAATTTCTTTTTCTATATATTATCATCTAAAAAACAAATTGTAAATAGTTTTTTAAAATTATTTTACGAAAGTATTAATAGTCTTAATTAATTCTTTTAAGGTTTCTTGTTCTTCTGTTCCCTCTTCAATATTTAAGCAATTTTTTGCATAATATTCTATAGTCAATCCACCTGCCCTATTTATCGCTGATCTAATGGCAGAAATCTGAACTAATATATCTGAACAGCAAACGTTTTTCTCAAGCATCCCTTGAATTCCTTTTACTTGACCTTCAATTCTTTTAAGTCTATTTATAATATCTTTTCGTAGCTTTTCATTTTCCTCTTCCATCTTTATACCTCCAACTCAATATACCTCTATAGGGTATCTTTATTCTATCATTTATTAGCTTATCTTTCAATTGATTAAAATATATTTATTATATAATTTTCAAAAAATTTTTATATTTTATTAACTTAATTCATTTATAGAGTGATTCTTAGCTTCAGGTGGAGTTTTCTTAGAAAGTAGTATTTTTCACTAAAAAACATAAGTCATCAAAATATAGATTAATTATTAAAACATAGATTTAAACAATTCTAACTTATTTAAAAACAAAATGTTATAATAAATATATGGTAAATATAATATTTCTATAAAATACTTAGAATTTCTTATGGAGGAATTATGAATAATATACTAGAAACTTTTAATAAACAAAAAGATTTCTTTAATGCTAATACAACTAAAGATTTAGACTTTAGAATAAATGCACTAAAAAAATTAAAAAATATAATTAAATCTTCCGAAAATGATATCTTAGATGCTCTTAATAAAGATTTAAGGAAATCAGATTTTGAGGGCTTTACAACAGAAATAGGTCTTGTTTATGAAGAGATAAATTTGCATATAAAAAAATTGAAAAAGTGGTCTAAAAAAGAAAAAGTTAAATCTTCTATAGCATACTTTCCTGCTAGAAGCTATATTTATAAAGAACCTTATGGTGTAACTCTTATCATTGGACCATTTAATTATCCTTTTCAACTAGTAATATCGCCTCTTATTGGAGCTATATCTGCTGGTAACTGTGCTATTATTAAACCTTCAGAAAACAGTCCAAATACTGCTAAAATATTAGAAGATTTAATAAATAAAAATTTTAAAGAAGATTATATTAAAGTAGTTGATCCTTTAGGGGGAAAAGAAACTGTTTCTTATTTATTAGATTTGAAATTTGATTATATCTTCTTTACTGGAAGTGTTAAAGTAGGAAAAATAATTATGGAAAAGGCAGCTAAAAACTTAACGCCAGTAACCTTAGAACTTGGTGGTAAAAGTCCTTGTATAATAGATGAAACTGCAAATATAGAGCTATCTGCTAAAAGAATTATATGGGGAAAATTAATTAATTCAGGTCAAACCTGCGTGGCTCCTGATTATATTTTAGTAGAAAAATCAATTAAAAATTCTTTAATAGAATCCTTAAAGAAAGAAATTCAAGCTCAATTTTCAACGGATATTGAAAATAATAGTGATTATCCTAGAATTGTAAATATTGAAGCATTAAATAGACTAAAAGGTTACTTAAAGGATGGAAATGTATCCTTTGGTGGAAGATATAATGATGATGATCTTTATTTTGAACCAACTATCCTAACTGATATCAAAGAAGATAGTAAAATTATGGAGGATGAAATATTTGGACCAATTTTACCAATAATTGAATACTCATCTATAGAAGAAGCAATTAACTTTGTTAAATCTAAAGAAAAACCACTTGCATTATATTATTTTTCTGAAGATAAACTTAGGATAAAAACTATTCTTAACTCTTTATCCTTTGGTGGTGGTTGTATAAATGATACTATAATCCATGTAGCTTCTTCTTATCTACCTTTTGGAGGAGTTAATTCTAGTGGCCTTGGAGCTTATCATGGAAAAGCTAGCTTCGATACTTTTTCCCATAAAAAGTCAATTATTAAAAGAGGTACTTTTATAGAATTTCCCATTAGGTTTGCTCCATATAAAAATAAGATATCTTTAGCAAGAAAGTTATTTAAATAAAACTAATCTATTTATTTGAAAGCTTGTATAAGCTTTAGTATTATATAAGTATACTACATAAATTTAAGGAGGATATATGAGAAATTTTAATTACAAAAATCAAACTGAAATTATATTCGGAAAAGACACAGAATCTAAAGTTGGTACTGAAGTAAAAAAATATGCTAACAAAGTATTACTTCATTACGGTGGAGGTAGCATTAAATTTACTGGTTTATATGATAAAATAGTAAATTCACTAAAAAATGAAAATATAGAAATAGTTGAACTTGGAGGGGTTAAACCTAATCCTAGAGTATCCTTAGTAAGAGAAGGTATAGAAATTTGCAGAAAAAATAATATTGATTTTATTCTAGCTGTTGGTGGTGGAAGTGTAATAGATTCTGCTAAAGCTATTGCTGCTGGTGTAAATTATAATGGTGATGTTTGGGATTTATTTATAGGAACTGATATTAACCATACTTGCTTAAAGCTTGCTACTGTATTAACTATTCCTGCTGCAGGTAGTGAAACAAGTTCTGGATGTGTTATAACTAATGAAGATGGACTTTATAAAAGAAGTACAGGCCATCCAACATTAAGACCTATTTTTTCTATACTTAACCCAGAGCTTACTTATACTCTTCCAAAATATCAAACATCTTGTGGTATAGCTGATATGATAGCCCACATTTTGGAAAGATATTTTACAAACGAAAAATATGTTGACTTAACTGATAGATTATGTGAAGCAACATTAAAAACTATTATGGAAAATGCTTTAAGATTAAATAACAATCCTAATGACTATAATGCAAGAGCAGAAATTATGTTATCTGGAATGGTAGCTCATAATGACTGGTTAGGTATTGGTAGACTTGGTGATTGGGCTACCCATGATATAGAACATGAATTAAGTGGTATTTATGATATTGCTCATGGCGCTGGTCTTTCTATAATCTTCCCTGCATGGATGAAATATGTATATAAGCATGATTTAAATAGATTTGCTCAATTTGCAAATAGAGTTTTTGATATAGATATTAACTTAAATAATCTTGAAGAAACTGCCCTTAAAGGCATAGAAGCTTTAGAAAACTTCTTTACTAAAATTGAACTTCCAACTAGATTAAGTCATGCAAATATTAATGATGATCATATAGAAGAAATGTCTAAAAAATTAGTTGCTCATTATGACCATGTTGGAAACTTTGTAGAAATTAGAGAAAAAGAAGCATTAGAAATATTTAAACTTGCTTTATAATATAAAAAGTGAAGGGTTAACCTTCACTTTTTATATTATCATTATGTTTTTCAATTACATAACTACTTCTATTTTTCAAGTAATATACCTTATAAGATACTACTGCAATAAAGATAAATAATAATATAATTAATGCATATAGCTTGAACACTTCTTCCGGTAAAACTTTAATTATTGGATCAGTTCTCTCATCAAAAATCCAGTAATCATTATTGAAAAATATTTTATGAAACGCCGTAAATGCCTTTGAAAAATCTATATAAATACTTAATAATAATGTAGTCAAAAATACTATTAATGTATTTGCTCCATAATTTAATAACTTATATAATTTAACATTCTTACCAATTTTCTTATTAATATAAATATATAATATTGATAATACTATAATTATAAATAATATTAGATAAATGCTTAAAAATATCTTTTTAACTTCATAAAAATGAAATTCACCATTTACACTCATAGGAAAATTTTCAAATCTTAAATCCTTAATTAATGGATTTTGAAGATAATAAATTAAATTATAATAATCATTAAGCAAACTGCTTTTAGATAAATTTACAATAGTATTTAAATTATATTTATCTATTAAATAGCTATATATTATAGTTAAGTTTAAGGCTGCTATAACGCTGATGCCTATAGTCAAAGTAGCTAGAATTATCCCTATTATAGCTTTTTTAAAAAAATGTAAAATCTTATTCATCTCATCCCTCATATCTAGTTTAATATGAAAATTATAGCATAAATATTATAATTTATTAACTAATTATTAAATCTATATTTTCTTTATACTGAGGATGTTCTTTATTATTATATAAAATTGCATTTTTAGGGCATACATTAACACATCTACAACACATTATACAATTATCTCTAAACTTAATCATTTCACCGATATTTTCAATATTCATAGTAGGACAAGAATTTACACATATATTACATTTATCACAGTCATCATTTACTGAAAACTTATCTGAGTTTTTATAAAGGTCTTTAGTTAAAAACTTGTTAATATTTTTATAAAAAATAGCTTGCAAGTTACTAATCTCTTCTTTAACAATATTCTCAGTTAAAAAGTTTACTACTAACTCTTTTATCTCTATTAAAGTTTTCTCGTAAACATCTCTAATATCTTTTCTTGTATTCTTTTCATAACTTTTACTTATAGTAAAACTATTTGGCATTTGAAAGTTTTTTGTAGTTATAACCTTATAATTTTTTTCCCCTAAAACTTTTTCAAGTTCAATAAAATTCGTCACACTCTTATCTCTTCCAGTAGAAAATATCATAGTTTTTATTTCATTATTTGAACACTTTAAGTTATCTCTAATATAATCAAAAAATATTTTAGGCATATCATAAAAATACTTAGGAAACCCTATTACTAAAAAATCATAAGAATTAAAGTCTAAAGAAATTTTATCTTCTATAGAATAAACCTCTAATTCACATCCATTTTTTATAAATTCTTCATATATCTTATTTACTATATACTTGGTATTACCACTTCCACTAAAATATAAAATAATCCCTTTCAAAACAAAGTCCCCCCTATTATTAAATAATATTTTTCAGATTTACACCAAACCCTATTTTACATTATATAATAATTGTAATATTTTGGGAATTATTTTAGTATTTCATTTTTCCTCTTATTTTCTATAAATCTACCATAATATTCGATTTTTCTTTATATCTCCAAAAAAGAACAGCTGATACTAACACTATTCCACAAATAAATGTATATTGCATAAATAATGGATTAGATATACTACCAAAAAGAATAATTAATGAACCAACAGTAGCCAATATAGGGTTGATTTTTCCCTTCCATAACCCCTTAACCTCATTATTCATGCCCATCTTAAATACCTTAACATACAATAATATGTACATAACATAATTTATCGTAATAGATATTTCCGAAATATCACTATTTGGAAGTAAACTATATTTTTGTGTTATAAAATGTATTAATAAACATACTACTGATATTATAAAGGAAACTATTGCAGAATTAACTGGCATTCCTAATTTATCATCAATGATCTTTATTTTTTCCGACTTAGGGAACATTCCTCTTAAAGCTAAAGAATAAGGAAGTCTAATATGTCCCA
This sequence comes from Clostridium sartagoforme, assembly GCF_004794105.1. Lineage (GTDB taxonomy): Bacteria > Bacillota > Clostridia > Clostridiales > Clostridiaceae > Clostridium > Clostridium sartagoforme_B. The sequence goes on from NZ_SRYR01000001.1 coordinate 1,464,592, forward strand.
TAACCAATCCATTTACAGTACCTAGTATTGATACTACTACAAAAGTAAGAACCATCTTTGCACCCCATGGTCCAAATAAAGTATTAGCAGCTAAATCAACATGCGCATCTCCTAATGCCATAACCTTTTCAGGTCCAATTAGTACACTAATTCCTATAAAGTATAAAACATAAATAGCTAGTATAAATAATGGTGCAACTACTAAGGCTTTAGGTAAATTTCTTTTAGAATCTCTAATTTCATGTCCTATGGATGTAGCAATTATCCAACCATCAAAAGAAAACGCTATAGGTGCTATAGCAGCTATCCATGTTGCAGATTTCATATGTACAATTTCATTCATCGATACTGATTTGGGATCACCAAAGAAAATACCAGCAATAGCTATTAAAATTAGTGGTATTATCTTAATAACTGTAGATAAATTTTGAAAATATCCCCCAAGCCTTGCAGAAAGAATATTTAATATGTAAAAAATAATAATTGCTCCAAATCCAATAGATGTATGAAGAGTTAGTCCACCATCTATACCAAAAAGCATACAGATATATATTCCTGAAACCCAAGATACAACTGCAATTAAACTTGGGTAATATAAAAATGTGTGAAACCACCCAAAAGCACAGGCAACTGAAGAATTATATGAATTTTCAGCATAAGTTATTATGCCTCCTGCTTTACAATCTCTAGATGCTAATTCTGAAATAGTTAAACTTCCAAAAATTATACCTACTGCGGCTATACAAAAAACTATAACCCCTAAGCTTATACTTCCATTAGTAGCAATAAGTATATTATCACTCTTGAAAAATATACCAGAACCTATTACAATTCCTACTATCATTCCTATGGCTGTAAATAAACCATATTCATTTTTTTTCATAATTTTCACCTCTTTTGTAATGTCTAAAATTAAAATGCCAAATTTCTATGTACACTATATCATATATGGAGTAAAATAAGAATAAAAAATTATTATAATTAAAACTATGTTCAAACATTCATTAATATAATAATTAAAAGGTATTAGGATAATTAAATTAAATTTATTTATTTGGAGATTATTATGAAAATTTATTTGATTTACTACTTAATTTTTATTAATATTATATCTTTTTTAACTATGTTTATAGATAAAAAAAAGGCTATAAAAAGAAAATGGAGAATAAAAGAAAGTACCTTGTTTTTGCTTTCTTTTATAGGGGGTAGTCTTGGTGTAATATTAGGGATATATTCTTTTAGGCATAAAACTAAACATATAAAATTCACTTTAGGAATTCCTTTAATTCTTATAGTACAAGTTTTATTATTTATCTTTATTAAATATTAGGAGGATTTATGTTTATAGAAGTAAATAATATAAAGTTATATTATGAAAAAGTAGGAAGTGGATATCCACTTATTTTACTCCATGGTAATGGAGAAAGTCATGATATTTTTGATATCACAGTTAATATATTAAAAGAATACTTTACTGTTTATACTATTGATACTAGAGGACATGGTAACAGCTCTCCCGTTTCAGAATTACATTATAATGAAATGGCTGAAGATATTTATAGCTTTATCCATAAACTTGAATTAGACAAGCCATTCCTATATGGCTTTAGTGATGGTGGTATTATTGGACTTCTACTCTCTATAAAATATCCTAATCTTTTATCCAGTTTAATCATTAGTGGTGTCAATACAAATCCAAATGGATTGCAGAAAAAGTGGCTTATACTTTTTAAGATAATATATAAATTTAAGAAAACAAAAGAATATAAATTAATGTTAGAAGAGCCTAATATAACTATAGATATGTTGCGCAAAATTACTGTACCTACATACATTACTGTTGGTAGTAAGGATGTAATTAGAGAAAACCATACAAATCTTATACATAATAATATACCTAATAGCCAATTGAAAATTTTTAATAACGAAGATCATGGTAGCTATATTATAAATAGCGATAAGATTGCAAAGTACCTATTAGAAATATTAATTATGAAACATCAAAAAAAGTAGATTCATATATTATAATCTACTTTTCTATTTAAGTTAATTTAATTGACTTAATTAAATATCTTTCATATCTTATTAAATTAATTATACTTCCTTTTTAACAAATAAATTTGAGGTAATAAAATATGATGCTAATACTACTGTAAAAACTATAAGGGCAATTAATATAATTACTATATTGCTGCTTATATCAATTTGTGGTAATAAGTTTACTAGCTCAGTTGAAAATACCATTGGAAATACTGTTAAAAATACTAATGCAATTCTCGCCTTTTCAAACCCAAGTAATAGTTCTAGGGGAATTAATAAAGTCATCATAAATATGCCTATTCCAGCTAATATTAACATTAAAGCCCATAATGGAAAAGTTTCTTCACTACTAATTATATTAAAATTCGTCATAATAAAGTATAGTACAGCCGATATCCCCATAGATATTAAAGTATTTATAGCTACAAAAATATATTTAGATACAATATATTCACTAATCTTAATAGGTAGAGAATACACTAAATAATTTACTTTGCTTTTTTCTTCATAAAAAGCGGAATTATAACAAGTAGCCATTATAAATAGTGAACCAGCAAAAGAAAGCATATTAGGTTGCATAATAACCATAAAAACAGCTATTCCTATTATTAAAGCCATATATTTTTTTAATGCAAATACAGTTTCAAACTGTAACAATATTAAGTTAATAATCTTTTTCATATTACTTCCTCCCTGTATAGTAGAGCATAATATCTTCTAAGTTTGCTCTTTCATAAATAACTTCTTTACCAAATACATCAAAGGCTTTTTCCTTATTATCTGTAAGTCCTTCAAAGTTATATCCTGTAGATTTTACTGATATCAATGCATTCTTTGTATCTTCATCTAATAGCTCATTTTTACCCTTTACAATTGAATGAGTCTCTAATATATAATCTTTTTCCCCCTGAAGTATTACTTGTCCTTTATATATAAAAATTATATAATCAGCACACTTTTCTAAATCACTAGTTATATGAGTAGAATAAAATACTGTATTTTCATCCTCTTCCATCTGCTCTTGTAAAACTTCTAAAAACTCATTCCTAACTACTGGATCTAAATTTGCTGTAGGCTCATCCATTATTAAAACTTTAGGTTTTGTAGCTAAGGCCATAGTAAGTTCGAATTGTTTCTTTTTACCCTTAGATAACTTTCCGTAAACTAATGATTCATCTAAGCCAAATTTTTCTGTAAGTTTTTTATATAAAGTTTCATCCCATTTTGTATAGAATCTTGAAACTGTCTTTTTTATATTTTTAAGTTTACTTTCTTCTAAAAAACCACAAGTATCACCTACAAAAGCTAATGTTTCTTTAATATCTGTATTAGTTTTAATATCTTCTCCTAATACTAATATTTCACCTTTATCTGCTTTTACCATATTCATGATAGCCTTAATAGTAGTTGTTTTTCCTGATCCATTAGGTCCTATAAATCCTGTAATAAAACCTTTTTTTACTATTAGCTCTTTAATATCTAGTTTAAATTTATTGTAGCTCTTTTCTAATTCTTTAATTTCAATAGCTTCCATTTCTATACCTCCTCATATAAGCTCTTAACAATATCAATAGTTTCTTCTAAAGTTAATCCTATTGCTTTTGCAGAAATAATTGCTTCTTCTAACTTATTCTCTATTTCATACATAGCAACTTCTCTTAACCTTTCATTATTAGCTTCAGCAACGAAAGTTCCCTTTCCTACTACTGTTTTTATAAAGCCTTCTTTTTCTAATTCCTCATAAGCTCTTTTAGTAGTTATTATACTTACTTTTAATTCCTTAGCTAAAGTTCTAATAGAGGGCAGAGGCTCTCCAGGTTTTAATAACATATTTACTATTTGATTCTTTATTTGACTTTCTATTTGTTCATATAATGGCACTTGTGAAGAATTACTAATTATAATATTCAACTTTTCACCTCCAAGTGTATACCAAGTGTATATATACTCTATATACATATATTATTACACATACACACTCCTGTCAATATTTATATAAAAAAAGTATGCAAGCTTTTGATTCCTTATCTTTTCTCTAAGTCATCAGAAACTTACATACTCTCCTTCAAATATCTTTATTCTTATTATTGTATTTTTAGTAATTCAGAACAGATTACTTCCTAAATTCTTCATTTTAGATTACAAATTAATAAATTCTCATAAATTACAAAATATTAATTTCTTATAAATTAATAATAAATATTTATAATAAAAAAGGCTACCCTAAGGTAGCCTCCAAGATTAATCTTCTTTTCTATTTATTGATATTCCTAAATCTTCAAGTTGATTTTCATCTACTATATTAGGAGCTTCACTTAAATAACAATAAGCATTTTGATTTTTAGGGAATGCAATAACATCCTTAATATTTTCAGTTCCAGCTAAGAACATTATCATTCTATCTAAACCAAAAGCTAATCCGCCATGTGGTGGTGGTCCAAACTTAAAGGCATCTATTAAGAATCCAAATCTTTCTTGAGCTGATTCTTCAGTAAATCCTAAAGCCTTAAACATTCTTTGCTGAAGCTTAGAATCATGAATTCTTATAGATCCTCCACCTAGTTCTTCTCCATTTAATACTAAATCATAAGCCTTTGATCTAACTTCTCCTGGATTAGATTCTATCATATCTAAATCTTCATCCATTGGTGATGTAAATGGATGGTGAGCTGCATGATATCTTCCTTCCTCTTCGTTATATTCAAATAGAGGGAATTCTGTAATCCAAGTAAAGTTAAATTCATTTTTATCCTTAATTAAATCAAATTGCTTAGCTAGCTCTAATCTTAAAGCTCCAAGACTTTGGAAAACTACTGAATTCTTATCTGCAACTATAAATATAGCATCTCCAACTTCAGCATTCATAGTCTTAATAATTGAATTAGTAACATCATCAGTTAAGAATTTAGCTATTGAAGATTTAACTCCATCTTCTTTAATTTGAATCCAAGCAAGCCCCTTAGCCTTATATGTTTTAACGAATTCACCTAATTTGTCTATTGGTTTTCTTCCTAATGATGCTCCACCCTTTAAGCATAATGCTCTTACAGATCCACCATTTTCTATAGCTGATTTAAATACTACAAAATCCATATCCTTTACGTCTTCAGTAATATTAGTTATTTCCATTCCAAATCTTAAGTCTGGCTTATCTGAACCGTATTTTTCCATAGCATCTTTAAATGTCATTCTCTTTATAGGAAGCTTAACATCTACTCCTGCTACTTCTTTAAATACATGAGCTACTAAGCCTTCATTCATCTTTATTACATCTTCTTCTTCAACAAAACTCATTTCTAAGTCGATTTGAGTAAATTCTGGTTGTCTATTAGCTCTTAAGTCTTCATCTCTAAAACACTTAGCAATTTGATAATATCTATCAAATCCTGATACCATTAATAATTGCTTAAAGATTTGAGGTGATTGTGGAAGTGCATAGAACATTCCTGGATAATTTCTTGAAGGTACAAGGTAATCTCTTGCTCCTTCTGGAGTACTCTTAGTTAAAATTGGAGTTTCTACTTCTAAGAAATTATTTGCATCTAAATAATCACGAACAGATTTAGATACTTTACTTCTGATCATGAATATTCTTTGCATATCAGGTCTTCTAAGATCTAAATATCTATATTTTAATCTTATATTTTCTGCTGCATCTAATCCTTCTTTAATATATATTGGAGGAGTATCTGATTCAGAAAGAATCTTTAATTCTTCACACTTAAGCTCAACAAGTCCTGTTGGCATATTATGATTTGGAGCTTCTCTTAAAACAACTTCTCCAGTTACAGCAATACAATACTCTGGTCTTACGTCCTTAGCCTTTTCAAAAGCTATAGCATTAATTTCTTCACCAAATACTATTTGCATTATGCCTGTTCTATCTCTTAGGTCTATAAATTGTAGACCTCCTAATTTTCTATTTCTTTGTACCCATCCCATTAATGTGATTTTTTGAGAAACATTACTTTCCCTAACTTCTCCACACATAAGGGTTCTCTTTAATCCACCTAAAGCTTCACCCATTTTTCTTCCTCCTAACTATTTAAAACACTTTCTATTTCATCTATATTGTTTAAATTAACTTCAAATTGTTCTCCATCACTCATTCTCTTAAGCTTTAAAACATTATTTTGAAGTTCATCATCACCTAAAATTGTAGTAAAGACAGCACCAATTTTATTAGCATATTTCATTTCTGCCTTTATGCTTCTACCCATATGGTTTACTTCAGCTTTAACATCTTTTGCTCTTAATTTATTAGCAAGAACGAAGGCTGCTGTCTTAGCATCTTCTCCTCTAGCACCAATGTAAAGCTCTATAGTATCTTCCCTTGGAATTTCAATTTCTTCTTTTTCTAGAGTCATTATAAGTCTTTCGAGTCCCATTCCAAATCCAACAGCTGGCATTTCAGGTCCACCAATTTCTTCAATTAGCTTATCATATCTACCGCCACCACAAACTGTAAAATCATCGTTTAGGATTTCAAAAATAGTCTTTGTATAATAATCTAATCCTCTTACTATGCCTGGATCAATAGTATATTTAATATCTAATGCATCAAGATATCTCTTTACTTCTGTAAAGTGAGTATCACATTCCTCACAAATATAATCAAGGATAATAGGAGCACTTTTAGTTATTTCCTTGCAAGATTTTTCTTTACAATCTAAAATTCTCATTGGATTTTTTTCAAATCTAGTTTTACAAATACCGCAAAGATTATCATAATTATCTTGTAAATATTTCTTTAATGCTTCATTATACTTTGGTCTACACTTAGGACATCCTAAATTATTTATGTTTAAACTTAAACTCTTTAAACCAAGTCTTTTTAAAGCTTCCATAGCTAAAGAAATTACTTCAGCATCCATTGATGGTTCTTTAGAACCAAATACTTCTATACCATATTGATGGAATTGTCTAAGTCTTCCTTTTTGAACATTTTCATATCTGAAACATGGAATCATATAATATAGCTTAGTAGGTTGAGCTTCATTAAATAATCTATTTTCAATAAAAGCTCTAACAGTAGGTGCAGTACCTTCTGGTTTTAATGTTATACTTCTATCACCTTTATCATTAAAAGTATACATTTCCTTTTGAACTATATCAGTAGTCTCCCCAACACCTCTTAAAAATAATTCAGTGTGTTCAAATATTGGTGTTCTAATTTCTCTTACTCCAAATGCCTTTGAAACTTTTCTTAAAGTTTCCTCAACATAATGCCATTTATAAGCATCTTGAGGCAGCATATCCTTCGTACCCTTAGGTGCTTGGATTTCCATAATATCTCCTCCTATTTAAGGTAAAGTGTATCTAAAAGTTTTTTCTTTTCCTCTACCATTTCCTTAATTCTATTTGCATATTCTTTTATGTCTTTTACGTTTCCAAATCTCTCAATTCTATTATCTTCTAAAAAGACTACCTTAGATACTGCGTCAGCACCTAAAGCTATAATAGTTTGCTTATCTTCTATCATTTCAATATTATATAAACATTCTTTACCTTCTTTAGAATAACCCAAATTCTCCATATTTCCAACCATATTTTTTTGTCTATACATATAATATGGTTTTATACCTAAACTTTCAGCTAGTTTTCTGCTTATTTCATACATAGAAGATAACTCTTCTTGCTTCTTTATTTGTATTCCCTTTTTAAGAATAAAGTTTTCATATAAAATTGAAGCTCTCTTTAATGATAATCCATGAACTGTAAGACTATCTGGTTTTAGCTTTAATAATTCTTCAGCTGTGTATTCAGCTTCTTTTATTCCTTCACCAGGAAGTCCTATTATCATATCCATATTAATATCATCAAAACCTAGCTCTCTAGCTAAATTAAACTTTTCAATTACATCCTCTGATGAATGACCTCTTCCTATCATTTTTAAGGTTTTATCATTCATAGTTTGAGGATTAATACTTATTCTAGTAGTATTATACTTTTTCATAGTCTGAAGCTTTTCAATAGTAATACTATCAGGTCTTCCACACTCCACAGTAAACTCATAAAGGTCTCTATTATTAACAAAAGCATTATAAATCTCTTTCATAATAGCTTCGAACTCTTCATTATTTACTGCAGTAGGCGTCCCCCCACCAAAGTATACACTTTCTATCTTTAATCCTCTTTCATCAACATATTTTTTCATTTCTCTTATTTCATATGTTAAGGCTTCTAAATAAGGATTAACTAACTTTTTGCTAGCTCCTATTGGATTTGCTGTAAAGGAGCAATAGAAACATCTAGTAGGACAAAATGCCATTCCTATATAAATAGCAATATTCTTCTCATCCTTATTTACAAATTCTTTTTCCTTCTTTGCTACTTCAATACAAAGCTTTGCTTTTTCTTCAGAAGCTAAATGTCTATTTTGAAAAATTTCTATTATTTCTTCTTCACTTTTTCCTTCTTCCAGATATTTTAAGGCAATTTTAGAAGGTCTTATTCCTACTAATATACCCCATGGATAATAATCATTAGTAATATCTTTAAGTGATGAAAAAATAAGCCTCTTTATATCTTCTTTAATATTTTCACCTAAAGAAGCTTCATTAAAGTAATCTCCATATGAAAAATTAATTTTATCTTCTTCAATATTTACTATAAATTCTCCATTATCTTCAAATTTAATTTCTTCTAAAGGATAGTAAATATTAAACATTTGATAAACATCATATCTATATTTTAAATTGTTTAATTTTATAGTTACCTTCATTTATTCTCCCTTTATGCTAAGAATGGATTTCTCATTCTTTCATAAATAATAGTAGATTTAGGTCCATGACCTGGATAAACAACAGTATCCTTATCTAATATCATTAATTTATTTTCTATACTTTCTATAAGCTCATTATAGCTTCCACCTAAAAAGTCAGTTCTTCCAATAGAGCCATTAAATAAAGTATCACCAGTAAATACACTATCAGCTACTATAAAACAAGTACCACCTTTACTATGTCCTGGTGTAAATGTAACTTTAAAAGTTAAATCTCCAACTTTAATTTCTTGACCCTCTTCAAGATACTTATATATCTTTGGAAGCTTTCCAAAAATACCAGTGTTATCACTCTCCATAAACTCTTCTTCAGCTTTATTTAAATATACATCTACATTATATTTTTCTTTAAGCTCAGCAACTGCACCATTATGATCAAAATGGCAGTGAGTTAGTAATATTACATCTATTTCAATTCCTAAATTCTCAATTTCCTTAATTAAGTAACTTGCTTGTGCTCCTGGATCAATTATTGCTGCTTTATTAGTCTTTTCATCTATTGCTAAGTAGCAATTAGTTTGAAGTGACCCAAGAGGATAAGTTTTAACTATCATAATAACCCTCCTAACTAAAACTTCTTTTTACTATCTAATATAAGTGTCACAGGCCCATCATTTTGTATATCAACCTTCATATGAGCCCCAAACTCTCCTGTTTCTACCTTTATATTGTTTTCTTTTAATAGGTCTATAAATCTCACGTACAACGCCTTAGCCTTATCTCCGCCCTCTGCTTCCATAAAGTTTGGCCTTCTACCTTTTCTACAATCTCCATATAAAGTGAATTGAGAAATAGCTAATATTTCTCCTTTTACATCTAAAAGAGAAAGATTCATCTTATCATTTTCATCTTCAAAAATTCTAAGGTTAATAATCTTATCTCTTAAATAAAGTAAATCTTCTTCTGTATCTTCCTTAGAAATTCCTATTAATATATTAAGACCTTTTCCAATTTCACCTATTACTGTATCATCTACAACTACCTTAGATGAAGTTACTCTTTGAACTACTGCCCTCATTTAATACCTCTCTAGTTATTCATTCTATATACATCCATTACGCCTTTTAATCTTCTTATTTTTCTCATAAGTTCTTTTAATTGCTCAATGGAATCTATCTTAACTCTAATAGTAACCATAGCAGTATTAGCCTTAGAGGATTTAGCATTAAGCGCATTTAATGGTAGCTTAGATTCCGAAATAACATTCATAATATCAGTAAGAATTCCAATTCTATCATCAGCCTTAACTTGAACTTCTGCAACATAAGCAGCACCCTTAGATAATCCCCAAGAAACATCTACTACTTTACTTGGATCATAATTAATTAATGATTTTAAATTACTACAATCATTTCTATGAACAGAAACTCCTCTACCTTTAGTTATATATCCTTGTATATCATCTCCTGGTACTGGATTACAACACCTAGCAAACCTAACCATTATGTTATTTACACCTTTAACAGTAACGCCATAAGAGTTTCTACTAGTATTTCCATTTCCCTTATCAAATTTATTATATTGCTCTTCTATAGGTTTATTTAAAGTTTCTTGACTTTGTTTATCTATAATATTTTCTTCTTTTAATTTAGAGATAAATGCTGAAGCAGAAAGTTGGCCAATTCCAATTACCGCATATAAATCTTCAGTGTTATGAATATTATACCTCTTTATAGCTCTTTCATATACTTCACCTTTTGCTATTTCAGCATAGATTACGCCTTGCTTCTTTAACTCTTTTTCAAAAGTTTCCTTACCTTTATCTATATTCTCTTCTTTTTTAATCTTTTTAAACCATTGTCTTATCTTACTTTTCGCTTGATTACTCTTCGCAATATTAAGCCAATCTATATTTGGGCCTTTAGCATTTTTAGAAGTTAGTACTTCAGCTATTTCCCCAGTTTTTAATTTATAGTCTAAAGGTACTATCTTACCATTTACTTTAGCCCCTACACATCTATTCCCTATATCTGTATGAATTCTATAAGCAAAATCAATAGGTGTTGCTCCACTTGGTAAATTAATTACAACACCTTTTGGAGTAAATACAAATATTTCATCTACAAATAAATCTATTTTAAATCCTTCTATAAATTCCTCAGCATCTGATGTTTCTTTTTGCCATTCTAGCATATCCCTAAGCCATGCAAGCTTATTTTCAAAGGAATTTTCTTTTTCTTCTTGATTTTCTCCCTCTTTATACTTCCAATGAGCAGCTATACCATATTCAGCTGTCTTATGCATTTCGAAGGTTCTAATTTGAATCTCAAAAGTCTTACCTTGTGGTCCTATTACAGTTGTATGAAGAGACTGATACATGTTAGGTTTTGGCATTGCTATGTAGTCTTTAAATCTTCCCGGAATAGGTTTATAAATGGTATGAACTATTCCTAAAACCCCATAGCAATCTTTTACCGTATTAACTAAGATTCTTATAGCTGTTAAGTCAAAAATTTGTTCTATACTTTTATTTTTATTAACCATCTTTTTATAGATACTATAAAAATGCTTTGGTCTGCCGTCTATATCTGAATCAATTTCAGATTCCTCAAGCTTTTTACTTAAATCCTCTTTAATTTCAGCAATATAAGTTTCTCTTTCAACTCTCTTTTCAGCTATTTCCTTAACTAAATCATAATATTCCTCTTCATGTAAATATCTAAAAGCTAAGTCTTCTAGTTCCCATTTAATTTTAGAGATACCTAATCTATGTGCTAAAGGTGCATAAATATCTAAAGTTTCTTTAGCTTTTTGCTTTTGTTTTGCCTTTGGCATAAACTTTAAAGTTCTTAAGTTATGAAGTCTATCTGCAAGCTTTATTATGATAACCCTTATATCTTTAGCCATTGCTAAAAGCATTTTCCTTACATTATCAGCTTGCTGTTCTTCTTTAGTCTTATATTCAATCTTACCTAATTTCGTTACACCTTGCACTAAATTTGCAATTTCTTCATTAAAGGAATTTTTAATATCTTCATATGTATATTCAGTATCCTCAATAACATCATGTAAAAGACCTGCAACTATTGTACTAGTATCCATACCCATTTCAGCTAATATTGATGCAACATCAACAGGATGAGTTACATAAGGCTCACCCGACTCTCTTTTTTGCTCTTTATGGGCATCACAAGCTAAATCATATGCTCGCTTTACCATATCTTTATCTATATTATGGCAATTTTCATTAATTTTCTGCATTAAGTCTTCATACATATGGATAATCTCCTTTGATTTAGTCTAAAATAATTGGCTGGTTTTAACAACCAGCCATTTTTTCTTATATTATATACTAATTAATTTAAATTTTCAATAATATATATGTTTCAATAAACAGTCTACATTTTAAGTGCTAATATTATTTCAAGTAAAAAGTAACTTCAATGATAAATCACATCAATTGAAAGCATGAATCTTTTAATTTTTATATAAGTTGATTGTATATTCACATAAATTAAATATTTCTCATATAAAACATGCTTTTATAAAATATATAAACTTTATGGAAAGCTTATATATTAAAACTCATAATCAACTAAGGACATTACTTCATATCCTTCAAGCTTACTTCTTCCATTAAGCCCTGTAAGTTCTATTGCAAAATCTAAAGTAACAACTTCTCCACCAGCTAATTCTACAAGCTTAGCTACTGCTTCAATTGTTCCTCCAGTTGCCAGTAAATCATCTACTATAGCAACTCTTTGACCTTTTTTAATTGCATCCTTATGTATTTGTAGTGTATCACTACCATACTCTAAATCATAAGTCACAGAAACAGTTTCACCTGGTAATTTACCTGGTTTTCTTACTGGAACAAATCCAATTCCCATTGCATAAGCAACAGGTACTCCATAAATAAATCCTCTGGCTTCTGGTCCTACTATTAAATCAATATTTTTATCTTTTAAATGCTCAACTATTTTATCTATAGAATATTTTAATGCTTCTCCGTCACCAATAACTGTTGTAATATCTTTAAAACTTATACCTTCTTTAGGAAAACCTTCAATCACTCTAATTTTTTCTTTTAGATTCATAATAATTCCTCCATTATTAAAAAATTATAAACTATATAAGTACCTATTATTATTTTACAATAATAAATTAAATAATTATATAGTCATATTAGATTTATTCAAATATTTAGTTATTTGTACAGCTCTATCTTTTTTATTAGTAGTTAATAGCTCTATTATTATTCGAGCATTATCCATTTTCCTAACAGCATTAATAGTTGGTGTAATAAGTTCTATAATTTTTAATATGCACTCATCATCCATCTCAACTATATTATAATAATTCATTATAGCTCTTAATCCATAATTATTAGTATTAATTAGGAATTTTCTACCTTCTTTTAGTATGACCCCATTTTCCCCTTTTAAAGGTACTTCTGCCCATTGCTCTCCTATTAATATTAAATCTAAATACTTATTAATGCTTTTTATATTATAATAAATTGCTATGGCTTGCATTAATTTAAAGGTTAACCCGCTAATAGATAAATTTTTATATCTATACTGGCACCCTTTTTGATTCGGATTTATGTAAATATAATTTCTTCCATTATTATCTTCTTTATTTTCCAATACTATCAAATCTATCCCAAGATCCCTACAAAGCTTTTCTTCTTCTTCTGAGCTTAAATCAATTCCTAATGTAATTAAAAGCTGACCTCCTAGAAAGCTAACATTATTTTTTATACTTTCAGAAGTAATTCCAGAACCTGAATCCTCTTCATGAATAACGTACTCTATATCTGCATTTAAATATTTTAAAACTAAATGTAGTGATGATATAGCACACAATCCATCAACATTTGATACACCGTAAATAACTATTTTATTTCTGTTATTTACTGCTTCTACCACATGTTCAATTGCTTTGTTCATATTTTTAAGTATAAAGGGATTATATCCAGTAATATAATTTGGACTATAAATACTCTCCCAAAACTTACGCATTATAAACTCCTCCATAAAACTTAAGAAAACACATATATTATAATGTATAATCGCAAATATTACAAATGTTTTCTTGTAAAAAAATAATAAACCCCCAAAATAATTTGGAGGTTTATACAACATTTTATAATATTATGCTAATTCAGCTTTTGATTTCTTGTTTTTGTTAGCTTTTCTATCTTTTAATATTACCCAAGTAGGAGCTGCTATAAATATAGATGAGTATGCTCCTGCAGCTATACCTATAATTAATGGGAAAGTAAATTCTCTAACTGTAGGTACAAAAATATTAACAGCTATTATTGTAACTAAAGTAGTCAATGTTGTATTAATAGATCTTGACATTGTTTGAGTTAAACTCTTATTAGCAAGTTCTGTGGAAGAAACTCTCCTCATATTCTTAGAGTTTTCTCTAATTCTATCAAAAATTACTATAGTATCATTAATTGAATAACCTACTATTGTTAAAACTGCTGCAATAAATGGTGTATTTACAGGAATATTAAAAATAGCAAACACACTAACTGTTATTAATAAATCATGAACTAATGCAATTATAGCTGCAATACCATAATTAAGTTCAAATCTTATAGCTATATAAACTAACATAGCAGCACAAGCTACAAATAAAGCTAAAATAGAATTTCTAGTTAATTCTTTACCTACTGAAGCACCTATTTCTTCTTGAGATAATAGGTCATCATCTTCTAAATTATATTTTTCTTGAAGCCCTTTGAAAACAGCAGATACCTTAGAACTATCAAAGTCTGTAGCCTTAATTTCATATTGATTTCCCTCAGCCTCATTAGTTACGGCGCCTGGTACAATTTCTTTAACAATTTCATCTGCTTCTGGCTTATTAAATCCTTCATTATATTGAATTACTATCTTAGTCCCGCCTGAGAAATCTATACCAAAGTTTAAACCTTTAGTAAAAGTAAATCCTAATCCTATAACAATTATTATTATTGATAAGGCGAACCATAGCTTAGTTTTTTCTACTATCTTAAGCATTATTTTCACCTCTCTTAACTCTAAATTGTCCAAGACTCTTTAAAAGTCCTATTTCAACAGCTAAATTAATTAGTGTTTTAGTAACTATTAATGCCGTAAATAAACTTAATACTATACCTATCATAAGAGTTACAGCAAACCCTTTTACTGAACCAGATCCTATAAAGTAAAGTATTAATGCAGCAATAAATGTAGTTGAATTTGAGTCTACAATTGAAGACATAGCATTTTCAAATCCTGCTTTAACTGCACTTTTAATAGATATTCCTCTAGAAAGTTCCTCTCTTATTCTTTCAAAAATAAGAATGTTTGCATCAACAGCCATACCAATAGTTAATAATAAAGCTGCTATGCCAGGTAGAGTTAATGTTACTTTCATTTCAGCAAACAATAATAAAACTAATGAAATATATAGAGTTAATGCAATACTAGCAAATATTCCTGGTACTCTATAATATATAATCATAAAAACAAATATAAGTCCTACACCTATTGCCCCTGCTTTTAAAGCATTAGGCAGAGCTTCTGCTCCAAGTTGAGCACCAACATTCTTAACTGAAGCTGCCTCAACAGTTACTGGTAATGCACCAGAACTTATTACTCCTGCAAGCTTCTTCGCTTCATCCATTGAAGACATACCATTAATCACTGCTTTTCCATCAGTAATTGCATTTTGAACTACTGGAGAAGATACAGCTTCACCATCCATATATATACCTATACTTTTTCCTATGTTTTTTGCTGTAACATCAGCAAATTTTGATTGACCATCTTCATTTAACTCTAGTGAAACAACTGGTCTTGATGTATCATCTAATATAGCTGTTGCTTCTTTAACATCTTTTCCAGTTAAAACTACGTTACCCTCTGAATCTTTAAACTCTAAGTTTCCAGTCTTAGTAAGTCCATCAACTATTTCACTTGAATTAAATGCTCCAGGGATATCTATCCTAATTCTTTTGTCACCTTCAACAGTTACTACTGTTTCTGCAACCCCTATTTTATTTACTCTAAGTTCTAATAATTGCTTTGTTCTTTCTAACACATCAGACGAAACATCTTCGTCAACGATTTCCATCAAAACTGAAACTCCACCTTGAAGGTCAAGTCCCTTTGTAATTCCCTCATCAAAAGACTTTACTCTCCAACCTGCAACTTCTAAACCTTTAAACCCAATAAAGGCAAAGGAAATTATAATTACAACTGAAAGTAATAATAACACTGAGCTTTTGCTTTTACTTCTCCTCTTCATGGTTTTCCCCCTCTAGTACATTTTCATTTAAATTATATATCTTATGTTAAGCAATATCAACTACTTTTAGTATTTTATGTAATTCAAATATACTTTACACATAAAAAATACCTTAATATGTAAATAAAGTAAGAGAAAATATATCTCTTACTTTAATAATTTAATTATAGGTTTATTCCAAGCATTCCTGATAGAAGTCCAATTAATATGCATAATGCAAACTTCATAAAATCATAAATAGTTAGTGTAGCTTCAGCTCCAAAAATAATGCCAATTAAATATAAGACTATGTAAAACATGCAACCTACAGCTAATCCAACTACCCACCCCTTGCTTCCATAGTTTTTCACTGCAAAAACAGATCCTACTACAAGAGATAAAGCTGTTATTACTACATAAATAATATTCAGGACATTTTCTTCTATAGGTAATTTATTCATCACTAATGAAAATATAATAGTAGCAATAAATGTAATTACCAAGGCACATAAAAGACCTCTAAAAATACTTTTGAAATAGTTTACCCACTCCATAGAAATCACCCCCTAGTACTAATCTATGATAGCCTAGGGGGCTTTATTCTTATTCTTCTACTTTATTTACCTTAGTAGCTATACCACTTTTTGAAATTTTAAGTTTAGTTCTTTCAGCACTTGACTCAATAACTACATAGTCATCTTCAACGATAACAACTCTTCCCATTATTCCGCCTCTAGTAATTATTTCATCATTTTTTTCTATAGCAGAAATCATTTCATTATATTTTTTTGTTCTCTTCTTTTCTGGTAGTATTAATAAGAAATACATAAGACCGAACATTAATGCAAATGGTAACACTAATGATAATATTGCTTCCATTTAATTCATTCCCTTCATTATAACTTTTGTTTATATATTTTGATAATAAAAACTATAACTTAATAATATAGTACTGTCAATTATATTAACAGATATTTAATACTTTAAGCTCTACCATTCCATTCTTTTAGCTTTTCTTCTTTAAACTCTTTAAAGTATCCTCCATCAATTGCATTTCTGATATCTTCCATAAGTTTATTATAGAAATAAAGGTTATGAAGAACACAAAGTCTCATTGCAAGCATTTCCTTAGCCTTAAATAAATGTCTGATATAAGCCCTTGTATAACTCTTGCAAGCTGGACACTGACAACCTTCATCTATTGGTCTAGTATCAAGTTCAAACTTAGCATTCATTAAATTAATCTTTCCATCCCTCGTAAATACATGACCATGTCTACCATTTCTAGCTGGAAGTACACAATCAAAGAAGTCAACACCTCTGTCTACAGCTTCTAATATATTACTTGGAAGTCCAACTCCCATTAGGTAAATAGGTTTATCTTCAGGTAAATGAGGAACTACAGCATCTATAACTCTATACATTTCTTCATGAGTTTCCCCTACAGCAAGACCTCCAATAGCATATCCATCTAAGTCCATTTTAGTTATAGTTTTAGCATGCTCTATTCTAATATCTTCATAACAACCACCTTGGTTAATACCAAAAAGCATTTGTTCTTTATTTATAGTTTCAGGCAGAGAATTTAACCTATCCATTTCTACCTTACATCTTTCAAGCCATCTAGTAGTTCTTGCTACAGATTTCTCAACATAATCTCTAGTTGAAGGGTTTGGAATACATTCATCAAAAGCCATGGCTATAGTTGAAGCTAAGTTACTTTGTATTTGCATTGATTCTTCTGGTCCCATAAAGATCTTTTTACCATCTATATGAGAAGAGAAATAAACACCTTCTTCTTTTATTTTTCTCATTCCAGATAGAGAAAATACTTGGAATCCGCCTGAATCTGTAAGAATTGGTCTATCCCAGTTCATAAATTTATGTAATCCTCCAAGCTCAGCAACTACCTTGTCTGAAGGTCTTAAATGTAAATGATAAGTATTAGAAAGCTCTACTTGACATCCTATTTCCTTCAAATCCATTGTAGAAACAGCACCCTTAATAACTGCTAATGTTCCTACATTCATAAATACTGGCGTTTCTATAGTTCCATGAGGAGTTTCAAACCTACCTCTTCTGGCCTTGCCATCCTTCTTTAATAAAGTATATCTTTTTTTACTCAAAATTTCACTTCCTCTTCTAGTTTACTCTTTTATAAGCATTGAATCTCCAAAGGAGAAAAATCTATATCTTTCTTTTACTGCTTCATTATAGGCATTCATAACATTTTCTTTTCCTGCAAGAGCAGAAACTAACATAATTAATGTTGACTCTGGTAAGTGGAAATTAGTTATTAATTCATCTATAACCTTATATTTATATCCTGGATAAAGGAAAATATCTGTCCAACCACTTTGTTCTCTAACAAATCCATTTTCATCTCCAATGGTTTCTAATGTTCTTGTTGAAGTAGTACCTACAGCAATAACTTTATTGCCCCTCTTTTTAGTTTCATTAATTATATCTGCATTTTCCTTATCTAAATGATAGAATTCAGAGTGCATAATATGTTCATTAATATCATCTACCTTAACAGGCCTGAAAGTTCCAAGACCAACGTGCAGTGTTAAATATGCTATATTTATACCTTTTGCCTTAATTTCCTTTAATAATTCTTCTGTAAAGTGAAGACCTGCTGTTGGGGCTGCTGCCGAACCTTTTTCCTTAGAGTATACTGTTTGATATCTTTCCTTATCCTCTAGTCTTTCAGTTATATATGGCGGAAGTGGCATTTCCCCTAGTTCATCTAAAACTTGTTCAAATATACCATCATAACTAAATTCAATTATTCTATTTCCTTCTTCCACTATATCAACAACTTCACATTTAAGCTTACCTTCTCCAAAGGTAAATCTTTGCCCTATCTTGGCTCTTTTACCTGGTTTAGCTAAACATTCCCACTTATCTCCTTCTATTCTTTTTAACAGAAGAAATTCTATTTTCCCACCAGTATTTTCTTTTTCACCTATAAGCCTAGCTGGCATTACTCTTGTATTATTTAATACTAAAGTATCTCCTTCATTTAAATAATCTATCACATCATGGAAAGATTTATGTTCTATACTTCCTGTCTTTTTATCTAAAACCATAAGTCTTGAAGCATCTCTTTTTTCTAAGGGATGTTGTGCAATTAATTCTTCTGGCAAATAAAAATCAAAATCACTTACTTTCATTGTATTATCTCCTTATCTATGGTCATTCATTCTTAGAACAACTTTTGTTGCTCACCATTTAACTTTTTATTTTTGCTTCTCCCCAAATGTTCATAAGCCTTATCAGTTGCAATTCTTCCCCTTGAAGTTCTTACTATAAAACCTGTTTGAAGTAAATATGGTTCATATACATCTTCAATAGTTCCAAGCTCCTCTCCAATAAAGTAGGACAATGTTTCTATACCTACTGGTCCTCCATTAAAGTTATCAATAATTGCTTCTAAAATTTTATTATCTACCCTATCAAAGCCTTTATTATCAACTTCAAGCAAATCTAAAGCAGCTTTAGCTTCCTTTGCACTTATTAATGAATTAGAATAAACTTCTGCATAATCTCTAACTCTTTTTAATAATCTATTAGCAATTCTAGGAGTACCTCTAGACCTTCTTGCAAGTTCTAGTGCTCCTTCTTCTGTAATATGGCAGTTTAGGACAAAAGCAGATCTTATTACAATCTCCTTAAGTTGTTCAACTGAATAATACTGCATATCACAAAGAACTCCAAATCTATCTCTAAGAGGAGATGTAAGCATTCCAATTCTAGTAGTTGCCCCTATTAAGGTAAACTTTGGCAAGTCCAATCTTATAGACTTTGCAGCTGCTCCTTTTCCTATTACAATATCTAGAACATAGTCCTCCATTGCAGGATATAATATCTCTTCTACATTTCTATTAAGTCTATGAATTTCATCTATAAATAAAACATCATTATCCTTAAGGGTAGTAAGTATAGCTGCTAAATCACCAGCCCTTTCAATAGCAGGTCCTGATGTTATCTTAAGCTCTCCATCCATTTCTTTAGCTATAATATTAGCTAAAGTTGTCTTACCAAGGCCTGGAGGCCCATAAAGAAGCACATGATCTAAGGCTTCGCTTCTATTTTGAGCAGCCTTAATAAAGATACTTAATCTCTCCTTGACCTTATCTTGCCCTATATATTCCTCTAAACTTTGAGGTCTTAAACTTAATACACTTCCGTCTTCAAATATTTCCTGTGGTGTTATTATTCTTTCCATAATCCACCTCTCTATCCCATTAGAACCTTTAAACAATTCTTAATGATATTTTCTAAACTTTCAGTCTTATCTACCTTACTTAAAGCTGCTTCAGCTTCCTTCTCTGAATATCCTAATGCTAGCAGAGCACTTAAAGCTTCTGCAATATTCATAGTACTATTTGAAGCAATATCCATAAAATCTGATGAACTTTCATTATTACCTGAAATTTCTTCTTTCTTAATTTTATCCTTAAGCTCTAATATAATTCTCCCAGCGGTTTTCTTACCTATACCAGGCGCCTTACATAAGTGCTTATCATCACCCATCATAATTGCATATCGTAAATTATTAATTCTACTAATAGATAATAATGATAACGCTGCCTTTGATCCTACACCATTAATGGATATTAACAATTTGAACATTTCAAGTTCTTCTTTTGTGTCAAATCCATAAAGCCCCATGAAGTCTTGTCTAACTATCTGTTCAAGATATAACTTAACTTCTTCATCTATCTTTGGCATAGCTGACATAGTTGCACCTGAAGTAAACACCTTATATCCAATTCCATTATTTTCAACTATAATATAATCTTTATTTATTCCCTTATATCTTCCCTTTATGTATTCAAACATAGACTGACACTCCTTTATGCATACCAACTATACTTTACATCTTATTTTAATCTACACTATACTTTATCATTATAAATAAAATAATTCAACTTCTACAACTTATATATGTAAACATTCTATACAAAAACTAAAGAGTTCCCTCAAGTATTTCTTGAGGCAACCCTTTTCTTATTCTTATTATGTTAAAAGTTAAATAATGTTTTCTTATCTAGAATCTCCTATAAAGAATAATGCCATTGTTCCAGGCCCTGAGTGACTTCCAATTACCGGTCCAACATTATTTATAATAACATCTTTTACTTTAATTTCACTAGTTATTAATCCCTTTAGATGTTCTGCTTCTTCTAAGCAGTCTCCATGACTAATAAATATAATCTGCTCCTCAGGATTAACAATTCTCTCAACTATCTTTTCCTGTAATACTTTAATAGATTTTTTTCTACCCTTAACTTTAGATACAGGTGTAAGTCTACCTTCATCATCTACATGCATTATAGGCTTTATACTTAACATTGTTCCCACTATAGCAACAGAGCTTGAAACTCTACCACCTCTTTTTAAGTGATTTAAATCATCAACAGTAAACCAGTGATTTACTCTTAACTTGTTTTCTTCAATCCAATTTACTATTTCCTCTTTACCTTTTCCTTCTTTAAGCATTTTAGATGCATAATAAACTAATAATCCTAGTCCCATAGATGCACTTTTCGAATCTATAATTGTAATATCAGCATTTTCATTATCTAATTTAATATTTTCCATTGCTAATCTCGCACTATTAACACATCCACTTAAAGCTGATGAAAATCCTATATATATTATCGAATATCCATCATTAACATACTTTTGGAATCTTTCTTGGAACTCTCCAACATTGGCTTGAGATGTTGTTGGCATTTCTCCATTTCTAATAAGCCTATAAAAATCTTTATAGTTTATACTTTCACCTAAGTCATCTGGAATTTCTTCCCCCTTAAGATTTACTCTAAGGGACATAACTTGAATATTATTTTCTTTTACAAAGTTAATGGGTAAATCACAGCATGAGTCTGTAAATATTATTGTCTTCATTATTCCCCTCCTATCTTTATCGCTATATCTTATACTATAATTATATTACTATTACGAAATAATTCCATAGTCTAATAATATTTTATTTTGCTTCTTCCTTACTTTGCCTAGATATATTAAGCAATATACCTATTGCCCCTAAATTAAAGACCAAGGAGGTTCCACCATAGCTGATAAAAGGCATTGGCACACCTGTTACTGGCATTGAACCTGTAACAACTGCAATATTTATTATTGCTTGAATTGCTATTACTGATATTATTCCAATAGAAATCAAGAATCCGTAGTTATCCCTAGCTTTAATAGCTATTGAAACTCCTTTAATAACAATAAACATAAATAATAAAACTATAAATGTACATCCAATAAGTCCAAGTTCCTCGCCAATAATTGCAAAAATAAAGTCATTATGAGGTTCAGGCATAAAAAGAGCCTTTTGTCTTGAATTTCCAAGTCCTGAACCCAAAATTCCTCCAGAACCAAGAGCATAAAAAGATTGTATTAATTGATAACTTTTTCCTGAAGTATCTGCCCAAGGATCTAAAAATGATGTAAATCTATCTAATCTATAAGGTTGCAAATAAATTAAAAATCCTAATATTACAGCTCCTATTGGTACAAAAGAAAGTAAATGACTTAATTTTCCGCCTCCAACAAATATCATTACAACAGCAACCATCATTACAATTACTGTAATACTTAAATTTTTACCTGCAAGGATTAGCACTGCAAAAGAAGCAGCAATTCCTAAGTAAAATAGTGTTCCTTCCTTAAATTTCTTTATCTTATCTTTTCTTCTATCTATAAGTAAGGCAAGATAAAGAACTAAAACATACTTTGCTAGTTCTGAAGGTTGGAAGGATAGAGGTCCGATCCTTATCCATCTTGTCGCTCCATTAAGATTAACTCCTAAAAATAGTACTAAAACTAAGGCTAGGAAGGTCCCCATCACTAAATATGGAGTCCATTTTTTATAAATATGATAGTCTATGGACATAGTTACTAACATTCCGCATATTCCAACTATTGCCCATACGATTTCTTTAATAAAAAAGAAATCACTATTCTCCTTTTCATATAAGGCATAGTAAGAACTAGAGGAATATACCATAATAATACCTATGAAAAGTAGTATTAAAATTCCACATAGTAGCCCATAATCTATATCTTTCATCTTTATTCTTTTTTTTAGTTTTCTATGTCTTCTTTTACTTCCTCTACTAACTGTATTCATTTTTTCTCCTACTACCCATTATTTTAAATTTAATTTAACTTTAGTTCCTTTTTCAATTAATTTACCTGATAATACATCTTGACTATCTACTACACCAGTACCGTTAGCTTTATAAGTAATATTTAAACTATCTAATATTTTCATGGCTTCCTCTAAAGTTTTTCCTTTTAAATCTGGCATAATAAGTTTATTTCCATCAGTATTATCATCTACTAAATTAACACTTATAGTAGAACCACTTTCCACTAATGATCCTGGATAAGGTTCCATACTATTTACCTTCTTAGTAGTTGATTCAACATCTATATTTAATCCACTTTCTTCTAAAATTTTCTTTGCTTCTTCTGTTGTTTTACCTCTTAATTCTGGCACAACAACTTTTTCCTTTTCATTATATCTATCTGTATAAATTTGAGAATCTAAATAAGTAAATAACTCTCCTAATAAAGATTTTAAAAGTGGAGTTGTAACTGGCCCACCATAATATTGTCCATTACTAGGATTTACAACTTTTATATAAATAGTTACTTGAGGATCCTCTACAGGATATAAGGCTAGTACTGAAGCTATATATTTATCAGATGAATACCCCCCAACTACTGGATCTACAGTTTGAGCTGTACCAGTCTTACCACCTACTCTTCTTTCTGATCCCATCAATGTTCCACCTGGTTGTCCACCATTAATTGTTCTCTCTAAATAGTCTCTTAAAGTTGCTGTGGTTTCTTCTGATATAATATTTTCTTCAATAGTTGGCTTAAATACTTCATCTATTACTTTAGTACCATTTCCTGCATTATAACTTATATCTTTCATAATATGAGGTTGAATTAAATCTCCACCATTTGCTATAGCATTAAATGCTGTTAATAGTTGAAGGCTGTTTACAGTATTAGTTTGACCAAAAGCTATAGTTGCAAGGTCCATTTCACTAGCATCACTAACTGACTTTACAATTCCTTCTGATTCCTGTGGTAAATCAACTTTAGTAACTTGTCCAAAACCAAATTTATCAATATACTCCTTTAACTTTGGATACCCTATTCTAGATCCTAGCTCCATAAATCCAACATTACATGAATTTTGAAGAATTTCAGGTAAGGTTTGAGTACCATGACCAGATAAATTCCAACATTTTATAGTTGTTGATCCAAACTTAACTCCACCATCACAATAGAAGGTATCATTTTCACTAGCTAGTCCTTCTTCTAATACTGCAGCCATTGTTATATTCTTAAATGTTGATCCTGGCTCAAAGGAATTGCTTACTGCATCATTCTTTAACATATTTTGAAGTTTTTCAGAATCATCAGCACCTTCAAACTTTTCATATTCATCATAAGGATTATTAGGATTAAAATCCGGCTTATTTGCCATAGCAAGTATTTCTCCGTTATGAGGATTCATTACTATTACATTTACTTCAGTAGCCTTATTATCAGTCAACGCCTTTCCAGCTACCTTTTCAGCCATTAATTGAATATTCTCATCTATAGTTAAGGATACATTTTTTCCATCAACAGGATTAGCAAATTTAACTGTTTGGAAAGGTAACTCCTTAAGACTTCCATCTACCTCTGCTATTTTATATCCCGGAATACCTGTTAGCTCTGAATCATACTGAAGTTCTACTCCATTTAATCCAACGTTATCAAAATTAACGCTACCTAAAGCATGAGCTAAGAAATTATTATTTGGATAATACCTCTTAGGATTAATAGATATAACAACACCATATATTTTTAAATCTTTAATTCTATCAGCAACTTCCTTATCTATTCCCTTAACTAAAGTAGTTGTAGAAATTCTTACTCCCTCTTCATTTACCGGCTCTAACTTCTTCATGACTTCATCATAAGGTACTCCTGAGGCTTCAGATAATTTTCTTGCAACTTCTTCCTTAGTAGTCTTATTTTCTTCATCTTTAATATAAATATCTATTGCCTTTAAATCTAAATCTACTCTATAAACATCAATAGATGTTGCAAGTATAGATCCATTCCTATCTGTTATATCTCCTCTATCGGCTGCAACTGTTACCTGAGAGTTCCATTGTCCTTGAGCCATATGCTTGTACTCTTTACTCCTATAAATCATTATGTAGGTTAGTCTTCCTATAAGTGCTAGAAAAACCAAACATACTCCTATAGTTACATATAAAGCTCTTTCTCTTGAATTATTATTGTTTTTTTTAGTATTATTTTTAGTTCTTCCCTTCATAATAAACCCCCATGGCACATTCTTCTATTTTCATAGGTTGTACTATTAATTATATCAAATAGAAATTAATTATGTAAATCAGTATATATATGTTTCAATAATTAATTTACATTTTAAGCATCTATATTATTTGGCGTGAAAAATAATTAAAAGTGTAAATTACATTAATTGAAAGCTGCGATTTTTTAATTTTTATATAAGTTGATTCTGTATTAGCTTAACTGAAATATTTTTTATATGAACTAATTTAATAAAATATAAAAACTTTATTACAACTTATATAATAAAATAATGGGCTGCCAAAAGACAGCCCTCTGCAATTAGCAGTTAAGGAAGTAATTTATTCTAAATTACTAAAAAGTATAAATATTATAGATATACCATACTTTTTTATAGTTCTTTTAGGCTATAAAATCTTTAAATACAAATTACTTATTCAATAGTGGTAGATACTCTTCATATCCTTCTTCTTTCATTTTATCTTTTGGGATAAATTTTAATGAAGCAGAATTTATACAATATCTAAGTCCACCTAGCTCTTCAGGCCCATCACAAAATACATGTCCTAAGTGAGAATCAGAGTTTTCACTTCTTACCTCAGTTCTAATCATACCATGGCTTGAGTCCATCTTTTCTTTGATTAGTTTTCTATCTATAGGCTTTGAAAAAGCTGGCCAGCCACATCCTGAATCAAATTTATCAGTAGATACAAATAAAGGCTCTAATGATACAACATCAACATAAATACCTTCTTCAAAATGATCAAAATACTCATTAGTATAAGGTGCTTCAGTTGCACTTTCTTGAGTAACTTTATATTGTAATTCAGTTAATTTCTCTTTAAGCTCTTCTTTACTATATTTTTTCAATTCCATCCCTCCATTATATCTATATTATAAATACATTATCAACTTTGTCTATCTATTCTTAGTTACGAATATTCTTTTTACCACAACTTGAGGTGGATTAGACTTAGTCATAGCTTCAGATAGTCTCATGTAAACTAAATCACCTTTTTGAAGATCTATATTTTCCTTTTTATCATTTAAGGAATTCATAATTTTAGTTTCTTCATTTACAATTCCAACTATTGTAGTCTTTCCTACTTCTACTCCCTTAATATAACCTTCAACAGTTATTCTAGTTGATTTTCCATCTTCATCCTTTTGTATATCGGTTATTTCACCAATAAATAAAGGGCTTTTGCTATTAATCCCTTTTTCCGGATTGGCTCCTATCATAACAAATGAACAAACTAATAATGAAAATATCACTATTAATGACTTTTTAAATTTCATAAAAGTACCTCCTTATAAAATAATCACTAATAGTTTTGTCCTTATCATTATATTTATGCATATTTATATTTTACTTTTTAGAAACGTACATATTATCTTTAATATAAAATCTCCATGGAAAATCCTTTGCTTCTTCCGCATAATCTATCCCTATCCTTGTAGTCTCAACTATTTCAAAATTTTTATTTGGATTGGATTCTATATATAGGATTCCTTCTTTATAAAACTCCATATAATTCTCTTTTTTTGTAATATTTAATGCAGTACAAAGTTTAGAAGGTCCATTAGTTAAATTTTTCTTTTGGCTTTTTGTTAATTCATCATAACTTTTATTAAACCTAACATTAGATAAGTAATCTAAATTATCTATAGGCTCTACTGCCCTAATTAATACAGCTTCTGGCTCATCTTTTATATTAGTTACTATATTTAAGCAATGGTAAAGTCCATAAATAAAATATACATAAGCAATTCCACCTTCTTCAAAAAGAGGTTTTGTTCTTTCAGTTTTCTTATAATTATATGCATGGCAAGCTTTATCTGAGGCTCCAATATAACTTTCAGTCTCAACTATTATTGATTTAATCCTTCTCCCATCTACTTCTCTAACTAAGTAATCTCCTAGTATTTCCTTTGCAACAGTAAGAGCATCCCTTTGATAAAAGTCTTTTTCTATAATCATAAATCCTCCTTATAATTATATAAGTTTATTTTTAACATATACATTTCAGCCATCTTTAATAAAATATAAACTACAGAGAAGCGAGAGCCTTTATTCTTAACATCTAAGTTTTAGCCATACACTCATTAATTAAATATAGATATTATTGCACCTTATATCTTATTATACTATAATATTTGCTTTTAAAACCTTACAATTCTTTTACATATAAATAAAGCAAGAAAATAGAGCCCTAAAGCTCTATTTTCTTGCTATTTTAGATTGTTTAATACTTCTAAGGTTTTATCCTTATCTTTATAATTAATAAAAACAACTTTATCCTTTGAAGTTATTTTTATAAAGGGCCCCTCTTTGCTTTGTATATAAAGCTTTACCTTTTCTCCATTTTCTAATTTAAAATCGCCTTTTTTATTTATTCCATCACTATATCCGTTAGTTCTACTAGATATTTTAGGCAAATTTTCTATTGACTCTATTTCTGTTATATCAATCTTTTTAATAGATGTTCCATAACTTCCATCAATTAATATAGAACTATCTGTAATATTTATTTCATTAGGTTCACTTCCTAAAGAAAAAGTTATTATAATAACTGAAAAAGTAATAAAAGCAACTACTGCTAAAACTACTAACTCAGCTTTACTTTTCTTATTATGATCAAACTTTTGAAGATAAAAAATATACCCAAAAATCACAACTATTAATATTACAGTAAGTGGCATTATAGAAAAGTTAAAATATCCTGTTATAATTCCACCAAAAAATAAAAATGCTGAAATAATATAACACATTCTAGCCATATGTTTAGCTAGTTTTTCAACTTCAATATTTTCTTTTTCAACCTTAGAAGCAGTATTATATCCTGATATAAGCCAATAACATTTATATTTACTTATAGCTACTCCAATTAATATAAATACCAAACTTACTATTGATAATATAATTATTGGAATCATAGAAATCCACTCCTTTAAAGTTAAAAACCACCTCTTATAAGGTTAATTATATCACTTTAGGTGATTAAGTCAATATCTTTTTAGAATATGATTTACCATTCTATTGTTAGAACATTAACATCCTCTTTTGTAAATGAAACCCTATACCCTTCATAAATTAACCATGATAATAATTCTTTTTGTATTTCTTCATCATTACAGACTAAAATAGCTGATACCTTGTTTATATTAACCTCTTTAGCATAATTAATATTATCTAAAAGCTTTCTTTTATGATCTTTTAATACCTCTATATCCATTTCTCCATCTCCCTTCCCTTAATATTATTCATATCTGTATATTTATATGTAAATTATTTAATAAAAAAAATACCACCCATAAGGTAGTATTAATAGAAAATATCTAATTAAAAAATTGAAATTTAATGAAACAATTTATTTAAAGCAAAAAAGATATAGGATAGTTATTACACTGTCTATCCTATATCTATATTATTTTATTTACCAATAAGCTAATTGTTTTTTATTACTCCAATTGCTACTCCTAATATATTAACATCTCTATTCGATAATTCTATAGGTGAATATAATGAGTTAGCTGGCATAAGTTTTGGAGTTTCACTATTTAAATTTAATGTCTTTAATGTAGCCTCTCCATCTAAATTAGCTGCAACTATATCATTATGGTTAGCTGTAGCCTGTTTTTTAATTACTACTAAATCACCATTACAGATATTTTTATCAACCATGGAGTCACCCTTAACTCTTAGAATAAATGTTTCTTTTCCTTTTTCAAGCCAATATTTAGGTAAGTAGAAATTACCTTCAATATTATCATTTATTTCTATTGGGTTACCAGCTGCTATATTATTAAACATAGGAATGTCTAATAATTCATCCTCGTTGAAAATAACATTATTTTCTTCTAATAATTCCTTCGAATTAGAAGCAGTATCTATATTGAAGTCAACAACTTCCTTATTTCTAAGATTAATATATTGATACTTTTCTATAGTATTAATTTCTTTTTTCTTACTTTCGAATTTTAATTTAAAGTTGAAGGTTTTTCCTTTTATATCAAAGCCTAAGGAGTTAAATTTTCTTCCCTTAATCATCCAAGAATTTTCCTTAGTATTAAGCTCACTATTTAAAATTAGAATAAAAGAAGAGTAAGTTTTTTCATTATATATAGCTTTTACTAAGTCTATTTCAGCCTTGGTTAACTTTTCAGTATCATCTAATATTATATGACTATATATTCCACTAAGCTTTTTTACATATTGTAATGCAAATAATACATGATCATATTCATCTATTCTATTACTTGAATATAACTTTTCATTATACATTTCCTTAAGGCTATAAATCCCTTCACGAGTATAAGAAGACTTTTTTATTATTCCTTTTCTGCCTTTTCTATCAACTTTTAAATATTCTTCTAAGGAGAAATTACTTGCTTTTATCCATAGAATTTCATCTAATAAGAATTCATAAGAAGCTTTTTTTATAAATTTTGATTTCTTATAAAATCCTTCTATATATTCTTTTAAATCTTCTAATACCTTTAATGCTTCTCTTCTATGTATATTATTAAATGCTTGTCCTTTTTCTCTTCCATAAGCATTATAATATGTATTAACAAGTTCTTCTAATGTTATAATTTCCACTCTGTTTTTATCTAAAGAAAATAATGAGTAAAAATAATTCTCCTTACTTTCACTATTATATAATTCCTTAGCCTTAAAGTTTTTACTATGGCTAGAAGTAATAAATACTATTTTATCTTCTTCATAAAGACAATAGTTATTTTCTAAGTTTAATAATTTATAAATTGAAGCAGTACTTTTCCCTGTATTTTCTTTTCCCTTTAGTATTTGATATCCTGATGATTTATTATTAATAAACCTTTTTTGGTATTTTGTAAGTTCCACATTTTCACCGCCCTATCTTCTGTATATTTAAATGTATTTTAATAATATATTTTATTGAGATTTATGTCAAATAAGAAAACGACTGTAAGGGCTGTCGCGCAAACAGCCCTAATTAAGAATCAAAAATTAAAAACGGCGTCAGCACCTTTTTAGTTTTAATTCTGCCATCATAGGATAATGATCTGACGGATATCTACCATTTTTATTGTAATATATTATTTCATTATTAATTATTTCAAACTCATCACTTGCAAATATATAATCAATATGTAATCCTGTTTTTACTCCTTTAAATTTCCCCAATGTTGCTCTAGTATATATTTCCTTATTATAATCTTGAACTGCAACAAATCTTTTACTACTATATTTCCCCTGAGTAAATTCTTTAACAGCTTTACTTTTAGGTCCTGCATTTAGGTCTCCCATTAAAATTGCAGGATAATCGTCTTGCTTATGTTTATTTTCAATATATTCTCCAATCTTTTTAAGACCATATTCTCTTGCTTTAGGAAGTAGAAAATCTAAATGAGTATTATATACACGTATAAGGTTTCCCTCTTCTAGTTCTACTAGTGCTGTAGTACAGATTCTTGGAAATACTGAATACCATACAGCACTTCCCATTTTATCTGGTTTATCAGATAACCAAAAAGTGCTGTGTTCAAGTATCCTATGTCTTTTTGCAACTAATATATCGTTTCTTTCTATAAAATATCTAGAGCTTCTTGGATCTCCCACTATATTATAGTTAGAAATCTCAGAAGATAAATCACTATACATTTTATTATTTAGTTCCTGTACGCCAATAACGTCATAATCATTATTATTAATAATTTCATATACTAATTTTTTTCTAGTATTCCACCTATTATTAATATCTAATAAAAAATCAGTCCTTAAGTTAAAGGTTAGTACCTTCATACTTTATCTCCTTATAATCTCTCTATTTTGCAGCAAAAGAAATTTTATCTCTTATTTTTAGCTTATCTAAAACAACCCCTGAAACTACAAATATTATTCCACTTGCAATAGGTTGTATCATCTCCATAAACAAAGTTGCTACTGGTGATAAAAAGTTTCCTGAAATTATTGCTCCAGCTAAATAATATCCAAATACTCCTATTATCCCAGCTAAAAATACTGCAAGAACATTTCTCTTTGAAATTATATTATCACTTTTTGAAGAAAAGCAAAATACCATCATAGGTTTTATTATCATTGTAGGTAATATCCATAATACTCCACCAGTTAATCCATCTGAAAGCGCTCCCCCAATTCCCGCTGCAATCATAGCATAGGGAGTAGGTAATATTACAGCTGTTAAATATATAAAAGCATCACCTAAATGTATATATCCTCCATTAAAGCCTGTAGGTATGTGAAAAAATATTATACTTACACATATTAAAGCTGAAAATAGAGCTGTTAATACTATATTCCTAGTTCTATTACTTGTATTCATTAATTAAAATCAACTCCTTTAAAAAGGCTTCAAACATAATTCCTTCATTAGTATCAGTTTTAAACTTAGATGTAAATTCTATTACTTTATATATGAAGTCAGTTGCATGTTTGATAGCATAGTTTAAATCATGGTTATTCATAAGTAATCCTATAATAATTGATGTAAATACATCTCCCGTTCCACTATAGGACTCATGATTGAATTTTGACTTTACTTTAAAAACCTCGTTTTTTTCTTTATCATAAGCATAGTTATATATATTATTTTCTTTTATTATTCCTGTTATTATTACTTTTTCTGGCCCAAGATTACTTATCTTTTTGCAGATTTCAATAACTTTTTCATCGCTAGTATTATACTTATCGTATTCTTCTCCTGTTAATATGCAAGCTTCTGTTAAATTAGGAGTTACTATATTAGCAATTGAAACTAAGTGTTTCATTTTGCTACACATACTGTTAGTAAAGGTGTCATATTTAACTCCGTTATCTCCCATAACAGGATCAACTACTACTAAAGTATTGTCCCTTTCATTAACAAAATCTAAAACTATATCTATTTGTTTCTCTGATCCTAAGAATCCACTATAGATACAATCAAAATCTATACCAAGTGTTTTCCATGAATCCTTATATTTAACCATCTCATCTGTAATATCTAAAAAAGTGTACTGATCAAATCCAGTATGGCATGATAAAACAGCTGTTGGATATGGACAACATTGTACCCCTAAAGCAGATAATATTGGTATTGCTGCCGTTAAAGAACACCTTCCCACTCCTGATAAATCATTAATTGTTGCTACCTTTTTAACTTCCTTCATAAGTGCACCTACTCTTTTTTAAGTTATTTATATATAATAATCCAAGATTTTCATTTTGTCTATTGTATCGGTACAAACTATGATTTTAAGCAAAATAAAAAAACAAAATAAAAAAACAAAACAAATTAAGACAATAATATGGGTTTAAGAAACATTATGAAATAAACTGACTTCACTTAATTATTATGGTAAAGTTTAATTGTAATATAAATTAGAATTTGAGGAGGTAAATCAAAATGGCAATTACTATAAATATTTATTATACTGGTAAAAACGGAAATGCTAAAAAATTTGCAGAAGAGATGATCTCCAGTGGAGTTGTAAATGATATTCGTACCGAAAATGGAAATATACAATATGAATATTTTTTTCCTATGGATGACGAGGAAACTGTACTTTTAATTGATAGTTGGAAAGACCAACAATCTCTTGATCTACATCATGCTTCACCTATGATGACAAAAATCACCAAACTTAGAGAAAAATACGATTTGCATATGAAATTAGAACGATACATTGCTGCTGAAGTAGGGGTTGATTCTAAAGACAAAAAATTTATTAGGAATTAAGATATCCTCTTTAAAAGAAACTCCTTCTCCTAAGATCGAATTAGTAAGTTCAAGAATCCGAATATAAAATTTGAGCTCTCACTTAAATTTTTATTATTAATAAGGACTGCCCTAAGGCAGTCCTTATTAATTTTCTATAATTCAATAACCATACTTAAAAGCTTATTACTTCTATCTATAAAACTATTCATTTCTTCAGCAGTAAGTTCCTTATTAGATAAAAGTGCAATATCTACAATATAATTACTTATTAATTGAAGCTTTTCTTTATTATCATCATTATTACTTGAAGCGATTTTTTTGATGATAGGATTATTGCTATTTAGAACTAAAGTCTTTTCTTCATTAAACATATTTGGCATATCCATACCACCAAACATTTTACTCATTTCTAACATTCTTCTTGATTCTTCAGAAACTAAAATAATAGCTGGTGTTTCAGTATTCTTTAATCCTTGAACCTTAACTTCTTTTATATCCTTTATATTTAGTTCCTTAAATGTATCTTCTATCTTTTTATTAAAATCTGATGTATCTTCATTATTTTCTTCTTTTAATATATCAGATATATCAGAATCAATTCTTGCAAAAGTAACACCTGGTTCTTTTGCTTCTAAGAAGCTAATAAAATGATTATCTAAAGAACAATCTAAAACTAATGCATCTAAATCTGCATCCTTAAACATCTTTATATATTGAGATTGTTGCTTTTCATCAGTTACATAAAAGACTTTGTTTTCATGCTTTTCCTTATTATTTTCTAGATATTCTTTTAAAGTTATATACTCACCATTTAATCTTCTGAAAATAACTATATCTTTTATCTTCTCATAAAAACTTTCATCTCTTAAGCATCCATACTTAATAAAGATTTGAATGTCTTTCCAGAAATTATTGAAGCTTTCTTTTTCATTTTTAGATAATCCTACTAGCTTATCAGCCACCTTCTTAACTATATGTTTAGATATCTTCATTACATCCTTATCTTTTTGCAGGAAGCTTCTAGAAACATTTAAAGGTAAATCTGGACAATCTATTGTTCCCTTTAAAAGTAGTAAAAAATCTGGTATAACTTCTTTTATATTATCTGCAACAAATACTTGATTGTTGTATAACTTTACTTGACCTTCTGTTGCTTCTAACTCATGCTTTAATTTAGGGAAATATAGTATTCCTTTTAAGTTAAATGGATAATCTACATTTAAATGAATCCAGAATAGAGGATCGTTAAAATCTCTAAATACTTTCTTATAGAAAGCCTTATATTCTTCATCAGTACAATCCTTTGGAGCTTTCATCCATAGTGGATTAGTATCATTTAAAGGTTTCTTATCTTCTTCCTTATTCTCAGAATTTTCATCCTCTAAGTAAATTTCTATAGGTAAGAAAGAACAGTATTTCTCTATTATTTCTCGAACCTTATATACCTCTAAAAAGTCAGTACTATCATCATCAACAAATAAAGTAATAGTAGTACCCCTTGTTTTTCTTTCTAATGATGGTGAGATTTCGTATTCAGTTCCACCTTCACATACCCAAGTTACAGCTTCAGCATCATCAATATATGATAAAGTATCTATTTGAACTCTTTTTGCTACCATAAATGCTGAATAAAAACCTAATCCAAAGTGACCAATAATATCTTTGTCATCATTGATTTGATCCTTATACTTATTGATAAAGTCCTCTGCTCCAGAAAAGGCAACTTGATTTATATATTTTTTCACTTCCTCTTCTGTCATTCCAATACCATTATCAATAAACTTTAATGTCTTTTCAGATTTATTAATTGATACTGTTACAGAGTACTTATTATCAGCATCTTCCTTAGCTTCACCTAGGCTAACCAATCTTTTATATTTACTTATTGCATCACACCCATTACTAATAAGCTCTCTTATAAAAATATCCTTATCTGAATATAACCATTTCTTAATAATTGGAAAAATATTCTCTGTATGAATGGAAATATTTCCTTTATTTTTCTCCATAAAAAACACCCTCCTTTTATGTAAAATATTTTATTGAAAATTGAAAATCTTGTCAATATTCATTATAGACTATTTAGTCTAAAATTACCTTAATAAAGCTATTTTTCACACCAATTACACTTAATTTATTATTAATATAATCATTTATTATATTAATTGATTCCTCTGATATTCTTTCACCTGGAAGAACTAAAGGAATACCAGGTGGATAAGGAACTATTGCTTCCATGGCAATTTTGTTAGCTGCATCTTTAAGGCTAACTAATTCTCCTTTTAAATTAAATACCTCATAAGGTTCTAATATCTTTTCATTAGTAATGCTGTTAAAGATAAAATCCTTTCCTTCTGACTTAATATTCCCTATTTCCAGCTCATTAATTGCCTCATATAATTTAATAAAATCCTCTTCTATATTTGAAGGAGATAATATTAAAACAACGCCCTTAGCAAAACTCATTTCAGCTTGAATCTTTCTACTTCTTAAGTATTCTAATAATTTATGACCACTATATCCATTCTTTAGAGTCATTATATATCTACTCTTGTCTATTCCATATCCTTCTTTAATATTATCCTTTGATATTATAGTAACCTTATTTAATTTATTAATTTTAATTCTATATTCTTCGGCTTTTTCTATTAATGTATTATAATCTTTCTCTGCATAATTATCTAAATAGTATCTAGCATAATCTAATGAAGACATAATCAAATAAGAAGGTGATGTTGTCATAAAAGCTCTTATATAAAAGTTCAAATTATCATCTTCTACATTTGATAATAAATATCCTCCTTGAGTTAGTGCTGGAAGAGTCTTATGTGGACTTAATATTACATAGTCCCCTAAAGCTACAATAGATTTTGGTAAATTATCTGCAAAACCATAGTGAGCTCCATGAGCTGCATCTATAATAATTTTTAATCCCTTTTCTTTAAGCTCTTTAAATATTGATATATCTTCATAATAAATCCCATAATAATTAGGATTAGTTAGTATTATTCCCTTTGGATTTTTAGCTATACTTAAGGTTTTAATAATTTCTTCTTTAGATGGAGGCATAAATATTCCAATTTCCTTATCTATAACTGCATCTATGTAAATTGGTTTAAGCTTTCTTAAAATAAGACCATTATATACAGACTTATGGCAGTTTCTTTCTACTAGAACCTCATCCCCCTCATTAAATGCCGAAAATATTGCTGCTAAATTACTAGCAGTACTTCCATTTACAACAAAATATCCTCTTTTCACCTTATAAGCCTCAGCTAATAACTCTTCTGCTTCCTGGATTACTCCCTCTGGAGAATGTAAGTTATCTAAAGGTTCTACTTCAGTTATATCTAACTCCCCTAGGGTATTTCTAAACTTTTCGCCTAATCTATCCCTTAAAAACGCCTTTCCACTTTTATTTCCTGGCATTGATAAAATCAAATTATTTTCTTCTTTATAATCTAAAACTGCTTCTAATAAAGGTGCTTTTTTCATATTTACCTCTCTTAATTATAAATAATTTCAGTAGAACTGCTTCTTAGTACTTTCTTAGCAACTTCTAATATTTCATTTATTGTAATATCTTCTAATCCTTCTATTTCATCATTATATATTTTATAGTTACCAAACATAGTACTATAAGTAGAAAGTTCCTTAGCTGCAATAATATTTTGCTCTTCTCTAAATAATCTTTTTAACTTTAAGGATTTACCTAAAGAAGAAATATCTACTTTAAAACTCTCACCTTCCATATTGATAATATCACTTATACAATTATCTAATAACTCTATAGATTTATCTAACTTTTCTATTGAGGTGCTAAAATTAACTTTATATAATTTTATATACCTTTCATTTGAAATCTTTGTTAACACATCATAAACTAATGAATTTTTAGTTCTTAAAGTATCAAATAATATAGAATTAACACCCTCTCCAAAATATTCATTAAAAAGCCTAAAAGCTTTAAGTTCCTTAGAAGTCAGCTCATTAATTGGGAATACACGTTGAACTCTAGCTATTTTAGTGCCTTCCTTTTTATCCTTATATGTATTAAAATTACTTATTTCATAATCTATATCATTAATCACTTCTGAATTACTATTGTCTTCCCATATTGAAAAATACTTCATAACTACTTCTAAAATCTTATTAAAGGGCATTGAGCTTACTATTGCAATTGAAGTTTTACTAGGTGAATAATTTTCTCTATAAAACTCCTTTATATCCTCTAGATTCACAGAATTCAAATCATTTTTTCTTCCTATTATAGGATATTTTATTCTCCTATTAGTGAAGCTATTTAAAAATAGCTTATCTTCACAATATTGCTCTATTTCCTCATCCCATTCTTCTAATTCTTCTTTAATTACTTCCATTTCTTCAGAAAATCCCTTTTTATCAAAAATAGGATTTATAATTAAGTCAGAAAATAATTCTATTCCCTTTTCCAAGTCTTCATTAAGTAAAGTTCCATAATAAATTACATATGGATAATTTGTCATGGCATTTTGGAAAGCAAAAATACTGCTTAATGTCTTATTAATTTCTTCTTCATTCTTAGTCTTTGTTCCCTTATAAACCATATGCTCTGTTATATGTGCAAGCCCCAGCAAATCCTTTTCCTTGCATGCTCCAGCATCTACAGAAATAGAAATGGATGTAAGCTTTGATGTTGTTTCTTTATAAATAACTTTAATATTATTATCTAGTATTACTTCCATAAAGAATCTACTCCTCCTTTATTACAATATAATTGTAAATTAAAAGCTGGCACTTGACTATTCAAATTCCAGCTTTTAATAATATTATTCTGCTTTTAATGCTATTGCGCATTCAATTCTTTTCTTTTGCATAGCACAACCAATTTCATAAGGTATATTCATATCACCATTAAAGTTTACGTTGTTAGCTTGGCATCCTCCACTACAATAGAATCTTGCCCAGCAATCTCTACATTTTGGCTTGTTATATATATGTGCCTTCTTAAACTTTTTACCAAGATCAGCATCATAAGTATCATCATAAATACTTCCCAGCTTATATTCTTCTTTTCCTACAAATTGATGGCATGGATAAACTTCACCTTGAGGAGTTATAGCAACATACTCAAATCCAGCTCCACAACCTGAAATTCTCTTATAAACACAAGGTCCACCATTTAAATCTACATTGAAATGATAGAATTTATATTCATCCTTACCTTCTCTTTTTCTTCTTACCATATCTTCATAAAGCTTATCATAGTTCTTCATTATTTCAGGTAAATCTTCAGTTCTTAGTGAAAGAGGCTGTCCATCTTCTAGTACTACAGGTTCAATAGAAACTTCTTTAAAGCCCTCATTTACCATAGCCATTACATCTTCATAGAAATCTGTATTAGCTCTAGTAAAAGTACCTCTTACATAGTACATCTTACCTGGAGTTCTCTTTTCTATCATCTTCTTTATATTTGGAAGAATATCATCATAAGATCCTGAACCATCTACCTTAATTCTAACATTATCATTAACGCATTTTCTTCCATCTAATGATAATATAATATTACCCATTTCCTTATCCATAAAGTCCATCATATCATCATTTAATAAAGTAGCATTTGTAGTCATGGTAAATCTAATATTTTTCTTCCATTCCTTTTCATTATCCCTTGCATACTTTATTATTTCTTTTATAGTGTCCATTATCATAGTTGGCTCGCCACCAAATAAATCTATTTCTATATTTCTTCTAGGACCACTTCTCTTAACAACATAATCTATTGCCTTTTTTGCAGTTTCAATAGACATAACCCCTTTATGTCCGTTATACTCCCCTTCATCTGCAAAACAGTATTTACATCTTAAATTACAGCCATGAATTATATTTAAGCATACAGCCTTTATATAATCTCTATCATCCATTGATCCATGTGCTATATCTTCATACTGATCTTCAGAATATAATAAACCTTCCTTAACTAGTTCCACCATTTCATCATAGGCTTCTACAATAGTTTCTTCATCGTATTTCCCTTTAAGTAACTCTATTATTTCTGACTTCTTCTTCATTCCTTCATCATGAACTAAATCATATACAAGTTCATCTACAATGTGAACTGCTCCTGTATTAACATCTAGTAAAAAGTAATTTTCACCTTGCTTAAATTTATGTATTAATGACATTTTATTACCTCCAAAAGTTTTATTAAAAAGTCAAGGAGCTGTCCCACAAGGACAGCCCAATTAATAATTAAGAACTAATAATTACTAATTCTTAATTTCTAATTACTCACTTTTCTTTGCGTTACAGCTCCTTCTCTTAATTAATTTTCACACTCTAAGTTTGCAACTGTACATGAAGTTTTGCAAGCTGATTGACATGAGTTAGCACATTCTTTACAGCCTGGCTTAACTAAGCTGTTTTTAATGTTAGTCTTGTTGATTGTCTTAATATGCTTCATAATAATTTCTCCCCCATATTACAAATTCTTTCCGATTATATCACAAAATATCGAACTTTTAAAGACAATATTTACTTTATTCTCTATATTTTATACTATTATTTTAATTGCTTAAATATTCTTCAAATCTTCTTATATTAGCTTTCTTTCCTATAACTACAATTAAATCATTTTCTCTTAAAATATATTCTGGATCAACTTCAATCATAGTCTCTTCATCTCTCTCTACAGCTATTATATTTAAGTTGAACTCATTTCTGATTTTAGATTTTAATATACTTTTACCATCTATCCTATTTGTTGCTCTTAATTCTTCTATATGAATATCATTATTTAATTCTATAAATTCTAAAGCTTCTTCATTAAGTAATCTATTTGCAATTCTTATAGCCATATCATTTTCTGGATAAACTATTTCTGCACCTATCTTCTTTAATACACATCCTTGCTCATAAGTATTAGCTTTAGCAATAACTCTCTTAACTCCCATATTAATTACGTTTAGAGTAGTTAATATACTTACATCAATCTTTTCTCCAATACATACAAATACTGTGCCGCAATTTTGTATTCCTGTTTCTAATAGAGTTTCTTTATTTAAATTGTTTACTACAAAAGCATTATCTGTATATGATCTAATTTGCTTTACTTTATTTTCATCACTATCTAATACTACAACATCTTTTCCTGCTTCAATTAAAGTTTTAGCTAAGGCAAATCCAAATCTACCTATTCCTATAATTCCAAATTCTACTGCTGGTTTAAGATTAAACATAATATTTCCCCCTATCCTATAATTACTGCTTCTTCTGAATAAGAAGCACCTTGAGTTTGTTTAAAGGACCAAATAGTTGCCATAGTCATAGGTCCAAGTCTACCGATAAACATTATTACAGATATAATTATCTTACTAGGATCAGTTAAATCTGGTGTTATTCCAGTAGATAATCCAACTGTACCAAAGGCACTAGTAGTTTCAAATAATAATTGCATAAATGAGTAATTTGGCTCTAAAACGCTTAACATAAATGTTCCAATACAAACTACTAATAATGCTAAAATTATTAAATTGAAAGCCTTAATTATTGTATTAGCAGGTATTTTCCTCTTAAAAGCGGTACAGTACTTATTAGTTGCAGTACTATATATACTTCTAAATAAAGTAAACATTGTAGTAGTTTTAATCCCCCCTCCTGTAGATCCAGGTGAAGCACCAATAAACATTAAAATTGTTAAAGTAAATAATCCTGCATTTGTAAAGTTTCCTAATGGATAAGTACTAAATCCTGCGGTTCTTGCTGAAGTACTAAAGAAAAAGGCTCCAAGCCATGAAATATCTTCAGTTGCTTTTAAGAATACAGTTCCAACTATAAGTAAGAAGGCAGTCATTACAATAACTACTTTAGTATGTAAACTAAATTTACTAAACTTTTTATACACTATTATTTCTCTAATTACTAAGAATCCTAACCCACCGAATATAATAAGTCCACAAGTTGTAAGGTTTAATAATATATTACTTTGGTAAGGTATTAAATTCTGAAGTCCTCCTAATATATCAAAACCTGAATTATTAAAGGCTGCCACTGAGTGGAAAACACTAATTCCCAAAGCATCTAATGGACTATAGTCTTTGGAAAAGACTATATAGCTTAATATAGTACCTATTAATTCAAAGCTTAATGTCATAATTAATACTGCTTTAACTAACCTAACTAAGCCTTGCATTGTATCTAAATTCATGGATTCTTTAATAAGCATTCTTTCCTTAATACCTACTTTTTTACCCATAAGTAATATAAAACCAACACCTACTGAAGTTACTCCAAGTCCTCCAATTTGAATTAAGAGAGCTACTACAGTTCGTCCAAAAACTGTAAAGGTATCTGCTGTATCAACAGCTATTAATCCAGTAACACAAACTGCACTAGTTGAAGTGAATAAAGCATCTACAAAGGTGACTGTTTGTCCATCTCTTATTGAAATAGGTAATTTTAATAAGAGTGCTCCAATCAAAATAACTGAAAAAAACCCTAAAACAATGATTCTACCAGGGCTTATTTTCTTTAATACTCCCATAATAAAGATCTCCTTCATAATATAAGTAATATTTTATGTCGTATCCATTTTATCAATTTATGCTTAATTATATATTCCTAAAATTTTACTGTCAATTTCTTTATTTTTACCGAAATTCTCTTAATTTAGCCCTGAAATGTAAATAAATCAAATTAGTTTTCATTTAATTATAAAACGTCACAAATACAAGGTTTTTCAATTAACAATTAGCAATTAATAATTAACAGTTAAGGTTAAAATTTAGCCGAGCTAAATTTTTTTAATAAAGCCCTTAATATTCTAAATTTATATGTATTTCTTCAAAAATTTAAGCAAACTATTTCTTCATAATAAAGTCCTCACTCTTCTCAATTTTGTATATTATTTTAAAGCTTTAAACCTAAATAAAAAGGCTCGTATTTACTACGAACCCCTACTTCTACTTATATATAATGTCTCTTATTATAAATCCTAGATCACTTTCACTTAATTGATAGTCAAAATTTGATTTAATAGTTAATTTTTCATTATTAAGAAATAAATCTGATGAATCAGCCCAATCTGAATTTATTACATCCCCATTCTTATCTACTTCTAAAATATCCAAAGAAACATAAGCTATATCCATTCCACTAGTATTTGTTAAAGTAATTTCTAACTCTTCAACTCCTGCAGCTGAGTGCCTTGTATAGCTGTCAATTAACACTGCCCAATCATTATTGTTAGTTGAATTGCTACTACCACCACCAAGTTTAGAAATTAACTTTTGTGCATCTTCATAATACTCACTAACTTCACTAACTTCTTCTAATTGCGTTGAGTACATCATCTTTTCAGCTTTACTTAAATCTTCTAATGATTTATTTTCAGTATTCTTTATTACTCTTTCATATACAGTTTTGCCAACTGATATGTCTTCAATAAGAGTTAATGACTCTTCAGCTTTCTTTGCCACTTTTTTATTTTCATCTTTTTTTAATTTATGAAGTTCTGTCATTACATCTATTTGCTTAGAATTATCAGCTTTATACTCTTGGACTAGTGTATCAATTTCAGTCATTTTTCCTGACTTATCAGTTCCATTGCAACCTACTAATATTAATATACCTGCTACAACTACACTTATCATTGTATTTCTTGTTTTTTTATTATTAAAAATCATCTTATTCACCCCCACTATATATTTCTATATAAATACATTATTACCTTCTTTTTCATATATTAAAACTATAATTCTACGTTAATCTAAATATAAATTATACTAATATGTTTTAAATATCCTCTTTTTCGTTAGCATTTTTTACTAATAGTTAAGTTATTTTTCTCAGTTTTCTGAGCTTTTTTAAATTCTTTAATCCAAAATTAAAAGACTGTAGAGATTTAAATTTAAATAAATCTCTACAGTCTCTATACGCTTTAAAAATCATATTACTAAATTAATAATATAACTAAAAATGAAATTAAAAACTCTTTAATTCAGTGATTTAGAACAAATCACATCCTAAATTATTCATTGTTAATTATTAATTGGCAATTGACATTACTCTTCCCATCCTTCAGGGAATTCTGCATTGTGGTAAACTTCTTGAACGTCATCGTCATCATCAAGTAAGTCTAACATCTTTTGGAACTTCTTAGCATCATCTTCATTTAGTTCAGTATAAGTATCTGGTATCATCTTAACTGCTGCTTCTAAGAATTCTAATCCTTCTGCTTCTAAGGCTTCTCTTACTGCACCAAAGTCTTCTGGAGTAGTAGTTACTATAAATACTTCTTCTTCAGATACAAAGTCTTCTGCTCCAGCATCTAAAGCAAGCATCATTATTTCATCTTCATCTTTATCTTCTTTTTCAATTACTATTTCACCTTTTTCTTGGAACATAAAGCTAACACAACCTGTTGCTCCCATGTTTCCACCGCCTTTAGTAAAGGCACTTCTTACATTACCTGCTGATCTGTTTTTATTATCAGTTAAAGTTTCAACTATAACTGCAACTCCTGATGGACCATATCCTTCATAAACAATACTTTCATAGTTTACAGCTGATAATTCACCTGAAGCTTTTTTAATTGATCTTACTATATTATCATTAGGCATATTTGCAGCCTTTGCTTTAGCAATTACATCTCTTAATTTTGGATTGTTGTCGGGAACAGGGCCTCCATTTTTAACTGCAATTACAATTTCTTTACCTAACTTTGTAAAGATTTTTCCTCTTTTTGCATCTACTTTTCCTTTTTTATTTTGAATATTATGCCATTTTGAATGTCCTGACATTTTAATTCCTCCCAACATTAATCTAAAATTTTTAACCTAAGTGGAATTATATCATAATTATTTTTTTATTACAAATCTTCTACATAAAACTACCCTTCAAGTATCGGGGGAATTAAGTCCGCTTGAAGGGTAGTAAATCTATCTAATTAAATCAACATGCTTATTATTCATAAATCTTTTAATATCTTCCACTCCAAGTACAGGACTATCTCCATATGTAGTATGAGCTAATACACCGCTGCAAGTAGCAAACTCAATTGCTTCTT
The DNA here is from genome assembly GCF_004794105.1 of Clostridium sartagoforme. Lineage (GTDB taxonomy): Bacteria > Bacillota > Clostridia > Clostridiales > Clostridiaceae > Clostridium > Clostridium sartagoforme_B. The sequence goes on from NZ_SRYR01000001.1 coordinate 1,508,747, forward strand.
TCTTATCAAAACCATTTAATATTCCATGAATAGCACCTGCTGCAAAGCCGTCACCTGCTCCAACTCTATCATAAATAGTTAATTCATATTCCTTACTTAAAATAAAGTCTTCATTATCTAATAAATACCCTTGTAAAAATTGTTTTTTGCCATCATTTCTTCTTTTTGTTCCAACCATTATTTCTATACCATATAGCTTTCTCATAGAATTTAAGATGAATTTTGTTTTATCATTTCCTTTTAACTCTTCAGGTGCCTCTATTCCTAATAATAATTCACCATCTTTTTCTCCAGCAAAAACTATATCACTTAGCTTTAATATTTTTTCATATTCTTCTTTTGCCTTTATTTTCTCTTCTTCTTTCCATAATGATTCCCTAAAATTACAGTCAAATATAACTTTAATATTCTTTTCTTTTGCTTTCTTAGCAAGAGTATATACTAAATTCCTTATATTCTCATTTATTGCCAATGAAATTCCACATAAATGGATACAGGACTTTCCTTCTAACATTTTTTCAATTTCATAATCTTCAATATTGCTATTGGCAAAAGAACTATCTTTTCTATTCATATATGTTACCCTTGAAGGCCTATCACCAATACCCATCTCCAAAAAGTATATTCCAATATGCTGATTTTTATATAAAATATAATTATCATTAATACCTAATTTTCTTAAGTTAGCAGCTGCTGCATACCCAACATTATTACTAGGAAGAGAAGTTGCTAAATAAACTGTGTTACCCATTTTGTATAACCCAGAAAGAATATTAACTCCAGTACCTGTATATAGAAAATTTAAGGAATCACTTTGAGACAATAACTTATAATCCGGTGGCATAAGCCTCATCATCACTTCTCCAAAAGCTAAAATATTCATATTATACCCCTACCTTATTATTAAACTAGCTTTTTAACTATAGATAAAAGCTTTTTAATGTCTTCTACCTTAGTATCTCCTGTTTCCTTGTCCACAATGGATGTATAAACATGAGGCACTACTTTCTTTACTCCTTCTTCTAAAGCAATTTTCACTATTTCTTCAAAATTAGATAAATCTATTCCTCCAGTTGGTTCCATAATAAAATCTAGTTCTGCACAAGCTTTACATACTTCTCTATATTCATCCTTTGTTTTTAAGCCTCCCATTGGGAAAAACTTAACTGAGCTACATCCCATATCCTTAAGCATTTGGATAGCTGTTCTAACTGGTATTATTCCATCTTCTGCCTTAGAACTTAAAGGACCTGTCGATACTTTTACAAATCCAACTTTACCACTTGGTGATATTAATCCATTAACTAAGGTTTCGCTTTGTCCAAGTAGCCCTCTAGTATATCCAATCCCAGTAAATACTTGATTTACATGTTGTGGTTGAACTTCTTTTGATATTTCAGCAACCATCTTCCATTGATTAGGATCTCCAGCTCCTAGTCCTACTGAAATAGAATTATTTATTTCTTTACTATAAATTTTCATATCTTCTACTGCTTCTTCTACAGTATTATAATTTTTTGATAAAAGTCCTGCTAAAACATGACCTTCTGCTGCTTTGTAAACTTCTCTAGCATTTTCTATAGAGTTTACTAAAACATTTAAACATATTTTGTCCTTATAAAAATTTGCTTTTAAACTCATAACAACATCCCCTAAACCTTTAGTATATCTTTTATTTTTGTTAGTATAATATTTAACTCATCATCACTAACGTCTCTAATATCTATTTCTATTTTCCCTAAACTTGCTTTATAATCTCTTGTGTATATTTTTATTTCTCCACTTTTAAGTCTCTTTGTAATATCAACTGCTGAAATTTTAGTGATATTTTCATCAAAGGAAATTTCACTTCTTATTATAGCTCTTCCAGCCTCATCTCTTTTATTTATAGCTTGTACTCCGTTTATCTTGTTTAATTCTAGATTAAAGTTATTTAACCTTCCTTCTTGCTCAATAATAGACTGTTTATTTTTATTTATATATATTTCAATTGCTTTAGTTAGTCCAAGTATATTTTCTTTTCCAATTTTCATTACTCTTCCTATACCACTGCCTTGAAGTTTTAAATTATTTATAAACTCTCTTTTTCCTATTACTATTCCTGATGTTGGTCCTTCTAAAGCTTTAGTCCCACTATAAATAACTGCATCAGCACCTAAATCATAATACTTTATTAAATCTTCTTCAGCTGCTGCATCTACTATTACTGGAAGGTTATATTTTTTACCTATTTCAATATAATCCTCTATTTCTAAAATTCCTTTTTGAACACAATGATGTGACTTGATATATATTAAAGCTGCAGTGTTATCGTTAATTAATGCTTCTACATCTACAACTTCACATTTATTACTATAGCCAGCCTCTTTTATCTTTCCACCACCCATACTTATTGGGATATCTATAGCTGTTCCGTAATTAATAATATGTCCTTTTGGGATAATAATTTCTCTTTTCTTATTATCTTCATTATATAAATTCATAATTAAACTATAATCTTCTTTAGAAATAGCAGTAGCTATACATTGGGCTATGCCACTTGATGCACTTGATACTATATAAGAAGCTTCAACATTTAATATTCTACTTATATATTCTCCAGTCTTATCTAAAAGATCTTTTACTTCATAAAAATTACTTGCTCCTTCTTTCATATAAGATAATACATCAGAATTTACTCTTGAGCCTCCTAATATAGTCATCTTACCTGAAGCATTTATAACTTTCTTCACATTGAATTTTTCATAAATGTTATCACTCATACTTACTCCTTATCTATTTCAATATACTCTCCCTTTAATATTACAGCTAAAGGTTTAAAATATTCTAAGGCAATTTTCTTATTTCCATTAGAATCTACAAGTTCCTTTTCTCCTTTAACTATATCAAAGATAGTTATATCTGAAATAAATCCTTCTTTTAATTCTCCAAAGCCTTTAAGTCCTAATATTTCAGCTGGATTTTTAGTAACCATTTCTATAACTTCTTCTTTTTCATAACCTATGGTTAAAGCTTTTGTCATAGTAGTTGCTAAATCAAATACTGGACCATGCAACCTATTTCTTTGATAAATATCCGTACTAATACTGTGACACTTAATTCCATTAGTCCTTGCAGTCTCAGCTACATTAAAATTAAAGCTATCTTTTCCATGAGCTATATCAAAATACACACCTTTTTCATAAGCCTTAATTGCTTCTTCTTTTATAGAATTTTCATCTTTTAGTATTCCATTTGCTTTACCATTAAAAATATGACTAACTATATTACCTTCTTTTAGTTCATCTAATATTTCCTTTAAAGTTGGAGGTTCAGATCCTATATGAACCATTAATGGTAGTCCAGCTTCTTCACTTGCCTTCTTGGCTATTTTTAAAGGAGTAATCCCATTATTACCAACAACTGTTTTACTAATTCTAGCTTTTACTCCAACTATAAATTCCTTATACTTTTCTACTGCATCCATTAATAAATTTACTTTTAAGTTATCTAAATTTGATAACTCATCTTGGCTTTTAATCCCCTGCCTTGCAATATTTATAAAGGCAAAAACTCTAGTTTTAACACCCTTACTTTGATTATAAAACTCTTCTATAGTATCTGCTCCTGCTGTTCCAGCATCAACCACTACAGTGACACCTTTTTTATATCCAATTTCATCAGCATCATCAGAATATAGCTTAAATTTGTTAAAGCAATGAGTATGCATATCTATCCATCCAGATGAAATATGCTTTTCTCCTTTTAAATCAATGACTTTTTTTCCTTCTAAGTTTTCTATATTTTCACTTATTTTTAGAATTTTATCCTCTTCTATTTCTATATCTATTAAATTTCCATCTATTAATCTTCCATTTTTTATTACTATCTTCATGACTATTTCCTCTTATATTCTACCATTTTAAACTTGCTCCAAGGATTAATAAAATCTAATAATACTAATTCCTCTTCCCTTATTCTTCCGACTTTATTCTTCCTTTCATCTTTTGAATCTAATAGAGCTATTTGAAGCTCTCCTTTGTACTTTCCAAAGTTATTATTTCCAATTAATATATCGCCTTTTTTAAAGCTTATATCATTATTATGAATTTCCACATTATCTTTACTATACTTTACCCTAACCTCAGTACTTCTTACAACTTCATGTGTAATATCCCCTCTTCTATGATGTTGTTCATTTAAAATAATTTTTCTCTCAACATCAGTTGTTTCTTCTAATATTTCAACAGATAATTCTATTTGATATCTATTTACCTTAGATAGTGCTTCTAATTCCTCTTCAGAGGCATATGCATTTCCAATAATTACATCATCAATTAATTCTGTTGCAAATAAATGCTTAGCTTGTACATCTATAGGTAGATTTCTATGCTCTTCTAATGTACATAATCCATCATTTATATCCCAAGGTCCAATCTTACCTTCCTTAGAAGTTATAAAGGCAGCTGTTCTTAAACCATATTTTTTAAACCTCTCTGAACACTTAATGAAAAAATCATAAGGAAGCCCTGTCCCCTTTTGAGGATAGAAATTATGACATCCATATATAAAAGGTTTATTAGGTTTATAGGTTATAATATTATCTATATAAGCTACATCATTACTCATATTTATTTCTATTCTCAAGTTATAGGGATTAAATGATATCTTTGCTTCCTTAGAACCATCAAAACCTACATCTAACCTAATACCAAAAGCGCCTAAATCATTAAAAAAGCTTAAATCATCATAAGATATAGAATATTTATCAAAAATATTAGGTGCTATATCTAAAATAACTTCAAATCCTCTATCATTTGCATAACTAATAATTTCCTTAAATGTTCTTTTCACCTCTTCAATTGATTCATTAGCTGAAAGTAAACACATAAATATTCTCTTAAAACCATATTTTTTTGCTAAATCAATATACTTCTTATCCTCTTCCATAATAGAATGCTCTGGATATATTGATATTCCTAATCTTCTTTCCATCTTAATCCTCCAATACTGTCTTTGGTCTATGTCTAAAATAGACTATAATAAAACAACCTTCTATAATACTTCCATAAATTAATAAGTAAAATCCAAATTCAAATAACACTGCTATAGTTAATAAAACAAATGTATATAAAAAGCTATAAGCAATAACTTTCCCTAGCTTAATCTTAGGTGGATTCTTTTTAAACTTTCTTTCTAATAATATATTGGTTACAAAAAAAGTAATTATCATAAATACAAAGGTAATTGATCTAACCATATTTACTAGTGCTGTCGCACAAACAGCCTAAATTAAGAATTTAAAAAAATTATTGATGTAATTCTTACAGAATTACTAAAATTAATTTCTTTTTAAAACTCCTTCGGGAGTTTTTCATTATTTTTTCATTATGCATTCTTAATTTCCCATTTTGCGACAGCACCTCCCTCCTTTATTTAATTTCTTCTACTTCATGTAATAACTCTTTAGATAATTGTTGTTTTTCAAACATTTTAAAGAATGGATAATATATTAATAGTGCGATTATAAAGTTTATAACAACTAATACTCCTGCCATCAGATTCCAATTTGTACTCATAACTGCTGCAACTGGAGAAGGCATAGTAAATGGTAATCTTGCCATCATAAGTGGAATTACTCCCGTTATAGTTAGGAAGTATGATAAGGTAGTTAATACTAATGGTGCTAAAATAAATGGAATTGCTAGTACAGGATTCATTACTATTGGAGCTCCAAATATAATTGGCTCATTTATATTAAATAACCCTGGCAATAATGATAATCTTCCTAAACTCTTTAAATATTTTGACTTTGATGTTAAGAATAAAAAAACTAGTGCTAGTGTAGTACCAGCTCCTCCAATCCATACAAACCATTGTAAAAACTGTTCAGTAAATATATTAGGCAAGTTTGATGCAGCTACTCCATTTGTAAACTCAGTCATATTTTCTGCAATAGATACATCCCATATTGGCCTTATTACTGGACCCATAATAGCTGGTCCATGAATACCAAGAGCCCAGAAAAATGTTATTAGGAATACTGTAATCAATCCACCAATTAAACTATTCCCAGCTAGTACATCTTTTAAAGGCATAAGTAGTTTTGATAAAAGAGCACTTATATCGAAGTTTAAGAAATGTCTTAAAACCCAAAATAAAAGTATAATAACTAATGCAGGCAATAATGCTGCAAATGAATTCGATACTTCTGGTGGTACTCCTTCAGGCATTTTAATAGTAATCTTTTTCTCTTTCATTATCCTATATATTTCTATTGAAATAATTGATGCAACTATAGCACCAAAAAGTGAGCTAGAGCTTAAGCTTGCAATATTTAAGTACCTACCACTTGCTATAACTCCTTCTACAGATTCAGTAACTTGTACAGGTACCACTGTTGAAATAAGAAATCCTACTGTTGCAAGTAATCCCCCACCTACTTCATCTAAATCATAACTTTTAGCTAAGGCTGCACCCATACCGTATGTTGCATATAAAGCTAAAATCCCAACGGTAAATCTAAAAGGCACATCTACTATCGCCTTATAAGGTTCTATAAATTCAGCATAACCAGTTATAGGTAGGTTTAATAAGATAACAAAGAATGATCCAACAATTGTTAAAGGTAATGTAGCCACTATCCCCTGCCTTATGGCTCTCATATGTCTTTGATTGCTCATTTTAAAAGCAACCGGCATTAACTTGACCTCGATCCAACTCATGAATTTTTCCATTTCCTCTTTACACCCCATTTATTAATTTAAGGAATTCCTTTTTACAATTTCATTGTAACATTATAATGTTTTATTGTAAACATTATAATGTTTATTTTTCTAATTATTTCAAATTTTTTACTAGCAAAAAAGCAAAATAAAAATGGGCCGTCTCAAAGACAGCCCATTTAAAAATTAAAAGTTACGGCACTTTTTTAAACCGTATAATTTATAACATATTTATGAATTCTAGTATTATATTGAGCCAATGACACTTCTATAACCTTATTATCAGCATCATAGGTCAATCTTCTTCTTCCTAAAGTTGGTCCTTCTTCTAGTTCTAACTCATTTAAAATATCAATACTTGGATAGTCTATATAAAACTCATCATGAAAATTATTTATATTAAATCCACTTCTATATAACTGCATATATATAGAAAAATTATTTTCATCTTCTATTTTATCTAAAGATAGTCCTTCTGGTAAGAAATGAGTAAAGTAAATATATGGTTTACCATCTAAATAATATATCCTTCTTATCTTAAAGCATTTATCACCGAAATACTTAAAAAGTTCATCTTGTGGAAGTAAATCGATTTTACTAAAGGTTGTTTTTTCCTTTCTTAAGCTATAACCTTCTTGATTTAAAATATTCGAGAAGGAATCTCCCTTAGATAGCTTATTAAAGATGCTATTACTAATAACTGTGGTTCCTTTTCCACTTCTTTTAATAACATATCCTTCACCTTCTAGTAATTCAATAGCTTTTCTTACCGTTATCTTACTTACTCCAAATTCCTTTTCTAGTTCAATTTCTGTTGGAATAAAGTCTCCAACTTTATAGGTTCCATTTATAATTTTTTCCTTTATTACTTCCATTACAGTTATATACAATGTACTACTCTTACTCATTATATCACCTCCACTTTATATAACCTTATAAAGCCTGTTTTCTTCTTTGAAGTAAATATCCTGATCTTCTTTACTAATTATAATCTTACCACTAGAAGCTTCTATTATTTCTTTTTCTATCTCTTCTACAATAGAAACTTCTGATATAGTACTTAGCACTACTTTATCAGTATATTCTATATCTTCAATATGCCAGTTTTTCTCATTAAATATATATTGAATTTTACCAAGCATATCATATTCCATAGTAAAAAGTAACTTTTGTCCCTTAACCTTCTCAACTATCTTTGCTGCTTTAATGGCAATTGAGGCTCCTTTAGTATATGCTCTAGTTAATCCACCTGCCCCTAGTAGTATTCCTCCATAATATCTAGTTACTACTATTGCACAATCAGTTACATTGCTTTTCTTCATAACTTCTAATATAGGAATACCTGCTGTTCCTTGTGGCTCTCCATCATCACTATACCTTTGGATACCCATATTTTCACCTATTACATATGCATAGCAATTATGAGTAGCTTGTTTATGCATAGCTTTTATTTCATTAATAAAAGCCTTAGCTTCTTCTTCATTTTCACATCTTTTAGCATAACCTATAAATTCAGATTTTTTTTCTATAAATCTATCTTCACCATAATTTCTTACTGTAGTATAACTCAAGACAGTTCCTCCCTGATAACTTTAAATCCTTTAATAATTTTTTCCTCACTAGTTTGTGAAAAACTAATTCTAAAATAATAATCTCCATCAACTGAATCCTTAAAGAAAATAGATCCTGGAGTTATATATACTCCTCTTTTCTTTAACTTATAAAATAATTCTTTAGAGGTAATATTCTTATTTTTAATTTCTAAATAAAAATATAAACCTCCCTTTGGATCAATATATCTAATATAATCATTTAATTCATTTTCAATTAAACTTTTCATTAATTTATACTTTTTAATATATTCTTCTCTTTGAAAGTCTATATTTTCTTTCCAATACCCCTTGCTAATATATAATTCAAGGGCTCTTTGCATTAAACTTGAAGTTGTAATATCTGTATTAATCTTAGACCTTTGAATAATTTCATTAAAAGATGTTGGTGTAACCATATAACCAAGTCTAATCCCTGGTAAAAATATTTTAGAAAAACTTTTTATATATATTACTCTATCGTATTTATCTAACTTTTTAAAAGGTTCATGTATAATATTATTGTCATAAATAAGCTCTGATAAATAATCATCTTCTATAATATAAAAATCATATTTTTTTGCTAGTTCTAGTATCTTAAGTTTCTTTTCTTTACTATAACTAATTCCTGTTGGATTATGAAAATAGCTCATAGTAAAGAAACAACTAATTTTATTCTTTTTTAGAATTTCTTCAAAGGCTATTAAGTCTATACCATCTTCCTCTAAGGCTACTTCAAAAATATTAGCTCTTCTCCATTTAAATACAGAAATAGCTCCACCATATGTAGGCTTTTCCACTATTACATTATCATTTATATTTACTATTGCTTTCGATGCTATATCTATACCTTGCTGAGCTCCAGAGACAATAAGTAGATTCTTTATATCTAATTCTTCATCCCAAAAAGATTTATTAATGGTCTCTCTTAAATTTTCATAACCTAAGGCTTCCTTTGCTATTAAAGCATTTGCTCCATCTCTATCTAAAACTTCATTTAAAACATCCTTAAATTCTGCTACTGGAAAATAAACTTCAGAGTTAGTCTCTCCTGTAAAATCAATAACTTCTTCTAATCTTTCTAAAGTCAAGCTTTTAATTATTTTTGAATATTCTCTATTAAACAATGAGATAACTTCTCTCTTCTTAGCATAAGTACCTGAGCCTACCTTTTGATAGGCATACCCATCAGACTTTAGTTTTTTATAAGCATTTACTATTGTAACCTTATTTACTTCTAACATATCTGTTAAAGCTCTTATTGTAGGAAGTTTTTCACCATCTTTTATCTTTTTACCATCTATTAGTTTTTTTATATAATTAGCTATTTGAATATATTTAGGAATTTCCTCTTCAAAGACTATATTATAAAGTTCTTTCATAATTTCCCCCAAAATATATATGTTTCAATAAGTAATCTACATTTTTAGTACTTATGTTATTTTAAGTAAAAATGTTTTAAAGTAAACTACCTCAATTGAAAGCATATATAGTTTAATTTTTATATCTATAAACATTTTCCATAGATAATAAAATACCTTTTTCATCTCTAAATTCTCTTTTTTCTTTAACTAAAATATTATTATTATGCAAAACCTTTAAAATCTCCTCTGTTTTAATCTTAAAGTTTTCAAAATAACTATTATTATCGATTTCAAAAGCACTAAGGTACTTATTTTCCTTTTTAATAAAATCAATCATTTCTTTAGCAGCCTTAATTATATTAAATTCTAAATAATCTTCCATATAATTTAATAAGGCCTTTATACTATCTTCAGTAACTTCTTTATATAAAAGATTTTGAACCCTAATATTCAATTCATCATTTAAATTACAAGCCATATTTAAGGAATCTTTAGTAACTGTATATCCATTTATACTTAAATAAAGCATTGAAAAATTATTCAGAGCTCTAATTAATAATTCATGAGCTGTATACCTGCTCCCCTTACTTAAATACTTTTTACATATTTGGGCTTCCTTATAAAAGTTTCCTAGGTATGTTAAATTCCATCTTCCCTTATCTTTATCTATCATATACAGTACTTGTTGATTTAACTCATTTATTTCATTATCTATTGAGTATATTAGTTTAGAAGACATTAAATAATTTTTAATTAAATCCCTTTTCCCTGCAGATTTTAGATAATTTTTAAAACTATCCTTGCTAAGAAATTTAATATGTACTGGTATATCTAATACTTCTGAATAAATATCTCTTATCTTATTAAATCCATCTTTATATATTACAAATAAATCTATATTTGAGCCTTCCCATAAATCACCTGAAACCATACTACCAAAAACAAATATTGAAATAACATTAGGATTCTTTTTTAAAATTTCAGTTATTTCTAAATATGAGTTTTGATATTCTGCTACTGATTTTGCCATTACTCATCCCACCCTTATAATAATTGTATATAAATTTCAATAATATTTTTACATTTTATTAAGTTAGTCCTATTTAAAATTGCACAATTACTAAAGATAAAAATTATATACTGAAACCTATATTATTACAGTTTATTATATAAAAAAACTGCAATAAAGTCTAACCTTCATTGCAGCATTATTTAATTTATGACCTATTGTAGTATATTTATTACAAAGTCTTTTGACTTATTGTAGCTTTCATCATCAACTTCTACTACCATAAAACTACCATTATCTCTATATTCCTCTTCTAAAACTCTTCCATTTCTATGAAGATATGAATTTATATCACTTCTATCATAAGGAATTAAATATTCACATTTCTTCATTTTATAAGGAAGTTTTTCTTCAATTAAAGATAATAAACCATCTAGGTTAATACCTTCCTTTGCAGATATTTCTATAGTTTCATATTCTTTAGTAGCTTCTCTTATAGAATCTAAGTTTTCTTCTGAAGCCCTATCTATTTTATTTAAAACTAATATAGTATCCTTATCTTTAGCTCCTAATTCTTCAAGAACTTCTTCTACAGCTTCAACTTGCTCTAATGCATTATCTGAAGATGCATCTACAACATGGCATAAAAGATCTGAATAAATCACTTCTTCTAATGTAGACTTAAAAGCTTCAACTAAATCATGAGGCAACTTTCTAACAAATCCTACTGTATCTGTTATAGTTACAACTCCCTTGTTTTTTAAGATAATTGATCTAGTAGTAATATCTAATGTAGCAAATAACATATCAGCTTCAAAAACCTTCTCTTTTCCTTGAACTTCTTTTTGAGCTGCAATATCACATAGTTTATTTCTAAGAGTTGATTTACCTGCATTAGTATATCCAACTAAAGAAACCTTAGGAATACTTTCTTTATTTCTCTTTTCTCTTTGAACTTCTCTAGTCTTCTTAATTTTCTTTAATTCATCATTTAAATCATAAATAGTTTCTTTAATATGTCTTCTATCAGTTTCTAACTTCTTTTCTCCCGGTCCCTTAGTACCTATTCCTCCACCTGTTCTTGAAAGCATAGTACCTAAACCTTGTAATCTACTCATTCTATATTTAAGCTGTGCTAATTCTACTTGAATCTTAGCTTCTTTACTTCTAGCTCTTCTTGCAAATATCTCTAGTATTAATGTAGTTCTATCTATAACCTTTGCTCCTAAGGCAGCTTCTAAATTCCTAACTTGAGAGCCTGAAAGTTCATCATCAAATATTATTAAGTTAGCATGTTTACTTTGTCTTAATGATGCTATTTCAAAAACCTTACCTTTCCCTATATAAAAGGCTGGATCTACTTTACTTCTACTTTGATATACCATATCTAATACTGGAATATCACAAGCCTTTGTTAATTCCTTTAATTCTTCTAAACTTTCTTTAGTATCAGATCCAACTAAAATAGCCTTTTCTGCATTATCTTCTGTTATTTCTCTTTCCTTTATTAAACCTTCAATATGTTGAATCTTATCTAAAATATTTATAGAAAGTAATTCATTTAAAGATAAATTTAACTTTTCTTCATAATCTAATAAATCATTAGTAATTGTTATCATTCCAAGAGAATAATCAGTTATTTTACCATCATATACTCCAATAGCTACAATAGCATCTAACTTAAGCTTTAATAAAGCTGATAAATCTAAAGCTGATAAATTAGAATATCCATTTGGATGAGTATGAATCACCCTAACTCCTGATAGTCTTCTTTCTCTAATATCAATCATTCCTATTTCTACAGATGTTGAGTCTCCTATTGTAATTGATACAACTTTTCCTCTTCTATCTACAGCAAGACTAACTTCTCTTTCTATATTAGAAGAAATTCTTGATATAGTCTGAATTATCTCTTCACTACAAACCTCATCTTTTAATACCCTTGCTCTATATAAGCCTTCAAGCTCATCTAAAAAGGTCTTCTTTACTCCTTCAGTATTACCAAATATCATTTATATCACCCTACTTTATAATATATTAAGTCCATCACACAAAACATTAATTATGCATTGGCACTCTATACTTTGTATTAATTATGTTTATATTATAAGTTATTGTCAAGTATTTATCCTCTAAGCTACTAAATTAAAAATTGAGTCATCTTCATTAAAAGTATTAACATTATATAGAAAAAGTACTTCTTTTATATCATTATTAATTAAATACTCTGAAACAGAATCTTTATAATACCTTAAATCTATAAGAGAAATATTCCCATAATTTTCTGTTAAAAAAGGGATAAAATTATTTGCATATGAATCTTTTATTATCAATATCTTCTTATCAGTATTTTTGTCTGATTCAATTTCTATAAGTGGGTGATTTCCATCAAGAAAAACCTGATATTTATCTTTGTTATAAAGTTTTTCACTATTGAATAAACTTGGTTCCTTTTTTTGTTCAGTAACATAATTAACTAATATATTCTTGTTATTAGGAATATATATTTTCAGTTTATCTTTACCTAACCCATAGAGTCCTATCTTGGAAGATAGACTGCCATAAAAGTCATTGGATGCTATTATGCTTTTGAACTCTTCTTTATTAGTAGCTTCTATTCCTGTGGCTTCACAAAAAGCCTTGTATCCTAAATATGCCCCTTCAGATGTCCAATGATGATCAGTTTTAAAATAAATATATTCATCTTTGTATTGTTCTAATTTATCATGTACTGTAATAAAGTTGATATCTTCTGATAAATTTCTTTCTACTTTTTTGATATATTCTATCTCATCATCAACTGGAGAATACTTTGGCAATTTATCATTTAGAATACTTGTAGCAGTTGGTACTAACATAAAATTAATATTTAAATCTGTATTTAATTTCTTAAATTCATTAATAACATTTACTTTATTAAATAAATCCTCATTTGATGTTATTTTAAAATCTTCAAATAACTGATTATCTTCACCTATATAAACATTGTTTATTTTATTTTTCCCTATCATCAATTCAATTCTTGATTTAAATGATATAAAATTTGTTCTCTTAAAGAATTGATCTGCAACATAACTATTTAAGTTTTCTGTATAATTTTCTGATAGGATTCTAGGTCTACTTTGTAAATTTCTATTTTCAACCTCAGAAAAATTTTTATCTAAGCTTATAAAATTTGCTATTACAAAAAATATTAATGCCAATATAAAGATAAATGATAATAACAAGAAATAACTTTCATTAAATTTCTTAATATTTCTCTTAACAAATTTATTATTTTTCATTTTATAACTTTTCATATGTATTCACCTATTTCTAAAATCTAAAGTATAAAAATGGATTGTATGTTTCTGATACTAAATAAGCTATACTTACAATAAATATAATAAACTCTATAAATACTATTAGTACTAAATCCTTCGTTTTAAAGAACTTCATAATATTTTCAATAGACTTTTTAAGAATATCCGTTGCTAACACTATGGATAGTATAATTAATATTATATTAGTACTAATTAAATATGCCCCTAATTTGTCAACAGTAACATGTCCAAATCCAAACATTACCTTTATATATTCAATTGCTGAGCTTAAATTATTAGCGTCAAAGAATACCCATCCTATTGTAACAATTATCATTGTATATAAGTGACATATATACTTAGGTAACTTATGTAATAGCTTTTTTAAAAAGAACTTTTCAAAATATAGTATGAAGCCAAAATAAAGTCCCCAAACAATAAAGTTCCAGCTTGCGCCATGCCATAATCCAGTTGTTAGCCATACAATAATAATATTTCTTAATTGAATTAAATTTCCTCTTCTATTCCCACCTAAAGGAATATATAAATACTCCTTGAACCAACTACCAAGTGAAATATGCCATCTTCTCCAAAACTCTGTTATGCTTTTTGACATATATGGATAATTAAAGTTTTCTAAGAAATCAAACCCAAACATTTTCCCAAGTCCAATTGCCATATCTGAATATCCACTAAAATCAAAATATATCTGCAATGTAAATGCTACTATACCTATCCAAGCTGCTAATAATGATAAATTATCAATATTAACGCTCTTTACTTCCATCCAAATAGCTCCTAAATTATTAGCTATTAAAACTTTTTTGGCTAATCCAATAATAAACCTTTCAACACCTTGTCCAAATTTATATATGGTTACTTTTCTATATTCTATTTCTTTTTCTATATCAGAGTACTTTACAATAGGCCCTGCTACAAGTTGTGGGAACATTAGCACATATAAAGAAAACTTTATTATATTACTTTGAGGAATTACTTTGCCTTTATAAACATCTACTATATAAGATATTAATTGAAAAGTATAAAATGATATTCCTAATGGTAAAGAAATTTCTCTTACATTTAAATTAACATTAAAAACTATATTTATATTTTCTATAATAAAAGAATAATATTTAAAAAATACCAGTATAGCTATGTTAATCAATGTAATTGTAAAAAGAATTAACCTCTTCTTTTCGATATTGTATCTATTTTTATAAATTAATATTGATAAAATATAATTTACTATCATACTAAGTATTATTAAAAATATATATCTTGGTTCACCTAATGTATAAAATATAATACTAAAAATTAATAATATTATATTTTTATATTTATAAGGTGAAATATAATAAACTAATAATACTATAGGTAAGAATACAAAAATAAAAGCTAAACTACTAAAAACCATATTTATTACCTCATTTTTTACTTTATCTAAAGTGTTTATTAATTATCTTTTCAATATTTTTATTATCTTCATTAACTATATATATTAAATTTGTACCTTTAATCTTAAAAATACTACTTTCTAAAAGTGAATATGCATCAGCATTATAATCTTTAAAACTACTTTTTTTATTATCTATGACTTTACTTATATTTTCTTTATTAGCTTTTAATAAATCCTCATCTTTAAAATTTAAAACTAAAATTTCTTTTGGATTCATGTTATTATCAGATTTATAAAATATATAGTTATTTATATCATTTATAGAAACACCATATATTTTCCTTAAATCATCTATTGTACCTTTTTTATAATCTTCAGTTATAATCTTATTAATATCCTCACTTAGAGCATCTATATTCAATTCCTTTTCTTTTAAAAATGGATAAGCTAAAATAAAAATTAATACTACAAATAATATCTCAATAATATAAATCCTTGAATATTTCCCTCTAATCATCCTTTTACTCTCCTATCAAAATGCTTTCCTTTAACGTCTCTAGCCAAATATTATAAAACTCATATTTAAAATGAATCCCATCTCCCTCATATAAATCTATTCTGTTACTAATTTTAGAATTTACATCAACATATGTTGCATTTGTTTCAGCGCAAACCTCTTTGATAATATTTCTAAATTTATATATATTTTCATTAGTTAATCTATAGTTAGTATTTATGGCATTACTCATTACATCTGTAGGTGAAATTGCATATATTTTTACTTTCGGTAATTCACTTCTTATGCTATTAATTAAACTTATATATGTTTCTCTAAACTTATCTTCTGTTAAATTTTCATTTAAACCATCAAATTCAATTACATCATTCATGCCATAAAAAAGAACTACAATTTCAGGATTTATTTGCTTAATCTTATCTATTTTACTAATTGCATCTTTGACATTATCTCCTTTTTCAGCTATAACATTATACTCATTAACTAATTCATAATCTATTAATCCTTCTGTTATTGAATCACCTAAAAATACAGTATTCTTATATAACTGATAAAAACTAATTTCTTCAGAAACTTGTATTTTTTCTTTATCTTTAGATTTTTCTTTTTCTAGTTTAATACTATTTTTAACAGTTTCAATATCATTATTATTATTTAAAACTTCTACAGCTTTATTAATTGTTTTATTATCATTAATCATGATAGAACTAAAAAAAACTCCTCTTATACTTATAAAAATTAATATTATACTTAATAAAATTAGCATCAATCTCTTCATATATAAACACCTCATATTAATTTATAATAAAATTATACTTACATTTATTTTTAAAAAGTTACAAAATAATTACATAGTAAATACATATTTGTTATTTTAAATATAACTTTACTACTTTAATATGACTTAATGCCTAAAATAAAGTTGCAAATATAATGAAAATATGTAATATTAAATTTATAATAAATTTAATTAGACATAAATATATAAGCTTTTTCCATCATATTTTTAGGAGGATTAATCTAATGGATGACAAAAAAAGAAACATACTTTTTACTGAAAGTGAAATAAAAAATAGAATTGATGAACTTGGAAAGGTAATAGCAGAAGATTATAAGGATAAAAACCTTTATGTACTTCCTTTATTAAGAGGAAGCTTTATATTCGGAGCCGATATCTTTAGAGCTATAGATTTAAAAGCTAAAGTTGGATTTATGACAACTTCAAGCTATGGTCACGGTGAAGAAAGTACTGGAGAAGTTAAAGTTGTTAATGATATCCCTGATAATATTGAAGGTTTTGATGTACTTATAGTTGATGATATAATAGATACTGGATATACTATGGAATTTGTAATTAACTATGTTAAAAGTCGTGGTGCTAAATCTGTTAAGACTTGTACTCTTTTAGATAAGCCATCTAGAAGAAAAGTAGATTTAAAACCAGATTACTGCTGTTTTGAAATTGAAGACTTATTTGTAGTTGGATATGGTCTTGATTATGAAAGTTACTACAGAAATGTACCGTACGTATTTAACTGGGAAAGTAAATAAAAAGCTGCATTTAGCAGCTTTTTTTCAGTTAACAATTAACATTTAACAATTAGCAATTAAGGAAGTAATTTGTTCCAAATTACAAAATTTAATTTCTTCTA
Source organism: Clostridium sartagoforme (assembly GCF_004794105.1). Classification (GTDB taxonomy): domain Bacteria; phylum Bacillota; class Clostridia; order Clostridiales; family Clostridiaceae; genus Clostridium; species Clostridium sartagoforme_B. The sequence continues at coordinate 1,526,283 of NZ_SRYR01000001.1, forward strand.
ATTACCAAAACTCCCACAGGAGTTTTTTCATTAATTTTTCATTATTCATTCTTAATTTTTCATTGTGCGGTAGCACATTTTTTAGTTTTTATTTAAGTCTATTGCCGTTGACGGTGTTTTACCTACAATTATTGTTTCTGATATTGGAATTTGAGTTACTACTTCTACTTCTTCACTTTTAAATGGAACTATAACTTTCATCTTCATATTTACATTTAAATATATCTTATGTCTTGTCTGATTTATACCAGCACTTTCAAAAATAGATTCATAACTACTAGATATATTCCCAACTTGGGTCATTTTCACACCTATATCTGGCCCTAAATTATAAAAAACTAAGTTCTTAGTCATATATCCTAAAGGTACCTCTAACCCAATTTCTTCAAGCTCACCTATTCTTCTATTAGCTTCTAATACTAATTTTGAAGATAAGTAATTTAGTTTTACAGTATCAGCTCTTAGCATTGTAATATTTCCTTCATTATCTTTATCTGTAATTATAACTTCTTCATAATTAAAATCCTTTGAATAAATATCTAATGCTGTTTCATTAATTATTTCTGTAGCCTCTCTTTTCATCCTCTCTTCCCCTATAGATAATACCGCTGGTAAAATATTTTTATTAAATAGGTATATTATGGAATTAAATAAAATAAATATGGCAATAATAGCCAATATAGTCTTAGGGTGTTTAATTTCAAATCGCATTTTAGGTTTTTTTGTATAATAGTTCATAGGCACCTTCTAGAGTTATTATTTTACTCTTTATATAAATATGCTATAATAAACTATATTATTTATTTCAAACCATTAAATAATTATTGATTATGAGGGAGGAACAAATGGCTAATAAAGAAACTTCAAGATCAGAAAAAAGCCAAGCTAATGTTAAAAAGAAAGCAAACAATAGCAAAAGAAATAAAAAGAATAAAAAAGATAAAAATCAACCGAAATATAAAAAAATATTGAAAGGAACATTTCTTGGAATACTAATTGCTGGTCTTTTATGCTTTGTTGTGGGACTTGGCTATATATTTGCAATTATTAAAAGCACTGACCCATTAGATGTTAATGCGGTATTAAATTTAAACGAGCCTTCAATGCTATTTGATAGCGAAGGAAACTATATAGACAATTTACCTACAGAAGAAGAAAGATATAAAATAACACTAGATGAAATGTCACCATACTTAAAAGATGCTTATGTTTCAATTGAAGATGAACGTTTTTATAAGCATAGTGGTGTAGATTTTAAAAGAACTATAGGATCTGCCTTAAGCTCAGCAATAACCTATGTAACAGGCAAAGGAAATATCCAAGGTGGTTCCACTTTAACACAACAATTAATTAAGAACACATTACTTACTAATGATGTAAAAATAGAAAGAAAGGTTAGAGAAATCTATCTTTCATTAAGTCTTGAGAAAAAATTAAGTAAGGATCAGATATTAGAAGCCTACTTAAATACTATTCCTCTTGGAGGAAGGGTTTATGGTGTTGAGGCTGCTTCTAAATATTACTTTGATAAAAGTGCAAAGGACTTAAATTTAGCTGAGTCAGCTTTTTTAGCTGGTTTAACTCAAGCCCCTACAACTTATAGTCCATATTATCCTGATAATGTAGAAGATCCTACAATTTACTTAGATAGAACTAAAACTGTTCTTATGAAAATGAAGGAACTAGGTAAGATAAGTCAAGAAGAATATGATGAAGCTTATGCTTTTACTGATGCAAATAGCTTTGCATTTTCTCAAACTGTTATTACTTACAAGATAAACTATGAATGGTTTGTATATCCTGCAATAGATCAAGTTAGAAAAGATTTAAAGGAAACATATAAATATACAGATGAAGAAGTAGATAGATTATTCTCTACTGGAGGTCTAAAAATTTATACTACTATGGATAGAGCTATGCAAGATTCTACCCAAGCAGTATTAGATGATAGAAATAGTATTAAACAACTTGATATATACGCAAACCCAGAAGTTACTGATGATACAGGAACTTTAAGGTTACAGGCTGCTGCATCAATTATTGATTATAGAACTGGTCAGGTAAAAGTATTAGTTGGTGGTAGAGGTGATCAACCAGCCAGATCTACTAATAGAGCTTATGATGCTCTAAGATCAATAGGTTCTACAACTAAACCAATAACTGTTTATGGACCTGCTATTGACACTAAGGCTATTACAGCAGGTACTGTTTTTGATGATGCCTTATTGCCTGATTCAATTAAGGCTAAATATCCTGGATGGAACCCTCAAAACTGGGACTTTAAATCTTCAGGATATATTACTGCTAGGCAATCCCTTGCTTTATCTAAAAATGTACCTACTATTATGGTTGAAGATAAGTTAGGTGTTGAAACTGGTCTTTCTTATGCAGAAAAACTAGGATTAATTTATGGTCCAGAGTCAAAGACATTATCTGTACTATCCCTTGGTGAATTTACTGGTGAAAACTCAGATGGTACTTACGATGGTGGTAATCCATTTATCCTAGCTTCTGCTTTTGGTACCTTTGGTAATAATGGTGTACGAGTTGAACCTACATTATATACTAAAGTTATAGATGGTAGTGGTAAAATATTATTAGAAGCTAATCCTAATAAAGAACAAATATTTTCACCACAAACAGCTTATATTATGAGAGATTTACTTAAGGGCCCATTGACCTTTGATGGTGCTTTAGCAAAACTTTCTAATATGCCTGTAATTGGGAAAACAGGAACTACTAACTCTGTTACTGACTTCCTATTTGCCGGACTTACACCTTATTATTCAGGTGCTGTGTGGATTGGATATGACAACCGTGAGCCAATGGGTGGAGCAAGTTACAGTTCATCTGCAGCTTCATTATGGGGAGCTATGATGGCACCAATACATGCTAACTTAGAATATAAAGAATTTGATGGAAATCCTGGTGGAATTACTACAGCTACTATTTGTATGGACTCTGGTAAGAAAGCTACAGATCTTTGCGCTAGAGATCCTAGAGGCTCTAGAGCATATTCTGAAATGTTTATTTCAGGGACTGAACCTAGTGGTGTATGTGATGTTCACGTTACAGCTAAAGTAAATAAAAACAATAATAAGTTAGCTACTGAAAATACACCTAAAAATTTAATTGTAGAAAAAGTTTTTATTAAGAAAACTAGCTCAAATAAAAACACAGCAGATGCTCAATATGTTCTTCCAACTGAAAAGGATGATAGTAAACCACAAGTAAATGATGAAGAATTTAAATTATCTGATTTAGGTATTAAGGTAGGAAGTAATGCTGATGATGCAGTTAGTATTCTTCAATCTAAAGGTGTAAATGTCACAATTAAAAATAACGACTCAAAAAATAGAACAATTAAATCCATTTCTACTAATAAAGCTAAAAAAGGTGATACCATAACTATAGAACTTGAGGTTGATATTCCAGGAGAACCTGGCGATGGAGCTAGTGGTAATAATAGCGAAAATGGTAACGGAAATGAAAATGATAATAACACTGAAAATAATGGTTAATAATATTAAATAATATTTATAAGTAATAAGGATGATTATATTCATCCTTATTTTTTTATCATTTTTACTATTGAATTATAACCTTTAAACTTATTCATTTTATATTGATTTGCACCTAAAAGCACCTGTTTTTTAACATTTTTATGAATATTTCTTATTCAATTCTTGCATTTTTATTATAATTATTATATTATATCTATTAGATAATTTTTTACTAAAGAAAAGGGGAATTGTTATATGAAATTATTAAATGACTTAATTTTGACATTCAATGATGTATTATGGACTTATATATTAATTGCGATGTTAATAATCATTGGACTGTATTTTACCTTTAAAACTAAATTTGTTCAATTTAGAAATATTAAAGAAATGTTTAGACTACTTGGAGATGGAGCTAAGTCTAAAGATAGTAAGGATACTATTTCTTCCTTTCAAGCATTTTGTATAAGCACGGCTTCTAGAGTTGGTACTGGTAATTTAGCCGGTGTTGCTACCGCTATAGCTATAGGTGGACCTGGTGCTATATTTTGGATGTGGCTTATAGCGTTAATTGGTTCTGCTTCAGCCTTTATAGAATCTACTTTAGCTCAGATATATAAAGAAAAAGATGGCTCTAACTTTATAGGCGGACCAGCTTATTATATGGAAAAAGGTCTTAAAAAAAGGTGGATGGGAGTAATTTTTGCAATATTAATTACTATATCCTTCGGACTTGTATTTAACTCAGTTCAATCTAATACTATTGCTCTTTCACTAAATAGCTCCTTTGGGTTTGATACTAAAATTATTGGTCTTATCTTAACTATACTAACAATAATAATAATCTTTGGTGGTGTTAAAAGAATAGCCGACGTATCAAGCGTCTTAGTTCCTATTATGGCTATAGCTTATATATTAGTTGCTTTGTTTATAGTATTAAAGAACTTTTCTGCTATTCCTAGTGTTCTTTCATTAATATTTGAGAATGCCTTTGGTATTAATCAAGTTGTTGGTGGTTCTATAGGTGCAGCTCTAATGCAAGGTATTAAAAGAGGATTATTTTCAAATGAAGCTGGAATGGGTTCTGCCCCAAATGCAGCTGCAACTGCTACTGTTTCTCACCCTGTAAATCAAGGTTTTATTCAAACCCTAGGAGTATTTACAGATACCCTTATTATCTGTAGTTGTACTGCATTTATAGTTCTATTATCTGGTGTTCCACTTGATGGAAGCATTAAAGGTATTGAACTTACTCAACTGGCAGTTAGTTCACAAGTAGGATCTTGGGGTAATACTTTTATTTCACTATGTATATTATTATTTGCTTTTAGTTCTATTGTTGGTAATTATTATTATGGTGAAGCAAATATTCAATTTATAACTAATAAAAAAATATACTTATCTATTTACAGAATATCTGTCACTTTAATGGTATTCTTTGGTTCACTTGTAAGCATGGATATAGTATGGAATTTAGCTGATGTATTTATGGGATTAATGGCAGTAATTAATCTAATAGCTATTGTACTACTTAGTAAAATTGCCTTTAAAGCATTAGAGGATTATACTACTCAAAAGAAGGCTGGAATTAAAAATCCTGTATTTAAATCTTCTTCAATTCCAGAGCTTAATGATGAAGTAACTGAATGGAAATAGATAGTACTGGCGCACAATGTAAAATTAAGAATAAATAATGAAAAATTAATGAAAAACTCCTGAAGGAGTTAATAATAATAATAATAATAATAATAATAATAATAATAATAATAATAATCGTTGATGTTATTGCTTTGGACTTGCATCAACGATTATTTATTTTAAATTTTAAGTTTTTATTGACTGTTTTAACAACAGTTTCATTATTAAAAAAGAATAGATAATTATATTTAACTATCTATCCTTCATATTCTAAATTATAAAAATATCTAATTCAATTTTGTTAATTCTAAATTAAAGTTAACTACTTCTTTATTATCTGCTCTAATGAAAGTAGTACTATCTTCTTCTTTATTATCTTTATTAGTAACTTTACACTTAAACTGATATGCTAGTACCATTTCATTATCAGAAACTGAAATATAAAATAGCATAGGATCATTTTGTACTTTATAGTCTAATCCTAATGTTTTATAATTGCTGTCTAAAATACTTCTAGCTTCCTTCTTGTCAATATTAATATCATTTATATACTTGATGTCTCCTATTGGATAATTAATATATCCCTCTAGCTTTCCAGTATTATTATTAATAATTATATTTATATCCTGTTTATAATAAGGGTGTCCATCTTTTAATTTATAAAAATTAATATTATAAATTGGTGACTGTAAACCCTCTTCTATTTTAATTTCTTTAAATAAATACTCATCTTTAGTTAATTTACTTAAATAACTTTTAGCCAATGAAACTGCTTCTTCTGATGTAATCCTAGGAGGATTCTCACTAACTACAGCTGGAATATTCTTATTTGAAAAGCCTAAAACTTTATAGTCCTTATCTATATCTACCGCGTAACTACCAATCATTACAGAATATTTAATTTTTGAACTTTTACTTGTAGCTTTATTTAATGCATCTTCTTCAATGGAAGCTTTAAATCCATATTCGACATTAATAATATCCTCATCGTAAAGTTCTTCAATAAAGTTTTTAGCAACCTTTACTTCCTTATTATCTTTATTAAGAATTCTACTTACTAAGACTATTATAAGTACTATCAAAATAACAACTATAATACTTGAAATTATGCTTATCTTCTTAGGTCTCATTGTATCCTCCTTACATATATAAAAACCTTTAGATTTTTAATACAATGAATTATTATTTTCTCTCTATATTTTAACCTATTTGCATAATAATATAAAGCATAATTTAAATAAAAATGGACATATGTAAGTTTTCTTATTTCATTACTTTACATTAAGTAATTTAAAACTTACCTATATCCACTTTCTACCTTTAAAATATAAATTATATTCCTACTAATTTAATATTTTACCTTACAAATATACCTTTATATTTTTTTATTTTATCCGATAGCTAGAATTGCTAACACTCCCACCTTCTATAAGTGGGAGCTAAGCACTGCTACGCGCCTGGATTAGTTTTTCTAACCTTCAGATGGAATAGGCATCCTGCACTCTGTGAAAGTGATTCACACAAAATACAAGATTTTGATTCTCTACTTTTTAAGAAAAACTCCACCTGAAGATAAGAATCACTTTATACAACCTATAATTTCATTTATGTCCTCAATTCCTTGGCTCTTTAAAAATGCTTCCATTTCTTCTATTATTTCTTTACCTGCCATTGGATTTGCAAAGTTAACAGTACCTATTTGAATAGCTGTAGCACCTGCCATCATAAATTCTATTGCATCTACTCCAGAAGATATTCCACCTAAACCTATTACAGGTATATTAACTGCCTTTGATACTTCATGTACCATTCTTAAAGCTATTGGTTTTACAGCTGGACCTGATAGTCCTGCATATCCATTATTAAATATAGGCTTTCTTTTATATGGATCTATAGCAAAGCCTTTTAATGTATTAATTAAAGAAATTGAATCCGCCCCTGCTTCTTCACAGCTTACTGCCATTCTTACTATATCTTCTGCATTTGGTGAAAGCTTAACCATAAGTGGCTTATCTACAATTTTCTTAATCTTTGATACTACATCATAAGCTACATTTGATTTAATTCCAAAGGCCATCCCCCCAGACTTAACATTAGGACATGATATATTAAGTTCTATCATATCTATATCAGTTCCAACTAGTCTTTCAATAGCTTCTTCATAATCTTCCATACATCCGCCACCAACATTAGCTATAATATTAGTACCTAAAGTTTTCATTCTTGGTAGTTCTTCACTTATAAATTTATCTATTCCTGGATTTTGAAGTCCTACTGAGTTCATCATTCCAGATGGCGTTTCATATACTCTTATTCCTTCATTACCATCCTTAGGATTTAAAGTTAACCCCTTAGATGATATTCCTCCAAGTATACCAACGTCATAAAAGTCATTGTACTCTCCTCCAAAACCAAAGGTTCCTGAAGCTGCAATTACTGGATTTTTAAATTCTACTCCATTTATATTTACCTTTAACATTCTAAATGCCTCCTTTGATTTTAAAGTTCTACATAATAGCCATCAAATACTGGACCATCTTTACATGTTCTCTTATGTCCATCCTTAGTTTTACAAGTACAAACTAAACAGGCCCCTACACCGCAAGCCATATGTTTTTCCATAGAAACTTGTATTTTAACATTCTTTTCCTTACACATTTCAATAACTTTTTTCATCATTATTTCAGGTCCACAACATAATACAACATCATAGTTTTCAGGCTTTAACACATCTGTTACAAAACCTTTATGACCATATTTACCTGTATTAGTAGTTAAATATACTTCATCTGCATACTCTTTTATCTCTTCAATTAAATATACTTCATCTCTAAATCCTGCATATAAATCTAACTTGCTTGCATTATTATTTTCTCTAAGCTTTTTTGCAACTTCTAGCATTGGAGCAGTTCCTATCCCTCCAGCTACTAAGGCTACTCTACCTAGGTTCTCATCTATCTTAAATCCGTTTCCAAGAGGTCCTGTTAAGTTAATATAATCGCCTTTTTCTAATACTGCATATTCCTTTGTTCCTTGTCCAACTACAGCATATAGAAAAGTTATTGTTCCTTCATTTTTTTCACATACACTTATTGGTCTTGGAAGTAAAGTTTGACCTTCAAGTTTCAACATATAAAACTGTCCCGGCTTTACTTCATTATTATCTTCCACTACCATCTTATATATATTGTCAACTATTCTCTCATTTAATAAAACCTTAGATTTAGTATAAGCCATGGTTCTCATCCCCCTAGATATTTTCTACAGCTTCTCTTATTTCGTCTCTCATTCTAATAGCTTCTTCTCTTGCACATAGAGCAAATTCTTTTTCTCTTCCTTCTTGCTTCTTATAAGCTAAAAGTATAGCTCTAGAAGAATTAACAACTCCTCCGTTACCATTATTTAAATACATAGCAACATCTGTTGCCTTTCCACCTTGTGCACCATATCCAGGAATTAAGAAGAACATATTATCAAATCTTTTTCTAATTTCAATTCCTTCTTCTACATGAGTACAACCTATTACTCCACCTATAGCTGAATATCCACAATCACCTACTATTGAATCTCCAATAGCTTTAAGCTTATCTCCAACTACCTTATAAACATCTCTTCCATCTTCAGTTTTTAACATTTCTATATCTTCTGCACCTTTATTAGAAGTTCTAACTAATGTAAATACTCCCTTAGTTCCCTTTTCCATATAAGGTACATATGGTTCAATACTATCCATTCCCATATAAGGACTTAATGTTATGAAGTCAGCTTCAAAATCTCCTTCAAAGTGAGCCTTTGCATATTGCTTTGCTGTTGCAGCAATATCTCCTCTTTTTATATCAGCTACTATTATTGCATCCTTTTCTCTTAAGTATGATAATGTTTCTTTGTAAGCTATCATTCCATCTATTCCTAAAGCTTCATAATATGCAATTTGCACTTTAAAACATGCTGCTACATCATTTGTTGCATCTATTATTTGCTTATTAAACTCAACTATAGCTTCTACATTACTTCTTCCTTCAAATAAGTGTTCTGGTATATATTCTAAAGCAGTATCTAGTCCAACACATACTACTCCTCTTTCCTCAACCCTTTTATATAACTTATCTACAATAATACTCTTCATATTGTCCTCCTATTTTTTATATAGTACTTTTCCTTTTCTTATGGTCATTTTAACTTCTCCATAAAACTCCATTCCCTCAAAAGGAGTATTCCTAGCCTTTGAATGGAATTCATTAGAATCTACTTTTATCTTTTTGTCTAAGTTAAGAATAACTAAATCCCCATCAAATCCTGGACTTATTAATCCTTTATTCATTCCAAGGATTTTAGCAGTATTCTTAGACATTATTTCACTTAATCTATTTAATGTTATAGCCCCTGATTTAACTAAAGAAGTATAACATATTGAGAAGGATGTTTCTAGTCCAACCATTCCTGGTGATCCTTTTTCTTTATCATCCTTTGTATGAGGTGCATGATCTGTTCCTATACAATCTACTACCCCATCCTTAATTGCTTTTATAATTGCGTCTACATCTTCTCTTTCCCTTATAGGTGGATTAACTCTATAGTTGTTAACCTCCTTAGTTAAGCAAATATGATGTGGTGTAACTTCACAAGTAATATTATCATATTCTTCTTTAGCTTCTCTTATATAGCTTATAGCCTCTTTAGTGCTTACATGGCACATATGAAGTCTTGCACCTGTTTCTTTAGCTAAATATGTATCTCTTAAAGTCATAATATTTTCTGCCATAGTCATATCTATATCAGAAAACCCTCTATCTTCTGCATGAGACATAATAATCCAGTTATTTTCCTTAGCCTTATTCATTGCTTCATACATTATTTCTGAATCCATAACACCAACTCCATCATCTGAAATTGCCTTAAGTCTTTCATCAGAAGCAAAGTCATCTAAATGACTAAGATCTTTTCCGTTAAATCCTTTAGTAACAGATACACATTGATGTAAATCTACTAAATCTAATTCTTTTTCTCTATTTCTAACTCTTTCTAAAACTTCTTTGCTTGAACAGATTGGCTGAGTATTTGCCATTAAGCAAACTCCAGTATATCCTCCCCTTAAAGCAGCTCTAGATCCCGTTTCTATATCTTCCTTATATGTTAACCCTGGTTCTCTAAAGTGAGCATGAGTATCTATAAATGTTGGCATTACAGTAAGGCCCTTTGCATCTATTACTTCTATACCTTCCTTACTTAAATCTAATCCAACTTCTTTAATGATTCCATCTTCTATTAAAATATCCCCATTAAAATCTTGTGAACTGTCTACTACTCTAGCATTTTTTATTAATATATTCATAATTTCACCTCATACCTTTTATAAATCTGATAATTTCATTATATGGTCGCAAAAATCACACTTATATGTTCCTTTATCTTCATTAATTAAATTAAAGGTATGTGAAACATATTTCTCTTCAGTAGTAATACAATTCCCATTGTTACATTTAATAACATCAACTACTCTTTCAGGTAGTTCAGGATTTATTTTTCTTACTATCTCTCCATTCTTAACTTCATTAATAGTTAAGTGTGGTGATAATAAGCTTAATATTGTATAATCTATATCCATGATATTTTCTATTTTAATGATGTCTTTTTTACATGCCTTTTTACTCTCTACATTCATAATTAAAGCAACTTGACTATTTACCTTATCTAAGTTTAAATAGTTAAAAATCTTTATTCCCATTCCAGCCATTATATGGTCTATTACTAACCCATTTTTTATACTAGTTATTTCTAACATCTAAACCACCTCCAAAAGCTTTGCAATTAATGCCATTCTCACATACATTCCATACTCAGCTTGTTTAAAATAAGATGCTCTCTTATCTTTATCTACTTCTATATCTATTTCATTAACTCTTGGTAGTGGGTGCATAACTATCATATCATCTTTAGCTAATTTCATCTTTTCTACATCTAATATATAACTATCCTTTAATCTTAAATACTCTTCTTCATTAAAGAATCTCTCTTTTTGAATTCTAGTCATATAAAGAATATCTAACTCATCTATTACATCTTCTAACTTTTCTACTTCTCTAAATTCCACATTATTCTTTAATAAAATTTCTTCTCTTATATATGTTGGTATTGAAAGCTCTTTTGGAGATATTAGAATAAACTTAGTTCCTTCATATCTTGACATAGCTTTAATTAAGGAATGAACAGTTCTTCCATTTTTTAAATCTCCACATATTCCAATAACATGATTATTTAATCCTTCTTTTAGTGATTTGATAGTTAAAAGATCAGTTAGTGTTTGAGTTGGATGCTGATGACCACCATCTCCTGCATTAATTACAGGAACCTCTGAATACATACTTGCAAGTTTTGCAGCACCTTCTTTAGGATGTCTCATTGCAATTATATCAGCATAAATTGATACCATAGTAATAGTATCCGCTAAAGTTTCTCCCTTTGCAGTTGAGCTTGAGTTAGGTTCAGAAAAACCTAGTATCTTTCCTCCAAGTCTCATCATTGCAGCTTCAAAACTAAATCTTGTTCTAGTACTTGGTTCATAAAATAGAGTTGCTAATATCTTTCCATCACACACATTAGAATACTCTTTTGGATTTGCTATTATTTGATGTGCTAAATTGAATATTTCTTCTAATTCTTCCTTAGAAAAATCCATTGGGTCAATTAAATGTTTTTTTGTCATATTCATCACTCCTTATTAACATCTCAGTGTTAAATTTAAAGGTCTATAAGTTATAATTAATATATAAGTCACATAAAAAAAGCCTTCCTTAAACTTAAGGAAGACATAATAAGCCTGTAGTATTTATTAATACCTAAATCTCCCTTATTAATCTCTCTGGATTAAGTTAAAGGTCTTCGTTTTCATTAGAATACCACTTCTATACAATGTTGTCAATAAATCTTTAGCAATAAATTTCTATATTATATATATTAATCATTTAATTTAACTTAAATTTTTATGTTACTTTTAAATAATTATTCAATTTAGATTAGTATCACTTACATATTAAATTACATATTATAAATTATATCAAGAACACTAAATCTATATTTTAAAATTAAAGATAAAGGAGGATCTATATGTCACAGAATAAAAATTATGATACTTCTAAATATGATTCTTATCTTGATAATATTTATGATGATTTTAATACCCAAAATATAAATAATTTAAATAAGAGTAATAACACTAATAATAATCTAAATAATTATTTAGCATTATTATTTCAAATACAAAAACAACTTCAAGCTCAATTACAACGTCAGGAACAAGAACAAAGACAACTACAAGCACAGCTTCAGGCTCAGCTTCAAGCTCAGGCCCAATTACAATCTCAGCTTCAAGCGCAATTGCAAGCTCAGTTACAGCTTCAATCTCAAGGCCAAGAAACTACAGACACAGATACAACTACAAATAGCCAGCCAATCAATATTAATATTACAGTAACTAATGGGCTTACTTCCACTGAAAGCGAAACTGAAACTACAGCCGCTGGTGCTGCTGCAGGTTCTGCCTCTGGTTCTGCTGCTGGGGCTTCCAACGATAATCAAAATGCTTTATCTTCTACTGCTGGTAATGATAATGTTACTGTTCCAGTAAATGTTGATGATATAACCATATAGTTAATCATTAACCTTCCTGTAATATAATTATTTATAAAAATATTTTCTCATAAACATCTTAGTTCCCTATTAATCTAAGATTAAATTATATTTGGGTCTTACTAGAATCAAAGTTCTAGTAAGGCTTTTTAATTTACATTAGAAAGATGTAGCAAGTTAATATGAAAAATTTTTAAATCCAAATTTTTGACGATTTTTTGACGAATAACTATACTTAACAAAATAAATGATTATAAAAATAGTAATTTCGAACATTTCCCTTTTTATATAAAACATAATATTATTGTCTATAATTAACCTATAAATGAATATTTTAAATCATCAATAAAAATAACACCTAATGCATGCAAAACATTAAGTGCTATTTTTATTTTTCGGGGAATTTTTCAACCATAATACTTGTTACCAAGTATTATTTAAATATATTTTATTTTTTTATATTAGAATTTTCAATATTAATTTACAAAATTTCACTGTGACACTTCATTCTCTATATTTATTTCTTCATTTATATAATATCGTAGTCATGTACCACCAGCTTAGCTGGTGGCTTGATTAAGCCCTATAAGGGCATGATACTGGCGGCACTACTCGTGCTCTGAATAACTGCCAATCGCAAAACAGTTTCAGCTACCACCCTCATCGGGTGGTTTTCCTATTTGCTACTTTTTACCGGCGATCCCGTGAACGGGTCAAT